>NZ_JBFUJY010000003.1:0-497408 GCF_056401155.1 Sphingomonas sp. P4_G2 | reverse complement strand
GGGCGACGGCAAGAGAATGCACCGTCACGCTCCTCGTCGCGAGCACCACCTCTTCCCCCGCCCGCGCCAGATCATACGCCCGCTCGCCATCCACCTTCAGCGCCGAATAGGCCGGCGGTACCTGCTCGATCGGTCCGGTGAAGCGCGGCAGCACCGCTTCCACCTCGGCCAGCGTTGGCCGCGCATCGCTCTCCGCGATCGCAATACCCTCACCATCGAGCGTGTCGGTCTCAACCCCGAACCCGATCGAGAACTCATAGATCTTGTCACTGTCGAGCATCCGTCCGGCGAGCTTGGTCGCCTCGCCGATCGCGACCGGCAGCACGCCCGAGGCGAGCGGATCGAGCGTCCCGCCATGCCCGACCTTGGCCTTGCCATAGCCGCCCTGGCGCAGCGCGCGCTTGACCGCGCTCACCACCTGGGTCGATCCGAGTCCGAGCGGTTTGTCGAGAATGATCCAGCCATGCATCCGCGCGCCCTAGCGTGCGGGGCGGGCGCGGTCAGCCCTTCTTCTTGGCCTTCTTCACCTTGAGCGGCGGGCCGTTGCTCGCGGTCAGGCTGTCGATATGGCAGCGCTGGCGATCGACCAGCAACGTGCCGGTGCGGTCGAGCTGCGTGCCGCCGAACCGCGTGTCGACGCCGATCCGGTTCGCGAAGGACAGGCCGGTGCACGGTGCCATGACGGTCGCATAATACCAGCGCCGCTGCTGGTCCTGCAGCCAGACGCCGCGATCGCTATCGGCCTCGAAATTATAGAGTCCGATCGTGCCGATGAACGGAATGCTGGTTTCCTTGCCCAATTTGTCGGCTGGCCAGGTGCGATCCTGCTGCTTGGCGGCGGCGGGGACGGCGCTGCCGGCCAGGCTTGCCGCCGCCAGCATCGCAATTGTGAGAGTGCGGATCATGTGCGTGGCCTTTCGAAGACGAGGACGAAACGAATCGCTGTCACCCTTGATCCTGCCACGCCAAGGCTGAATTCATGCTGAAGCGTTAGACCAGGCCGAACAGCGACAATAGCGCGCCCCTTACGCCGTAGACGATAGGTCCGACGACGCGCGCGACGACATTGGCACCTGGGAGTAGCATGGGCAGGATGACCAGCAGGAACAGCATCACCGGAAAGCCGAAACGGCTCAGCTTGCCATATTGCGCGGCGAGTGGGCGCGGGAGGAGCGCCTCGACCACGTGCCCGCCGTCGAACGGCGGTACCGGCAGCAGGTTGAAGATCGCCAGGAAGACGTTGATCCGCAGGAAGCTCGCGAGATTATCGACCGCGAACCTGCCGCCGCCGACTTGCGGCAGCCCGCCGCCCCACAGGTTCCACAGCCCGAGCGCGGCCGCAGCGGCAATCGCCATGACCAGGTTGGTCCCCGGCCCGGCGAGCGCGACCAGCGCCATGTCGCGACGCGGATGGTTGAGCCTTGCGGGCACCACCGGCACCGGCTTCGCCCAGCCAAAGATCGGCGCATTGGCGAGCGCGAGCATCATCGGCACCAGCAAGGTCCCGACCGGATCGACATGGCGGATCGGATTGAGCGTCAGCCGCCCGCGTTCCGCCGCGGTCTGGTCGCCCAGCATGCGCGCGACATAGCCGTGCGCGACCTCGTGGAACACGATCGCGATGATCAACGGGATCAGCCAGATCGCGACCGTATAGAGCGTGGTGTTCATTGCCCCGCCGCCTGCCGTGCAGCGACGAAGTGCTTGCGGCACAAAGCGACGTAGCGGTCGTTGCCGCCGATTTCGGTCTGCGCGCCCTCGACCACCGCCCGGCCCTGCTCATCGACGCGCAGATTCATCGTCGCCTTGCGTCCGCATTCGCACACCGATTTGAGCTCGATCAGCGAATCGGCCAACGCCAGCAGCCGTGCCGAGCCGGGGAACAGCTGCCCCTGGAAATCGGTGCGCAGGCCGTAAGCGAGCACCGGAATCCCGACCACATCGGCGAGATGAGCGAGCTGATCGACCTGCGGCGAGGTCAGGAATTGCGCCTCGTCGACCAGCACGCAGGCGATCTTCTCATGCGCATGACGCTCGGCGACGATCGTCGCGATGTCGGTGGAGCCGTCGAACGGAATCGCGTTCGCTTCGAGCCCGATCCGCGAGGTGATCGCGTCCGCGGCGAAGCGGTCGTCGATCGCCGCGGTGAACAGCATCGTCGTCATGCCGCGCTCGCGATAATTGAAATCGGCCTGGAGCAAGGTGGTCGATTTCCCGGCGTTCATCGACGCATAATAGAAATAGAGTTTCGCCATCAGCCGATCTTCGCGGGTCCCTCGGCCAGGACTGCCCAGCCCTTGCCATTGTTGTAGATCGCGATGGTGCGGCGGCTGGTTCCGTCGTCCCAGCGGACGAACGCCATGTTGGCGACGATCATCGGCGAGGTCAGCGTCAGCGTTCTGCCGCACGGGGCCGGCTTGTCGCGCTGCACGGAGGCGGGGAGAGTCAGCGCGGGATAGTCGCGCGCACGAGCTTGCGCCCAGGCTGCGGCGAGCGTGCTCGCGAGTTGGTCGTCGACCAATTGATACAGGCCTTGCGCGTCGCGCTCGAGATAGGTCCAGGTAATGGCCTTGCCGGCGATGGCGGGCGGGACCGGCTCGGGCCCCTTGCGCGCGACCGTCTGCGGCGCGACGCAGGCATTGCCCGAATAGCGCGCGGCATAGTCACGCACGACCGCGGCTTCGATCGCGATCTGGTCCGCCGTCACTGCCGGCGCGGCGGGTGCGCCGCCGGGCGAATGGCAGGCGGCGAGAAGGAAGGGGGCGAGCGGCAACAGCCGACGGAGCATCATGTCACGAAACTAAGCACGCGGCGCGCGCCGCGTCCACGCATGACCGTACCATTTTGGCGGGGTCGCCAATGCCCGCTCATCTTTCCGGAGACACCGCCGATTGTAGCACTGCGTCGAGCGGCCTGATCAAATTCAGCGCCCGAACCAACGCGAAAACCAGCCGCGCCTCTTGGGAGGGACGGCGGGTACGCCTCCGGGCCGTGCCTCGGGGAAATCTCCGAAGAGGATATCCACGAAAGATCGCGTAGAGAGCGAACCCATGTCGGGCGCCGGAATTGTCGCCGAGCAGCTATCCTGGCCAACCCCGTCGATCTCGACGTGCATCAGACTGCCCCCCGGACCATAGACGGTCACCAATCTGTCCGAGAACTCGAGGTCAGGCCATTCGGGCACCTGGGACTGCGATACCGTCACATGAAGTGCTAGTTCGGAGCGTGGCGGCAGTTCGAACTCGTCGACCCAAGGTTCCAGCCAGATGGACAATGGCGCTGCCGTCGCGTTGCTGAAACGCACCGATACGGCAGCCGGCCCGGTCATTTTTCAGTCGAGTCCAGATCCTGCGCCACCCTGGGCGCGCGCAGCAGCGAGTCGATATGGCTGCCTTCGTCGAAACTCTCGTCGGCGAGGAATTTGAGCTTGGCGGCATATTTGGTCTGCACGCGGCTAGCGACCTCGCGCTGCAGATAAGCGGTGTTGGTGCGCAGCGCCTTCAGCACCACGTCCTCATCCTTGCCGAGCAGCGGCTTCACGAACACCGTCGCATGTCGGAGGTCGGGCGACATCCGTACTTCGGTGACCGAGACCATGTGGTTGACCAGCGTGTCGTCGTGCACATCGCCGCGCTGCAGGATCTCGCTCAGCACATGGCGTACCTGTTCGCCGACACGGAGCGTGCGGACCGATTTTTCGGGGCTGGAATCTTTGTTTTGCATGACGCGGCCTCCGGCACTGCGTCACCCCAGCGAAAGCCGGGGTCTCATGCCGCGGGCGAGACCGATAAGGTACCGCCCGCGGCTCGAGATGCCAGCTTTCGCTGGCATGACGGTTGATCTTACAGCGTCCGTTCGCGCAGTTCGACCTCGAAGGTTTCGAGGAAGTCGCCGGCCTTGATGTCGGTGAAGTTCTGCGTGAACGTCACACCGCATTCCAGCCCCGCGCGAACTTCGGCGACGTCGTCCTTGAAGCGACGCAAGCTCGCGATCTCGCCCTGATAGATGATGACATCCTCGCGGGTGATGCGCGCCTTGAGCGCCTTGCGGATGACGCCGTCGACGACCAGCAGACCGGCCGCCTTGCCGTGCTTGCCGGCCGAGAAGACCTCGCGGATTTCGGCGCGGCCGACCACGGTCTCGAACGCTTCGGGACCGAGCTCGCCCGCCATGCCGGCGCGGATCTCGTCGATCAGGTCGTAGATCACGTCATAATATTTCAACGCGACCTTCTGACGCTCGGCGATCTCGCGCGCCTTGGCATTGGCGCGGACGTTGAAGCCGATGATCGGCGCGCCCGAGGCACCGGCCAGGGTCACGTCGCTTTCGGTGATGCCGCCGACGCCCGAATGGAGCACGCGCGCCTTGATCTCGTCGGTCGAGATCTTGTTGACCGCGCCGACAATCGCCTCGACCGTACCCTGCGTATCCGCCTTAATGACCAGCGGATATTCGATCGCCTGATTGGCCTTGAGCGCGGAGAACATGCTCTCCAGGCTGGCCGGCGCATTGGTCGTGCGCTTGTCCTGGATGACACCGGCACGATAGGCCGCAACTTCGCGGGCACGCGCTTCGTTCTCGACCACCTGGAGCGGATCGCCCGCCGAGGGGACGCCCGAAATACCCAGGATCTCGACCGGCATCGACGGTCCGGCTTCCTTGATCTGCGCGCCCTTGTCGTTGACCAAGGCACGGACCTTGCCGCTCTCGGCGCCGGCGACGAACACGTCTCCGACCCTGAGCGTGCCGCGCGTGACCAGCACGGTCGCGACCGGGCCGCGACCCTTGTCGAGCTTGGCCTCGATCACGGTGCCCTCGGCGTCGCGATCGGGATTGGCCCGGAGTTCCATCAGCTCGGCCTGGATCTGGATCTTCTCGATCAGTTCGTCGAGCCCGGTCTTCTTGAGCGCCGAGACTTCGACGTCCTGGACGTCGCCGCCCATCTGTTCGACCACGACTTCGTGCTCGAGCAGGCGTTCGCGGATGCGCTGCGGATTGGCCTCGGGCTTGTCGACCTTGTTGATCGCGACGATCATCGGGACGCCGGCCGCCTTGGTGTGGTTGATCGCCTCGATCGTCTGCGGCATCAGCCCGTCGTCCGCGGCTACCACCAGCACGACGATGTCGGTGACGTTGGCGCCACGCGCGCGCATTTCGCTGAACGCCTCATGGCCCGGCGTGTCGAGGAAGGTGACCTTCGACTTGTCCTTCAGCGTGACCTGATAGGCGCCGATATGCTGGGTGATGCCGCCGGCCTCGCCGCGCACCACATCGGTGCCGCGCAGCGCGTCGAGCAGGCTGGTCTTGCCGTGATCGACATGGCCCATGATCGTGACGACCGGGGGACGTGGCTTGAGCGTCTCGACCGCATCCTCGATCTCATGGGTCGACAGATCGACGTCCGAATCGCTGACGCGGGTGATGTTGTGGCCGAATTCGGTGACCAGCAGCTCGGCGGTGTCCTGGTCGATCGTCTGGTTGACGGTGACCGGCATGCCCATCTTGAACAGCGACTTGACCAGGTCAGCGCCCTTTTCCGCCATGCGGTTGGCGAGTTCCTGGACAGTGATCGCGTCCGGCACGACGACGTCGCGGACTTGCTTCTCGCGCGGCGCGGACCCGCCGACGTGACGGCGATGTTCCTTTTCACGCGCCCGCTTGAGCGCGGCGAGCGAGCGGGCGCGGGCGCCTTCCTCACCACCGAGCGCGCGGTTGACGGTCAGCTTGCCGCCACGGCGTTCCTCGCCCTTGCGGTCGCGCTGACCGGGGCGTGCGGGTTGCGACGTCTCGGCGCCGCGACGCGGGGTCGCCTGGCCGGTGCCGGTCGGCGCCGCGCGCTGCGCGGGAGCAGCGGGCGAAGCCGATGACGCGGCCTGGGCCGGTGCCGGCGCGGGCGCCGGGGCTGGCTTGGGAATCTCGGGACGCGCGACCGGGGTGAAGCGGCGCGGCGCCGGCAAGCTCGGATCGAGCTGCACCGCGACCGGCGCTGCGGGCACGGGTGCGGGTGCGGGCGCTGGCGCAGGGGCGGGCTTGGGCGCGGCGGGTGTCGCCGCGACGGCCGGGGCAGCCGGGGTCGGTGCGGGCGCCGGAGCAGGAGCCTCGACCGGCGCCGGCGGCGTGTCCGCCGCCTTGCTCTTTTCCTCGACGCGGCGTTTTTCGTCCTCGACCGCGGCCTGACGCTGCGCGTCCTCACGGCGGCGCGCATCCTCCAGCGCATTCATGCGCTGTTCCTCGGCCTCACGCAGCAATTGCGTCTGGCGCTCCTGTGCCGACAGCTGCGGCGCGGACGGTGCGCGCGCGGCAGGCGCGGCCGGAGCTGGCGCCGGGGCCGGTGCGGGGGCTTCCTCGACGACTGGCGCCTCGGCAGGACCACCAGCATTCGGGCCGAGCACGCGGCGACGCTTGACCTCGACCACGACGGTGTTCGAGCGCCCGTGGCTGAAGCTCTGCTTCACCTTGCCGGTCTCGACCGTGCGCTTCAGCCCCAATGGCTGGCGCATTCCGAGTTTCGGCTTGTCGTTGTCGGTATCGCTCACTCAATATCCTCGTCGTTGTCGGCCGAGCCGCCAGTGCTTCCGACTGCCGCGGGAAGCGCCGATGCGCCCTGCGAGGCCGTTTCGCAAGGCTCGGTAGTCAAATCAGGGCCGATAAAGTGCCGCCAGCGGTCGAGCGCGTCACGCACGCGGACCGCGGCAGCGGGGTCGGTCACGGCGATATGTACCACATTTTCGCGGCCTAGCGCCAAGGACAATATGGTGCGCGGGAGGGGAAGTGCCAAGCCCTCTTCGCCAGAACCTTCGCGATCGCGCCCGACCCGCCACGCCTGGGCGAGCTTGCGCGCACCGTCAGTGCCGGCATCGGAGGCATGGAGCAACAGCCGGACCTGGCCCGATCGTGCCGCCTTCTCCACCCGTTCCGTGCCGTTGACGATCTTGCCCGCCTTCGATTCGAGACCGAGCCGGTCGAGGAACGCGCGCTGCAACTGGTCGGCGATCAGCGTGCCCAAATCGGCGGGGATCGTCAGGTCGTTGGACTTGAACGCCCGCGCCAGCGCGCCGCGCAGCTTGCCCTTGGCATTGGCCGCGTCGAGCTCGCTTTGCGTCACCCCGATCCACGCCCCGCGCCCCGGCGCCTTGGCCCGGATGTCGGGCAGCACCTGGCCTTCCGGCCCGAGCGCGAGCCGGATCAACTCGCCGCGCGGCTCGCGGTCGCCCGACAGGATGCAGCGGCGGATCGGGTCGCTGGAGCCCTTCCCCTTCGGAATAGAGGAGTCGTCTGTAACTGCAGCATCGGCCGAGGCATCGAGCGTCGACCGTTGCTGCTCCACCTTTTGCCCCTCTCCCGAAGGGGAGTGGCTGGGGTTACGCCGCTTGCCTACGTTGGCATTATCATTGCGAGGGGACCGCATGCGCGTCTCCCTCGATCTTGGGGGCATCGCGATCGGCGATCAGGATGCCGCCGGCGCCGTAATTCTCGGTCGAAACTTCCTCGATCACGATCTGCACCGCAGCCGGGTTCTTCCCCAGCCGCTCGACGAGCGACTGGGTGACGTCCGCCACGATGCCGGACTTCTGGTCCTTCGTGGCGGTGCCCGAGATGCGGATCGAGACGAACGGCATCAGGCTTCTTCACCCTCCGCCGCTTCGCCTTCCGTCGCGGGTTCGTCCTCGAACCAATGCGCGCGGGCGGCCATGATGATCTCATTGCCCTGCTCATCGGTCAGGCCGTATTCGGCCAGCACGCCGCCCTTATGCTCGGGACGCTTGGGTGCGTCCTCGGCGCGGCGGCGCGGTTCCTGGCGCTTCTTCTCGACCAGTTCGTCGGTGGCGAGATCGGCGAGATCGTCGAGCGTCTTGATCCCCGCCTTGCCGAGCGTGACCAGCATCGCTTCGGTCATATAGGGCATGCCGGCAAGCGCATCCTCGACGCCGAGCGCCTTGCGCTCCTCGCGATTGGCCTGTTCGCGGCGATCGAGCGCTTCCTGCGCGCGGCTCTGCAGCTCCTGGCCGAGATCGTCGTCAAAGCCTTCGATCGAGGCGAGCTCGGCGAGGTCGACATAGGCGACTTCCTCGAGCGCGCCGAAGCCTTCGG
The DNA here is from genome assembly GCF_056401155.1 of Sphingomonas sp. P4_G2. Taxonomy (NCBI): domain Bacteria; kingdom Pseudomonadati; phylum Pseudomonadota; class Alphaproteobacteria; order Sphingomonadales; family Sphingomonadaceae; genus Sphingomonas; species Sphingomonas sp. P4_G2. The sequence continues at coordinate 489,317 of NZ_JBFUJY010000003.1, read as the reverse complement.
CGACCAGCAGCTGGGCCAGCGTCTCGTCGACGTCGAGCTCGTTCTGGAACATTTCCGACCGTTCGACGAATTCGCGCTGGCGCTTCTCGCTGGCATCAGCCTCGGTCAGGATGTCGATCGCCTTGGCGGTCAGCTGGCTGGCCAGGCGGACATTCTGACCGCGGCGGCCGATCGCCAGGCTGAGCTGGTCGTCGGGCACCACCACTTCGATCCGGTCCTCTTCCTCGTCGATCACAACGCGGCTGACCGATGCCGGCTGCAGCGCGTTGACGACGAAGGTCGCGGTGTCCTCGGACCAGGGGATGATGTCGATCTTCTCACCCTGCATTTCCTGGACAACCGCCTGGACGCGGCTGCCCTTCATGCCGACGCAGGCGCCGACCGGGTCGATCGACGAATCGTGGCTGATCACGCCGATTTTCGCGCGCGAGCCGGGATCGCGGGCAGCGGCCTTGATCTCGATGATGCCGTCATAGATTTCCGGCACTTCCTGCGCGAACAGCTTCTTCATGAAGTCGGGATGCGCGCGGCTCAGGAAAATCTGCGGCCCGCGATTCTCGCGGCGGACGTTGAGGATCAGCGAGCGGATGCGATCGTTGACGCGCACCACTTCGCGCGGGATCTGCTGGTCGCGGCGGATGACGCCCTCGGCCCGGCCCAGATCGACGACGACATGGCCGAACTCAACGCGCTTGACCACGCCGGTGATGATCTCGCCCATGCGGTCCTTGAATTCTTCGAACTGGCGTTCGCGCTCGGCGTCGCGGACCTTCTGGAAGATGACCTGCTTGGCGGCTTGCGCTGCGATGCGGCCGAATTCGATCGGGGGCAGCGGATCGACGATGAAGTCGCCGACCTTGGCGTCCTTCTGCAACTTCTGCGCGCCCTTCAGGTCGACCTGCTTGAAATAATCGTCGACCGCCTCGACCACTTCGACGACGCGCCACAAGCGCAGGTCGCCGGTATTCGGGTCGAGCTTGGCGCGGATGTCGTTCTCGGCGCCGTAGCGGGCACGAGCAGCGCGCTGGATGGCGTCTTCCATCGCCTCGATCACGATGCCGCGGTCGATCATCTTCTCGGTCGCGACCGAATTTGCGATCGCGATCAGTTCGGCCCGGTTGGCGGTAACGGCGGTGGCCATCAGTTACTTTCCTCTGTCTCGAATTCTTCTGCGCCGTCGCTCGACAGCGGCGCGGTTGCGGCAATCAGTTTGTCGGTGATCAGCAATTTCGCATCGGCGACCTGATCGAAGCCGATCGTCATCGGCTGATGCTTCTTTACATCGATCGTGATGCGGTCGCCGTCCACACCGGCGAGATCACCGGTGAGTTGCTTGCGGCCATCGACCGGCGCGGTCAGGTGGATGCGTGCTTCCTGCCCGATCCAGTTGGCGAAATCCTTGAGCCGCGTCAGCGGCCGGTCGATTCCCGGCGAACTGACTTCCAGCCGGTACGCCTCCTCGATCGGATCGACCTCGTCGAACCTGTCGGAGATGCGGCGCGACAGCTCGGCACAATCGTCGATCGTCAGCTGACCCGTCTCCGGCCGCTCGGCCATCACTTGCAAGGTCAAATCGTCCTTGCCCCCGAACATCTTCACGCGCACGAGGTCGAAGCCCAGGGCCTGGGCCTCGGGCTCGATCAATTGCGTCAGTCGGGCGATGTCCGCCATGGGGTGTCCGTGAAACAAGCAGGTTCGGCGCCGGGGGGCGGGAGCCCTCCGACCTCTTCACCTGACGATGTAGAGATTGGCCAATGGTATAGGCTGGTCCGCGCGCCGTGGCAAGCGGGCAACCCTGGCGGCGAACGGCGCGTTGTGTCAGCGTCCTTTTTTTCTTCCAGGGAGTTGCGATCATGATCCGTCGCGCATTGTTGTTGACCGGCCTGATCGTCACGGCGTGCTCGGGCCCGTCGGACGGACCGGCGAACGCCCAGTCCGCGACGAAGACCAGCGTGCCGCGCAATTCCCCGCTCGAACCTGATATCAAGAACGTGCCCGCGACGACCGGACGCGCCAACATGCCGATCGCGCCGGCGCCATTCACGGTAACCGATATCGGCAAGTTCGATGCGCCGTTCGCGATGGCTTTCCTGCCCAACGACCAGGGGCTGCTCGTCACCGAGAAAGCGGGTGTGCTCAAGCTGCGCCAGCCCGACGGCAAGGTCCTCGAGATCGCCGGCGTGCCTGCAGTTGCCAAAGGCGGACAGGGCGGATTGCTCGATGTCGCCATCGCGCCGACCTATGTCGACAGCCATATCGTCTATCTGAGCTATGCCGAGCCGGGCGCGGAGGGCAGCCAGCTCGCGTTGGCCAGGGCGAAGCTCGACCTCAAGGGGCACAAGCTCGACGATCTGTCGGTGATCTGGCGCTCGGGCTCGGCCGGGCCGGGCGGTCAATTCGGCTCGATCATCACTTTCTCGCCCGACGGCCAATATCTGTTCCTGACCTCGGGCGAGCGCCAGCGCTTCACCCCGGCGCAGGATCCCAAACAGGCGCTGGGCAAGATCCTGCGGCTGACGCTCGATGGCAAGGCCGCGGTCGGCAATCCGATGTACGATCGGGGCGGCGTCGAGGCGATGACCTGGACCAGCGGCCATCGCAATCCCTATGGCCTGGTGTTCGCGCCCGACGGTCGGTTGTGGGAAGAGGAAATGGGCCCGCGCGGCGGCGACGAGCTCAACCTGATCCTGCCGGGCAAGAATTACGGCTGGCCGATCGTCTCCAACGGCGACAATTATTCGGGCCAGCCGATTCCCGACCATCCCAGCCGCCCCGATCTCGAAGCGCCCAAATTGTGGTGGAACCCGTCGATCTCGCCCGGCGGGATGATCTATTATTCGGGCATCATGTTCCCGGCATACAAGGGCTCGCTGTTCATCGCCGCGATGTCGACCCCCGGCCTGATTCGCGTGACCTTGTCGGGCGACACCGCGACCGCCGCCGATTTTTGGGATTTCGGCACGCGCATCCGCGACGTGGCGCAGGCGCCCGACGGGTCGATCTGGCTGCTCGAGGATGGTGAGGAGGGTTCGGGCGGACGGTTGATGCGGCTGACGCCAAAGGGATGATTGGAGCTGATCGCTATTGCGAGGGAGCGGGATTTGTCACCTAGGTCGCCTCTCCCGCTTGCGGGAGAGGGAGGGGCCCGCCGCGAAGCGGTGGGAGGGTGAGGGTCTTCTTTCTTGTTTCGTCGCGTTGCCCGCTTGGAAGAAGGAAGAAGACCCTCACCCAACCTGCACCGGGTGAACAGCGCCCCGCGCTGTTCAGGTCATGCCGGGGGCATGACCGACCCGGTGCACCCGCAAGCGGGAGAGGGCAGCATAACGCCCGCTCATCTCACCCTGGCAAAAGCCCGGCGTCACTCCGGCAAAGGCATGGGCCGAAATAGGAGGTGCGCTATCCTTACCCCCGCACAATCAAATAGTTCATCCGCGCCGCGGCGATCGGCTTGCCGGGGTCGTCCTGCCACGCCGTCGCCTCGACATTGGCGACGCGCGTGCCCAGCCGGGTGACGATGCCGCGCGAGCGAGTCTGCTTGTCGCGGCCGCCGCGCATGAAATCGACCGTCACGTTGATCGGCTTGATTTCGCCGCCGCCCTCTCCCTCCAGCGCGTCATGCAGCGCGACGATCGCCGCCATTTCCATCAGCCCGCCGATCGCGCCGCCATGGAGGAAGCCGGGACGGCCGAGCACGTCGACACCGAACGGCATTACCAGCACCGGCGCACCATCGCCGTCGCGCTCGGCGGTCAGCCCGAGCAGTTGCGCGTAAGGGGGCAGCCGGTTGATCATCGCGGATAGCCGTCGGGCGCCATGAACGTGCCCGCGACATGCGCGAGCGGATCGCCCGGGTCGCCGTCATGCGCCTGACCGCGCACGAACGCGATCGACCGCGTCAGCCGGTAACATTCGCCGCGCCCGATCACGGTCTTGCCCGGCGTCGCCGGCCGCAGATAATCGACCCGGAGATCGAGCGTGGCATGCGCGACGAACGCGTCGGCGCGCAGCCAAACGGCTAGGCTCGTCGCCATGTCCATCATCGACAGGATCGGGCCCGAGGCGATCACGCCGGTGTCGACATTGCCGATCAGCCGTTCGTCATAGGGCAGTTCGAGTTCGGCCCAATGGGGGCCGTGCGCGCGATAGCCGATGCCGATCGCGCCGCCATGGCCCAGCCGGCTGTTGAGGAACCGCGCGGGGTCGAACTGAAAGCCCTCACTCATTGCCCATTGCCCTACACGCGCCGCCGCTCGGTGCAACCGGGTACGCGCGCTCTTGCCTTGTCGCGGCGACCGGCTAGCCTTGCTGACAATGATGTAAGGAGAGGCGGATGCATCCCAGCGTCCATGCGCGGACCGACGCGGACAAACCCGCGCTGATCGTCGCCGAAACCGGCGAGACGTGGAGCTATGCCGAGCTCGATCGCCGGTCGAACCGCGTCGCCCAGCTGTTCCGCGCGCGCGGCCTGGCGATCGGCGACACGGTCGCGATCTTCATGGACAACGTGCCGGAATATTTCGCGCTGACCTGGGGCGCGCAACGTGCCGGGCTGTTCTACGTCTGCATCTCGTCGAAGCTGACCGCGCCCGAAGCCGACTATATCGTCCGCGATTCGGGCGCGAAATTGGTCGTCGCCTCGGCCGCGCTCGCCGCGATTGCCGAGCCGCTCGCCACGCTGATCCCCGATCTCGATCGGCTGATGCTGGGGCGCACGACTACCGGCTGGGACAGCCTCGAGGAGGCGCTGGCGACACAACCGGACACGCCGATCGCCGACCAGCGCGCCGGGATCGACATGCTCTATTCGTCGGGCACCACCGGCCGCCCCAAAGGCGTGCGCGTCGCCTTGCCCGAGGATCCCGACATCGCCGCGGTCAACGTCCTGGCGATGCTGGCGCAGGGACTTTACGGCTTCGGTCCCGACACAATCTATCTCAGCCCCGCGCCGATGTATCATGCCGCGCCGCTACGCTGGTGCATGACCGTCCACCGCCTCGGCGGCACGGTGATCATGATGCAGCATTTCGATCCGATCGCCGCGCTCGCGCTGATCGAACGCTATCGCGTCAATGCCAGCCAATGGGTGCCGACGCATTTCGTCCGCATGCTCAAACTGCCCGAGGCCGATCGGCTGGCGCACGACGTGTCGAGCATGAGGGCCGCGATCCACGCCGCGGCGCCCTGCCCGGTCCCGGTCAAGGAAAAGATGATCGCCTGGTGGGGACCAGTGATCTACGAATATTATGCCGGATCGGAAGGCAACGGCTTCACCTCGATCACGTCGGAGCAATGGCTCGCGCACAAGGGCTCGGTCGGCAAGCCGGCTTACGGCATTGCGCATATCTGCGGCGAGGATGGCGAGGAATTGCCGGCGGGAAGCGAAGGCCTGATCTATTTCGAGGGCGGCGGCCAGTTCGCCTATCATAACGACCCGGCCAAGACCGCCGAGGCATCGAACGCCAAGGGCTGGACGACGCTCGGCGACATCGGACGGTTGGATGAGGAGGGCTTCCTGTATCTGACCGACCGCAAGAGCTTCATGATCATCTCGGGCGGGGTGAACATCTATCCGCAGGAGATAGAGAATCGCATCATCACCCATCCCAAGGTCGCCGACGTCGCGGTGATCGGCGGCCCCGATCCCGATATGGGCGAGCGCGTGATCGCGGTGGTCCAGCCCGCCGACATGGCCGATGCCGGCCCCGCGCTTGCCGAGGAACTGACCGCCTGGTGCCGCGCCGAATTGTCGGGCGTGAAGACCCCGCGCCAGATCGACTTCACCGCCGAACTGCCGCGCCACCCCACCGGCAAGCTCTACAAACGCTTGCTCCGCGATCGCTATTGGGGCGAGAGCGGGAGCAGGATCGTCTAAGTGCGCGTCGCCCCGGCGGAGGCCGGGGCCGCTTCGCGATTCGAAGCGCGCGCGTGAACCCAGCGGCCCCGGCCTCCGCCGGGGCGACGGAGCTCTGCCATGAACGACCGCGTCACCATCACCATTGCCGACCAGATCGCCGACGTCCGGCTGGCGCGGCCCGACAAGATGAATGCGATCGACCCGGCAATGTTCGAAGGCATCGGTGCGGCAATCGATTCGCTCGCCGGCCGCGCAGACGTCCGCTGTGTGGTGCTGTCGGGCGAGGGGCGCGGCTTTTGCGCCGGGCTCGACATGACGAGCATGCAAGGGGGTGGCTCGGGCCTGTCGTCGCGCGGCCGCAACGACCAGGGGGCGATCCTGCCGCAGCATGTGGCGTGGGGCTGGCGCAACCTGCCGATGCCGGTGATCGCGGCAGTCCATGGCGTCGCGTTCGGCGGGGGTTTTCAGATCATGTCCGGCGCCGATATCCGCATCGCCGCGCCGACCGCGCGCTTCGCTATCCGGGAAACGCATTGGGGCCTGGTTCCCGACATGGCCGGCTTTCCTCTCTGGCGCAGCCTGGTCCGCGACGATGTGCTGCGCGAACTGGTCTATACCGCACGCGAATTCGATGCCCAGGAAGCGCTGGCGCATGGCTTCGTCACCCGCCTCGCCGACGATCCCCTCGGCGCGGCGATGGACCTAGCACGCGAGATAGCCGGCCGCAGCCCGCATGCCATCCGCGGCGACAAGCGCCTGCTCAACATGATGCACGACGCCGATCCGGTGACGATGCTCGCCGCCGAGACCGAGGAGCAGGTCAAGGTGATCGGCAAGCCCAACATGATGGAAGCGGTAGCCGCCAACATGCAGAAGCGCGCCGCGGTGTTTCAGGACTGAAGCAGGGCGAGAACCTGGCCTGGCGGTGCAGGGGCTGAGAGGAGAAAAGGATGACGCTGAGGCGAGTGGCGCGTGGGTTGGCGATCACGGCGGTCGTGCTGCTCTGTCTGGCCGGCGCCGCGGTCTATTGGCTGTTCTACGATACTGGTCCGGCACCACGCGCAGGCTATGCGCTCGACTTGCCGGCTATCCGGGTGGCGGCGGCGAGTGTGCCGGGCAATCTTCCCACGCATATCGAGCTGGAAATCCTGTCGCACGACGCGGTGCCGCGCACAGCGATGGTGAGCGGCACCGATTGGAGCAAGATCGATCTGGCGCGGGCAAGCTACCGAATCGTGTCGCCCAATCGCTCGGTGATCGTCGATACCGGCTATGACGAGGCGAGCGCGCGGGCCTCGGGCGCCGACCGGTACGATCGCGCCGCCTATCGCCGCATGCTCGCGGGCCTGGACCGGGCCAGCGCGATCATCGTGACGCACGAGCATGGCGATCATCTCGGCGGCGTGCTGACCAGTCCCAATTTGATGCGCAACCTGCCGCATCTGCTGCTCACTCGCGCGCAAGCCGGCAGCGCGGTGGCCCCGCGCTGGCCCGAAGGCGCCCGGGACGCGTTGCGGGCGTTCGATTACGCGTCGATCAAGGCGATCGCGCCGGGAATAGTGCTGATCAAGGCGCCGGGGCACACGCCGGGATCGCAGATGATCTACGTCCGCCAGGCCGACGGTCGCGAATTCCTGTTCATGGGCGACGTTGCGTCGATGCTCGACAATGTCCGTCTCGAGCACCAGCGATCGCGCTACGTCACCTGGCTGATCAGCGGCGACGATCGCGGCGCGGTCGCCGCCGAATTGCAGGCGATCGCCGCGGTCAGCAGGGCGAACCCCGGGCTGATCCTGGTACCTGGGCATGACGGCGCGGCCATCGAGGCGCTCGCTGCGCGCGGGCTGCTCGTCCGCAAATTCCGGTTTTGAGAAGAGTGGAGCCGCCCAATATGATGGAAGGAGTTGCCGCCAACCTTGTCGAGGCGTGCAGCGTTGCTCGAGGTCTAGAGAGATGAAGCTGAATGTCCGGCCAGCGGTACGAGCGGACGCCGCCGCGCTCGCCGACCTGCTCAACGAGATCATCGCCGCGGGCGGCACTACCGCTTATGAGACGCCGTTCACACCCGAGGCCTTTGCCGACGCGCATGTCGATGGGCCGGGCGTGATCACCAGCATGATCGCCGAGAACGAGGATGGCGGCCCGATGGGCTTCCAGATCCTGCTCGCCAGCGACAAGCTCGAACCCGGCTGGGGCGATATCGGCACGTTCGCGCGCCGCGGATCGACCACGCGCGGGATCGGATCGGCGCTGTTCGCCGCCACCAGGGCCGCGGCGGTCGCCGCCGGGCTGAAGACGATCAACGCGACGATCCGAGCCGACAATACCGGCGGTCTCGCCTTCTACGCGCGGATGGGGTTTGTCGATTACGCGGTCGCGCGTGGCGTCCCGCTCGCTGATGGTACACCGGTCGACCGTATCTCGCGCCGGTTCGACCTGGGATAGGCGGACTCCGCACATGCCCGTCGCGCGATCCAGTTCAAGCCCCGCCAACCGGGCCGCCGGCAAGGGGTCCGCATGAGGATCGTGACGTGGAACTGCGCCGGCGCGCTCCGCCGCAAGACCGCGGCGATCGATGCGCTCGGGGCCGATATCCTCGTGGTCCAGGAATGCGAGAATCCCGCGGCGTCGGACAGCGCCTATGCCGATTGGGCGGGCAATTACGTCTGGACCGGCGCGATCAAGCACAAGGGGGTCGGCGTCTTCGCGCGCAACGGCATTTCGATCGAAACGCTAGGCTGGGACGGTGACGGACTGGCGCATTTCCTGCCGGTCAGGATCGGCGGCCGGCTCGATCTGCTCGCGGTGTGGACGCAGCCGGTCGTGCCGTCGACCTATTCCTATATCGGCCAGTTCTGGCAGTATCTACAGCGCCACCGCGCCGCTCTCGGGTCGGACTCGCTGATTTGCGGCGACTTCAACAGCAACGCGATCTGGGACCGCAAGACGCGGCACTGGAACCATTCGGATTGCGTGCGTGAGCTCGGCCAGATCGGCCTGGTCAGCCTGTATCACGTCGCATCAGGCGAACCGCAGGGAGCGGAGAGCCAACCGACCTTCTTCCTTCACCGCAACCCGGCAAAGCCTTTCCACCTCGACTATCTCTTCGCACACGCCAGCCAAGTGCCGCCGGGCTGGTCGGGGCTGGAGGTCGGCGATCCGAAAGATTGGCTGACGCTCAGCGATCATATGCCGGTGATCGTCGACCTGTGACACGTCAGGCTTCGCGCACCGGCCATTTCTCCAGTTCGGCGCGAAAGGCGGGGTCGGTTTCGCTAACGCCGGTACTGACGATCGTGACGTCGCACGTCGCCAGCGGCACGCCGTCCTGCAATGCGAGGCTCAGCGTCTGCCACGACCGCGTGCCGAGCCGACCGATCCCGCTGGCGATCGTCACCTCGGCGGGAAAATTGCCCTCACCAAGATAATTGATCTCGACATTGGCGACGAGCCCGCGGTTGCGCCCTGGCCCCAGGCTGTTGAGCCTATGATAGAACCGCACCCGCGCGGTCTCGAACGACGCCGCCCAGGCGACGTTGTTGATATGGCCGAGCACGTCGAGATCCTGAAAGCGGGTCTGGATGATGTCGTGATGCGGATAGGCGGCTGGATCGAGCCGCCAGGGTGCAGGGCGAGGCATGGCTCGTCCTTGCCGACCCCTGGTGGACAAGTCGAGTCCCCTGACCGGTATAACTTAGCGCATAGATGATATGTCGATCAGGTTCGTTATTTCCAATCCGTTGCCGGAGCGGAACGATTTTGGTTGCATCAATTTGCGAATGAGGCCTTCCTCTTATAATTAACATAGGAGAGATTACCATGAGTCGTGCCATGATTTTGGTGGCAGTAGGCGCCACTTGTCTTGCCGCTACTGTCGCCATCTCAAAGCAATATACTGATTACATTCCACAAAAGGGCGTGTGGGAAATCAACGCCATCGAGGTCGATCCCAATCACGTCGATGACTATCTGACCGGCCTACGCAAGTCGCAGGTCCCCGGGTTCGAGGTGATGAAGGCGCATGGAGTCATCGACTCCTACAAGTTCCTCGTCCGCAACGGCTATAACAAGGGCGCGCCGAGCGTCCTGATCATGACCCATTTCACCAGCGCCGCGATGCTCGAGCCCGATAAGGCGCGCGACCAGATGATCGAAAAGGAAATCTTCGCCAAGTTCAGCGAGGAAGAGGGCAAGATCGCGGTGGCTGGGTACGAGAAGTACCGCACCTTCATCGACGACGGCCTGTGGTCCGAGATGACGATGGCGAAATAACCGGCTTGGCCCCGGATGGCGCGTGCCGTCCGGGGCAGTCGCTACGCGATCCCGCTTGCCGATCCGCCCGCGCCGGGCAAGGGTCGCCGGCATGAACGTCTCCGACGCCATCGCGGCGCGCCGGTCGGTGCGCGGATTCCTCGATACGCCGGTCGACCCGGCGCTGCTCCGCGACATCGCGGTGAAGGCCGCGCGCGCGGCGAGCGGCGGCAATATCCAGCCCTGGCATATCGACCTCGTCACCGGCGACAGCCTGGTCGAGCTCAAGGCGATCATGGCGGCCAAGCTTGAGGCGGGTGAGACCGAAGCCCCCGGCTACGATATCTATCCCAGGGAATTCGTCGCGCCCTATCGCGCGCGCACCTTCGCGGTCGGCGAGGCGATGTACGGCCATGTCGGTATTCCGCGCGAGGACAAGGCAGCGCGGCGATCGTGGTTCGCGCGCAACTTCCAGTTCTTCGGCGCGCCAGCGGCTCTGTTCTGCACGGTCGACCGCCGGATGGGCCCGCCGCAATGGTCGGATCTCGGCATGTACCTCCAGAACGTGATGCTGCTCGCGGTCGAGGCCGGGCTGGCGACCTGCCCACAGGAATGCTGGGCGATGTATCCCGAGACGATCGAACGCTTCCTCGGCACACCCGCCGACCGCATGCTCTTTTGCGGGATGGCGATCGGGTATGAGGATGAGAGCGAGGCGGCCAACCGCTTGCGCACCGAGCGGGCGCCAGAGGAGGAGTGGCTCACTCTGCGTGACTGACCTAACCCGTCATGCCGGGCCCGTCCCGGCATCCACGGAGCCGCAAATTCCGCGCCCAGAGGCACGGTGGATGAAACTGCCCGACGGTTCATCCGAACTCGCAAGCGCCCTTGCCTCGTTCGGCCGGATGATGGAGCCTCGGTCCATGACCCGGCTTCGACTCCTGCCCGCCGTCCTCGCGACCGCTTTACTACTCCCGACCCCCGCGGCCGCCCGCTCCACCGCCACAGCTACCGGCGAACATCGCTTCGCCGTCGGCAGTGTCCACCTCTGGTACCGCGTCGCCGGCAAGCCCGGCGGCACGCCGGTCGTCTTCCTCCACGGCGGCCCGGGCGAGGGCAGCCAGACCTTCGCACGCTACGCCGGGCCGACGCTCGAAGCCCGATTGCGCATGGTCTATCTCGACCAGCGCGGCAGTGGCCGGTCGGACCGGCCCAAGGCTGCGGATAATTACTCGATCGCACAATTGGTCGACGATATCGAAGCACTCCGCGTCCACCTCGGTGCGCCGCGCATCGACCTGATCGGCCATTCGTTCGGGACGATCCTCGGCCTCGAATATGCCGCGCGTTATCCCGACCGCGTCGCGCATCTCGTGCTCGCCGGGGCGGTGCCGGACCTGCCGCGCGCGATTGATATCCAGTGCGCGCGCCTCCAGTCGAGCGACCCCGCCGCCTTCGCTCGCGCGGCGCAGGGCAAGACTCCGGGTGCCTATCCGCGCTGCGACGTCTTCAGCGCCTATGACGGCGACGCCATGAGCGCAGCGATCCACCGCAACATGTATCCGAACGCCGCCATCGGCCGGAAAGTCGACGCGATGGATTCAGCCAACAGCCTCGGCAATACCGGCGAATTGGGCAATGCGCTCAGCTCCAAGGGGTTATGGAGCTACCACTTCGCCGACGCCGCCAAGGTGAGCGCGCCGACGCTCGTCATCGCCGGCGGCCGTGATTTCCAGGCGGTCGAGGCGCCGCAACGCGACCTGGCGAAGGCCCTGCCCCGCGGCCGCTTCCTGCTCTACCCAAACGACGGCCACTTCATGTTCGTCGAGGAACCGCAGCGTTTTGCGAAGGACGTTGCTGCGTTCCTGCGGCGATAGCGGAACCGTTAAATTGCGCGCCATTCATGCCTCCTTCCAGGGCGGCGCCCGGTCCTCCGCTCAACCGCCCGCGACGATCCGCTGGAGCGCGGCGACATGGTCGTCAAACACCTTGCGGCCGATGCGAGTCAGGCTGACCCAGGTGCGCTGGCGGCCGTCGAGCGCAGCCTTGCGCAAGGAGATGAACCCCGCGTCCGACAGCGCCGCAAGGTGCTTGGACATCACCGAATCGCTGCTCGCCGTGATCTCTTTGAGCCGGGCGAATCCCGCGTCCTGAGCATTGGCCAGCACCGCCATCACCTGGAGCCGCGCCGGCGCCTGGAGCAGCGGCTCGAACCCCGCGATCGGGTTGAGCGGCTCAGGCGCCGAGTTCACGGACGAATACCCGCTGCCAGATCATACTGCCGATATAGCCGATGACGAACGACGCCGCGGCGAGCGCCAGGCTGATCATGGGCTGGCCGCGATCGAGCGCGAAATAGCAGCTCGCGGCATAGAGCAGCAGGATCAGCGCCAGCATCGGCAAGGCGACCAAGCGCGTCTTGCCGCGGCGATAGCCATTGACGAACACGCCCAGCCGGCGCCGGTCGGATTGCACGACTAGGGCGATGGCGACGAATATCAGCGCCAGCAGAACGAAGCGCAGCGTCAGCGGCACGGCGGGGGTGGCGACCAGCGCCGCCATCATCCCGGCGAACACCGCATGGCGCCAGGGCGGGCACGTCGCGAGCCGCGCCAGGTCCTCGGCCGCGCCCTTTGCCATCAAGGCGAGGCGAGCCTGTGCCTCGAAGGTTGTCATCATCGATTCCTCACTTTCCAATATGGAAAGAGATATTTCCAACTTTCCAAGTCAAAACTTTCCATATTGGAAAATGACGGCCTAGCTATATTCCCCTCCCCCTTGCCCGGCGAACATCACCCGTCCACAGAGAAACGATGACCAAGCCCGCTCCCGCGCCCAAGGCATCGTCCGGCATCTGATGGCGGGAGCATTACGCGTCGGGCTGTTGGGTGGATCGTTCAACCCCGCGCATTCGGGGCATCGGGCGATCAGCTTGGCGGCGATCAAGGCGTTGGGGCTCGACGAAGTCTGGTGGATGGTGTCGCCCGGCAACCCCCTGAAGGACAAGGCGACCGACATGGCGCCGTTCGCGGTGCGCTTCGCCTCGGCGCGCGCGATGGCCAGGCACGCGCCGATTCGGGTGACTGCGATCGAGCAGCGGCTGGGGACGCGCTACACGGTCGATACCCTGTCCAAGCTGCAGCAGCTCTATTCGCGGATCGACTTCATCTGGTTGATGGGCGAGGACAATCTGGTCAATTTCGACCAGTGGAAGGGTTGGCGCCATATAGCGAAATCGATCCCGATTGCGGTTATCGCGCGGCCAGGCTATGATCATGCTGCCCAGGCGGTGCCCGCTATGGGTTGGTTGCGGCGCTTTTTCCGGCCCGCACACCAGGCGAAGAACTGGACTACGTGGAGATTGCCAGCCCTCGTGCTGCTTCGTTTCCGCCCTGATTCCACCTCAGCCACCCGGCTGCGTTTGGCCGATCCGGCCTGGCAGCGTCGTTTCCTTCGTCGATCGCACGACACCGATCCTCCTTCCTCCGCACCATAGGACCCACATTGGCCACTAACCCGCATGCGTACCGCTCGTCCGACCCCCAGGGGGCCGAGACGTTGCACCAGCTTGTCCTGTCCAGCCTGGATGACGACCAGGCGGTCGACACCATCTCGATCCCGCTCGCCGGCAAATCGTCGATCGCCGATCACATGGTGATCGCGAGCGGCCGGTCGACGCGTCAGGTCGCGTCGATGGCGCAGAAGCTCGCCGAGCGGATCAAGGCCGAAACCGGCCGCGGCCCGCGGATCGAAGGCCTGCCGACCGCTGACTGGGTGCTGATCGACGCCGGCGACGTGATCATCCATCTGTTCCGCCCCGAGGTCCGCACCTTCTACAATCTCGAGCGGATGTGGGCGTTCGGCGACGGGCCATCGGGTTCGTCGCACTAAGACAAGTGTTTGTGGGGTGAGACAGCCTCACCGCTATACGTCACCCCGGACTTGTTCCGGGGTCCAACCCTCCACACCGGAATCGCTCCGTTGTCGCACGTTGGATGCCGGAACTAGTCCGGCATGACGGGAAGGATTTAGTCCAATGCTCCTCCACATCGTCGCGCGAGGCCGGATCGGGCGGAGTCCGGAGGCGGAGCTGGTCGACCGTTATCTCAAGCGCGTCAGCTTCCCGACGCGGGTGACTGAATTGCCCGATACCGGCGGCAAGATGCCGGTGGTCGAACCGCAAACGCGCATCGTCATGCTCGACGAGACCGGCGACACGCCGGGGTCGGTCGCGTTCGCCGAAAAGCTCGGCAAATGGCGCGACGACGGGGTACGCGAAATCCGCTTCCTGATCGGCGCCGCGGACGGATTTTCCGCAGAGGAGCGCAAGGCCGCCGACTGGCTGGTGTCGTTCGGCCGGCTGACCTGGCCGCACATGCTGGCGCGCGCGATGCTGGCCGAGCAATTGTGGCGCGCGAGCTCGATCCTTGCCAACCATCCCTATCATCGCGAAGGGTAGCGCGATGCGCGCCGCCTGGACTCTTGCCTTGCTCCCGATCGCCGCCGCCTTCGCCGCGAGCCAGGGCAATGCCCAACCTGATCCAGCACAGTCCGATCTGGCCGACCAGCAGCGCCGCTTGCTCGCCGCACGGGCGCAATCGGCCGCCGCCGCCGAGCGTGCGGCGAAACTCGAAGCCGCGGCTAAAGCCGAACAGAACGAAGCCGCCAGGGCGCGCGCCGAGGAAGAGGCGATGGGCGCACGGATCCAGCAGGCCCAGGCCGATATCGCCGCGGCGAGCGCGCGGGTGACGTTGGTCGATCGGCTGCTCGGCGACCAGCAGGCCCGGCTGGCGGCGCAGCAAGGTCCGATCGCGCGCCTGATCGCCGCGCTCTGTTCGCTGGCGCAGCGGCCGGACGCGGTCAGCGTGATGCAGCCGGGATCGGTCGGCGACCTGGTCCATGTCCGCGCGGTGATCGGCAGCACGCTGCCACTGGTGCGTGCGCGCACGGCGGGGTTGCGTGCCGACCTGAACAATACCCGCCGGCTGCGCGCCGACGCCGCGCTCGCCGCGCGCAGCCTGACCGAAGGGCGCCGCCGGCTGGAGAGCAACCGCATCGCGCTGGCGCGGCTGGAGGCGGAGCATCGCCTCAAGTCGCAGGATCTCAGCCGCTCCGCATTGGCCGAGAGCGACCGCGCGATCGGCCTGGGCGAGCGCGCCCGCGACTTGGTCGACAATATGCAGGAAACGACCAACGCCAGCGCGACCGCGACCGCGCTGGCCGCGCTGTCGGGACCGTTGCCGCGCCCCGGCGAGGCGACCGACCCGCCTTTGTCGTGGACCGGCGGCACGGCGCCTTATCGCGTGCCGGTCACTGGCAAGCTGGTCACCGGGTTCGGCGAGGTGTCGTCCGACGCCGGCGTCACCTCGCGCGGGCTGACCTGGGCAGTGCCGGGCGGTGCCGATATCGCCGCGCCCGCCGCGGGCAAGATCGTGTTCGCCGGCCCGTTCCGTGATTATGGCAAGATCGTCGTGATCGATCATGGCGGCGGCTGGAGCACCGTGCTGATCGGGCTGGGCAGCTTGTCGGTCACCACCGGCCAGCGCGTCGGACAAGGCGCGCTGCTCGGCGCGGCACCGCAAGGCGAAGATCGCCAGGTCACCGCCGAACTGCGCCGCAAGGGCCGTCCCGTCGATCCGGTGGCGCTGACTGGCTAGGCCCGCCGAATACCGCTACATGACACCAGAAGTTGAGCAAGATCGGAACGCAGTAACCCCATGGCCCGTGCTTTTACCTGGCTCCAGGCGACCGCCATCGCCGGCGCCATCGCCCTCGTCCCTACCGCCACCGCGGCGATGGCGGCCTCCGACGGCGACACCTATCGCGAGATCGACCGGTTCATGGAGGTCTTCAACCAGGTCAAGAAGTCCTATGTCGACAAGGTCGACGACAAGACGCTGATCCGCGGCGCGATCGACGGCATGCTCAACAGCCTCGACCCGCATTCGTCCTATATGGATGCGGTCGATTTTCAGAACATGAAGATCCTGACCGAAGGCAATTATGGCGGCCTGGGTCTGTCGGTCACGATGCAGGACGGCGCGGTCAAGGTCATCGCGCCGCAGGAAGACACGCCCGCCTTCCGCGCCGGGATCAAGGCCGGCGATTACATCACCCATATCGACGGGCAGCTGATCTTCGGCGAAACGCTGGACCAGGCGATCACCTCGATGCGCGGCAAGCCGGGCACCAAGATCTCGCTGACCCTGGTCCGTCCGGGCCGCGACAAGCCGATCGACGTCAGCCTGGTCCGCGAGATCATCGTCCAGAAACCGGTGAAGTGGGAAGTCCGCGACGGTATCGGCTATATCAACATCAACACTTTCTCCGAAAATACCGGCGCCGACGTCCGCTCGGCGATCTCCAGCGTCGACAAGTCGCTCGGACACAAGCCGCTCGGCTATGTCGTCGACCTGCGCGACAATGGCGGCGGCTTGCTGAGCCAGGCGATCGAAGTGTCCGACGCGTTCCTGTCCTATGGCGAGATCGTCAGCCAGCGCGGCCGCGATGCCGCGGATATCGAGCGTTACTACGCCAAGCCGGGTGATCTCGCGACCGGGCTGCCGGTGATCGTGCTGACCAATGCCGGCACCGCATCGGCGTCCGAGATCGTCGCCGGCGCGCTGCAGGACCATCACCGCGCGCTGATCATGGGCGAGCGCAGTTTCGGCAAGGGATCGGTGCAGACCTTGCTCCAGCTCGACGAGAATAGCGCGCTCCGCCTGACCACCGCGCGTTATTATACGCCGTCGGGACGGTCGGTGCAGGAAGGCGGCATCCGCCCCGACATTGCAGTGCCGCAGATTTCGGACCCCGATTACAAATCGCGCCCGATCTTCCGCGAAGCCGATCTGCGCAAGCATCTGGTCAACGAGGTCAAGGCCGACAACGCGATCCTCGAAGAGGACACCAAGACCGATCCGCGCTTCGCCGCGACGCCCGATGAGCTCAAGAAGAAGGGCGTGACCGATTTCCAGCTGTGGTACGCGCTGCAGACGATCGGGCGACTGTCCAAGGTGCCCGCCGTGACCACCGCGGCGGCGACGCCGAAGAAGCGCTGAGACCGTCATGACCTCGCTGCAAAAGGCCCGCGCGCTCGCCTTGCTGATCCCCGCCGCGCTGCTCGCCGGCGCCTGGGGGTTCCAGCTGATCGGGCACCTCTACCCGTGCGAGATGTGTCATTGGCAGCGCTGGCCGCATTACGCCGCGCTGCCGATCGCGTTGCTGGCGTTCGTGCCGGGCATGCCGCAGCGGCCACTGGTCGCGCTGGCGGCGATCGCGATTGCGATCAGCGGCGCGATCGGCGTGGCGCATGCCGGGGTCGAATATCATTGGTGGCAGGGCTTCACGCCGTGCACCTCCACCTTCAGCAGCGGCGGTGACACGCTGACCGCGATCATGAACGCGCCGGTGGTGCGCTGCGATGCGCCGCAATGGACCTTTGCCGGCATTTCGCTGGCGGGGTTCAACGCGATCGTCTCTCTGAGCGGCGCGCTAGTCATCCTGGTCCTGCTGACTCGCCGGAGCCGCGCGGCATGAAGCGCTGGCGCCCCGGTGATCGCAGACCGCGGACCGACTCGATGATCCGCGTCGACCAGGCCGGCGAGTACGGCGCGACGCGCATCTATGCCGGGCAATTGGCAATCATGGGCGACCGCACCCCCGCTGCGCGCGAGATCGCCGGCATGGCGCGGCAGGAGGAACGCCATCGCGCGTTCTTCGACAAGATGATCGCCGATCGCGGCGTGCGCCCTACCCTGCTCCAGCCATTCTGGAGCGTCGCCGGCTTCGCGCTCGGCGCGGCGACCGCGGCGATCGGCCCCGAAGCCGCGATGGCCTGCACCGCGGCGGTCGAAACCGAGATCGACAAACATTATTCAGAACAGCTTCAGCAACTAGGCGATAGCGATCCCGCATTGTCGGCGGCGATCGCGGAATTTCAGGCCGAGGAGGTCGAGCATCGCGAGACCGCGCTGGCGCACGGCGCGGAATCGGCGCCGGCCTATCCGCTGATGTCGGCGCTGATCCGGCTCGGCTGCAGGGTGGCGATCGAAACCGCCAAGCGCCTCTAGGCGTTGGCGGGAGAAGGAGACGAGGATGCGTAATATTGCCCTGGGCCTGCTGGCCGCGACGATGATCGCGATGCCCGCGACCGCACAAGTGGCGGGTCCCGGCGTGCCGCCGCCGCCCAAGCCGACCGCGCCCGGCCAAGTGTCGCGCAACGCGCCGGTCAACGGGGTTTTGGTGCTCTATGGCAACGAGCAATGCCCGACCGACCGCGACGGCAACGAGATCGTCGTCTGCACGCGCCGCGACGCCGCCGAGCAATTCCGGGTTCCCAAGGAATTGCGCAATTTCAAGGTCACGCCCGAAAATCAGAGCTGGGCGCTGCGCGCGCAAGGCACGCTCGACACCGGCGCGTCGGGAATCGGATCGTGCTCGGCGATCGGCCCGGGCGGCTCGCTCGGCTGCTCGCAACAGCAGTTCCGCGAGAACAAGCTGATCAACAAGGACCGCAAGGAAGCCGAGGAAGAGGGGAAGTAGGCCCAGGTAGCGCTGGCGGCCGGGTCCGGCTGTAGCTCCTTGAATCGGGCCGACGCTGCGTTGCATTGCTCAACCGTCATGCCGGGCTTGTCCCGGCATCCACCGTGCAACAACACCTCATCTCGGTAGTGGAGGAGTGGACCCCGGCACAAGGCCGGGGTGACGTCGGTGGCGCCGCCGTGCGCCAGGACCACTTGTTCCCTTCCCTCGCGCTGGAACCGATTCTAGGTTCGCCCCGACAACATGGGGGACCGATGGCAACCTTATTCATGAAAACCGATACGAAGGCCGGCTCGATCGCGCCCAATTGGTACGACAAGGTCCTGTCGGGCGCGGCGATGCTGCTGCTCGCGATCATGGTCGTCGCATTGGCGCGGGGCGCGCCGCAATGGCCGCACGTTCCCGGCATCGTCTGGGCGCATCTCGTCACCGTGCTGGTCGCGCTGGTGCTGACGCCGTGGATGCTGCTCAGGGCGCGCGGTACCAAGACCCACCGGCTACTCGGCAAGATCTGGGTAACGGCGATGGTCGCCACCGCGGCGCTCAGCCTGTTGGTCAAGACGATCAATCCCGGCCATTTCAGCCTGATCCATATCCTGTCGATCTTTGTGCTGGTGATGGCACCGCGCGTCTGGCTGACCGCGCGCGCGCATCAGGTCGCGCGGCATCGCGCGACGGTGCGCGGGCTGGTCACCGGCGCATTGCTGATCGCCGGCTTCTTCACCTTGCCGCCGTTTCGGCTGCTCGGCGGCTGGCTGTTCGGCTAACAAGCGAATGGCGCGGACGCGATTGCTGCTGTTCGCATTGGTCTGGCTGTCATGCGTATGGTTCGGATCGTGGGCGCTCAATCCCAATAATGCGACGCGGATCTATGCCGGCATGGCGCTGGTCGAGCGCGGCGACGCGCGGATCGATCAATATCAGGCGCTTACGATCGACAAGGCCGAGTTCGGCGGCCATTTCTATATGGACAAGGCACCGGGGATGACCTTGTTGTCGCTGCCCGCGATGGCGATCGCCGACCATGTCGGGCGGCCGCTCGAATATGTGCCGCCGACGCTCTCCGACGCGGTTTTCGAGCATTACATGACAGTGCGGCTGCGGCTCGCCGTCGCACTGGGGAGCGCCGTCATCACCGCGCTGGCGGCACTGGCGATGCACGACCTCGGACTGCGGCTGACGGGGAGTGCGAGCGGCGCTTTAGTCGCGAGCCTGGGCTTCGCGCTGGGCACGCCGGTCTGGGGCTGGTCGACCACCTTGTTCGGGCATGCGCCGGTGGCGGGGCTGTTCGTGATCGCGGTCTGGGCATTGTGGCGCGCGGGCGAGGGTCGCACGATGCGCTTCGCGGCAATCGCCGGCGCGGCGCTGGGGCTGGCGGTGCTGATCGAGTTCGAAGCGGCGCTGGCGGGGTCGGTGATCGCGATCTGGGGAGCGGTGCGGCTATGGCGCGCCGACCGCCGCGCGGTGGCGGTAGCGGCTGTCGTCGGGCTCGTAACTTTGCTCGTGCCGTTCACCACCTACAATGTGATCGCTTTCGGTACGCCGTTCCGGCTCGGCTATCAGGGCGTGGTCGGCTTCGCCGGGATGGACGAGGGCCTGTTCGGCCTGACCAGCCCCAAGCCGATGGTGCTGCTGAAGATCCTGATCGGCATGCGCCGCGGATTGCTGTGGGTGGCGCCGATACTGGTCCCGGTCTTTGTCGGATTGTGGCTGCTCGGCAGGAAGCATCGCGGGCTGGCGATCATGCTGGCGGCCGCGGCGCTCACCGTCCTGCTGGTCAATTCGGCCTATGTCTATTGGGACGGCGGCCACTCGACCGGCCCGCGCCATTCGGTCCCGGCGCTCGGCCTGGTCGCCATCGGCCTGGCGCCGTTCTGGGCGAGCCTGCGGTTCACGTGGGAGCGCGCGGTCACGATCGCACTGCTGCTGGTATCGATCGTCATCAATCTGATGATCGCGGCGGCGAACATCACCACGCCGGACAATTATCGCTTCCCGCTGGCCGATCCGATCCTAACAGCGTGGAAAGCGGGTGCGCTCAGGACGTTGCCGAGCGACTTCTTGGGATGGAGCCCGATCGCCGGGACAGAGGCGTATTTGCTGCTTGTTTTACCGCTGACCGGGCTGTTGTTAGCCAATAGTCTACCCAACGAGAAGGGACGAAAGCGAAACCGCGCTTAGTGAGATAGAGCGTCGATATGGCGAGAGACTATGCGCGTTCCAACCAACTTTTCATCGATACCTTGTTATTAACTTAATCAAGAGCGAAAGCGCAAACAATATACCCCCAAAAAGGTATATCAACACGCCACCGACTATCACTATCCCACTAAGGTGCCCGATGCCAAACCGGTCCAAGATAGCAGGCAACAATACGCCTATCGTTGCCAGCGCGACACCAAATAGTACTATTTTCTGCGCCATGCCTCCGCCCGTGAAATGAGCATCCTAGAGCATACCCTCTGTGATACATAATATTTCATCGTCTTGTATTGCGCGATTTACTAAATAGGCCAAGTCTCTGGCGCCGTCGTCCGGCAATACCGGACGGAATCCGCTCATGGCCAGCATTCCGCCGACTTCCGTCGCTTTCCTGCTGTTCCCAACACACCCCACCGTGAGGCGCAATGTCGTTCGCCGGTCGCCGGTACAGGGCGGAGCTGCGATCGGGCGCACGGTTCCAACGGATCGCCGGATTGCGGTTCACATTCAACGCGACGCGGCGCCTATCCGTCAGGCAATGGGATTCGGGAACGACGCCGTGAATATAGCCGCCGCCGCTTCAGCCGCCAGCCGATCGACTGATCCTAAGACGATCGACGAACTGGCGGCATTGCGCGCCGGGTTTGACCTGGCGCGGGCAAGTCAGTTGACAATGGTCCGGCTGCAGCTCGCGCTCCACAAGTCGAACCGTCGCTCCGCGATGCAGGCGCTCGACACCTTGCTCGATATCGAGGCGGAAATGGCGGAGCTTGCGGCCATCATGGACGCCGCCCCGGCGCACCCAGGCGGCGATGCAGCGCTGTCCGGCTTCATCGGATGCCAGAAGGCGGCGATCGCGGTCGAAAAACATGTCCTGGCAGGGGGTGACTGGCCCAGCGATGCCCAGCCGGACGCCATCTCCGAACCCGACGATCCGGCCGCCTCCGAACCCGACGATCCCGCGGTCTTCGTACGCGACGAACCGGCGGTCGCGGTTGCCACGCCCGTCGATCGGCCGGTCGCGATCGACCTGCCGACGCTATATCCGGCCGCGGACGTCGAGGCGGACGAAGCGGAGATCGACGATCGGCCCGGCGGCGCACGCTGGTTCCTGGTTCTTGCCGCGGCGATCGCGCTCATCGTCATTGCCGGCCTGGTCGCATGGCAGTGGCCGGCCTTGTCCGCATTGCAATAAGGGTTCGGCGTCGGAATTGATCGCGACCCGTTGGACGCACTGCCTCGCCCCCGCGATTTCGAACCTTTCGCAGAATGGCCACCCCCCCCCCCTGCTTGGCCCGGCGCCGCTCGCGCGATACACTCCGCCCCGCTGCGTAACTGGCGAAACCGTGGGGCACCACAGGGGAGCGCAGCCTGATATCCCGCCGCTCGCCTGGGCATCCCGCACTCGACAAGGAGTCCGCTCATGGCCAGCATTCCGCCGATTTCCGTCGCTTTCCTGCTGTTCCCCAACGTCACCCAGCTCGACCTGACCGGGCCGGCGCAAGTGCTATCGCGGCTGGGCAATGTGACGCTCGATCTGGTGTGGAAGGATCGTGCGCCCGTCACGACCGATGCCGGGTTCGCGATCGTGCCGACCGCAACCTTCGCCGAGGTGTCTAGCGCCGACATATTGTGCGTCCCCGGCGGCATGGGCGTGACCGAGGTGATCGCCGACGACGAGGCGATGGCGTGGGTTCGCGCGGTCGGGGCCGAAGCGCGCTGGGTGACGAGCGTCTGCACCGGATCCTTGATCCTGGGCGCGGCGGGACTGCTCAAAGGCTATCGCGCGGCGACGCATTGGTCGTGGCGCGATTATCTCGCAATGTTCGGAGCCGAGATGGCGCCCGAGCGCGTGGTGCTCGACCGTAACCGCGTGACCGGCGGCGGCGTGACCGCCGGGATCGACTTCGCGCTGACGCTGATGGCCGAGGTGCGCGGTCCGGAGTTCGCCAAGGCGGTACAACTCAGCCTGGAATATGACCCCGCACCGCCATTCGACGCCGGATCGCCCGAGAAAGCCGGACCCGAATTGGTCGCGACCTATCAGCGGCGGGTGGCGCAGCTGGCGCCCGACCGTGAGGAAAAGTTCAGGGCCGCGGCGGCTCGCTTGGGTTTTTCCTGACGCCGCGCAGGCGGTGCCACAGGTAGAAGGCGACGGCCGCGACCAGCAGGCCCGCGATGACCACATCGGCCGAATGGAACGCCGCCTTCAGCCGCGGATCGCTGTCCCATGCCTTGCCGAGCTTCATGCCGATCCAGGCGAGCCCGAAGCACCATGGCCACGAGCCGAGGAACGTATAGATGTGGAACGGCACCAGCCGCATCCGCGCGACGCCGGCCGGAAAGGCGATGAACGAGCGGATCACCGGAAGCAGCCGCCCGATCAGCACCGCGATCGAGCCGTAACGCTCGAAAAAACGGTCGGCGGCGTCGATCTCGCCCGGGCCGACCAGCACGTACTTGCCCCATTTGAGCGCGAGCGGGCGGCCGCCGCGCTTGCCGATCTCATAGGCGACGATCGAGCCGAGATTACAGCCGATCGCGCCCGCGGTCGCGGCTAGATAGAGGTCGAACCGCCCGGTCGAAACGAGATAGCCGGCGAACGGCATGATGATTTCGGACGGCAGCGGAATGCATGCGCTCTCGATCGCCATCAGCAAGACGATGCCAAGATAGCCGCCCGACGAGATCACGGCGATGATGATACCGGCCAGCCAGCCCAGGATTTTCTCGATCATGGGACCGACCGATGCGCAGAATGGCCGGTAAGGGTCAATCGGCAATCGGGAGCGATAGCCTTAACCGGCGCGTGCAACCAACTGGCTATGGACCGCACGCGCCTCGGCGAGCACGTCATCGCTCGCGTCCTGGACTGCATGCACCGGCGGCGGTCGGAGACCGCCGCCCGAGCCGAGCGCCACGCCCGCCGCGGCAGCGATACGCGCGACGCCGGCAGCCGGCTGGGCGCACAAGGCGTCGTAATCGACGTACACTTGCCGCGCCCTCACCTCGCCCGGCTGATCGAGCAACAGACGGTGCACCGCACTCCAGATCGCCAGCCAGTAATCGATCCGGTCGGTCGGCTCGCTGGCCGCAGGCGCGCCCGGGATCAGCGGCGGGCGGTGGCTGCGACCGAATTCGTAATGGCCGAGCCAGCGCATATAGCTCGCGCGGAACGGATCGGCACGGCCGAGCGCGACCGCGCGGCGATGCTGGTTGAGCAGCGACGCCGCCTGTTGCAGCGGATCGCGAAACGGATGGATCAGCACCGCATCCGGGAACGCCGCGACTATCCCGCCGAGGCGCAGCACATTGGCGTTGTTCTTCGACAGATAACGTGGGCGATCGTAGCGGTGGCGCACCAACGCAACGAGATCGCGGAAGGCGTCGATGCTGTCGGGCAGCGGGTGGTGCGGATGGAGATGGCTGCGCGTGATGTAGCGTTTGCCCTCGGCCGTCCGCCAGAACACTTCCTCGATCGCTTCCGGGCTGTCGAGATCGTGCACGATGCCGTCGCCATGGCCGCGTTCCTGCGCCGCCAGATCGTGGCGCGATCGCTTGCTCATTTTCTGCCAGCTATTGGGCGCGAGCGGGAACGGCATGTCGCGATAAGTGAGTGAGGCGAATTGGCCGCTGTCGTGGAGCAAACGGAGCAGGATGGTGGTGCCGGCGCGCGCCAGCCCGGTGACGAACACCGGCGCGCCGCCGGCGCGCACGCGGGCGGCGGCGCCATAGCGTGCGCGTTCGAGATCGAACGAGAGGTCGAGCACCGCCGGGTTCATCGCCAGGCGGTGGAGCAGACGGTCAGCGCGGCTGTAGCCGCCGCCGGCCGATCCGCCATCGAGCGAGGACATAGATCAGACTCACGACAAGGATGAGGAGACGCGCTTGCCAATCGAAAAAGGCAGCGCGCACGCCAAGCGGCACCGTCCCGTCAGCCAGCAGCAGCAAGACGACCGGCGCGATCACCAGCGCCAGGATCGCTCCGGCGGTCAGCGACGATGCCATCATGCGGCCCGCCAGGATGCGCGTCGCGCGTTCCTTCAGATGATCGGACACGCCGCGCCGGGCGAGCACGGTGCCCGCGCGACGTCCGAGCGCGGCAAGCGTGGCGAAGCGCGGCACGATGCGCAGCCGGCGCGCGAGTTCGCCCGCTGCGACGATCGCGGCGAGCAAAAGCACGATCGGTGCGATCGCCCCGATCATGCCTTGCTGTCGCGCGGCGGCGGCGCCGGGCGCTGGCGCAAGCTGCGGATCAGGCGCTTGACCGGATACCAGATCAGCGAGACGGTCATCAGGAACACCGACCCGAGGATACCGAGCACGACGCCGATTGCGCCGAGCCCGACGCCCGGGCCGCTATAGGCTTGGGCGATCGCCGGGATCATCGTCAGCAGGATCGCGCCGGTCAGCGCGGGAATGCGATGGGGGGTCATGTGCATTGCTCCCTGGCAGTGGCCGCCTTGACGGCGGAAAGGACCCCCGGATCATTGGGGTCGAGATAGCGGCTCCAGCTCAGCCACAAGCGGCGGCCGGAGGGGTCGGCGGAGACGTAGCGCCAGCGCAGGCTGCCGTCGGGGGCGATGCGCATCAGCTGGCCGCGCTCGGTCTCCTCGACCATCACGTCGCCGTTCGACAGCGGCGTGGCGCGGCCCTGGGTCGCGGTGGTGATGCCGCGTACGGCGAAGGTGGCCGCCAGCGGCGAGCTCACCCTGTCGGTCGCCAGATCATAGATCAGCAAGCGGCTGTTGCCGTCGACGCGCCGCCCCGCCACGCCCCAGCGCACGTGATTGTCGAACACCATGATACGATGATCGTCGAGGATCGAGACGTCATGCTGCGCCGACCACGGTCCCGCGCGCGTCCACAGGATGCGGCCGGTCGAAGGGCGATAGAGCGCGATCAGCGACATGTTGCGGAGCGACAGGATGACGTCGCCCTGTTGCCAATAAGGGCCCGAAGTCAGCACCGGCTCAATATCGTTGAGGTGGAACGGGTCCTCCTCATAGGGGCGGCCACGCCACAAACCGCCGAGATCGTTGCGGTCGAGGATGTCGATCAATCGCTCGACACGGATCAGCCGGCCTTTCTCGTCGACCTGCGCCAGCGCCTCGTCGGCGAATTTGGCGCCGACACCGGGAACGTTGGACCGCGTCAGCCGATAGGGAATCCACAACGTCCCGTCGGCGGCGCGTTCGAGCGAATGGTGGAAGATGCCGTCAATCACCCAACGCGGCCGCCCGCAGCCGTCGATCCGCGACAAGGGCGTGTTGTCGTGGACCAGCAAGTCGCCATTGGCGAGCAGCATCGGATGCATCGGTCGCATCCGGTCCACGCTTTTGTCGCGATAGAGGTCGACGATCGCCGATTGGAAACGCGAGTGCGCATTGATCGCCGCGACGTCGGGCAGCCACTCCTTGAGTATCCGACCATCGGACAGACGGATCAGCTGGACAGTCGCGCGGCCGCGTTTGGTGTCATAAGGGGTGATCAGCGCATAGCCCGGATCGACGAACGACCGCGCGACATTGCGCTGGAAACCGCCGGGGAGCTTTTCGTAAGGCGGCTTGGCGAACGGCGCCGCGCCTTTCCACCAATCGCCGATCGTGTCGGGTATTTCGGCAATCTGCGCCGCCGCGACGCCCAGCGCGCCATGCTTTTCCGCGCTGCGAGCGAGCGCCGCCACCGCGACGACCAGGATCAGCGACACGTTGCAGACGAGAACGAGCATCCACAGCGGCACCCGGCGCGCGAGCAACGGCATCTCCCGCCGCTCGTCGGCGGCGCGCTCGTCGCGGGCCATCAACACCCCGCTCGCTCTGAATTCCGGCCGCCGCCAGCCGTCATGTCGTCTCCTTCGTCGCGCTGCGGCCGGGCTAAGCGCGATTTGTCGCATAAGTTTGTCACTGGGACAGGGTCATTGCCCCTTGTTTGCGCCCGGGTTGCGATGGGGTTTCGGCATCGGGCGCGGCGGTAACGCGCCGGCAATGTTCGCGGTCAACGACGGAGGCGGCTGGCGACAGCCTTGAGGTCGTGGACGAATTTGGCGAATTCCGCGTGCCGCGCGTCCTCGTCGGGCAGCCGAAGCAGGAAGCTGGGGTGAACGGTGATCCAGGCTTCGCCGATCTCGGGCAGATCATGCGGGCGGCCGCGTTCGCGGCTGATCGTCATCGTCTTGCCGAACAAGGATCGCGCCGCGGTCGCGCCCAGCGCCACCGTCACGCGCGGCTTCACTAGTGCTAGTTCCTGCTCGATCCACCAGCGGCAGGCCGTGATCTCGCCCGCATCGGGCTTGGAATGGATGCGGCGTTTGCCGCGCTGCTCGAATTTGAAATGCTTGACCGCGTTGCTGACATAGACGCGGGCGCGGTCGATCCCCGCCTCCGCCAGCGCGCGGTCGAACATCTGCCCGGCCGGGCCGACGAACGGCTTGCCCGCCAGATCCTCCTGGTCGCCCGGTTGTTCGCCGACGAAGACGAGGTCGGCGTCGACCGGCCCTTCGCCGAACACGGTCTGGGTCGCATGCTTGTAGAGATCGCAACGGCGGCAATGCATCGCCTCGTCACGCAGCGCCGCCCAGGCGGCCTCGACATTGTCTCCGGTCTTCGCCCGTGCCGTCGCAACCATTGCCTGCTCCCGTGCCTGCGCCCCCGCGATCAGCTCGGGTACCAACGCGGTTTCGGGCATGTTTTTCCAATATTTGCGCGGCATCTCCTTGAGCATCGCGCCGACCGTCACCCGAGCCGGGTTGAAGATCGACGCATAACAACTATCGGCGGACTGCCAATCAGGATGAGGGGCCGATACTCCTGCAGGCGGCACTGCCGTTTCGGCAGATGTCGTGAAAATCGATCTGCGGCCGCGGCAGGCTGAACCCGATCTCGCGATTGACGAAGTCGAGCTCGACTCGGCCGAACAGCTTGAGCGAGCTCATCCCCAGGATCAGCGCCGGCTGGTCACGCAGACCGAAACGATCGAACGGCGGCACATCGGCGAACACCAGCCCGAAATTGTCGAACCGGATGGTATCGATCTTGACGTTGCTGATCGAGACGAAATTGGCGGTAAAAGTTCGCCCGGTCACCGACGTGATCGCTACCGGCCCGTATGATCGCGGTGCTTTCTTCGCCAGCTTGAGCATGGCGGTGTTACCGACGCTGAGCCAGGATCCGGTATCGATGACCACCGCGATCGGCTGATTGTTGAACCACGCCTTGGTCACGATCAATTGGCCGGTACGCGACTCGGCGCGAATGACGAAATCGCCCGAGGCGTGGCGCCGCGCCGGTCGCAGCAGCATCCGCCGCGTGTTGAAATCGAGTATGACTTTCTGCCCCTGGAGCGCGTCGATACCGAGCATGCCGGGGGCACCGATATCGGCCAGCAGCAGCTGCGGCGCTTCCATCGCCGGCGTGCCGAGCTTGCCCGCGGTCAGCGACGGCACTTTTACTGTCGTAACCTGGGCGGCGCCGGTGAAATCGAACAGCTTCACATCGGTCCCGGGCAGCAACTTGAGGTAGCCGGCGAGTTCACGCGAGACGACCGAGCGTTCGGCCCCGGTATCGATGATGAAGGGGAAGGGCCCATGCGGCCCGATCGTCACCGGGACGGTCATGCGGTCGGTGCGCTCACCGATGGTGAGGACGTCCGGCGCGGGACCCTCGGCGGGAGCGGCGACGGGCTTGATCGAGGGCTGCGCCTGTTGCGCGGCGAGGGGCGGTCCGGCCAATGTACCGATGCCAAGCGCCAACAAGGGAATAAACCCGCGCATGCCCGGATCATACGCCCGTTTCGGATGTGTACCAAGCGGATAATACGCCCCCGAACGGGGCTAAGGGCCTAGTCGAGCCGCATCGCCTCCTGCGCCAGCACCTCGGCCTCCATCAGCAAGGCGTCGTCGGCGAGCCCCTGCGCCACGGTTTCGCGGCCGATCAAGGTCAGCACCGGCACCGCGAGCGGCGAGATGCGGTCGAGCGTCACGTGCATCATGGTGTCACCGGCACGATCGAGCAGATCGGCGAGACGCCCGACATCGGTCATCCGCGCGCGCGCGTCGGCCCAGGCCGCCTCGAGCAGCAAATGGCCGGGCTCGTATTTGCGCAGCACGTCGTAGATCAGGTCGGTCGAGAAGGTGACCTGCTTGCCCGACTTGCGCTTGCCGGGATGTTGGCGTTCGACCAGGCCGCCGATCACCGCCACCTCGCGGAACGCGCGCTTGAGCAGATGCGATTGCTGCACCCAGTCGACAAATTCGTGTTCGAGGATGTCGGGCGAGAACAGGCTCGCGGGATCGGTCACCGGATCGAGCGAATAGCAAGCGAGCGCATAATCGTTGGCGACGAAGCCGAGCGGCTTGAGCCCTTGTGTCTCCATCCGCCGGGTCACCAGCATGCCGAGCGACTGGTGCGCGTTCCAGCCCTCGAAACTATAGGCGACCATGTACTGACGGCCCTCACGGGGAAAGGTCTCGACCAGCAATTGCCCGGCTTCGGGCAGCCGCGAGCGATAGGATTGCACTTCCAGCCATTCGCGCACGTCGTCGGGGAAGCGCGCCCATTCCTCAGGTTGCGCGAGGAAGCCGCGGACGCGGTCGGCGAGGTGGGTCGACAACGGCATGCGCGCGCCGCCATAGGTCGGGATGCGCGCCGGGCGGGTCGAGGCGCGGACCAGCACTTCCTCGGTATCGATGCGCAACACCTCGCAACTCATGCCCGCAAAGAAGAAAGTGTCGCCGTTCGACAGCGAGGCGGCGAACCCTTCCTCGACCTTGCCGAGGAGGCGGCCGTTCTTGAACCGCACATTGAGCATCGCCGCCTCGACGATGATCCCGGCATTGAGGCGGTGCTGCTGAACGAAACGCGGGTGGCTGACGCGCCACGAGCCGTCGGGCTCCTGCGTCAACCGCTTGAACCGGTCGTAAGCGCGCAAGGCATAACCGCCGTCGCGGATGAAGCCGAGCACGCGCTCGAACGTCTCGCCATCGAGCGCCGAATAGGGCAGCGCGCTTTGAACCTCGGCAAGCATCTCGTCGCTCAGAAACGGCGCGGCGCAGGCGCACGCCATGACATGCTGCGCCAGCACGTCGAGCCCGCCCGGGCGGAACGGTTCGTTGTCGAGTTCATTCGCCTCGACCGCGTCGATCGCGGCGCGCGCCTCGAGATATTCGAAGCGGTTGCCGGGGACGAGGATCGCCTCGCTCGCCTCGTCGAGCCGATGGTTGGCGCGGCCGATCCGCTGGAGGAGGCGCGACGAGCCCTTGGGCGCGCCCATCTGGATCACGCAATCGACGTCGCCCCAATCGACCCCGAGATCGAGGCTGGCGGTGGCGACCAGCGCGCGTAGTTGCCCCGCCGCCATCGCGCCTTCGACCTTGCGCCGCGCTTCCTTCGACAGGCTGCCGTGATGCACGCCGATCGGCAGCGACATCAGATTCACTTTCCACAGATCCTGAAAGATCAGCTCGGCGAGGCTGCGCGTGTTGCAGAACACGATCGTCGTGCGCCGCGTCTCGATCTCCGCCATCACCTGCTCGGCGGCGTAGCGGCCCGAATGGCCCGCCCATGGCACGCGCCCTTGCGGCAGCAGGATGGAGATGTCGGGATCGGCGCCGGGCTCGCTGAGCACCAGGTCGACCATGTCGATATCGCCATCGGGCGCGAGCCAGGCGCGATAGGCATCGGGATCGGCGACGGTCGCCGACAGCGCGACACGGCGCATGTCCGGCGCGATCCGCTGGAGCCGTGCCATGCACAGCGACAGCAAGTCGCCGCGCTTGCCGCTGGCGAAGGCGTGGACCTCGTCGACGACGATACGCTTGAGCCCGGCGAACATCAGGAAGCTGTCGGGATAGCTGAGCAGCAGCGACAGGCTTTCCGGCGTGGTCAGCAGGATCTGCGGCGGGCGCACGCGCTGCCGCGCCTTGCGGTCGCTCGGCGTGTCGCCGGTGCGCGTCTCGACGCGGATATCGACTCCCATCTCCTCGATCGGGGTGAGCAGGTTGCGCTGGACGTCGACCGCCAGCGCCTTCAGCGGCGAGACGTAGAGCGTGTGCAGGCCGTCGGCGGGAGTCTCGATCAGCTCGGCGAGCGTGGGGAGAAAACCGGCCAGCGTCTTGCCCGCCCCGGTCGCCGCGACGAGCAGCGCGTGATGCCCGGCGCGCGCGGCGTCGAGCATCTCGAGCTGATGCCGCCGCGGGCGCCAGCCGCGCGCGGCGAACCAGTCGGTCAAGGGTTGAGGGAGAGGACTCACCCGACCGATATAGGGTGTGCGTCGCGATCCACGCTATGGCGCCGGCGGCGCGCCTGCGGGCCGGGCGATCAGCTTCGGCGCCGCTTTGCCCTCGACCGCCAGCCTTGCGCGCTCGCCCTCGGCACGGTCCTGGAGCGACAGCCAGACGGTGTCGGCTTGCGTCCCCATCCGCAGCCCTTCGGCATATTTACCCAGCGGGTTCCGGTAGTTGACCACCAGCCCGGCGAACCCGGTCTTATCGTTGGCGGTGAGCAGCACCGCATCGCCACCGGGCCGGTCGAGCGACAGGATGGCGCGGCCATTGTCCAGGAAACTGAAGCCGCCGCGCTCATTGCCCTTGGCATCATGGATCAGCAGACCATAGGCGCTGGCGATGCGCGGATAGGCCTTGCCGTCGACCAGCACCGGCGGCTGCTCGCCCAGCACTAGGCGATCGGCGCCGTCGGGGCCGAGTACGACGATCGACGCGGTCTGCGCATCCTTGCGCTGGCGACCGTCGGCGGGCGGCGGCGCGCCGATCAGGATGCGCGGCTTGCCCGCGGCATCGACGATACGAATCGCTTGTGCCTCGACCGTGCCGGGCGCGGCGGGCGCGAGCGCCATCAGCAACGCCGCTGCGCCACCGAGTCCGACCGTCCCCATCATCAACCGTTGCCGCCGGACCGTACGTTCGAGCCGATCGAGCCGCTGATCGAGAGCCGTTTGCTGCATCCGTTTCCTCCTTATTTCCGGGCAAGATGGAACAGGAACGCTCGCCGCGCCATATTGGCGTGATGAGCAAGCTCGGCGATTGGATCACGCCCCACCCACAGGGGATTTATGTGGCGCCGGCCGATGTCTGGATCGATCCGTCGGTGCCCAGTCCGCGCGCGCTGGTGACGCACGGTCACGCCGACCATGCGCGCGGCGGGCACGAGGCGGTATGGGCGACGCCGGAAACGCTGGCGATCATGGAGACCCGCTACGGCCCGCAGGCCGGACACGCGGTTACCTATGGCGAACCGCGCGACATGGGCGGGGTCGAGGTCGAGTTCGTCCCCGCCGGCCATGTGCTGGGATCGGCGCAGATCGTATTGAGATATCGCGGCGAGACGATCGTCGTTTCGGGCGATTACAAGCGGCGCCCCGACCCCACCTGCGCGCGGTTCGAGCCCGTAAAGTGCGATGTCTTCGTGACCGAGGCGACGTTCGGGCTGCCCGTCTTCCGCCATCCCGAGACGCATGACGAGATCGACAAATTGCTCGTCGCGTCGCGCGCCAATCCCGATCGCTGCGTGCTGGTCGGCGCCTATGCTTTGGGCAAGGCGCAGCGCGTGATCCGCGAACTGCGCGACATGGGCTATGACGATCCGATCTACATCCATGGCGCGCTGCAGCGATTGTGCGACCTCTATGTCGACCTGGGCGTCGATCTCGGTGAGCTTCGCCCCGCGACCGGAGTCGCCAAGGCCGAGTTGCAGGGCCGGATCGTGCTGTGCCCACCAGGCGCGCTCAACGATCGCTGGTCGCGGCGGCTGCCCGACCCGATCACCGCGATGGCCTCGGGCTGGATGCGCGTCCGCCAGCGCGCGCGGCAGAGATTGGTGGAACTGCCGCTGATCCTGTCCGACCATGCCGACTGGGACGAATTGACCGAAACGCTGATCGAGATCGGGCCCAAGGAAGTGTGGGTGACGCATGGCCGCGAGGACGCGCTGATCCATTGGTGCGAGACGCGGCAAATCAAGGCGCGCGCGCTGGCGCTGGTCGGGTACGAAGACGAGGACGATTGACCGCGCTCCGTATTTTCGAAAAGAGGGTACGGAAAAAGGAGAGCGCGATGCGGGCAGTGGTCAAGCGGGGGCAGCGGCTGGAACTCGACGAGATCGTCGAGCCGACCCCCGACAAGGGGCAGGTGCTGGTGCGGACGCTACGTTGCGGCATTTGCGGGTCCGATCTCCACGCGCTCCAGCATATGGACAAGATGGTCGCCGAGCGCGCCGGCGGCACGCCGCGCCCCTTGCCCGACATGGTGATGGGACATGAGTTCTGCGCCGAAATCCTCGATTACGGTCCCGACACGCCGCATCGGCTCAAGCCCGGGACGCGCGTGGTCTCGGTGCCGGTCACCAATTCTTCCAAAGGCTATCATCCCGTCGGCTATTCGCCCTCGGCGCCGGGCGGGTTCGCCGAACGCATGCTGCTCGACGAGCGGTTGTTGATCGAGGTACCCAATGGCCTTACCGACGATCTCGCCGCGCTGACCGAGCCGTTCGCGGTCGGCGCGCATGCCGTCGCGCGCGCCGCGCTCGAGCCCGGATCGGCCTCGTTGGTGATCGGTTGTGGGCCGGTCGGGCTGGCGATCATCGCCGCGCTCAAGATCGCCGGAAAGGGGCCGGTGATCGCCGCCGATTTCTCGCCGCGCCGCCGCGCCGAGGCCGAACGGATGGGTGCCGACGTCATCGTCGATCCCGCGGTCGAAGGCCCGCACGGCAAATGGGCCGATTATGGCGTCCCCGCGACCGAGGCGGAGGCGCACATCGCCAGAATGGCGGGCAAGCTGCACGCCCGCCCAATCGTGTTCGAATGCGTCGGCGTGCCGGGCATGGTGCAACGGATCATCGAGGATTGCCCGCCCGGCGCGCAGATCGTCGTCGCCGGCGTGTGCATGGAACCCGACAGCTTCCGTCCGTCGATGGCGATCACCAAGCAACTCAACCTGGAATTCGTCTATGGCTACACCCCCGACGAGTTCGCCGCGACGTTGCGCGAGATCGCCGAGGGGACGGTCGACGTCGGCCGGGTCATCACCGGGACGGTTGGGCTGGACGGCGTGCCGCAGGCGTTCACCGACCTCGGCGATCCCGAAAACCACGTGAAGATCATGGTCGATCCGGCCATCGCCTGATAGGAACCCGACTCCGACTTCGAACGCTTTGATGCGCGAAAAGGAGAGGATCATGGCCGAGGCCGACGTCAAAATGCTCGCTCCCGCCAGCGAGCTCGCCGATAAGGCGCATCATCCCTATCCAGGCGAAAGCGCCGATTACGCCGAGGCTCGCAAGAAGCTTCTCGCCGAGGAAGTTGAATTACGACGACACCTGGAACGCGTCGCCGCGCAACGCCGCGCGCTGCCGCCAGGGCCGGTGGTCACGAAGGACTATCGCTTCCAAAGCAAAGACGGCGAGGTCGGACTCGCCGATATGTTCGAAGGGCATGACGCGCTCGTCACCTATTGCTGGATGTTCGGCCCCGAACGCGCGCGGCCATGCCCGATGTGTACCCAATTTCTCGGCGCGCTGGCAGCCAATGCGCTCGACTTGCGCCAGAAGGTCGCGCTGGCGGTGATCGCGCGGTCGCCCGTCGAACGACTGTACGATTTCGCCAAGGAGCGCGGTTGGCGCGGTCTGCCGCTCTATAGCGACACCAGCGAGGCATTCGGCCGCGATCACAACGCCTGGCACGACGATGGCGACTGGCCGTCCTACGATGTGTTCACCAGGGACAAGGACGGCACGATCCGCCATTTCTGGGGATCGGAATTGGGCGGAACCCAGGATCCCGGTCAGGACCCGCGCGGCGCGCCCGAAATGTCTCCGCTATGGAACGTGCTCGACACGATCCCCGCCGGGCGCGGCACCGACTGGTATCCAAGCATCGACTACTGATCCGGCGCCTTTTGCGCGCTGTAGGTCGTGATCTTCTCGCTCGACGCGGCGTGCTCGCGAATCGCGGCCATCAGCTGGGCGATGCCGGATGTGAGGAAGTGTTCCTGCAGCGCGGGCAGGTCGCGCCATTCCTCGAAAAAAACCAGACGGAGCGGGTTTTCGGCATCGATATGAACCGCATGGCTGATGCAGCCGTCCTCGGTCCGCGAGCGGTGGACGTGCGCGAGGCAGGCGTCGCGCAACGGCTCGAACTGCCCGTCCTTCGCGGTGACGCTGCCGGTGACGATGATCATGGCGCCCTCTCCCTAGGTGGGAGGCTAGAGCATTTTCGCGTTCTGGGGAACTAACGAAAGTATTAGAAAACAAGGAAAATAAAAGAAATATGGCGCATCCGGTCCATTTCACGTCATGCCGGGCTCGTCCCGGCATCCACCGGGCCGGAGAGCGAGATGCCTGAGCTCATCATTCCGCGCTGGCGGCATGACGGACCCCGCCACAAGGCCGGGGTGACGGAGGTTGGTCAAGTGGATGCTCGCCAAGGAAGCACCCCACGCCCGGGTGACGCAGGAAAAGGACGGCCCGTCAGGCCGCCACCATCTCCGAATCGTGCGCGAACAGCCATTGCTCGGCATCGACGCGATTTTCGAAGCATTTCGCGGTGCGGCCGTTGAGCGCGCGCATCAGCTGGCTGCGCGCCAGCGTGCGGTCGACGATGAACGCGAGTTTGCGCGACCGATAGGCCGGATCGGCGAGTAGGTTCTGGAAGGCGGCGACCACGTCCTGCGCCTGCACCTTCATCGCCCTGAGGTCGTTGAGCGTGACATGCTGGTTGGGCCCGCAGGTCAGGCGGGCATGTTCCGCGGCGCGCGCGTCGCAAAATGCCTGGATGTCGTCGGGATTGAAGAAGCCGGACATGGTGATGCGAATCAAATCGCGCGAGGGTTCGGCCCGGACCGTGAAATGTGCAGCCATGCCGTTTTGGTTAGAGCGAATGTTTTGCCGAACGGTAAAAAACTACCCGACGCCTTCCAGCGCCTTTTGCCGCCGGCGCTGGACCGAACTGCCGATTCCCATCGCTTCTCGATACTTGGCGACGGTCCGCCGCGCGATGTCGAAACCCTTGGCGTTGAGCATGTCGACCAAGGTGTCGTCGGACAGGATCGCCTTCGGACTCTCCGCCGAGATCAGTGTGCGAATCGCCGACTTGACCGCTTGCGCCGACACCGCGTCGCCGCCATCGGCCGCCTGGATCGCCGAGGTGAAGAAATATTTGAGCTCGTAGAGCCCGCGCGCGCAGCTGAGATATTTGTTCGAGGTCACCCGGCTGACGGTCGATTCGTGCATCTCGATCGCGTCGGCGACCTGCTTCAGGGTCATCGGCTTCAAATGCGCGACGCCATGGAGGAAGAACGCTTCCTGCTGCTTCACGATCTCGCTGGCGACCTTGATGATCGTGCGCTGGCGTTGATCGAGCGCCTTGACCAGCCAGTTGGCGCTGGCAAGCATCTCGCTCAGCCACGCCTTGGCCGTCTTGTCCTGCGGGCCCGAGGACAGCTCGACATAATAGGAACGGTTGACCAGCACCTTGGGCAACGTCGCCGCGTTGATCTCGATCGCCCAGCCCTGCTTGGCGCGCGCGACATAGAGATCGGGGACAACCGCCTGCATCGGCTCGCCGCCGAATCGACATCCGGGCTTGGGGTCGTAATTGCGCAACTCGCGGATCATGTCGGCGAGGTCTTCGTCGTCGACGTCGCAAATCCGCCGCAGCCGCGACATCTCGCCGCGCGCGACGAGGTCGAGATTATCGATCAATCGCGCCATGCACGGATCGTAGCGGTCGGCCTCCTTCGCCTGGAGCGCGAGGCATTCGGCGAGGTCGCGCGCGCCGACCCCGGTTGGGTCGAACGTCTGGATCACCTTGAGCACGTCCTCGACATGCACCAGCGGCACGCCGAGCCGGTTGGCGATGTCGAGCAACGGCGTGGTCAGATATCCCGCTTCGTCGATCAGGTCGATCAGATGCTGGGCAACGAACATGTCGGCGCCCGACAGCACTTCGCCCGCCTGGGTCAGCAAGTGATCGGCAAGCGTCAGGCTGGTGTCGGCAAAGGCGTCAAGATCGGGACCGTCCTCGCTCGCCCCGCCCGACGTGCCGCCGTTCATGCCGAGCGACCCATCCATCCCGGCCTGATCGGACGGCGAATCGTGGTGGAAGCTTTCCGCCGCGAAGTCGACGTCGAGCGAGGCTTCGCCGCCGCTCTCGCCGTTCAACAAGGCATCGGCGCTGGCCGGCTCGTCGCCCATCGCGACCGGCGCCTCGCGTTCGACGATCGGGCCGTCGTCATCGCTGCCCGCGCTCGAACTGTCGAGCAACGGATTGCGCTCGATCTCCTCGGCGATGAAGGTTTCGACTTCAAGGTTCGACAGCGCGAGCAGGCGAATCGCCTGCTGCAACTGCGGCGTCATCACCAGCGATTGCGACTGCCGAAGATCAAGGCGAGGCGCGAGACTCATGGGCTGGTCAGAGCTGGAAGCTCTCTCCCAGATAGAGCCGGCGGACATTCTCGTCGGCGACGAGTTCCTCGGGCGAGCCGGCGAACAGCACGCGTCCATCGTAGATGATGTAGCCGCGATCGACGATGTCGAGCGTCTCGCGGACATTATGGTCGGTGATCAGCACGCCGATGCCGCGCTTCTTCAATTCGACGATCAGGTCGCGAATGTCGGAGATCGACAAGGGATCGATGCCGGCGAACGGCTCGTCGAGCAGCATGATCGAGGGATTGGCGGCGAGCGCCCGCGCGATCTCGGCGCGGCGGCGTTCGCCGCCCGACAGAGCCATGGCGGGCGCATCGCGCAGGCGGGTCAGGCCGAATTCGTCGAGCAACTGGTCGAGCCGGCGTTCGCGCGCCGCTTTGTCCGGCTCCGAGAGCTCGAGCACGGTGAGGATGTTCTTTTCGACCGACAGGCCGCGAAAGATCGAGGTTTCCTGCGGTAGATAGCCCAGGCCGAGGATCGCGCGGCGGTACATCGGCAATCCGGTGATGTCGTCGCCATCGAGCATGATGCGGCCCGAATCGGGCTTCACCAACCCCATCACCGAATAGAAGCAGGTGGTCTTGCCGGCGCCGTTGGGACCCAATAGCCCGATCACTTCGCCTGGGCCCACCGACAGCGACACGT
This sequence comes from Sphingomonas sp. P4_G2, assembly GCF_056401155.1. Lineage (NCBI taxonomy): Bacteria > Pseudomonadati > Pseudomonadota > Alphaproteobacteria > Sphingomonadales > Sphingomonadaceae > Sphingomonas > Sphingomonas sp. P4_G2. The sequence goes on along the minus strand of NZ_JBFUJY010000003.1, from coordinate 451,385 downwards.
CGGTCAGCACGACGCGCTTGTCGTAGGACTTGGCGATCGACACGACCGACAGGCCGCGCATCACCGGGGCTTCCGCGATCGGCGGTATCTCTTCCAGGGTAACGGTATCGTTCATATCGGCTCCCTGAGTGCCCGCCTCTTGGTTACTGAATGGTTATCGGACAGGCAATTGGCAAGCTTTGTGCATGGCGCGCGCGGTGCCATGCACCGGCGTCTCGCCGCGAGCAAGCGTGTGCGCGGCGGATGCGCCAATAAATCGGGCTATCGGTTGCGCTTGGCCTTGCCGCTAAAGTGCATGGTCGCGCGTCCGTTGAGCCGCACCACGCGATTCTCGAGGTCGGCGTTCATCGTATCGGCGTTGAAATTACCTTGCGGCAAGGTGCCGGAGACGCCGCCCGTCCCCTGCATCGTGCGCTTCCTCAAATCGACCGTCGCCGCCTTGCTCTGGAGGCTATAGCCCCTGGGGCCGGTGAAGGTGATCGGCCCCGACACGTCGACCTGCTGGCTCTTCAGATTGTAATTGCCCTTGGGCGCCTGAAGCGTGCCGGGACCGTCCGACAGCAGGATATCGGCGTTCATCCGGTCGATCTCGACGATCGGCTGGGTGGCGTCGCGTTGCACCGCCGATTGCGCGGTCAAGGTGAAGGGTTGGCCCTTGTCATCCTGGCCGCGATAGGTCGCCGACTGGACGCGCAGGCGTTCCTTGGTGATTTCCACCTTGTTGCGATCGAGCACGAAACTGACGTCGCCACCGGCGGTCAGCGGCAGGAATACCATCAGCGCGGCGACGACGCCGACCGCCGACGGCAGGACGACGCGCAGGATCGCGATCAATGTGTCGTGCCCGCTCCCCGGCGCCGCCCAGCGCTGACGCTCGGACCGCATCTGGAGCGCGACGTCAGACATGCGCGAAGATGTCGATTTCAGGCCAGCCGGCGAGATCGAGCTCGGCGCGCCACGGCAGGAAGTCGAAACAGGCCTGCGCCAGCTCGGCGCGGTTTTCGCGAACCAGGCGGCGATCGAGTTCGTCGCGCAGGCGATGCAGATAGCGCACGTCGGACGCGGCATAATCCTTTTGCGCGTCGCTCAGCTCAGGACCGCCCCAATCGGACGATTGCTGCTGTTTCGAAATGTCCTGGCCGAGCAGCTCGCGGACCAATTCCTTCAGGCCATGGCGGTCGGTATAGGTGCGGACCAGCCGCGACGCGGTCTTGGTGCAATAGACCGGGCCGGCGGTGACGCCGAGATAATGCTTGATCGCGGCGAGATCGAAGCGCGCGAAATGATAGAGCTTGTCGCGTGCCGGATCGGCGAGCAGCGCCTTCAGATTGGGCGCGGCATAATCGCTGCCGGGGCCGAAACGGACGAGATGCTCGTCGGGTCCGCCATCGGACAATTGCACCAGGCACAATCGGTCACGCGGCGTGATCAGCCCCATCGTCTCGGTATCGACGGCGATCGCGGCGCCGGGCGCGAACAGCCCGGCGGGAAGGTCTTCCTCATGGAGATATACGGTCATCGCCTAGCGCCTAGCCCTTCCGAGCCGAACGCTCAATGGCTGGGGAAGATGCGGCGTTCAGTGAGCGGCGCTGTTCCCGCCTCGACGCTCGCGCGCCTTGCGGCTCCAGATGTTGAGGATCTCGACCCCGGCGGAGAAGGCCATGGCGGTATAGACATAGCCCTTGGGGACATGGACGCCGAAGCCGTCGGCGATCAGCACGAGGCCGATCATCAACAGGAAGCCGAGCGCGAGCATGACCACGGTCGGGTTCTTGGCGATGAAGTTGGACAAGGGATCGGCGGCGAGCAGCATGACCCCGACCGCGACCACGACCGCGACGATCATGATCGGCAATTCGTCGGTCATGCCGACGGCGGTCAGGATCGAATCGATCGAGAAGACCAGATCGAGCACCAGGATTTGGGCGATCGCGGACGCGAAGCCGAGCGACTTCTGGCTGTTGGTCTTGTCGAGTGGCGAGTCCGATTCGGCCGGATCGACGCTGTGATGGATTTCGGTCGTCGCCTTGTAGAGCAGGAACAGGCCGCCCGCGATCAGGATGAGATCGCGAATCGAAAAGGCGGTCTCGAAGCTGGGAGTGCCATGCGCGTCGGCAGCACCCGTCAGCCCGAGATCGATCACCGGCGCCGTCATGCCGACGATCCAGCTGATCGTCGTGAGCAGCAGCAGACGCATGATCAGCGCGAGCCCGATCCCGATTCGCCGCGTGCGGGCACGGTCCGCCTCAGGCAATTTGTTCGACAGGATCGCGACGAAGACCAGGTTGTCGATGCCGAGCACGACTTCCATCATGATCAGCGTCAACAGCGCCGCCCAAGCGGCCGGACTGGCGAGAAGTTCGATGATCGACATGGGGCAGGGCTGTGCCGTCTTGGCCACGCTCGCGCAAGTATCGCGACGACAAGGGCAGGAATGCCGACGATTTTGTTCGCGGCGTGGCCGATTTTCGGCTAAGACTCGCACTAAGGCGCTATTGGTTTGCGTCCGAAGGCCTGCGTCTGTCGTCCGACGCGTTGGTTCTTGAATGTGATACGGGGCGAACCGGAAAGACGAACAGGGCATGAGTTTCGATAAAGGTGGCCGTGGCAATCGTGGTGGTCGCGGCCGTGACAAGCGCGACAATTTCGGCGGTGACGAATTTGGCGGCGGTGGTGGTGATTTCGGCGGCGGTGGCTTCGGCGGCGGTAGCAGCTATGGTGGCGGCGGCGGTGGATATCGCGGCGGCGGTGGCGGCTTCGGCGGTGGTGGCGGCTTCGGCGGCGGCGGCGGCGGTTTCCGCGGCGGCGGCGGCGGCGGCGGCGGTGGCGGCGGGTTCCGTGGTGGCGGTGGCGGCGGCGGCGGCATGCCCCCCCAGGTCGTCGGTGAAGGCACCGGCGTCGTAAAGTTCTTCAACGGACAAAAGGGCTTTGGCTTCGTCGTTCGCGATGATGGCGGCGAGGACGTGTTCGTGCACATCAGTGCGGTCGAGCAGGCCGGCCTGACCGGCCTGGCCGAGGGCCAGCCGCTGGGCTTCACCCTCGTCGATCGCGGCGGCCGCATTTCGGCGACCGACCTCAAAATCGAGGGCGAGCCCTTGCCGGTCCAGGATCGCGGCCCGCGCCCCGAGCGTGCGGCAGGCGGCCCGGGTGGCGCTAGCGGCGGCGGTGGCCGCGAGCTGACTGGCGAGAAGGCGACCGGCACGGTCAAGTTCTTCAACGCGATGAAGGGCTTCGGCTTCATTCAGCGCGATGACGGCCAGCCCGATGCGTTCGTCCACATCTCGGCAGTCGAGCGCGCCGGCATGACCAGCTTGAACGAAGGCGATCGGCTCGAATTCGAGCTCGAGGTCGACAATCGTCGCGGCAAATACGCCGCGGTGAACCTGACGTCGATCTAATCGCCCTCCGGTTCTGCTTTTGAAAAGGCCCGGTCCGCCATGCGCGGGCCGGGCTTTTTCGTAACTAAATCCTCCCCGGGACGGGGAGGATTGAACTACCCCCGCAAGATCAGCCCTGCCCCAGCCAGAATCCCCAGCACCGCCACCGCACGCCCGACCGTCACCCGCTCCTTCAGAAACACGACAGCGATGATCAGCGCCGTCACCATCCCCGTCTCGCGCAACGCGGCGAGCGGCGCGGTCGGACCGATCGACAGTGCATAGAGCGCGAGGCCGTAGGTCAGGATCGACAGCGCACCGGCGATCGCGCCCGGCCGCCATTGCTGGCGCATCGATGCGAACAAAGTGCCGCGCGTCAGGATCGCGAACAGGCCGACGATGACCAGCCCCATCGTCACGAACATCCAGGCGATATAGCTGAACGGCGTCGGCGCCGCGCGCACGCCGGCGGCATCGATCACGGTATAGGCGGCGATGGTGAAACCGGTCAGCACTGCCCAGCCGAACCCGGCGCGGCTGAGGTGACGGCCGATCGCGAGCACGAACATCGACACGCCGATCAGCGCGATCCCGGCGACCGCCAGCGTCGAAACATGATCGCCGAGCAGCCCGAGCGTCACGCCCGCGGTGACCAGCGGTGCGGTACCGCGCAGCACGGGATAGGCCGAAGAGAAATCGCTGACCTGATACGCCCGGATCAGCGCGTAGAGATAGAGCGCATGGACCAGCGCCGTCGCCGCGAGCCACACCCAGGCGCCCTGCGGCAACGGCACGAGCAGCAAGGCAGGGAGCAGGATGATCGCCGCCGACCCGTCGGTCATCGCGCGCGACGCCATCTTGTCCTTGCCGCCCTTGACGATGGCATTGACCACCGCGTGGACAGATCCCGAAGCGATCATCAGCAGCGGCGCGAGCATGGCGGTCATCCTCGCCCTAATTGCGTGCGCCGCTGCCGACGTCTAGTCATGGGGCGTGCGCCCACCTACCGATCCCGCCGCCGCGCGCGCCCGCCTGACCGAGGCGTTGGTGCGTACCGGGCAGGAGGATCGCGCGGCGCTGCAGGACGTGTACCGGCTGACATCGGCGAAGCTTTTCGGAATTTGCCTGCGTATCTGTGGAGAGCGGAGCGCTGCCGAAGATGTATTGCACGAGGTCTATCTCACGATCTGGAAGCGCGCCGGCGCGTACGAGCCCGGCCGCGCGAGTCCGATTTCGTGGCTGGCGACGATCGCGCGCAACAAGGCGATCGACTGGGTGCGGGCAAGAGGCGCCCGGCCCTCGCATCCGGTCGAGGAGGCCGCGTTGGTAGCCGATCCGTCCCCCGATCAGCGCGAGATCGCCGAGCGCGACCAGGAGTCGCAACGGCTACACGATTGCCTCGACGCGCTCGACGAGCGCGCGCGCGACGCGATCCGCACGGCCTTTTTCGACGGCGTGACCTATGCCGAATTGGCCGAGCGCAAGAACGTGCCATTGGGCACGATGAAGAGCATCATGCGGCGCGGCCTGCTCCAGCTGAGGGGATGTGTCGATGACGCCTGACGCTCCCGATCCCGATATGACCGCCGCCGAACTCGCGCTCGGCCTGCTCGATGGCGAGGAGCGCGCCGCGGCGCTGCGTCGCGTGCTGGCCGATCCCCATTTCGCGCGCGAGGTCGAGCAATGGCGCCAGCGGCTGGCCGGCCTGTTCGACGATTATCCCGAGGTGGCGGCCCCCGACTCGGTTGCCGCACGGCTGGCCGCGCCCGAGCCGCTGCCCCAGGCACGGGCGACACCCGGCTTCCGTTGGCCGATAGCAGCGCTGGTCGGCGCGGTCGCAGCGATGTTTGCGCTGTTCGTCGTGCTGCAACCGACGTCGCAAGTGGCCGGCCCGCCGCACCACATGATGGTCGCCTCGTTGATGATGAGCGATAAATCGAGCGCGGTGCCGGCGATGGTCGACATGACCACCGGCGAGATGCGGATCGGCGAGGCCGGGATGGCGCCCCAGGGCAAGACCGCGCAGCTCTGGATGATCGGCGGCGACGGCGTGCCCAAGCCGATGGGAATGCTGGCCTCGACCGGCCCGTCGCGCATGATGCTGCCGATGGAGAAGCGTCGCGGCCTGAAAGCCGGGATCATGCTGGCGGTGTCGATCGAACCACTGGGCGGGTCGCCGACTGGCCTGCCGACCGGACCGGTGGTGGCGAGCGGCAAGCTCTCGATCGCCTAGCTGCATCCAAGGGTGATCCCCAGCCGTACCTCTCGATGCACGCGCCAGAAGGCGTGCTTCAGGAGAGAGCGACATGAAGGCATTCCGGAAATTCGCGCTCGCGACCGCATTGGTCGCCGGCGCCACCGCGGGCGTCGCCGCGATGAAGAACCCGATGGTCGGCGGCGCGCCGATGTATTCGACCAAGACGATCGTCCAGAACGCGGTCAATTCGAAGGACCACACCACGCTGGTCGCCGCGGTCAAGGCCGCGGGGCTGGTCGACACCTTGTCGGGCAAGGGCCCGTTCACCGTCTTCGCCCCAACCAATGCCGCGTTCGCCAAGCTGCCCGCAGGCACCGTCGACACTCTGCTCAAGCCCGAGAATAAGGGCCAGCTGGCGTCCGTCCTGACCTATCACGTCGTGCCGGGCCGCATCACCGCGGCCGACATCGCGGCCAAGGCCAAGAAGAATGGCGGCGTCGCCAGCTATGCGACGGCCCAGGGCGGCATGCTCAAGTTCAAGAAGATGGGCGCCGGTTGGGCCGTGATGGACGACAAGGGCGACATGGGAATGATCACCATCGCCAATGTGATGCAATCGAACGGCGTGATCCACGTCATCGACACCGTCATGCTGCCCTAATTCCTGCCGGGGCAGCGAGGGACCGGCGTCATTCCCCCGGCGCCGGTCTCTCACGTCACCAGCTTCCTGATCCCCGCGATCGTGTCCGCCTCCGCGGCCGGCTTGTCGGTGCGGATGCGGTGGATGCGGGGGAAGCGCATCGCGACGCCGGATTTGTGCCGTTTCGACTCGTGGATCGAATCGAACGCGACTTCGAGCACCAGGGTCTTCTCGACCTCGCGCACCGGGCCGAAACGGTTGACGGTGTGGTTGCGCACGAAGCTGTCGAGCCATTTCAGCTCGTCGTCGGTGATCCCCGAATAGGCTTTGCCGACGGGCAGCAACTCGCCCTCCTCGGTCCAGCAGCCGAACGTATAATCGCTGTAGAAGGACGAGCGCCGGCCATTGCCGCGCTGCGCGTACATCATCACGCAATCGGCGGTCAGCGGGTCGCGTTTCCATTTGTACCACAAGCCGGTGCGGCGGCCGGCGACGTAGTCGGAATCGCGCCGCTTGAGCATCACGCCCTCGATCGCGGCATCGCGCGCGCCGGCGCGGATTTCCTCGAGCGCGGCGAAATCCTTCGCTTCGATCAGGACGCTGATGTCGAACCGGCCGGAATCGAGCCGGCCGGCGAAGCTCTCGAGCCGCGCGCGCCGGTCAGTCCAGGCGAGCGCGCGCAGATCCTCGCTGCCATCGAACAATATGTCGTAGAGGCGGACGAAGGCTGGATAATCGTCGAGCATCTTCGCCGACACGATCTTGCGCCCCAGCCGCTGTTGCAGCGCATTGAAGCTGGCGGCGCCCGCGCCTTCCTCGAGCGCGCTGCCCTGCGCTTCGCCCTTCACCATCAATTCGCCGTCGAGCACGCCCGGCGAGCGGAACGCCGCGGCGATGTCGGGAAAGCTGCCCGTGATATCGTCGCCCGCGCGGCTATAGAGCCGAGTCTCGCCGCCGACATGGACGAGCTGGACGCGGATGCCATCCCATTTCCATTCGGCGGCATAATCGGCGAGATCGACCGTTCCGTCCTCGAGCGGATGCGCGAGCATGAAGGGGCGGAACACAGGAATATCCGCGGCGGTCGGCTGCGGGCCGCGGCCTTCGACCCAGTCGAACAATTCGGCATAAGGCGGGCGGATCGCATGCCAGACTTCCTCGACCCCTTCGACCGCGACGCCGAAGGCCTGGGCCAGCGCGGTCTTGGCGAGCCGCGCGGAGACGCCGATCCTGAGCGCACCGGTCGCCATCTTGAGCAAGGCGAACCGCTCCTCGGCGTCCATCCGGTCGAGCATCGCGGCGAGTGCGGCCGGCGCGTCCGAGCGTGACAGTGAATTGAGCGTGTCGACGACCTGCCCGACCGACAGCGGCTCGCCTTTGCCGTCATCGGCACCGGGCCACAGCAAGGCGATCGTCTCCGCGGTATCGCCGACATAATCGCGGCTCATGCGGAACAGCACCGGGTCGACGCGCTCCTCGATCAGCGCGCGGATCACCGCCGGCTTGACCGCGGGGAGGTCGAGATCGCCGGTCAGCGCGGCGATCGCCCAACCGCGGTCGGGATCGGGCGTCGCCTTGAGATAATCGCCGATCAGCTTGAGCTTGGCGTTGCGCGACCGCGTGTAGATCAGCGAATCGAGGAGCTGCGCGAAAGCGTGCATGTCGCGACCAACATGGCGCTCGCGTAACGGTTCCACCAGAGGCGTTGGCGAAGGCGAGCATGATCGTGCATGTCCAAAATTCCTCCCCGGCACGGGGAGGAATTTCCAGACCATTGCTCGCCGCCCGCGCACCCCTTACGCCCTCGACCATGCGCAAGCTGCTGAAGGTTCTGCTGATCCTGCTGCTGATCGTGGCGGGATTCTATCTCTATGCGCGCGCCGAGGCGCGGTTCGACCCCATGGTGCGCACCGCCACGATCAAGCTGCCGCGCTGGCCCAAGGGGGTAAAGTCGGTTCGCGCCGTCCTGATCAGCGACGTGCATATCGGCAGTCACGCGATGGACGAAGCGCGCCTCAGCCGCATCGTCGACCAGATCGACGCGCTCAATCCCGATATCGTGCTGATGGCGGGCGACTTCATCTATGGCCACGATCCACATGGCGGGAGGAAGCTCGGGCCCGGGTTAGTGGCGCCGTTCAAGAAACTGCATCCGCCGCTCGGCGTCGTCGCGGTGCTCGGCAATCACGATCATTGGACCGGAGCCGACGACGTCACCAGCGCGTTGGCCCAGGCGCGGATCACCGTTCTCGTCAACGACGTCACAGCGCGCGGGCCAATTGCGATTGGAGGGATCGACGATGATTTTTCCCACCATGCCAATATCGCCGCGACGATGGCCAAGCTGCGCCCGTTCGAGGGAGCACGCATCATCCTGACGCATTCTCCCGACATCGCGCCGCGATTGCCGGGGGACGTGCATCTGCTGCTCGCGGGACACACGCATTGCGGACAAGGCGTGCTGCCCTTTTACGGCCCGGTTGCAAGCGTATCCCGTCTCGGGGACCGGTATCGCTGCGGGCTGGTGCTCGATCCGGGGCGTGCCGTGATCGTGACCGGAGGATTAGGCACGAGCGGCCCGCCGCTCCGGTTCGGCGCGCCGCCCGATCTGTGGTTGATCACGATCGAGGGCTGACGCTTATCCGTCCGCTAACTCGCGCAAGAACAGGCATCAGCCTCCATATCACGCCTTCCGCCCAGCCTCGAACAGGAACCAGGCGCGGCGTTCGGCCTGGTCCGTCCAGTCGTCGATCATCGCGCTGGTGGCATTGTCCCTGGCGTTGTCGGCGATGTCCTTGGCCTCGCGCAGGCTCTCGACCAGCTTGAGGTTATCGTCGCGCAATTCCTTGAGCATGTCGTCGGGCGCGACGAAATCCTTGTCGTTGTCCTTGAGCGTCTGGTGCCGGGCGATGTCGCCGATCGAGCGCAGGGTGACGTTGCCGGTCTTGCGGACGCGCTCGGCGATATCGTCGGTCGAGGCGAAGATTTCCGCCGCCTGTTCGTCGAGCATCAGATGATAGTCGCGAAAATGCGGGCCCGAGACATGCCAGTGGAAGTTCTTGGTCTTGAGGTAGAGCGCGAACGAATCGGCCAGGATCGTGTTGAGCGCGTCCTTCACGCTTTTCGCGGCGTTGGACGACAGATCGGTCGGCGTCTTGAGATCGGCGTTGGGCATGGTGTCTCCGTTGAACGAAAGAGTCGTTGCGACAACGGATCAATATAGGATTGGCTCCGCCCCTTGCCGCACGAAAATGCCGGGCAGAGTGATCGACGCGCTAGATCAGCCGCAGCGCCGAGAATGCCAACCAGAACCCCGCGACTGCGAGCAATCCGCCCAGGATTATGCCGATCGCGCGGTGCGGCAAGGTGCGCCAGATCAGGTCGCCGCCGATTGCCGCGAACCCGAGCACAACCGCACTGCCGATGAACCCGCCGATCCCGGCAAGCGCGGCGGTGCCGCTCATCGCCAGCGCGAGCGTGACGAATTCGCTGCGCCCGCTCCACCCGCCGACGATCAGCCGTGCGGCGACGGTCCAGAACGGATGGCGCCCCTCGCCCGGCTCGATCGGCTTGCCCGGCCAAATCCCCCCGCTCGCCGCGGCGAGCAGGGCGAAGGCGACGAACAGCCGCTTCGGATTGGGCGTGAGATGCGGCGCCAGGAAGAAGCCCGCCACCGCGGCAATTGCGTGCGTGATCAGGATCGCGACCAGCGCACCGGCCAGCACCGCGCCGGCCTTGCGAGAGCGATCGGCGACACGCGCGACATAGGCCGCGGTTGGATCGGTCGCGCGAATCAGCAAGGCGGCAACCAGCGCCGCCATCAATGAATCCATTAGCCGCCCAGTCGCATCGCGCCGGCGGCGAGGAAGACGTGGCCGGTCTGCGCGTCGGTCTGGCCGCAGCCGACCGCTTCGGTCAGCATCGCGATCCAGCCGCGCACGATCATCCCGCTTTCGCCGCGTCCCAGTGCCGATTCGAGCGCGTGCGCCACCGCCACAACGGGCAGCACGCCCGCCGCTTCGGCCACGCAACGGATTGAATCGACTTCGACGACGAGGTCGCGCGGACGCACATGCTGTGCCATCAGGTCGAGCCGCGCGATCCGCGCGGCGAGATCGTCATTACGAGCAGAAACCCCCATTTCCCTAACTCCCGCTTCGCTGGCTCGAGAGTGCTACCGATATGGTAAAGGGGGTGTTAAAGCCCCTTCCGCTTGACAATCCCCCTCGGCTGGGCCAATGGCCCGCCCCTGACAAGCGGCGGCGCGTCCGCCGCTTTTGTATTTCAACCAGCAGGAATTTGGGTCATGGCCAAGCCGACCACCGTCAAGATCAAGCTCGTCAGCTCGGCCGACACCGGCTTCTTCTACGTCACGAAGAAGAATCCGCGCACCCAGACCGAGAAGCTGTCGTTCCGCAAATACGATCCCGTCGTGCGCAAGCATGTCGAGTTCAAGGAAGCGAAGATCAAGTAACTCGCGCTAGCGCGAGTTACGCAGTTCCCGCGTCAGCGGGGACCCAGGCCGCAGGGGAAACCCTCGCGGCCTTTTTGCTTTTCCCGCTCCGCCAGCCCCGACTCGTCACCCCAGCGAAAGAGCGTCGGGTTGAGCATGCCCCGCATGCTCAAGGATCGTCCGGGGGGACGATCCGACCCGACGCTGGTCTCACGCGGATCGCGCCATCGCGAGAGATCCCAGCTTTCGCTGGGATGACGGATTTGGTGTCGATGACGGACTCGCGTCAAAGCAGCGCGTTCACTTCCTCGACGAATCGCGCGACCGAGATCGGTTTGGACACATAGGCGTCGGCACCGGCGGCGCGGATGCGGTCCTCGTCTTCGCGTCCGGCATAAGCGGTGACCGCCATGATCGGGATCTTGCCCAGATTCTCGTCAGCCTTGATCTGCAGGATGAGGTCATAGCCGCTGACATAGGGCAGCTGGATGTCCATCACGATGAGGTTGGGAACGAAGGCGCGCGCGCGGTCGACCGCCTCGCGCCCGTCGCGCACGGGTTCGGTCTCGAATTCGTGCGCGCGCAGCAAATCGCAGAACAGCTTCAGATTGAGTTCGTTGTCCTCGACAACCAGCACGCGCTTTGCCAACGGGGTCTCCTTGGACCACGACATAGCAATGAACCCCACCGACACCAACGACGCCCCGACCCTGGCATTGCACGCGCTGGCCTGGACGCTGGCCGATCCGGCGCGCGCGCGGCGGTTGCTCGACCTGACCGGACTCGACGCCGATGACCTGCGTGCGTCGGCGGCAAATCGCGGTACCCAGGCGGCAGTGCTGGGATTCCTCGAAGCGCACGAGCCTGACCTGGTCGCCTGCGCGGCCGAGCTCGGCATCAAACCCGAGGCGCTGGTCGCCGCCCGCCGGAGCCTGGAAGCATGACGCGCCCGCTGCTGATCTGCGATTGCGACGAAGTGCTGCTGCACATGGTGCGCCATTTCGGCACCTGGTTGCGCGAGCGCCACGACATCGCCTTCGCGCATGAAACGGGCAGTTTCATCGCCATGACCCATGCCGATGGTAGCCCAGTCGACCATCAGCGAATCTGGGCGATGCTCGACGAATTCTTTCCCGCCGAAATGGAGCGCCAGACCCTGGTCCCCGGCGCCGCCGAAGCGCTGGCGGCGCTGTCCGAGCGCGCCGACATCGTTATCCTGACCAATCTGGGCGACCATTGCCGCGACCATCGCATCGAGCAGCTGGCGCGGCACGGCATCCGCCACCGGGTCGAGACCAATCAGGGCGGCAAGGGTGGACCGGTCGCACGGCTGGTCGCGGAACATGGCAATCCGGTCACGGTTTTCGTCGATGATCTGGCGACGCACCACGAATCGGTTGCCAAGCACGCGCCCACAGTCCACCGGCTGCACCTAGTCGCCGAGCCCGCAATGGCACCGCAAGTGCCGCCCGCGGCGCACGCGCACGCACGAATCGACGACTGGGGGGCAGCGCGCGACTGGATCGCCCAGCGCTTCGCCGCCGACCAGCCGGCCATAACAGAAGGGATTTCCGCATGACCGACCGTATCGACCGCAAGCTGGAGGAAATGGGCCTGAGCCTGCCGTCGCCGGCCGCCCCGGTTGCCTCATACGTGCCGACGGTCGACGCCAACGGTTTGCTGCACATTTCGGGGCAGTTGCCGTTCAAGGACGGCAAGGTCGTCACCGGCCGATTGGGTGACGGGGTCGACAAGGTCGCGGGCCAGGAAGCCGCCGAACTGTGCGGGCTGATGCTGGTCGCGCAGATCAAGGCGGCGTTGGGCGGCGACCTCAGCCGCGTCGAGCGCATCGTCAAGCTGGGCGTGTTCGTCAATTCGGCGCCCGATTTCACCGATCAGCCCGAAGTCGCCAATGGCGCATCGAACCTGATGGAAGCTCTGTTCGGTGAAGCCGGCAAGCACGCCCGCAGCGCGGTCGGCGTCGCGGCGCTGCCGCGCGGCGCGGCGGTCGAGGTCGACGCCGTCGTCAAGCTGGCCGACTGAACCAACTAAACGTCATGCCGGGCTTGTCCCGGCATCCACCCGTCCGCATATTCCCAAGCATGCAGGATGAACGGCGGCGTGAATCCCGGCGCAATGTCGGGGTGACGGGGAAATGCGGCGCGTGAGCCGCCAGCCCGTCACCGCGCGCATCTCGGAAGGCGTGTCGCAAGTGGCGGCCGCCGACTGGGACGCCTGCGCCGGCACCGGCAATCCGTTCGTGCGCCACGATTTCCTCTCGATCCTCGAAGAATCGGGCAGCGTCGGGCGCGGTACCGGTTGGCAAGCGCTACCGGTAATCGTCGACGGCGCCGACGGTCGGCCCGCCGCGATCGCGCCGGCCTATGCCAAGAGCCACAGCCAGGGCGAATATGTCTTCGACCATGGCTGGGCCGATGCCTGGGAGCGCGCCGGCGGTGATTATTATCCCAAGCTTCAAGTGGCGGCGCCGTTCACCCCGGTGCCAGGCCCGCGATTGCTGCTACGCGACGAGACGATGGCTCCCGCGCTGATCGGCGCGATCGAGGCGCTGACCGATCAGAACGGGCTGAGCTCGGCGCATGCGACCTTCATCGCGCCCGACCAGTTGCCAATGTTCGAGGCGGCGGGCTGGCTGATCCGCGAGGGCACCCAATTCCATTGGCAGAATGACGGCTATGCGACATTCGACGATTTCCTGACAGCGCTCGCCAGCCGCAAGCGCAAGGCGATCCGCCAGGAGCGCGCCAAGGCGGTCGAGGGCCTGACCATCCGCCACGTCACCGGCGCCGAGCTGACCGAGGCGCATTGGGACGCGTTCTGGGCATTCTATCAGGACACCGGCAGCCGCAAATGGGGGCATCCCTATCTGACGCGGCCATTCTTCTCGTTGCTCGGCGAGCGGATGGCGGATGAGGTTCTGCTGATCCTGGCCGAACGCAACGGCCGCCCGATCGCCGGCGCGCTCAACCTGATCGGCGGCGATACGCTATACGGCCGCTATTGGGGATGCGTCGAGGACGTCCCCTTCCTCCATTTCGAACTCTGTTATTACCAGGCGATCGACGCCGCGATCGCGCGCGGGCTGTCGACGGTCGAGGCAGGGGCGCAGGGCGAGCACAAATTGGCGCGCGGCTATGTTCCGGTGCCGACCTGGTCGGCGCATTACATTCCCGACCGCAACTTCCGTCGTGCGATCGCCGATTTCCTGGCGCGCGAACGCGCCGGCGTCGAGAGCGACCAGCAATATCTGGCCCAGCTCACGCCATTCAGAAGAGGGGAACCTTGCTCTTAGGCGGGAGCGGGAAGTCGCTCCTCTTGGCCTGCGGCGCCACCTCGACATGGTTGACCTTGAACACCACGCTGTCGCCGCTGCGCCAGATCGGGGTCAGGTCCTGGACGTATTTGGCGTGATAGGGCGGCGGCGTGATCAGCCACACATAATCGAATGCCGGGCGCGGGAAGAGCGCGAGGCTGCGGTCGATCGGTCGCCACCATTCGCGCGCGCATTGCCGTTCGGTGACGATTTCCGAGGGGTCGTGCGAGAAGTGCCCGGCAGCGACATATTTGGTCGTGAGCAATTGCGCGCCCGGCATCGACCATTGGTCGTTGGTATAGGCAGCGTTGCGTTCGAGCGCGAGCGCGGGGAGATGCTCGAGCCGGCTCATCAGCCATTCGTTGTTGCACGTCTTGCCGACGAAGCTGACCAGGCGCGCGCCGACCGGGATGTGATCGAGCGCCTTGAGCTCACGGTCGTAATTCTGGTCGAAGATGTAAAAGCTGACCGTCGTCGCGGTGGTACGGACCAGCACGAAGGCAAGGCCCAGCGCCGCGACCGTCGTCATCGTGCGTGGCGACACCATTTTTTTGGGCCGGATCGCGATCACCGCGATCGCCACCATGAACGGCGCCAGCCGCATATCGGCATAAGCCGAACCGAACACGATGCGCGGCAACAGCACGAAGACCGCGACCAGGAACAAGGTCGAGAGGCCGACGGCGCGCGAATATTCGAAATTGGGGTCGCGCACCGCCTTGTAGATGACGAGCCCGATCACCGCCACCGAGGCAATGTCGAACGCCATCCAGCGATCGCGCAGCATCATCGTCAGCCAGCTGATCTTGGCCTGCCAATTGAACCAGTCGCCGGTCTCCCCGGTCACATGCTGGCCATTGCGCCAGGCGATCATCAGCAGCATCGGCAAGCAGAGCGGCAGGCAGTGCAGTCCGGCACGCACGAATCCCATCGCCCAGCGCTTGGCGCCTTCGCGCGTGATCGGCCCGATCCGCGCCCCGACCTCGTTTTTTATGCGGTCATGCTCGCGCACCATTTCCGCCGAGAAGGCAAGCACGCCGAGCACGCCCCAGCCGAAGGTGTGACAGACCCACAGGATGCATGACAGCGGCACGAAGAGGATCGCGCGCAACCAGAACTTCTTGAGCCGCGCGAGGCGCAGCCACAGCGCAAACATCGGCAGCGCCCAGGCCATGGACAGCATGAAGTTCACGAAGCCGAATTGCAGCGGGTAGCAATAAGCGAGCGGCAACGCGAACAAGGCAGTGGGCGGGATGCGCCCATGGACTTCGCGCGCGATCCACAACAAGCCGATCACGATCAGCGGCGGGATCGACAATACGATCAGCTTGACCGACAGTTCGAGCCCGAAGATCGGGTGCATGATCTCGACCAGCAGATCGACGCCGAGATTGCCGATCAGCGACCATTGAAAATTGTACCAGTCGAGCAGCCAGGGATAATTCTGGAGATCGACCTGGACACGATACCGGCCCATATGCCCGGGCAGGTCGACGAGCGGCGGGATGTCAGGCCATAACAGCGGCACCATCGACAACAATGCCATCACCACCACGAAGGTGCGCGTCTGCCACCATTGAAGTTTGCCGCTGCCGTCCATCTTCGCGGCTTTAGGCATGGGCGGGGCCACGCCGCAAGATCAACGCACGCGCCAAACCTTTGCGGGCGAGCCGGGGAGCGGCATCGGCGTCAGCCAGGCAGGTATCCGGCCGGCGTCGAGACGTGCCAGGAACCCCGAGGGCGATTCGCTTTCATAGATCATGATCTCGGGCAGGCCGGGGCAGAACGCGACATAGTCGATTCGCCGCTTGAGGATGATAGCATGCGCCTGATCCTCGGTGCCGACAAACGCCGCGATCACGTCATGCATGGCGGTTGCGCCACGATGATGCCCACTCGCGACGGCGTCGTGCGGTGTGAGCAGCAGGATCGCCGGCGAAATATCGAGCGGCGCGAGCACGTTGCCGCGTGGCAAAGCGTGGAGCGCCCGCATGTCGCTGGCGTCGAGGCACCCCATCGCCCGGTGCACCGTTGCGACCCGCGGATCGGGCGCCAACGCGGCCAACGACGTGTCGAAAACCGCGCCCGGCGCCGCCGCGGCAAAGATACCGAACGTCGCTGCGAGCCGCTTGGGCAGGCTGTCGATCGCCCGCGCCCGTAGGAGCAGCGGATGAAGCAGGCGTACCACCCCCGCGATCGCCAGCAGGTTGGCGACGCCGCCCGACCGCTGGACGAAGATCGCCGCCGCCGTCGCCGCCCCCAACAGGAACAACAAGGTGATCCAACGTACACGCTCTTCGCCCGTGCTCGTCCTCACCGCCAGCATGGCCCCGGCCAGCCCGAGCAGCGGAAGGGCAATCGTGTTGACGATCGCGAACGGCGTCTGGTCCCATAACGGCAGGCCTTCGGCCACGTTCATGTACCAATAATGGTGGACCAGCGGATCGAGCTGGCCGAACGGACCCGCCGCGCATTGCGGCGCGAGCAAGGGAAGTGGGACGAGGGCTGCCACGCCGACGCCCGCCAGTCCGGCCAGACGACCGGCGACCGTCCGGATCGGCAGCGCGGTCAGGGCGATTGTGCCCACCGTCGCGACCATGAGCATCGCGAGATAGACTGGCGACACCGCGTCGCACGGCGACACCAGCCAGGCGCTCGCCGGATGCGATGCCAGGAAGATGGAGACGGCGCCGAGACTGGTGGCCGCTACCGTCGCCGTCAGCAGCGGGCGATTGGCCGGCGTCACCGCCCATTTCAGCGAGACCAGCGCCAGGATCGCCGCGATCATCGGCAAGCCTTCGAGCGAGATCGACAGCCACACGGCGATCGCCGCTCCGGCCAGCAATCCCGCCTTGCGGGTCGGGGCGCCGACCAGCGCATAGGCCGCGAGAAGCGCGGTCGCCATTTGCCAGCCGTGATGGTCGATCCGCATCGGCCGCAGCTGGTGGAGGACTTCCACGCCGAGGGGGGTAATACACACCGCCATCAGCGCCGCACCGTCATTGGCGAGCAGCCGCCGGGCGAGCGCCGCGACCAACGCCATCACCACGCCGAGCGTCAGCAGCGGCACGACCACCAAGGCGACATGTTCGGCGGCAAGTTGGCCGAGCAGCGGCCGCAGCGTCACGATCACCGCCGCGATCGGCAAGTCGACCACGCGCGACCAGTGCATCGGCACGCCGGCGGGATCATTGAGACGATGCTGGGTCAGATCGAACCAGCTCTGCCCTGCCAGCCAGTCGCGGACCTGCAACAGCCGCATCTGGTCGTCGGGATCGGGAAAGCGCCAGGCGACGATGGCGCTCCAGGTGATGACGATGAGCAGGGCCGACGTGATCGCCCAGATCGCCGCGACCGACAGCCAAAAGCGCCGCCGAGTCATGCGAATACGATCTTCGCCCGCAATAGATACGTGGCCTGGAAGCTCGCCGCGACCGCGATCAGCTTGGCCAGCCGGGCGTCGAGCCCGAATTGAACCGCCAGGCTGACGATCGCGACGGTGATCAGCAGGCCGGCAAAGGCCGAGAGCAGGAACAGCGCCTGTTGCCGGGCGCGGTCGATGCCGACGTCGCGCAACTCACCGGCGAACACCAGCCGACTCGATATCAGCCAGTGCATCAGGATGCCGGCGCTGTAGCTGAGCGCCGACAACAGCGCGATCGGCATGCCGCTGGCCTGGAGCACCAGGAACAGCGAGACATCGACGCCAAGCGCGACGACGCTGGCGGCGAGATAGCGCAAATAGGTTGCTCGCCACAGCAAGGCCATGACGCGATTCATCATGCCGCCGCCCCCAGGCGGGCAGGCACGAGGCGTTCGGACGCCAGTGCGGCGCGTTCACCCTCATTGCCGCTCTCGTGATATTCGGCGTCCTCGTTGACCGCCCAGATATCGTAGATGCGCTCGCCCGCCTGGATGTTGCGGACAGTGAGCATCGCGGTCATCATCGCGTGATCCTGATTGTTATAGCGATGCATGCCGTTGCGTCCGACCATATGGAGCGTCGGATAGCGCGCTTCGAGCTCGCCGCGCATCTCCTCGACATTGGTCCGGTAAGCGTCGTCATAGACCGGATAGGCCTTTTCCTGCCGCACGACGCGCCCGCCGACCACGGTGGCCGGATCCGCCAGCCCGAGCGTCGCGAGCTCCTTCGTCGCCAAAGCGACGAGGTCATCGTCCGAAGCCGACCACAGACCATCGCCTTCGAAGCAGAAATATTCGAGGCCGACACAGGCGAGCGCTTCGTCGGGCACCATTTCGGGCGACCAGCTGCGGAAATTCTGGACGCGGCCGACCTTCACGCGGGGGTCATGGATATAGATCCAATTGTCCGGGAACAGATCGTCCGACCGGATCATCAGCGCCACCGTCAGGAAGTCGCGGTAATTGAGGTCGAGGGCATTGGGCAGGGTCACGGGCAACGGGTGGATCCGTCCTGCCAGTTCGCGCATCGGCGCGGACGAGATGACATGGCCGGCATTGATCGTCAGCATCTCGTCGCCACGCCGCGCCGCGACGCGCCAGCGCCCGGTCGCCTGATCCTGGCTGATCTGATGCAGCGCGGTGCCCATCAGCACACGATTGCCCCCGGCCAGCACCTTGTCGCGCGCGGCATCCCACATCATGCCCGGCCCCTGGCGCGGATAGCGGAAGGTTTCGAGCAATGTCTTGACGGCCATGCCGTCGTTGCGCCGCTTGTTGAGCCCGAGCGACCGCTTGAGTCCGTCGATCACCGCGCCGCCCAAGCTCAATCCCTTGATGCGCTGCGCGGCCCAGTCCGCCGACATTTCGTCGCACGGCATTCCCCAGACCTTTTCGGTGTAGGTCTTGAAGAAGATCGAATAGAGTTTGTGGCCGAACTGGTTGACCACCCATTGCTCGAACGAGCGCGGGTTCTTGGTCGGAAACGCCTTGGCCTTGGCATAGCTCAGCATGCACATTGCCGAGCGCCAGATGCCGAGATTCATCAGCGCCTCGAACCCGCGCAACGGATAGCTGTAGAATTTGCCCTCATAATAGATGCGGCTCATCCGCGGGCGTTCGATGAAGTCATCGGGCAGGATCTCGTTCCAGAGATCGACTACCTCTTTCGATTTCGAGAAGAAGCGATGGCCGCCGATATCGAACCGGAAGCCGTCATGCTCGACCGTGCGGCTGATCCCACCGACATAGACCGGATCCTTCTCGATCACCGTAACCGAATAGCCGAGCTTGGTGAGCTGGTACGCGGCAGTCAGGCCCGCCGGGCCGGCGCCGATGATCGCGACATCGACTGCCTGATCGTCCCGCATGTCTACTTTCCCCCCGAACCGCGATGGTCGAGAGGAGCCTTGGCGGCAAAATGGTTAACGCTCCCCTAAAACGCGCTTGGGGTTGCGCGGAATCGGACCATTCCTGCTCGGCTGCACGAGCAGGCACCAATAGTCGTCATCCCAGCGCAAGCTGGGATCTCAAGCGAGGGCGCGATGCCGCACGAGACCCCAGCTTGCGCTGGGGTGACGATATGGGGCGATGACGGATGCTGGCTCAGCGATCCCGCCGCCCGAGCAACCGCAACCGCAGCGCGTTCAATTTGATGAACCCTGCCGCATCGCGCTGATCGTACGCGCCCTGATCGTCTTCGAAGGTCACGACCTTCTCGCTGTAGAGCGAATAAGGCGATTTGCGCCCGATCACATAGACCCCGCCCTTGTAGAGCTTGAGCCGCACCGTGCCGGTGACCTTTTCCTGGCTGTGGTCGATCGCCGCCTGGAGCATTTCGCGCTCGGGCGAGAACCAGAAGCCGTTATAGATCAGCTCAGCATAACGCGGCGCAAGCTCGTCCTTGAGGTGGGCAGCGCCGCGGTCGAGCGTCAGCTGCTCGATGCCGCGATGCGCGAGGTGATAGATCGTGCCGCCCGGCGTCTCGTACATGCCGCGCGATTTCATCCCGACGAAGCGGTTCTCGACCAGGTCGAGGCGGCCGATGCCATGGCGCTTGCCCAGCTCGTTGAGCTTGGTGAGGAGCGTCGCGGGGGACATGCCCTCGCCGTTCAACGCGACGCCGTCGCCGCGCTCGAAATCGATCGTGATGATTTCGGGCGTGTCGGGCGCGTCCTCGGGATTGTCGGTGCGCGAATAGACGTAATCGGGGACTTCTTCCCACGGATCCTCGAGCACCTTGCCCTCGGACGAGGTGTGGAGGAGGTTGGCGTCGGTCGAGAACGGCGCCTCGCCGCGCTTGTCCTTGGAAACCGGGATCTGGTGCTGTTCGGCGAATTCGATCAGCCGGGTGCGGCTGGTCAGGTCCCATTCGCGCCACGGCGCGATCACCTTGATGTCGGGGGCGAGCGCGTAATAGCCGAGCTCGAAGCGGACCTGGTCGTTGCCCTTGCCGGTGGCGCCGTGGCTGACCGCATCGGCATTGACTTGCTTGGCGATCTCGATCTGGCGCTTGGCGATCAGCGGCCGCGCGATCGAGGTGCCGAGCAGATACAGGCCCTCGTAGAGCGCATTGGCGCGCATCACCGGGAAGACGTAATCCTTGACGAATTCCTCGCGCAGATCGTCGATGAAGATATGCTCGGGCTTGACCCCCGCCATCTCGGCCTTCTTGCGCGCGGGCTCGAGTTCCTCGCCTTGGCCGAGATCCGCGGTGAAGGTCACCACCTCGCATTGATAGGTCTGCTGGAGCCATTTGAGGATGACGCTGGTGTCGAGGCCGCCCGAGTAAGCAAGGACGACACGATTGATCTTTTCCGACATGGCGGCTCCGAACGCTGAATTGGGGAATCGCGAGCGCGTCTAAGTCCCGGGGGACGGTTCCGCAAGCGGCGGAGGCGTTCCGACGTCCTTGAGCAGCCCCGGCCACCACAAAGCGAGCGCGCCAGCGCGATAGACATAGCTCATGGTCAGTGCGATCCACACGCCGAGCGCTCCCCAGGGGCGCATCGCGAGATCGGTCGCGATGTACAAGCCCGTCGACAGGATCGCGGCGTTTCTCAACGCCTTGCCTCGCGTCGCGCCGATGAAGATGCCGTCGAGCAGCCAGGCTGGCGCGCCGATCAGCGGCAGCAGCGCGGCGAACGGGGCAAACGCCAGCGCGCGTTCCTGCACGTGCGGGTTGCTGGTCATCAGCTCGACCAGCCAGCGCCCGCCCAGGCCGATCGCCGCGACGAAGACGAAACCGCTGGCGAAGGAGAATTCGCCGGTCAGCCGGATCGCACGGAGGAAATCAATCCGCGACTTTGCCCCTATCGCCTGGCCGACACGCGATTCGGCGGTGAAGGCGAAGCCGTCGAGCACATAGGCCGCCAGGCCGACGAATTGCGACAGGACATGGTTGGCGCCGAGCTGGACCGGTCCCAATCGGGCGCCGGCATTGGCGAACCAGCCGAACAGGATCAGCAAGGCGATTGTGCGGACCATGATGTCGGCATTGACCCCGAACAGCCGCTTGAGCGCGGCCGGATCGAAGGCGCGCGCCGCTTCGCTGCGGATCGCGGTGCGGCCATCGCGCCCGAGCACGACAGCGGCGATGGCGAGGCCGGTGGCGAGCGCGATCCACTCCGCGCTCGACGTACCGAACCCGACGCCGCGCGCGCCCCAGCCGAAATGCCAGACGAAGATCAAATCGAGCGCGATGTTGGCGGCGTTCATCACCAATTGGAGCAGCAAGGCCGCGCGCGTCCGCCCCAATCCGAGCAGCCAGCCGTTGATGGCGAAGCCGGCCAGCGCGGCGGGTGCGCCGAACAGGCGAGCGGCAACGAACCCCTCCGCCACGCTGTCGAGCTCGCCCGAGCCCGCGAAGATACGAAAAGCGAGCGGGATGAGCACAATCTGGAGCGCGAGCAGCGCCGCGCCGAGTCCGAGCCCAAGAGCGATGCCGCGGATCAGTAGCGCACGAACCTCGACCGCGTCCTTGGCACCCTCGGCCTGCGCGGTCAGACCGGTCATCCCCATCCGCAGGAAGCCGAAGGTCCAGAACAGGAAAGTGACGACGAAACTGCCGAGCGCGACCGCCGCCAGCGCCACCGCATCGCCGGTCCGGCCGATGATCGCGGTGTCGACCAGCCCGACCAGCGGCACCGTGATCTGCCCGATCATGATCGGCCAGGCCTGCGCTGCGATCGAGCGGCGGGTGATCGCGGAGGCGGTCATGGGGGTGTGCCTAATCGGCGGTGCAGCCGGCGTCACGTCGAGATTGGCGAGCGGACGGGCTCAAAACTGGTCGTCATGCCGGCCTTGTGCCGGCATCCACTGAACCGCTCGGCCCAGGGGTCGGGGCAAGGTGGACCCCGGGACAAGCCCGGGGTGACGACGGATTGTTTGGCAAGCGCTGGGCAGACAGGGGCCGCCAGCGCGACCACGCAGCCCTAAGGCTTCGCCCCGATCTCGCTCACGCTCCCGGCGAATTCCTCGAAATCCTTCGCCTCGGTGAAGTCCTTATAGACGCTGGCGAAGCGGATATAGGCGACCGAATCGAGGCCCTTGAGCCCTTCCATCACCATCTGGCCGATCTGCTGCGCGGGGATTTCGGGGTCGCCCGTCGTCTCGAGCTGGCGCTGGATGCCCGACACCAGTTTCTCGATGCGCACGGGATCGATCGGGCGCTTGCGTGTCGCCACCGAGATCGAGCGCATCAATTTCTCGCGGTCGAACGGTTGGCGGCGATCGTCGCTCTTGAGCACGACCAGGTCGCGCAGCTGGATGCGCTCGAACGTGGTGAAGCGCGCCGCGCAGCCCTCGCATTGCCGCCGGCGGCGGATCGCCGCGCCGTCCTCGGTCGGGCGCGAATCCTTGACCTGGCTGTCTTCGTGGCCGCAAAAGGGGCAACGCAAGGTCGATCAGTCCTTCTTCGTGAGTCTGTCGAGCGCGGCGGCACCGGCGCCGATCACCGCGCCGCCGATCACGCCGATGCCCGCGACTGGCAGCGAGACGATCGCCCCCAGTACCGCACCGCGCTTCATCGCACCGCCAACGCCCGGTTCGGGCTCACCGGCGCGCGAGCGGTGAAGGGCGGCGCGGGCCGCCGCGAGCGTTTCGTCCGAAGAACTCATACGTCTCCTTATTTGGCGAATCGATTATACGCCATGATTCCGGCGCCGATCACCGCGCCCGTCACCATCGAGATCGGCAGCACGATCGCCGCCACCGCGCCAACCGCCGCGGCACCCGCGATCTTCTGCGCATCCTCGTTCTTCATCAGCTCGCGCGCGGTCTTTTCGGCCTCGGACGCGCTGTTCATCACGAACGCCTTGGCTTCTTCATAGGTGGTCGAACCGTCGCCGGTCGCGACGCCGCACGCCGGGCAGAATTTGGCGCCGTCGGGCAGTGCCGCGTCGCAATGCGTGCACATCCGCTTCAGATTGTCTTCGGTCATGTCTCAGCCTTCCGGATAAATCGGGAATCGGTGACATAGTGCATTAACACGGTCACGCACAGCCATTTCGACTTGAGCGTCGCCCTGCTCGCCATTTTTGGCCAGGCCATCGAGCACGTCGGCGACCATATTGCCGATCTCGCGGAACTCGGCGGGACCGAATCCGCGGGTAGTACCGGCGGGCGATCCGACGCGGATGCCGCTGGTCTTGACCGGGGGGAGCGGGTCGTTGGGGATGCCGTTCTTGTTGCAGGTGATGCCCGCGCGCTCGAGCGCTTCGTCGGCGTCCTTGCCGGTCACGCCCAGCGGGGTCAGGTCGATCAGCGCGAGGTGCGTGTCGGTGCCGCCCGAGACGACCGCCGCGCCGCGTTCGGCCAAGGTCGCCGCCAGCACCTTGGCATTCTCGATGATCGCCGCGGCATAGAGCTTGAAGTCGGGACGCAGCGCCTCGCCGAACGCGACCGCCTTGGCGGCGATGACGTGCATCAGCGGGCCGCCCTGCAGTCCGGGGAACACCGCCGAGTTGATCTTCTTGGCGATCGCCTCGTCATTGGTGAAGACGGCACCGCCGCGCGGGCCGCGCAAGGTCTTGTGCGTCGTCGTGGTGACGACATGGGCGTGGCCGAACGGGGTCGGGTGGACGCCGCCCGCGACCAGCCCGGCGAAATGGGCCATGTCGACCATGAAGATCGCGCCCACTTCATCGGCGATCGCGCGGAACCTGGCGAAGTCGATCTGGCGCGGATAGGCCGAGCCGCCGGCGATGATTAATTTGGGCTGGTGCTCGCGCGCCTTGGCCGCAACCTCGTCGAAGTCGATCAGATGCGTCGTGGCGTCGACGCCATATTGCACCGCGTTGAACCACTTGCCCGACATCGCCGCCTTGGCGCCGTGAGTCAGGTGCCCGCCCGAATCGAGGCTGAGCCCCATGATCGTCTCGCCCGGCTTGACGAGAGCGAGCATCACCGCACCGTTCGCCTGCGCGCCCGAATGCGGCTGGACGTTGGCGAA
Source organism: Sphingomonas sp. P4_G2 (assembly GCF_056401155.1). NCBI lineage: Bacteria > Pseudomonadati > Pseudomonadota > Alphaproteobacteria > Sphingomonadales > Sphingomonadaceae > Sphingomonas > Sphingomonas sp. P4_G2. The sequence continues at coordinate 427,012 of NZ_JBFUJY010000003.1, read as the reverse complement.
CTCGCAGCCGAACACTTCCTTGGCGCGATCGATCGCCAACTGCTCGACTTCGTCCGACGGGTGGCAGCCTTGATAGTAACGCTTGCCCGGATAGCCTTCGGCATATTTGTTGGTGAACACCGATCCCTGCGCCTCGAGCACCGCTTTCGAGACGATATTCTCCGACGCGATCAGCTCGATCTGGTTCTGCTCGCGGGCGAGTTCGTGGCGCACGCCGGCGAACACCGCGGGATCGGCCTCGGCCAGGCCGCGAGTGAAATAGCCGTCGGGCTGGACGTCGTGGAGCGTGCTGGGATTCGTGCTCATCGTTCAGGCTTTCGTTGGTTCTGCTGGCGTGGGATGGCCGAGCTTGTCGACCCGGTGCTGGTGGCGGCCCCCGGCAAAGGGGGTGGATAGAAAGGCTTCGAGGCAAGCGATCGCCATCGCCTCGCCGGTCAGCCGCGCGCCGATCGCGATCGCGTTGGCGTCGTTATGTTCGCGGGCAAGCGCGGCAGACAAAGGTTCGGAGACGAGCGCGCAGCGAACCTTGGGATTGCGATTGACCGCGATCGAAATGCCAATGCCGGATCCGCACAAGGCGACCCCGCGTTCGGCCGCACCACTGGCGACCGCCTCGGCGAGCTTGTAGCCGTAATCGGGATAATCGACGCTCGCGCCGTCGTGCGGACCCAGATCGTCGACTTCATGCCCGGCCGCACGCAACCATTCCGCAAGCGTCGCCTTGAGGGCGATGGCGGCATGATCGGACGCGATGGCGATGCGCATGAACTGGGCGCGGGTCCTTTGAGCTGTCGTGTGAGACGCCCTTACCGATCCGTCGCGGGTTACGCCACCCCGACTTTGGGTTTTATCTTCAGCCAGCCGCGCGCGCGGACCGCGGAAAGGTAGGTGTCGCTGACCGGCAGCCGCGTCCCGTGGACCAGCACCAGCCGCCAGGCGCGCCCGTCGCGCACCGCGCCGTCCATGCCCGCGGCGGCGATCCACGCGCCGCGATGAACCTGCTCGCCGTCGATCCCCGCCAGTTCGGCGCGTAGATCGGCGAACCGCGCCAGCACCAATAGAGTCCGTCCGTCGCCGAGATGGACGCGGCAGTAATGATCCTCGGCACGCAGGCCGTGCACCTCGGCGAGGTCGCGGACGCCCGCGCGAAACAGGATGCCGGTGTCGGCGGGAATGACAGCTTTCGCTGGGCCCGCCCGCCGCGCCAGGAACAAGGCGACGAATAAGGTGACGCTGATCGCCGCCGCCTCGATCCAGGTCCGTGCGGGATCGATTGCGGTACTGACCCCGAACAAACGGAGCGCGAGCGGGATTTCGAGCGGCAGCGGCAGGTTGATGGCCAAAGCCCCGAGCACCGCGGCTCGCCGCCAGTCCCGCGGGCGCCGCACCCGCCAGGCGAACCAGACGATCCATTTGGCGATGTTCCAGCCGATCAGCAGCGACCAGAAACCGAACCGCGCCGGATAGGCCATCGCGATCGTCCCGAACGCCCCGGTGATCGTCGCCAGAACGATCGCCGCGAGCCCGCTCGCCGTCAGCGGCACGAAACCCGGCAAAGCGACCACATGGTTCGCGAAATTGCGTGCGGCATTGGCGAAGCCGCGATTGCGCGGCCGTTGTCGTTTCGGCTGATCAGGGGAAAGCGTCGCCATCGCGGCCGACGCTGCCACGAAGCGACGCGGAGGACCATATGCGGCGGATTATCCTGGGGACGTTGGCTCTAATCATGACGGTACCGGCGAGCGCGCAGCAAGCCGATCCCGCCACGATCGCTGCGCAGAAGGACGCAGCGGGCAAATTCGCCTGGATGGACGGCACCTGGCGCGGCACCGCAACGACGCGCGGGCCGAGCGGCGAGCATAAAGTCACGCATACCGAGCGCATCGGCACCATGCTTGGGGGGAGCTTGAGGGTGATCGAGGGCCGGTCGTTCAATGCCGACGGGTCGATCGGCTTCAATGCCTTCGCAGTGATTTCGTACGAACCGACGAAGAAAGCTTACAATTTCCGCTCTTATGCGCTTGGTCATGCCGGCGACTTCGTCATCACGCCGACCGCCGACGGCTATGTCTGGGAGGTTCCTGCCGGCCCGGCGACGATCCGCTACACCGCGACGTTCAAGGACAAGGTGTGGACCGAGATCGGCGAGCGCGTCGTGACGGGTCAACCACCGGTGCAATTCTTCGAGATGCACCTGACCCGGGTCAGCGACACCAGCTGGCCCGATGGCGGGGCAATGACCCCGTGATCGCCTCGCCCCATCGCGAGTCCGGGGGGCGTCATCGAAACGTCACCGGATTGCCCTAGCGCGAAAAGGTCGCGCGCGGTAAGGCCGCGCACCCTCTGGGACACTTCATATGGCCACTGCCCTTGCTCCGCAAAAGAACCGCGCCGTCCAGGATGCGGTCCACCGCCACGACCATCTGACCAAGCAGGGCATTCTCGAACGCGCCTTCACCTTCGCCTTCCGCGGCCTGGTCTATGCGCAGATCTGGGAAGATCCCTCGGTCGATATGGAAGCGCTGGCGATCCAGCCCGACAATCACGTCGTGACGATCGCCTCGGGCGGGTGCAACGCGCTCAGCTATCTGACCGCCAATCCGCGCCGGATCACCGCGGTCGACCTCAACACCGCGCATATCGCGCTCAACAAATTGAAGCTCGCAGCAGCCCGCCATCTGCCCGATTACGATGCTTTCCACCGCTTCTTCGCCGAAGCCAACACCAAGGCGAACATCGCGGCGTACAAGAGCTATATCCGCCCGCATCTCGATGAGCCGACGCGGCATTATTGGGAAAGCCGCGACCTGATCGGCCGCCGCCGCATCGGCGGGTTCGCCAAGGGGCTGTACAAGCGCGGCCTGCTCGGCGGCTTCATCGGCGCGGCGCATATGCTGGCACGGCTCCACGGGCTCGATCCCAAGGCGATCCTCAAGGCCAATACGATCGAGGAACAGCGCGAGATATTCGACCGCGAATATGCGCCGTTCTTCGACAAGGCGTTCGTGCGCTGGCTGACCGACCAGCCGGCGTCCTTGTTCGGGCTCGGCATCCCGCCCGCTCAGTACGAAGCGCTGGCCGGTGACGCCAAGATGGCGACGGTGTTGCGCGAGCGGCTCGAAAAGCTCGCTTGCGACTTCGACCTCAAGGACAATTATTTCGCCTGGCAAGCGTTCGGCCGCGGTTATGGCGAAGGGCCGGAGGCACCGCTGCCGCCCTATCTCCAGGCCGACAATTACGCCGATGTCGTCGACCGGCTCGACCGGATGGAAATCCTCCATTCAAACTATAGTGAGTTCCTCAAGCGCCAGCCCGATGCCTCGCTCGATCGCTACATCCTGCTCGATGCGCAGGATTGGATGACCGACGAGCAATTGACCGATTTGTGGACCGAGATCACCCGCACCGCGCGGCCGGGATCGCGCGTGCTGTTCCGCACCGCGGGCGAGCCGACCATCCTGCCGGGCCGCGTGCCCGACGCGGTGCTCGGGCGCTGGACCTATCGCGCCGAGGACTCGCTCGATTACACCCGGCGCGATCGTTCCTCGATCTATGGCGGCGTGCATCTCTACGTGCTGGGGGACGCCGCCTGAGCGAGCAGCCGCATGCGGCGCAGATGGACGCGATCTATCGCTCCCAGCGCCACTTTTACGACCTCACCCGCAAATATTACTTGTTGGGACGTGACGCGCTGATCGAGGGCCTCGCGCCTCCGCCGGGCGGCAGCGTGCTCGAGGCGGGGTGCGGCACCGGGCGCAATCTGATCGTTGCCGCGCGGCGCTGGCCCGACGCGCATTATTACGGTGTCGATATCTCGGAGGCGATGCTCGAGACCGCGCGCGCCAATGTCGCCAAGGAGGGACTGAGCGATCGCATCGCTTTCGCGCTGGGCGATGCCACCGCGTTCGATGCGAAGGGCATGTTCGGCCGCGCCGAATTCGATCGCGTGTTCCAATCCTACACCCTGTCGATGATCCCCGACTGGACCGGCGCGATCCGCGAGGCGGCAAGCAAGCTCGCGCCCGGCGGGCGGCTCGACATCGTCGATTTCGGGCAGCAGGAACGCCTGCCGCGCTGGTTTCGCGCGATGCTGTTCGCCTGGCTCGGCAAGTTCGATGTCAGCCCGCGCGCCGAGCTGTTCGAGGTGGTGGACAAGATCGGGCTGAACGCGCAACACCGCACGCTCTATCGTGGCTATGCCTGGAGCGCGCGCCTCACTCGTGACTGAGCTTACCGACCTTCATCAGCCGATTATCGTCCTCGTCCGTCCCCAGCTTGGTGAGAATATCGGCAAAGCGGCACGCGCCATGCTCAATTTCGGGCTGACCGAGATGCGGCTGGTGGCCCCGCGCGACGGCTGGCCCAACCCGCAGGCGGGACCGGCGGCATCGGGTGCCGACGTGGTGCTCGAACGTGCGCGGGTATTCGACAGTGTCGCCGAGGCGGTCGCCGATTGCCCTCATGTCTATGCGACCACCGTCAGGAAACGCGGCGTCACCAAGCCGGTGATGACTCCCGAGGCCGCGGCGCGCGAGATCCATGAGCAAGCAGGCCGGTCGGCGATCCTGTTCGGGCCCGAGCGCTCGGGGCTGGAAACCGACGATGTCGCGGTCGCGCGGACGATCGTCACCGTGCCGATCAATCCCGCGTTCGGCAGCCTCAATCTCGCCCAGGCGGTGATCCTGGTCGCGTACGAATGGTCGAAAAGCGTGTCGCTCGCGCAGCCGACCGACACCGACCTGCCGCTACCCGCGCCGCAGGAAGAGCTCGACGGCATGATCGGCCAGCTCGACGCGATGCTGGAGGGTGCCGGCTTCTATTTCCCGCCCGATCGCGTGCCGACGACGAAACGGACATTACGCACGCTGTTGACCAAGCCCGGTTGGTCGAGCCAGGAAGTGCGGACATTGCGCGGCGTCTTGTCGGCACTTGCCAATCCGCGTCAGCGAGGCTGACGTTTTTGACTTCCTTCGGCGCTAGGGAACCGATACAGCTTCGCGCCAAGTAAAGCCGCTCTCACTTCGGAGTTATACATGCGTTTCAAGATGATGGCAGCTGCGGGCCTTGCGCTGCTGACCGTTCCCGCTTTCGCCCAAACCGGCGATACGGCGCCGGCGCCCAAGCCGAAAAAGGAAAAGAAAATCTGTCGCCCGCTCGAGCCGTTTCCCGGTTCGAACATGATGCGCAGTTCGTGCCACACCAAGGACGAATGGGCGAAAATCGACGGCACCGGCGTCGATCCCAACGCCGAACGGGCGCCCATGCCCGGCGTGCGCTCGGGCGACGGGCTCACCTCAGGCAGCGGTGCGTCGGACGCACACTGACACTTCATCGAACGCTGCCCGTCGTCGAACGACGGAGGCGCGCTGGGTCCAGGCGCTTCGCCAGGTTGGTGATGAGCGCCCCAGCCGCTTTGGCCTTCGCTCCAGTGACGGACACGATAGTCGGATAAGCAATCCAACCAGGGGAGTTACTAATGCATTTCAAGATGATGGCGGCAGTACCCGCCATGTTGTTCGTTGCTCCGGCGATCGCTCAGTCCGCTACCGACGCAGCCGCGCCGGCACCCGTCAAGGAAAAGAAGACTTGCCGCCGCGACGGTCCAGCCACCGGCTCGATCCTCGGTGGCCATGTGACGTGTCATACCAAGGCCGATTGGAGCCGGATCGATTCTGACAATGCGCGCGTCAGAGACGATGCGATGCAGCGTTCGCAAACGCTCCAGAATAATGGTCAGGTCGTCCGACAATAAGGCCGACCCCACCACTGAGGCTTGACTCTAGCGGACGCCTCTGCGAGAGGCGCGCCCTTCGCAAACGGCCCCGCACTTCCGGTGAAGCGGTGGCCCTGCCGATCTCCTGATCTCAGCAGAGCGATGACCGGAATTAGCGCCGCCTTCGGGCGGCGTCGTTGTTGGCAATTGCAAAGGAATATTTATGTCGAAGCGCTCCAGCGCCAAGCACAAGCTCGACCGCCGGATGGGCGAAAACATCTGGGGTCGTCCCAAGTCCCCGGTGAACAAGCGCGAATACGGCCCCGGCCAGCATGGTCAGCGCCGCAAGGGCAAGATGTCGGACTTCGGCATCCAGCTGCGCGCCAAGCAGAAGCTCAAGGGCTATTACGGCGACGTGACCGAGAAGCAGTTCCGGCATTGCTATCACGAGGCCGCCCGGATGAAGGGCGATACTTCGCAGAACCTGATCGGCCTGCTCGAACAGCGCCTCGACATGATCGTCTATCGCGCCAAGTTCGCCCCGACGATCTTCGCCGCGCGCCAGCTGGTCAGCCATGGCCACATCCGCGTCAACGGCGTGAAGTGCAACATCGCGTCGCGCCGCTGCTTCGTCGGTGACGAAATCACGCTGGGCACCAAGGCCAAGGAAATGGCGCTGGTGATGGAAGCGCAGCAGCTCGCCGAGCGCGACATTCCCGATTACGTCTCGCCCGACGGCAATGCCAAGGTGACCTTCACTCGCGTGCCGACCCTCGACGAGGTGCCGTACCCGGTGAAGATGGAACCGAATCTGGTCGTCGAATTCTACTCGCGCTGATGACACGGATCGGCGTGAGCTGATCTGGACGACATCGTCGATATGCGAAAGGGCGGTCCCTATGGGGCCGCCCTTTTGCGTTGACGGATAAACATTCTAGGACTGTCCGAAGCTCTCTTGTGTGGTTGCGAGCGCCGACCCACAAGTTGGTGTCGCGAAACGGACGAACCGGCCGACGGCATTGGGGAAAAGTGATCGATATTCTGCAACGATACCCGCACGTTGCGGACGAGCCGCTCGCCATGGCGATGCTGTGCCAGGCGCTCAAGACAAAGGGCATCGCCGGCGACGCTTATGCGCTGGGGCTGGCCGCGGTGGCGGCAGCGCCCGACGACACCGACGTGCGCGACCTGGTCCGCGCGGCACTGTCGGCGGGCGTACCGCACTGGCATGCGCCAATGCTGCGCGACGGCCCCCGCAACGCTTGTTACTCCCAAGCGATCGCCAGGCTGGTGTCCCCGGGAATGCGTGTATTGGAGATCGGTACCGGGGCCGGGCTGCTGTCGCTGCTCGCCGCCCGCGCCGGTGCCCAGGTCATCACCTGCGAAGCCAATCCGGTGATCGCGGCGGCGGCGCGCGAGATCGCGCAGCGCAATGGGCTGGCCGATCGCATCACGGTCATCTCCAAATATTCGACCGACCTGGAATTGGGACAGGATCTGGCGGAGCCTGCCGACCTGCTGATGTCCGAATTGTTCGACGACGCGTTGTTTGGCGATGACATCGTTCGGGTCATTACCGACGCCCGCGGGCGGTTGATCCGGCCCGATGCGCCGATCCTGCCGCCGCGCGCCGAATTGCGGTGCGCGCTCGTCGCGCTCGACCACCCGGCCGAATGGCCGCTTGGCATGGTGGAGGGCTTCGACATGTCGCCCTTCAACCTGCTCGCCGCGCCCTCTCCGGCAGTGTTGCGGGCGCGCGCCGATGGAGCCACGCGCCGATCTCGCCCCACCAGCCTGCTCGCCATGGACTTCGAGGCGCCGTCGTTCGGGCCGACCCAAGAGACTGCGACGCTGATCTCCGATGGCGGCGTGATCCACGGGGTAGCGCAATGGCTGCGAGTCGATTTCGGCGCAGACGTGACGTTCGAAAACAGCCCATTCGACGAGTCGCGTTCGCATTGGGGCGCGCCGATCCACCCGCTGTCCGAACCGATCGAGACAGTAGCAGGCGAAGCGATCGAGGTGACCGCGCGGCTGGTGGCGGCGCAATTGCTGATCAGCGCGCGGCGCGCCTGACCAACGCCGCGCTACAACCCCATCGCGTTGCGCAGGAAAGCGTCGGCCTTGCCAAGCATCGTCGTGCGCGCCGTATCGTCATCGAGTTGATGGTCGAGCCCCTTGAACTCGACGAATTCAACCTTGCCACCCGCGCTTTTGATCTTGCCGGCCATCAATCGCGACTCGCCGATCCCGACGTTGGTGTCGCGATCCCCGTGGAACAGCAGCACAGGCGCCTTGATCTTGCCCGCATTGCGCGCCGGCGACCCTTCGGCGATCCACGGACCGTGGCCGATCTGCGCATCGACCTGAGGGAAATTGGTGAAGTCGCGCGACTCGTCTCGTAGCGCGTCCAAGTCGGTGACCGGCGCGATCGCGACGATGGCCTTGAACAGATCGGGGTCGAGCACCGCCGATTGCAACGCGGCATAGCCGCCGTAAGACCAGCCGACGATCGCAAGTTTTCTGGGATCGGCGATGCCGGATTTCACCAGCCAGCGTCCGGCATCGTTCACGTCGCCGATCGAGGTCCGCCACGACTGGAATCCGTTCTTCTGATACCAGGCGTCGCCATAGCCGGTCGATCCACGGAAATTGGGTTGGATAACGACATAGCCACGCGCCACGAAATATTGCGCGAGCCAATCGAAACCCCATTCGTCGCGCGCGCTTGGCCCGCCATGCGGCATCACGATCGCGGGCAGGTTTTTGCCGTCGCTGCCAGCGGGAAGAGTCAGAAAAGCGGGAATGCTGGTGCCGTCCGCGGCTTGGTAGGTAACCGGCTTCACCGTCGCGAGCTTGACGCTGTCCAGGTCGGGCCGCGACGACAGAACTTCCGCCATCGATCTCGTCTTCTTGTCGAACACATAATAGCGTCCGGGATCGAGATCGCTGTAGGCGAACATCAGCAACTTGCTCTCGTCGGCGCTGGCGTCGATGAAGGTGATGATCTTGCCCGGCAACGCCTTGCCCAGCGCAATACGCAGCGCCTTCAGTGGGGGGTCGAAGAACACCGCCTCGCGGCGATCAGTGACATAGGTGGCGCCGACCACGCGATTCTGCCGACCCACTTCGACGAGATCGTCGACATCGACATCCGGCCGCGACAGCACCAGCTTCTTGGTCAGGCTGCCGTCGAGCGCGACGCTGTAGAGCGCGGCGCGCCCATCCTGATTTTCGAATCCATAGGCCACATTGAGCGCCGGATCGACGGCGTAAGGCAGGAAACCCGCCGCCTGACCGGCGACGGACGTTCCCGTCGTGAGCGGCTTCCACGTTCGGCTGTCGGAGGTCCGGTAGGAATAGATGATCTTGTCCGAATCGTACCCCGAACTGGTCTTCGGTCGGATGCCCATCACGCGGACGTTACCCCGACCGTCGCTGATATAGTCGACCGCACCGTCGCGCGCCGGCTCGACCTGCTTGCGCGACAGCGAGGTCGTATCGATCAATTCGACCCCCAATCCCGATTGGCTCTCGGCGATGTGCGTACCGGTCGACGATTCGGGGACGAAAAGCCGCGTCATCAATGCCGACCCATTGCCTCCGGCGCCCCAGTCGATCAGCGAGCCGCCGTTTTGCATCAGCCCCAGCGAGCGGTCGCTGGTCCGCGCGCTCAGCAGCTTGAGATTCTTGCCATCCGAATCGACCGCGATAATCCGGGAGAAACCCAGCCGATCGCCATTGATGTTGGTAGTGATGACAATGCGGCAGATCAGCCGCGTGTCGGTCGACCAGTGGCAATCGCCCAGCTGGTCCGGATTGCCGGTCGAGGTGACGATAGCCTTCAACTCGCCACCCTTGACCAGGTCACCGATCATCAGCGCCGAGCCCCGGCCTTTGGTCGGCTGGATGATCGCCACCTTGGTGCCGTCCGGCGACAGGCTGATCTGCCGCACCGCCTCGCGCGCGCCGAATGCGGCAGCCAGGTCATTGGAAGATTTGGCAGGTGCATCCTGTGCCGCGGCTGCCGTGATAGCGATGGGCGTCAGGCCCAATGCCGCCGCCAAGCCCCATATCCGCATAAGTCCCCCAACCCCTTGATCGCACGATGAATAACGATGACGCCGGACTTCGCAAGGAAAGGCGCGCCCGGTGGCAACCCTTTTGCTCCGTTGTGGACCAAACAGTGGACCGACGCGCGCCGACCGGCCGTGAGGCCACGATGGTCGGCGATGATAGTCCGGCTTGCGCCCTTGGCGGGGCGCTGCCAGACAGCGGCCAACCCTAGCGAAAGGTCGCCGATGCGCCGTCTCGTCCTCTCTCTTGCCGTCCTGGCCGCAACGCCCGCGCTTGCCCAGTCGAGCACCCCCGCCATCTCGGTCGACACGCTCAAGGACGTCACCAAAACCTTGTCTTCCGATGCGTTCGAGGGACGCGCGCCGACCACGCCCGCCGAGGACAAGACGGTCGCCTATATGGTCGAGCGGATGAAGGCGGCGGGGCTGAAACCCGGCAATGAAGGCAGCTGGTTCCAGGACGTGCCGATGGTCCAGCTGACCGCCGAGAACATGACGCCGATGACCTTCACCGGCGGCAAGGCACCGGTCAGCCTGACCTATCGCGACGATATGGTGGTCTCGACCTATCGCGTGACGCCGAAGATCGACATCCGCAACTCGGACGTCGTGTTCGTCGGTTATGGCATCAACGCCCCCGAAAAGGGCTGGAACGATTATGCCGGCGTCGATGTGAAGGGCAAGACGGTGGTCGTGCTGGTCAACGACCCCGATTGGCAGGCGCCCAACAATCAAGGCCTCTTCGAAGGCAAGGCGATGACCTATTACGGCCGCTGGACCTACAAGTTCGAGGAAGCCGCGCGCGAAGGCGCCGCCGCCGTCATCATCGTCCACGATACCGATCCCGCCGCGTACGGCTGGGGCGTGGTACGGTCGAGCTGGTCGGGCGCGCAGCTCGAGCTCGATGAAAAAGGCGATCATATGGACCAGAGCCAGGCGATCGGCTGGATGCAGCTCGCCAAGGCCAAACAGGTGTTCGCCAGCGCGGGGAAGGATTTCGATCAGCTTCAGGCGGCGGCCAAGGTCAAGGGGTTCAAGGCCGTCCCGCTGGGGATCAAATTCTCGGTCGGCTTCACCAACACGATCAAACGCCAGGCATCGAAGAACGTCATCGGCATCCTGCCGGGGACCGAAAAGCCCGACGAGACGGTGATCTATTCGGCGCATTGGGACCATCTCGGCCATTGCACCCCGGTCAAGGGCGACGACATCTGCAACGGCGCGCTCGACAATGCCTCGGGCTCGGCCGGGCTGATCGCGCTGGCGGAAGCGCAGGCCAAGGCCGGTCCGGCCAAAAGAACGATGGTTTTCCTGTCGGTCACTGCCGAGGAATCGGGACTGCTCGGGTCGAAATATTATGCCGAGCACCCGATCTTCCCGCTCGCCAAGACGGTCGGCGGGGTCAACATGGACGGATTGAACGTGATCGGGCCGGCGAAGGATTTCGTCGTCACGGGCTGGGGCAAATCGGAGCTTGAGGATCTGATGAAGCCGCTGGTCGAGGCGCAGGGCCGGGTGATGAAGCCCGAACCCAATCCCGAACGCGGCGGCTATTTCCGCTCGGACCATTTCAGCTTCGCCAAATTGGGCGTGCCGATGTTCGACGGCGGGTCGGGCGAGGATCTGGCCGATGGCGGCGTTGCCAAGGGGCACGCCGCAGTGCTCGATTATATCGAGAACCGCTACCACAAGCCGCAGGACGAATATGACCCCAATTGGAACTGGGCGGGCGCGGTGCAGGATCTGACGCTTTATTACCAGCTCGGGCGCCGGCTCGCCGACACGCCGGTCTGGCCGAATTGGTACAAGACAGCCGAATTCCGCGCGATCCGCGACCGGTCCCGCGCCGGGGCGCGCGCTGGCCAATGATCAAGATTGCCCCTCCCCGGCCCGAATGGGCGCCGCACAAGGCGGTGTGGATCGGATTTCCCAGCCACCCCGAATTGTGGGAACTCGATCTCGAACCCGCGCGTGACGAAGTGACCGCCTTCGCGCGCGCCATCCATGCCGATGGCAAGGGCGAACAAGTGCTGCTGGTCGCCGCCGACGAAGAGGCCGCCGCCGCCGCGCGGCGCCGCGCGGGCGACATCGCCAAGGTCGTGATCCAGCCGTTCGGCGACATCTGGTTGCGCGACACCGGGCCGATCATCCGCGGCGACGGGGTGGCAGCCGATTTCCAGTTCAACGGCTGGGGCGGCAAATATGATCTGCCTGGCGACGACGATATCGGCGCGCGGCTGGCCGAGGCGCGCGGCAAGACGGTCGAGACCTTCAACTGGGTGCTCGAAGGCGGCGCGATCGACGGCGATGGCGAGGGGTTGGTGGTAACCACCGAACAATGCCTGCTCAATCGCAACCGCAACGGATCCACGTCGCGCACCGAGATCGAGGAACTGCTCCATCGCGATCTCGGCTATAGCGAAGTGCTGTGGCTCGGCGACGGCTTGCTCAACGACCATACCGACGGGCATGTCGATAATCTCGCGCGCTTCGTCGGCACACGGCGGCTGGCGATTCCCGAAGCGAGCGAGAACGACCCCAATTGGCAAGTCTATCAACGCGCCACCGCGCGCGCGCTCCAGCATGGCGATATCGAGGTGGTGCCGGTCCCGTCCCCTGGCCGCGTGCTGCGCGACGACGAGATCATGCCGGCGAGCTATATGAACTTCTATATCGGCAATGCCAGCGTGGTGGTGCCGCTCTACGGCACCGAAAATGACGACACGGCGGTCGAGGCGATCGGCGCGCTGTTCCCGGGACGCAAGACCGTCGGTCTACGCGCCGACCATATCCTGACCGGCGGCGGCAGCTTCCACTGTATCTCGCAGCAGATACCGATTTGAGATCAGCGCGATGATCCTCCTCGCCGCCACGTTCGTTGCCCTGCCAGCCTCGGTCTCGGCGCACCCTATGCGCCAGCGCACATCGTCGCGGCGCCCGAACGCAAGGGGTGTTACGTCCGCTGTCACCTATCCGCCGATGCGCCGATCGCCAGCGTCGTCGCTTTCTATCGGATCGAAGCGGCGCGGGCCGGCGTGGCGCTGTTCAACGACACCCAGGCGAAATTCGCCGATTATCGCAACCTGACATTCATTGCGCTGCCCAAGTTCATGAAGGTCGTGATCGATCGGCAGGAAGGGCGCACGAATGTCTTCGTGAGCTACAAGATCGGCAACGCCTCAACCTGCTCCGCGCGTTAGGCGTTTACATCAGTCGCGCGATGGCTTCCTCACCTCTGCGGAGGTGCAGTGCGGCCAGGCCATTCTATTGCAGCGTGACGCGATCCTCGCCATCGTGGCGGCCGAAGAATTGCATCAATTGCACGGTCAGCTCGGCGCGTGCGGCGAGGTCGGTGGCCTCGAGCAGCGCCTGCTTGGCCGCCGCGTCGAACGGCGCGATCTGGGCGATGCCATTGACCAACGCCTCATCGTCGAGCCGCGCCACCGAATCCCAGTCGACCGCATAGCCCTGCGCATCGGCGAAGCGCCGCGATTCGGTTTCCAGCGCGGCGCGATGCCCCAAGGACAGCGTCTCCGATTCGTGCGGCAGCGGGATCAATTCGGCCTCGACCTGACGGAACGGCGTTGTGACTTCCAACTCGCGCGCGACTCGGAACAGCGACGTCCCTTCGAGCACGATATTGTAACGGCCGTCGTCGAGCGCCTCGACCTCGGCGATGCGGCCGACACAGCCCAGATCGAATAGCGGCGGAGGATCGCCATCGCCGCGCGGCTGGATCATCCCGATGCGGCGGTCGCGCGCCATCGCGGCCGACACCATCGCGCAATAGCGCGGCTCGAAGATATGCAGCGGCAGATGCATCCGCGGAAACAGCAACGCTCCCGCCAGCGGGAAGATCGAGAGCCGCGTCGTCGTCACGTAAACAAGATCGCCGACAGCCGGCGGCGCTGCGCCGACACCCAGGGATCCTCCAGCCCGACCACTTCGAGCAACTTCAGGAATTGCGCGCGCGCCGCGCCGTCATTCCAGGCGCGATCCTTGGCGACGATCGCCAGGAACGAATCGGCGGCGGCATCGCGCTGCCCGGCTGCCATTTGCGCATTGGCCAAATCGAACCGCGCCTGCAGATTGTCCGGATCGGCTTCCGCTGCCGCAATCAATGGCGCCAAATCCTCCGCGGGCGGAGCCGAGCGTGCGAGATCGAGCGCAGCGCGGGCGCGATCGATCTCCGCGCCCTTGGCCGCGTCTTCGGGCAGGGCGGCGAGCACTGCCTCGGCGTCGTCCAGCCGGCCGAGCGAGACCAGCGCGCGGACACGGCCCGACACCACTTCGGGATGATCCGGCGCGATCTCGGCGATCTGCTCGAAATAGGACAAAGCGCGCTCCGCGTCGCCATCGTGCAAAATCTGCTCGGCGGCCGCGACCAATGGTTCGATCTCGGCTTCCTGCTGCGCCTCCGCGCTCTCGACCGGCAATTGGCGAAGCACCTGGTCGAGCATCGCCTTCAATTGCGATTCGGTCCGCGCGCTGGTCAGGTCGGCGATCAACTGCCCCTGGAACATCGCATAGACGGTCGGGATCGACTTGATCTGGAATTGCGCGGCGATGAACTGGTTCTTGTCGGTATCGACCTTGGCCAGCACGACGCCCTTGTCGGCATAATCGGCGGCGACCTTTTCCAGCACCGGGCTCAGCGCTTTGCACGGCCCGCACCATTCCGCCCAGAAGTCGATGATCACCAGCTTGCTCATCGACGGTTCGACCACGTCCCGGCGGAATGCCTCGACGGCTTCCTTTTGCTCCGGGGTCATTCCAAGCGTAGCCAAGTCTCTTCTCCGTCAGCGATAAAGGCCCTTATGTGGGCGCTAGCGCCGCGAAGCCAAGGCTTTTCGATCGGGTTGCAACAGGGGGTTGCGGACCCGCGGGAGCGCTGCTAATGGCCCCGCTCCTTACCCGCCCGTGGCTTCACGGGCCGGCGCCAGAGCGGGCGTAGCTCAGGGGTAGAGCACAACCTTGCCAAGGTTGGGGTCGAGGGTTCGAATCCCTTCGCCCGCTCCAGTTCGCTGCCGCTGATTAGCGGCAGCTAATCAGCGTAATCGCAGCGAACCGGCCGGCATGGCGCAGCCATGACCGACGACGCGGCTTTGCCACGCCGGAACCCCCGAGTCTTTTGTTGGCGCTCCGTCCTTAAGCCGGGCCCCGCAGCCCGATACCCCCGCACACGAAAAAGGCCGCCGGACGTGTCCAGCAGCCCTTTCGCAGCAGAGCGGCGCCGACCTCAGGCGGAGACGAACTCGACCTTGCCGTTGCCACGCAGGTGGCGGCCGAAAGCGTCGCGCAGCCCCTTGATATCGGCGACGTGCGCATCGCGTCCCGCGAGCGCAGCGACACCGCGATAGGTCGCGGGCATGTCGGGCACGATCGCCAGCTTGCCAGCACGGGCATGGTAGTGCGCCAGCGCGCGCGCGCCAGCGTCGAAACCGTTCTCGCCATGCAGCACGACAACCACATCGAGGTAGGAGCTATTGCTGGGTGCGACGAAATAGCCGTCGATGATGCGGCCACCGCGTAGTGCGTACCGGCCCTTGAATGTCTTCAGCCCGTCATCCGACCCGGCGGCACGCGCCACCGGAGTCAAGGCCGGTGCCACCATTCCCGCGGCAGCGACGGCAGCCACCCGGCTCATGATGCCGCGGCGGCTGACCGAATTGGAGTGCGAAACGCCCATGTCGAAACCCCCTAAAGCCCTATTTACCGACACGATAATCCGCCGTCGTCGCCAATACAACCAATATGAATGCTTGGGGCATAGTGGCTTTGCTCAGTCGTCGGGCGTTGGACGGCAGTAAGTGCGCCGTCGCAAGACAATCCTGCTATCCGCCTGTCGACTACCAGATCTTCATTATCGGCGACCGGAGCGCTTCCGCTTCACCAACGTATTGATTGTCTTGGAGAAGACCCCGATACGGCGCCTCACAACGACCGGATTGCTGCTGCCATGGCCGCACTAGGCTGTGACCATCATAAACGGATGACCGAAGAGCCAATCATTCCGAAATAGACGGGAAGGTGATTGCCTCAATCTTGTTGCCATCGGGATCGATGATGAATGCGCCGAAATAGGTGGTCAGCGCGGCATCCCTAGGGCCGGGCATTCCGGCATCGGTCGCGCCATTCGCCATAGCCAAGGAATGGAATTCACGTACCGACTGCTCGCTGGCGGCCCGCAAGGCGACATGTGCGCCAGGATTGACATCATGGTGGCGGGTGCTGCGCTTGTTGAGCCAGAATTCAGGGTATCGCTTGCCAAAACCTGCCGTCTCGTCGCGCGTTACGAGACGTGAAAGGCCAAGGGGCGCCAGAACTCGCTCGTAGAATGCGATTGCGGCAACAAGATCGCCGACCGGAACGGACACGTGGTCGATCATGCCGTCACCCTAAAGGCTTGGGTCTTGGACGCAATGTCCTCTGGACGCCCGCGGCCGGGCGGGTCTTTCCCGGCCGAAATAGCTCGAGCGCAAATGGCCAGGCTCGACAATCTCGATGTCGCCGGTGCCCTTTCTACCGCGCCAGCACGACCTCGGCGACATGGCGCCGCCCGCCGGTTCGCGCCAGTTGGACGAAGACGTCGACCGTGCTGCGGACATAATGATGCACGTCCTCGCGCCCCAGCCGGGTGCCGGTCTGCAGCACCAGCAAGGCGATCTGCTCGATCGCACGCTCGGCGCTGTCGGCATGGACCGTGGTCATCGAGCCGGGATGGCCGGTATTGACCGCGCGCAGGAAGGTGTAGGCCTCGGGTCCGCGCAACTCGCCGACGATGATGCGGTCCGGGCGCATGCGTAGCGACGCGGCGAGCAGGCTGTCGGCGGTGACCTGCGCCTCGCCCAGCGCGCTTCGCGCCGCGAGCAGGCCGACAGCATTGGCGTGGCCAAGATGCAGTTCGGGCGTATCCTCGATCAGGATCAGCCGTTCGTGCGACGGAATCTCGCGGATCAGCGCGTTGAGAAAGGTCGTCTTGCCGGTCGAGGTGCCGCCCGACACCAGGATGTTCTTGCGCGCCTTGACCGCGGTCGCGAGCATTCCCGCCACGTCGCCGGCATCGAGCATCCGCGCCAATTCCACGTCGATCGGCGCGCGCCCGCCGACATCGCCGCGCTTGGTTTCGGCGAACGATCCCGCCGAAACATAATCCGACAGGCTGAGGTCGGGCGAGACGTGCTTGCGGATCGCCAGCGCCAGGTCGCCGCGCGTCGCCGGCGGGGCGACGACCTGGACGCGCGCTCCGTCGGGCAAGGTCGCCGATAGAAGGGGGTGCTCGCGACTGATCCCCTGATGCGACAGCGCAGCGATCTGGCGCGACAGCCGATCGAGCGTCGCGCGGTCGAGCGCCGGCGCATCGTGCCGCTCGGTCGCGCCGCCCAATGTCTCGACCCAGATCTCGCCGGGCCGGTTGACATAGATGTCAGTGACGTCGTCGCGCGCCAGCATCCCGCCCAACGGGGCAAGATAGCTCTTGAGATAGATGGGATCGCTGGCGGCTATCGCTTCGTCTCCACCGCGGTGAAATCGAGGTCCTTGGCGACGAACACGCTGACCGACACGCCTTGCTTGACGCGCAAGGTCGGCTTGATGTCCTGGTTGCCGACCAGCGACGATGCTGCCGTCCCGGTCGCGCCGGGCAGAGCGACCACCGCGACATTGTTGTTGCTGCCGAGACCGGCGGCAAGCCCGGTGCCGATACTGAGCGACGTCTGCAGCAGCGCGTTGCCGAACCGCTGCAGGAAATGGCTGTTGACCTTGCCCTTGATGCCGACGCGTCCCAGCGGATCGGCCGAGGGCGAGGCGAGCTCGATCGTCGCACCGTCGGGACGGACCAGCCGCTGCCAGATCACCAAGGCGCGATTCTGTCCGGGCTCCAAGTCGGCCTTATACTCGCCGATCAACCGGCTGCCGCGTGGGATCAGCACCTTGCTGCCGTCGAACCCGCGGACATCGCGCGTCACCAGCGCGCGCGCCGGACCGGGTCGGGTGGAATCGAGCGCGGTTTCCAGCACCGCGGGGATCAGCGTCCCTTGCGGCACCGTGGTCGCGCGGTTGCGCAGCACCGAGGCGCGCGACCGGCCGCCGAGCGTGCTGCCTCCGCTACCCGGATTAGCCGTCGCGACGGCGCCCGCGCTGCCTTCTCCGGCCGGCCCGGTCGGAACGATCGCCTCGCCGGCCGTGGTGTCGAGTACGAGCACCGGATCAGCCGAGGCGCGCGGCGGTGGCGCCGGCGGCGCGACCGGCTGGGGCGGCGGCGGCGCCGGGACATAGACGACGCGCGGTTGCGGCGGTGGCGGCGGAGGTGGCGGCGGCGGAGGTGGTGGCGGGATCACCGTCGGCGCCGGCTCGGGCACCGGTGGGACGTAGAGCGGGGGCGGTTCGGCGCCGTTGCGCAGATCGGCAGTGCGCACGCGGGTCGCCGGCGCCGACAATTGGCGACGGCGCGTCTCGAGGACCAGGAACAGGATCAGGCCCGCGACGACGATGCCGACCGCGATCACCCAATTGGGCAGCCCGCCACTGGGCCGCGCGACGACCGGGCGCGCGCTCGGCTCGACATCGGCCAGCGGCGGCAGCGTGGCGCGCGGATCGCTTCCCGCCACCGCCATCAGCGCGCCACCTGCGGCACGCGCGTCGCGCTAGCCATCTTCTTGTCGAGCCGGAACACGAGTTTGTTGTTGATGCTGTCGAGCACATAGCGCCCATCGCGCATCGCGCCGTCGGCCAGCGTCTCCTTGCCGTCGCGGTCGATCACGAACACCGCCGGCAAGGTCTGTGTGTCACGCCACATGATGAAAGTCTTCGACCCATCGTCGGAAATCGCGTCCGGCCGCACATCATCCGATCCGGCGAGCTTGTAGCGGCCGGCTTCGACCGGCGCGGGTCCGGCATTGGCCGGCGCGGGCGGCGGCGGATAGCGGAAGCGGACGATGAACGGCGCGCTGCCGGCGCTGCCTGGCGACAGCTCGAACACATAGCTACGTGCGTCGGTCACCACGGTCATATTGGTGGTGACGCCTTGCAGTGGCTTGAGGAACAGGCGGTCGCCGCGCTTGTTGGGAGTGACTTGCCACGCTCCGCTATCGCCGACCGCGACATTCTCGATCCGCTCGTCGGGGGCGAATTCGACCGTCAGCTCGTACCCGCCCGGCACCTGCAGCGAGACGACCTGGTCGGCATCGTACATCACCGTCTGGATGCGCGGATCGCCCGAGCCGGGCTGTGGCCGGACTTGTGCCTGCGCCGGGTCGACGGCAAGCGCGATCGTCAGCATCAGAGGGACAAGAAACCTCAAAGCGTGACCTCGACGCCGTTGGGCTGGCGCGATGGTGATGCGCCGGGAGACGGTTGCGCGCCGGGGGCGAGCACTTGCGGTTGGCTCGATCCTGGCAGCGGCGCTACGGAGGTGGCCGGCGCCGGCTGGGGCGCGAGATTTTCCTGGCTGCGATTATAGCCGAACACCTGGAAGCCGAGCGGATTGATGAAGCGGTCCTCGGCGCGCATCGGCCCGGTCGAGAAGCGATATTTGATCACCGCGACCCAGGATTCGGCCGGCTGCGCCTGCCCACCCGGATCGCGACGCACGGTGTCGAACCGCACCAACGCTTCGTTGCCGCCCATCGAGGTGATGCTCTTGACCCGCGTGTCGACGACCGACCTTGGGTAGCGGCTGAGCGGGCTGGCGGGATTGGCCGCCTGCATGCCGTTGACGTAATCGGCCTTGGCGACCTGGGCCGACCAGGTCTGCACCTTGCGATAATTGGCCTGGACCGTGCCGGCATCGTAGCTTTCGCGCGCGATGACATATTGCACCAGGAACGACTGGGTCAGCGCGGTGTCGGGCGCGATCTTCTCGGCGTCGAGTGGCTTCAGTTCCTGGACATAGCCGGTCTGCTTGTCGACCAGCAACGTATAGGGAACGACCGTCTTCAGCGGCATCAGCACGATCAGCGCGATCGCCTCGAACAAGGCGATTGCCACCGCGACACCAGCGACGATCCACGCCGTGCGACGCGACGCGCGCAGCATGTCCTGGCGATCGTCGGCCCAGCTGTCGGCCTCGCGATAATAAGCGTCGAGCGATTCGCGCGCGGCCTGTTTCATCTGTTGCTATCCCGCCGTGTTGCTCCGGCCGACACGCGCCCCCGCGTCCGCCTCCTGAAACTCTGGCCGAGCGGCACGGCAGCCGCAACGGCGATCTCTCGCGTGTTGGTGGGGACTATCCCGGGTCGCCCGAGCGAAGCGGCGGGCGGCTGGCTGGCATGGCTCTCGCGCCGCTGGGTCGCGGTCACCGCATCGGCGATCGCGATGGCGCGCGAGCGTTGGTCGGTGATCGTCCCCTCATTGCCGCGCGCGCCGGCGAGCACCGGCACGCGGTCGGCGAAGCCGGTGGCGACCCGCTCGCCAACCTGTTTCCAGCTCGACGGTATGCGGAATCCCTGCGCTACGCGCGCGACCGCGACCAGCACCGCGATCAAGGTCACCGCAAAGATCAGCGACAAAGCGAGCAATTCGACCGGGACCGCTGGTGTCGCGATCTCCTGATGCCGCAACTCCATCACCGCGGCCATCCAGGGTTCGAGCAAGGCGAGTTCGACCCCCAGCACGATCGCGGTGCCGAGCGCGCCCAGCGCCGCGCCGGCCAGGCCGCGCACCCAGCCCTCGAACAGCCCGCGCGTGCCCTCAAACAGCAGGAAGATCGCGAACAGCGGTCCCAAAGCGAGCAACAGCCCGGCGATCAGCCGGACGCTGGCAAAGGCGGCGATCGTCCCCGCCAGGAACAAGGTCCGCGCACTCCCCAGCAGCGACAGGTCGCGCGCCGGATCCCAACGCGCATGGCTGGCCAGCCCCTGTAACCGGCGGCGCTCCTGCGCCTGTTGCTCAGGCGTCATCGGCTGCGTGGCCGGCCCCGCGACCAGATCTGTATTGGGCGGGCGTCCGGTGCCGATGACGTTGAGCTCGGCGATCTCGTCGTCGACCGCCTGCAATCGCGCGACCAGCCCGCCACCGGCGCCGGGCAGGCCCGACGCGCCGCCAACCGCACCGGCGAGTTCGGCCGGGCCCTTGAGCGCAACGTCATAAGCGAGCGTGCGGAACGCCGGCCAGCTTGTCGCCAGCAGCAACACCACGCCGAGTTTGATCACGGTGAGGATGGCGCTGCGCACATCGGGCGTGTCGCCCAGGATCAGTCGATAACCGAACAGCGCGATGAACACCGTCAGCACGCCGCCCAGGATCATCGACGAAGCCGATCCGCCCGCCGACATCGCCTGATATCCGGCCGCGCCCAGGGTCTGCGCCTGACAATCGATATGGCCGAGCACGCTCGACAGGAATTGCGAATCGCTGATCGCCGGGCACGCCACCTGCATCACGCGCGCTCCAGCAAAAGCGGGATCCAGTCGGCGGGGTCGTCGCCCTTCTCCGCACGGATCTCGTCGAGCAGGCGCACGGTGCGCTCGCGCCCCGACAGAATCGTCAGGATATCGCGCTCGCCGGTCAGATTGAGCCGCACCACGACGCTCTCGTTGCCGTGCTTGATCAGGAAGCAATGCGCGTCGTCGGGCAAGGTCCGGACGATTTCGTATTCGTGCGGGGTGAGCCCGAAGCCGTCGATATAATCGGCGGCGCGCGCCTTGGGATTGGTCATGAATATCTGCGTCGCGGCCTGCTCGATGATCGCCGAGGCAATGCGGCTTTCGAGCGCGTCCTGCGCGCTCTGCGTCGCAAAACCGACGATGCCGTTCCTTTTGCGGATCGTCTTTTCCCAATCCTTGATGCGGCGCACGAACACTTCGTCGTCGAGCGCCTTCCACCCCTCGTCGACGACGATGATCGCCGCCGATCCGTCGAGCCGCTCCTCGACGCGGTGGAACAGATACATCATCGCCGGCGTCCGCACCGCGGGATCGTCGAGGATCTGGGTCATGTCGAACCCGACCGAGGTGGCCGACAGATCGGTCAAATCGCGCTCGTTGTCGAACAGCCAGGCGCGCTCGCCGTCGCCCCACCAGGGGCGCAAGCGCGAATAAAGATCGGCGGCGGTCGGCCGCGATCCGCCGCGGAACAATTCGGCCAGGTGACGCAGCCGGCGATGCTCGATCGGCTGGGCGAAATTGGCGTCGATCGCGTCCTTGATCCGCGCGGTCTCGTCGATATCGGCGCCGCCTGCGAGTTGCGCGACCCAGTCGATCAGGAACTGGCGGTTGGCCGGGCTGTCATCGAGCTGGAGCGGGTTGAGCCCCGCCGCCATGTCGGGGCGCAGCACGTCATAGCGCCCGCCGATCGCGCGGATGAACAATTCCGCGCCGCGATCCTTGTCGAAGAAGATGATCCGCGGATGGAATTTGCGCGCTTGCGCGAGCAGGAAGTTGAGCACCACCGTCTTGCCCGATCCCGACGGGCCGATGACGGTGAAATTGCCGAGATCGCCCTGATGGAAATTGAAATAATAGGGGCCGGCGGCGGTGGTCTCGAGCAGGCTGACCGCCTGGCCCCAATGATTGGCCTCGGGCTTGCCCAGAGCAAAATTGTGGCTCGACGCGAAACCGGCGAAATTGCCCGTCGAGATCAGCCCGCGCCGCGCGATATATTTGAAATTGCCGGGGAACTGTGCCCAGAAAGCCGGCTCGAGCGCGATCTCCTCGCGCACCGCGATGATCCCCAGGTCAGACATCGACGCCTGCACCTCGGCGACCCCGGCATTGACCTCCTCGATCGTGTCGCCGTGCACCGCAACCGTCATGTGATGCTCGCCGAACCCGGCGCGCCCGGCGGCGACATCGTCCTTGGCATTGGAGAGTTCGCCGCGCAGGCTGACCGCCTCGTCCTCGGCCGAGCGCATCCGCCGCAGCGCCAGGTTCATCTTCCCGAGCGCGGCCTGGCGATCGACGAACCCGAACGATTGCGACACGGTGATCTCGAACGGCAGCCGCAGCAATTCGTCGAGCATTCCCGGCGCGGTCTGCGCGGGATAATCCTTGATCGACACCATGCCGACGAAGCTGCGCTCGGTATTGCCCGCCGGGCCGAGCTCCACCGTCTCCTCGCCGAAGCTGATCCGGCGATAGGGCAGATAGCCGCCGACATCCTGCATCGGCATCAGCACCGGACGCATCTCGGCATTGTACAGCGCCGACAGGAATTCGAGCGGCTCCGAACAGAAGCCCGCCTTTGTCTCATAGACCGACAGCAAGCGCGGATCATAGCTGCCGAGCTGCGCCAGCAAGGCATCGCGCGCGGTGTCGAGCTGATGTACTTCGTGGCTGCGCGTCACGTCGGGGTCGACCCCGGTGCTGCCGAACCAGCCGCGAATACGGTCGGCGACTCCGACTCGACCCTGCATCGGGCGCCGCACCAGCGTCAGGAAGATGTCGTTGACGTAAAGCCGCCGCGCCGACAGCCGCGCGCGCCACGCGGCATCGAGCCGGGTCGAGAAATCGTCGGGGAATTTGTCCGACATCTCGGCGTCGGCCTCGCGTCGGATGACGTGATGATAGACCGCGAAGCGCGACGATCCGATCGCCTGCAGCATCGCATCGCGCAACGACTTGCGGTAATTGATCTCGTCGGTGTCGGCAGTTTCGAACAACAGCCCGCGTAGCTGGATCACTTGCATCAGCAAGCCATCGCGGGTCTCGATCGTGTGATCGTCGACGTGCCGTGCATAGGGAAGATGCGCCCCGGCCGCTTTCTCGCGCACGACGGCTCGTCGGTCGTTGGTCAGGGGCGGTAGGAGTTGCATCGCCAGATCGAATAATTGCGCACGCGCGGACAGCGGCTGACCTTGGCCAGCCACAAGTCGAAAAAGCGCGGCTCGCGCACGCACAGGATCATGCCGACGACGTGGATCAGGGCGGCGGCGGCCAGCACCCAGATCGAATGGAAGATCAGGAACAATTCGGTCGCGACCACGCCGTTGACGACGAAATAGCTATAGGTCACGCCCGCGAACATCTGCGGTCGCGTCAATGCGACGAACAAGGGATCGCGATCGAGCCCTTCGGCCATGGCTCAATTGCCCAGAGTGGCGGTGGACTGGATACCCGCGACGATCGAGGCGGCACCGAACAGGATGAAGCAGCCGACGATGACGGTCGCGCCGTACCGCCAGTTGATCCGCCCGGTCAGCATCATGAACCCGACCGCGGCGACCGCGATGATCGCAACCACGGTGGCGACGGTGCCGAGCAACGTGCCTTGCAACCAGCGCACCGCGGAGACCAATACGCCCGATCCGGCGGGGTCGCCCACCGTATCCTGTGCATAGGCGACACTGGCGTTGATCGTGGCGCCAAGGGCGACCAGCAATTGTGCAATCCGGGACTTCATCAAACGCAACACGCCTTACCTCTCGCCTGGGCGGGTCGATGGCGCATGCAGCCGCGGATTCGCGGCGACAGGCGCCCCCCGCACCCGAGTCGCGGGTGTGCACCAGCGCGCATCGCGTTTCAAGCGGTGCGCCCTTCGCTACATGAAACGCGTTTCGCCCTAATGCGTTGAAAAGCCATGCCCTCCAGCGTGATACGCTCTTTCGACTATAATGAGGCAGCACATCGGCTCGATATTCGCTTCGTCAACGGGCGGCTTTATTCGTATCTCGACGTGCCCGAATGCGTCGTCGAGGCAATGCGCCGCGCGACGTCCAAGGGCGGATTCTTCAACCGCCGCATCCGCGACCGCTATCGCTTCGTGCAACGTTGAGCGATATCCTCCCCCTCATGGCGACTATACGAATCGGAATCGGCGGCTGGACCTACGAGCCCTGGCGCGGAACCTTTTTTCCCGAAAAATGGCCCCAAAAACGTGAGCTTGAATATGCCTCGCGCCAACTCACCGCGATCGAGATCAATGGCACCTATTATTCGGGGTTCAAGCCGGCGACCTTCGCCGGCTGGGCGGAAGTCGTGCCAGACGACTTCGTTTTCACCGTCAAGGCATCGCGTTTCTGCACCAACCGCAAGGTGCTGGCCGAAGGCGGCGAATCGATCGCGCGGTTCGTCGGCCAGGGGATCGTCGAACTTGGTCCCAAGCTCGGCCCGATCCTGTGGCAGTTCATGGCGACCAAGAAATTCGACTCGGACGATTTCGGCGCGTTCCTGAAACTGCTGCCGGCGAGCCATGACGGCGTCGCGCTACGTCACGCGGTGCAGGTCCGGCACGACAGTTTCCACGTCCCCGAATTCGTCGATCTGTGCCGCGAGGCCGGGGTCGCGATCGTCTATGCCGAATCGGCCGATTATCCGGCGATTGCCGATGTGACCGGCGACTTCGTCTATGCGCGGCTCGAAAATGCGGTGGAGGAAGAGCCGCAAGGTTATTCCTCCGACGCGCTCGACCATTGGGCGGTGGTGGCGAAGGACTGGGCGGCGGGCGGATCGCCCAAGGGGCTGCCTTATGCCGCCGATCCGGCGCCGAAGAAGCCGCGCGATACCTTCATCTTCATGATCAACGGCGCCAAGGTCCGCGCGCCGGCGGCTGCGCAGGCGTTGATCGAGCGGGTCTAATATTCCGCAATATTCCGCTCGTCCCACCACCCGTCATCCCCGCGCAAGCGGGGACCCAGCTCCTGATCGAGCAGCGCAACACAGCGGGTGTGATGGTTGGATGTGTCCGAGATGGGTCCCCGCTTGCGCGGGAATGACGGTAAAAGCGCGGACGCCGAACTCTACCCTCTCACCGGCGGCAGCGCCGCGGCATTCCCCTGCAGCGCCGCGGCTTCGAGCGTGTCGAGCGCTTGGCGCGTTGCGATGTAGCGCTGCGCGCCGTCGAGCCAGGCCTTGGATTGCGCGGCGCCGGGCAGGCGCTTCACTTCCTCGACCGCGGCCTCGACCTGTCCCTGGGCCAGAAAGCGGCGAATCCGCGCCAGCCGTTCGCCCGGGACCGGCGACGGCGCGTTGCGCGGGTGGATCACCACCAGGCTGCCGAGCATGCGGACGAACGACCCGCCCCAGCCGTCGCCGGCCGGGCCTAACGCCAGCTGCGATCCGATCTGGTCGAGCCCGAGCCGCAGATCCTCGACCGTGATCGGGTTGCGCCCGGCATCGATGATCGCGGCGACTTCACTGGGTCGCGTCGTGCCGAACCGATCCCGCAATTGCTGTTCGATATAGCCCAAGGACGATCCGCGATCGATCGCGCGGCGCGCGGCGAAGGCGATCATCATGCCTTCGGCGCGGGTGGCATTGCCATAGGAATTGGCGGCTTCCCCGGTCACCGCGGCGGTGCGCTGTTCGAGCGCGGAGAGCTCAGCGGCGAGCATCTGCTGGCGCGCGGAGATCGAGGCGGGGTCGGTTGCGACAGGCGGGGCGACGATGACCTTGGTGGCCGGCACCGCGGCTTGCGGTTCGGGCACGGGTTGCGCGGGGACCATCCGCCAGACAACCAGCCCGGCGATCAGCAGCCCGACGATGAAAGTGGCGAGCGCGATCCCAATGGTCGCGGTCAGGGTCAGCTGCCGGGCGGGCGCCGGCGGACTTTGCGCGATGTCGCTCATGGCATCCTTATCCGCCGCGGCGCAGGGGCGGTCAATCGGCCAGGGTGCGCGCGAGCTGGATCAATGTGGCATCATCGGGAGAAGCCGCCGCCGCGATACCCTCCCAATTCCCGCCGGCGGCGGCGGCGGCCGCCGCGCTGATCGCCGCCAACCGCACCGTCCGGCGATCGATTCCGGCGCGATCGATCAGGTCGGCGACGCGGCGCGACGCGCGGGCCGAATGGAGCAGCACCACCGATCCCGCGAGCTGGTCGAGCGCCTCGAGCGCCACGGCAACCGGCTCGCTCGCATAGACGGCGATCGCCTCCGCGATGATCGGATGCTCCTCCACCGCGCGATCGCGCCCGCCGAGCAGCAAGGCACGCTGTACGCCGCTCGCCGCGGCAGCCGCGACCAATGCCGCGCCGTCGCGATCGCCGACCGCGACGACCTCCAATCCGGCATCGCGCGCGGCGGCGGCGGTGGCATCGCCGACCGCATGAACCGGCAGTCCCCGCAGAGCGGCCAACCCCGGTCCGGCACGGCGAAGTGCATTGGCGCTGGTCAGCAGCAGCGCATCGAATCGCGTGACGTCAGGCGGCGTCCAGTCGATCGCGTGGACCTCGAACAGGGGCAAGCGGATCGCGGTCAGCCCCAGCGCTTCGATCGCGGCGGCGGTCGCGGCGTTGCCCGGCTCGGGGCGCAGCACCGCGATGGCGCGGCTCATCCCGCGAACCCCGCGCGAATCGCCGGCGTCGTGCGCTCGAACAGCGCACTCGCCAGATCGCGCGCCAATGCTTCGCCATCCGGTCCCGAGGCGTCCCCCGCGACGTGCTCGCCGCCATCCTCGGACAGCAATTCGGCGCGCAAGGTCACGACATCGTCCGCGATCGTCGCCAGCGCGGCGATCGGCGAGTGGCAGGTGGCATCGAGCGCAGCCAGGAACGCGCGCTCCGCGCGAACCGCGCGGCTGGTCGCCTGATGGTCGATCGCCGCGAGCAAGGCCGCCGTCATGGCGTCATCGGCGCGGCATTCGATCCCGACGGCACCCTGGGCCGGGGCAGGCAGCATTTCCTCGACCGCCAAGGCCACGCCGACATCGTCGCGCCCCAGCCGGTCGAGCCCCGCCGCCGCGAGCAAGGTGGCATCGGCTTCGCCCGCCGCCAGTTTGGCCAGCCGCGTATCGACATTGCCGCGGAACAGCACCACCGACACATCGGGGCGCGCGCGCAGCACCTGGGCGCGTCGCCGCGGGCTGCTCGTACCGACCACGCCATGTTCGCGGATCGCCGCCAGGCTGTCGGCACCGACCAGCCGGTCGCGAACATCGGCGCGCTCGAGCATCGCGGCGATGACGATGCTGTCGGGCCGGATCGTCTCGACATCCTTCATCGAATGGACGGCAAGATCGATCTCGCCGTCGAGCAACGCGCGGTCGAGTTCCTTGGTCCACAACGCCTTGCCGCCGATTTCGGCCAGCGCGCGATCCTGGACGCGGTCGCCGGTGGTACGGATAATGTGGATCTCGCAGGCGATATCGTGCGCCGCGGCCAGCGCGTCCTTCACCATATTGGCCTGGACCAATGCGAGCGGCGATCCTCGCGTGCCGAGTTTGAGGACAGTCATCGCCCCCCTCTAGCGAGTCGCTTCCGGCTTGTCGGCTCCGTTTTCGCGACCGCCGGTCGGCAGCATCGGCGCCCCCTGCATGGCCAGGATTTAATCGACCAACTGCGTCTCCACCGTCGGACAGTTTTCCAGCGTCCGGTGCACCGGGCATTTATTGGCGATCACCAGCAGGCGATCGCGCTGTTGCTGGGTGAGGTTGCCCTCCAGCCGGATGTCGCGATGGAGGATCTCCAGCCGCGGCCGCCCGCCTGCCGCCGCAGCGCTGTCGTCGGCATGGCGGCGTTCGTGGCGGAGCAGCACCTCGACTCCCTCGACCGGGATGCCCTCGGCATGCGCCACCAGTTCGATCGTCATCGAGGTACAGGTGCCGAGTGCCGCGAGCAGCAGGTCGTACGGCGTGGGGCCGAGGTCGCTGCCGCCCGATCGCAGCGGTTCGTCGGCCAGGAACGTGTGTCCCGACGCATCGACCAATTGGACGAACGGCCCCTCGCCCGAGCCGACACGGACGCAGCCTTCGGGCAACATGTCGGGCGATTTGGCGGGCAGCAGAAAGGGCTCGACCCAGGCGGTGATGATCGACGCGGCATAGGATGCGCGCTCGGCATCGGTCAGCAGATGATCGGCGCCGTCGAGCGCGACGAAACTCTTCGGGTGTTTGGCGGCGTCGTAGATCGCCTTGGCATTCTCTATCCCGACCACCTCGTCGGTCGGTGCATGGAGCACGAGCAGCGCTTTTTTGAGGTGCGCCAACCGCGTTGCCTGATCCTGTCCCTTGGCGGCATCGAGAAAGTCGCGCCCGACGCGGAACGGACGTCCGCCGATCGCGACCGTACCGACCCCTTCGGCCTCGATCCGCGCCGCATCTTCCGCGCTGATATGATGCAGCGCATGCGCGGGGTCGAACGGCGCGCCGATCGTAACCACCGCGCGCGACGAGCGGATATGCGCCGCCGCGGCGATCACCGCCGCACCACCCAGCGAATGGC
This sequence comes from Sphingomonas sp. P4_G2, assembly GCF_056401155.1. NCBI lineage: Bacteria > Pseudomonadati > Pseudomonadota > Alphaproteobacteria > Sphingomonadales > Sphingomonadaceae > Sphingomonas > Sphingomonas sp. P4_G2. The sequence continues at coordinate 398,131 of NZ_JBFUJY010000003.1, read as the reverse complement.
CGATCAGGATCGACGGCGCGCCGATCGTCGCCTCGAGATGGGCCGCCGCCGCGACGAGGTCTTCGACATTGGCGCCGAAATGGCTGTCGGCGAACTCGCCTTCGCTCTTGCCGAGTCCGGTGAAGTCGAACCGCAAGGTGGCGATGCCTTGCGCCGCGAGCGCGGTGCTGACGCGCCGCGCGCCATGGCTCGCCTGGGTGCAGGTGAAGCAATGCGCGAACAGGGCGATGGCGCGGACCCGCCCCGGCGGCAGTTCGAGCGATCCCGCGAGCGCCACGCCCGCCGCATTCTCGAACTGAACCTCTCGCGCCATCCTCGCCTCCATTATCGCTGGAGCCCAGGCCTATAGCATGCAGGTTACCGTTCGAAGGCCCGACATGGCGGAGAAGCAGCGTTTTTGATTGGCTCGTAAGCGCATAAAGCTGCCTGTGGTAAGCGACCCAGTTGCGGACATCACGTCTGTCAGCCAGAAGTCTCACATGGCAAAGCTCGCAGTTGGAGACGTGTTCCTGGTTCCACTCGACGGTGAACGCTACGGTGTTGGCCAGTTGGCGGGTGACTGGAAAGGCGAATTGTACGTCGTTATTTACGACAAGGTTGTGTCGCACGATGCGTCGCCAGCCGACATAGAGGGGGCAGAACTTACGTTCGCGGCTCTCACTCTCGACGCGAAGTTTCATCATGGCGATTGGCCAGTCGTCGGTAACCGCCGAGATAATCTCCCCGACATACCGCAACCTTGGTTCGCTGTCGGCGTCGGCGGCGAGACACACATTGAAGCGCGGGACAGGTCAGTAACGCGCCGCGCCACCTCGGCAGAAGCGGCCGGTCTCCGAAACAGAACCGTTGTCGCGCCAGTTCGCGTTGAGAAAGCGACGAAGGCCTTCCATGGCCTTGGTGAGTGGGATGCGCGCTTTGACGACCTCCGTGCCGACTATGCGCTACAGAGTGCCAAACTGGTGTGCGGCTAACGGCAGCTATCCACCCACTAACTGCCGCTCAGGGCGGGACTTCGACGTGGTCGTTTATGGCCTTACGACCTGGCGGCGCCCGTGACGCGACCGCAAGGCTGCCGCTCCGAAGGTCAAGCGACACCTTTCGGCGCCGCCCATGGCCGCTCTAGGACAGCCGCGGTTCGCCCGCCGCCCGGTGGTCGCCGGGATGAACCGGCAGGGTAGAGTCGCTCAGGCGTCCGCGCCGGCCAGCGCCGCCTTGGCGCGGTCTTCCGCTTCCCGGTGCAGCGCCCAGAAATCGGGGACGCCGCGCCCTTCGAGCCGCGCTTCGAGCACGGCCAGATGCGATGCCCAGCCGCCGCCGAAATTGGCCGCCTGATCGCGGTTCTTGATGCCGCTATGCACCAGGGTCAGCAACGTCTTGCCGTCGCCGGCGTCCTTCAGCTCGAACGTGGCGATGCTGTCGGCGTCGGTGCCGAACGTATAGGCAAAAGCGTGCGGCGGCTCATAGCGCACCACTTTCTCGCTCCAGCGGCGGCCGACATTGCCGGCGAAGCGCGCGGGCATCGGCACGTCGTCGTCCGACAATTGGTCGTGATCGAACACGAATTCGATCTCGCCGCCGACGCGGCCATCGAGCGAGCCGGCCATGAACCAGCGTTGGCGAAGCTCGGACTCGGTGAGATATTTCCACACGGTCTCGAGCGGCGCCGGCAAGAGGCGCTCGAAGCGCAATTCGGTTGCGGTGAAGCTGTCGGTCATCTTTTGTCTCCAATCGTATCGGACAATGTGTCGAGGATCATCGTCCAGCCGTGGCGCGTCTGGTCTTCATACGCCGCCCAGGCCGGATCCATTTCGTGGGTGAGCGTCAGTCAAGCGCCGGTCGCGGTCGCCGCGATCTCGATCGTCACGCGAGTCCATTGCCCTTCCGCGGCCGGATCGGCGGCGAACAGGAAGACCAGGCGGCGCGGGCGGTCGATCTCCTCGAACAACAAGCGATGGTGCGCATCACCAGAGGGCCGCCGCTCGACGATCAAGCCGCGTCCGCCGACTCGCGCATCGATCTCGCAAGTCAGCATCTCGCCATCGGGCGTCGCGAACAGGAAGCGTCGCGCGATCGTGGGGTCGAGCCAGGCATCGAACACCCGCTCGGGCGAGGCGGCGATGTCGCGGTGGACAGTCAGGATGATGGGATCGGTCATGGTAGATTCACCTGCCAGGAGACGCCGAACCGGTCGTTCACCCAGGCGAACCTACGGCTGAACCCGTAATTGCCCGGCGGCATCAACACGCCGCCGCCCTCGCTTAATGCAGCGGCGAGGTGCTCGACCTCGTCCTCATCCTTGCAGGTCAGCATGAACGAGATCGACGGCGTGAAGGTGAAGGCGTGGTGGACGAAGCTGTCGCTGGCCAGGATCGGCAGCCCGGCGACCGCCGCCCGCGCCAGCCGGACCGATCCTTCCGGACCCGGCTCGCCGGCGCCATAGCGATCGACATGCTCGATCCGGCTTTCCGGAATCGTCGCGACGTAGAAATCGAGTGCTTCCTCGGCGCGTCCCTCGAACATCAGGAAAGGCGTGGCGTCGGTCATTTCAGTTTCTCCTGGTCCTCGACGATGATCGCCTCGAGCCGATCAAGTGTCGACGTCCAGAACCGTTCCCATTGCCGCAGCCATTCGTCGGCCTCGCGCAGCCGTTCGGCCTTCAAACGACAGAGCTGCTGACGGCCGGCCTTGCGGCGCTCGACCAGCCCGGCGCGTTCGAGCACGCCGACATGTTTGGCGGCGCCGGCAAAACTCATCGCATGCGGCGCGGCGAGTTCGCCGACCGATCGTTCGCCCAGCGCCAGGCTGGCAAGCATCGCGCGGCGGGTAGGATCGGCCAGCGCCGCGAAAGTGAGATCGAGTTGTTCAACCATATGGTTTTATATTGCGAAGCCGCCGAGAAAGTCAACCCATCGGTTTAATGTTTCCTCGCTCGGTTATAGCCCTCTCCCGTTTACGGGAGAGGGTTGGGTGAGGGTCTTCCTTCTTCTTCCAAGCGGCATGTGCCAAGACAGAGGAAGTAAGAAGACCCTCACCCTCCCACCGCTTCGCGGCGGGCCCCTCCCTCTCCCGCAAGCGGGAGAGGGGCTCAACGCCACGTCCGGCCAACCCGCCTAGTTAAAAACTTGCCAAGAACACCCTATTTGCCACAAGATGACGAACCGATCTGGTTTGCCGGAGGGGCGATATGATTACCGCGATCCGCGAAGTACGCCGCGCCAAGGGAATGACGCTCGACGATGTCGCGCAACGATGCGTGCCGCCGACGACCGCGCAGACGATCGGCCGGCTCGAGACGGGTATGCGAACGGTGTCGGTCAAATGGCTCAATCGCATCGCGGCGGCGCTCGGCGTCGAAGCCGCGGATTTGGTGCGATTGCCCGACCAGGCGGATTTGCCCGTCGCCGCCGTGCTGGGCGCGGATGGCGTGTTCGCTCCAGTCCGAGCCAGCCTGATCCCGCCGCCGCGTCCCGAAGCCGGCGCGGTGGCCGTATCGGTCAGCGCGGGGATCGGCGATTACCGCGCGGGCGACACGATCTGGTGCGCGCGCCTGGAGCCCGAAGCGTTCGGCCGCGCGCTCAACCGCGACGTGCTGGTGCCGCGCCCCGGCGGGCGATTCCTGTTCGGCAGGCTGATCGGGCGCGAAGGCGACCGGTTGCAGCTGCTCCCGCTCGGGCCGGGCCAGCGCCAGCAAGTGATCAGCGACCCCGCCTGGATCGCGGAAGCGCGGACACTGGTCCGCGCCTTGTGATTACGTCAGTCCTTTGCCTTTGATCCGCAGCGCCGGCGCAAAGGCGCCATCCTGCGGCGCCGGCAGCGTCAGCCGCAGCGCATCGGCATCGCGGCGAAACCGCAATTCGGGCCCGCCGATAAGGTCGACGCGCTCGATCACGGCATCGCGAAGCGCGTTCTTGCCGAGCGAGGCGATCGCGCTTTCGCGTTCGGGCCAGTCGAGGAAGATGACGTAAAGCGTCTCGCCCTTCTTGGTGAAACGGACGTCCTCGCCGGTGAACGGCTTCTGCTTTTCCTCGCCGAACGCTCCGGGCGGCGGCGCTTTGGTCGGGCCTTCGCCATATTTGCGCCAGGGACGCGTAGCGAAGATCGCCTCGCCGTTGCGCCGCGTCCAGGCGGTGAACTGGTCGAGGATCGCTTCTTCTTTCTCGTCGATCGTGCCGTCGCCGCGCACCGGCACGTTGAACAGCAAGGTGCCGTTCTTCGACACGACGTCCGCCAGGATCTGCACGACCTGTTTCGCGCTTTTATAGCCGTTATCCTTATAGAGCGGCCGCGAATAATGCCACGATCCGATGCAGGTGCAGGTCTGCCACGGCGTATCGTGGATATCGTCGAGCACGCCGCGCTCGACGTTCCAGGTGATCGCCCGCTGCGCGAACGCGTCGAGCACGCCGCCGGTCATGATCACGTCGGGCGATCCGTGCCATTCGACCGCCTTGTTGTAATAATGGGCGACCGCCTCCAGCCCGTATTTGCCGAACGGAACGCCGGCATGGTCCATGAACATGAGGTCGGGTTTGTAATCCTCGACGATCTGCTTCTGACGTTTCAGCCATTTCTCGACGAAGCGGATGTTGCCCGACGGTAGCCCCTCGAGCCACTGGCCGTCGCGCTTGTCGTGCCAGTCCGACATGTCCTTGATGGATTGGATGCCGTCCGGCGCCACATAATAAGGCCCGGTATAGAGTTCCTGGGGGTCGAGGCCGTCCCAATATTTGCCCGCGCCGTGTTGCTTGCGGAGCCAATAGGCATCGTAGCGCCGGCCACGCATCGGCCCTTCCGCGTCATAGCCATAGGCCGGCTGATACCAATGCCAGGCATGGCCCGAATGGTTGGAGACCCCGAACCTCAAGCCGGCATCGCGCGCGGCCCTTTCCCAGGTCGCGAGGATGTCCTTTTTCGGCCCGACGCGCACGCTGTTCCATTCGTGGTGCTTGCTCGCGAACAGGTCGAGATTGTCGTGATGGCAGCCCATGCCGACGAAATAGCGCGCGCCCGCGGCGGCATATTTGCGGACGAGGTACTCCGGCTGCCAATTCTCCGCCTTCCAATCGCCGATGATGTCGATGAAGCCGGCCCGGCTCGGATGCCCGTAGCGCCGGACATGGTTTTCATAGGCCGTTTCGCCGCGGTCCCACGGCTGGCGACCCTGCATGTACAGCAGCCGTGCATACCAATCGCCGAATTCGGGCTGGCATTGCGGCCCCCAATGCGCCCAGATGCCGAGCTTGGCATCGCGAAACCATTCGGGGTGGCGGTACCCGGCGGCAAGCGACTGCCAGTCGGCAGTGAACGGCTCGCTTGTGGCTGCCTGGGTGACACCGACTCCGCCGGCCAGGGCCGCCGCTCCGCCGCTCAGCAACACGTCACGTCTCGTCAGCATTGGCCGCTCCCAACGGATGCGTGAACCGCCCTCGGCGTTTTCTCGCATATGAAAACGTGGATTACATATGCGAGAGCGAGAATCCAGATGCGCACTCAATCTTTCGGGCATGCGGCAGGCCTTTTGGCGCAAACGACCGCATTGCCCGCCACGGCCGCCCATCGGCGATTGGAGCCTACTTTGCCATGCTGAACAGGAATGGTGGGCGGTGACGGTCTCGAACCGCCGACCCTCTCGGTGTAAACGAGATGCTCTACCAACTGAGCTAACCGCCCGTACTTTTGTCCTCTGACGCGATGCGGCGCGGCACGCAAGGGGTCAGGCGATCGCGAGGCCGTTCTGCGCGAGTGTCGCGAAATAGCGATTCATGCGGTCGAACGCCGCCTCGCTCAGTGCCATGAACGCGCGACGGCGGTCGAACGGGTCGGGCTCGCGCACGAACAATCCGTCCTCGGTCATCTTCGAAATCCAGCGCAATGCAGTGCTCGGCGGCACTGCCGAGGCGATGCACAGGCTCGATACCGACACTTGGGCGCGTTCGAGATGCGCCGCATAGAGATCGAGCAGCATGTCCCAGGCGGGATCCTCGAACAGCACGTCCGGGAATGGCCGGCTGCGCAGCCGCCGCGCGCGGATCGCCTTGCGGACATCGGCCGCGGCGACCTGCACCGGCTCGGCGGGCACGCCATAGTCGCTGCGTTGATCGGCGACCGTGGCGGGAAGCGGGGGGGCTGCGGGCTCGACCGGCGCGACCAGGGCCTGCGCGACCGCCGCCGCGAGATCGGCCGGCTGCGGATCGCACAGCAAGGTGATCCGCCGGGCGAGCAACGATGCCGCGACCGCGTCGATCTGGCTTTCGGCCAGCGTGACGATCAGGCCGAATTCGGTTTCGAGCACATGGCCGAGCCGGTCGACCGCATCGTTCAGCGTATCGGCCGCGAGCTCATCGAGCGCGGCAATGACGAGCTGCGCGCCCGTGGCGCCGGGCAATGCGGCATCCGACCAATCAGCCTCGGCGACGATTACGGCACCCGCGCGGACCGCCGCGGCGGCGAGGTGAACGCGCGCATCGGTCTGGCCCAGCAGGAGCGCTCCGGGGCGCTGGATCGGCGTCGCGCCGTCCATCGCGATCACCCCAGCGCCTTCACGATCTCCTCGACCATCTTCTTGGCGTCGGCGAGGAGCATCATCGTATTGTCCTGATAGAAGACGTCGTTGTCGACCCCGGCATAGCCGACGCCGCCCATCGATCGCTTGATGAACAGCACGGTCTTGGCCTTGTTCACGTCGAACACCGGCATGCCGTAGATCGGCGAGCTCTTGTCGGTCTTGGCGGCAGGATTGACCACGTCGTTGGCGCCGATGATGAACGCGACGTCGGTCTGCGCGAACTCGCTATTGATGTCCTCGAGCTCGAACACCTCGTCATAGGGAACGTTCGCTTCGGCCAGCAGCACGTTCATATGGCCCGGCATACGACCGGCGACCGGGTGGATTGCGTACTTCACCCGAACGCCCTCTTCCTTGAGCTTGTCGGCCATCTCACGCAGCACGTGCTGCGCCTGCGCCACCGCCATGCCATAGCCCGGCACGATGATGACCTGTTCGGCCTGGCTCATCAGGAAGGCCGCGTCCTCGGCCGAGCCGCGCTTCCACGGACGGTCGGTCGCGGCCGCCGCCGCACCGCCACCGCTGTCGCCGCCGAACCCGCCGGCGATCACGCTGATGAAGCTGCGGTTCATCGCGCGGCACATGATGTAGGAAAGGATCGCGCCCGACGAGCCGACCAGCGCACCGGTGATGATCATCGCGGTGTTGTGCAGCGTGAAGCCCATCGCCGCCGCCGCCCAGCCCGAATAGCTGTTGAGCATCGACACCACGACTGGCATGTCGGCGCCGCCGATCGGGATGATCAGCAGGAAGCCGATCGCGAAGCTGAGGCCAGTGATCGTCCAGAACACCCAGGGCGATTGATCCTGGGTGAAGTAAGCGACCAGCCCGAGGATGCCCGCGAGCACCGCCAGGTTGATGACGTGGCGGCCAGGCAACATGATCGGCTTGCCGCCCATATTGCCGTTCAATTTGAGGAAGGCGATTACCGAGCCCGAGAAAGTGATCGCACCGATCGCGACGCCCAGACCCATTTCGATGCGGCTCTGGGTGAAGATGACGCCTGCTTCGGCGATGCCGAACGCCTCGGGGTTGAGGAACGCGGCACCCGCGACAAGCACCGCTGCCATGCCGACCAACGAGTGGAACGCTGCGACGAGCTGCGGCATCGCCGTCATCGCGATGCGCCGGGCAGTAACGATGCCGATTGTGGCACCGATACCGATCGCTACGAGGATTTCGATCAACGTGACCGTATCGAGGCGCGCCACATACGAATCTTCTGCATAGTTCGTGACCAACCAGGGCGCATGCGTCACCAGCGTCGTCAGCACGGCGATGGTCATGCCGATCATGCCGAAGCGGTTGCCGCGTTGGCTCGAGGTCGGGCTCGACAGCCCGCGCAGCGCGAGGATGAAACACACCCCGGCGACAAGATAGGCCAGCGACGCCCAGGGATTCACCGCGATCGCTTCTTCCATTCTGTCCTACCCCGTCATGCCAGCGGACGCTGGCATCTCCCTGTTACCCGCACGGTTCCAAGCCGCACGAGACCCCAGCTTTCGCTGGGGTGACGCATTATTTGTGACCGGCCGCCGGCCGGTCCTTCTTCTTGTACATCGCCAGCATCCGCGCAGTTACCGCGAAGCCGCCAAAGATGTTGACGCTGGCCAGCACCACCGCGAGCAGACCCAACCACTTCGACGTCGCGCCGGTACCGCCGATCCCGATCGCCGCGCTGGCGATCAGCGCGCCGACGATGATCACCGACGAGATCGCATTGGTCACCGCCATCAGCGGCGTGTGCAGCGCCGGGGTCACCGACCAGACGACGTAATAGCCGACGAACACTGCCATGACGAAGATCGAGAGGATCGAGATGAAGTCCATTGCCTTATTCTCCGGGCGCGGGCTGGGCGGCCAGCGCGGAATCGACGAGCTTGCGATATTCGGCGAGATTCGTTTGATAGACCATCATCACCGCACGGCAGTCGCCGGGGCCCGAGGGACCGGGCCGCGGCGGCGAAAAGGGCTGTTTGCCATAGCGCGCGATCAGGCGCTTGCGGATCGAGTCGAATTCGTCGTCGGCCGCCTTGCGATCGGGACCTTCGCATTTGAGGTCGGCGGCGCGCTGGTGAAACGCGACCATTCGGTAGAAGCCGAACAGCAGAGAGGGAGGCACTTGTGGCGCGGGCGTGGACTGCGCGAGCGCCAGGGCGACGAGCGCGATGCTCAACCCAATAGCCTCTGGTTGACGACCTTGCCGCCCTGCGTCAGCCGCACCGCATCCCCGATCTCTTCATCGAGCACCGGCTTGCCCGCTTCCTTGTCCCAGAAGGTCGAGAGGAAATTGTACAGATTGCGCGCGAACAGCGCCGAGCTGTCGGTGGCAAGGCGCGAGGCGACGTTCTTGTGGCCGACGATCCGCACGCCGTGCTTCTCCACCACCTCGCCGGCGACCGAGCCCTCGACATTGCCGCCGCTCTCGACCGCGAGGTCGACGATCACGCTGCCCGGGCGCATCGTCGCGATCTGGGCGTCGCTGATCAGCCGCGGCGCGGGGCGGCCGGGGATCAGCGCGGTGGTGATGACGATGTCCTGCTTGGCGATGTGCCCGGAAACCAATTCGGCCTGCGCCTTTTGATATTCCTCGCTCATCTCGGTGGCGTAACCGCCCGAGCCCTCGCCCTCGATTCCGGCGACATTCTCGACGAAGATCGGCTTGGCGCCGAGCGACTGGATCTGTTCCTTGGTCGCCGAACGCACGTCGGTCGCCGAGACTTGCGCACCCAGCCGCCGCGCGGTGGCGATCGCCTGCAGCCCGGCGACGCCGACGCCCATGACAAAGCATTTGGCCGCCGACACGGTGCCCGCCGCGGTCATCATCATCGGAAAGGCGCGACCATATTCGGCGGCGGCGTCGAGCACCGCTTTGTAGCCAGCCAGGTTCGCCTGGCTCGACAGGATATCCATCGACTGCGCGCGGGTGATGCGCGGCATGAATTCCATCGCCAGCGCCTCGATACCGGCGGCGGCATAGCCGTCGACCCGCGCGCGCTCGCCAAACGGATTGAGCCCGGCGACCAGCCAGACGCCCTTGGCGGCGTCCTTCAACTCGGCCGGATCGGGGCCCTGGATGCCGAGCACGATATCGGCGCCCTTGAGCGTCGCCGCCCGCGTCCCGATCGTCGCCCCCGCGCCTTCATAGCCGGCATCGTCATAGCTGGCGGCAGCGCCCGCGCCCTGCTCAACGGCGACCTGGGCACCCAGCGCGACGAACTTCTTGACCGTTTCCGGAGTCGCCGCGACGCGGCGCTCGCCCGAAGCGGTTTCCCGCAGGACGGCGATCTTCACCCGCGGCTTACTTGTGACCGGAGGAAATGAGCCAGATCACGATTCCCGCGATCAGGATGCACCCCACCGCGCCATATTTGAGCAACCCGAGCACCGAGTGATAGGTCGACTCATGTACTTTCATGTCGGTCTGGTCGGCCATGCCGCAACTCTCTCCACCCTGATTGTGCGGCGGTCTTAGCCAGCACCGCCCCGCGCCTCAAGCCCGCAAGCGTTAAGTTAGTGTCCGCATACGCTTAAGCTCACCTTTACCCGCTCGCCTTATGGTTACCACATGACCCAGGAGCAGAAGAGGGCGGGATGACGCGCAACGGACAGCGCCTCCTGATGTTGATCGACGACGAACCCGCGCAGCGCCGCCTCGTTTCGGCGATCGCCGCGCGGCGCGACTGGCGTTCGGTGTTCGCGCCCGATGGCGAGACCGCGATCGCGATGCTCGGCACTCAGGACGGGATGCAGCTCGACGCGATCCTGCTCGACAGTTTCGGCCCCGAAAGCGAAGCCGAGGCGCTGATCAAGGAATTGCGCGCCCGCCGTCCGCAGCTCCCCATCCTGATGCTCACCGCCAATGGCTCGGTCGCCCAAGCGGTCTCTGCGATGCGCGCCGGCGCCACCGATTATCTGGTCAAGCCGTTCGCGCCCGACCGCTTGTTGTCAGCGCTCGAAGTGGTCGTCGCCGGCACCGATGCGGGCGAATTGCGCCCGCTGACGGAGAAGATTCCGGCCCTGCTCGGCTTTGACGAGATCGTCGGCGCCTCCCCCGATTTCCGCGCCGCACTGGCGATCGCGGCCAAGGCGGCGCGCGCCCGCGTCCCCGTGCTGATCGAGGGCGAAAGCGGCGTCGGCAAGGAAGTCGTCGCCGAGGCGATCCATGCCGCAAGCCCACGCGGCAAGAAGCCGATGATCGCGATCAATTGCGGCGCGATCCCCGCCAATCTGGTCGAAAGCGAGCTGTTCGGGCACGAAAAGGGCGCCTTCACCGGCGCGTTCGAGCGCAAGATCGGCAAGTTCGCCGATGCCGATGGCGGCACGCTGTTCCTCGACGAGATCGGCGAGATGCCGCTCGACGCCCAGGTCAAATTGCTCCGCGTGCTGCAATCGGGCGAGGTCCAGCCGATCGGCGCGCGCCACACCCGCGAAGTCGACGTCCGCGTCATCGCCGCGACCAACAAGCGCCTGATCGAGGAAGTCGAGGCCGGCCGGTTCCGCGAGGACCTCTATTATCGCCTCAACGTCGTCCAGGTGACGATCCCGCCCTTGCGCGAACGCATCGCCGACATTCCCGCGCTTGCCCGGCATTTGCTCGCGCGGATCGCCGACCAGCCCGGGCTGCGCCCGCTCGGCATCACCGACGACGCGCTCGCGCTGCTCGGCCGCTACGTCTGGCCGGGCAATGTCCGCCAGCTGCAGAACGCGCTCTTCCGCGCCGCCGTCTTGTGCGAGGGCGACGCGCTGACCCGCGCCGACTTCCCGCAGATCGCCGCGCTCGGCACCGCGCGCGTGCCGACGCCCGGCGGCCAGATGGCGACCTCGGGCGGCGTCACCCTGTTCCGTCCCGACGGCAATATGCGTCCGCTCGAAGAGATCGAAGCCGACGTCATCCGCCTCGCCATCGGCCATTATCGCGGCCGCATGACCGAAGTCGCACGGCGGCTCGGCATCGGGCGCTCGACACTCTATCGCAAGCTCGGCGAGCTCGGCATCGACAACGCGGCGTGAGATGTGACCCCTCTCCCGCTTGCGGGAGAGGGAGGGGCCCGCCGCCGTCAGGCGGTGGGAGGGTGAGGGTCTTCTTTCTTCTGTCTCAGCACGCGCTCGAAGAAGAAAGAAGACCCTCACCCAACCCTCTCCCGCGTGCGGGAGAGGGCTTAAAGTACCCGCTTCCACCATTGCCGCCCCTTCTGACTCACCTTAGTGCCACCACGCATGCGCATCACCGATACCGACATCGCCCTCGCCATGGCCCTGGCCGACGCCGCCGGCGCGGCGATCCGCCCGCATTTCCGCGCGCCGTTCGACGTTGAGATCAAGGACGACGCCTCCCCCGTCACGATCGCCGACCGCGCCGCCGAACAGGCGATGCGCGCGCTGCTCGCCGCCGAAGCGCCGCGCGACGGGATTTCGGGTGAGGAATTCGGCACGACCGAAGGATCGACCGGGCGGCAATGGGTGCTCGATCCAATCGACGGGACGCGGGCGTTCATCGCCGGGCGGCCGCTGTTCGGCACGCTCATCGCGCTGGTGATCGACGGCTGGCCCGCGATTGGGATCATCGACCAGCCGATCCTGAAGGAACGCTGGGTCGGCGCGATCGGACGGCCGACCTTGTTCAACGGCAAGCCCGCCGCGACGCGGACCTGCCGCGAGCTGAGCCATGCCTTGCTCGCCACCACCTCGCCCGCCTTGTTCGACGATGCGCAACTCCATGCCTTCGAGCATCTCGACGGCGCGGTGCGGTCGGTCGTGCTGGGCGGGGATTGCTACAATTACGCCAGCCTGGCGTCGGGCTGGCTCGACCTGGTGGTCGAGGCGGGGCTCAAACTCCACGACTTCGCCGCGCTCGTTCCGGTGATCGAGGGCGCTGGTGGTCGGATGTGCGACTGGTCGGGCGACCCGCTGACCGCCGCGAGCAAAGGCGAAGTCGTAGCGGCCGGCGATCCGGCGCGCGTCGAGGAAGTGCTGGAAGCGCTGGCCTGTCGCGGACATTGATATTTTCACGCGGAGGCGCGGAGAACGCGGAGGATTTGGCTCGGATGCCCGCGACCCGATAGGCTGCCTTCTTCGCGCCTCCGCGCCTCCGCGTGAATCTGAATCCCCAGCCCGAGGTTGCTTTTCCAGGGACTCGCCGCTATGCGCGCCCACTTCCGAGCGATGCGGATGAAGTTTGCCCGGCCATCAAGGGCTGCCGCGGCATGCTTGCGCATCGCCATAGAGAAAGGACCAAAATGCCCAAGCTCAAGACCAAGAGCGGCGTGAAGAAGCGCTTCAAGCTCACCGCCACCGGTAAGCTGAAGCACGGCGTCGCCGGCAAGCGCCACCGGCTCATCAGCCACAACGGCAAGTACATCCGCCAGAACCGCGGCACCAAGGTGCTGTCGGACGCCGACACCAAGACGGTGAAGGCCTGGGCCCCGTACGGCCTGAACTGAGGAGCTAGATAATATGGCACGCGTCAAACGTGGTGTGACCACCCGCGCCAAGCACAAGAACATTCTTGAGCAGGCCAAGGGCTATTCGGGTCGCCGCAAGAACACCATCCGCATCGCTCGTCAGGCCGTCGAAAAGGCCGGGCAATATGCGTATCGCGACCGCAAGGTCAAAAAGCGGACTTTCCGCGGTCTGTGGATCCAGCGCATCAACGCCGGCGTCCGCGCCGAGGGTCTGACCTATTCGCAATTCATGCACGGCCTGAAGCTCGCCGGCATCGACCTCGACCGCAAGGTCCTGGCCGATATCGCGATGCACGAAGCCGAAGCGTTTACCGCCATCATCGCTCAGGCGAAGGCGGCACTGCCCCAGGCCGCCTAACAGCAGCCTGAGCGTTACGCAGATCAGGGGCGTCGGTGGCAGCACCGGCGCCCTTTTTCGTTCTGGAATACTCCCAAGGAGCCTTTCGTGGTCGAACTGAAAGCGATGCAGGACAGCGATTTCGCGTGGCTGCTGGGCGAGGCTCCGGCAGCGGCGAACCCGCCGGCGATCTGCGATGGCGGCGTCGCGCCGGTCGAGGTGATCGAGTTGATCCGCGGCGTCGCGGTGAAGAACCGAGACGCGTTGGGCGGCGACGTGGCCTGGTTGGTCGTCGCTGACGGCGAAGCGGTCGGGATGATCAGCTTCACGCGCCCGCACGACGGCAAGCGCCCGGAGATCGGCTACGGCATCGCCGACAGCCGTCAGGGACGCGGCCATGCCACCGGCGCGGTCACCGCCTTGCTGCCGATCCTGCGGGCGCGTGGCTTTGACGGCTTGACCGCGGAGACCGGGGTCGACAATCGGGCGTCGCAAGTAGTGCTGGAGCGCAACGGCTTCACCCGCACCGGCGAGCGCACCGACCCCGAGGACGGCGACCTCTATCTATGGACGATCGGATTGAACGATGAGTGATCTCGACCAGCTCAAGAGCGACCTGCTCGCGGCGATCGGTAGCGCCGATCTGGCCGGGCTGGAGGACATCCGCGTCTCTGCACTCGGCAAGTCGGGCAGCGTGACCGGGTTGCTCAAGACATTGGGCGGCATGTCGCCCGAGGAGCGCCAGACGACCGGCCCGCGCATCCATGCGCTGCGCGAGGCGGTGAGCGAGGCGCTGACGGCGCGCAAGACGGGGCTCGAACGCGAGGCACTCGACGCGCGGCTGGCGGGCGAGACGCTCGACATGACCTTGCCGGCGGACGTCCCGTCGGCCGGGACGGTCCATCCGGTCAGCCAGGTGATGGACGAGTTGGCCGAGATTTTCGCCGATCTCGGCTTCGCGGTCGCGACCGGTCCCGAGATCGAGGACGACTGGCACAATTTCACCGCGCTCAACATTCCCGAGTCGCACCCGGCGCGGGCGATGCACGATACTTTCTACTTCCCCGACCCGCCGGACGGGGAACGCAAGATGTTGCTCCGCACCCACACCTCGCCGGTGCAGATCCGCGCGATGATCGAGCAGAAGCCGCCGATCCGCATCATCGCACCCGGCCGCACCTACCGATCCGATTGGGATGCGACACACACGCCGATGTTCCATCAGGTCGAAGGGCTGGTGATCGACAAGGGAATCACGCTCGGCCACCTCAAATGGACGCTCGAGACGTTCCTGAAAGCCTATTTCGAGCGCGACGACATCGTGCTGCGCCTGCGCCCGAGCTATTTCCCCTTCACCGAACCGTCGGCGGAGGTCGATGTCGGCTATACGATCCAGAACGGCAAGCGAGTGATCGGCGGGTCGGACCATTGGATGGAAGTGCTCGGCAGCGGCATGGTCCATCCCAAGGTGATCGCGGCGTGCGGGCTCGATCCCGCCGAGTGGCAGGGATTCGCGTTCGGCTGCGGGATCGACCGGCTGGCGATGCTCAAATACGGTATGGACGACCTGCGCGCGTTGTTCGACGGCGATATCCGCTGGTTGAAGCATTATGGCTTCGCCGCACTGGATGTCCCGACGCTCAGCGGAGGTGTTGGGGCATGACCCATTCCCGTCGCCCCGGCGCAGGGGCACCCCGCAAAGTACTACTTTGCGGGGACCCCGCAGGCCGGGGCCGCTACGTGGCAGCGCGATGCCCTCTCCAACTCTACGGCCCCGGCCTCCGCCGGGGCGACGGGAACTGATATGAAGTTCACCCTGAACTGGCTCAAGGAGCATCTCGATACCCAGGCCTCGCTCGACGACATCGTCGAGGCGCTGACCCGCGTCGGGCTCGAGGTCGAAGGCGTCGACAATCCCGGCGAGAAGCTGGCGGCGTTCAAGGTAGCGCGCGTTCTGACCGCCGAGCGTCACCCCCAGGCCGACAAATTGCAGGTGCTGACTGTCGATACCGGCGACGGCGCGCCGCTTCAGGTGGTGTGCGGCGCGCCCAATGCCCGCGCGGGGCTGGTCGGCGTGCTCGGGCTGCCGGGCGCGATCGTGCCGGCCAATGGCATGGAGCTCAAGGTTTCGGCGATCCGCGGGGTCGAATCGAATGGCATGATGTGCTCGACACGCGAGCTCGAGCTGGGCGACGACCATGACGGGATCATCGAGCTTCCCGCCGATGCGCTGGTCGGCACGACCTTCCCTGAGTATGCCGGGCTCAACGATCCGGTGATCGACGTGTCGATCACGCCCAACCGCCAGGATTGCATGGGCGTGCGCGGCATCGCGCGCGATCTTGCCGCGGCGAGGCTGGGCACGCTCAAGCCGCTCGCCCAGGTCTATCGTGTCGAGGCGATCGCGCCAGTGGCGGGCGAAGGCCCGGGTCCCGACGTAGGCACCGACGACACCGCGGGCTGCCCGGCCTTCTACGGGCAGGAAGTGCGCGGCGTGACCAATGGTGCCGCGCCTGAATGGATGCGGCGCTTCCTCACCGCGATCGGGCAGAAGCCGATCTCGGTGCTGGTCGACATCACCAATTTCGTCTCGGTCGATCTCGGCCGACCGCTGCACGTCTATGACAAGGCCAAATTGTCGGGCGGCCTCGTCGCGCGGCGCGCCAAGGCCGGCGAGCAGGTGCTCGCGCTCAACGGCAAGACCTATACGCTCGACGAGACGATGACGGTGATTGCCGACGATGTCGCAGTCCACGATATCGGCGGCATCATGGGCGGCGAGCATTCGGGCGTGTCGGAGACGACCACCGACGTGGTCATCGAATGCGCCTATTTCGATCCCGACCATATCGCGCGGACTGGGCAGAAGCTCGGCCTGACCAGCGATGCGCGCCAGCGGTTCGAACGCGGCGTCGACCCCGCTTTCCTCGACGACGGGCTGGCGATCGCGACCAAATTGGTGCTCGACCATTGCGGCGGGACGGCGAGCGGGATCACCCGCGCCGGAGAGCCGCCTCTCGCGCCGCGCACGATCAAGTACGATCCGTCGCGGGCGGAGACGCTCGGCGGCCTCGCCGTCGCGCCTGAGCGGCAGAAGGATATCCTCGAACGCCTCGGCTTCGTGGTCGGCAGCGACTGGCAGGTGACGATCCCGAGCTGGCGTCGCGACGTCGACGGATCGGCCGACCTGGTCGAGGAAGTCATCCGCATCGAGGGGATCGACAAGGTCCAGCCCGTCCCGCTCGACCGTGCGCCCGGCGTGGCGCGCCCGACCGCGACCCCCGAGCAGAAGCTCGAACGCAAGCTGCGGCGCGCCGCGGCGGCGCACGGGCTCGACGAGGCGGTGACCTGGAGCTTCCTGAGCCAGGCCGAGGCCGATACCTTCGGCGGCGGGGCGTGGAGCCTGGCCAATCCGATCAGCGAGGACCTCAAGGTGATGCGGCCGTCGCTGTTGCCCGGTCTGCTGTCGGCAGCTGCGCGCAACCTTAATCGCGGCGTGGGCACCATTCGCCTGTTCGAGCTTGGCCGGCGCTATCTGCCCGAGGCCGAGCGTCCGACCTTGGGCGTAGTGTTGGCCGGCGATCGCCGGCCGCGCGGCTGGCAAACGGGCAAGGCGCAGGGCTTCGACGCGTTCGACGCCAAGGCCGAGGCGCTGGCTTTACTCGCCGCCGCCGGGGCGCCGGTCGACAATTTGCAAGTGATGGGGGACGCCGGCGAGACCTGGCATCCCGGCCAATCGGGCACCTTGCGGCTCGGTCCCAAGACCGTGCTCGCCGCGTTCGGCATGCTTCATCCGTCGACCGCCAAGGCGTTCGACCTCGACGGCCCGGTCGCCGCGGTCGAGCTCTATATCGACGCGATCCCGGGCAAGCGCTCGTCTGGTTTCATGCGTACGGCCTATGCGCCGGCCGCGCTCCAGGCAGTCAAGCGCGACTTCGCCTTCACCGTCCCCGCCGGCCTGACCGCCGACGCGCTGACCCGCGCCGTGCGCGGATCGGACAAGGCAGCGATCACGGCCGCGCGCGTGTTCGACCTGTTCGAACGCGATGGCGTCCGGTCGATGGCGATCGAGGTCACATTGCAGCCCAGCGACAAGAGCTTCACCGATGCCGATCTGAAGGCAGTGGCCGACAAGGTGGTTGGCGCGGCGGAGAAACTCGGGGCGACTCTGCGGGGCTAATATACCTGCCCTCACCCTTCCCACCGCCTTCGGCGGCGGGCCCCTTCCCTCTCCCGGCGGGAGAGGGAAGGAGGCGCGAAGCGCCGGAAGGGTGAGGGCAGAAATGGGACGAAGGGAAAGTAAGGTGCGGACGGCCCTGATCATCGGCGAAACACTCAATGTTGGCGGGCCGATCGTCGCGAGGGCGATTCAGCCTGGGGGGGCGCCCCAGCCATGAAGATCGACCATTTCCTCGTCGGCTTTACCGCGCTCCACGAGGAGCCGGGCGATATCTACACGCCGATCCTGCTGCCGGGCGATTTCGATCCGTTCGAACGGCAGGCGCGGTTCACGCAATATATCGACGCCGAGTTGCGGATGACCGGGCTGGGTAGCGCCGGCGGCGGCAGCGCGATCCAATTTCTCGATGAAGACGACGAAGACGAGGATCAGCCCGGCGATGGCCAGTGGCGCGTGCTTTATTCGATCATCGACACCGACGTGACCGACCTGGACGCCGGGCGTGCGCTGATCCGCGTACAGCTGGCGGAACTCGGTTGCCCCGCCGGCACCTTGCTCCAATTCGACGATCGCGAAGATCGCTGGGACGGCGAGCGCTGGCATCTGGCCGAAGCGCGGTCGATCGACGAAGAGAATTTGGACCCGAAGGAGTAGACGATGCGCACTGTCCTGATCACCGGCGGAACCTCGGGCATCGGCCAGGCCGCGGCGCGCGCGTTCGTCGCCGCAGGCTGGCGCGTGGTCGCGACCGGGCGGCGCCAGGAGCGGCTCGACGCGCTGGTCGCCGGGCTGGGCGCCGACAAGGTGCACCCCGCGGTGTTCGACGTGCGCGACGAGGCCGCGCGCGACGCGGCGCTCGACGCGCTGCCGGCCGAGTTCGGCGCGATCGACCTGTTGATCAACAATGCCGGGCTCGCGCTCGGCACCGCGCCGGCACAATCGGCCTCGCTCGATCAGTGGAAGACGATGATCGACACCAACGTCACCGCTCTGGTGTCGTTGACGCGCAAGCTCCTGCCCGCCTTGGTCGAGCGCAAGGGCGCGATCATCAACATCTCGTCGGTCGCGGCGACCTATCCCTATACCGGCGGCAATGTGTATGGCGGGACCAAGGCGTTCGTGCACCAATTCAGCCTGGGATTGCGCTCCGACCTGTCCGGCACCGGCGTCCGCGTCACCTCGATCGAGCCGGGCATGGTCGAGACCGAATTCACCCTGGTCCGCACCGAGGGGAACCAGGAAGCGTCCGACAAACTCTATGGTGGCGCCAATCCGATGACTGCCGAGGATATCGCCAACACGCTGCTATGGGTCGCCCAGCTGCCACCGCACCTCAATATCAATACGCTCGAGCTGATGCCGGTCAGCCAGTCCTTCGCCGGGTTCCAGGTCGCGCGGGCATAGGTCGTAAAATTCCCCTCCCTGCAAGGGAGGGGCTAGGGGTGGGTGAGCATCGGGCGAGGCTCGATGCCTCGTCCGATGCTGTTTTGACGGCAGCTTTTTAGAGTCTTTAGACGCGCAGACGCGCGCACCCACCCCCAACCCCTCCCTGCAAGCAGGGAGGGGAGTCCGAAAACCGAACGGCGATATAGCCCAAGCTTCGACAACAGGTTTCGGGTTGCGCCGGGTCGTCCACGCAACGACACCGGCGGGATGACCGACTCCGACTTCACCGCGATGATGCGCGCCGCCCAGGGCGCGATCGACTATCGCCGCCGCATTGCCACGGCGGAGACCACGCCCGCCGCGACGTACGCCGAGGTCTTGCCGGCGTTCGACGCTCCACTGCCCGAGCTGGGCGGGGATGCGGACGCGATCATCGCCGAGCTGATCGAGCGCGCGACGCCGGGGATCCGCGCCTCGACCGGCCCGCGCTTCTACGGCTGGGTGATCGGCAGCTCGCACCCGACCGGGGTCGCCGCCGACTGGCTGACCGCCGCCTGGGGGCAGAATGCCGGCAATATCCTGGCCGCGCCGGCAGCGAGCGCGGTCGAGGCGGTGGCGGCGCGCTGGCTGCTCGACCTGCTCGGCCTGCCCGGTGAGGCATCGGTCGGCTTCGTCACCGGCGCGACGGTCGCGAACTTCGTCTGCCTCGCGGCGGCGAGGAGCGAGGTGTTGCGCCGGGTCGGCTGGGACGTCGAAGGCGACGGCATGTTCGGCGCACCGCCGATCAATGTGCTGATCGGTGCCGATGCGCACGCGACGGTGTTTTCGGGGCTCAAATATCTCGGCCTCGGCGCGAGGCGGGTGACGTCGGTCGCCACCGACGACGCAGGGCGAATGCTGCCGAGCGCGTTCGAGGCGGCGTTGAAGGCGGCATCGGGGCCGGTCATCGCGATCGCCCAGGCCGGCCAGATCAATAGCGGGGTGAGCGATCCTTTCGCCGACATCGCCCCGATGGCGCACGAGGCGGGCGCCTGGCTCCATGTCGACGGCGCGTTCGGATTGTGGGCTCAAGCCAGCCACCGGTACGCGCACCTTACCCAAGGCGTCGAGTTGGCCGACAGTTGGGCGACCGACGGGCACAAATGGCTGCAGACGCCGTACGATTCGGGGTTCGCGATCGTCCGCGATGCCGAAGCGCACCGCCGCGCGATGGCGATCTCCGCCAGCTATCTGCCGCCCGCCGAGGGCGCCGAGCGCGATCCATCGGCCTATGTCCCCGAGCTCTCGCGCCGCGCCCGCGGGTTCGCTGCCTGGGCGATGATCCGCCAGCTCGGCCGCGCCGGGATTGCCGAGATGGTCGAGCGTTGCTGCCGGGTAGCCGCACGGATCGCCGAGCGCGCCGCCGGCGAACCGGGGATCGCGCTGGTGCTGGTGCCCGAACTCAACCAGCTGATGCTCCGCTTCGGCGATAGCGACGACGCGACGCGTGCCACGGTGCAGCGTGTGCAGGATGACGCGATCGCCTGGATCGGCGGGGCCGAGTGGCACGGACATTGGGTGATGCGCGTGTCGGTCAGTTCGTCGGCGACGACCGAGGCGGACGCGGACCTGACTGTCGACGCGATCGTTTCCGCCTGGCGGGCAGTAAGGGAGAACATCGCGTGACCGAAACCCTGATCGAGATCGGCACCGATCAGCTGTCGGCGGCGATCAATCCGCTCGGCGCCGAGCTCACGCAGTTGCGCGACGCCGAGGGTCGCGAGCTGATGACCGATGCCGATCCCGCTTATTGGACCGGGCACGCGCCGATATTGTTTCCGATCATCGGACGGTTGAATTGCGACACGCTGCGGCTCGATGGCCGCGACTATGCGATGAAACAGCACGGCTTCGCGCGGCACGAAACGTTCGACCTCGCCGCACGCACCGCCACCAGCGCGACGTTCCGACTGACCGCCAATGACGAGACGCGCGCCGACTATCCGTTCGAGTTCGTGCTGGAGGTCGGGTTCTCTATCGATGTGGCGACCTTGGCGATCGACGTGCGTATCTCCAATCCCGGTAGCGCGCCGTTGCCCGCGAGCCTCGGCTTTCACCCCGCCTTCGCCTGGCCATTGCCTTATGGCCGCCCGCGCGACGAGCACCGCATCATCTTCGCCGCCGACGACCCGGGCGACATCGTCGAGCTTGCCGGCGGGTTGTTCGCGTCGACGCGCCCCTCGCCGCTCGATGGCCGCGTCCTTCATCTTGCCGACGATCTGTTCGCCCAAGACGCGCTGATCTGGGATCCGGTGGCGTCGCAAAGCGTGACCTATCGCGCGGCCGATGGTCCGCAGCTCAGGGTCGATTTCCCCGATACGCCCTATCTCGGCATCTGGACCAAGCCCGGCGCCGCGTTCGTCTGTATCGAGCCGTGGCATGGCCATGCCGACCCCGCCGGGTTCGGCGGCGATTTCCGGACCAAGCCGGGCGTGTTCGAGGTCGCGCCGGGCGCGGACTGGACGGGCCGGATGGCGATCACGCTCGAACCCTGACCCTCGACCTAGGCCTACCCTGCGGCTAGGAGCCGCGGACCATGAGTATTTCCGACCGCCGCACCTTCGCGATCATTTCGCATCCCGACGCCGGCAAGACCACCTTGACCGAAAAGCTGCTCTACTTCGGCGGCGCGATCCATTTGGCCGGCGAGGTCAAGGCGCGCGGCCAGACGCGGCGCGCGCGGTCCGACTGGATGAAGATCGAGCAACAACGCGGCATTTCGGTCACCAGCTCGGTGATGACGTTCGAGAAGGACGGCATCACCTTCAACCTGCTCGACACGCCGGGGCACGAGGACTTTTCCGAAGATACCTATCGCACGCTGACCGCGGTCGATTCCGCGGTGATGGTGATCGACGCGGCGCGCGGCATTGAGGCGCAGACGCGCAAATTGTTCGAGGTCTGCCGGCTGCGGTCGGTGCCGATCATCACCTTCGTCAACAAGGTCGACCGCGAAGGCCGCCCGCCGTTCGAACTGCTCGACGAGATCGCCGACATACTCGCGCTCGACGTCGCGCCGATGAGCTGGCCGGTCGGCATGGGCGGGCAATTCCAGGGCGTGCTCGACCTCACCACCAACAAGGTCAGCCGGCCCGAGGGCGACAGCCGCGAATTCCTCGGCAAGGTCGACGACGCGCCCGAACTCCCGATCGACATCGCCGAGGAAGTCGAGCTGGCCCAGGCCGGCTATGCCGCGTTCGACGCCGACGCCTATCGCCATGGCGATTTGACGCCGGTCTATTTCGGCTCGGCGCTCAAGGATTTCGGGGTGGCCGAGCTGATCGCCGCGCTCGCCGATTACGCCCCGCCGCCGCGCCCGCAACCGGCCGAGCCGGCGCCGGTCTCGCCCAATTTCGACGAAGTCACAGGCTTCGTGTTCAAGGTCCAGGCCAATATGGACCCGCAACATCGCGACCGCATCGCGTTCATGCGATTGTGCTCGGGGGTGTTCAAACGCGGCATGAAGCTGACCCCGACCGGCCACGGCAAGCCGATCGCGGTGCATTCGCCGATCCTGTTCTTCGCGCAGAATCGCGAGGTCGCCGACGAGGCCTATCCAGGCGACATTATCGGCATCCCCAATCACGGCACGTTGCGGGTCGGCGATACCTTGTCCGAGCGCGCCGATGTGCGCTTCACCGGCCTGCCCAATTTCGCGCCCGAAATCCTGCGGCGCGTCGTGCTGAAGGATCCGACCAAGACCAAGCAATTGCGCAAGGCGCTCGACGACATGGCCGAGGAAGGCGTGACCCAGGTCTTCTATCCGGAGATCGGATCGAACTGGGTGATCGGCGTGGTCGGCCAGCTCCAGCTCGAAGTGCTGATCAGCCGGCTCGAGGCCGAGTATAAGGTCGCCGCGGGGCTGGAGATGGCGCCGTACGAGACCGCGCGCTGGATTTCGTCGGACGATCCGGCGGCGCTCAAGGAATTCCTCGACCTTAATCGCGGGTCGCTGGCCAAGGATCGCGACGGCAATCCGGTCTATATGGCGAAGTCGGCCTGGGACGTCGGCTATGTCGCCGACCGCTATCCCAAGGTGAAGTTCGCCGCGACGCGCGAGCGGTAACGGCAGCATTCGCGGTTGGGCGCCGACACAGCGAAGCTATAAAGCCGCGAAACTTTTGGTGCGGTTGCGAAGGCCGGTCGCATCGCTATAGCCGCGGGCGACCATCAGGAGCCCATCATGCAGCCTTCCGCCGCGCTCGCCCGCATCAAGCCCTCGCCGACGCTGGCGATCACCAGCCGCGTCCTGGAATTGAAGCGCCAAGGCGTCGACGTGATCGGCCTGGGCGCCGGCGAGCCCGATTTCGACACGCCCGACTTCATCAAGGAAGCCGGGATCAAGGCGATCCGCGACGGCAAGACCAAATATACCAATGTCGACGGCACGCCCGAGCTCAAGGAAGCGGTGCGGCTGAAGTTCAAGCGCGACAATGCGCTCGACTATGACATCAATCAGATCACCATCAACGCCGGCGGCAAGCACACCTTGTTCAACGCGATGGTCGCGACGATCGATCCGGGCGACGAGGTGGTCATCCCCGCGCCTTATTGGGTGAGCTATCCCGACGTCGTGCTGTTCGCCGGCGGCACGCCGGTGTTCGCCGCGGCGGGTGCGGACCAGAATTACAAGCTCAAGCCCGAGCAGCTCGAGGCGGCGATCACTGCCAAGACCAAGTGGGTGATCCTCAACTCGCCGTCCAACCCGACCGGCGCCGCCTATAGCGAAGCCGAATTGAAGGCGCTGGGCGCGGTGCTCGAGCGCCACCCGCATGTCTGGATCTTCGCCGACGACATGTACGAACATATCGTGTTCGACGATTTCAAGTTCACTTCGATCGCGCAGGTCTGCCCGTCGCTCTACGACCGCACGCTGACCGCCAATGGCTGCTCCAAGGCCTATGCCATGACCGGTTGGCGGATCGGTTTCGCTGCCGGCGCGCCGTGGCTGATCAAGGCGATGTCGAAGCTGCAATCGCAATCGACCAGCAATCCCTGTTCGATCGCCCAAGCGGCATCGGTGGCGGCGCTGACCGGCGACCAGGCGTTCCTGAAGGACAATGCCAAATTGTTCGAGCATCGCCGCGATCTCGTCGTGTCGATGCTCAACCAGGCGACGGGCATCACCTGCCCGCGGCCCGAGGGCGCCTTCTACGTCTATCCCGAATTCTCCGCGCTGATCGGCAAGACCACGCCGGGCGGCCGGACGATCGCGACCGACGAGGATTTCGTCACGTACCTGCTCGACGATGCCAAGGTCGCGGCGGTGCAGGGCGAGGCGTTCGGCCTCTCGCCGGCGATGCGGATCAGCTACGCCACGTCGGACGAACTGCTGCGCAAGGCGTGCGAACGGATCCAGACGGCCTGCGCCGCGCTGCGCTGAGAATGCTCAGTGTTCCTGCGAAAGCAGGAACCCAGGACCACGAGCGACACGGCCTGTAACCCTGGGCTCCTGCTTTCGCAGGAGCACGGCGTTGGGACGCCCCAAACCCAAACCCCGGATGAACGGACCGGCCAGAGAAAGTTCAGGCCCGGAAACCTATCGTTTCAATCATCAGGGTTGAAGCGGAACGCCATATTCCCGATTTCGCACCCGCAACCAAGGGACAAGAGCCATGAAGGCCATTCTCACTTCTTCGTTTTTCTGGCGGTTCGCCGGCGGCTTCGCTTTGGGCGGGTTCGGCGTGATGACGCTGCATCCGGCAGGCGCGCAGACCGCGCCGCAGACGCCGGCGTCCGTCGCTCATCTGGCGGATTGAAACCATGGGGCGCCGCGTTCCGTATCTATGTGATCGGAACAACGGAGCCCCGCGTATGATCAAATATGTCTTGCCGCTTGCCGCCGCTGGTGCGCTGGCCGCGGCGATCTTCACCAGCCCCCTCGCCCATGCCGAACGCGCGGTGCCGATCCCGGCGCCGGCGCATGATGTCCAGCCGACCGTGAAGCCCAATGTCGCGGTGTTGGCCGGCGGGTGTTTCTGGGGCATGGAAGCGGTGTTCGAGCGCGTCAAAGGCGTGACGAACGTCACTGCGGGCTATGCCGGCGGCACCGCCGCGACCGCGAGCTATGACCAGGTGTCGACCGAGGGAACCGGCCATGCCGAGGCGATCCGCGTCGCCTACGATCCGCGCGTGGTGAGCTATGGCACGTTGCTGCGCATCTATTTCTCGATCGCGCACGACCCGACCACGCTTAATCGCCAGGGTCCCGATCGCGGCACCAGCTATCGCTCGGCGATCTTTCCCCAGAATTCGGCGCAACGCGCAGTGGCAGCGGCATACATCGCCCAGCTTGGCCAGGCGAAGGCCTATTCGCGGCCGATCGTGACCAAGATCGAGACCGGCGGCTTCTATCCGGCCGAGGCCTATCACCAGCATTTCTTCGACAAGAATCCCAACCACCCGTACATCGTGGCGTGGGACAAGCCGAAGGTCGCGGCGTTCAAGGCGGCGTTTCCGGCGCTGGCAAAGTAAGCGTTCCCCTCTCCCGCTTGCGGGAGAGGGAGGGGCCCGCGAAGCGGGAGGGTGAGGGTCTTCTTCCTTCTTTTTAGACCTCATTGCCCGGAAGAAGAAAGAAGACCCTCACCCAAACCCTCTCCCGTAGACGGGAGAGGGCTAGATTTCATGCCGCCAACGGAAATCGCAGCAACCGATCGGCCACCGGCACCAGTGCCTCGCCGCACCGACCCACCGCGCGGACAATTTCAGGATGATGGACGTCGAGCCCGCCGGTGAGCGAACCGAACGCGGGCAGCACCAGCTTGGTGCCGGTCGCGACGAAGCACCGGCGCGACACCAATCGCCCGCGCACGCGGACGCGCAATTTGGGGTGGAAATGGCCCGACAATTCCGGCCGCATATCGCGCGGATCGGCTTCGTGTCGCAGCACCAGTCCGTCGATCTCGGCCTCGTCGACGATCTCGCCGCCGCAGGGGTCGGCCATTTCATGGTCGTGGTTACCGACGACCCAGACGAAGCGATGCGCCGCGGTGAGCGCGCGCAGCCGGTCCTGTTCGGCGGCGGGCAAGCGCTCGCATCCGCGCGAATCGTGAAAGCTGTCGCCAAGGCACCAAATCTCGGCCGGAGCGGTCGCCGCGACCGCGTTCTCCAGCGCCGCCAGGGTCGCCGCGCTGTCATAGGGCGGCAGCATCTGGCCGAAGCTCGCGAACCAGCTCGCCTTCTCGAAATGCAGGTCGGCGACGATCAGCGCACGCCGCGCGGGCCAGAACAGCGCGCCGTCAGGCAGCGCGGCAAACTGATGGCCGGCGAACGAAAAGGGAACCATTTCCCATCCATGCCGTAATAGCAAGGCGCGATCAATGGCTTGCGGCAGTGCAACAAATGCCACTTGATCGGCGCGCCAACAGGCGTAAAGCGCGCCGTCCTTCCCGGCAGGCCCATCCGACTCCATGTCAGCAGCCATTTCACCCCAAAAAACGATGTCGAAAAAGGCGCTTGCCGCGCTGACCATCGGCGCGATCGGCGTGGTATTCGGCGATATCGGGACCAGCCCGCTCTACGCCTTTCGCGAAGCACTGGGCCAGGCCGCAGCCGACGGGCTGACCGCCGACGAGATCCTCGGCGTGCTCAGCCTGGCCTTATGGTCGCTGATCCTGGTCGTCTCGATCAAATATGTCACCTTCCTGATGCGCGCCGACAATCAGGGCGAGGGCGGCGTGCTCGCGCTGGCGGCGCTCGCGCGGCGCGCGCTCGGCTGGCGCTCGCGCATCGCGTTGGTCCTCGGCGCGGCAGGCGCATCGCTGTTCTATGGCGACGCGATCATCACCCCATCGCTATCGGTGCTGTCGGCGGTCGAAGGCCTGCGCACGATTCCCGGCGGTGCTGATGCGATCGGCGAGCACACCATCATGGCGGTCACCATCGTGATCCTGATCGGGCTGTTCCTGATCCAGTCGCACGGCACCGCGCGCGTATCGGGATTGTTCGGCCCGGTCTGCGTCCTGTGGTTCCTGGTGATTGGCGGGCTGGGCCTGTACCATATCGCCGACGAGCCCGGCATCCTGTGGGCATTCAACCCTTATTATGCCGCCGGTTTCCTGGCGACACATGGCGTGCTCGGGCTGTTCGTGCTGGGCGCGGTGTTCCTGACGGTGACCGGGGCCGAGGCGCTGACCGCCGACATGGGGCATTTCGGGGCGAAGCCGATCCGGCTCGGCTGGTTCCTGCTCGCCTTTCCGGCCTTGTGCCTCAATTATCTCGGACAGGGCGCCTATACGCTCAACAAGCTCGAAGCAGTGCAGGCGGCCGGCGGCAAGTTCGAGAATGCCGATTGGTTCTTCCTGATGGCGCCCGAGCAGGTTCGCCCATTGCTCGTCATCCTGGCGACCTTGGCGACGATCATCGCCAGCCAGGCAGTGATCACCGGCGCCTATTCGCTGACGCAACAGGCCGTCCAGCTCGGCTTCCTGCCACGGCTCAGGGTGCGCAACACCTCGGCCGATTATGCCGGGCAGATCTATCTGCCGTCGATCAACTGGCTCCTGCTGGTCGGCGTGCTGGTGCTGGTGATCCAGTTCCGCACCTCGTCGGCGATGGCGGCGGCCTATGGCATCGCGGTGACGGGCACGATGGTGATCACTACCCTGCTCGCTTATGTCGTGGTGCGGCACAGCTGGCATTGGCCGCGCCATTGGGCGCTGGCGCTGATCCTGCCGTTCCTGACGCTCGACCTGATCTTTTTCGGCGCCAATATCCTGCGCGTGATCGAAGGCGGCTGGGTGCCGCTGGTGATCGCCGCGTTGATCGGATTGGTCATCTTCACCTGGGTGCGCGGCAAGGCGATCGTGAAGACCTTCGAGCAACGCCAGAGCGTCCCGCTCGCCGACCTTGCTGCTGCGCTCGCGCGCCGCGCGCCCGAGCGCGTCGAAGGCACCGCGATCTTCCTGACCGGCAATCCCGACAGCGCGCCCGGGGCGTTGCTCCACAACCTCAAGCACAACAAGGTGCTGCACGAGGTCAATCTGGTCGCATCGGTGCGCACTACCGACCGGCCGCAAGTGCCGCCCGAGGAAAGGTGCGAGGTCAAACGGATCGACGACAATTTCAGCGTCGTCATCCTGCGCTACGGCTTCATGGAAACGCCCGACGTGCCGCGCGCGCTGGCCGACGCGACCGAGGCGGGGCTGATCGACCTGCACCCGATGAAGGCGAGCTATTTCATCGGCCGCAACACGCTCAAGCCCGATGCCGAGGTCGGCATGCCGTTATGGCAGGACCGCATCTTCATGTTCCTGCAGCGCAATGCCAGCGACCCGACCGACTTCCTCCATATCCCGCCGGGCAAGGTGCTCGAGCTGGGCGAGCAGGTGACGGTTTAGACATTCCTGAAGCGGTCGACGACCCGACGAGCGAACTCAAATTGACTCGCGGGACGTCAGCAGCCAAGCGCTCGAGCCGGCGCGCTGGAAGTGCACCAGCAAAAAGGGGAGTGCAAATATGAACGGCCCGACGATCGACCGCCGCGCGCTGCTGCTGGGGACCGGCGCGGCCGCCGCGGCACCGGCCATCGCACGAGCCGGCCGCGCCCGCCGGAGCCCCCCGCTCGCGTCCACGCCGCCAATGGGGTGGAATAGCTGGAACAGCTTCGCCACCACGATCAACGAAGCCCAGGCGCTCGAGACCGCGACAATCATGGCGGCCAGACTGAAGCCGGCCGGCTACGACATCTTCACCATCGACATTCAATGGTACGAACCCGGCGCATCGAGCTACACTTATGCCGCCAAGCCAATGCCGACGATGGACGGCAATGGTCGGCTGCTTCCTGCCCCCAATCGATTTCCGTCGAGTGCGAACGGACGCGGCTTCGCGCCGATCGCGACGCACGTCCACCGGCTCGGGCTCAAGTTCGGCATCCACTTGATGCGCGGCATCCCGCGGCTGGCGGTCGAGCGCAATTTGCCGGTGCTCGGCACACGCTACACCGCGCGCGATATCGCCGATACCGCCAGCATTTGCCCGTGGAATCCCGATATGTACGGAGTCGATATGACCCGGCCGGGCGCGCAGGCTTATTACGACAGCGTCTTCCGGCTCTATGCGTCCTGGGGCGTCGATTTCGTCAAGATGGACGATATGAGCCGCCCCTATGACGCCCACGCGGCCGAGATCGAGGCCGCGCATCGCGCCATCCTTGCGACCGGGCGGCCGATCATCCTCAGCCTCTCGCCTGGCGAAACCCCGGTGATCCGCGCCGATCATGTCCGCAAACATGCGCAGATGTGGCGTATCTCGGACGATTTCTGGGACGAATGGCCGCTGCTGGAGGCGCAGTTCACGCGGCTGGAGAATTGGAACCCGCATCGCTCGCCCGGCTGCTGGCCCGACGCCGACATGCTGCCGCTCGGCCGCCTCGCGCTCGGGCAGCGCGACACCAAGTTCACGCCCGACGAGCAACGCACGCTGATGACCTTGTGGTCGATCGCACGCTCGCCGCTGATCATGGGCGGCGACCTGCGCCATCTCGACCAGGCGACGCTCGATCTGCTGACCAATCCCGAAGTGATCGCCGTCAACCAGCAGTCGAGCGACAACCGTCCGCACTTCCTGGCCGACGACACGCGTATATGGTCGGCGCGCCATCCCGACGGCGACACCTATCTCGCGCTGTTCAACACCGCTGCGAAGCCGCGCGAAATATCGATCGCCCTCAGCCAGCTTGGCCTGCGTGGCACGGTGCGCGTGCGCGATTGCTGGGCGCGCGCCGATGCCGGGACGGCGACGGGCCGGATCGTACGGAATGTGCCTTCGCATGGCGCGGCGTTGCTGCGTTTGAGCGGCGATAACCAGCGGTGACTTAGCTACTGGTGAGGCCAATGGCCCCTCCGGGTAGGCACCCACTTTGATCCGTTCACCGGTGAAGAAGGACTGAGTTACCCCGCATACGCCTTCACCAGGTCGTAGAGGTAATCGCGGCCGACATAGAGCGACTCGACGCGGATGCGTTCGTTCAATCCATGGATGCCGCTGAAGTCGGATTCGATGAACACGCCCGGCGCGCCATAGGTCGGGATGCCGATCGCTTCGAAGAAGATGCCGTCGGTGGCGCCGGTCGACATGCTGGGCAGCATCGGCACGCCGGGGAAATATTTGTCGGCCAGCGTCTTCATCGGTCCGACGATCTTGGGATCGAGCGTCGGCGGGATGCCGATCGGGCGGACTGGCTGGTTGGCGGTGACGGTCACCTTGGACCCGGCCAATTCTTTCAATTTGGCGAGCGTTCCGTCGACGCTTTCGCCCGGGAAGATGCGGCAATTGACGTTGGCGGTGGCCTTTTGCGGCAGCGCGTTCTCGGCATGGCCGGCGTTGAGCAAGGTCGCGACGCAGGTCGTCCTCAGGGTCGAATGCATCGCCTTGTCGAGCGAGACGATCTTGTCGGCCTCGGTATCACTGGGATTGGCGAGCAGCCGCTTGACGGCGGCGGCCATCGGCGCCGGTGTCTGCGGCGCGCCGGCGACCGCGGTGAAGAAGGCGCGGGTCGTGTCGGTGAACTTCACCGGGAATTCGTAGCCGCGCACTTTCTCGAGCGCGTCGGCAAGCTCGTAGATCGCGTTGTCGGGCACCGGCTGCGAACTGTGCCCGCCGGGATTGGTGGTGGTGAAGGTGAAGTTCTGCGCCGCTTTCTCGCCGACCTGAATCGCCAGCAACTCGCGCTCGCCCTTAGCATTGTAGCGCCCGCCGCCGCCTTCGTTGAGCGCGAATTCCGCGGCAATCAGATCGCGCTTGTTCGCGGCCAGCCATTGCGCGCCGTTGAACGCGTAAGTGGTCTCCTCGCCGCACGTCAGCGCCAGCTTGATCGTGCGCTTCGGTTTGTATCCGCTCGCCTTGAAGCGAATCATTGAATCGGCCCAGATCGCCGCCATCGCCTTGTCGTCGACCGTGCCGCGGCCATAATAGAAGCCGTTCTCCTCGATCAGCTTGAACGGATCGCGCACCCAATCCTCGCGCTTGGCGGCGACGACATCGATATGCGCAAGCAGCAGCATCGGCTTGGCCTTGGGGTCGCTACCCTTCAGGGTCGCGACCAACCCGCCATCCTTGGGATGGTCGGGGACCGAGAAGGGCGTCAGCTCGCTGTCGCTATAGCCCGCCGCCTTCATCCGCGCGGCGATCTGCGCGGTCGCCTGGGTGCAGCTGCCGATGTCGACCACCGTGTTGGTCTCGACCAGTTCCTTGTAGAGGCCGAAAAACGCTTGCTGGTCGGGACGGAGGTCGGCTGCCGCTCCGACCACCGGTTGCGCGACGAGGCCCGCCGCAATGATCCATCCCAAAGCGCGCATGCCGACCCCCGATTGTTGCGATGACCAGGAGACTAGAGCGCGAAATCAGGCGGCTGGCAACCGCCCGGGCTCAGGGACGCATGCGGGCCGAACTCGCCATCACGTTGCGCGGCAAGGTCAGGCGGATTTCGCGATTGGCGAAATCGATCTGGACACGGCGGAACAGCCGCAGCGAATCCATGCCGAGCATCAATGCCGGCGTATCGCTCAACCCGAACCGCTTGAACGGCACCGCATCGGCGAACGCGATCGGCAGCCCGTGGAAACCGACTCCCGCAATGTCGAGCGAGTCGATCACGCGGTAATCTGCCAGGAGATATTGGCCGGTCACCGCTTGCAGCGAGACCGTGCCGAGCGACTTTTCGGTCTTCACGCGCTTGAGCAAGGCGAGGTTGCCTACCGTCACCGGCGACCCGGTGTCGATCACCACCGAGATGCGTCTGCCGCGATAGCGCGCGTCGGTGACGATCAGCTGCCCGTAGAGATTCTTGGCCTTGATGACGATGTCGTCAGGGCTGCCCATCAGGCCGCGCTTCTTGGAAGCGCGAACCTCCATCACATTCTTGTCGAAATCGATCGACACGGCGTGGCCCTTGAGCGCGTCGATACCCAGCATGCCCGGCGCGCCGAGATTGGTCGCCTCGACCGCCGGCGCCTCGATCAAGTCGGGCGCGATCATGTTCACGCGGAGATCGGAGAGCTTGTAGGTGCCGAGCTCGGTCTGCCCCGCCATCGTCGTCACGCGGACGCGGCGTCCGGTGGCGAGCTTGAGGACGTCGGCCAGTTCGCGCGACACCACCGTCCGTTCCGACCCGGTATCGATGATGAAGGAATAGGGACCGCTCGGCCCGATCGACACGGGAACGGTCATGCGCTGATCGGCATCGGCGAAGCCGAGCAGCTCGGATGCGGTCGCTGCGGTGGTCGCGCCGGTCGCCGGAACCACCGGCGGATCCTGGGGAACGCCGCTATCGGCCGACGACGGGGCACCCGTCGCGACAAGGGCCAATATCAGCAAGGGGATAAACCCGCGCATGACCGAATGCTACGCCTGTTCCGGTCTTGTACCAAGCGAATTCGTTGGCCTCAGCGCGGCGCTGAATCCCCCTCCGGCACGGGTGCCAGCGCCCGCGCGACCGGCCGCGCGATCGCCAGCATCAGCACGCCGCCGACCATTCCGATCGCCCCGTCGAGCGTCCAGAAAGCGGCCGGGCTCATCGTGTCGTAGAAGCTGCCAACCCAGCCCATGATCACGCTGCCGAGAAAGAACGACAGGAACACACCGCCCATCAACGTCCCGGTCACTTGCTTGGGCGCCGCCTGGCTGATCAGCGCCAGCAACACCGGCCAATAATAGAGGAACGCGACCCCCATCCCGAAGAAACCGATCAACGCCCACCACACACCGGTCTTGCCGTCGGGACCGGCCAGCAGCGCTCCGGCGACGAGGACGAAAGCGGAGAGGCCGGTGAGCAACGATCCGATCGCGATCTTGACGACGTCCGACGGCTCGCGCCCGCGCTTCGCCTGCCACGCCCACAACGCGACCAAAGGCGGCACCGCGACGACCGAGGCGAAGGGATCGATCGAGTTGAACCACGACGGCGGGACACCACCCCATGGCGTCGACAGGCTGACATGCTGGTCGACCCACAGCACGCCGATGCTCCAGATCATCGGATAAGCGACATTGGGGAACAGGGTCATCGCGGCGACCAGGATCAGCAGCCACATCCGCTTGCGCTCGGCCGCGGTCATCGGCGGCAGCTCGACGCGGTCGGCGCGCGGGCTGCGGCCGGCCAGATGGCGCTGGCCGGCGAGGTAGATGACAAGCGCCAGCAGCATCAGCCCGGCCGCCGCGCCGAAGCCGGCGTGCCAGCCGTAGACGGCGGCGAGCGTCCCGCAAGCCAAGGGTCCCAGGATGGCGCCCACGTTGATGCCCGCCGAAAAGATCGTGTAGCCCTGCGTCCGCCGCGATTCCGCTTCGGCCGGATAGAGCTCGCCGACCTGCGCCGAAATATTGCCTTTCAGGCAACCCGAGCCGAGGATCAGCAACAGCAAGGCGATCAGGAACGAGGCGTCGAACGCCATCGCCAGATGCCCGGCGCACATCAGCAGCGCGCCGATCACCACCGTGGTCTTAGCCCCCAGCCAGCGATCGGCGATCAGCCCGCCGAGGATCGGGGTGAAATAGACCAGGCCGCCGTACCAGCCATAGATCAGCGACGCGAAGGCGACGTTGCTGAGCGCGCCGTGCCATCCAAACACCTGGCGCAACGCGGCCAGCCCCAGCACGTGCTCGGCATGACCCGGCAGGAACAATTGCTGCACCATGTAGAGCGTCAGCAGCGAGGTCATGCCGTAATAGCTGAACCGCTCCCAGCATTCGGTGAAGGCAAGATAGGCGACCCCGCGCGGGTGGCCGAAAAAAACGGTGTCGGCGCGAGCGGCTTCGGTCATGCGCACGGTGGTGCCGTAGAGCTCGGCCTGGGGCAAGCGGTCGTCTGAGATTTCGCGCGGGCGTCCGATGGTCCGTCAGGAGCTATATGTTTTCGCGCAAAGGCGCGAAGGCGCTAAGAAGGTTCGCGCGGAGGCGCAGAGGGCGCGAAGAACAAAGAGTCTCGCAAAGGCCACGCTCTCGGTTATCGCGCGCGCCGTCCGGAAGGAAAACACCTCTGCGTTCTCCGCGCCTCTGCGCGAAAAAGCGCTTCGCGCCTTCGCGTGAACTATATCAGACCGCCGGGGCGAAGATCCCAGACGCTGCCCATTGCCCCTATCGCACCATCGCCCTAGCCTCGTCCTTTCGGGTGGGAGCGGGTGCGTGACGATCGAAGAACCGGATGCCGGGCCGCGACCCGTCGATGTGCCGCATCGCCGCGAATTCCTGGGACATCCGCTCGGCCTGCCGGTCATCGCTTTCACCGAAGCGTTCGAGCGCTTTTCCTATTACGGCATGCAGACCTTGCTGGTGCTGTACATGGTCAAGGCGCTGCTGCTGGCGCCGCATGTCGAGCATATCGTCGGGTTCGGCTGGTTCAGCCACGTACTGGCAGGGATCTACGGCGCACCACCCAATACCCAGGCGCTCGCTTCGCACATTTTCGGCACCTACACGATGCTGGTCTATGTCACCCCGATCCTGGGCGGGCTGTTGGCCGATCGCTGGCTGGGCAAGACGCTGACGGTGACGATCGGCGCCTTGCTGATGGCGGCGGGCCATTTCCTGATGGCGTTCGACGTGTCATTCCTGCTCGCCTTGCTGTTGCTGGTGCTGGGCGTCGGCTGCCTCAAGGGCAATCTGGCGAGTCAGGTCGGCGCGCTTTACGCACCGGGCGACGGCCGCGCGACCGACGCATTCCAGATCTATTATATCGGCATCAGCGTCGGTGCCTCGGCCGCACCGCTCATCTGCGGCACGCTTGGCGAGAAGGTCGCGTGG
The DNA here is from genome assembly GCF_056401155.1 of Sphingomonas sp. P4_G2. Classification (NCBI taxonomy): domain Bacteria; kingdom Pseudomonadati; phylum Pseudomonadota; class Alphaproteobacteria; order Sphingomonadales; family Sphingomonadaceae; genus Sphingomonas; species Sphingomonas sp. P4_G2. The sequence continues at coordinate 363,422 of NZ_JBFUJY010000003.1, read as the reverse complement.
CATTGGGGATTCGGCGCGGCGGGCGTGGGCATGGTGATCGGCCTGATCATCTATCTGTTGGGGCGGAGACATCTGCCGCCCGACCCTCTTGCGGAGCGTCAAACAACAAGCGTGCCTCGACCGCCAATGACTCGACGCGACATCCTCGTGCTTATGTTGCTGCTGTTCATGGTGCCGGTGCTGGCGGTCAGCGCGATCGGCAATCAGCAGATGTTCAATGCCTATCTGGTCTGGGCCGATCGCAGCTATCAATTCATGTTGCTTGGTTACCGAATGCCGACATCGTTCCTCGTCACGTTCGACGCCGTTACCGGCTTCTTGACATTGGGCGGCACGGTCATCTTCTGGCGACTCTATGCGCGGCGCTGGCGCGAGCCCGACGAGATGAGCAAGCTGATCATCGGCTGCCTAATCTCCTCGTCAGCGTTCGTCCTGGTGATGATCGTCGCCAGCCGTCACGAGGCGACCGGCGTCAAGCCGGCTCTATGGGTCGCGCTCGCCGTCAACACGCTCAATAATCTGGGGTTCGCCAACGTCTTCCCGGTCAGCCTCGCGCTCTATTCGCGCGCCGCGCCGCGGGCGATCTCGGGGACGGTGGTCGGCATCTATTATCTGTTCCTGGCGCTGGCCAATTACCTGGTCGGCGTGGTCGGCGGCTGGCTGGAGATCATGCCGGCCGGGCAATTCTGGGGAATCCATGTCGGCGCGATCCTGGGCGCGGCGGCGGTGTTCGTGGCGATCAAGCTGGTGTTCGGGAAGTTGTTGGTGCCGGAGAAAATAGGGCAGCAGCCGTGATCGCGATGGCACTCGCGCTGGCATTGGCCATCTCGGCGGACAAGCCGACCACTTACAAGCTGGTCGGCGGGCCAACGGACACAATCTATCCGAATCTGCGGCGATGCGAGCGCGCTCGGCGAATTGAGACGAGGAAGATACGAGATCGAATGCAACGGGCTCGCGCCAATCCGAGACGGCCACACCATTATCGCGCTACGGTTGAGCCAATTTGCCTTCCCTGGTGACGGATCAGAAACGAGCTTCTTCAGGACAACGTTATATGCGGCCGCAGACGAGAGCCACGCTGGCCGGGTACCTCACTCGGCGGCGAGCAAACTCTCCGCGCCGCCCAGGTCGACCGATACCAGCCGGCTGACGCCGCGTTCGACCATCGTCACGCCGAACAGCCGGTGCATGCGGCTCATCGTCACCGCATTGTGCGTGACGATCAGATAACGCGTCGCGGTTTCCTGGGTCATGCGGTCGAGCAGGTCGCAGAAGCGTTCGATATTGGCGTCGTCGAGCGGGGCGTCGACCTCGTCGAGCACGCAGATCGGCGCCGGGTTGGTTAGGAACAGGCCAAAGATCAGCGCGACCGCGGTCAGCGCCTGTTCGCCGCCCGACAGCAAGGTCAGCGATTGCAATTTCTTGCCCGGGGGCTGCGCCATGATCTCGAGTCCGGCCTCGAGCGGATCGTCCGAATCGACCAGTTCGAGCCGCGCCGCGCCGCCGTTGAACAAGGTCGTGAACAGTCGCTGGAAATGGCCGTTGACCGCCTCGAACGCGGCGAGCAGGCGTTGCCGACCTTCGCGGTTGAGCGTCCCGATCGAACCGCGCAACTGGGCGACCGCCTGGCCGAGTTCGTCGCGCTCGGCGGCGGCGTCGGTGCGCTGCGAATCGAGTTCGGCGAGTTCGGTTTCGGCGACCAGATTGACTGGCCCGAGCCGCTCGCGATCGATCAGCAATTTGTCGTGCTTGACCGATTCGTCCTGCGGATCGCCGACCTCATCGAGATCGAACCCGACGCGCTCGCCGAGCAGGGGCGGCGGGCAAGCGAAGCGCTCGCCCGACAGTCGCGCCATCTCGAGCCGGCGCAGATCCTGGTTTTCCGCGCGCGCCGTGGCTCCAGCGCGGGCCTCGCGCGCCAGCGACAGCGCTTCGGCGGCGATGCGGCCCGCTTCCTCGGTCGTGCGGACGCGCGCTTCGGCCTCGCGCTCGGTGACCGCCGCGGTGTCGGCGGCAGTGCGCAGCTCGGCATGGCCGGTTTCGTGCGCGGCAATCTGCGTGGCGAGTTCGGCCGGACGCGCTTCCGCCGCTTCGGCCTCGGCGGCGAGTTGCGCCTCCCGTTTGTCCATGTCGGCGATTCGCTTGGCCGCTTCGCCGGCGCGCGCTTTCCAGCCTTTCTGCTCGGCCTCGGCCGCCGCCAGCCGTTCGCGGTCGGCGGCGATCGCACGGTCTAGCTGGGCGCGATCGGTGCGCGCGTTGGAGGCATTGGCGCGGCGCGCCTCGGCCTCGGCCTGGAGCCGCGTCACCGCGGCGCGCGTGTCGGCGCCATCGGGCAGGGCTGCCCGCGCCGCCTCGGCCCGCGCCAGTTCGGTTTCGGCTTCACCGACTTCGGCCGCCACGCGGCGCCCGCGCGTGTCGAGATCGGCACGCTGCGCCTCGATCCGTTCGAGCTGCGCGGTGGCGCGATCCTCCGTGCGCGTCGCCTCGCGCGCGGCATTTTCGGCGCGCTCGAGCGACGCGCGCGCTGCCTGGGCGTCAGCGCGCGCGGAAGCGATGCGGCGTTCAGCCTCGTCGAGCTGGCCATTGGCTTTCTCGACCGCGCTCTGCGCTTTGGGGCGTACCTTGTTGAGCGCCGCCAAGCGGTTGATTCGCTCGAGCCGTTCGGCGGCGGCGGCGCCACCCGACTTGGCGACATAGCCGTCCCACCGCCGCAAGGTACCGCCGAGCGTCACCAGCCTCTGCCCGACCGCGAGGACATGGCCGTCGTCGCGTTCGGCGACCAGAATCTGCGCCAATCGCCTCGCCAGCGCCGCGGGCGCTTCGACATGATCGGCGAGCCGCGTCAGCGCGCCTGCCGCCGGATCGCCCGGCTGCGGCTCGGCGCCAGCCCAATAGCGATCGGCCGCGGCGTCGAGCCCGGTTTCGAGATCGTCGCCGAGGGCGGCCGCCAGCGCGCGCTCGTACCCCGGCGCGGCGCGGACATGGTCGAGCAGGCGGTCGCGTCCCGACGGGCGGGTCGTCTTTTCGAGCGCGAGCACTTCGCTTTCGATCGCGGCGAGCTCGGCGCGTGCCGCGGCCCGCGCCTGTTCGGCGGCGTCGCGCGCCTCCTGCGCTGCGCGTTCGTCGGCGTCGGCACGGGCACGGGCGCCGCGCGCGGTTTCGGTCGAATCGAGCGCGTCGGCGCGCGCCTTGATCGCGCGGTCGCGTTCCTCGCGCAGCGGCGCGGCATCGCCCAGCGCCTTCAGTTCGGCGGCCAGGCTCGTCTGATCGCGCAACGCGCGGTCGTGCCGCGCCTTGGCCGCCGCCGCCGCCGCGTCGGCAACACGCGCATCGGCGAGTTCGGCCGCTTGCCGGCTCATCGCTTGGGCAAGCGCGACATCGGCGTCGCGCGCCGCGCGTTCGGCCTCGGCCAAATTGGCGTCGAGCGCGGGGAGCCGCGCGGCGGCCTCGTCGGCGCGTTTCGCCAGCATCTTGGCTTCGGCATCGAGCCGCGCCAGCGCCTCGGCGGCATCGACCGCCAGCGCCCCTTCGCGCTCGCGGTCCTCGCCGATCCGGTTGCGTTGTCCAGCAAGCTCGACGATCCGCCGCTCGGCCGCGCCGTGTTCGGCGCGCAGACCGGCGAGCGCATGCGCCGCCTCGCTCGCCGCTTCACGCGCCGCGGTCGCCACCGCGCGGGCGTCGCCCAGCGCTTCGGTTGCGGCATGCTGGTGCGCGGTCGCCGCGCGCTGCGCCTCGGCGGCGGCCGCCACTTTCTCCTCGCATTGCGCGGCTTCAGCCTTGGCGGCATCGGCCGCCGTCGCGGCGTCGCGCCAGCGCGCGAAGACCATCCGCCCTTCGGCGACGCGGATCTGATCCGAGAGCAGCCGATAGCGCTCGGCCTGGCGCGCCTGACGCCGCAGTGCCGAGGCGCGCGCTTCCTGGTCGGCCATGATCTCGTCGAGCCGCAGCAGATTGGCTTCGGTCGCGCGCAGTTTCTGCTCGGCATCCTTGCGGCGGACATGGAGACCGGCGATCCCGGCGGCCTCCTCGAGCATTGCGCGGCGTTCGGTCGGCCGCGCCGAGATCACCGCGCTGATCCGACCCTGGCTGACCAACGCCGGCGAATGCGCGCCGGTCGCGGCATCGGCGAACAGCAAGGCGACGTCCTTGGCGCGGACGTCGCGCCCGTCTATGCGATAGGCCGATCCCGCGCCGCGCTCGATCCGCCGCACCACTTCGGTCTCGCTGCCGTCGATCTCGGCCAGGATCGACACTTCGGCGAAATCGCGCGCGGTGCGCTTGTCGGTGCCGGCGAAGATGACGTCGTCCATCCCGGCGCCGCGCATCGACTTCGGGCTGTTCTCGCCCATCGTCCAGCGCAGCGCTTCGAGCAGGTTGGACTTGCCGCAGCCATTGGGGCCGACCACGCCGGTCAGCCCCGGTTCGATGCGGAGATCGGCCGCGTCGACGAAGCTTTTGAACCCCGACAGTCTCAGCCGTTTTATCTGCATTCGCTCAATGGCCCCCCGGCGCGGTCAACCGTCAGGCGCCCCGTGCCTTGAGCACGGGTTCGAGCGTCGCCCAGTCGCCGACATCGTTGAGCTTCTCGCCATTGATGATGAAGGTCGGCGTGCCGCTGATCTGGAACTTGTCGTTGGCGAACTTGGTGCGCTCGACCAGCTTGTCGACCGCCGCCTTGTCGTTGAGGCAGGCGCGCGCCTTGTCCTCGGGCAGGCCGCGCTGCTTCATGAAATCGAGATAGCCGAGCCCCTCGGCATACATGGTCGCGACCTGGTTCGGGGTCGCGCCTTGCGCCGCCTGGACCTTGGCCGACACCGCCTGCTCGTTGGTCAGCAAGGTCTGCTGGTTGGCGAACATCTGATCGAGGATCGGGAAGAAGGTCGCGGTGTCGCCCGAACATTGGCCGAGCAGGATCGGGCCGAGGTCGAGCGGACCATGGACCGGATATTCGCGGAATTCGTAGCTGACCTTGCCCGCGGAAATGTACTTCTCCTTGAGCGCCGGGAACCCTTCCTGATCGAACTTGCCGCAATAGGGGCAGGCGCGCGATCCATATTCGACGATCTTGAGCGGCGCATCGGGATTGCCCATCCGCATGCCGCCTTCGGGCGTCTTCACGACCGTGTCGACCCAGGCGGTACCGGCGGGAGCGGGCTTGGCGGCGACCGGCGCGGCAGGAGTCGCGCTGTTGGCGTCGCTGCCCGACCCGCCGCAAGCGGCGAGCGCCAGCAGCGGCAGAGCGGCGAAAAGGGGCAAGATCTTCATGTACTACTCCCTTGGGAAAATTCAGGCGCCGGCGGCGGCGAGCAGCGGTTGCAGATTGGCCCAATCATAGACGTTGTCCGCCTTGGTGCCATTGATGATAAAGGTCGGCGTGCCGCTGACGCCATATTGTTTCTCGGCGGTGTCGGTCATGGCGACGACGCGGTTGAGCGCGACGCGATCGGCCAGGCATGCCTTGGCGCGCGCGGGCGCCATGCCGCGCCGTGTGGCCAACGCGACATAGCCGAGATCATTCGCGACGGTGGTCGCGATCTGGTTGGGGCTCGGGTTGGTCATCGTCTTGAGCTTTGTTTCGGTCGCCTCGGCCTTGGCGAGCAGCGCCTGCTGGCCGGCGAACATCGCGTCGAGCAAGGGGAAGAATTGTCCCGGCGAAACGCACCGGCCGAGCAGAATCGGCCCGAGATCGAGCGCGCCGTGCACCGGAAAGTCGCGGAATTCGTAGCTGAGCTTGCCTGCGGCGATCGGGCCGGTCTTGAGCGCCGGCAAGCCTTCCTTGTCGAACAGCGCGCAATGCGGGCAAGTGCGCGAGCCATATTCGATCAGCTTCACTTTGGCGTTCGGATTGCCCATCCGCATCCCGCCTTCGGGCGTCGCGGCGACGACGTTGATCCAATTGACCTTGGCCGGGGCGCGTTTGGCCGGCACCGCCTTCTTCACCGGTGCCTTGGTCGCGGCGCCGGCGGCCAGCGGGAGCCCGGCGATCAGCGCCAGTACCATCAACGCACGGATCATTTCTCGGTCTTTCCTATAACGGGAACTTTGACGGGCCCGATGACGGGGATACCGCGATTGCCCGCGACGCCGGCGGCGAGCGCGGCCAGCACCGCCTGCAATTCGGGATCGGCGATCGCGCGCAGCCCCGGGCCGAGTTCGGCGGGCGGGATGGCGACCGGGCGCAGGCTGGGGGGCGCGGTCCGCGGCGTGCGCTCGGCGACGCGCCCCTGTTTGAGCGTCAGCCGCGCGACCGCCGCGTAACCGAAGAAGCGATTGACCCGCTCGACGATCTCGGGCGCGATATGCTGCATCATCGACGCGTGCGCGCCCTTGACCGTAACCGTCAGCACGCCATCGGCCTTCTTGCCGGGCGGGAAGCGGATCGATTCGGGCGACGATACGCCAGCATATTTGGGTCCGACGATTTCTGCCCAGCGCGTGACGATTCCGGACTGGATGAAGCCGAACCGCCGGAAAGCGGCGCCGCCGACCTGTGGCAGCAAGTCGCCGACCGCGCGCGCCGGTCCACCCCGCGGGCGCCCAGAATCCTTGGCGAAGCCTTTGGCCGGCGCGGGTTTAGCCGGGCCTTTGGGGGTGGCGCGCTTGCTCATTCGGTCATCCATGCCATAGCCGCGGGGTGGCCGCCAAGCTTCCTTCCGCACCATCCCTGTCCGGTTTTGTCGCGCCGGCGCTGTTGCGCTGGTACGACACCCATCGCCGCACCCTGCCATGGCGCGCCGGGCCGGGCGGGCGTGCGGATCCCTATCGCGTCTGGCTGTCCGAAGTGATGCTGCAACAGACCACCGTCGCGACGGTCGGGCCGCGCTTCGCCGCCTGGGTCGCGCGCTGGCCCGATTTCGCCAGCCTGGCCAGCGCCGACGAAGCTGACGTCATGGCGGCGTGGGCGGGGCTGGGCTATTACGCCCGGGCGCGCAACCTGGTCGCCTGCGCACGCGCAGTCGTCGCCGAACATGAGGGCGTTTTCCCGCGCACCGAGGCCGAGCTGCGCGCGCTGCCCGGGATCGGCGACTATACCGCCGCCGCGATCGCCGCGATCGCGTTCGACGAGCCCGCAACCGTGGTCGACGCCAATGTCGAGCGCGTCGTCGCGCGGCTGTTCCGACTGGAAGACAAGGCGACGATCCGCCCCGCCGCAGCAACGCTGACGCCGGCCGTCCGCACCGGCGATTTCGCCCAGGCGATGATGGATCTGGGCGCCACGATCTGCACGCCGCGCGTGCCCAAATGCCTGTTGTGCCCGCTGCGCGACGGATGCGCGGCCCATGCGGCGGGCGATCAGGAGCTTTATCCGGTCAAGCCGGCCAAGGCCGCCAAGCCGACGCGGCACGGCACGATCTTCTGGGCGCGCAATGGCGGCGACGTGCTGCTGGTGCGCCGGCCGCCAAAGGGATTGCTCGGCGGCATGCGCGCGCTGCCGACCGGACCGTGGAGCGCCGAGCCGCCTGGCCTGGCCGATGCGCCCGCGCCTGCTGATTGGCGCCTGCTCCCCGCGACGGTCGAGCACGTCTTTACCCATTTCAGATTGCAACTCGTGCTTGCGACCGCGCCGATCGATCGGCATGCAGCGCCGGACGGCGCCATATGGTGGCCGATCGAGTCGCTGGGGGAGGCGGGTCTGCCGACCGTCTTCGCCAAGGCGGCGAGCGCGACGGGAGAGCCTTGATGATCCGCCTGACTCCTTTCCTCACCGCCACCGCGACGATCGCGTTGCTGACCGGCGCCGGCATCGCCCAGACCGCCAGCGTACCGCTGCCCGCACCGGCTGCGGCACCCGCGACCGCCAGCCCGCTGCCCGCCACCCAGGCGCTCTATGATTCCTACGTCGCCACCAACAAGATGCCCGGCATCGTCGGCGCGTTCGGCGCGGGCAACGTCCCGACCATGTTCGTCTCGGCGGGCAAGATCGCGACCGACGCCAATGCCGCGCCGGCCGGCCCCGACAGTTTGTGGCGGGTCTATTCGATGACCAAGCCGATCACCGCGATGGCGGCGATGATCCTGATCGAAGACGGCAAGATGAAGCTCGACGAACCGGTCAGCGACTTCCTGCCCGCGTTCAAGACGATGCGCGTCCAGCTCAACGAGAATACCGTCGACAGCCGTCCGGCGGCGCGCCCGATCACGATCCGCAACCTGCTGACGCACACTGCCGGCCTGGGCTACAATATCGTCACCAAGGGGCCGTTGCTCCAGCTCTATATGGACAAGGGTCTCACCCCTGGTCAGGTCAATGCGGCGATGGAGATCGATGCGCGCAAGACGCGCCCCGCATCGCTCCAGGAATTCGCCGACCGGGTCGCGACCGTCCCGCTGATCGCCGATCCGGGGACCAAGTGGAGCTATTCGATCGGGCTCGATTTGATGGGCGCAGTGATCGAGAAGGCGAGCGGGATGCGCTTCGACGCGTTCGTCCAGCAACGCATCTTCGACCCGCTCAAGATGAAGTCGAGCTATTGGTCGGTCCCGGCGAGCGAAGTCGGGCGGCTGTCGACCAATTACGCCTTCCTGCCCGGCGACAAGCTCTTCGCGCTCGATCCGGCCGCGACCTCGGCCTATCTGTCCCCGCCCAGCTTCCCTTATGGCGGTGCCGGACTGGTGATGTCGGCGCGTGATTACGACACGTTCCTGCACATGCTGCAAAATTATGGCGAGCTCGACGGCGTCCGCATCATGAAGCCCGAGACCGCCAAACTCGCCATGTCCAACTTGCTGCCCGCAGGCGTCGAGTTCGGCGGCGTGGCGGGCGCCACCGGCGGAACCTCTGGCCCCAAAATGGGCTTCGGCGCCGGCGGGTCGGTGGTGCTGGAGGACAAGGCGAATTCGATGGGCGCGGGCACCTATGGCTGGGGCGGCGCCGCCGGCACCGCCGCCTGGGTCAATCCGGCCAAGAAGATCCGCGGCACGATCATGGTCAATTACTTCCCCGCCGACAAATGGCCGATCCGCGACGAGACGGTAAAGGCGCTGATCAGCGACATGCAGCGATTCAAGACCAAGTGATTCGCCCAGGTTTTACCGGTAGCCCACTAGATCGGGCCGACCCGCTGCGTCACGATGCCGAGAAACTGGCGGCGGCGATGGGCGACTGGCGCGCCAAGCTGCTCAAGCTCGACAATTTCGAGCCCGACGTGGCCGAGGACGGCACGCTCGGCTGGACCAGCCTGGCCGACGCGCCCGACGATGCCGAACTGGTGCTGCTCGGACTGATCGACGGCAAGCCGCATTTCGCCGCTTACGTGCCGGGCATGCGCGCGCCGGCCGGTCGCTCGCCGAGCCTGTTCCGCGCACTCGACCTGATGCGGCCGGAGGAAGCGGAAACCTATGCCGCGGCGCGCAGCGTGCTCGACTGGCATAGCCGGCATCAATTCTGCCCCAATTGCGGGACGCAGACCGCGATGTTCCGCGCCGGCTGGGGGCGGTTGTGCCCCAATTGCGGCGCCGAGCATTTCCCGCGCACCGATCCGGTGGTAATCATGATCGCCGAACATTCGGGCCGCGCTTTGGTCGGCCGCGGGCCGCAATGGCCGGCAGGGCGCTATTCGGCGCTGGCCGGGTTCATGGAGCCGGGCGAATCGATCGAGGAAGCGGTCGCGCGCGAGATTTTCGAGGAAGCCGGCGTGCGCGTCCGCAACGTGCGCTATATCGCCAGCCAGCCCTGGCCATTCCCCTCGTCGCTGATGATGGCGTGCATCGGCGAGGCCGAGGATGACGTCATCACGATCGATCCGCACGAATTGCAGGACGCGATGTGGGTCAGCCGCGAGGATGTGCGCAAGTCGCTGGCCGGCGACCCGTCCGCGCCGTTCCTGTCGCCCCCGCATTACGCGATCGCGCATACCTTGCTGACGGCGTGGGTGGAGGAGGGGTAGTTCGCCGTCGCCGCTTGAGCGGAGGCGATCCTAGAAATCGACCGCGATGCCCTTCAGCGTCCAGTCACCGTACCGCGTCGGATCCTCGCCCAGCGGATCGTCCTTGGACGGCTCGACCTTTTCCGGTTCGGGCACCGGCGGGCTCGGCGTGAGGTAAACGGGCGGCTTGACGTGCGGCGGGCGGGGCATGGCTGGGTCCAGGATTGAACGTGATGATCGACGATCCACATTGGTTCGATCGGCGATCGGTGCAATAGGCGATCGCATCGGAGGGTCCTTGGGCGGTTTTATCGCAGAGATTTTCGGCGGAATCATCCTGGACGGGGTCGTCTGGGGGACCGGCGCGCTCATTCTCAAGGTGATCAATCCGTCCGCAAAGGTCGACGACACGGGAGCAGTCGTCGTTGGCCTGCTCGCTTGGCTCCTCATCATCTTCGCGGTGATCGCTATCGGATATTGGCAATTTGGTTGACCATTCGCTTCCCCCCGGCGTCCCCGCCCGCCAGGCCGCGCTTCGCCTGCTCGATGCTGTGCTTCGCCGCGGCGAGACGATCGACCAGGCAGCACCGCGCGTGCTCTCCAGCCTGAAGGCGGAGAACGACCGCGCGCTTGCCCGCGCGATCGCGGCCGAAGTGCTGCGGCACCTGCTGGATCTAGACGCGCTGATCGATTCGGCGACGCAGCGGCCATTGCCGCATGACGCCAAGGCGCGCTTCGCGCTGCGCATCGCACTCGCCCAGTCGCTACGGCTCGGAACGCCGGGGCATGCGGCGATCTCGACCGTGCTGCCGCTGGTCGATGGCGGGCCGCGCAAATTGGTCCATGGCGTGTTCGGCACGCTCGACCGGCGCAAGGCGACCTTGCCCGAGCCCCCGACTCTACCCGACGCCGTCACCGCGCGCTGGCAAGCGGCCTGGGGCGACGACATGGTGCAGGCCGCGCGACGCGCTATCGCCGAGCCGCCACCCGTCGACCTGACCCTGGGCGGAGAGGAGGGGCCTGAGGGACTCGAGTTGATGCCCGGCCAGCGCCGCTTGCCGCGCGGCACCGCGATCCCCGATTTGCCCGGCTTCTCGGACGGCGATTGGTGGGTGCAGGATCTGTCTGCCGCGATCCCCGCGCGCCTGCTCGGCCCGGGGAAGGGGAGCGCGATCGACGCCTGCGCCGCGCCGGGCGGCAAGACGATGCAGCTCGCCGCCGCAGGCTGGGGCGTCACCGCGATCGACGCGTCGGAAAGTCGTCTGGCACGACTTCGCGATAATCTGGCGCGCACGCATCTGACGGCGGAGATAATCGCCGCCGACGTCGCTTTCTGGTCGCCGCCGGCGCCGGTCGACGCCGTGCTGCTCGATGCGCCGTGCAGCGCGACCGGCATTTTCCGCCGCCATCCCGACGTGCTCCACCGCGTCCACCCGGCGATCATCGAGGAAGCGGCGCATTTGCAGCGCCAGTTGCTGGTCCAGGCGGCAGGTTGGGTGAAAAAGGGCGGCACGCTGGTCTATGCGACTTGCTCGCTCGAGCGCGAGGAAGGCGAGGAGCAGGCCGAGACCTTCCTCGCCGCCAATCCCGATTTCACTATCGATCCGGTCCGCGCTGGCGAGCTTCCCGCTGGAATCGCGCCCAATCCGCGCGGCTGGGTACGCATTCTGCCAGGCGCGTTGGAAGAACAGGGCGGTTGTGACGGCTTCTTCATTGCCCGATTCGCGAGGGCTGGTTAGAGCAGGGCATGTCCCATCCCGTCCGCATTGCCCCGTCGATCCTGAGCGCCGATTTCGCCAAACTGGGCGAGGAAGTTCGCGCGATCGATGCCGCCGGCGCCGACTGGATCCATGTCGATGTAATGGACGGACATTTCGTCCCCAACATCACGATCGGCCCGCAAGTGGTGAAGGCGATCCGCCCGCACACCGCCAAGCCGCTCGACGTCCATCTGATGATCGCGCCGGTCGATCCCTATCTCGACCAGTTCGCTGAAGCCGGCGCCGACACCATCTCGATCCATGTCGAAGCGGGGCCGCATACGCACCGCAGCCTTCGCCATATCCGCAGCCTGGGTAAGCGTGCGGGGGTCGTTCTGACGCCGCAAACCCCGGCCAAGGCGCTCGATTATCTGATCGAGGAAGTCGATCTGGTGCTGGTGATGAGCGTCAATCCCGGCTTTGGCGGGCAGAGCTTCATTCCGTCGGCGCTGCGCAAGATCGAAGCGATCCGCAAGATGATCGACAAGCAGGGCCTGGATGTCGACCTCGAAGTCGATGGCGGGATCGATCGCGAGACCGCGCCTCAGGTGATCGCGGCGGGTGCCGATGCGTTGGTCGCGGGCACTGCCACTTTCCGCGGCGGGCCAAGCGCCTATGCCGCCAATATCGCGGCGTTGAGGGGCGGGTGACGGACGAGCGCGCGCCAGACGGCATCGACGAAGGCAAGCGGCTGATCCGCATCGGGAGCAGCGCCGGCCTGTCGCTCGCCGACCGGGTCGCCGAACGCTTCCGCAAGCTCGCCTGGCGCACCCCGCTCCACGCCCTTCGGCTGCGCGGCCGCCATCCGCTCAAACTGGTCGCGGTGCCCGAGGATCCGTTCGTCGGCGATCCGCGCCGTGGCAATGCGCTGCTCGACGGACGCATCGCGGTGCGTGGCGACAGCGTGGCGATCGCCGATCTCGATTTCGCCAAGCCCGATTGGTCGAAGCCGCTGGCGCAATACCTCCACAGCTTCGCCTGGCTACGCGACCTGTCGACCGTGGCGACGCGGCCGGTCGGCGTGCCGATCGCCGAGACGATCATGCGGCTGTGGCTGGAAGTTCATGCCGACAAGGTCAGCGAACCCGCCTGGACGCCCGAATTGTGGGGCCGGCGCATCCTCCACTGGACCGCGCATGCGCCGCTGATCCTGTCGTCGTCCGATCTGGTCTATCGCAGCAAGGTGCTCAACACGCTGGCTCGCGGCGCCCGCCACCTCGACCGCAGCGCCGACAAAGCGCCCGCTGGCGTCGCGCGGATCGCGGCCTGGTGCGGCGTGATCTGCGCCGGACTGCTGATCCCGGGCGGCGATCCGCGCCGCCAGATCGGCGAGGACGGGCTGGAAAAGGCGATCGAGAGCGCGGTGTACGAGGATGGCGGCGTGATCGCGCGCGCGCCGCTGGCGCAGGTCGACATCATCATGCTGCTGACCGCGTTGCGCGAGGCCTATACCGCACGGCGGCTGGCGCCGCCGGCGACCTTGTCCGCCGCGCTCGGCCGGATGGTTCCCGCGCTACAGGGCGTGTGTCACGGCGATCATGGTCTCTCGAGCTGGCAAGGCGGCGGCCCGATCCGCGGCGAGCGGATCGACGAGATCGTCGCGGCGACGGGGGTGCGCGCGCGGCCGCTGCGCCAGGCGCGCGACTGGGGCTATCAGCGGCTGGCGCAAGCCGAGGCGGTGGTGATCGTCGATGCCGCCCCGCCGCCGGTGTCGCGGCTGGCCGAAGGCGGCTGCGCCTCAACCCTGGCGCTGGAGATGTCCGATGGCGCCGAGCGGCTGATCGTCAATTGCGGCGGCGCGCGCGCGGCGATCGCACAGATTCCGGCGACGCTGTCCGAAGGGTTGCGCACCACCGCGGCGCATTCGACCCTGGTGGTCGGCGACAGCAATTCGACCGCGATCCATGCCGACGGCACCTTGGGCAAGGGCGTCGCCGAGGTCGAACTGGCACGGCAGGAAAGTAACGGCGCCAGCCGGCTGGAAGCGAGCCATGACGGTTATGCCCGGCGGTTCGGCTTCCTCCATCGCCGCCAATTGCTGCTGGCGGGCGACGGCCGCGAGCTGCGCGGCGACGACATGCTGTTACCGGCCGGACGCAAGCGCAAGGTCGGCACGATCCCGTTCGCGATCCGCTTCCATCTGGGGGCAGGGGTCGAAGCGGCACCGACCGCTGACGGCATGGCGGCATTATTGCGCTTGCCGTCGGGAAGATTGTGGCAATTCCGCTGCCGCGGCGGGTCGCTGACGATCGAGGAGAGTCTGTGGATCGACCCCGACGGGCGACCGGTTTCCACCCAGCAATTGGTGGTCAGCGGCGAAGCGGCGGCGGGCGGCGAGAATATCAGCTGGGCCTTGAAGCGCGCGACCTGATCGGCAATGGGGGCGGCGACTTCTTCCCAGCCCAGTACAGGAATTCGCCATGGCCACCGACATCGTCCCCATCCGGCGGGCGCTGCTGTCCGTTTCGGACAAGACCGGAATCGTCGACCTGGCGACGGGGCTCGCGGCCAAGGGCGTCGAACTCGTCTCGACCGGCGGCACCGCCAAGGCGCTGCGCGACGCCGGGCTGGACGTCCGCGACGTCTCCGACCTGACCGGTTTCCCCGAAATGATGGACGGGCGGGTCAAGACGCTCCACCCGATGGTCCATGGCGGCCTGCTCGCGGTGCGCGACGATCCCGAGCACGCCAAGGCGATGGAAGACCATGCGATCGGTGCGATCGATCTGGTCGTGGTCAACCTCTATCCGTTCGCGCAGACCGTCGCCAAGGGCGCCGCACGCGACGAGATCATCGAGAATGTCGATATCGGCGGCCCGTCGATGGTGCGATCGGCGGCGAAGAACCATGCCTTTGTCGCGATCGTCACCGATCCCGCCGATTATGCGCTTCTGGACAAGGGTGAGACGACCTTCGACGAGCGCAAGAAGCTCGCCGCCAAGGCGTTCGCCGCCACCGCGACCTATGATTCGATGATCGCGAGCTGGTTTGGATTCGCCGACCAGGGCCAGATGTTCCCCGAGACGCTGCCGCTCGTCCTCAACCAGCCGACCGTGTTGCGCTATGGCGAGAACCCGCACCAGCAGGCCGCCTTTTATCGCCATGCCGGGCCGTCGGCGCGCGGCATCGGCCAGGCGCGTCAGGTGCAGGGCAAGGAACTGAGCTACAACAATCTCAACGACGCCGACGCCGCGCTGCAGTTGGTCGCCGAATTCCGCGACGCCGAGCCGACCTGCGTGATCGTCAAGCACGCCAATCCCTGCGGCGTCGCGACTGCGGCGAGCCTCGAGACTGCTTATGCCGAGGCGTTCGCCTGCGACACGGTGTCGGCGTTCGGCGGGATCATCGCGGTCAACCGGCCGCTCGACGCGGCAACCGCGCGCCAGATCACCGGGATCTTCACCGAAGTGGTGGTCGCGCCCGATGCCGATGAGGAAGCGCTGGCGCTATTCGCGGCGAAGAAGAATCTGCGGCTGCTGCTGACCGGCGAACTGCCCGATCCGGCGCGCGCCGGGCTCGACGCCAAGTCGATCACCGGCGGCTGGCTGATCCAGAGCCGCGACAATGGCCGCGTCACTGCTGCCGATTTGAAGACCGTGACCAAGCGCCAGCCGAGCCCGCAGGAACTGGCCGACTGCCTGTTCGCCTGGACCGTCGCCAAGCACGTCAAGTCGAACGCGATCGTCTACGCCAAGGACGGCGCCACCGCCGGTGTCGGCGCGGGGCAGATGAACCGGCTGGAGTCGGCGCGCATCGCCGCCTGGAAAGCCAAGGACGCCGCCGACAAGGCCGGCTGGGCAACGCCGCGCACGATCGGCTCGGCGGTCGCATCGGACGCCTTCTTCCCGTTCGCCGATGGCTTGCTGGCGGCGGTCGAGGCGGGCGCCACCGCGGTGATCCAGCCGGGCGGCTCCATCCGAGACGATGAAGTCATCGCTGCCGCCGACGAGGCCGGACTGGCGATGGTGTTCACGGGCATGCGCCACTTCCGGCACTGATTCTTGATTCACGCAAAGGCGCTAAGGCGCAAAGAATTTTTCGCGCAGAGGCGCAGAGAGCGCGGGGATAAAAATGAGCCCCGCAAAGCGAGGCTCACGATCTTATTTACAGTGTTGGTCCGCTCCGCGGCCCAGTGCGAGAACACCTCTGCGCCTCTGCGCGAAAATCTACTCTCTTCTTTGCGCCTTCGCGCCTTCGCGTGAATCAAATTCACTCCGCCTGAAGCAGGAACCCCAACTCAGGATCCGCCAACCCGCTCGCCCGACGGGCCGCCCGTCGCGCGAAGGCCAAGGTGCAACGCTTGCGCCCAGGCGCCGTCAACGGATGGGTGGCCGCTTCGCGCAGGATCGCGGCGTCGTAGCGGTCGGCGATGATCACGCCCGAGCGTTCGGGGAGGAAAGCATCGCCGTGGAGCGGGCCATGGTCGAAGCCATCGGGCACTGCCCAGAAGAAGCGGTCGCAATGGTCGAGATAGTCGAACCATTTGCCGTCGCCGAGCAGATCGGCACGCGACACCTTGATCTCGACGATGACGATTTGCCCACGCGAATCGATCGCCATGATGTCGGCACGGCGTCCGCCATCGAGCGGGACTTCGGTCATCGCCGCGAGATCGTGGCGCGCGAGCATGCGAATGACGCCGCGCGCGACATCAGCCGCGCACAGCGCCTCGGTTCCATTGGGCGGACAACGGGGAGACGCGTCAAGCATCTCCCCGCTTTAGAACATCACCGGAACATCGGGAAGACCCGATGACGATTTTTACCGGAAGAAGACGTGGTTGCCGATGGTGGCGACGCGGGGTCGGCCCCAGCCGGGGGAAACACGACGCGCGTGGAAATAGAGCGCGCCCGGCGTCGGATTATCCCATTCCTTGTCCATCGCGACCTGCGCGATGGCCATCGCGGTGCGATATTGCGCGGCCGAGCGAATCGCCGGGATCGTGCCGCCACGGATGAACGAGAATTGCCCCGGCTGCTTGACCACACCGCAGATCGTGCGCGGGAATCGGCCCGAATTGGTGCGGTTGATGATGACGTTGGCGACCGCGAGCTGGCCCGACAGCGGCTCGCCCTTGGATTCGAAATAAACCGCGCCGGCAAGGCACGACAGCTCAGAATCGGCGTCGTCAGAGAAATCCTGGCCAGCGACCGCAGCGGCCAGGCTGGCGAATTGCAGCCCCGGCGCGGGCGCCGGCGCCGCCGAACGGACCTCGTCGGAGGAGGTCGGCGCACTGTCACCCGGATCGATCGATGGAACCGGCTTGGGGACTGATGGGTTGATGGCGGTAGTGGCAGCCGTGGTGGCCATTGCCGGGATCAGCGTAGCGTCGCGATCCGCTCCCAGGGCCTTGCTCGAGACGGTGAGGCCGCCGAGCGTGGTTAGTGCAAGGAACGTCGCCGCGAGGTTCGCGGCGCGAGAGGAAAACAGCATTTAGACTTGCTAAAGTGCGGTTGGGGCGCGGACTCGATCGCAAGGAAAAGGATCGCCCGGACCACCACCCGACTGCGTAACCGTTAGGGATCGCACCCCGTCGCGGCACAACGCGGATAATTGGTGAATAATCCCTTGAATTGTGCAGCGCAGCAAGTCAATCGCCGACCAGGGTTTCAGCGGCGAACCGTTCCGCCTGCGGGATATCCAGTTCCACTACCCAGAGATCGGGATCGTTTCGGCGCCGTTTCGCCCAATAGTCGGTCAGCGCCTGCGCATCGCCCTCGGGGCCGACCGCGATCAACTCGACATCGCCGCTCGGACCGATCCCACGTTCCCACAGCCGGGCATTCTGGCCGCGATCCTGCGCCACCACGAGTACGGCACCGGCGGTCGCGTCGCCCTTGGCCAGGACGGTGGCGAAACCGCCCGCCTGGTTCGCGCGGCGGACCAGCGCATTGACCAGCGCGCCGGTCGCCAGCCGTGCGCTCACGCCGAACGGTAACCGGGCAAGCCGGCCAGCGCGATCGACGAGCGCATGAACGTGCCGGTGCCGCGCGCGACTTCTTCGCCCTGCTCGTCGATCAGCCGCGCTTCGCCGACGAAAACGCGGCGCTGGCCGCTGACCCATTTGCCCTCGGCGATCACCGGTCCGGCCTTTAACGGCCGGGTGAACAGCAGGTTGAACGCGGTGGTCAGCAGGAAACGATCGGAGACCAGGCTGTTGCAGGCATAGAAAGCGGCGTCGTCGAGCATCTTGAAATAGCTCGTGCCGTGCACCGCGCCGCCGGCATGATAATAGCGCTCGTCGATCTCGAAATGGATCCGCGCAATGCCGCTTTCGGGGATTTCCAGCCGCGATTTGAACAATTGGTTGATCGGCGCCGCTGCGTAGAGCGATTCGAGCGCGCGGAAATGCGCTTGGGCACCCGAATCCGCGCCGCCCGATTCAGGCGGCATCCCTGGCCTCGTCCTGGGTCAGCAGGAAATAGAGCGCGTCCTTCGACCCGGCGCCGCGCAATTTGGCGACGAACGCGGCGTCGCGCAGCAACCGCGATACCCGCGCCAGCGCCTTGAGGTGCGCGGCGCCGGCATCTAGCGGCGAAAACAACGCGAACACCAGATCGACCGGCAGATCGTCGACCGCGGCGAAATCGATCGGCCGCGCGAGCTCGACGAACACGCCATGGATCGCCTCGATCCCCTCGATCCGCGCGTGCGGGATGGCGATGCCGCCGCCGAATCCGGTCGAACCGAGTTTCTCGCGCTGGGCGAGTCCCTCGGCCGCGGCCTTGGCGTCGATGCCATAGGCCGTCGCGGCGAGCGCGCCGAGCTGTTGGAACAGCGTCTTCTTGCTCGCCGCCGCCAGCCCCTCGGCAACCGCTTCGGGCCGGACCAGGTCCGACAGGTCGATCATATCGCGCTCTCTTCCGGCTTCTGGCGTTAGCTGGCGCGCTGCGGCTCTACCCAGCCGATCGTGCCGTCGCCGCGGCGATAGACCATGTTGTACGACCCCGTCCCGCTATTCTTGAACATCAGCGCCTGGGTGTTGCGCAGATCGAGCATCATCACCGCGTCGGATACCGATGCCTCGGGCACGTCGACCCGGGTTTCGGCGATGATCAGCGGCGAATCACCGGCTTCGTCCTCGTCGGTCGAATCCTGGAACAGGGTATAGCCGGCATTGGCGGCGGGTTCGGCCTCGCCGTTGACGATCGTCCCGGCCGCCTTGCGATCCTTCAGCCGGCGCATGTAGCGGCGCAGTTGCTTCTCGATCTTGTCGGCCGATCCATCGAACGCGCCGTGCGCATCGTTGCCGTCATTGCTGGCCTTGAGCACCAGACCATGCATGACGTGCGCGACGACATCGCATTTGAATCGATTGTCGTGCGGGCCTTTCCCGAAAGTCACCTGAGCAGAGATGGCGCGCGAGAAATATTTGTCCGCAATACCCTGGAGGCGATCCTGGACATGGCCCTTCAGCGCTTCGCCCGTTTCAACCTGATGTCCCGAGACACGGATATCCATTTTCTCTTCTCCATTCTTGGCGACGGTGGCGCATTCGCCTTGTCCCTCGCAACGCGCGTCAACCGGACGCCTCGGCCCCCCATAAAGGGTTTTTGAGCGTCGCCACGAACCCGGCGTGGCGCGCCAGTTCGTCCGCGCTCGGCTCGAATACGCGCATCGGCCGTGGTTGGGCGGTGCGCGGATCGATGTCGATCACGGAGATTTCGATTGTTTCCTCGACTTCGCTGACCAGGGTCAGGCCGATCTGGCGGCCGCCGGTCAGCTCGATATAGACTTGCGACAGCAATTGCGCGTCGAGCAATGCGCCGTGGAGCACGCGGTGGCTGCGGTCGATGCCGTAGCGCGTGCAAAGCGCGTCGAGCGAATGTTTGGCGCCGGGGTGGCGCTGGCGCGCCATCGCCACGGTGTCGATCATGCGGTCGAGCGAGATGATCTCGCGGCCGATCTTGCCGAGCTCGCCGTTCAAGAAGCCGAAATCGAAGCTGGCATTGTGCGCGACCAGCCGCGAATCGCCGAGGAACTCGAGCAGCTCGTCGACCTTTTCGTGGAAGCGCGGCTTGTCGGACAGGAAGACGTCGGACAGCCCGTGGACGCGGAACGCCTCGACCGGCATCGGGCGTTCGGGATTGAAATACAGGTGGAAACTGCGTCCGGTCTCGACACGATTGATCATCTCGATACAGCCGATCTCGACCATACGGTCGCCCCCGCTGAAGGAGAGGCCGGTGGTTTCGGTGTCGAAGACGATTTCGCGCATTTGTCCTTTTATCGGTCTTGGCTGGCACGGACGCAAGCTATCACCCTACGCACGGCGGCACGGGTTTGATCCATCGGGCAATCGGTCGCGATAACATGGTCCGCGCGCCCTCTTTTTTCGGCATCGGGGGTCTGGCGAGCGAGAATTTCGGCGAGTCGTTCGCGAGTCATGCCGGGTCGCGCCAGGACGCGCGCCTGCTGGGTTGCGGCGTCGGCGGACACCACCACGACGACATCGACATTGCGGTCGCCGCCGGTCTCGAACAGCAAGGGAATGTCGAACACGACCATGTCGTCGTCGCCATGCTGTGCCAGAAACGCGGCGCGCTCCTCACCGACCGCCGGATGGACGATCGCCTCGAGCCGCTCGATTGCCGCATCGTCGCCGAACACGCGGGCGCCGAGTTCGGCGCGATCGACGCCATCGGGACCGGTCGTGCCGGGGAAAGCCGCCTCGATCGCCGGCAGCAGCCGGCCGCCCGGTCCCTGAAGCCGGCGCACCGTCGCATCGGCATCGAAGATCGCAATCCCTTCATCGGCGAACATCTGCGCCACCGCCGATTTGCCCATCCCGATCGAGCCGGTAAGGCCGATTGTCTTCATGACGTCAGCAGCGCTCTCAGCTCGTCGTCGCGATCGCGCGGGGGTTCGGCGCCGAACAGCAGTTCGAAGGCCAAAGCGGCCTGGCCGATCAGCATGTCGAGCCCGTCGACCGTATCGAGGTCGCGCGCCCGCGCTGCCTTGAGCAGCCCGGTTTCGAGCGGCGCGTAAACCACGTCATAGACCACCGCATCGTCGGGCAATGGCGCCAGATCGAGGTCGAGCGGCGGTTGCCCCGCCATGCCGAGCGAGGTGGCGTTGACCAGCAAGGCGGCCGGCGGCAGCGGCGCGTCGAGCTTGAGCGCATCGCCCTTGAGCCCGAAGCTGGCGAGCAACGCGGCGCCTTTGAGCGGATTGCGGTTGAGCAACGTGACTCGCCCCACCCCCACGCGAGACAGCGCGAACAAGATCGCACGCGCCGCGCCGCCCGCCCCAACCACCACGATCGGCTGGCCGGCGAGATCCAGCCCCGAAATCGGCGCATAGAATCCGGCGGCGTCGGTATTGGTCCCGACCAAAGCGCCCTCCGAGCGGAACGCCAGATTGATCGCGCCGATCGACTCCTTCACCCCGCCGCGATCCTCGACAAAGGCGAGCGCAGTCTCCTTGTGCGGAATGGTGATGTTGCAGCCGAGCCAGTCGGGGTCGGTGGTGCGCGCGGCGAAATAGTCGGCCAGCCCCTCGGGCGTGACGCGGGTGGCGCGATAGTCGCCGTCGAGGCCGAGCGCCTTCAGCCAGAAGCCGTGGATCAGCGGCGATTTGGAATGGCTGATCGGGTCGCCGATCACTTCGGCGTATTTCATGACGTCATTTCCCCCCGCGTGCGCAGATAATCGAGCACCGGAAGCAACGGCATACCGAGCACGGTGAAATGGCTGCCCTCGATCCGGCCGAACAATTGCACGCCGGGACCTTCGATGCGGAAACAGCCGACACAGCCCGCGATCGCCGGCCATTCGAGGTCGAGGTAGGCCTGGATGAAGGCTTCCGACAGCGGACGGACGAACAGCCGCGCGCGGTCGACGTGACGCCAGACCGGCCGGCCCTGCTCGGCGATCACCGCCGCGCTCCATAAGGCATGCTCGCCATTGGACATGGCGCGGAGGTGATCGCCGGCCTGGTCGCGAGTCATCGGCTTGTCGAGCAGCCTGCCGTCGGCGAGCGCGACGATCGAATCGCTGCCCAGCACTAAGGCCGAGGGATACGCCTGCGATACTTTCAATGCCTTGAGCTGGGCCAGCGCGTCAGCGATGTCGCGGGCCGGCTGGCCGACCATTGCCGCCTTGACGCCATCCTCATCGACCCGCGCAGGTTCGGCGATATAGGTCACGCCGGCGGCATCGAGCATCGCCCGCCGGGAAGCGCTTTGTGAAGCAAGGATCAGCGTCATTCGTCACCAGCCTGGTCGTTGATCAAGGCGACAATTGCCGCCGCGGTCTCCTCGATCGAGCGCCGCGTGACGTCGATCACCGGCCAGCCATTATCGGCGAACATCCGCCGGGCGAAGGCGACTTCTCGGGTCACGGCTTCCTGATCGACATAAGCGGTTTCCGGGGATTGGTTGAGCGAGAGCAGACGATTGCGCCGCACCTGGATCAGGCGATCGGCGCTCGTCGTCAGTCCAACGACAATCGGATGCTGGAGCTCGAACAATTTTGCGGGCGGCGGGCTTTCCGGGACGATCGGGATATTGGCCGTCTTGTAGCCGCGATTGGCGAGATAGATCGAGGTCGGCGTCTTCGAGGTGCGCGACACGCCGGCAAGGACGATATCGGCCTCTTCCCAATTCTCCCAGCCGATGCCGTCATCATGCGCGATGGTGAACTGGATCGCATCGACGCGCGCGAAATAAGCGGCGTCGAGCACGTGCTGGCGGCCGGGGCGCGCCTTGGCCTGTTGGCCGAGCAAATTGGACAAAGCGTCGTTGACCGGATCGAGCGGCGCCACCGCTGGCAAGCCCAATGCGCGGCACCGCGTCTCCAGCGCCCGCCGCATCTCGCCCGACACCAAGGTGAACAGCACCAGCCCAGGATTGTGCGCGATCTCCTGCAGGATGCGCTCGAGATGCGCCTCGCTTCGGACCATCGGCCAGAAATGACGGATCGTCTCGACATCGTCATATTGCGCCAGCGCGGCCTTGGCGATGTTCTCCAGCGTCTCGCCGGTGGAATCGGACAGGAGGTGCAAATGGAGCCGCATTTTTCAGCGTGCCGGAAAGCCTGTGGGCAACATCGGGAAAACCGCTAGCGCAAGTCATCCTCTCGGCCAAGCGATGGTCGGCGGTGGATAAAGCCGTCGGTCATCCACAACGTCATCGACAGGGGACGTTTCCCCGCACAGGCTGTGGATTGCGGGGACGAAAGAATGGAATCGGCGCGGTTGCGTGAGTCCGCTGCCGTCAAGCTGTTGGCATTTACGGGACGAACGCATAAGCCCCGGCATCCACGCGCCAACAACTACAACAACCTTCTATCAATATATCTATATGACTCTTGGGACCGCCCCGATTCCGGAAAAACTCCTACTCGCGACGTTGCTCGGCGAGCGCCACGACGTGCCTCCGGTCTGGCTGATGCGCCAGGCGGGACGCTATCTTCCCGAGTATCGCGACCTGCGCGCTCAAAAGGGCGGCTTCCTCGACCTTGCCACCGACAGCGAGACGGCATGCGAGATCACCCTGCAGCCGGTCCGCCGCTTCGGGATGGACGGCGCGATCCTGTTCTCCGACATATTGATAGTCCCCTGGGCGCTGGGACAGCGTCTGTGGTTCGAAACCGGCGAAGGCCCACGCCTGGCCCCCAAGCTGGTCGACACTGCGCTTAGCGAGCTTGTGGCAGTACCCGAGCGGCTCGAGCCGGTGTACGAGACGGTGCGACGCGTGGTCGCCTTATTGTCCGCCGAAACTACCATGCTGGGTTTTGCCGGCAGCCCGTGGACGGTCGCGACTTATATGGTTGAGGGCCAGGGC
Source organism: Sphingomonas sp. P4_G2 (assembly GCF_056401155.1). NCBI lineage: Bacteria > Pseudomonadati > Pseudomonadota > Alphaproteobacteria > Sphingomonadales > Sphingomonadaceae > Sphingomonas > Sphingomonas sp. P4_G2. Next base: position 340,008 of record NZ_JBFUJY010000003.1, on the reverse strand, counting down.
AGCCGCGATCAGGGCTCAACCCGGCGCCTCGCCTATCGCGATCCCCCAGCGTTCCAGGCGATCATCGATGCGATCGAGGCGATGACGATCGACTATCTGTCGAAACAGATCGAGGCGGGCGCCGAGGCGGTGCAATTGTTCGACAGCTGGGCGGGCAGCCTGGCGCCGAGCGAATTCGAACGCTGGGTGATCGCGCCGACTGCGCGCATCACTGCGGCGCTGGCCGAACGCCATCCGACGACGCCGGTGATCGGTTTTCCCAAGGGCGCCGGCGCCAAGCTTGCCGCTTATGCGCGCGAGACTAAAATCAGCGCTGTCGGGCTGGACGAAACTGTCGATCCCGTCTGGGCGAACAGCGCACTTCCCGAAGGCCTGCCCGTCCAGGGCAATCTCGATCCGCTCGCGCTGATCACCGGCGGTGACGCCATGACATCGGCCGCGCGGCGCATCCTTGCGGCCTTCGCCGATCGCCCGCATATCTTCAACCTGGGTCACGGCATCCTGCCCGATGCGCCGATCGCGCATGTCGAGCAGCTCCTAAATTTCGTAAGGAACGGATGATGGAATTCCTCGCCTCGATCTATCTGTGGCTCAAGGCGGCGCACGTCATTTTCGTGATCTTCTGGATGGCGGGGCTGTTCATGCTGCCGCGCTATCTGGTCCATCACCAGGAGGCGCTCGGCACGCCCGAGGCGGCGAAATGGGTCGAGCGCGAAACCAAATTGCGCAAGATCATCATGACCCCGTCGATGATCCTGGTCTGGGTGTTCGGCCTGACCATCGCCACGGTCGGCCAGCATTGGAGCGAAGGCTGGCTTCACGCCAAGCTGCTGCTGGTGATCGTGATGAGCGGTTATCACGGCTGGATGACGGCTTATGCCAGGAAGCTCGCCGGCGGCAAAGCGACGCTGACGTCGAAGCAGCTTCGCCTGATCAACGAACTTCCCGCGCTGTTTGTCGCGCTGATCGTCATCCTGGTGGTGGTGAAACCGTTCTGATCGCCTTGACTTGAGGGAATCGCGCCCATAGATCGTGGAGACGAGCGGTGCCCTTCGGGACGCTCGCTCTCCTCCTTCCTCCAGCATCGTCGCGGTCCTCGCCGACAGAAGCTCGAAAAATCTCCCCCAAGTCACCCGGAATACACCCGAAATGCATCTTAAAGACCTCAAGAAGAAACCCCCCGCCGAGCTCGTCGCGATGGCCGAAGAGCTGGGGGTCGAGAGCGCGTCGACTCTGCGCAAGCAGGATCTGCTGTTCGCGATCCTCAAGGAACAGGCCGAAAATGGCGAGCTGATCATGGGCCTGGGCACGATCGAAGTGCTGCCCGACGGTTTCGGCTTCCTGCGCAGCCCGGAGGCGAATTACCTCGCCGGCCCCGACGACATCTACATCTCGCCCAACCAGGTCCGTAAGTTCGGCCTGCGCACCGGCGACACGGTCGAAGGCGAGATCCGTGCGCCCAAGGACGGCGAGCGCTATTTCGCGCTGACGCGGCTGACCAGCGTCAATTTCGACGATCCCGACGCGGTCCGCCACCGCGTCAATTTCGACAACCTCACGCCGCTCTATCCCGAGCAGAAGCTGACGCTCGACCAGCTCGACCCGACGATCAAGGACAAGTCGGCGCGGGTGATCGACATCGTCAGCCCGCAGGGCAAGGGTCAGCGCACCTTGATCGTCGCCCCGCCCCGCGTCGGCAAGACGGTGATGCTGCAGAACATCGCCAAGGCGATCACCGACAACCATCCCGAAGTCTTCCTGATCGTTCTCCTCATCGACGAGCGCCCGGAAGAAGTCACCGATATGCAGCGCAGCGTGAAGGGCGAGGTCGTCAGCTCGACCTTCGACGAACCTGCGCAGCGCCACGTCCAGGTCGCCGAAATGGTGATCGAAAAGGCCAAGCGCCTGGTCGAGCACAAGAAGGACGTCGTGATCCTGCTCGACTCGATCACCCGCCTCGGCCGCGCCTACAACACTGTCGTCCCATCGTCGGGCAAGGTGCTGACCGGCGGTGTCGACGCCAACGCGCTACAGCGCCCGAAGCGCTTCTTCGGTGCTGCGCGCAATATCGAGGAAGGCGGCTCGCTGTCGATCATCGCCACCGCGCTGATCGATACCGGCAGCCGCATGGACGAAGTCATCTTCGAAGAATTCAAGGGCACCGGTAACTCGGAAATCGTCCTCGACCGCAAGGTCGCCGACAAGCGCATCTTCCCGGCGATGGATGTCGGCAAGTCCGGTACCCGCAAGGAAGAGCTGCTGGTCGAGAAGAGCAAGCTGTCGAAGATGTGGGTGCTGCGCCGCATCCTCATGCAGATGGGCACCACCGACGCGATGGAATTCCTGCTCGACAAGATGAAGGATTCGAAGACCAACGAAGACTTCTTCGACAGTATGAACCAGTAGCCGAGAACGGCTTGAGCCAGCACCGCTGGCTCAGGACTCGTTCCGGCTCGGCCGGCGGAGCGCAGCTCCGACCGACGGCGCGGATTTACTCCGCGCCGCCCGCCCCCATTGTCGACGAACCAAACGACCCGTCGCCCCGGCGGAGGCCGGGGCCTCAAGCGGTGTTGGACCGTCGCCAGCGGCCCCGGCCTCCGCCGGGGCGACGGCTTCGATGCGATGGCACATCCGACAAGCGTGTCGGCGCGGCTAACCCCGCGCCGTTTTCATTTGCACCCCTCCCCCTCGCTGCTAACGCCTCCCCATGCCGGTCATCGATATCTCCGACGTCTTCACCGCCGCGGGCCTCGCCGCATTGGGCCAGGTCATCATGATCGACCTGATGCTGGCCGGCGACAACGTCGTCGTCCTGGGCACACTCGCCGCAGGCCTGCCCGAAAAGGACCGCAAGCGTGTCCTGTCGATCGGCGTCGGCGTCGCATTGCTCTGCCTGGTGGCATTCGCATTCGTCGCGACGCAATTGCTCCACGTCGTCGGCCTGCTGTTCGCCGGCGGCGTGTTGCTGTTGTGGGTGGCGTGGAAGCTGTTCCGCGAGCTGCAGCACGCACGGCGCCACGACAAGGCGGTTGCCGCCGATGCCGCTACGCCGGCCCGCGCACCCAAGAGCTTCGCCAAGGCGGCGTTCCAGGTCGCGCTCGCCGATCTGTCGATGAGCCTCGATAACGTGCTCGCCGTGGCCGGCGCGGCGCGCGATCATCCCACCGTATTGCTGTTCGGGCTGGCGCTGTCGGTCACGCTGATGGCGATCGCGGCCAATTACATCGCGCGGCTGATCGAGCGCTATCACTGGATCGCGTATCTGGGGTTGGTCGTGATCCTCTACGTCGCGGGATCGATGATCCACGAAGGGATCGTCGATCCGTCGATCGGGCTTGGACGGTTGTTCGGCTGGATTTGATTAGCCCGGGAACATCCGTCACGTTAGCGGGCTTGTAGAGACCGCCGATGACCATCGCCGACTTCTTCTCCGCCGAATCGCTTGCCGTGCTGGGCGAGGTCGTGGTGATCGATCTGGCGCTGGCGGGGGACAATGCCGTTGTGGTCGGTGCGCTTGCCGCTGGCTTGCCCCACGACAAGCAACGCAAGGTCATCCTGTTCGGGACGCTGGCGGCGTTGGTGCTGCGTATCCTGTTCGCGCTAGTCGCGACCTATCTTCTTAATTTCGTTGGTATTTTGACCGCTGGCGGGTTGCTGCTGCTGTGGGTGGCGTGGAAGATGTGGCGAGAGTTGCGCCATCATGCCGGCCACGACGAAATACATGCAGGGCGCACCAAGACCTTTGGCGGCGCGGTCATCGCCGTTGCGCTCGCCGATGTCAGCATGAGTCTGGACAATGTCCTCGGCGTCGCCGGCGCGGCACGCGACCACCCGGCGATCCTGATCTTCGGCCTGGTCTTCTCGGTCGCTCTGATGGGACTAGCCGCCAATTATATCGCGCGCGTGATCGACCGCTATCGCTGGGTCGCCTATGTCGGGCTGGCAGTGATATTGTGGGTGGCGTGCTCGATGATCTACGACGGCCTGACCGACCGGCGGATCGGCGTGCTGCCGGCGCTGGGCGTCGACATCAGGTTACCGTAACATGCTGTTATATAAGATAAATCAGTCCAAATTATCGGCGAAGAACGCCATCGTGCGGTCGTCCGCCTGATTGGCAGCCTCTTCTCTCCGGCGGTTGCCGAACTCGGTCGCGAAGCCGTGGTCGACTCCGGGATAGTCGTGCAGCGTGACTTTGGGGTGGTCGTCCAGCCCCTCGTGCATCGCCTTCTGCACCTCGGGGCTGACGAAGCCGTCGGCGCCGGCGATATGGAGCATCAGCGGCCGCGCGATGGCGTGCTTCTCGCGCAACAGGCCGTCCACGCCGACCGCGTAATAGCCGACGGTCGCGTCGATATCGGTGCGCGCGGCGGTCATATAGGCGAGCCGCCCGCCCAGGCAGTAACCGACCGCGCCGACCTTGCCGCCGCCAACGCGGTCGCGCGCGGCATGGATCGCCGCCTCGATGTCGCGGATACCCTGATCCTGATTGAACTTGCCCATATGCTCGAGCGCGGCCTTGAACTGATCGGGGATGTCGGGATCGAGCTCGATACCTGGCTCGAGCCGCCAGAACAGATCGGGCGCGATCGCAAGATAGCCTGCCTCGGCGAGCTGGTCGCATTTGCGGCGGATGCCGGCATTCACCCCGAAAATCTCCTGGATGACGATGATCGCCGCGCTCGCGCTGCCCCCGGCAGGCTCAGCAACATAAGCATCGAAGCTGGCATCTTTTTCGAGCGTCTCGATCTTGATCGTCGCGGTCATGGCTCTCTCCGAATGGGGCGTTGCGATTGATGGTCCGTCGCGCGCATACAGGTCGTTCAAACAGGTAGCAGCGCGGCCGGCGCGCTCAAGCGGAGTTTCGGCGATGAAGATCAATGTCGAGGTGGATTGCACCCCCGAAGAGGCGCGCCGCGCGATCGGCCTGCCCGATCTGACGCCGATCCATGACAAATATGTCCAGGCGCTGATGGGCGCGATGGACGGTAATATGGTCAAGCCCGAACTGCTCGAGACGATGATGAAGAGCTGGATGCCGATGGGCGATGCCGGGATGCAATTCTGGCGCAAGATGTTCGAGGGCGGCAAGAGCGAGTAATCGCCGTTTGGCGTGACATTGCCATGAGCACGATCTTTGCCCCTTCGTCCGGTCTGCCGCCGGCGGCGATCGCGGTCATCCGTATCAGCGGCCCACAGGCTCTTGCGGCGTCGCGGGCGCTAGCTGGCGATTTGCCTGTTCCACGTGAAGCACGGCTGCGGACCTTGCGCGACCCGGCGAGCGGCGATCATCTCGACAGCGCGCTGGTGCTGGTCTTCCCCTCCCCCAACACCGCGACGGGCGAGGATCTGGTCGAACTGCACGTCCATGGCGGTCGCGCGGTAGTTGCCGCGGTCGAGGCGGCTCTGGCCCGACAGCCGGGATTGCGGCGGGCCGAGCCAGGCGAGTTCACCCGGCGGGCGCTGACCAATGGCCGCATCGATCTTGCCGAAGCGGAAGGCCTTGGCGACCTGTTATCGGCGGAGACCGAATTGCAGCGGCGCGCGGCGCTGGCGATGGCTGACGGCACGCTGTCGCGGCAGATCGCCCATTGGCGCGCCGCGCTGCTTGGACTGGCGGCACGGCTCGAAGCGTCGCTCGATTTTTCGGACGAGGCCGACGTCGACCCGGTGTTGCTCGATAGCATTCGAAGCGGCGCCCGGACGGTGGCGTCCGCGATCGAAGCGGCGCTTAGCGCTCCTGCGGTGGATCGCCTGCGCGACGGCATCCGCGTCGTACTGGCGGGCCCGCCCAATAGCGGCAAGTCGACCTTGCTCAATGCATTGGCCAGGCGCGAGGCGGCGATCGTCTCGCCGATCGCGGGGACGACGCGCGACCGGATCGAGGTGCCGGTCTCGCGAGCCGGCATCCCCTTCGTCTTGACCGATACAGCCGGGCTGCGGGATTCGACGGGCGACGTGATCGAGGCGATCGGAATCGATCGTGCTGGGCAGGCGATCGCCGGGGCCGATCTGGTGCTGTGGTTGGGTGACGAGAACCCGCCCGAGGACCGGATGCTATGGCTCCATGCCCGCGCCGATGTGGCCGGCCGCGAGGATATGCCCGTTGGTGCGGCACTCGCGGTGTCGGCGGAGACGGGCGCCGGAGTCGAGCAGATATGGGAACTGCTGGTGAGTCGCTCGGCGGCGCTGATCCCCGGCGCGACCGATATGGCACTCAATCAACGTCAGCGGTCTCATTGCCAGGAGGCGCTTGAGGCACTTGGTGACATCGGTGCATCGGACGAGCTCGTCGTTGCCGACGCATTGCGGCGGGCCAACGTGGCGCTGGCGCGAATCACCGGCGATGTCGGCATCGAAGCGATGTTGGATGCCTTGTTCTCTAGGTTCTGCATCGGAAAGTGAGTGTTCCACGTGGAACATCCCTGCTAATCGCGCCGCCATGAACAGCTTCGATGTCATCGTGATCGGCGGCGGCCATGCCGGTGTCGAAGCCGCCGCGGCGGCCGCGCGACGCGGCGCGTCGGTCGCGTTGGTCACGTTCGACGCGCGCAATATCGGGACGATGTCGTGCAACCCGAGCATTGGTGGGCTCGGCAAAGGGCATCTGGTTCGCGAGGTCGATGCCTGCGACGGGATTATCGCGCGCGCCGCCGATGCCGGGGCGATTCATTATCGCATGCTCAACCGCTCCAAGGGTGCCGCGGTGCGAGGTCCGCGAGTCCAGGCCGATCGGCGCCGGTTCGGTGCAGCGGTGCGGGAACTGCTCGCGCGGCATGAAGGCGTCCAGATAGTTGCGAACGAAGCGACGGCATTGGTGATCGACGGCGGCCGGGTGGCCGGCGTCGAGATGGCCGATGGCGAGCGCCTCGCCGCACCTGCTGTGGTGCTGGCAACCGGGACATTCCTGGGCGCCCGCATGTTCCGCGGCGACGAGCGCGATGCGGGCGGGCGCCTGGGCGAACGCGCGGCGACGGTGATGGCTACGCAGTTGCGCGATCTCGGGTTGCCGATGATGCGGCTCAAGACCGGCACCCCGCCGCGCCTCGATGGCCGCACGATCGACTGGGCGCGGACCGAAGTGCAGCCGTCCGAGGTGGATCGCTGGACGATGTCGGCGCTGTCGAAGAGCCGCCCCCTCCCCCAATTGTGGTGCGCGATCACCCGGACCACGGAGGCGACGCACGCGATTATTCGTGGGGGCCTCGATCGCTCCCCGCTCTTTTCAGGCGATATCGAAGGTGTCGGCCCGCGTTACTGCCCATCGATCGAGGACAAGGTCCACCGCTTTGGCGATCGCGATGGGCACCAGATCTTCCTTGAACCAGAGGGGCTGGATGACGCCACGGTATATCCCAATGGCATTTCCACCTCCCTGCCCGCCGATGTGCAGCAGGCCTTGATCGCCTCCATTCCTGGGCTTGAACGCACCCGGATCACCGCGTTCGGCTATGCGGTCGAATATGATCATATCGATCCGCGAGCGCTCGACCACCGTTTGGCGGTCGCGGCGCTGCCCGGCCTGTTCTGCGCCGGGCAGATCAACGGCACGACGGGATATGAGGAAGCCGCGGCGCAGGGCCTGGTCGCTGGCGCCAATGCCGCAGCCGTCGCGCTCGGCATCGCCGATTTCGTACCTGACCGCGCGCAATCCTATCTCGGCGTGATGATCGACGATCTGGTCCTGCAAGGCGTTACAGAGCCCTATCGCATGCTCACCGCACGCGCCGAGTTCCGGCTGCGGCTCCGCGCCGACAATGCGGAGACGCGATTGAGTGCGGTCGCCGAGGCGGCTGGTCTGCTCGGCGAGGAGCGGCTGCACCATGTCCGCGGGCGGGAGGCGGAACGAGCTGCCGTCGATGCGCATCTGGCTGAGCCGCTCACCGCGAGCGCGCTGGCGGCGCTTGGCGCGCAAGTCGCGCAGGACGGTGCGCGGCGTTCCGCCGGTGAGTGGCTGCGTTTTCCCGGCGTCGAGCTGGCGCACGTCTCCCCCGCCCTTGCCGCATCGCCTACCCCCGTCGTCGATGAGGCGATCGAGGACGCGCGCTACGCTCCCTATGTCGAGCGGCAAGAGGCCGAAGTATCCGAGCTGCGCGCAAGCGAGCGCATCGCGCTGCGATCGGATCTCGACTTCGCGGCGATTCCCGGCCTGTCCAACGAAATGGTCGAACGGTTGACGGCGGCACGCCCGGCGACCCTTGCAGCCGCAGGACGCATCCGTGGCATCACGCCGGCGGCGCTCACCGCAATCCTGCTCCACGCGACGCGGGCCGCAGCGTGACCGAGGATGAGGCGCAAGACTGGGCGGCGGCGCGGTTCGACGCCGAGGCGATCGGGCGGCTTGAGCATCTGGCGGCAATCGTCACGGTCGAGAGTGACCAGCAGAATCTGATCGCGCGCTCGACCCTGGCGACGATCTGGTCGCGGCATATCGTCGATTCGCTGCAGCTCGCGCCGCTGGCGCCCGACAAGGGTGATTGGCTCGATATCGGAACGGGCGCGGGATTTCCCGGGCTCGCGCTGGCAGCGGTGCAGCCCGAACGCCGCTTCATCCTGGTCGAGCCGCGCCGGTTGCGCGCCGATTTCCTGCGCGAAACCGCTGCGACGCTTGCCCTTCCCCAAGTCGAGGTGATTACCGGCAAGGTCGAGAATGTTCGCCAACCCGTCGCGGTCATTTCTGCGCGGGCAGTCGCGCAGGTGGCACAGATAATCGCGTCGGCGGCGCAATGCGCCAGCAATGAGACACTTTGGCTGCTACCAAAGGGCCGAGCGGCGCGCGAAGAGGTGGCGCGCGCCAAGCAAAGATGGCATGGAATGTTCCACGTGGAACAGAGCATCACCGATCCAGACTCGAGCATCGTGATCGCGCGCGGAGTACGGGCGCGATGACCGTCATTGCCGTGGCCAACCAGAAGGGCGGCGTGGGCAAGACCACGACGGCGATCAATCTGGGCACCGCGCTGGCGGCGACCGACAAGCGAGTGCTGATCATCGACCTGGACCCGCAAGGCAATGCCTCGACGGGGCTCGGTATCCATCGCGCCGATCGCAAGAAATCGAGCTACGACATTCTGATTGGCGACTGCTCAGTGGTCGACGCGGTGGTCGGGACGGTGGTGCCCGGGCTCGACATCGTCCCCGCGACGGTCGATCTGTCGGGCGCCGAAATCGAGTTGGTCGATTATGAGGAACGCACGCACCGGCTCGACCATGCGCTTGAAGTCGCGAGCGATCGCTGGGATGTTGTACTGATCGACTGCCCGCCCTCGCTCGGCTTGCTGACGATCAACGCGATGGTCGCGGCCGATTCTTTGCTCGTGCCGCTGCAATGCGAATTCTTCGCGCTGGAAGGCCTGAGCCAGTTGCTGTCGACGGTCGAGCGCATCCGCTCGCGATTCAATCCCGGCCTGGCGATCCTGGGGGTCGCGCTCACCATGTACGATCGCCGCAACCGGCTGACCGACCAGGTGTCGGCGGATGTCCGCGCGGTGCTGGGCAAGGTGGTGTTCGACACGGTGATCCCGCGCAACGTGCGGCTATCCGAAGCGCCTAGCCATGGGCTACCAGCCTTGATCTACGATTATCGCTGTTCGGGGTCCGAAGCCTATATGGCGCTGGCGCGTGAGTTGATTGGGCGCCTGCCCCCCGCTGCCCCGGCGATCGCCGCATGACCACAGAAGCTCCCCGCAAGCCGCGCCCCAGCCTTGGCCGCGGCCTCAACGCTCTGCTCGGCGACATCGCGCCCGAAGCGGTGCCGACGGTGGGTGGCGGCGAAACACCCGCGGGTATTCGCATGCTGCCGGTTGGCGCACTGACGCCACAGCCGGGCCAGCCGCGCCGCGTGTTCGACGAAGCCTCACTCGAGGAGCTGGCGCAATCGATCGCCGCGCGCGGCGTGCTCCAGCCGATCCTGGTCCGCCCGCACGGCCGCAATTATCAGATCGTCGCTGGCGAGCGCCGCTGGCGCGCGGCGCAACGTGCCCGGCTGCACGAAGTCCCCGTGATCGTCCGCGAGCTCGACGATGCCGATACATTCGAAATCGCGCTGCTCGAGAATATCCAGCGCCGCGATCTCAACGCAGTCGAAGAGGCCGATGCGTATAAGCGGCTGATCAACGAGTTCGGCCATACACAGGAAGCGTTGGCCAAGCTGGTCCACAAGTCGCGCAGTCATATCGCTAACCTATTGAGATTGCTTGATCTTCCGGAATCTGTCCTGTCGCTGTTGACCGACGGCAAGATCGACATGGGGCATGCGCGCGCCTTGATCGGCGCCCCGGATGTGGAAAGCCTCGCAGCCGAGGTAGTGGCTCGCGGCCTGTCGGTGCGCGAGACCGAGCGGCTGGCCAAGGCAGCGAAGGACGACGGGACATCGGGCGGCCATGGCGGTGGCAGTGGTGGTGGCCATGGCGGACGCAATGCCGATATCGCCGCGCTCGAACGCCAATTGACCGACGTGATCGGGCTGGGCGTGAAGATCACCTATGGGGCGAAGGGCGGGACGCTGACCGTGTCCTATTCGACGCTCGACCAGCTCGACATGGTGTGCCAGCGGCTAACCGGCGAACCGCTTTAATTGTTCACGCGAAGGCGCAGAGAAAGCGGAGATTTTGGAGAGCCTCGCTGCGCGAGCGAGGCTCAGCGTTTGATCGCCGCATTTGAGTTTCGCGCGCAGCCCACAGCGAAACACCTCCGCGCTCTCCGCGCCTCCGCGCGAACATCAATCTATTCTTCTTCGCGCCTTCGCGCTTTTGCGTGAACCAAATCTACCGCATCCGCGCCGCGGCGCGTGTCGTCTCCGTAATCGCGACGTCGGACAACAATTCCCCTGCCCCGCCCGGCGCCATCAACTGACGTTCGGCCCGCCGTAACCGGTCGATCGCCGCGGCGATGTCGGGCGATTTCCATTTCTGGACCTGGCGGATCATCCCCGGTTCCTCGCGGAAATGGACTCGCCGTGCCTTGACCACCGCCGATGGCTGTTTGCCGGCATCGACCTCGGCGCGCATCGCCGCCAGCGTCATCAGCTTGCGGACGATCTGGCGCAGCAATGGGATCGCAGCACCGCCCGAATCGGCGAATCGGGCCAGTTCGCGCGCGATGTCGTGCACCCGCCCCTCCAGCGCGGCATCGACCACGTCGGACATTTGCGATTCGCCGAGATCGGCCCCCAGCGCGTCGAGCGCCTCGTCGTCGAGCTCGCGCGGCCGGTCGGTCGCCGCGTCGAGATAGAGCGCGAGTTTCTCCACTTCACGCGCGATCACGCTGCGATCGCCGCCCGATGCCGCCATCAACCGCCGAATCGCCGTCGGCGTCGGGCGCAGGCCGTATTCGCGCGCGATCCCGACCACCATGCGGTCGGCATTGGCGCCATCGGGAATGTAGCAGGCGAAGCTCATCGCCGCCGGCTGCGCGATCGCGAACTGGACCAGCTTCGAGGTGGTGCGCAGCCCCGGCCCGATCATCACCACCGGATGCTCGACTTGCGGCTCGGCGAGCAGCATTTGCGCGGCCTCAAGCGATTCGTCGCCGGCATTGGCGACCAGGATCCAGCGCCGCCCACCGAACAAGGCGAGCGACCGCGCTTCGTCGACCAGCTTTCCGGGATCGCCGCGCAGCGCGGGCCCTTCCATCGCGACCTTTTCGGCATCGGCGCCAAGCGCCCGTCCCAGCCGCGTGGCATAGTCCATCGCGCCCGCTTCGTCGGGACCGTGGAGCAGATAGAGCCGAACCGCGGAAGCCGCCGAATCCAGCGAGTTAACTAGCTGATTTTCGGACGCTTTCACTTCGCCGAGGCGGCGGCGCGGCGCTGATAGACGGCGATCCGCGTGACGATCTGATCGGCGACGATCTGCGACAGGTTTTCGAGCGCGGTGTTCTCGGCCGCGATCGTGGCATATTCCGAATTGACCACGTCGATGCCGGCATCCGACCCCGCGGTCGCGTCGACCAGCACTTCGCCGCTCGACGCATTGACCAGCTGGTACCGCGCGCGCAGCGACCGGCGCTCGCGCGTGATGGTGTCGTCGCGCTTCACGCCCAGGCCGGTGATCGAATCGTCGAGCTTGACCTCGAGCCGGTACAGCGCCGGCTCGCCGCTGCGCGAGGGCAGGCGATCGCGCAGCGCGGTCGACATCAGATAGCCGTTCTTGCCGGCAATCGGCGCGACCTCAATTCGCGACAGGCTGGAAGCGACCGGACCCGAAGCCCCGCCTTCATAGAGCGGGTGGAGGCCACAGCCGGCGGTCGCCAGCGCGAGGAGGAGCGCGAGTCGCTTCATGCGACCAGATTGACCAGACGATCGGGCACGACAATCACCTTCTTCGGTTCGGCGCCGTCCAGGATGCGGAGCACGTTGGGATTGGCGCGCGCCGCGGCTTCGACCACCGCTCTGTCGCTGCCCTTGGGCATGACCAACGTATCGCGCAACTTGCCGTTGACCTGCACCGCGATCGTCACCTCATCCTCGACCAGCAACGCCGGATCATAAGACGGCCAGTCGGCATTGGCGACCAGCCCGGATCCGCCCATCGCCGCCCAGGCTTCTTCGGCGAGATGCGGGGTCATCGGCGAGACCAGGCGGACGAGCGTACGGATCGCGTTGCTGCGCGACGCGGAGGGCTTGGCCTTCTCGATCGCATTGACCAGTTCGTAGAGCTTGGCGACGGCCTTGTTGAATTGCAGCGCCTCGATGTCGACGGCGACGCCGGCGATCGTCTGCGCCAGCTTGCGATCGAGCGCTACGTCATTGCCCTCGCCCTGCTCGATCCCATCGACCAGGCGCCACAGCCGCTGGACGAAGCGCCACGAGCCCTCGATTCCGGCCTCGGACCAGGCGAGGTCACGTTCGGGCGGCGAATCGGACAGCATGAACCACCGCGTCGCGTCCGCGCCATATTGGTCGACGATCGGCTCGGGATCGATCGTGTTCTTCTTTGATTTGGACATCTTCTCGGTGCGGCCGACCGTGATCGGTTGCCCCGTGGCGATCTCCTTGCCGTCGCGCACGTCATCGGGGCTCAGCCATTTGCCCTCGATCGACTTATAGGTCTCGTGCGTCACCATCCCCTGGGTGAACAACCCGGCGAACGGCTCGGCGATGTCGAGCATGCCGATATGCTTCAATGCGCGCGTCCAGAAGCGGGCATAGAGCAGGTGCAGGATCGCATGCTCGACCCCGCCGATATATTGCCCGACCGGCAGCCATTGCTCGGCCATCGCGCGGTCGAACGGTCTGTCCTTGGGCTGGCTGGCGAAGCGGATGAAATACCAGGACGAATCGGCGAAAGTATCGAGCGTATCGGTCTCGCGCACGGCCTTGCCGCCGCAGGACGGGCAATCGACATGCTTCCAGGTCGGGTGGCGGTCGAGCGGGTTGCCGGGAATGTCGAAGGCGACATCCTCGGGCAGCACCACCGGCAGCTGGTCGCGCGGCACCGGCACCGCGCCGCATTGGTCGCAGTGGATGATCGGGATCGGCGTGCCCCAGTAACGCTGGCGGCTGACTCCCCAGTCGCGCAAGCGATAGACGGTGGTGCCCTTGCCCCAGCCGCCCGCCTCGGCGCGGATGATCACCTCGCGCTTGGCGTCCTCGACATCCATGCCGTCGAGGAAGTGCGAGTTCACGATCGTGCCCGGGCCTGAATAGGCTTCGGCATCGGTGAAATCGGCGTCGGTGCGGTCGCCGTCCGATACGACGCGGCGGATCGGCAACTGATATTTGGTCGCGAATTCGAAGTCGCGCTGGTCGTGCGCGGGCACGCCGAACACCGCGCCGGTGCCATAGTCCATCAGCACGAAGTTCGCGATATAGACCGGGATTTGCCACGCCGGATCAAAGGGATGCGTCGCGGTGATGCCGGTGTCGTAGCCCAGTTTCTCCTGCGTCTCGAGCTCGGCCGCGGTGGTCCCGCCCTGCTTGCACAGTTCGATGAACGCGGCCGCCTTCGCATCGCGCGTGGCGACGCCCTGGGCGATCGGATGGTCGGCGGCGACCGCGATGAAACTCGCGCCGAAGATCGTGTCGGGGCGCGTCGAGAACACCTCGACCGATCCGCCGTCGGACAGCGACCAGGCGAATTGCAGCCCCTGGCTCTTGCCGATCCAATTCTCCTGCATCACCCGGACCTTGTCGGGCCAGTGATCGAGGCCCTTCAGCCCTTCGAGCAGTTCGTCGGCGAATTGGGTGATCTTGAGAAACCACTGGTTGAGCTTGCGCTTCTCGACCAGCGCCCCCGACCGCCAGCCGCGGCCGTCGATCACTTGCTCGTTGGCCAGCACGGTCATGTCGACCGGATCCCAATTGACCGCCGATTCGCGGCGATAGACCAGGCCGGCGGCGAGCATGTCGAGGAACAGCGCTTGTTCCTGGCCGTAATAATCGGGTTCGCACGTCGCGATCTCGCGCGACCAGTCGAGCGCGAAGCCCAGTCGCTTCAGCTGCGCCTTCATCGTCGCGATATTCTGGCGGGTCCAGCCGCCGGGATGGACGTGCTTTTCCATCGCGGCATTCTCGGCCGGCATGCCGAACGCATCCCACCCCATCGGGTGGAGCACTTCCATCCCCTTCATCCGCCGATAGCGCGCGAGCACGTCGCCCATCGTGTAGTTGCGGACATGGCCCATATGGATCCGCCCCGACGGGTAGGGAAACATCTCGAGCACATAGCTTTTGGGCTTGGGCGAATCGTCTCGCGCGGCAAAGGTCTGGGAATCATCCCAGATCTTTTGCCAATGGGCATCCGCTTTCAGCGGGTTGAAGCGCGACATTAGGGTCTATCCTGCTGGGCGGGCATTACCCGCCCGCCGGGTTCTTGCTTATTTAGGAGCGATCGCCTGGCGACGAAGGTCGCGGGCACGCGTAAGGATCACGTCCTCGAGCTTCTGCACCGTCGCTGCCTGGACCGGCGCCGCGACCCACTGACCGTTGGTGCTGACTTCGCGCAATGCCGCGACGCGGATCGCATCGGCGCGCAAATCCTGGTCGAGGATCGACACCGTGACCTTCATCCGCTCGCCGGGCGAGCGCGGATTGACGTACCAGTCGGTGACGATGACGCCGCCGTTGGAATCGGTCTGGAGCAGCGGCATGAAGCTCAGCGTATCGAGGGTCGCTCGCCACAGATAGGCGTTGACGCCGATCGTCGTCACCTTCGACGCGGCGATATCGGCCTTGGCGGGCCCTCCCCGGTGGTGCGCGCACGCCATCAGTGAGAGCGGAAGGGCCAGATACGCGGCACGGCGCAGAAGGGTCATCGGTCGTTCCCTGATACGAAAGGGGGAGATTATCGCGCATCTATAGACACAGGGCCGTCCGCCGCAAGCGCCGACAGACCAGAACGAGTCTGTGGACGCAATGCAACACTCGGCGGAAAAACGCGATCACCTGTGGCGAGTCGGGATCGAACCGTGTTAGGGCTTGTATGACTATTGGAGTCGCAGGGAACCAATCGTGGTTGGGAAGCGGGCAATTTTCGGAACTGTGGTGGGGACGCTAGCCGTCACCGCCGCGTTTGCCGTGCCCGCGATCGGCGCACCCGATGCCGCCAAGCGGTTGATTTCGCGCCCTGTCGCGTCTTTCTTCACCCCGGCCTCGGCCGATCCCAAGCTTGCCGCGCTGATCGCGCGCAACGGGCTCGACACGACTCCGTTCCGGTTCACGCCGGCCGAATCGCGTGGCACGCAACGCCGCGTGACGCCGCCGCCAGCGGTCAAGACCGGTGTCGTGACGCTGCGCGGCGCGCCGACGGTCGATACCGATTCGGTCGGCCTGGCGCCGATCGCCTATGATCTCGGCCGCAACGCTCCGGTCAAGCACGTCGTGACGCCGAGCGATCTCAAGATCGATCTGGCCGCGAGCCCGGTCGGCACCAAGCCGATCGATCTCGGCACCAGCTTCTCGGTCCGCCGCGCCAACAGGCTGAAGGCGACCAGTGAACGTACCACGGTCGGCGATACGCGCCTGGTGGGATCTCTGCCCAAGGATTCGATCGATGTCGGCGGGTCCTATTCGCTCAGCCGCAATCTCGATGTGACCGCGGGCGTCCGCTACAAGTCGCAGGATCGCGATCGCCTCGCCCCGCTGCCCGATGCGCAGCGTGACAGCCAGGCGGTGTACGTCGGAACCGCGTTCAGGTTCTAAGCCCGTTTCAGGGATTTAACGCAGTTAAATCGCGCTCGGAAACGGGCTCGGCCGGCCTCGCGTAGCGAGGACCGACGGCGCGAATTCACTTCGCGCCGCCACCGCCCGCGCCCCACGCGTCGATCGCCGCCCAGCCATCGAACCCGGCCATTCCCCGGAATCTCCGCGCGCCCATTCCGCCAAGCGCGATCACGATAACCGGCAGACCTTGAGCAATCCGCCGCGCCTTCCGCTCGCCCAACCCATCATCCCCCGGATGCGACCGAGTCCCAAACACCGGCGACACGAACAGCACGTCCGCCCCGCGCCGCACCGCGGCGACCGCCTCGGCCCGATCATGCGCCGCCGCCGTCCGCAGCCCGCTCCCACGCACTCCGCCATGCACTCCATCCTCGCCGAACCCAGCCCGCTCCCCGGCCCGAACCACCACCAACCCGCGCGCGCGCGCAACGCGCACCACGCGCCGAAACAGTACCCGCCGCTCCCGAACCGGCATCGCATAATGCCGGAACACCACGCCGCTCCCGCGCGGCAAGCGCCGCAGCGCCGCCCACAGCCCGTCGCCGAGCCGCTCGTCGGTCATCAGCCACAAAACTGGGATCGGGGACTGGCGATGCGGCACGACCCTGCCTATAGCGCGCGGCATGACGACCGACGACCCCGCCGCGCGGCTCACCGGCGTCCGCGATGCGATTGCCCGGGCGGCGAAGCTCGCCGGGCGCAGCGACGCGATCGAGCTGATCGCCATTTCCAAGACGCACCCCGCCGAGGCGGTCGAGCCGCTGATCGCCGCGGGACAGCGCGTGTTCGGCGAGAATCGCGTGCAGGAAGCGCAGGGAAAATGGCCAGCGCTGCGCGAACGCCACGCCGACCTCCGCCTTGCTCTGGTCGGCCAGCTGCAATCGAACAAGGCGGCCGACGCGGTGGCTCTGTTCGACGAAATCCATTCGGTCGATCGCGCGTCGCTGATTGCCGCTCTGGCCAAGGCGATGGAAAGCGGCCGCCGCCCCGGTTGCTTCGTCCAGGTCAATATCGGCGACGAGCCGCAAAAGGGTGGCTGCGCGATCGCCGATCTGCCCGCTCTGCTCGCCGAAGCGCGCGCCGCCGATCTGCCGATCGTCGGGCTGATGGCGGTGCCCCCGCTCGAGGTCGAACCGGCACCCTATTTCGCATTGCTCGCCAAGCTGGCGCGCGACAACGGCCTGACCGGCCTCAGCATGGGGATGTCGAGCGATTATCCGACCGCGGTGACGCTTGGCGCTACCCATGTCCGCGTCGGATCGGCACTGTTCGGAGCGCGGACATGAGCGGCGGTGTGATCCCGATCAGGTTCGCGGCGTTGCTGTTCGATTTCGACGGTGTGCTGATCGAGAGCGAATATATCGGCAACAAGCATATCGCCGATTTCCTGACGTCGATCGGCCACCCGACCACGCCCGAAGAGTCGATGGCCAATTTCATGGGCTATGCGGGCAAGGATTTCCTCGATCGGGTGGAGGCGTGGATCGGCCGCGCATTGCCCGAGGACTTCTTCGCCGCGCGCGAGGCCGAGGATGCGCGCGTGATGGCGGAAGGGATCGGCGAGGTCGCCGGCGCGATCGCCTTCGTCCGTTCGCTGCCCACGGACCTGCCCAAGGCGGTGGTATCGTCAAGCTCGACGCGCTGGATCAGCCGCCATCTCGAGCATATCGGCCTGTCCGACATTTTCGGTGATCATCTCTATTCGGGCCGCGAGCATGTCGAGCGTGGCAAGCCGGCGCCCGATCTCTACCTTTATGCTGCCGACAAGCTCGGCGTGACGATCGGCGACTGTGCGATCATCGAGGACTCGCCGGTCGGCGCAACCGGCGCGGTCGCCTCGGGCGGGCACGTCATCGGCCTGTGCGCGGGCAGCCATTGCGCGCCCGATCATGCCGACCGCCTGCGCGCGATCGGGGTGGCGGCGGTGGCATCGAACTTTGACGACGTGGCAAGCCTGCTCGCCTGACGCCCAACCGTCACCTTGGGCTAACACTCCAACCGTGGCTTAAAGCTGATGCCCCGTGCGATCGCGTTTGGTCGCGAGGTACTTCGCATTGAACGGATTGGGCGGCAGCGCGATCGGCACGCGTTCGGCGACCGTGATTCCCGTCGCCTCGAGCACGCGGACTTTCTCCGGATTGTTGGTCAGCAGGCGGATCGTTGTCTGACCGAGCAGATCGAGCATCCGCGCCGCGACGCGGAAATCGCGCGCATCGACCGCGAACCCCAATCGCGTATTGGCGTCGACCGTGTCGAACCCCTGATCCTGCAGCGCATAAGCGCGCAATTTGTTGACCAGCCCGATCCCGCGCCCTTCCTGGCGGAGATAGAGCAGGATACCCCAGCCGGTATCCTCGATCGCGTGGATCGCGGCATGGAGTTGCGGCCCGCAATCGCATTTCAGGCTGCCGAGCACGTCGCCGGTCAGGCACTCGCTGTGCAGGCGGACCAGCGGCGGGCGGCCATCGGGCTGGCCGATGATCAGCGCGACATGCTCGCCCGGCGAATCGGGTGATCGGAACGCCACGATCTCCGAATTCTCCGAGCCGGCGACCGGCAATTTGGCGCGCGCGGCGATCGCCAGGCTGATCGGGTCCTCGAACGCCTCGATATCGGCGATGGTGATGACCTCGTCCGGCGCCGAGCCGACGAAGAAGGCGGGAAGCACACCGGCGGTGCGTGCGAGCGACAGGGCCGCCGCCATGACGTCACGATCCTCGACATGGATCGCGCGGAACGGGCCTTTCATCGGCGTCGCCATGTCGAGCTGCGGATCGGCGAGCGCGACCGCGCAGTCGAAATCGATCCAGAAAGTGCGTTCGACCAATACCGGCGAATCGGGAATCGCCGCCTCGAGCTGATTGGCAAGCTTGAGCGTGGCGGCGCGCCCGGCCGACAACAGGATCGGCGACTCGCCTTCGGGGTCGAACGCCTTCATCCGCCCGGCATCGGCGGTTTCGATCGCCAGCAGCCCGACTGGGTCACCGGCGCCGCGAATCGCGATCGGCCAGCCGCGGCGCAGCGCATCGATCGCGCGGGCGACGTCGCGCGCGCTCATCGTGGCGCCTTCACAGGTCGAACTCGGTCATGATCGGGACATGGTCCGACGGCTTGAGCCAGTTGCGGCAGTCCTCGAACACCTGATGCGACCGCGCCGTGGCCGCGACATCGGCGGTCGCCCACATATGGTCGAGCCGCCGGCCGCGATCGTTGACCGTCCAATCGGGCGAGCGATAGCTCCACCAGGTGTGGAGGCGCGCCGGCGCCGGATAGAAATGGCGCCCGAGATCGACCCACGAGTTCGAATCCTTGAGCCGATTGAGCGCGTCGACCTCGATCGGCGTGTGGCTGACGACCTTGATCAGTTGCTTGTGGCTCCACACGTCCGATTCGAGCGGCGCGATGTTGAAGTCGCCGGTCAGGATGGTCGGGCAATCGAGCGTCGACGACCAGGCGGTCATCCGCTCGACGAAATCGAGCTTCTGGCCGAACTTCGGATTGACCTCGCGGTCGGGGATGTCGCCGCCCGCTGGCACATAGACATTCTCCAGCCGCACGCCGTTGGGCAACCGCACGCCGACATGCCGCGCCTCGCGATTGGCTTGCCAGTCGAATCGGTCGTCCTCGACCAGTGGCACGCGGCTGACGATCGCGACGCCGTGGTGCATGCGCTGACCATGGAGGAAGATCGTGTCATAGCCGAGCGCACGGAACGCGCCTTCGGGGAAGTCGGTGTCGATCACCTTGGTTTCCTGCAGGCACAAGATGTCGGGCGCGACCTCGCGCAGGAATTTTTCGACGATCTCGATGCGGAACCGCACCGAGTTGATGTTCCAGGAGACGATCTTGAGGGAGGTCATGTGCTCGCGATGTAGCTATCGATCCGTCGCGGTGCCAGTCTGCTCCGCCACCCGACCTCCCAACGTCAGTATTCTATGGGAGGTCGGGTGGGGGAGCGGGCTGGCACCGCCCATCGGCGAGAGCCGATCAAAAAAAGGAAAGGCCCCTGTTCCGGGGGCATGGAACAGGGGCCGACCTAGCGTTCGTCACGCAGGCGGGAAGTGGTCCGTTTCAGGCAACAGGGGGAAAATCCTGAACCGCCCCACATCCGCGAGAACTGTATTAAGCGGGCGAAGCTGTCGCCCAGATGAACGGTCGGTTATTTTCTTGGGCCGCCGCGCACTGGATCGTTGAAGCGGAACGTTCCGTCGGAAATCGGCACGTTGAACTTTGGGTCCGACAGTCGAATCGTCGTGCGATTGTTCTGCGCGTCGAGCGCCACCCAGCCGCGCAGGATGAGGCCGGCCGGCCCCGCCGCGTTGCGCTCGAACACCAACGTGATGCGGCCATATTCGGGATGTTTGGGATCGCTGGCGTCGACCGAAATGACCGAAGGATCGGCAGTCGGCATCACCTTGGCGAAGCGGCTGATGTCCTTGCCGGGATCGAGCAGGACGCCCAACGGCGACCCGCCGATCGGCCAACGCTGTTTCTGCCCGACCTGATAGTCGAGGAACCATAGAGACTTGCCGTCGGCCACGATCAGGATCGGCACGCCCTTCTGGTACTGGAAGCGTAGCTTGCCCGGTTGCTTCAACGACAGGGTGCCGGTCAGCGTCTTGCCGTTGCGGTCATACTGGCTGAACGCCGCGGACATCGACTGCACGGCGCGCAGATGCTCCTGGACCTTGGCAAGGTCGGGCGAGGTCGCCGCCGGCGCGGCGATCGCAGCGGTGGCAGCGAAAGCGGGCACGAACAACAGCGCTAGGGCGCGAGACGTCACGAATATTCTCCTGAAACAGGCGACCAGGGTGGCGCCAAAGGCTTGAACCCGCTCTGAACGCGCGAGTCCTGGTCCGGTTCAGCTGCGCCGAACCGGAGCCGGTGCCGGTCAGCGAAGCTGACATCATATTACAGCGGGTTGCCCTCGCGGTCGCGCAACACTTCTCGCCGGCCGACATGATCGGGGCGGCCGACGATGCCGTCCTTTTCCATCCGCTCGATCAACCGCGCCGCCGAATTATAGCCGATTCGCATTTGGCGCTGCAGCCAAGAGGTCGATGCCTTCTGGCTTTCGACCACCAGCTGGATCGCGCCGCGATATTGCTGGTCCTCGGCCGAATCCTCGCCCAGCGGCGCGCCGTCGAGCGCGAAGCCGTCCTCATTCTCCTCGGTGACCGACTGGATGTAATCGGGCTGGCCTTGCGCGCGCCAGTGATCGGCGACGGCCCGCACCTCGTCGTCGCTGACGAACGGGCCGTGGACGCGGCTGATCTGCTTGCCGTACGCCATGTACAGCATGTCGCCCTTGCCGAGCAGCTGCTCGGCGCCCTGTTCGCCCAGGATGGTGCGCGAATCGATCTTGCTGGTGACGTTGAACGAGATGCGCGTCGGCAGGTTCGCCTTGATCACGCCGGTAATGACGTCGACCGACGGGCGCTGCGTCGCCATGATCAGGTGGATGCCGGCGGCGCGCGCCTTTTGCGCCAGCCGCTGGATCAGGAATTCGACTTCCTTGCCTGCGGTCATCATCAAATCGGCGAGCTCGTCGACGATGACCACGATCTGCGGCAGCGGCTCGAATTCGAGCTGCTCTTCCTCGTAAACCGGCTTGCCGTCCTCATAGCCGATCTGGACCTTGCGCCCCAGCGGCTGGCCCTTGACCTTGGCGGCGCGAACCTTGTCGTTGAAGCTGGCGAGCCCGCGCACGTTGACCGAAGCCATCATGCGATAGCGGTCCTCCATCTGCTCGACCGCCCATTTGAGCGCGCGAACCGCCTTGGACGGGTCGGTGACCACCGGCGACAGCAGATGCGGGATGTCGTCATACATGCTCAATTCGAGCATCTTCGGATCGATCATGATCATCCGGCACTGCTTGGGATCGAGCTTGTAGAGCAGCGACAGGATCATGCAGTTGAGCCCGACGGACTTGCCCGATCCGGTCGTGCCGGCGACGAGCAGATGCGGCATCGGCGCCAGGTCGACGATCACCGGATCGCCGGCGGTATTCTTGCCCAGCACGATCGGCAGCGACGCCGACTGATCCTCGAACGCGTCCGACGCCATCAGCTCGTGCAGATTGACCGTTTCACGCCGCGCATTGGGCAATTCGATGCCGATCACGGTGCGTCCGGGGATCGGCGCGATGCGTGCGGACACTGCCGACATGTTGCGCGCGATATCGTCGGCGAGCTGGACGACTCGGCTCGCCTTGGTCCCGGCGGCGGGCTCGAGCTCGTAGATCGTCACCACCGGCCCCGGATGGACCGCGGTGATCTGACCCTTGACGTGGAAATCGTCGAGCACGGTTTCGAGCAGCCGCGCATTGCGCTCCAGCGCGGCCTTGTCGATCGGCCCGCCGGTCGATGGCGGCGCCGCCTTGAGCAGATCGAGCGGCGGCAACGGATAATTGTCGCGCAGGTCGAAACTGCCCTGTTTGGGCTTGGCTGGCTTGGCCGGCGCGGGCGCGGCATTGCGCTCGGCGATGACCGGCGCCGGGCGATTGTCGGGCAAAGCGACGGCGCGCGGCTGGCGAATCGATTGTTCGGACTCCATGTCGATCACACGATCGCCCGGGCGCTGGTCGGTCAGGCGCTGCACCTCGGCGGCGCGGCCGATCCGCGGCATCGCCGGCACGCGCGGGATCCCGACTTCCAGGCTCATGAACCAGATCACCGCGCCCGACAGCCCCGCGAGCGTCCCGACCACTCGGTCGGTCCACAATATCGCGACAGGATTACCGATCAGCGCGATCAGCCATTTGAGGCCGTCGGCGATCAGCATGCCGACCAGGCCGCTTTTGCCCGCCGGCCAGTCGAGGCTGGCACCGCTTGAGACGAATCCCTGCGCGGTCGCGACCAGCGCGAGCCCGAATGCGGCGGTCAGTGCCATCCGCACCCAGCCGCCGACCTCTTCGTCGCGCCACAGCCGCCAGGCGATTACTGGCCCCACCGCCAGCATGCCCCAGGCCGGCCAGCCCAGCACGGTGTAGGCCAGGTCGGCGAACACCGCGCCCGGATAGCCGATCAGATTCTGCGCCGGCCCGCCCGCAGCGGTGCTGAGCGACGGGTCGCCCGAATGATAGCTGGCGAGCGACAGGACGAGCAGCACCGACACCGCGGCGACCGCCACCGCGACGATCATCGCGCCCGATCGGGCCGCGCCCGCCTTCACCGTTTCCCGCCAGAGCGGCGTCTGCGCGCGGCTGGCCATGGTCGAATCCCCCGAAATGTACGCTGTGCGTTCACGATGGATTCTCGCTCTACCGGAGTCCGACGTCAAGGCGGTGTGGATGGAGAGTGCGCTGGCCGAGCTAAATCCTCCCCATTTATGGGGAGGGGGACCAAGACGCGCAGCGGCTTGGTGGTGGGGGCTAGCCTCCCCGGACTCGCTGGCGGCCCGCCCCCTCCACCATTGGCTGCGCCAATGTGTTCGGACGAGATCGTGTCCCCCGGACACGATCTTGGCATGCCGGGGGCATGCCAAAGTCCGAACACCCTCCCCGTGAACGGGGAGGATTTGCGTTCCTCGCCCCCCATTGCCGCTCGGAACCTCAAGTCGTAGGGATTCGGCATGTCTCAGGCTGATCTTCTCATCCTTGGCGGCGGGCTGGTCGGCAGTGCGCTCGCGGTCGCGGCCGATGCGCATGGCATCACCAGCATCGTGGTCGATCCCGCCGATCCGGCGGTGGTCACCGCGGCGGGATTCGACGGGCGCGCCTCCGCGATCGCCAGCGCGCCGATGAACATGCTGCGCGCGATCGGGGTCGCCGATCGGCTGGCGGGCAAAGGCTGTCCGATCGAAGGCATCCGCGTGTCCGACGGGCTCGCTCCTGGTGCGCTCGATTTCGTGCCGCAGGACGGTGAGACCGCGCTCGGCACGATGTTCGAGAATCGCGATCTGCGCGCCGCCTTGCTCGATGCCGCCGGCGCCGCGCCGGGCGTCGACCTTCACATGCAGACGCGCGCCGTCGCGATCGAGCGCGACGAAGCTGGCGTTCGCGCCACGTTAAGCGACGGCAGCCAGGTGCGGGCGTCGTTGCTGATCGGCGCGGAGGGCCGCAATTCGCCGACGCGCGAGGCGGCGGGGCTCAACGTCGCGCGCTGGACCTACGACCATGTCGCCTTGGTCACCTCGATCGGCCACGAGCACAGCCACGAGAACGTCGCCTACGAGATCTTCTATCCCGAGGGACCGTTCGCGATCCTGCCCTTGAACGACGATGATCGCGGGCACCGCTCGGCGATCGTCTGGTCGGTGCGCGGGAACCAGGGCCCCGGCATGCAGAAGCTCGGCGACCGCGGCTATATGGCCGAGCTCGAGCGCAAGATGGGCGGGTTCCTCGGCAAGATCACCTGGCTCGGTCCACGCTTCGCGCATCCGCTGGGATTCCATCATGCCGCGACGATCACCGCCGAGCGGCTGGCATTGGTCGGCGACGCGGCGCACGGCATCCATCCGATCGCGGGACAAGGGGTCAATGTCGGCTTCCGCGACGTCGCTGCCCTGGTCGAAGTGCTGGTCGACGGCAAGCGGATCGGGCTCGACGTCGGCGATCGCGCGCTGCTGACGCGCTACGAACGCTGGCGCAGCCTCGACACCTTCATGGTCGCGGCGGCGACCGACGGCCTGACCCGATTGTTCGGCATTCCCGGCAAGACCGCCAGCGCGGTGCGGCGATTCGGACTATCGGCGGTGCAGCACGCGCCGATGCTCAAGGACCGCTTCATTGCCGAAGCACGCGGCGAATCGGGCGCGTTGCCAAAATTGCTGGCGGGGTTGGCGGTTTGATCCATTCAACTCCTCTCCCGGAAGGGGAGAGGAAAAGCAGGGCTCACAACCGATTGATCAGCCGCTGGACCGAAGCGTGGTCGGTGCCGGCGCCGACCTCGCTGCATTCCTTTTCCAGCTTCGCCTTGATCTGCTCGAGTTCATCCTGCGTCAGATGCTCGATCCCAACGAACTCGTCGCGCGGCCCTTGCAGCGAGCGGATCAGCTCGTCGAGCTTGGCCTGGATCGCCGATCCGTCGCGATTCTGCGCATTCTGGATCAGGAACACCATCAGGAAAGTGACGATGGTGGTGCCGGTGTTGATGATCAGCTGCCACGTGTCGGAATAATGAAAGATCGGCCCTGTCACGCCCCAGACGATGATCACCGATAGCGCCAGGACGAACGCCGGCGGACGCCCGGTCCAACTCGCGACCTTGCCCGCGATCGTCTCGAAAATACGCTCCATTCGCCGCTCCTCTTGACCCTGCGGCAGGGACTGCCACTTTCCACCCTTCCCCGCTATGGCAGAGGTCATGACCCAGATCAGCGTCGCCGCGCTCCAGCTCGCCTTTTCCGATGATATCGAGGCGAATATCGCCAACGTCTCGCGCCTGGTCCGCGAGGCGGCGGGCAAGGGCGCGCAAGTCATCCTGCCGCCCGAATTGTTCGAGGGCGAATATTTCTGTCGCGTCGAGGACGAAGGGCTGTTCGCCAACGCCAAGCCGACCGCCGAGCATCGTGCGGTGTTGGCGATGCAGGACCTCGCCGCCGAATTGAAAGTGTGGATCCCGACCAGCTTCTTCGAAGCCGACGGCCCGCATCATTATAACAGCCTGGCGATGGTCAATCCGGACGGCAAGGTCGCCGGCGTCTATCGCAAGAGCCACATTCCCGACGGGCCCGGGTACGAAGAGAAATTCTATTTCCGCCCCGGCAATACCGGCTTCAAGGTGTGGGACGGCCCCTCGGCCAAGTTCGGCGTCGGGGTGTGCTGGGACCAATGGTATCCCGAAACCGCGCGCGCGATGATGTTGATGGGCGCGGAAATCCTGTTCTATCCGACCGCGATCGGCAGCGAGCCGCACGACGAAGCGCTCGACACCGCGCGGCTATGGCGCCGCGCGATGGTCGGCCATGCGGTGTCGAACGTCGTACCGGTGGTCGCCGCCAACCGCGTCGGCACCGAGCACGGCCAGACCTTCTACGGCACCAGCTTCATTACCGACGAGCGCGGCGACATCCTGGCCGAGCTCGATCGTGAAGAAGAAGGCGTGATCACCGCGACGCTCGACCTCGATCGCGTCAAGCGCCACCGCGCCGCATTCGGCTTCTTCCGCGATCGCCGGCCGGAACTGTACGGCCGGCTGGTGCAAGACATCTGATCGCGAAACCGGGCGCCGCTCGATGGCGACGCCCGGCTGACGTCACGCCGCGACGGCCATCCGCGGCTGGCCGAGCGCCTTTTGCCATGCCGGCAGCAGCGCGATCGTGTCGTAGAAGCGCTGCACATTGGGATAGGCGTCGAAGTCGACCGGCATCGCGTCGCGATACGGCTCGGCTGAGGCGATCGCGAAGTCGACGAAGCTCAGCCGGTCGCCGAGCATGAACTCGCGCGTCGCGAGATGGGCGTCGAGCACCGGCAGCAGGCGCGCCGCCTGTACCAGCGCATCGTCGACCAACGGCTGGTTGGTCTCGCCCCAGCCCAATTGCGGACGCACGACCGATTCGAAGAAGATCGTGCCGAGCGCCTTGTTGTAATGCACGCCTTCCCACAGCAGCCAGCGCAGCATGTCGAGCCGCTGGCGACGGTCGCCAGGGATCATCGCACTGCCCTCGGCGAGATAGAGTCCGATCGCGTTCGATTCCCACAGCACGAAATCGCCGTCGACCAGGGTCGGCGCCAGGCGGTTGGGATTGATCTCGCCATAAGCGTCGGACTGGACCTGCTCGACGGTCATGGCGTCAATCTCCACCGGCAGGTCGAGATGGTGGATCAGCGCCAAAACCTTGCGGGAATTCAGCGATTTGGTCAGCGCATAGAGCTTCATGTCAGTCTCCGTCGAACCGGGCAGCCCAGCGCCGCCCGCTATCGCCAAGGACGGAGGCTCGGCGAAAAAGGATTCGCGCGACCGAATCTTTTTCCGCGCCGCCACCGTCTCTCCCGGTAGAAGAATGGCGGATGGCGAGGGACATGACGGACGAGACGGATCGGACACGGATCGAGGCATTGCTGGTCGAGCTACGGCCGGCGCTGCATCGCTATGCCGCGCGGATGGTGGGATCGGTGCTCGATGGCGAGGATGTCGTCCAGGACGCGATCGCGCGCGCCATGGCGGCACTCGACCGCACCCCGCCGGAGGGGGATGGCACCGCTTGGGCGTTCCGCATCGCGCACAATACCGCGATCGACCATTTGCGCGCGCGTGCCCGCCGCGCCGGCGAGCAGGAGATCCAGGAGGAGGATATGGTGTCGGATGGTGACGAGGCCGCGCGCCGCTTTGCCGCCGGTGCCGCGCTGGCGGTGTTCATGCACCTGCCGCCGCTGCAGCGTGGGACCGTCATCCTGAAAGACGTGCTGGGCTATTCGAACGAGGAAGCGGCGGGGATTCTCGACACCACGCTGGCCGCGACCAAGGCGGCGTTGCACCGCGGCCGCGCGCGCCTCCGTACGCTCGCCGACGCGCCGTCATCCTCGCCGCCCGCCGATCATGACGACCTGATCCGGCTGCAGACCTATGTCGACCGCTTCAATGCGCGCGATTTCGACGCGATTCGCGCGATGCTCGCCGACGATGTGCGGTTCGAGCTGGTGGCGCGGATGACGCGCGACCGCGCGGCATTCGAAACCTATTTCACGCGTTATACCGAAATGACGTCATGGCGCTTGTCGGTCGGCATGATCGAAGGTCGCGCCGTGGCGATTGTCCACGATCCCGCCAATCCGGCCGGACCACCGACCGGGATGATCGTGATCGATTGGGCCGATGGGCGGATCGTGCGGCTGCGCGATTTCTATCACGCGCGTTACGTGCTGCGCGACGCGGTGATCTCGCCGCTGGCTTAGGGCTAAGCACCGGTCAACGTTTCCGCCTGGCCTTTGGCGCAGCCTTGGGCCGCGACTTGCCGCGGCGGAGCAGGAATGCGGTCAGCCCACCGATCGCGGCAACGCCCGCGGCGACGGCTCCGCCCACCAGCACCATGCGCGCCCGACCGGATTGTTCCTCCTCGGGTTCGGGAGCGGGCGGCGGCGCGTGGTGCTCGTGCGGCGGCTCGGCGATCGGATAAGGCGACTGGTTGTCGGGCGGAACGGGCGGTTCGTGAGTCATGCCCGAAACAACCGACGACTGCGGACGAAGTTCAACCGCGCAATGCGATCGCGCGCGCGAACACCGCCTCGAACATCTCCGCGGTCAGGCGGCCGGTATTCTGATTGTAGCGCGAGCAATGATAGCTATCGATCAGCATCCGCCCGTCGGGCACGCGATGTTCGGCGAGATGCGCAAAGCGGCATTTGGGCAGCTTGCCGCCGAGCACCTTGACCGCCGACTGGTGCGCGATCTGGCCGAGCGCGACGAACACCCGGGCATTGGGCAGCATTTCGACCTGACCGGCCAGGAATGGGCGGCAGCTATGGATTTCCTCGGGCGTCGGCTTGTTCTCGGGCGGCAGGCATTTGACCGAATTGCAGATGATCACGCCGTCGAGCGCCAGTCCGTCATCCGGCCGCGATTGATAGGTGCCGCGGGTGAAGCCGAATTTGGCGAGTGTCGCGAACAACAAATCGCCGGCATAATCGCCGGTGAACGGCCGCCCGGTGCGGTTGGCGCCGTTCTTTCCCGGCGCCAGGCCGACAATACACAGCCAGCCATTGGGATCGCCGAACGCGGGCACCGGGGCGTTCCACCAATCGGGATGCTCGACCCGCAATTGCTCGCGGAACGCGACCAGCCGCGGACAGCGCGGGCAATCGTGCGGCGGTTCGGTGTCGGGGATCGGGCCGGGTGCAAAGTCCATGCGCTTGCGGTAGGCCCCGTGACGTCATGCCGTCCAGTTATGTCATCGCCTTGGGTTCCAACCGCCGCGGCCGTCACGGCGCACCCGCCGACGAGGTGCGCGCGGCGCTGGCGGCGATCGGCGGTGTCGTCATGACGTCACCGTTGGTCGCGACCGCTCCGCTCGGGCCGGCGCGGCGGCGCTTCGTCAACGCCGCGGCGCTGGTCGAGAGCGAGGACAGCCCGCCCGAAATGCTGGCGCGATTGAAGGCGATCGAGACCGCGTTCGGGCGGCGGCGCGGGCAGCGCTGGACCGATCGCGTGATCGACCTCGACATCATCCTGTGGTCGGACGGCGCCTGGGCGGGCGACGGGCTGATCGTGCCGCATCCCGAATTCCGCCGCCGCGACTTCGTGCTCCGGCCGCTTGGCGCGATCGTGCCGGACTGGCGCGATCCGGTCACGGGGCGCACGGTGCGCCAGCTCGCGGCGCGTATCCGCTAGAAGGTGCGCGCGCTTCCGACCGAGGCGATCGCCGCGCCAAACAGCACCAGCCACAACAGGCAGACGATCAAAGCGAGCCCGCCCGTCACCAGCCCGCCAACGGCAAGCCCCTTGCTGGTCGGGCTCTTCAGCCCGATCCCGCCGGTGATGAGCGCGGCGGGGGCGAGCAGCCACGAGATCAGCCCGATGATCGGAATGATCGAACAGATCAGTCCCAGGATGCCCAGAACCAGCGACGCGGTCGCCGCGCCTGACCCTTCCGAGTATGTGGGTTCGGGATAATAAGGAACCGGGCGCACCGACGGGCGCATAGGATCGGGATCGCTGGCCATGATGCCCCTTATCGTTGCAATTCGGCATGGCTAGCGGCGATGGCGCCCGATGCCAAGCGGCGCAATGGTTGACCCGGCCTTCCTCGCCCCGTAAGCGCCGCGACCTTGGGGCTCGTAGCTCAGTCGGTAGAGCAACGGACTTTTAATCTGTAGGTCCCGGGTTCGAATCCCGGCGAGCCCACCACCATTTCTAAGCGGCTCAGGCTTGTCTTCCTCTCCCCTTGTGGGAGTTCGAGGTAAACAGCGCCCCGCGCTGTTTAGGCCATGCCGGGGGCATGGCGGACCTCGAACTGATAGCGAAGCTTGCGAGCTTGCTCGCTAGCGTAGCTTGGTGAGGGGAAGCGGAGCGCAGCTCCGCGCGGTCGCTGTGCGACCGCTCCCCTCACCCAACTTCGACTAGGGGCCTGACGGCCCCAAGTCTCCGTATCCCTCTCCCACAAGGGGAGAGGGTTTATTTGGTCAGCCTCTTTCAGCCAGCACCCGCTCCCAGGCCAGCGCGTCGCGAACGATGCGGTCGAGATCGTCGTACTGCGGCCGCCACGGCAGGGTCGCCAGGATGCGGCGATTGTCCGACACCAATTCGGCCGGATCGCCCGCGCGGCGGTCCTGAAGCACGCGCTTGACCTCATGATTGGTCACGCGATCGACCGCGTCGAGCACCTGCAGCACCGAATAGCCATGGCCATAGCCGGCGTTCATCGTGAGGTTCTCGTCGGGCTCGGCGATCAGCCGGTCGAGCGCGTGGACGTGCGCGGCGGCGAGGTCGCTGACATGGATGTAATCGCGCACGCCCGTCCCGTCGGCAGTGGCGAAATTGGTGCCGAACACGCCGACATGATCGCGCTTGCCCGTCGCCGCCTCGACCGCGACCTTGATCAGATGCGTCGCGCCCGCGGTCGACTGGCCCGACCGGCCCTGGGGGTCGGCGCCTGCGACGTTGAAATAGCGCAGCGCGCAATAATTGATCGGATGCGCCGCGGCGACGTCCTTCAGCATCGCCTCGGTCATCAGCTTCGACATGCCATAGGGATTGATCGGCAGCTTGGGATCGTCCTCCGCGACCGGCACGCGCTCGGGCGTGCCATAGGTCGCCGCGGTCGAGCTGAAGATGAAATGCTTGACCCCCGACACCACCGCGCTTTCGATCAGCGCGCGGCTCGCGACGGTGTTGTTGCGATAATATTTGAGCGGGTTCTCGACCGATTCGGGCACCACCACCGATCCGGCGAAGTGCATCACCGCGAGGACGTCGTGCTCGCGCATCGCGGCGCGGACCTTATCGTCATCCTCGATATTGGCGACGACCAAGGTGGCGCGCGGATCGACCGCCCAGTCGAACCCGGTGACGAGATTGTCGACCACCACCACGTCCCAGCCCGCGTCGAGCAAGGCCAGCACCGCATGGCTGCCGATATAGCCCGCGCCGCCCGTGACCAGCACTTTGCCCTTGCTCATTCACGCATCCTTTTCGTCCGCCTCTTTGCCGCTGCGCGCGCCGTACCTATCTTTGGACCAACTTGAAAAGGGAGTGAGACGAATGTCCCTCGAATTTGCGACGCTTGCCGGTGGCTGCTTCTGGTGCACCGAGGCGGTGTATAACGATGTGATCGGCGTCGAGAGCGTCGAAAGCGGCTATATCGGCGGCCATGTCGCCAACCCGACCTACAAACAGGTGTGCGGCGGTGACACCGGCCATGCCGAAGCGATCCGCGTCGGTTTCGATCCCGAGCGTATCTCCTATGCCGACCTGCTCGACATCTTCTTCGCGACGCACGATCCGACCACGCTCAATCGCCAGGGCAATGACGTCGGCACGCAATATCGCTCGGCGATCTTCCCGCACGATGCGGCGCAGGAGGAAGAAGCCAAGGCGGCGATCGTCCGCAATGCGGGCGAGTGGCCGAATCCGATCGTGACGACGATCGAGCCTTTGGGTGAATGGTATCCGGCCGAGGATTATCACCAGGAATATTGGGACGGCGAAGGCCAGCGGAATCCCTATTGCCTGGCGGTGATCCCGCCCAAGCTGAAGAAGCTCCGCAAGAGCTTCGCCGCACGGTCGAAAGCCGAGACCGCGGCGGCCTGAACTGTAAGCTCCCCTCCCTGCAAGGGAGGGGCTGGGGGTGGGTGCGCGCGTCTGCGCGCCTCAAAGACTCATCGACCGATCACCAAACAGCGCCGGACGAGGCATCGAGCCTCGCCCAGCGCTACACCCACCCCTTGATCCCCTCCCTTGCAGGGAGGGCAGGGTCAGATACCTAGAGCGCCTCACCCTCGACCGGCGGCCGGACCGTCGCATCGGCGCCCAGCGCCTTGTAGACGACACCGCCCAGAATCCCGCCGATCAGCGGCGCAACCCAGAACACCCAGAGTTGCTCGATCGCCCAGCCGCCGACGACCAAAGCCTGGCCGGTCGAGCGCGCCGGATTGACCGAGGTGTTGGTCACCGGAATCGACACGAGGTGGATCAGCGTCAACGCGAGCCCGATCGCGATCGGCGCGAAGCCGGCCGGCGCGCGCGTATCGGTCGCGCCCATGATCACGATCAGGAACATGAAGGTCATCACGACCTCGATCGTCACGCAGGCGACCAGCGAGTATTTGCCGGGCGAATGCTCGCCGAATCCGTTGGTGGCGAATCCGCCCATCTCCCAGCCCGGTTGTCCGGAGGCGATGAAATAGAGCAGATAGGCGGCGATCACCGCGCCGAGCACCTGGGCGACGACATAGAGCGGGATGTCCTTGCCGGCGAAGCGCCCGCCCGCCCATAGCCCCAGCGTGACCGCGGGGTTGAGGTGACAGCCCGATATATGTCCGATCGTATAGGCCATGGTCAGCACGGTCAGGCCGAACGCCAGGGCGACTCCGGCAAAACCGATGCCGGCAGCGGGAAAATTACAGGCCAGGACCGCGGCACCGCAGCCGCCGAAAACGAGCCAGAACGTGCCGATAAGCTCGGCGAGCCCGCGTTGGATGTTCGTCATACGCCCCTCTCCTTGGTCGTGCCGCCTTACGGAACGAGTGCCGGAACGGCCCGATGGCGAGAGACTAAGCCTCGTTTCGGCTGTGTAAAGACGTAACGGCTTGTTTTGCAGTCATTCCCGATGCGATGCGCGGCGCAGGCGATCGTTGATCGCGACGCCGATCCCTTCATTGGGGACGGGCGCGATCGCGATTTTCGGCTGCGACGAGGCGTCGCCGCGGTGCAGCGCGTCGAACAGATTGGCCGCTGCCTCGGCCAGATCGCCGCTCGGCGAGAGATTGTCGTTGCCCCCGGTCGCGGCGAATCCGATCATCCATTCGTCTTCGGCGCCGCGCGGCGCGTCGATCCGCAAGGGTTTGCGCGGCGCGTAATGCGCGAGCAGCTGGCCCGGCGATTCGATCTGCTCGGGCTGGCCGTCATCTTCGCCGGTATCGAAGCGATCGAGCTTCACGCCGGGCCGGGTAATCGCCGCGCGCACCTCGTCGATCGTCACCGGCCCATGGCGCAGGATGCGCGTCATCCCGAACACTTCGCGGACGATGGTCGATTCGATCCCCTGGCTGGTCGGCCCGTCATCGAGGATCAGCGGGATCCGCCCGTCGAGGCTGGCGGCGACATGCTCGGCGCGGGTCGGGCTGATCGACCCCGAGGCATTGGCCGAGGGCGCGGCGAGCGGCCGCCCGCTCGCTTCGAGCAAGGCGCGCATCGCGCGGTGGCGCGGCACGCGGATCGCGATCGTCTCGAGTCCCGCGGTCACCAAAGAGGCGATCTGCGCCGACGGCTTGAGCGGCAGGACCAGGGTCAGCGGCCCCGGCCAGAACGCCTCGGCCAGCGCATCAGCGCGCCGGTCGAACGCCGCGATCCGCTTCGCCTCGGCGAGATCGGGGACATGGACGATCAACGGATTGAAACTCGGCCGCCCCTTGGCTGCATAGACGGCGGTCACCGCGGCGGCGTTGGTCGCGTCGGCGGCCAGGCCATAGACCGTTTCGGTCGGCACCGCGACGCAGGCGCCTTGCCGGATCAGCGCCGCCGCTTCGGCGACAGAATCGGCTCCGTAAGGTAAAGTGCGGGTGAGTTGCGCGTCCATCGCCGGGGGCTATAGCGCGTCGGATCAGGAGAGGAAGCCGAATGCCCTTCAATCCCGCCGTTCGTGAGCAGCGTTTCGTGCTCGACCATGTCGCCCAGCTCGCCGATCTCGCCGCGAGCGAGCGCTTCGCCGATGCCACGCCCGATCTGGTCGACGCGGTGCTCGAAGGCGCCGGCGCCTTCGCCGCCGGCGAATGGGCGCCGCTGGCGAGGGCAGGCGATACCGACGGGCCGAAATGGACTCCCGAGGGCGTCAAGATGCCGGCCGGCTATCCCGAAGCCTATCGCGCTTATGTCGACGGCGGCTGGGGCACGATCGGCGCGCCCGGCGATTTCGGCGGGCAAGGCCTGCCATTCGTGCTGGCCAGCGCGGTGCTCGAGACGTTGGGCGCCGCCAATATGGGCTTCGCGCTGGCGCCGACCCTGACCGTCGGCGCGATCGAGGCGCTGCTCCATCACGGCACGCCCGAGCAGCAGGCGGCCTACCTGCCCCATCTCGCGACCGGCGCCTGGACCGGCACGATGAACCTGACCGAGCCCCAGGCCGGGTCGGATGTCGGTGCGCTGCGCAGTCGCGCCGAACCCGCGGGCGACGGCAAATGGAAGATCTCGGGCACCAAGATCTTCATCTCGTTCGGCGACCACGACATGGCCGACAATATCGTCCACCTCGTCCTCGCCCGCACGCCGGGCGCGCCCGAGGGGACGCGCGGTATCTCTTTGTTCCTGGTGCCCAAATACCGGCTCGACGCCGACGGCAAGCCCGGCGACTTCAACGACGTCCGCGTCGTCTCGATCGAGCACAAGATGGGGCTGCACGCCTCGCCGACCTGCGTGCTGTCGTTCGGCGACCATAATGATTGCATCGGCGAGCTGATCGGCGCGGAGAATGCCGGCATGCGCGCGATGTTCACGATGATGAACAATGCCCGGCTCAATGTCGGGCTACAGGGCGTGCAAGTGGCCGAGGCGGCGACGCAGAAAGCGGTCGATTATGCCCGCGAGCGTATCCAGTCGGCGCGCGCCGGATCGGCCGACAAGACCCCGGTGGCGATCATCGAACATCCCGACGTCCGCCGCATGCTGATGCGGATGAAGGCGCAGACCCAGGCGGCACGCGCCTTGGTCTATCTCGCCTCGGCGCAAGTCGACCGCGCGGGCCTGGGTGACGAGGCGGCGAAGGACCGGCTCGAAATCCTGACTCCGTTGGCCAAGGCGCATGGCACCGATCTCGGCAACGAAGTCGCCTCGCTCGGCATCCAGGTCCATGGCGGCATGGGCTATATCGAGGAGACCGGCGCGGCGCAGTTCTTCCGCGATGCCCGCATCACCCCGATCTACGAAGGCACCAACGGCATCCAGGCCGCCGATCTGGTCGGGCGCAAGCTCGGCCTGTCGAACGGCGCGGCGTTCGCGACGCTGATCGCCGACATGCGCGCCGAGGCCGAGGAGTCGGCGCTGCGCATGCTGATCGATGCCTGTGACGAAGTCGGGCGGCGGCTGGCGACGGCGGACGCCGATGATCGGCTGGCGGCGAGCTACCCCTTCCTCACCATGGTGTCGGTCGCGGTGTGCGGCTGGCTGATGGAGCGGCAGGGGCGCGCGGCGGCCGACGGCGATGACGATTTCCTGCGCATGAAGCGCGCGGTCTGCGCTTTCTATGTCGAGCAGATCGTGCCCGAGGCGCTGGGGCTGCACGCCGCGGCGACAGCACCCGCGGCCGGGCTCTACCAATTACCTGCGGAGCTGTTCGCGGCATGAGCTTCGACCTCGACGCCTATTTCGAGCGGATCCGGCTCGCCGAGCGTCCGGCCTGCGATCTCGAAGGTTTGGCCACGCTCCAGCGCGCGCACCGACTGGCGATCCCGTTCGAGAATCTCGATATCCGGCTCGGTCGCGGCATCGCGATCGACAGCGACTCGGTGTTCGCCAAGCTCGTGATGCGGCGGCGCGGCGGCTATTGTTTCGAACAGAACCGATTGTTCTGTGACGCGCTGACCGAATTGGGGTTCACCGTGCGGCCGCTGCTCGCGCGTGTCTGGTTTGGCGCCACCGCGACGCCCGGACGCACGCACATGGTGCTGCTGGTGACGATCGACGGGCAGGATTGGCTCGCCGATGCCGGCTTCGGCGGCAGCTATTCGCCGATCATGCCGCTGATCGATGGGGCGGAGGCGACCGCGCCCGACGGCGCCTTGTTCCGTCTGATCAACGACAAGCGCGGCTGGGTATTGTCGCGCGACGGCAATCCCGCAACCACCGACGGGCGCGATGCGGGCGAGGGCTGGGTCGAGCAATTCAGTTTCACCCTCGACGAGGTGCCGCAGATCGACCTCGCCATGTCCAACCATTGGACCGCGACCGCGCCGAACACGCGCTTCACCGACCTCGTCGTGGTCAGCATCGTCCTGCCCCACGGCTTCGCCGCGCTGACCGATCTCGCCTATCGCCGCCATTCGGCAGGCGAGGACACGACCGGCACGATCGACGACCCGCGCGTCTATCGCCTGCGGCTCAGCATGTTGTTCGGGATCGACTTGAGCGAAGAAGAAGTCGCGCGGCTGGGATTGTTCTAGGGCGCCGCCTTTAATTGCCGTCGTCAGGAGGCAGATGCAGAACCCGTCCGCCAATGCGTTCGTGGCGAGGATAGGCCATGTGGATCGCCTCGACGACTTTCGGATTGAACCGTTGATCGAACACCACGTCACCACGATCGCCATCGGTGACGAAAAACGCGAACCTGCGCTGTTCGATCAGCTTCACGAACTTGGCTTCGTCATAGCGCCCGGCGCTGCCTAGCTCCGCGACGATCGATGGCTCCCAGCGCATCGCTTGTCCCGCTCTGATCAACAGCGTCGCATCGTCGGAAATCACCGGCCGTTTGGCCTGGCGGATGCGAGCGGCAATCGCATCGAGCGCTTGCTGCTGAACCTTGACGGCGCCGCGATCGGGCAAAAGCCCGGCTCCGGCGGTTTGCAGCGGCAGGACAATGCCGACCAGCCCCAACAGGATCACGTTCGGCTTCGCCGGCAAGCGCAATGTCGAGCGCAACACCGGCACCATCGCGATGCCGAACAATATGGCGAGCTCGGAAAACCAGTCGATCAAATAATTGTCGCTCGCGCCCGATTTCAGGATCGCCGGCAGCATCAATGTCTTGCAGGCCAGTGTCGCAGCAACGACCGAGAGCGCCACGTTTTTCGAATCGCTGGCGAGCCACGCCCTGAGATCGCGCCAATGCTGCAGGCCCGAGCCGCGAACGCTGTCGAGCAGGCCGAATGCCGCTATCCCGATCACCGCAATATTGGCCAGCAGCACGGTGCCGAACGCCAGGGCGTGATCCCAGATGATGCGGTTGATATTGTACGAAACGATATTGAGCAGAAAGCCGCCTTGGGTAGCGGATTCGAGCACAGCAAGGATGGCCAGGCCGCTACCGACCGAAACGGCAGCCATCAGCCAG
Source organism: Sphingomonas sp. P4_G2 (assembly GCF_056401155.1). Lineage (NCBI taxonomy): Bacteria > Pseudomonadati > Pseudomonadota > Alphaproteobacteria > Sphingomonadales > Sphingomonadaceae > Sphingomonas > Sphingomonas sp. P4_G2. The sequence goes on along the minus strand of NZ_JBFUJY010000003.1, from coordinate 302,708 downwards.
GCCCGTGAAGGGCGCACCGCGAGAAGGACCAGGAACGCGCCGGCAGGCGCCGGCAGGCTGGTCTGGCGGGTGTACAATGCGATGGTGAACATGAGGCCGGCAGCGACACAGGCGCCAATCGACCGGGGCGCATGGATCGCCAGTAGCATGCCCGCGAGCGACAAGGCGCAGGCCAATAGATCGATCCGCATCAACAGCGCCCATTCGTCGACCACCGGCAGCGTGAGGAACGCTAATCCCGCGATCGTCGCGGCGCCGAAGACCACCTTGCGGTTTTCGCCGGCGAGGGCATGGGCGGTAAGCCGCGCGATGAGCATTGCGCATGCGGCCGCCGATGCCAGCGACACGAGCCGCCCGGCGTAAAGCTCGTCGATTCCGGCGACCCGCGCGACGCCTGCCGCGCAAAGATGGAAGATGGGCGGGTATTCATAGGCGATCGCGGGATAGATGCCGATCGCCTGATACCCCTGGCCCTGGACGATGTTGCGCATCTGCTGCCAGACCACGCCTTCGCCGTAATCAAAGGCATAGGGAAAGCTGAACGCGATCGAAGCGTGCGCGGTAAATCGGACGAGCGCGACGAGGAACACTGCCACCAGGATGCCGATCGTCGCGCGACTGACCAGGGTCATGTCGGGCTTGAGCGCTGCGGCTGACCCGCTCCCCGTTTCCTGCCCCGCCATGGTCAGCTAATTACCGGCAGCGTTCGCCACGTCAAAGCGGATCGCGGAACGTCCGCACTTGGGAGAAGCGTTCGCGGGGGCACGATCAGCTCCTCGTCCCAACAGCGTCGCTCAATGCTCCGACTGGATACAGCCTTCATCCCCCGCCGCCGGACGGTCCACCGACTTGCCGCCGACGAACCATTGCGGCTTCGGCCCCAGCTTCATGTCGTAATAACAGATTTCCGCACCGGTGCCGTCGGGGGCGATCGCGATCGTCCAATTATGGTCGCTGCAATTGTGCTCCTGGCACTCGTTCATCAGCAGCTTGCCGTTCTGCAGCACGATCGGGCTCGCCGGCCCGGTAGTGTCGGCCAGCCATTTGCGCGCCTCGGCGTTCGCCCCCGACCCGGCGATTGCCGCCTTGACCGCGTCGGTTTCGGTGAAGGTCTTGCCGGCAATCTTGTCGTACGGCGATTTGCCGGCATAGCCGGCCAGCGACGGCGCCTCGGTCGGCGGCGCGATGGCGTTGCCGGGCACTGCACTCGCGTTGTCGGCGGGCGAGGCGACGATGTCGGTGTTGGTGGTGGTCGTTTCCACCGTGACGTTATTGGTCACTGTCGCGGTCTGCGGAGCGCAGCCGACGAGCAGGATGAGCGACAGGGTAGCGAAAGCGAGCGTCGATCTTGCCATGACCATCTCCTCGATAGAGAAGCAGCATGTGCGCCGCGGCGATCGATGGCACCGGAAATTCAGGCGCCTTCGCGCTCGAGCAGGTCGGCGGCGTCGAGCCCGAGCAGTTCGATATAATCGGCGATGCGCGGCCATTGCTGGGTCACGAAGCGATCGCGCTCGGCGATGCGGAGCTTTTCCGCCGCGCCGGGCAGGACGAACATGCCGACGCCGCGCCGAACCTCGACATAACCGTCGTCCTGGAAACTCTGATAGGCCTTGGCGACGGTCAACGGGTTGGCGCCATGTTCGGCCGCGAGTGCGCGGACCGACGGCAATTGGTCGCCCGCACGATATTCGCCCCGCAGAATCGCCGCCGAGATCGTGCCCCTCAACCGGATGTAAACCGGGCTGTCATCATTGCTAAGTGCCATGGTGCATTAATACAGCAACGGTGAAAAGAGTCCAGTCAATTACCCTTGCCATGTTGAAATAATCTTTTGCAGATCGGGGCGCGGCCTTTCTTCTAGTTGCTTTCCCGGCGTTCCCAGGAAGATATACCCGGCGATCCGTTCGGGTTCCGCGCCGAACGCATCGCGCACCGCGTCGGAATAGGCCGCCCAACCAGTCAGCCAGCCACCGGCAAACCCCAAAGCGTGCGCGGCATGAAGCAGGTTCATGCCCGCGGCGCCCGCCGATAATTGCTGTTCCCATAACGGGATATGGCTGTCGACCTTGGGCGACGACAGCACCACCACCAACGCCGGCGCCTGGGTCGCGAATTGCTCGAGTGCCTCGATCTCCAGCCGCGCCGCCTGCGGCCGCTCGGCGCGATAGGCAGCGGTGATCGTTTCGGCCAGCGCGGCGCGCTTGTCGGCGGGAACGATCACGAACCGCCACGGCGCGAGCTTGCCATGGTCGGGGGTACGCGCGGCAATCTCCAGGATCTGCTGCAGTTGCGCATCGTCGGGGCCGGGCGCGACAAGGTCGCGCGGCTTGCCCGACCGGCGGGTCGACAGCAGCGAAAGCGGCGTGGAGCGGTCGTTGAACATCGTCGCCATCTAGGAATGCACACGACCACCGGCAACGGAGTCTGTGCCCCGCTGTCGGTATATTTACTCGCCTCGCTTTGCCGCTAGTCTCGCTTCATCCACTCGCCGCGTTTTGAGACGGCGGGAGCAAGAATTCAGGGAGCGAATGCATGGTGGACACCCCGACCGCGGACAATCCGCGCGAGCCGGACATCACCCACACCAACCCAGCGGCGGAGGGAACTTGGCTCGGCCATCCCAAGCCGCTCTATTGGCTGTTCGGGACCGAGATGTGGGAGCGGTTCGGCTTTTACGGCATGCGGGCGCTGCTCACGCTCTATCTCACCAAGCATTTCATCCTCGGCGACCGCGCCTCGACCGGTCTCTATGGCGGCTATACCGCGTTGGTCTATCTGACCCCGCTGGTCGGCGGATTGCTTGCCGACCAATATCTCGGCTCGAAGCGCGCGGTGCGTTTCGGCGCGCTGATGATGGCGGTCGGCTATTTCACGCTCGCCTTCGGCGGTCAGCCGGCCAAGCCCTATCAGGTGATTGACGGCAAGAAGTACGAAGTGGTCGTCGATCATTTCCGCGACACCCCGACCAGCGACCCGCAAGAGGCGCGCTATCTGATTGACGGCAGCCAGAAGCTGGCGATGCGGGGTAACGACGATGGCAGCCTGTCGCTGCTCGCCGCCGACGGGCACGAGGTCCGCAAGATCGCCAAAGGCAGCTATGCCGAGGAAGCCGAGCGCAGCCCGCTCCTGACGATGATCCTGTTGATGGCGCTATCGTTGGTCTCGGTCGGCAACGGCTTCTTCAAGCCCAATATCTCGACGATGGTCGGCGAGCTCTACGAACAGGGCGACCGCCGCCGCGATGCCGGCTTCACCATCTTCTATATGGGGATCAACACCGGCTCGATCCTCGGCCAGTTCCTCTGCGCGATCTTCGCCGACAGTTTCGGATGGCCGTTCGGGCTCGGCCTCGCCGGCGTGGCGATGGTGATTTCGTTCTTCATGATCAGTTATCATGGCGGCCGGCTCGACGCGTACGGCAATCCACCTCCTCGCGAAGGTCCCGACCGGGCGATGCTGATCTACGTGCTCGCGATCGTCGCCGTGCCGGTGGTCTATTTCCTGTTCGTCAATTTGATGCAGGCCGAGGAACCCGCCGCGGGCTCGGGCTTCATCGGCTATCTCGCGTCGCTCCCGCTGACGGGTAAATTGCTGTTCGGCACGTTCATCGTCTCGGTCCCCGGCATCCTCATCTGGTCGTTCGTGAAGGGTAGCCGCAAGGAAGGCGAGATGATGGTCGCGGCGATGGTGCTGATCGTCTTCAACGTCGTCTTCTGGACCTTGTTCGAACAGGCCGGGTCGAGCCTGACCCTGTTCGCCGACCGCAATACTGACCGCACCATCATCGGCGACTGGGTGATGTCGGCGCCGCAGACGCAGAATTTCAACCCGATCTCGATCGTGCTGCTGGCGCCAGTGATGAGCGCCTTTTGGGGCTGGCTCGCGCGGCGCGGCTGGGAGCCCTCGATCCCGATCAAGTTCGCCGGCGCGTTGATGGGCGTGGGCGCTGGCTTCCTGTTCCTGGTCTGGGGATCGACCTTCGCCGACAGCAATTTCAAGGTCGGGTTGTGGTGGCTTGCCGGGCTCTACGTGATCCATTCGATCGCCGAATTGTGCATCTCGCCGGTCGGGCTGTCGATGATCACCAAATTGTCGATCGCGCGCGTCGTCGGGCTGATGATGGGGGTGTGGTTCCTGTCGATCTCCGTCGCGCAATATGTCGCGGGTCTGGTCGCGCAATTTGCCAGCGTCGAGACGGTTGGCGGGCAAGCGACCAATTTGAAGGTCAGCCTGGATACCTATACGCACACCTTCACGACGATCGCCCTGGTGGCGATCGGACTCGGCCTGCTGCTGCTCCTGCTGGCCTGGCCGCTCAAGAAGTGGATGCACGGGGTCCAGTGATGGCCTAGGCTCTCCCCCGGAACGGTTCGGGGGAGAGGGTCCATGAGTCCGTTATGCTGGGAAATCGCTGCCGCGGTGGCGTTCGTCGGGTCGCATTTCCTGCTGTCGCACCCGTTGCGTGGCACCATTGTGCGCGCGATCGGCGAGCTGCCGTTCCAGGGCGTCTATTCGCTGGTCGCGCTGGCGACGTTCGGCTGGCTCGCGCTCGCGTTCCGCGCGGTGCCGCCCGAGGCGTCGTTCTGGGCGGTCGGCGACGGGCTGTGGATCCTGAGCACGGTGATCATGTTCTTCGCGAGCATCATGTTCGTGGGGTCGCTGCTCGGCAATCCGGCGCTGCCCGGACCGCCGCGTGCTGCGAGCGCACTGCCCGAACCGCGCGGCGTGTTCAGCGTGACGCGGCATCCGATGATGTGGAGCTTCACGCTTTGGGGCGTGGCGCATATCCTGGTCGCGCCGACGCCGGCGAATATCGTGCTGGCGAAGACGATCATCTTCCTCGCTTTGGTCGGCGCCGCGCTCCAGGACAGGAAGAAGGAAAAGCTCCAGCCCGAGACCTGGCGGGCATGGGAAGCGCATACCAGCTATTGGCCGCTCGGGGCGATCCTCAGCGGGCGCGTCAAGTTCACGCCCGCCGGGGTCGTGCCGGCCGTGGGCGGGATCGCGTTGTGGCTCGCCGCGACCTGGGCGCATTTGCCGCTGGCGGGCATGCCCGCGGGGATTTGGCGCTGGATCGGTGGGTAGGGGTCCGAGTTTCCCTCTCCCCTTGTGGGAGAGGGAAGGGGCCCGCTCGGCGTAGCCGAGTGGGAAGGGTGAGGGGGACTCCAAGGGTTCGCCGACTCCCCCTCATCCTTCCGGCGCTTCGCGCCTCCCTCCTTCTCCCACAAGGGGAGAAGGAGTGTAGCCAAGATCACCCAGGCAGCTGCTCAACCATCCGATCGGTCTCGCCCTCACCTTCCGTCGTAACCCCACTCCGCACCGCGATCGTGCCGGTGACCGCGACGTCCATCGTCACATTGCCCAGCGTCCGGAACAAGTCAGGCACCGTCTCGACCGCGACCAGCAGCCCCAGCGCCTCGAGCGGCACGCCCATCGCCACCGCTACCGGCGCGACCGAGGCGAAGAAGCTGATCGTGCCCGGCAGCGATACTGACCCCATCGTCGTGATCGCCGCGGTGACGACGCCGGCGGCGAGCTGGCCGGGGCCGATTGGCGTGCCGGTCAGATGCGCGACATAGAGCGCGACCGCCAGGTTCATCGCCGGGCTGGTCGCGCGGAACACCGCGACCGCGATCGGCAGGACGATGCCCGACACCCGCGCCGGGGCGCCGATCGCCTCGCTCGAGCGGAGCATGGTCGGGAGCGAGGCGAGCGAGGACGAGGTGCTGATCGCGACGATCTGGCTCGGCAGGACGGCGCGGGCGAAGCGCCCGATGCTTATGCGCGCACCGATCGCCGCGATCGGATAGGCCGACAGCAGCACCAGGATACCGAGCGTCGAGACGATCGCGACATAATGCGCCAGCGCGCCGAACGCGGCCGCGCCGGTTTCCATGCCCACTCCGAACGCCAGGCAGAACACGCCGAGCGGGGCGAGCACCAGCACCCAGCCGATCACCACGATCATCGCGTCGGCGATCGCCTGGAACAGATCGACCATCAGCTTGCGGCGATCGGGCTGCAACCGGGTGATGGCGAAGGCGAACACCATCGCGAACACGGTCAGCGGCAGGAAAGCGTCGGTCGCGGCGGCGTCGATGATGTTGGTCGGCACGATCTTGTCGAAGAAATCGCCCAGCGTCGGCACCTGGCCGGCGGTCTTGGCGCTCGACAGCGAGGCCCTGAGCGCCATTGCCCAATCGGGGCGGAGCGGGAACAGCTTGAGCAGCAATGGCGTGAGCAGCGCCGACATGATCGTGTTGAACCACAGGATGACGACGAAGAAGATCAGCGCGCGCCCGGCGATCTTGCCGGCGCGCGCCGCTTCGGCCGAGGCGGCGATGCCGATCACCAGCAGCGCCACGACCAGCGGCACGATCACCATCTGCAGCCCGTGCAGCCAGGCGCCGCCGATCCGCTTGGTGAAGACCAGGACCCAGCCGCCGGCGTCGGGCGCCCAATTGGCGAGCGCGATACCCAGCGCCAGGCCCGCCACCAGCGAGATCAGGATCCTCAATGCTTGGCTCATGCTCGCCCTTCTTCGTTTGCCGCGCTAAGAGGCGGCCTTGGCGCGGGATAGCGGACGGAAACGGGCAGAATGGCAAGAAAATATTTCGGTACGGACGGTATTCGCGGCCTGACCAACATGCAGCCGATGACCGCGGTGATGGCGATGAAGGTCGGCATGGCGGCCGGCGCGCATTTCGTTCGCGGCGACCACAAGCATCGCGTGGTGATCGGCAAGGACACGCGGCTGTCGGGCTATATGCTCGAAAACGCGCTGGTCGCCGGGTTTACCAGCGTCGGCATGGACGTGACTTTGTTCGGGCCGCTGCCGACCCCGGCGATCGGCATGCTGACCAAGTCGATGCGCGCCGATCTGGGCGTGATGATCTCGGCCAGCCACAACCCTTACGCCGATAACGGCATCAAATTGTTCGGTCCGGACGGCTATAAATTGAGCGATGCCGACGAGACGGCGATCGAGGCGCTGATCGACGGCGACGTCGCATTGGCCGATGCGCCCGATATCGGCCGCGCGCGCCGGGTCGAGGATGCGCGCGGGCGCTATATCCATTTCGCCAAGGCGACTTTCCCCGACGATCTGACGCTCGACGGACTCAAGATCGTGGTCGATTGCGCCAATGGCGCCGCCTATCAGGTCGCGCCTTCGGCCTTGTGGGAATTGGGCGCCGAGGTCATCGCGATCGGCGTCACGCCCAACGGCAAGAATATCAACGATCAGGTCGGATCGACCGCGCCGGAGACCTTGTGCGAAACCGTGGTCGCCAGCGGCGCGCATATCGGCATCGCGCTCGACGGCGACGCCGACCGTCTGATCGTCGTCGACGAGAATGGCCGCGTGATCGACGGCGATCAGCTGATGGCGGTGATCGCGACCGGCTGGGCGCGGGCGGGCAATCTCCGCAATGGCGGGCTGGTCGCTACGGTGATGTCCAACCTGGGACTCGAACGCCATCTCAGCGCGCAGGGGATCAAGCTGATCCGCACCGCGGTCGGCGACCGTTATGTGCTCGAAGCGATGCGCGGCCAGGGATACAATGTCGGCGGCGAGCAATCGGGGCACATCATCCTGTCGGATTATGCCACCACCGGCGATGGGCTGGTCGCGGCGCTGCAGATCCTCGCCGAACTGGTCCGCTCGGGGATTCCGGCGAGCGAATTGCTCCATCGCTTCGATCCGCTGCCGCAATTGCTCAAGAACGTGCGCTTCAAGGGCGGCAAGCCGCTCGACGATGCCGGGGTCAAGGCAGTGATTGCCGATGCCGAGGGCGAACTCGAGGGCAAGGGCCGGCTGGTGATTCGCCCGTCGGGCACCGAGCCGGTGATCCGGGTGATGGCCGAGGGCGAGGATGCCGCTCAGGTCGAGGCGGTGGTCGACCGGATTTGCGAGGCGGTTAAGACCGCGGCAGGGTAATCTCTACAGCAACAGGCCCTGCAGATTGGCGCGCCCGACCGCGCCGCCGCCACGCCGCCGGGCGAGTTCGGTCTCCGCGGTGAAGCGCACGTCGGGGTCGCGGTCGGTCAGGAAGCCGGCCAGGCTGTCCTCGGCGATCTCGCTCCATTCCTTGCCGCGATCCGGCCCGTAGCGCACGCGCGGCAGCAGGCCGGGCTGGTTCGACCATTCGATCAATTGCGCGACCGACGCCTCGTTGAGCATGTCGCGCAGATGGTGCGCGGTGACATAGGCGTCGGGAAAGGCGCGGTGCGCGGGCAGGCCGCGTTCATGCTCGAGCCCCTCGGGCTTACGCCAATAACGTAGCACCTGGTTGGAGAAGCTCGGGCTATCGGGCCACAGCCTGAGCGCGCATTTCCACGTGCAGATCCAGTCGGCGCCGTGAGTCAGCGTCGGGGTGCAGAATTGCTCCTCGAAATCGGCGCGATGCGCGGCGAGCGCGATGCGGCGCGGATAGGGATCGAGCACCGGACGCGCGACATCGATCCAATAAGGCGCGTCGGCCACCTGTTCGTCGAGAATATGATGGATCGCCTGGGTGATTGGCGGGATCGGTCGGCCGGGATTGACCATCCGGCTGCCGCCCTCGCCGTATATTTCCCAGCGCCCGTCCGCGCCCAGCGCGACGTCCTGCCAACCCACTTCCAGCACGCCATGCTGCGGCGGCGCGTCGCCGGTGGTTTCGAGGTCGATGACACGGATGATCGAGGGGGACGCCATTCGGGCTAGATGGGGGCTTTGGCCGGGAAAAGCCACCTAGGGCCACTTTGCAACCGTCATCCCCGCGTGCGCGGGGATGACGATGTGAAGTCTGCCGGGAGACTCAATGCCCCGCTTGCGGCCCGCGCTCGAGCCCGCTTGCCGCCAGCTGCGCGTCGATCTGCGCGAGCAGGCGGTCGAGCGCGGGCTGATCCTTCGCCTCGGCGCGCGCGACCAGCACGTCCTGGGTGTTCGACGCGCGGAGCAGCCACCAGCCGTCGGGCGTGTTGACCCGCGCGCCGTCGGTGCGGTTGACGTCGGCGCCGTCGGTTTCGAGCCGGTCGAGCACTTCGTCGATCACCGCGAACTTGCGGCTTTCGTCGACCTGAAAGCGCATTTCGGGCGTGTTGACCATCACCGGCATGGCGTCCTTGATCTCGTTCATCGACTTGCCGATCATGTGGACCGCGCGGATCAGCCGGACCGCGGCATATTGCGCATCGTCGAAACCGTAGAATTCGTGCGCGAAGAAGATGTGGCCCGACATCTCGCCGGCGAGCGGCGCGTGCGTCTCCTTCATCTTGGTCTTGATCAGGCTGTGCCCGGTCTTCCACATCAACGGCTGCCCGCCCAGCTCGGCGATGCGGTCGTACAGCGCCTGGCTCGCCTTGACGTCGGCGATGATCGTCGCGCCAGGCAATTCCCGCAGCACCGGCTCGGCCAGGATCGACAATATCTGGTCGCCCCAGATCACCCGGCCCTTCCCGTCGATCGCGCCGATCCGGTCGCCGTCGCCGTCGAACGCCACGCCGAAATCGAGTCCCTTCTCCGCCACCAGCGCCTTGAGCTGGGCCAGGTTCTTTTCCTCGGTCGGATCGGGATGATGATTGGGGAAATTGCCGTCGACCTCGGTGAACAGCAAATGATGCTCGCCCGGCAGCAATTTGGTCAGCTTCTCGATCACCGGACCAGCGGCGCCGTTGCCGGCGTCCCAGCCAATCCGATAGGCGCCGCCCGAATAGCCGGCCATCAGCCGGCCGACATAATCGTCGACGATATCGACATCGGCGACCTCGCCCTCGCCTTCCTCCCAATCGCCCTCGGCCGCCATCCGGCCGAGTTTCTGGATGTCCTCGCCGAAGAACGGACGATGCTGCAGCACCATCTTGAAGCCGTTATATTCGGCTGGGTTGTGGCTGCCGGTGATCTGGATGCCGCCATCGACTTCCAGCTCGGCCTCGGCCCAGTAAAGCTGCGGGGTCGGACCCATCCCGGTGCGGATCACGCTCACCCCCGACGCGAGCAACCCTTCGACCAATGTCGCCTCCATCGCCGGCGATGAAATACGGCCGTCGCGTCCCACCGCGACGCGGGTGCCGCCGGCGCGGCGCACGATCGTGCCGAAGGTGCGACCGATCGCGCGAGCATCGTCGGTCGACAGGGTTTTGCCGACGACTCCGCGGATATCGTATTCGCGCAGGGATGTAGGATCGAAACGGTGGGTCATGGGGGCTCCCGTCAGGTTGATGCGCGCCCAATCCGCCGAGCAGGGAAAAAGTTCAATCCCTCGGCTCAATCCTCGGCTTCAACAAGATGTCGCGCGCCTCATTTACGCGACGAGCGAGCTCGTCGGTGCCGCCATGATCGGGATGGACGTTGCGCAACAGGCGGCGGTGCGCGACGCGAATCTCGTCGCGACTGGCGCCGGGATCGAGTCCCAGCACGGCCAGCGCGCTGATCTCATCCTCGCTGCGTTGCGGCTTGCGGCGGCCGTCGGTCCAGACCTTCTTGGGTCCTTGCCACAGCCACCAGCCGAACCAGGCAACCGCCAGTGCGAGGAGGAGCTTGGCCATGATCAGGCGAAGAGCGGCAGGACCGGCTCGGGCAGCGCGAGCGCCGCCATCATCTCGCGCAGCTCCTGCCGCGCGGCGACATGCGCCATGCCCATCTCACCGAAATCGCGGCTGTCGATCATCGTCAGCCCCTTGGGAAACAATTCGCGATAGATGACGCGCTCGCCCAAGCCCGGAATGATGCGGAATCCCACGCGCTTGGCGAGCTGGTCGAGCGCGTCGGACACGCGGCGCATGTTGCGCGCCTCGATATGCTGGAGGCGGTTGCGCAACACGACCCAGTCGATCGCCACGCCATCGGCCTTGGCCCGGGCCTTGCGCGCGTCCCAGATCAGTTCGGCGTAGAAGCTCGGCCGGGTGACCTTGTAGGTGTCGGGGTCGACCTGCCCGATCAGGTCGAAATCGACGAAGCTGTCGTTCATCGGCGTGACCAACGTATCGGCGCGGCTCGCCGCCAGTCGCCCGAACCGGTCGTCGCGGCCGGGGGTGTCGATCACCACGAAATCGGCGTCGCTGCAGAGCCGGCCTAACGTGTCGTCGAAAAATTCCAGGCTCTCGCCGTCATGCGCGGCGAAGGCGGGCGTCGGCAGCTCGCGACTGGTGCGCTTGGCGGTGGCGACGCGATTCTCGAAATAGCGCGCCATGGTGCGCTGGCGATGGTCGAGGTCGAACGCCGCGACGCGCGCGCCGCGCGCCTGCAGCGCGATCGCGACATGGACCGCGGTGGTCGACTTGCCGGTCCCGCCCTTTTCGTTGGCGAAGACGATCATATGTGGTTTGCTGGCGTCCGCCACGTAAAGACCCTGGTTGCCTGAGATGCCCCGCGCCTCTTACAGGCGAACCCTCGTCTATCGAAGCGACAAGTCCCATGCAAATTGTCCATCATCTGCCCGATTTGAGACGCGCGACCGCCGAGCTGCGCAGCGATGGCGCACGCGTCGCGCTCGTGCCGACAATGGGAGCGCTCCATACCGGGCATATGGCGCTGGTCGACGCCGCGCGGGCGACAGGGGCGAAAGTCGTCGCGTCGATCTTCGTCAATCCCAAGCAATTCGGTCCGAACGAGGATCTGTCGCGCTATCCGCGCCCGGCGGAAGCCGACAAGGCGTTGCTGATCGCCTATGGCTGCGACCTGTTGTGGATGCCGGGAGTCGACGACATGTACCCGGCGGGGTTCGCCACCAACGTCTCGGTGTCGGGCGTGAGCGACGGGCTCGACGGCGCCGCGCGGCCCGGCCATTTCGACGGCGTCGCGACGGTGGTCTCCAAATTGTTCAACCAGGTGCGCCCCGACACGGCCTATTTCGGCGAAAAGGATTTTCAGCAGCTCGCGGTGATCCGCCGCGTGGTCGCCGATCTCGATATGGAGCTGGAGATCGTCGGGGTGCCGACGGTGCGCGAGGCCGACGGGCTCGCTTTGTCGTCGCGCAACATCTACCTTTCGCCCGACGAGCGCGCGCGAGCCGTGGCGCTGCCCAAGGCGCTGGCCGAGGCCAAGCGCGCGATCGAGGCGGGGGAGCCGGGCGCGATCGATGCCGCGATAACGTCGCTGGCCGAGTCAGGCTTCCTCACCGATTATGTCGCCTTGGTTGACGCCGCGACCCTGGGCGATCCGCAGCCGGGCAAATCCCGTCGCCTGCTCGCCGCCGCGCGACTCGGCACGACTCGGCTGATCGACAATCTCGACATAGCGCCCTGAATTTCGTGGTTAAACGCCGTTAACCATTTGTTGACCGCTCGCCCCCCAAGGTAGCCCGGCCAAAGGGATAAAGGGGTGGCGACGATGGGCAGCAGCCTGAAGAATGCGCAGTTCCTGATCGAAAGCCGGCTGAGCGATGCCGCGCGGGGCGATTGGAATGCGTGCTACGATCTCGGGGTCGATTATTCGACCGGCGCGAACGGCGTCGATCTCGATCTGGTCGAGGCGCACAAATGGTTCAACCTCGCCGCGTCGCGCGGCGGCCATGAAGGCGCGCGCTATTGCCGCGCCGAAGTGGCCGATGAAATGACCGCACGAGAGATTGCGGAGGCGCAGACGCGTGCCCGGTCGTGGTTGAACGAAACGAGCAGCCGGGCCGCGTAACCGCCGTCATCCCAGACTCGTCCCCGCACCCGCCGCGCCGTCTGACAAATCGTCATCCCAGCGAAAGCTGGGATCTCAAGCAATTGAGATTCTGCGCGAGACCCCAGCTTTCGCTGGGGTGACGATTACTCGCTGGGGCGACGACTATTTCGCCGCCGCCTTCTTCTTGGCCGGCGCCTTCTTCGCAGCAGCCTTCTTCGCCGGAGCCTTTTTCGCCCCGCGCTTCCCCTTGCCGCCGGCCGGTGCCGCGGCTGCGCGCGTGTCGATCAATTGCGCCGCTTCCTCCAACGTCAGCTGATCCTTGTCGATCGTCTTGGGCAAGGTCGCGTTGGTCGTGCCGTCGGTGACATAGGCGCCATAGCGCCCTTCCATCAGCTTGATCTCGAGTTCGGTGCGCGGATGCGTGCCGAGCACCTTCAACGGCTCGCGCGATCCGCGCGCCGGACGGCCGCCATTCGCCGCCGCTTCGGCCAGTTTGACCACTGCCGCGTTCATCCCGGTCTCGAACACTTCGGCGGTCGACTGCAGCCGGGCATATTTGCCGTCATGCGCCAGATAGGGACCATAGCGCCCGATCGACGCGGTGATCATGTTGCCGCTCTCGGGATGCGCGCCGATTTCGCGCGGCAGGCTCAGCAGCTTCAATGCCCAGTCGAGATCGAGTTCGATATCCTTGGGAATCGACGCGCGCTTGGCATCCTTGCCCTCGCCGAGCTGGATATACGGTCCGAACCGGCCTGCCTTGCGCTCGACTTCCAGCCCCGTCTCGGGATCCTTGCCCAGCGATTCGGGACCGCTGTCCTCACCGTCCGCAGCACCCGCCTGGGCGAAGCGGCGGGTATATTTGCATTCGGGATAGTTGGAGCAGGCGATGAACGCGCCGAACCGGCCGCCGCGCAGCGACAATTGGCCCAACCCGCAATTGGGGCACAGCCGCGGATCGCCGCCATCGGCCTTGTCGGGGAAGAGGTAAGGCGCGAGGAACTGGTCGAGCTGCTGCGTCACTTCGGACGGCTTGAATTCCATCACCTCGGCGGTGCGCGGCTTGAAGTCGCGCCAGAACGCCTCGAGCACTTTCTGCCATTGTGCGCGGCCGCCCGAAATCTCGTCGAGTTCGTCCTCGAGCCCGGCGGTGAAGTCGAAGCTGACATATTTCTCGAAAAAGCGTTCGAGGAAGGCGGTTACCAGCCGGCCCGATTCCTCGGCGAAGAAGCGATTCTTCTCGACGCGGACGTAGTCGCGGTCCTTGAGCGTCTGGATGATCGAGGCATAAGTCGACGGCCGCCCGATGCCGAGCTCCTCGAGCCGCTTGACCAGCGACGCTTCGGAGAAGCGCGGCGGCGGCTGGGTGAAATGCTGTTCGGCAGTGACGTCGCGCTTGGCCGGCACGTCGCCGTCGCGCAGGCGCGGCAGGCGGCGCGATTCCTCATCGCCCTCGTCGTCACGGCCTTCCTCGTACAGCGCGAGATAGCCGGGGAAGAGTACGACCTGCCCGGTCGCGCGCAAGCCGTGGCGGCCGGTGCCGTCGGCGAGGTCGATCGTGGTGCGCTCCATCTGCGCCGAGGCCATCTGGCTCGCCATGGCGCGCTTCCAGACCAGCTCGTAGAGCCGGGCATGGTCGCCCGACCCGGCATGGTCGCGGCGGAAATCGGTCGGGCGGATCGCCTCATGCGCTTCCTGCGCGTTCTTGGCCTTGGTCTGGTATTGGCGCGGCTTGTCGGGGACGTAATTGGCGGCATAGCGCTCGGTGATCGCCTTGCGCGCGTCGGAAATGGCGCTGCCGTCCATCTGGACGCCGTCGGTCCGCATATAGGTGATCGCGCCATCCTCGTAGAGCGCCTGGGCGATGCGCATCGTGTGGCTGGCCGAGAAGCCGAGCTTGCGCGCGGCCTCCTGCTGCAGGGTCGAGGTGGTGAAGGGCGGCGGCGGGTTGCGCGTGGCGGGCTTGGTCTCGACCGACTGGACGGTGAAGCGGCCATTCTCGACGTCCGCTTTCGCCTTGAGCGCGTCGCCTTCCTTGCCGATCGACAAGCGGTCGAGCTTCTCGCCGTTCCACTTGATCAGCCGCGCGGTGAACGGCGTGCCGTCCTGCTCCAGGGTGGCGGCGACCGACCAATATTCCTGGCTGACAAAGGCTTCGATCTCGCGCTCGCGGTCGACGATCAGGCGCAAGGCGACCGACTGGACGCGGCCCGCCGACTTGGCGCCGGGGAGCTTGCGCCACAAAACGGGGGAGAGCGTGAAGCCGACCAGATAATCGAGCGCGCGGCGGGCGCGATAGGCGTCGATCAGGTCCTCGTCGAGCTGACGCGGATGCTTCATCGCCTCGGTCACGGTCGCCTTGGTGATCGCGTTGAAGGTGACGCGCTCGACCTGCTTGGGCAGCGCCTTGCGGTTGCGCAGGACTTCCTGGACGTGCCACGAAATCGCCTCGCCCTCGCGATCGGGGTCGGTCGCCAGGATCAGGCGGTCGGCCTTCTTGGCCTCGTCGGTGATCGCCTTGAGCTGCTTCGCCTTGTCGGCGTAATTTTCCCAATCCATCGCGAAGCCGGAATCGGGATCGACCGATCCGTCCTTGGGCGGCAAGTCGCGGACATGGCCGTAGCTCGCGAGAACGCGATAGTCGCTGCCCAGATATTTCTCGATGGTTTTCGCCTTGGCGGGCGATTCGACGATGACAAGCTGCATGGCGATGAAAAGCGATCCTTACGTGTACGCGCGAGGATGGGGAGCCCCGATGATGCCCGTCAAGCCGGGGCCTTGAGGCTCCGCCAGGCGAGGAAGAAGGCAATTCCCAGGATGAGGTCGCCGTTCGTCACGGCAAAGGTGGAGGTCGGCGCGCGTCCGTTCAACCATAGAATGAGGCTGGGGATCCAGAATCCGAATTTGGCCACTGCGGCGAGCGGCATGAAGGCGCGGTAGCCGACCGGGTCGCCGCCGATCGTCCAATAGACCAATTGCCACGCCGCGGCGGCGCCGACGAAACCATAATAATAGATCGGATGGTCGAGCATCGCTGCCGGTGCCGCGACCTGCCGCTCGAGGAAATAGAGCGGCACCAGGACGATCAGGCCGTAGATGGCTGCGGCGCGGAACAGCCAGCGGGCGGCCCTGGGAGTCATGCGAACACCTCGTTCGATTGGTTTCGAGAAATCGGTTACCGATGATTCTGTGTTTCGCATATCTCTGCCGATCAGCCGCCGCGACCTGAAAGGTCGTCATGCCGGGCTCGTCCCGGCATCCACCGTGCAGGTTAGCGCATAACTGGAGCTTCTTTTCCCGGGCTTGCCGCCCGGTGGCGTTCGAGCGAGATCGTGTCCCCCGGACACGATCTTGGCTTGCTGGGGGCAAGCCAAAGCTCGAACGGGCACAAGGCCGGGGTGACGTTCGGCTCATTCGATTCCAAGATCTCAACGCGTTCAGCGATGTTCGCGACGAGCTATTGGATCAGGCTCACCCTGCCCCCCGCATGGCGCTCGATCCGGCCGGCCAGTTCGAGTTCGAGCAGGACCAACGCGACCGTCGCGGGCGGCAAATCCGATTGGCGGATCAGTTCGTCGATCGCCACCGGCACCGGGCCGAGCAGGCCGATCAGCGCGCGGCGCTCGGCATCGTCAGGCTCGCCGCCGGGACGTCCGTCGAACGGGCTCGCCGGCGCGCGCACCATGCGCGGGTCGATCGGGCGGATCGTCTCCAGGATGTCGGCGGCCGACTGGACCAGCGCCGCGCCTTCGCGGATCAGCAAATTGCAGCCCTGGGCGCGCGGCTCAAGCGGGCTGCCGGGGACCGCCATGACGTCACGTCCCGCTTCCGCCGCCAGCCGCGCGGTGATCAGCGATCCCGATCGCGGCGCCGCCTCGACCACGACAGTGCCGGTCGCCAGCCCGGCGATGACTCGGTTGCGGTGGGGGAAATTGCGCGCCAGCGGCTCGCTGCCCGGCGGCTGCTCGGCGATCAGCAGGCCCTGCTCGGCGACCTGCTCCTGCAACGCGCGATTCTCGGGCGGGAAGGCGATATCGATGCCGCTCGCGATCACCCCAATCGTGCCGGTCGCCAGCGATCCCTGATGCGCCGCGGTGTCGAGCCCGCGCGCCAGCCCGGAGACGATCACCACGCCCTCGCGCCCCAACTCGACAGCCAATCCCCGCGCGAAGCGGCACGCCGCGGCCGAGGCGTTGCGCGCGCCGACCATCGCCACGCTGGTGTGCGCGAACAGAGCACTATCGCCCCGGATCGTCATCACCGCCGGCGCATTGTCGAGCTCGGCGAGCAGCGGCGGATAATCGGCGTCGTCGATGAACAGATAGCGCGCGCCGAGTTTCTCGACCCGGGCGATCTCGCGCTCGACGGTCGCGGCGTCGGCGATCCGGGGCGGCTTGCCGCCGCCGCGCGCGGCGAGGTCGGGCAAGGCCTCGATCGCGCGCTCGGCGCTGCCGAACCGGGCGAGCAACTGGCGATAGGTGACGGGGCCGATCGTCGGCGTACGGATCAGCCGCAGCCGCGCAAGCCGCGGGTCAGCCATCCTTCTTGGCGCCGATCCTCGGCTCGTTGCCCTGGATCAGCCGTTCGACATTGGCGCGATGCTTCCACAACACGATCAGCGCCAGCGCGACGAGCAGGAACACCGCATCGAAATCGCCCAGCACCGCTGCCGTGATCGGCGCGGAGATCGCGGCGGCCATGCCCGCGACCGACGAGATGCGAAGCACCGCGAGCAGCCCCAGCCAGACCAGGGCATAGACCAGCCCGATAGGCCAGTGCAGCGCGAGCACGATCCCCATCAGGGTCGCGACTCCCTTGCCGCCCTTGAACTTCAACCAGACCGGATAGCAATGGCCGAGCAAGGCGGCCGCGGCGGCGGGAATCTGATGGCCGTGGAACAGCCAGCCGGCGATCAGCACCGCGGCGGCGCCCTTGGCGAGATCGAGCAGCAAGGTCGCGGCGGCGAGGCCCTTTCGCCCCGTCCGCAACACGTTGGTCGCGCCGATATTGCCCGATCCGATCTGACGAAGGTCGCCGGCGCCGAACGCGCGGGTCAGGATGACGCCGAACGGGATCGATCCGAGAAGGTAACCGAGCAGCATGGCGCCGGCCGGCGCTGCCCACAGATATTCCGTCGCCACCTGAACGCTCCCCCAATCGGCTGGGTACATAATCGAGCGCGTTGGCGGATGCCACTTATCTTGATCAGAATGGATGCATCCCCCTAGAGGCCGTACATGGACGATCGCCCATTATTGTTGTTCGATTCGGGTGTCGGCGGGCTGTCGGTGCTCGCCGCCACCCAGGCGCTGCTGCCCCGGGCGCCCCTGGTCTATGTCGCCGATTCGGCGGGATTTCCCTATGGCACCAAGAGCGAACTGGAGATCGCCGCGCGGGTACCGGCGCTGCTCGGGCGGCTGGCCGAACGCTACGACCCGCGACTGATCGTGATCGCGTGCAACACCGCCTCGACCATCGCGCTCGGCACGGTGCGCGCCGCGCTTGATGTGCCGATCGTCGGTACCGTGCCGGCGATCAAGCCCGCCGCGGCGATCAGCGAGACGCGCGTGATCGGCGTGCTCGGCACCGATGCGACCGTACGCCAGCCTTATGTCGACGATCTCGCCGCGCGCTTCGCCGGCGATTGCACCGTCCTGCGCCACGGCTCGGCCGCATTGGTCGAACTGGCCGAAGCCAAGCTCCACGGCGAATCGCGTCCGATCGCCGAGTATCGCGCGGCGATCGCCGGATTGTTCGACCAGCCGGGAGGCGACCGCATCGATGTCGTCGTCAACGCCTGCACCCACTTCCCGTTGGTCGGCGACGAACTCGCCGAAGCCGCGCCGCATCCGGTGCGCTTCGTCGACGGCGCGCCGGGAATCGCGCGGCGAGTCGTATATTTGACGGAGGGGCAGGACTGGCCCGAAACGCCGCTCCATCGCGCCGTCTTCACCCGGTTCGGCGATGCCGAACGCCACCTCGCCCCGGCGCTGGCGCGCTATGGCATCAACCGCGCCGAATCGCTTTAGCGCTCTTGGACGGCGGGTCGGGGCGCCATGCGCAATCGCTGGGCGTATTGTTCGGCCAGCAATTGATGCGCGTGGCGCGCCGAGGGGTCGGCGGACTGCTCGGCGGCAATCCGTTCCTGCGCCTCGCGCCGGGCAAGATAATCTGAATCCTGGCCTTCGAGGCCAATCTGGTTGGACATCACAAAGCTCCGACAATTCAAGCGGGAGCGTTCCTGCTCTCGATCGCCCGGCCTGTTCGGACCCGTGAACGCCGGCGACGACTCGCTCTATACCACGCCAATGCGACACTTGCGCTGACACAAAGCAGTTTCGCGATTGCGGCGTTTGCACCTCTTACCCATGGAAAATCGGTAAAACCCACGTTATTGGCGCAGTTCATGAGCGATTCCACCGCGCGGCCCGTCGATTATTCGCGGGTATTCACCCAGGCGATCGACCGGCTGCATGCCGAAGGGCGGTATCGCGTGTTCATCGACATTTTGCGCAACAAGGGGGCGTTTCCCAATGCGCGGTGCTTTGCCGGGCATAACGGACCGATGCCGATCACGGTGTGGTGCTCGAACGATTATCTGGCGATGGGCCAGCACCCCAAGGTGATCGCGGCGATGGAAGAAGCGCTGCACGATGTCGGCGCCGGTTCGGGCGGCACGCGCAACATCGGCGGCAATACGCATTACCATGTCGATCTCGAGAACGAGCTGGCCGATCTCCACGGCAAGGAAGGCGCGCTGCTGTTCACGAGCGGTTATGTCTCGAACGAAGCGACCTTGGCGACCCTGGGCAAGATCCTGCCCGGCTGCATCATCTTCTCGGACGAGCTCAACCACGCCTCGATGATCGCCGGCATCCGCAATTCGGGCTGCGAGAAGCGCGTGTTCCGCCACAATGACCTGGCGCATCTCGAGGAACTGCTGGCCGCCGAAGACCCCAACGCGCCCAAGCTGATCGCGTTCGAGAGCGTCTATTCGATGGAAGGCGATATCGCGCCGCTGGCAGCGATCTGCGACCTCGCCGACAAATACAATGCGCTGACCTATCTCGACGAGGTCCATGCCGTCGGCATGTACGGACCGCGCGGTGGCGGCATTTCGGAGCGCGACCAGGTCGCCGACCGGATCACGATCATCGAAGGCACGCTGGGCAAGGCGTTCGGGGTGATGGGTGGCTATATCGCCGCCGACCAGACGATCATCGATGTCATCCGCAGCTATGCGCCGGGCTTCATCTTCACGACCTCGCTGTCGCCGGTGCTGGTTGCCGGCGTGCTGGCGAGTGTCCGCCACCTCAAGGCCTCGACCGCCGAGCGCGACGGGCAACAGGCATCGGCCCGGATGCTCAAGGCGATGCTGGCCGAGGCCGGGCTTCCGGTGCTGCCGGGCGACACGCATATCGTGCCGCTGATGGTCGGCGATCCGGTCAAGGCGAAGCGGATCAGCGACATCCTGCTCGCCGAATACGGCGTCTATGTTCAGCCGATCAACTACCCGACCGTGCCGCGCGGCACCGAACGCCTGCGCTTCACGCCCGGCCCCGCCCACGACGAAGCCATGATGCGCGATCTCACCAAGGCGCTGGTCGACATCTGGAACCGGCTCGAGCTGGAACTGCGCAAGGCGGCGTAGGTCCCTAGGCTCGGGCGCGTCGGCCTTAGACGAGTGCGATCAAGTTTGAATCGTCACCCCGGGCTTGTCCCGGGGTCCACTCTTCCACAACCGAGATGAGGCGTTGTTGCACGGTAGATGCCGGCACAAGGCCGGCATGACGGCCAAGCCTGATCGCGACGACCAGGCTTATACTTTCGCCGCGATCCGCCGTTCTTCTTCGCCCATATAATCCCGCGTGATCGGCAGGGCATCGCGGTTGCGCGCGAACTGAAGCTGGTAATTGACCATCCCACCATAGAGGAAGCTGACGCACGAGCCGGCGAGGTAGAAGATCCACATATTGTAGAAAACCTCGTCGTACATCGCGACGATCTTGTCGCGATTGGCGACGGCGCGGGCGTACCAATGCTGCAGCGTATAGCCGTAATGGAGGCGCAGCACCTCGACGTCGGTCATGTAATAGCGCAGGCCTTCATAGCCCTTGGTGATTTCCGACAGCGCCGGGATATAGCCGCCGGGGAAGATGTACTTGGCGGTGAATTCGTCGGTCACGCCCGCCCCGCCCGCGCGACCGATCGTGTGGAGCAGCATCACGCCGTCGTCGTTGAGCAAGTCGCGGCATTTGCGGAAGAAAGTGCGGTATTGCGGCGGGCCGACATGCTCGAACATGCCGACCGAGACGATGCGGTCGAACGTGCCGGTCATGTGGCGATAGTCGATCAGCTGGAACGTGACGTGGTCCGACACGCCGGCGTCCGCCGCGCGCTGCTTGGCGGTGGCGATCTGCTCGTCGCTGAGCGTGATGCCGACGACGTCGACGCCATAGGTCTTGTGCAGATAGAGCGCCATGCCACCCCAGCCGCAGCCGATATCGAGCACGCGCATGCCGGGCTTGAGCGCTAGCTTGGCGGCGATATGCGCCTTCTTGTCGAGCTGCGCCTGTTCGAGGCTTTCGTCGCGGTCGACGAAATAGGCGCAGCTATATTGGCGGTCGGTGTCGAGGAAGAGATCGTAGAGCGCGTTGCCGATGTCGTAATGATGCTTGACGTTGGCCCGCGCCGCCCGCGCGCGGTTGAACTGGTCTAGCTTGCGCTTGACCCCGACCACGGCCTTGGCGGCGAGGCCGGGATCGAGCGCGCCGGTCGCGTCTTCCCAGCGATTGTTCTTACTCGCCAGCGACAGCAGCTGCATGATGTCGCCACGCTCGATCACCATGCGGCCGTGCATGAACGCCTCGGCCACGCCCAAAGCGGGGTCGCGCAGGATCTGCCCTGGCACACTCTTGGTGGCGAAGCGGATCGCGACATCGGGATAATCGGGGTCCGCGGTGCCGAACGACTTGGTCGTGCCGTCGGCATAAGTGACGGACAGCGTGCCGCGCTTGAACGCGCGCTCGAAGAACAGGTCAATCAGGGCCATAGAGGACCGCTGCTATCGATTGAATGCGGCGACGGGAAGACCTCTTGTCCAGCTTCGCTGATCACGGCACCGGCGGCAAACCAAGAAAAGCAACCCGACGCACATCAAATACCGGCATACCAGTCGTAATTGACGTGATCTTCCCAATAACCGCCCTTGCCCAGGCCGATCCCCGCGAGGCTCGCCACCGCGTCGATCCGCATGACATATTTGGCGTTCTTGTAGCCAAGATGCCGCTCGACCCTGAGCCGGATCGGCGCGCCATGGCCGACCGAGACGCGCTTGTCGTTCATCGCCCAGGCCAGGATCGTCTGGGGGTGGAAGGCGTCGACCATGTCGATCGATTCGTAATAGGGGGCGCCGCTCCACAGATCGGCGCAGGTGAACACGATGTAGCGCGCCGAATTGCGCACCCCCGCCGCCTTCAGCACATTGCCCAGCATCGGCCCCTGCCACTTGCCGATCGCGCTCCACCCCTCGACGCAATCGTGACGAGTGATCTGCGCGCGTTGCGGAAAGGCGCCGATATCGCTCAGGCTGAGGCGTAGTGGCCGGTCGACCAATCCGCCGACCTCGAGCCGCCAATTGGCGAAATTCTCTGCGACGTGGCGGTTGTAATCGGCGGTGTTCGGGTTGGAATTGCCGTTAGTGCGGAACACCGGCGACATCTGCTCGGCACTGAATTCGGGGGCGAGCGCGTTACGGTCCATCAGCGCGCGCTGCAGGCCCATGTTGATCTTTTCGCCCGAGAACAGGATGCGGCGAAAGCCGGGTTGCTGGGCGAGCTTGTCGCAGCCCGACAGCAGCAGCCCGGCGCCCAGCGCGCCGCCGGTGACGAGCGTGCGTCGCGTGATGAGAGTCATTCGGCGGCCTCCGGTTCGGGCGTCGGCTCGGGGTTGGGCGCAGCGGGGAGTTTCCAGCGGCCGGTGATCATCGACCAGACTTCATTGATCGGTCCGGCGAGGATGACGAGCGTCAGATGGACGATGACGAACAGCACGATTCCCGACGCCGCGATGAAATGGATCGAGCGCGCCGATTGCCGCCCGCCGAATAGCTCGATCAGCCACGGCCAGGCCGCGTCCATCCCTGGCGACATGGCCAGCCCGGTGAAGATCATCAGCGGGATGAGGACGAAGATCGCGGCGACATAAGCGAGCTTCTGGAGCGTATTGTATGCCGCCGGATCGTCGGGATTGTGGAAGTCGAAACGCAGATGCGCGAGCAGGTCGGCCCAGAGATGGCGCGGCGCGATTTCCCTGGCGCGGACTCGCAGGTCGCGCTGGAAATGGCGATTGATCAGGCTGGCGATCATGAACGCGAGCAGGCCGAAGCCGAGCACCAGCGCGAACAGCAAATGCCAGCGCCGCGATATGGCGAGATTGTACCCCGCCGGGATCGTCAGCCAGCCCGAGCGCAGGATGGTGCCGTATGGCCTCAGATCGAGCCAGGCATGGTCGAAATTGGCGCCGTACTGGCCCCAATAGAGCCGCGGATGCGCGTTCAATATGCCGATACCGCTGCCGATCATGATGAAGATCGCGATCGCGTTGATCCAGTGCCAGATCCGCGTCGCCAGCCGGTGGCGATAAACGACATTGGTCGCGAGCGGCCGAGCGACCGGGGATTCAGCGGGGGCGTGCGGTTCGTCCATCATGCTTCCTTCGAACGATACGCCCGACCGGTTACACGCGATCGACGCTTCGTTTAGCCATAAGCGCGCGCGAAGAACACGATCGTCGTCACGCCCGTCACCAGCAACGTCCACACGCGCACCGCGGATGCAGGCAATTTCTTGCCGATATGCGCGCCCGCCCAGCCGCCCAGGATCGATCCCGCCAGCATCGGCAGGCACGCGATCCAGCGCACCATGCCGGCGGCGATGAACACGATCGCCGCGGCGAGATTGGCGATCGCCAGCATCAGCGTGCGCGGCGCGAACAATTCGCGCGGCGTGTGCCCGGCGAGCAGGCCATAGGTCGCCGTCGTCATCAACCCGACCCCGCCGCCGAAATAGCCGCCATAAATGCCGAGCAGCATCTGCACGACCATCAGGCTGCCGCGCCCGATCGTCACGCGGTCCCGCAACCACGACGCCGCGTGCTTGCCGAACGCCAGCACGACGAAGGCGTACAGCACCAGCCAGGGGATGATCACGTCGAACGCATGGCTCGGGGTCAGCACCAGCAGCACGCTCCCGGCCAGCCCGCCGACGAAGGTGATCGCCGACAATATCCGAACCCCGACGCCGCCGACCGGCCCCAGCTCGTCGCGAAACGCCCAGGCGCTCATCCCTGCCCCCGGCAACAAGGCGACGTTGGAGGTCGCATTGGCGGCGTTGGCCGGGATGCCCAGCGCCAGCAGCGACGGCAAGGTCGCGAACGTCCCGCCTCCCGCCAGCGCATTCATCGCGCCGCCGACAGCGCCCGCGCCGAACGCGAAGAGGAGGGAAAGGGTCGGACTCATCGCCCGCTCCCTTGAAGCGTTGGCGGCAAAAGTCGAGATCGCAATCGCGTCAGGCCGAGGCGCGAACGCGCGCCCGGCGAGGGAGGATCAGCGCACTATCCGGATCACGCCGCGGGCGGAGCGACCTGCATCGACCGCACCGGCGGCGTCCATTCGGCCTGATAGCTGATCGCCAGCGCCCATATCGCCAGGACCAGAATCACCAGCCAGGTGCCGAGCGCGCCGACCGTGCGCAACACGCTGGGTGCCGGGCGGACGATGCCGAAGGCGTGCGCCAGCCGCACCACGATGAACGTGGCGCCAACGATCCACAGCCACAGGCTCGGCCCGCTCGCCAGTTCGATCAACGCCATCAGGATCAGCACGGTCGGCGCATATTCGGTCAGATTGCCGTGCGCGCGGATCTTGGCGGTCATCGCCGCCTCGCCGCCATCGCCGAGCATGACCTTGCTGCTCACCCGATCGCGCCCGACGCCGAACGCCAGCCAGACGTTGATCAGCCCGGTCGCTGCCGCGATCACGAGCGTTACCGGTAATATCATGGCAATCCTCCCCTTGGTTTCCGTGGATGCGGCGTTTCGTTATTGCTCAGCCTTCATCCCGCCGCGCCGCCTTGGCCGCGCTCTCGACCTTGAGCGGGCGCGACACCGGGCAGACTTCCTGCAGATAGCCGTTCAGCGTGTTGGCCAGATTGTCCTCGACCAGCCGGTAATGGACATACTGACCGCGCTTCTCGCTCGTCACCAGCCCGGCATTCTCGAGCACGCTCAGATGCTGCGACACCGCGGGTTTGGAAATCTCGAAGCGCGCGGCGATCTCGCCCGCGGTCATTTCCGCCTTGGACAGATAGGCCAGGATCTTGCGGCGGGTGGTGGACGCCAGGGCTTCGAAGACGCGTTGCATGAATGCCTTATTAGGCGCTTGCTTAAATACTTTCCAGATGGCAATTAGGTAATTAAGGTACGGCTTAAATAATAGGGGTGTCGCCATGAGTCAGCGAGAGCATTGGGCCGATCACGATCGATGCGCGGTCAACTGGCTGGTCGAAACGCCGGGCGCCGACCCGTCGACCGGCCGCGTGCGCTGGGATCCGCTCCATTCGCTGTGGAATGGCGGCATGGCAGGCGTGGCGCTGATCGCCGGACCGCTGGTCGCGACGCCCGGCGCGCTGCTGCTGTTCGTCCTCACCACCGGCGGCGGCCTGTTGCTCGGCCATTCGGTCGGCTTTCACCGCCTGATGATCCATCGCAGCTTCCGGACCCCGCGCGCGATCGAATATTTCCTGGTCTGGTGCGGCACCGCGGTCGGGATGAGCGGCCCGTTCTGGATGATTCGCACCCACGATCTGCGCGACTGGGCGCAGCGCCAGGCGGATTGTCACGATTATCTCGCGCATCGCCGGCCGCCGCTGATCGATGCCTGGTGGCAATTGCATTGCCGGCTCGATCTCGCTCACCCGCCGGCTTATGACCTCGGCGCGCTCGAGCGGCAGGGTTTCTATCGGTTGCTCGATCGCTGGTGGATGGCGCAGCAGGTGCCGATCGCGCTCGCCTGCTGGGCAATTGGCGGCTGGTCCTGGGTGGTGTGGGGCGTCTGCGCGCGCGTCGCGATCTCGGTCCATGGTCATTGGCTGGTCGGCCATCTCGCGCATCGCCACGGCCCGCAATCCTGGCTGGTCGACGCGGCCGGCGTGCAGGCGCACGACGTGCCCTGGGCGGCGATCCCGACCATGGGCGAGGCATGGCACAACAATCACCACGCCTTTCCCGGCTCGGCGCGGATCGGGCTTTATCCGGGGCAGAGCGATTGGGGGTTCGTGCTGATCCGCCTGCTGCAACGGCTAGGACTCGCCTGGGACGTCTGCACACCCGACGCGCTGCCGTCGCGCGAGCGGCGGCTGACCGCGACGCCGCGCGGGTTGCAACGGCGCGCCAAATCGCTATAGGCGCACGCTTCGCGATGCATCCCGAGCCTTTGTACCGCGTGGCCGACCCGTCGGTTGCGCCGATAAACGTCCGGGCCTAGTCGTCTTGATCAATTCGATAGTTGAAGGTTGTCGCCGCAATGGCCGTTCCCAAGAAGAAAACCTCGCCCTCTCGCCGTGGCATGCGCCGCGCGCATGATGCGCTCTCGGTCGAGTCGTTCCAGGAGTGCCCGAATTGCGGCGAGCTCAAGCGTCCGCACAACCTCTGCCCGTCGTGCGGCCATTATAATGGCCGTGAGGTCGTCTCGGTCGAAGGCTGATCGGGGCCCAATTAGGGGGACTGTCGCGTGACCACCAACTCCTGGATCGCCATCGACGCGATGGGCGGTGACGAGGGGTTGGCGGTAATGTTGGCAGGCGTCGCGGAAGCGCGACGCCGGTTCGACGGCACGCATTTCTTCCTGGTCGGCGACGAGGCGAAGATCGCCGAGGGGTTGAAGAATCACCCCAATCTGACGGCGAATTCCGAAATCGTCCACGCGCCCGAGGTGATCAAGGGCGACGAAAAGCCCAGCGCCGCGCTGCGCCGCGCCAAGATCACATCGATGGGCGTCGCGATCGACCTGGTCAAACAGGGCCGCGCCGCCGCCGCCGTGTCGTCGGGAAATACCGGCGCACTGATGGCGATGGCCAAGGTCTCGCTGCGCACGATGAAGGGGATCGACCGCCCCGCGCTCGCCGGGCTGATGCCCAGCCTGGGCGCGAACGACACGGTTGTGCTCGATCTCGGCGCCAATACCGAGTGCGACGCGCGCAATTTGATGCAGTTCGCGGTGATGGGCGCGGCCTATGCCCGCACCCAGCTCGACCTCGCCAGCCCTCGCGTCGCGTTGCTCAACATCGGTACCGAGGACCAGAAGGGCACTGGTGAGATTCGCAACGCCGCCCAGGCACTGCGCGACGCGACCCATTTGCCGCTGACCTTTGCCGGCTTCATCGAGGGCGACAAATTGTCGCGCGGCGATGTCGACGTGATCGTGTGCGACGGCTTTTCCGGCAATATCGCGCTGAAGACCGCCGAGGGTACCGCCCGATTCGTCGCCGATTTGTTGCGCCGCGCATTCAGCAGTTCGGTGCGGTCGAAAATCGGCTTCCTGATCTCGCGCCCGGCGACCGAATTGTTGCGCCACCACCTCGATCCCAACAATCACAATGGCGCGGTCTTTCTCGGCCTCAACGGTCTCGTCGTGAAGAGCCATGGCGGCGCCAACGAAACCGGGGTCGCCAACGCGATTGCGGTGGCGGCGAAGAGCGTGCGCGACGACCTGGCGCGCAAGATCGCCGAGGATCTCAAATATTTCGAAGCGCATGAACCCGAAGGAGCAGTTGCGTGAGGCGTGCGGTCATCACCGGAACCGGGTCGGCGCTGCCGATGCGGCGCGTGTCGAACGCGGAACTCGCCGAGACCGTCGACACCAGCGACGAGTGGATCGTCGAGCGCACCGGTATCCGCTTCCGCTACATTGCCGGCCCTGACGAAACAACCGGCACGCTGGCCGCCGACGCGGCGCGCGCGGCGCTGACCGCAGCAGGCAAGGCGGCGGACGAGGTCGACCTGATCGTGCTCGCCACCGCGACTCCTGACCAGACCTTTCCGGCCACCGCGACCAAGGTCCAGGCGATGCTGGGGATCGACGATTGCGTCGCGTTCGACGTCGGCGCGGTGTGCTCGGGCTTCCTCTACGCGATCCAGGTCGCCGACAGCCTGATCAAGACCGGCAGCGCCAATTGCGCCCTGGTGATCGGCGCCGAGACGTTCAGCCGGATCCTCGATTGGGAAGACCGCACCACTTGCGTGCTGTTCGGCGACGGCGCCGGCGCGGTGGTGCTGGAGGCGCGGGACGTCGCCGAGGACGGCCCCGGTATCCTCGCCAGCCGGCTCCATGCCGATGGCCGCCACAATGAACTGCTCTATGTCGATGGCGGGCCGTCGACCACCGGCACGGTCGGCAAGGTGCGGATGAAGGGACGCGAAGTGTTCCGCCACGCGGTCAACAACCTCGCCAGCGTGATGGACGAATCGCTCGCCGCGGCGGGTCTGGTCCCCGGTGATGTCGACTGGGTCGTGCCGCACCAGGCCAATGCCCGCATCCTCGACGCGACCGCGCGCAAGCTCGGGCTGGCGGCCGGAAAGGTCGTCGTCACGGTCGACCAGCATGCCAATACCTCGGCCGCGTCGGTCCCGCTCGCGCTCGACACCGCGGTGCGTGACGGGCGGATCAAGCCGGGACAAATCGTCGTGCTCGAAGCGATGGGCGGGGGCTTCACCTGGGGCGCTGCGGTCGTCCGCATCTGAGGTCGGCCGGTCTGGCCATAGCCTTATTACGTCCGGTAACCGGTTCCGCGGTGCGAGCCCTGCCCCATAAAGGGTCACTAAGCCCATTTCATGCGTTCCTCCATTGTGTTACGGCAAGTTTCTGCCACGCAAGGGAGGGTGTGAATGGCAATTGTGGGTACGTTGACGCGGGCTGATCTGTCCGACGCGTTACAGCGTGAAGTGGGGTTATCCAGGGCCGATTCGGCCAAGTTGGTCGAGGAAATCCTGGATCACATGTGCGACGCGCTGGCGCGTGGCGAAAACGTCAAGATTTCGGGCTTCGGTACCTTCGTCCTGCGCGACAAGGGTCAGCGAATCGGCCGCAATCCCAAGACCGGTGTGGAAGTGCCGATCGCGCCGCGGCGCGTGCTGACCTTCCGCGCCAGTCAGATGATGCGCGACCGCATCGTCGACGCGGGCTGACGGAGCAGCGCATGGCCGCGCTCGATAAGGCGGCTGGCGCATTCCGTACGATTGGCGAGGTGTCGCAAGACACTGGATTGCCCCAGCATATCCTGCGCTATTGGGAAACGCGCTTCGCACAATTGCGTCCGCTGCAGCGCGCCGGCAAGCGCCGTTATTACCGGCCAGAGGATGTCGCGCTGATCCGGCGGATCGACGACCTGCTCAACCAGCAGGGCTATACGATCCGCGGCGTGCAAAAACTGCTGGCGAGCGAGGGGCGCGGGGGAGCGGCGGCTACGGTCGAGGCGACACCTGCGGCTCCTGTTGCGCCTGTTCCAGTGTTGGGGTCACCCGTGGATTTGAGCGCGCTCCGAGCGATTCGCAACCTATTGGCGGGTGCGCTCGAGGGGTAGGCTCGCCGCCTCCAATTTCCGCCATCCCCGCTTTCGCGGGGATGGCGGCCTATGGAAGCGCCGCGGTCGGTAGCCTTACCGCGCCCGCAACCCATCGCGCAGCATTTCAGCGACGATGTCCGCCACCGCTTCCGGCGTGCGATCCTCATCCCACACCCCATAACGCAGCCCGAGAAACACGTTCATCCCCATTACTGCCCAAGCGTGGATATCGGAGACGTCGTCGCGGATCTCCCCGCGCTCGGCGCCCGCCTTCAGCCGCTGCTCGATACGCTCAGCGGTGGTCGCGTAATGCGCGCGGAAGCTGGCCGGGTCGACGAACTCGGACTCGTCGATGATGCGGTAGATCTCCTTGTGGCCACGCACGAACTCGAGGAAGCTCAATAGGCCGGCGCGCTCGGCGGCGATCTGATCGGGCGCGGCGCGAATCGCCGGGGCGACAGTGTCGCGGACCTGGTCGGACATGTCGCGGACAAGCGCGCGGAAGATCGCATCCTTCGAATCGAAGTAGGTGTAGAAACTGCCCAACGCGACGCCGGCGCGGCGCGTGATCCCGCTGATCGACCCGTCGTGAAATCCTTTCTCGCCGAATTCGACCGCCGCCGCGTCGAGCAACGCGCGCAGCGTCCTCCGTCCGCGCTCGGTGCGCGGCGCCTTTCCCGCGCTGGCAATGGCATCGAGCCCACGGGCACCGGCGACGCCGGTCCCGACGACAGGCGTTGCAGTTGAGCCACGCTGGACCATTCTTTTCGCCTCCCCATCAACCGGCAAGTTGAAACCCGGTTCAGGTTTCAGTATAGGCCGGATCAACAAGCGTTCAACCGGGTCGTTTCCCGTACGGACGATAGACCATTGGGAGGGTTTGAAGGGATGATCCGTCACCGTCACGCACGCGCGCTCTATATCGGGGTCGCCGCCGCCGCCTTATTTGTCAGCCCGGCCTTCGCGCAGGACACACCGGCGGCGCAGCCGGTCGCGGACGATGTCCAGGCGAACGCCGACGCACCGGCCGATATCGTCGTCACAGCGCGGCGCCGCTCGGAAACCCTGCTCAATGTGCCGATCGCGGTGACCGCGTTCACCGCCGACAAGCTCGACAAGATGGGCGCGGTCGACCTGACCGACATCCAGAACACCACGCCGAACACGACGATCAAGGACGCGCGCGGCACCAATTCGACGCTCGCCGCCTTCATCCGCGGCGTCGGCCAGCAGGATCCGGTTCCGGGCTTCGAGGCGGGTGTCGGCATCTATCTCGACGACGTCTATCTCAACCGTCCGCAAGCCGCGGTGCTCGACATCTATGACGTCGAGCGGATCGAGGTGCTGCGTGGGCCGCAGGGCACGCTTTATGGTCGCAACACGATCGGCGGCGCGATCAAATATGTCACGCGCCGGCTGCCCGATCATTTCGAAGTCGCCGCGCGCGGTACCTATGGCTCGTACAACCAGGCCGACGGGATCGTCAGCCTGTCGGCGCCGATCGGGTCGATGCTCCGGGTCGGCGTGTCGGGCGCGCGGCTGACTCGCGACGGGTTCGGCCGCAACCGCAATCTCGGCATCGACAATTACAACAAGAACATCTGGGCGGGCCGCGGCACGATCGAGTTCGAAACGCCCGACAGCCGCCTGCTCGTCCGCATCACCGGCGATTACACTCACGACAAATCGGCGCCGCGCAACGGCCATCGCCTGTTCGCCGGCAAGCTGACCGGGTCGCCGGTGCTCGACAATGTCTATGACACCAATGCCGGGCTCAATTTCCCCAAACAGGATATCCAGGCCGGCGGCCTGTCGATGACCGCGACCGCCAAGCTGACCGACAATCTGACCTTCAAGTCGATCAGCGCCTGGCGCAAGGACCGCAGCTTCACCCCGATCGACTTCGATTCGACGCCGTCGGTCGATGTCGACGTGCCCGCGGTCTATCGCAACGAACAGACCAGCCAGGAATTCCAGTTCCAATGGTCGAGCAGCAAGGTCAACGGCATCGTCGGCTTCTATTATCTCGGCGCCAAGGCCTCGACCGCGTTCGACGTGCTGCTCAACACCACGCTGGCCAATCTCGATGCCTATACCGCCGGCGACGTGCGGACCGAGACCTCGTCCATCTATGGCGACTTCACCTTTGACTTCACCCCGCAGCTGAGCCTGTCGCTCGGTGGGCGCTATACCTGGGATCAACGCCAGTCGTTCGTCTACAAGGCGAACTTCCTCGGCGGGCCGCTTTATGGCGCGACCAGCGAGTTCGGTGGCAATCCGACGCTCAACCTCGGTGCGTCGACCAACTTCCGCGGAGAGGCGAACTTCAAGCGCTTCACGCCGCGTGCCAGCCTCTCGTTCAAGCCCAGCGCCGATCACATGTTCTACGTGTCCTATTCGGAAGGCTTCAAGGGCGGCGGGTTCGATCCGCGCGGCTCGGGCACCTCGGCGCCGATCAGCAATCCGGCGGCCGGCCGGACCTATCAGGACATCTATAACTACCTCTCGTTCGATCCCGAATCGGTCAAGAGCTACGAAATCGGCTGGAAGGGGTCGGCGTTCGACAAGCGGCTGACCTGGGCACTCGACGGCTTCTATTCCGACTATACCAACGTCCAGATCCCGGGTTCGGTGGCCTGCACGATCGGCGGTGTGGCTAGCTTCTGCGGCATCACGACCAACGCGGCGAAGGCCAAGATCAAGGGCGTCGAACTCGAGACCAATGCCATTCTGGCGCGCGATTTCGCTGGCCCGCGGTCGAACATCACGCTCAGCGGCACGCTTGGCTATATCGACCCGCAGTACAAACATTATATCGGCCCGACCGGTGCCGAGGTGTCGCAATATCGCCAGTTCCAGAACACGCCCAAATGGACGGTGTCGGGAACGCTCAGCGGGACGGTGCCGGTGGCCAGCGGCGATCTCAACGCCTCGACCACGGTGTCGTATCGCAGCCTGACGCATCAGTTCGAGGTGGCGAGCCCGTTCCTCGACCAGCCCGGCTACACGTTGTGGGACGCCAACCTGACCTACAGCTTCGGGTCGAAGCGGCAATATTCGTTCGGCGTGCACGCCAAGAACATCACCGATGTCCGCTACAAGACCAGCGGCTATCAGTATCTGGCGGCGAATGCGGCAACCGGGCAGATTCTCTACACCCCGACCGGTGGCGTCACCCCGACGCTCGGCAAGGAAGGCATCGCCACCGCTTTCTACGGCAATCCGCGCCAGGTGTTCGGAACCTTCTCGCTCAAATTCTGATGGCAGGGTAAAAGGGGGATGAGCCGGGTGCGCCAGCGTGCCCGGCTCGTTTCATAATAGGAGGGGCGCGATGACGAACAGGGCCGAGCGGCCGGGCTATCCGGCGTTGGTGCTGACGATGCTGCTGGTCGTCTATACGTTCAACTTCCTCGACCGGCAGATCCTCGGCATCCTGGCCAAGCCGATCCAGGCCAGCCTCCAGTTGAGCGATGCCCAGTTCGGCGCGATCGGCGGGACCGCTTTCGCGATCCTCTATTCCGTCCTTGGTGTGCCGCTCGCCTTGCTCGCCGATCGCGTCGGCAAGACCCGGGTGATCGCCGGATCTTTGGTGGTGTGGAGCGGGTTCACCGCCTTGTGCGGCACCGCGACCGGTTTCTGGTCGCTCTTCCTCTCCCGCCTTGGCGTCGGGGTCGGCGAAGCGGGCGGGGTCGCGCCATCCTATGCGCTGATCGCCGATTACTTCCCGGTCGAGCGCCGCGCCCGCGCGCTCGCTATCTATTCGATGGGCATTCCGATCGGGCTCGGTTCTGGGGTGCTGCTCGGCGCCTATATCGCCGCGTTGGTCGACTGGCAGACCGCGTTCATTACCGTCGGCGTCGCCGGTATCCTGGTCGCGCCGGTCTTCCTGTGGCTTGTCCGCGATCGCCCGCGGCCGGCCCCAGTCGCCGAAGCCGATGCGGTGCCGGTATTGGCGGTGATCCCGATCCTTGCCCGCAAGCCGGCTTATTGGCTGTTGTCGATCGGTGCCGGGTGCAGCTCGATGGCGGGCTATGGCCTGGCTTTGTGGGTGCCCAAGATCATCGCGGTCCATTACGGCTGGACCTCCAATCACGACCTGATCAAGGTCGGCCAGTTCATGGGCTCGCTGCTGCTGATCGGCGGGACCACCGGCATTTTTCTCGGTGGCGTGTTCGCCGACCGGCTCGGCACGGTCGACCGCGCCTGGTATGCGCGCTTGCCCGCCATCGCCTGGCTGATCACCGCGCCGACTTTCATGCTCGGGCTGTTCACGCCCTATCCGATGTTCGCCTGGTTCCTGCTCTTGATCCCCAACGCGCTCAACACGCTGTGGCTCGGTCCGATCGTCACCGCTGCCCAGCATCTGGCGCCGTCGCGAATGCGCGCGAGCGCGTCGGGCAGCTTCCTGCTGGTCAACAATCTGCTCGGCCTTGGTCTCGGGCCGCTATTGATGGGCACGCTGTCGGATGCGCTGAAGGCGAGCTACGGTGCCGATTCGCTACGCTACGCCGCGATCATCGGGGTCAGCTTGTACCTCGTCGCCGCCTTGCTCGCGTTCCTCGCGATCAAGCCGCTCAAGCGCGGCTGGGTCGAGGCGACGGACTGATCTTTACATCACGCTCTGGCCCAACGTCGCCGGGATCAGCCCGCGCAGGGCGTTGCCGACGAAGAAACCGTGAGTGAGATCGGCACGCGTCAGCGTCGCTTCGACGGCGCGGCCGCTCTCGATCAGCTCGGCGCGCAATATGCCGGGAAGCAGTCCGGCACTGAGCGGCGGGGTCAGCAGCACGCCGTCGCGCTCGACGAACAGATTGGTGAAGCTGCCTTCGGTCAGCTGGCCGTCGACCTCGAACACCGTCTCGAACCCCTGACGCGCGTCGTCATAAAAGGCGCGGTCGCTGGTCTTGTGGCGCAGGCGGAAATCGTCGGGCGCGACCGGCAGCGGCGCGATCGTCACCGCGACTGGCGTCTCGGGCATCGCCGGGATCGGCGCGACCTCGATCGCGACTGCGCCCGACGGCGCCAATAGCAAGCGGATGCGGGACGCCCCGCGCAGCCGGAAAGTCGCCGCCTGGAGTTCGTTGCGCGCGGCATGACGATCGAACGCGTAACCGAAGGCGGTCGCGCTCGCCTTCATCCGTGCGAGATGGCGTTCGAGCAAGGCGATCCCCTCGATCGGATCGAACGCCATCGTCTCGATCAGGTCGAAGCGGCGGGCGCCGGCGCCGACGAACGCGGTCTTGGCCTGCGCCTCGTCCCATTCCTCGCCCATCCGCGAATCGGCGACGATGCCGCCGCCCGCGCCCAGCAGCGCATGGTCCGCCCCATTCTCGATTACCAAGGTCCGTATCGCCACATTGAACATCGCCCCGCCGGCCGCATCGAACCGACCGATCGCGCCGGTATAGGGCCCTCGCGGCGCGCTGCCCATCTCGATCCCGGCCAGCGCCTCGATCGCGCGGATCTTGGGCGCGCCGGTGATCGATCCGCACGGGAACAACGCCGCCAGCACATCGATCGCATCCTGGTCGGGCGCCAGCGTCGCGGTGACGGTCGAGGTCATCGTGTGGATGGTCGGATAGGTTTCGACCGCGAACAATTCGGGCACCGCGACGCTGGCCGGTTCGGCGACGCGCGACAGATCGTTCCGCAGCAGGTCGACGATCATCAGATTCTCGGCGCGCTGCTTGGCATCGCCGCGCAGTTCCGCCGCGAACGCGCGGTCCTCCTCGGGCGTTTCGCCGCGCCGCGCGGTGCCCTTCATCGGCCGCGTGGTCAGCCGGCCGCCGTCGAGCGCGAAGAACAATTCGGGCGACAGCGACAGCAACCAATCGTGCCCGGTCCAGACCACCGCACCATAGCCGGCGCGCGCGCTGCCCCGCAGCCGCGCATAAGCGGCGAGCGGATCGCCGGCGATCGGCACGCGCGCGCGAAAGCTCAGATTGGCCTGATAGAGATCGCCCGCCTCGATCAGCGCATGCACCTCGGCGAAGCGATCGGCATAAGTATCGCGGTCGATATCGGGCACCGGCGTGCCGAGCCAGGCGGCGGCGGGGTCGGGCAGCCAGGATGCGACGTCGCCGGTCGCGATCTCGTCGAACCGCTCGAACAGGCCGAACCATAATAAGGGCGTCCCGGCCTGCGGCAGCGCGCCGACCACCGGTTCGAACGCGCTTGCCGCTTCATAGGCCAGGAACCCGGCGGCATGGAGCCCGCGATGCCGCGCCGCGCGCAGCCGCTCGAGCGCGGGTTTGACCGCGGCGATGTCGCGCGCCTCGATGATCTCGACCGGCGCGCGATAGAGCCGCGCGGGAGCGGCACCGCTCGCGCGGGCGTCATCGAGCAGAACGAAAGGGCGGTCGCGGCGGATCACTATGCCGCTGATGCAACCGGGCAAGGGGCTTCGGCAACCCCAAGCTTTGCCGCGACGGCGTCACGCGCCGTCGCGATCCGCTTGCGACAGGGCATTGCCCGTCGCGAATACAGACCTTAGGTCACCGCAATGGCCAGCACCGCGCAGCCGCTTCGCGCGGCGATCATCCCCGTCACGCCGCTCCAGCAGAATTGCACCTTGTTATGGTGCACCAGGACGATGCGCGGCGCATTCGTCGATCCCGGCGGTGACTTGCCCTTGCTCAAGTCGCAGATGGAAAAGCACGACGTCACGATCGAGAAGATCCTGGTGACGCATGGCCATTTCGATCATTGCGGTGGCGCGGCGCAGCTCGCCGAGGATCTCGGCGTCCAGATCGAGGGCCCGCATCCCGAGGACATGTTCCTGCTCGAAAAGCTCGACGAGGATGGGTTGCGCTACGGCGTGCCCGGCCGCTCGTTCGTGCCGTCGCGCTGGCTCGACCAGGGCGACACGGTCACCGTTGGCGAGGTCGAGTTCGCGGTCCACCACACGCCCGGGCACACGCCCGGCCATGTCGTGTTCCACAATGCCGAATCGAAACTGGCGATCGTCGGCGACGTGCTGTTCCGCGGATCGATCGGCCGCACCGATTTTCCGCGCGGCAATCACCAGGAATTGATCAACTCGATCGTCACGCGGCTGTGGCCAATGGGCGACGACACCTTCTTCCTGCCCGGCCATGGCGACCCAAGCACGTTCGGCCAGGAACGCCAGTCGAACCCGTTCGTCGCTGATTCGGTGATCGCCTGACGTTCTTCCCCGAGGGTCAGAGACCGTTTGAAAACTCGCGGTAGAGCGAGTTTTAAGCCGGTGCCGCGAAATGCGCCCGCGGCGCATTTCCAAACAGACTCTCAGCCCAGCGCGGCGAGCTTTTCCTCGGCGAGGCGGTCTAGTTCCGCCCGGCTCTTCTTCTCCGACGCGGTCTTGAGCTGGCCGCAGGCCGCATCGATGTCGCGGCCGCGCGGCGTGCGGACCGGCGCCGAGATACCGGCCTCGAAGATGATGTCGCTGAACCGGCGCACGCGCTCGGGCGTCGACGTGTCGTAGGGCGCGCCGGGCCAGGGATTGAACGGGATCAGATTGACCTTGGCCGGCAATTTGTACTTGCGGATCAGCCGGACCAGCTCGTGCGCTTCCTCGTCGCTGTCGTTCTTGTCCTTGAGCATCACATATTCGAACGTGATGCGTCGCGCATTGTTGGCGCCGGGATAATCGGCGCACGCCTGGAGCAACTCCTCGATCCCGTATTTGCGGTTGATCGGGACGATCTCGTCGCGGATTTCCTTGGTGACAGCGTGGAGCGAGACGGCAAGGTTGACCCCGATCTCGGCACCCGCACGCGCCATCATCGGCACCACGCCAGAGGTCGACAGCGTGATGCGGCGCTTGCTGAGCGCGAGCCCATCGCCGTCCATCACGACATGCAACGCGTCGCGGACATTGTCGAAATTGTAGAGCGGCTCGCCCATCCCCATCATCACGATGTTGGTGAGCATGCGTCCCTCGGGCTGCGACGGCCATTCGCCGAGCGCGTCGCGCGCCAGCATGACCTGGCCGACGATTTCCTGCGCCGTCAGGTTGCGCACCAGCCGCATCGTGCCGGTGTGGCAGAAGCGGCAATTGAGCGTGCAGCCGACCTGGCTCGACACGCACAGGGTCCCGCGATCGGCGTCGGGGATGAACACCATCTCGTAATCCTGGCCGTCGGGCCCGCGCAGCAGCCATTTGCGCGTGCCGTCGGTCGACACCTGCGCCTCGATCACTTCGGGCCGGCCGACGACGAAGCGCTCGACCAGCCAGGGATGCTGCGCCTTGGCGATGTCGGTCATCGCGGCGAAGTCGGTCGCGCCGCGATTGTAGATCCAGTGCCAGATCTGCTTGGCGCGCAATTTCGCCTGCTTGGCGTCCATGCCCGCGGCGAGCAACGCCTCGCGCAACTCGGCCTTGGACAGGCCGACCAGGTCGACACGCCCATCCTCGCGCGCCACCGTCTGGCGAGGCACGGGCACGGGATCGATGTGCCCCGGAATGGGCATGAGGGCGGCCGACTCTGTCTGCATGGCGCCGCACATAGGGGAAAAGGGCGCGATTTGCTAGGTGGGCAACTACACCGTGCCGACATGTGGACTAATCCTCCCCGTAAACGGGGAGGATTGGTGCTGGCCGCTACGCTCACGCCTGAATGTCGGTGCCTCCTAGGGCGTTATGCGGCGTCGACAGGTGAAGTCGTAAGCAGGGCTCCACGTCTCGTCACCGCCATCAAGTCAGTTGCAGCCGAGCGCCTTGAGGCTGGTCGCCATCGCGACGTCGAGCGGGGTGTGCTGCTCCGGCCCGATCGCGGCGACCAGGTCGTCATTGTCGAGCCGCACCGGATGTTCCCAGAACGGGCGCATCTCGACCATTTCCTTCATCGTCGGATTGAACAGCCCGATCAGCGGGAGCAATGCCCAAGGCATCCGCCAGGTCTTGACCGGCCGGCCCACCGCCTGCGCGATCGCGCCGGTGATGCGCGTGCCGTCGTCATCCCAGACGCCGGCGAAGTGATAGCGGGCGAACCGCGGCAACGCGTCGCTCTTGTCGAGCAGCCGCGCGAACGTCTCGCCGACATCGGGCAGATAGGCCCAGGCGTGCCCGATCCCCGCCTTGCCCGGCACCATCACCCGGCCGACCGGCTTGCCCGGCGTGACCAGGCCTTGGCTCAGCCAGCTATTGCCCGGGCGCGGCCCGAAAAAGTCGCCGGCGCGCAGGATCACCGCTTTCACACCCGATTGCTGAATCGCGCGCTCCATTTGGACGCGGATCGCGCCCTTTCTGGTGTTCGGATGCTGCGGACTGTCGGGCGCGATCACCGGCGAGGTGCGCGGATCGTAATTGTAGATCGTGCCGGGGAGCGCGAGCCGGGCATCGTTCGCCCGCGCCGCCGCGATGCTGTTGTCGAGCATCGGCATGGCGAGCTTTTCCCAATCGCGATAGCCCGGCGGGTTGACGGCATGGACGATCGCATCCACGCCTTCCGCCGCCGCCAGCACCGCCGCGCGATCCATCGCATCGCCGATCCGCCAGTCGATGCCGTCGCCCTCGCGCGGCGAGCGCGCCAGTCCGCGTACCGCCCAGCCATGCGCGATCAGCGCCCGCGCCGTCTCTCCGCCAACCCCGCCGGTCGCGCCCAATACCAGAACCGTCTTCGCCATTTTCCGTCTCCGCGATTTGATGACGGGGATATCGGCCAGTCGGCACTTGAATAAAATTGTCGCGATGTGACGACCGGCCTATACAAATTTGATGAGCGACGATTGGGAACGTCACCGCGCCTTCCTGGCGGTGCTGCGCGAAGGCAGTCTGTCTGGCGCGGCACGATGGCTGGCGCTGGCGCAGCCGACGGTGAGGCGCCGGATCGCGGACCTAGAGGCGGGGCTCGGCGTCGCCTTGTTCACCCGCGCGCCTGACGGGCTGGTGCCGACCGAGGCCGCGCTTGGCCTGCGCCAGCATGCCGAGGCGATGGAAATCGCCGCCGCCGCCTTTGCCCGCGGCGCGACGCAGGGGAGCGAGGTCGCCGGATTGGTCCGCGTGTCGGCGAGCGAAGTGATCTCGGTCGAGATATTGCCGCCGATCCTCGCCGATCTGCGCCGGCGCCATCCGCGGCTGGTGGTCGCGCTCAGCCCGAACAATCGCAACGAGGATTTGTTGCGGCGCGAGGCCGATGTCGCGGTCAGGATGGTACGGCCGGCGCAAGGCGCGCTGGTCGCGCGCCGGATCGGCGATATCCATGTCGGGCTGCACGTCCGCGCCGACCTGATCGCCGGGCGGCCGGCGCCCGCGACTTTCGAGGAGGTTATCGCGTTCGGGCTGATCGGAGTCGAGAACGACAACGCCGTGACCCGCGCGATGCGCGCTGGTGGCATCCCGATCCGGGTCGAGGATTTCGCGTTTCGGACCGACAGCGACCTCGCGCAAATGGCGGCGTTACGCGCGGGGCTGGGGATCGGCGTGTGCCAGGTGCCGCTGGCGGCGCGCGATCCGGCCTTGGTCCGCATCCTGCCCGACGCGTTCAGCCATCCGCTCGACACCTGGGTAGTGATGCATGAGGATTTGCGTACGTCCGCCCCGGTGCGCGCGGTGTTCGACGCGCTGGTGGCGGGGTTGCAGGATTATCTCGGCTCGGGAAAGGCCTGAGGCGAGGGGATGCAGTGCGATCGGCGCAATCTCCTCTCCCATTGGGAGAGGAAGGGGCCCGCTCGGCATAGCCGAGTGGGAAGGTGAGGGCAGGTGCGGAGGGATAGCGCTGCCCTCACCCTTCCGCCGCCTATGGCGGCTCCCTCCCTCTCCCAACGGGAGAGGGACCATGCCTACCCCCGACACGCCAGCGCCGCCGCATCGATCGCCGTAGCGGCGCCCGACAACGCATAGACATCGGCAAACGCCGACCCATCGCGCCCCAGCCCCTCCACACTCATCGACCGCCCGCTGCGCATCGCGGCGACGATCGCGGCGTCGGTGCGCGAATCGGGCGCCCAGGCGTCGTCGGTGCCGGCGACCAGATCGAACCGGCGCTCGCCGATCGACAGCGTCACGCGAGCATTGCCGGCGCGGCCGCGGCTGAGGCGGATATGGAGCTGGCTGCGGATATGCTGGCCGGGCCAGTTGGCGATGCTGGCGAAGCCGGCGCGATGGTCGGGATCGACCGGCTGCGCGATCGCGAAGCAGCGTCGCGGGCTCGGGTCGCTGAACGCGGCCCAGCGATTCCACACGCCGATCGTGTCGCGCGCTGTTGCCGGGGCGGCCGCGACCGTTGTTGCGATCAGCGCGATGGCAAGAACCGGCCGCCTCACACCGTTTCCCCGCCGCCGCCGAGATGGACGATCGTCTCGACGCCGCCTTCGATCATCACCAGCGATCCTTGCGGCAAATGGCCGGCGGCAGGCGCGCCGAAGCGGTCGACCCATGGCTGCCCGGTCATCACCCCGCGCATCACCCGGCTCGATATGCCGTGCATGATGACCAGCCGGTCGCCCGGATCGTCGTCGGTCTCCGCCAGCCAGGCCGACACGCGCTCGGCGATCTGCGGATAGAGTTCGCCATCGGGCGCGCTGATCAACAGGCCGCTCGGGCGGTCTACCACGTCGCCAACCTCGGCGATGACGTCCTGATAATAACGCCCGCCCCAGCTGCCCATGCCGATCTCGGTCAGCCGCGGATCGGTTCGCGCGTGATGCCAGTCGAGCCCGACATGCTCGGCGATCACCGCCAGCGTCTGCAGCGCGCGACCGGTCGGCGATGCCCATAGCGTCAGCGCGGGTTTGTCGCCCAAAAAATGGCGGAGCGCTTCGCCCATTTCGTCGGCCTGGCAGAATCCGGCGCGGGTCAGCGGGGTGTGCGGATGGTCGCCCTGCAACCGCCCGGCCGCGTTGAACACCGTCTCGCCGTGCCGCGCGATGAAGTCGCGTCCCCGCCTTGTAATCATCCCCCGCGCTTTCAACCCCCTGTGGCGCGAAAGCAACGGAATTCCTTGTTTATCTGAGGTTCATGCAACCTCTGGCGTCGCCACCTATTTGCCCCTTCCCGCGCCACCGACCCCCCGGTGCTCCGCGGGAATGTGAGTGAATGGAGTTATTTATGCGTAAGCTGATCCTTGCCACCGCCAGCCTCGCGGCGCTTGCCGTCGCCGTTCCCGCCTTCGCGCAGGATGGCCCTCCCAACCCGGATAGCGACACGACGTTCAGCGGTCCGCGCGCCGGCATCATCCTGGGCTATGACCGGATGCAGCCGGGCCAGGTGCCCAATTCGTCGATCGACGACAGCAACTCGGCGGACGGCCTGACCTATGGCGGCGATGTCGGTTACGACATCCGTTCCGGGAATCTGGTGTTCGGCGCCGAGGGCGAAGTGACCGGGTCGACCAGCAAGGTGACCAACAATCCGTCCGCAGCGGGGGCGCTGGGCTATGGACGGGTCAAGGCCGGTCGCGATCTCTATGCCGGCGCGCGCGTCGGCTATGTCGTCGCGCCGCGCACGATGATTTATGCCAAGGGCGGTTATACCAACCAGCGGCTCGATCTCGTCGCGTCGGACGGCACCACCGAAACCGGCCAGCATTTCAACCTGGACGGCTGGCGCGCGGGCGCCGGTGTCGAGCAATCGCTCGGCAGCAAGGCCTACGCCAAGGTCGAATATCGCTATTCCAACTATGGCAATGCCCGGCTGGAATATCCCAATGGCGGCAACACCAACAATTTCTCGGTCGATACCGACCGGCATCAGGTCGTCGCCGGGGTGGGTGTTCGCTTCTAAAGCGATTCATCCACAACAACAGGGGAAAACAGGGTGTGAAAGGAGGGTCGGGGCGCTTGCTCCGGCCCTTTTTCACGTTAAGGAAGACGGTAGGCGAATTGCCCCCGGATTCTCTCACGTCTGGCGGGTCGGAAAATCAGGGCAC
Source organism: Sphingomonas sp. P4_G2 (assembly GCF_056401155.1). Lineage (NCBI taxonomy): Bacteria > Pseudomonadati > Pseudomonadota > Alphaproteobacteria > Sphingomonadales > Sphingomonadaceae > Sphingomonas > Sphingomonas sp. P4_G2. The sequence goes on along the minus strand of NZ_JBFUJY010000003.1, from coordinate 260,643 downwards.
CGGCCCGGGGGTTAGGACATGAAGGCGACGATCGAACGCGCAACGCTCCTCAAGGGGCTGAGCCATGTGCAGTCGGTGGTCGAGCGCCGCAACACCATCCCGATTCTGTCGAACGTGCTGATCGAGGCGACGGCCGAGGGATCGCTCAAGCTGATGGCGACCGACCTCGACCTGCAGATCAACGAAAGCGTGCCCGCGGCGGTCGACACGCCGGGCGCGACCACCGTGTCGGCGCACACCTTGTTCGACATTGCGCGCAAATTGCCCGAGGGCAGCCAGGTCCAGCTCGCCGCGGCCGACGGCAAGATGACGATCGTCGCCGGGCGCGCGCGGTTCCAGCTCGGCACCTTGCCGCGCGACGACTTCCCGGTGATCGCCGAAGGCGAACTGCCGGTGCAGTTCGAGCTGCCGGCCGAGACGCTCAAGCAGATCATCGACAAGACGCGCTTCGCCATCTCGACCGAAGAGACGCGTTATTACCTCAACGGTATTTTCTGGCATGTCGCCGATGACGGCCAGCCGGTGCTCAAGGCGGCGGCCACCGACGGCCACCGCCTCGCCCGCGTCACCCTGCCGCGCCCCGACGGCGCCGAGGGCATGCCCGACATCATCATCCCGCGCAAATGCGTGGCGGAGCTGCGCAAGCTGCTCGACGAGATCGACGGCTCGGTCGGCGTGTCCTTGTCGTCGTCCAAGATTCGCTTCGACATGGGCCAGGCCCTGCTGACCTCGAAGCTGATCGACGGCACCTTCCCCGATTATTCGCGCGTCATCCCGACCGGCAACGACAAGATCCTCAGGATCGATCCGCGCAGCTTCGAGGAAGGCGTCGATCGCGTCTCGACCATCGCCACCGAAAAAACGCGCGCGGTCAAAATGACGCTCGACCGCGACAAGATCACCTTGTCGGTGACCAGCCCGGAAAACGGCACGGCGGCCGAGGAAGTCCCCGGCGATTACGCGGCGCAGGGCTTCGATATCGGCTTCAACAGCCGCTATCTGCTCGACATCCTCGGCCAGATCGAGGGCGACATGGTCGAAGTGCATGTGGCCGACGCCAGCGCGCCGACCCTGATCCGCGAGAACGACAAGTCGCCGGCGCTGTACGTGCTCATGCCGATGCGGGTGTGAGGCGGGAGCGGTAGAAGCGCGTTCTAATACCCCTCTCCCGCCTGCGGGAGAGGGAGGGGCCCGCCGCCGAAGGCGGTGGGAGGGTGAGGGTCTTCTTCCTTCTTTCTTCTTCTAGCGACGGGCTAACAGAAGACCCTCACCGCTGCGACTAATTCGCTTCGCTCATAAGTCTCGCTCCTCTCCCGCAAGCGGGAGAGGCTGGCCCGGTTGCGCCCTTTCGGGCATCAACGATATTGTCATCGACGCGGCGCATAAGGGGATCGGCACCGGCTTGACTCCGCGTGCCGCTTCACTTACTTACATGAGTGTCAGTAAGGAATCACCCGATGCCCGCAAAGCTCCCTCCCTTTCCCGGCACTACCGGCAAGCGTGACTGGAAGACCGCGTTCAGCTCGATCAGGAAGCTGCTCGCCAATGGCGATGACACGACGCAGGTGTTCAAGATCATGCGCGCCTTGAACGTCGGCAATGCGCCGATGAACTATGCGCGCTTCATCGCCACCGAAGAGGGCGGGCGGATGGCCTATGAGCGGATCGAGCTCGCGCAGCTGCTCTCTCAGCCCGGCTATGCCAAGCAATTCGCGCCGGGCACGGTCGGCGCGGCGTACAACCATTTCCTCGAATCGACCGGCTATTCGGCCGACGGTCTGGCCGAGGTCAGCAAGGTCAACCGCGAGGAAGACATGCCGCATCCTTATGCCTGGTTCGGGCGGCGGGTACGCGACACGCACGATATCTGGCACGTGCTGACCGGCTACAAGGCCGACGAAAGCATGGGCGAAGCGGCATTGGTCGCGTTCAGCTATGCGCAGGTCGGCGGGCTCGGCTGGGCGTTCATCGGCGGCGCGGCGGCGCTCAAGAGCCTCAAGGTCACCGGCAATTCGCTGTTCGCGAAGGCAGTGTGGGAAGGCTATAAGCGCGGCAAGAAGGCCAAGTGGATCTCCGGCGAGGATTATCTGCAGCTGCTGCACGAGCCGCTCGACGCGGCGCGCAAGCGGCTCGGGCTCGACGAGCCGGTCGCCTATCTGAAGGCACAGCGCGAATTGGGCGAAGAGATGGCCTCCTATCTCAGCGCGAAGAACCAGCAATCGGGCGCGGCGGAACCCGCCAAGCTGGCGGCCTAACCCAAAACTCCGCTGCTCCGCGGACGCATCGCTCTCGCGGAAAACCGGTACCCACTTTTCCGCGCGATGCTTTAGGGACAGGCGCGATGCTGTCGCGCCTGATCCTCACCGATTTCAGGAATCATGCCGAAGCCGTGCTCCACCCGGGGCGCGGCTTCGTCGTGCTGACCGGCGAGAATGGCGCGGGCAAGACCAACGTGCTGGAGGCGGTGTCGCTGCTCGCGCCGGGACGCGGACTGCGGCGGGCTGCGTTGAGTGATATGGCGCGTCAGGGAGGAAGAGGCGGATTTGGGGTGGCGACGACATTAAAGCCCCTCCCCTTCAGGAGAGGGGTTGGGGTGGGGGACGCGGGCGTCGACCTCTGCGAGGCATCCCCCACCCCCAACCCCTCCCCTGAAGGGGAGGGGCTAATAGAGATCGGCACCGGCACCCTGCCCTCGGCCCCCGAACGCCGCATCGTGCGCATCAACGGCGCCACCACGGCGGCCACGGCGCTGGCGGAATGGCTGACCGTACTGTGGCTCACGCCGGCGATGGACCGGTTGTTCGTCGAGCCCGCCGGCGAGCGGCGGCGCTTCCTCGATCGGCTGACCCTGGCGATGCGTCCCGACCATGCCCAGCACGCCAATCGCTACGAAGCGGCGATGCGCGCGCGCAACCGCGTGCTCGCCGACGCCAAGGACCATGGGCATCCCGATCCGCACTGGCTGACCGCGCTCGAGGCGCAAATGGCCGAGCATGGCGGGGCGATCGATGCCGGGCGGCGCGAGACGGTCGCGGCGTTGGCGGAGCGCTTGGCCTATCAACCCCAGGGGCCTTTCGCGCGTGCCGGCCTGACGCTCGAAGGATGGAGCGGCGCCGACACGCTCGCCGCCGACCTGGCGCAAGGCCGCCGGCGCGATGCCGCGGCGGGCCGCACGCTCGTCGGGCCGCATCGCAGCGACTTGATGGTGACGCATCTCGACAAGGATCAGCCCGCCTCGCTCTGTTCGACCGGCGAGCAGAAGGCGTTGCTGCTCGGGCTGGTGCTCGCGCATGCCGAACTCGTCGCCGACCGCGTCGGCCGCGCGCCAATCCTGCTGCTCGACGAGGTCGCCGCGCATCTCGATCCGGTCCGCCGGGCCGCCTTGTTCGATCGGCTCGCGGCAACCGGCAGCCAGGTCTGGATCACCGGCACCGAACGCGCGCCGTTCGACGACATCGGCGCGGCATCCTGGTTCATCGTCGCCGATGGAACGGTTTCGACCGCCTGAACGTCCCCTGTCCGTGCGCCTAAGGCCGGGTTCAGTCCCGCGCCGCTAGCCCATGTCGATGACACAGGGAGAATAGTCATGAAGATGTTGTTTGCCGCTGCGACCGCTTTGGTTGCGATTGCCACCCCCGCTATCGCGCAGGACCGCTGGGATTGGTCGGGCGGGCGTCCCGACGGCCCCGATTTCCGCATCGCCGGCCCCGGCGTGCGCATCCTCTATCCGGAACTGCGCGAATCGCGCCGCGGACGTGCCTTCGTGATGCGCAATTTCGACCGCAATCACGACCGTTTCCTGACCATCTTCGAGGCGCGTGAGGCCAACCGCGCGTTCGCGCGGATCGCCGGCCCGCGCCGCGGCGGGTTCGACTGGGAGTCGCGCGATCGTGGCTATGTCGTGGAAGAGCGCGGCGGCCGCGGCGGTGGCTGGGATCGCGGCGCGATGCACGGTTACGGCTTCCGCCAGACCGCGCGGGGCGCGACGATGCGGCTCGACGAGGACGTGCTGTTCGCCACCGACAGCGACGTGTTGCGCCCCGGCGCGATCGACAAATTGCGTCCGCTGGCAAGCTATCTGCGCGACAATCCCGGGGTCCGCGTGGCGATCGACGGCTACACCGATTCGCGCGGCAGCGATGCGCACAACCAGGACCTGTCCGAACGGCGCGCGGCGAGCGTCCGCGGCGCGTTCGATGCGATGGGCGTGACTCGCGCGCGCTTCTCGGTCACGGGACATGGCGAACGCGATCCCATCGCGACCAACGCCACGGTGGCGGGAATGCGTCTCAATCGCCGCGTCGAAGTGACCCTGTTGGGCCGACGCGCCAGCGAATTCTGATGCGAAAGGCCGGCACGCGACCCGCGTGCCGGCCCTCGCCAGAACGGGTGCTCCTGCCCGAGCGGGAGCCCGGATCGCACAGACAGCAATTGTGATCCTGGGCTCCTTCTCTTGCAGGAGCACCAATTTTCAGCTTGCCGCCGCCACCCGATTGGCGTGGGCATAGATCACTTGCCATTTGCCGCCGCGCTTCGCCCAGATGTCGGAAAAGCGGATGCGCACCGAATAGGGCTTGCCCTCGGACGTGCCCTTCATCGTGACGGCACCGCCCAGCACCGCGCCATCGGCCCAGACCTTGATCACCTGATCGTCGATCGCGAATGGCTCCATCGTGAAGCCCTTGGCGGTATAGTCGGCAATAAACTGCGCCTTGTCCTCGCGCTTGTCCTGGCTGTTGACCAACAGATAATCGTCGGCGAGCAGGCGCTTGAGCGCCTCGCCATCGCTCTTGACCTGGGCGAGGTCGAACTCCGCCGCCGCCTTGGCAAGATCGGCCGGAACACCCGGATAGGTCGGCATCGGCTGCGCGGCCGGTGCGTCCGCCATGGCAGGTGCCGACACCATGAGCGCGGCGGCGATTGCGATCCACTTCATTGCTCTCTCCCTATTTCTTGGCGACTATAGCGATCGTAACAAGGGCCACATACCCTCTCCCGCGTGCGGGAGAGGGAGGGGCCCGCCGCCGAAGGCGGTGGGAAGGTGAGGGTCTTCTTTCTTCTATTTCGGCCCAACCGCCTGGAAGAAGGAAGAAGACCCTCACCCAACCTGCACCGGGTGAACAGCGCCCCGCGCTGTTCAGGTCATGCCGGGGGCATGACCGACCCGATGCACCCGCACGCGGGAGAGGGCTTATGCTCGACACGCGCCGCTGGCGCCTATTACCACTCAGCCCAGCGTATCGTAGAGCCGCAAGATCCAGCTGAGATCGTAAGCCAGGTAGAGCGCCGCGAACAGCAAGTGGAAGCGGCGGTTGCCGGTCCAGGCGGCGATAGCGCACAAGACGATGCCGGCCGCGATCCGCGCCGGATATTCGGGGCCGAGCGCGCGGAAATGATCCGCGCCCTTGATCGCGGTGTCGATCAGGTCGGCGGCGAAGGTCGCGGCGAACAATCCGAAGAACCAGCGGCGTCGCGACAGGAAATAGGCTTCGTAGGTGTCGTGCTCGGCAAGATCGCCGGGAAACAACAGGCAGGCGAGCACAAACCAGAGAAAGGCGTAGAGCAGCAGGAACACGAACAGCTCGAACCGCCACGCGCCGAGCGAGATCAGCGCGAACTCCCACCACCAGAAATGGACGATCGAGAGCAGGATCACCGCGACCCACAACAAGTGCGTCGCCGACACCGGATTGCGCCCGGGATGCTCGACCATCCGCGCCAGTCCCGACAGGATTCGGGTAAGCCCGAGCCCCAGCACGACGCCGACCAGCACGCGGACATGGAGGTAGAGTTCGTGCGGATCGGGCGGCTGGGCCATGCCGGATGGGATCATTCCCGGCGGCCATTTGCAAGGGGTGCGATCGGGCCCGCGCGACTCGCCATTTTGCTTCCGTTTTCGAGGGCGAATCCCTATATGCTCGCTATGGCAACACCCCCTCAGACTTCAGATTACGGCGCCGATTCGATCAAGGTCCTCAAAGGCCTCGACGCCGTCCGCAAACGCCCCGGCATGTATATCGGCGACACCGACGATGGGTCGGGTCTCCACCACATGGTGTTCGAGGTTTCCGACAACGCGATCGACGAGGCATTGGCCGGTCATTGCGACCGGGTCGACATCTCGCTCAACCCCGACGGATCGGTCAGCGTGACCGATAACGGCCGCGGCATCCCGACCGGCATCCATGCCGAGGAAGGCGTGTCGGCGGCCGAGGTCATCATGACCCAGCTCCATGCCGGCGGTAAGTTCGAGAACACCTCCGACGACAATGCGTACAAGGTATCGGGCGGGCTGCACGGCGTCGGCGTGTCGGTGGTCAACGCGCTCAGTGAATGGCTGGACCTGACGATCTGGCGCGACGGCGAGGAGCATTATATGCGCTTCGCCCATGGCGACGCGGTTGCCCCGCTCAAGGTCGTCGGCAAGGCGGCGGAAGGCCAGAAGGGCACGCGCGTCACGTTCCTGCCCTCGCCGTCCACCTTCAAGATCACCGAATTCGATTTCGAGAAGCTCGAACATCGCTATCGCGAGCTCGCCTTCCTCAATTCGGGCGTGCGGCTGTTCCTGACCGACGCGCGGCACGAAGAGCCCAAGACGATCGAGCTCTATTATGAAGGCGGCATCGCCGCGTTCGTGAAATATCTCGACCGCACCAAGGCGCCGCTCTTCCCCGAACCGATCGCGATCTCCGGCCAGCGCGACGATATCGGCATCGACGTCGCGCTCGAATGGAATGATTCCTATTACGAGAACGTCCTGTGCTTCACCAACAACATCCCGCAGCGTGACGGCGGCACCCATCTCGCCGCGTTCCGCTCGGCGCTGACCCGCACGCTCAATGCCTATGCCGAGAAATCGGGGCAGATGAAGAAGGAAAAGGTCAGCCTGACCGGCGACGATATGCGCGAAGGCCTGACCGCGATCGTCTCGGTGAAACTGCCCGATCCCAAGTTCAGCTCGCAGACCAAGGACAAGCTCGTCTCGTCTGAAGTGCGCCAGCCGCTCGAAAGCCTGCTCGCCGACAAGATGGCCGAATGGCTCGAGGAAAATCCGGCCAATGCGCGCCAGATCATCCAGAAGGTGATCGACGCCGCCGCCGCGCGCGAAGCCGCACGCAAGGCGCGTGAGGCGAGCCGCAAGTCGGTACTCGGCATCTCCAGCCTGCCCGGCAAGCTCGCCGACTGCCAGGAAAAGGACCCGGCCAAGTCCGAACTGTTCCTGGTCGAGGGCGATTCGGCCGGCGGATCGGCCAAGCAGGGCCGCGACCGCCATTTCCAGGCGATCCTCCCCTTGCGCGGCAAGATCCTCAACGTCGAACGCGCGCGGTTCGACCGCATGCTGTCGTCGCGCGAGATCGGGACATTGATCCAGGCGATGGGCACCGGCATCGGGCGCGACGACTTCAACCTGGAGAAATTGCGCTATCACAAGGTCGTGATCATGACCGACGCCGATGTCGACGGCGCGCATATCCGTACCCTGCTGCTGACCTTCTTCTATCGCCAGATGCCCGAGATCATCACCGGCGGGCACCTCTTCATCGCCCAGCCGCCGCTCTACAAAGCGACGCGCGGGCGGTCCGAAGTGTATCTGAAGGATGAGGCCGCGCTGGAGGAATATCTGGTCGCCGCGGGCGTCGCCTCGAGCTCGCTCGACGGTGTCGGCACCGGCACTGCGCTGCGCGCTTTGGTCGATCATTCGCGCCGCATGCGATCGCTGATGCGCTTCGTGCCGCGGCGCTACGATCCCAGCATCATCGAGGCGCTGGCGATGGACGGCGTGTTCGATCCCGAAGCCAGCACCGCGCAGCGCGCGGAGCGGCTGCAGGCGACCACCATCAAGCTCGACGGCGGCGATCCCGAAGCGACCTGGACGGCGCAATTGACCGACGAAGGCTCGCTCCATTTCCAGCGACTGTGGCGCGGCGTCACCGATCATCATGTGATCGAGGCGGCGTTCCTGGTCTCGGCCGAAGCGCGCAAGCTGCACGGCCTGGCGGCCGAGCAGGTCGACAGCTACGGCAGCGCGGTCAAGCTGGTGCCGAGCAAGGCGCAGGCCGCGGCGACAGCTGCCGAGGAAGCCGCCGCCGAGGTCGACGAGGATGAGGATCTGCCGGTCGTTGTGGGCAAGGGCGAGTCGCTGATCGCGCGGCCGTCACAATTGCTCGAGGCGATCCTGGCGGCGGGACGCAAGGGTCTGTCGATCCAGCGCTACAAGGGGCTGGGCGAGATGAACCCCGAGCAATTGTGGGAAACCACGCTCGACCCGACCAACCGCTCGATGCTGCGCGTCGCGGTCGACCAGGCCGATGTCGCCGATGAGATCTTCACCCGCTTGATGGGCGACGTGGTCGAGCCGCGCCGCGAATTCATCCAGGAGAATGCGTTGAGCGTCGCCAATCTCGACGTGTGACGCGCGACGGTGTTGGGCGACCAAAAACATTGCGAATTGGGCCCAATAGATTGCGAGTTTGGGCCCAAATAGCCGCGCATTCCCTGGTTCCCGCCAGCAGCCTTGATGCGCTTGCCGCATTTGGAGCTGACTAGAGTCTTTTTCAGCTTTGCTGAATCGGTGCCGGCCCACAACACGCGCCGTTCGTGCGCCAGGCGGTGCATCCAGTAGGCAGCAAGGTCGTTGGCCAGGAACAGAAAGAACAACGACAACCACGTGTACGGCATGTCGAAGATCCGATCCCGATATACCGCTGCCATAACCGCGCCGTTGAGCGGCCCGACAGTTGATCGGGGCCTTGCTATCGGATGGTCGTCACGATCGTTGTCACCGATTCCGGCGCGGCGGTAAGGCGGGCGCCGGGTTTCGACGCGACCCGCACGGCCTTGTGTGCGGCATCGGTCACGATGATCTCTCGCACCGTCGCGTGGGGCAGCGCAATCGTCAGCGCGCGTTCATATGGGCCCGGATTCACGTGAACCAGCACCATCGTTCGGCCGTCCGGCGTCAGCGCACCGATCGTGTCGGCGTCGTCCACCGGGATAAGGCGGTAGCCGGGCCGGATGTGCCGGCTGAACATCGCCATCGCCCAATATTTGGCGGTGATATGGATCGGGTGCGGCGCCTGCGGTGCGGCACGCAAGTCCATCTTGATCAGGCCCCAGTTGGAGCCGGGCGCACCGTTGCGGGCACTGAGGGTCTCCACCGCCTGCCAGAAGACCCAGGCGGAGGGCTCCAACCGTTTTAGATCGTGGATCACATGTTCGGCAAAGGCCAGCGCCGAAGGCATGCCGTCGAAATCCTCGGGCTCCTTTTCCAGAGGAGTGTCGTTCTCGCTCATCCACAGGCGAATGCCGGAGACGCGCGCGATATCGCGCACCGCGGTCTGGTGGACGGTGCCATAGCTGTGGACATTGAGCTGGCCGATGCGCGCGCGTGTAGCCGGCGGATACCCTGCCCAATCGCGAACGAAGAGGTGCGAGTTGGTTTCGTCGGGGGCAGCGATCGTCGTCTTCAGCCCCTGATCCGCCAACGCCACCGCCGTGGCGTCGATCATCGCCGCCTGGCGCCCGGGGCTCCAATGCGCCCCTTCCTGTGTGTTCGCGGCGAACCAGTAATCGGTATTCGGCTCGTTGACCGGCGACAGCGTGCGGAACGTGATGTGGTGGCGCCGCTGCAACTCGCTTACGACGCGGGCAAGATATGTGGCGAACGGCCCCTCCTGTCCGGGACGCAGGTTCTCGTTGGTTCCTTTTTCCGCGCCGGATACCCGCCCGCTGACCGTCATGAACCAGGGCGGCGAATTGGAGAAGGCTTCGAAGATGGGCGCCCGGACGCGCGAGCGGATCGCATCGAGCCACCAGCGCTGGTTGGCGTCGGCCGACCAGTCCCACATCGCGGGATCGTCTGGCTGCCACCACGCATTCCCAATCGTGCCTGCCGGCTGTCGCCAAAAGCCCGGCACCGCGGCGCCTGGGCGAAGATAGGGCGCCGTCGCCGCCGCGTTGCCGCCGCCGATATTGTAGCGTGCGATAGTCCAGTCGAGGCCCTCAGGCCCATAGAATAAATCGGCCAGCCGCTCGCGCGTCGCGTCGGGGTAGCCGCCGGTAACCTCGGCGAACCACGCAAGCGCTGTGCCCCAGCCTTCGAAGACCGGTCCGGGACGCTCAATCGCGGGCCGGATAGTGATCGCGACCTCCGGGGACGCCGCCTGGGCCGACGTTGCCAGAGCCGCGATCGCGGCGAGGGTCGCGCGGATCAGGCGGGACCGGCCTACCAGGGGCCGGCATCTGGTGTGGGCAGGCGGTGCGTCAGTCCGCTGCATCGACCCTAACCGGAAAGCACCATGCCAACGCGTACCCATCGGTATCTCCTCAGCCTCGGCGCGATTGTCATCCGATCCGGGCAGTGTCTGTGCCTGATGCCGATCGTCGCGTTTTCTGCCCGGCCCGCCGCTCATTTGTAGGACTATAAAGATTCAGTCGTGCCGCATCAATGCGGCAGGGCGACCGTTTGGCACGATTATCTGCGCAATGAGAACTCGGTATCCTCCTGCGCTTGATCGATCAGGGCGATCGTCGCATCGCGCGCGCCGGGCGCATCCCCCTCCGCAATCGCGTCGAACAGGCGGCGATGTTGCGGCATCGAATCGCTTGGCTGACGGGTTTGCCGATGCTTGTAGATCGTCGTCCAGCGCACTGCAGCGCCGATCGTGCCGGCGAGACTGATGAGCAGTTCGTTGCCTGTCGCCTCCAGGATGATGTTGTGGAAACTCTGGTCGGCGGCCTGGCCGACCACGCTGGCCAGCCCGTGTTCCTGCATCTGTTCAAGAGCATGGCCCATCCGCGAAAGGTGTCGGGGCGTGCGCAGGGTGGCGGCCAGTTCGGCTGCGGCTGGCTCGATAATCATACGTAAATAGAATAGGTTGTGGACAAACCCAGCCGGAGGCTCGCCTTCGAACATCCAGGCCAGGAGATCGGGATCGAGCAGATTCCAGGACGATCTGTCTCGGATGCGTGTGCCAGCCTTGGGCTTGCTTTCGAGCAGCCCCTTGGCGGAGAGCATGCGGAGCGCCTCCCGCACCAGACCGCGCGAAACGCCCCGGTGTTCGGCGATCTCATGCTCGGCGGGCAGGAACGATCCTGGGGCATGTTGCCCTGTCACGATTGCAATGCCCAGTTCGCGTGCCAATTGGGCATGCGTCGGTCCCCGCCGGTGTTCGTCAGTCAATCGCCATCCCTTCGCGACGCACCCCCAGGCTCTTTTTGGAACCGCGCCGGCAATGCGCACGATAGCAAAATATTGCCTCTTGTCCTACAATAGCTCGGCGATTATTAAGTCGGACAATTGATCGGGACGGATGGGGAATGGTCTCCTGCGATGCCGACAATGTGGGGAAGGATGTATGATTCCGCTTCGCAATCGCCTGCTGGTCGGCGCGTCGCTCGCCGCAATCGGCATGGTCGCTGTGGCACAGTCCGCAATCGCACAAACCAGCACGGCGCCGGCCGTTGCCGCACCGGAGAAGGATGCGGCGGCGGGGAGCGAGATCGTCGTCACGGGCGTGCGCGCAAGTCTACGCTCGGCCCAGGCGACCAAGCGCAATTCGGATCAGATCGTCGATTCGGTCAACGCGCAGGATATCGGCAAGCTGCCCGACGCCAACACCGTCGAGGCGCTGCAGCGGATCACCGGCGTCCAGATCCAGCGCCGCTATGGCGAGGGCGCGACCGATTTCGACCATCGTACCCAACCCGCCATTACCGTTCGTGGCCTGACGCAAGTCAGCAACTTCATCGACGGACGCGCCGCGATCTCGGCATCTGGCGGCCGAACGCTCGATCTCGAGGCGACCCCACCCGAGCTGCTCGCAGGCATCGACGTCTTCAAGAATCCGCCCGCCAGCACAATCGAGGGCGATATCGCGGGCGTCGTAAACATCCGCACGCGACTGCCGTTCGACGCTCCCGGGCAGCTCGTCAGCGCGACCCTGAAAGGCAATTATTACGATCGCGCCGACAAGTTCGGCGGGTCGGGCTCATTGCTGTACAGCAATCGCTTCGAGACGGGCCTTGGCGAAATGGGCATCCTGCTCAATGCCACCTATGCGCGTAGCTCCTATCGCCAGGACGCGATCCTGATCGGCGCGTTTGGCCCGATCCCAACCGGAATCACGATTCCCGGCGCGCCCGCCAATGCGCAGGTCCCGTTCGGCGAACAGATCTATGACGATGGTGGCGATCGCAAGCGCTTCGGCATCGCCGGCGCCTTCCAATGGCAGGCGAGCAGCAATCTGCTCATCACGGCGCAGGCCCTCTTCTCGCGATATAAGTTTTTCCGCCAGGGCAAATATTTCTACTATAATAACAATGGTAATCCCACCACGACACCACTCAACGGGGCGGCGTTCACCTTCGATTCTGCGGGCTATGCCACCTCGGGCTCGCTCGCCAACCAGGTCTTCGAGTCGGCGCGATTCGATCAGGATCTGACCAACGACACGGGCAATTACACGCTCAATGCGAAATGGGATGTCACCGATCGGCTCCATGCTCGATTCGACGCGCAATATCTGAAGTCGTCCTACGATGCCGATCGCAACGGCTTCGTGATTTCGCTGTACGACCAGACCGGGCAAACACCCTATACGGCGAACAATCAAAGCATCGTCGATTTCGATTTGCGTGGTTCGCGACCGGTGTGGAACGTACGCAATCCGGGCTTACTGTCGAACCCTGCGAACTACGCCTTCACCTACATGGCGGATTCATTGCAACGGAACGACGCGAAGCAAGTGGCGCTGCAATCCGACCTCGAATATGACGTTGAGGGCGGCCTGCTGCAGAAATTGCGGGTCGGCGCGCGCTATGCGGAAAGCTCGATCGATCTTCGTGGCACCTGGAATGCCTTCTGCCTCCTGCCGTCAGGGCCGAACCCCAGTTGCTCCGCGCCTGCGGGCACGGCATTCGTCCCGGTGTCGGCGCATCCCGAGTTGGCGCTCGCGGGTCCAACGCCGAACTTCTTCGATGGGAGGACGCTGACGGGCGGAATTCTATATCCCGGCTTCTCGACCGGCAGCGGACTGTTCGACAGTCTCACCAAGACCGAAGCATTGTTCGGCGCCACGCCCAAGACTGCGTTCACCGCAGGCGACCTCAACCACCAGACCGAAAACACGCTCGCCGGCTATGTCATGGCGGATTACGCGACCGCACTCGGCGGGCTGAAAATCGATGGCACCGTGGGCGTGCGCGTGGTGCGCACCTCTACCGGCTCGCGTGGTACGGTGTTCAACAGCGACGGGACGCTGGTCCCACTCGAAGTCAGTCGCGATTATGTGAAGGCACTGCCCAGCTTCAACCTGCGGGCGCACCTGACCGACAAGCTTCAGATGCGTCTGGCCTTCAGCAAATCATTCGCCCGGCCGAATTTTGATCAGATGTCGACGAACGTTACGCTCAACCCCGCCACCCAGGTCAGTCCAATCACCGGACGACCGAGTGGCGGATCGGGCAATCCGTTCCTGAACCCGATCACCTCGACCAACTATGACGCGACGATCGAATGGTATTTCGCGCCCACGGGCTCGGTAACGCTCGGTGCGTTTTACAAGACTGTGGATGGGTTCCTCGCCGGTGGCACCGTCGTGCGTCGCTTCAACGGTATCGACTATGACATTGGAACCACGGTCAACACGGGCAGTGGCAAAATCAAGGGCTTCGAGGCAGCCTACCAGCAATTCTTCGACTTCCTGCCGGGCCTGCTGAGCGGGTTCGGTATCCAGGCGAACTACACATATGTCGACAGCAACGTCACCAACCCGTTCGCGACCGCGGGTAGCAATATCCCGACCCAGGTGCCGCTCGAGAAACTGTCGAAGCACAGCTACAACCTTGTCGGGCTTTACGAGAAGGGGCCCATTACAGCCCGTCTCGCCTGGAGCTGGCGCGGAAAATATCTCGATACAACCTACGGCAGCGGCGCGAACGGTATCCCGCAGTTCCAGAAGCCCTATGCCTCGCTCGACAGTTCGATCAGCTTCAACCTGAACAAGCATCTCGCAATATCGGTCGATGCCGTGAACATCACCAACCGGATGAACGTGACCTATATCGGCACGCCGAGCCAGCCATTGCAGTACACGCTGAATGACCGTCGGTTCGGTTTCTCGATCCGCGCGACCTATTGATCCCCGACCGCCGGCGTGGTGTTTCCTCCGACCACGCCGGCGATCCTTTAGGGGACGAGTGACATGACGATGCAAAGGGGCGGCGAGTGCCGGCAGTTGGCAGCATGAATCGGCCGCTGCGCAGCATCGCGATCGTCGGTGGCGGCACTGCCGGCTGGATGGCGGCGGCCGCGCTCGCGCGGGTGCTCGGCACCAGCGACGTCGCGATCACCTTGGTTGAATCCGAGGAGATCGGGACGGTTGGTGTCGGCGAGGCCACGATCCCGCCGATCCAAGCGTTTAATGCGCTGCTCGGCATTGATGAAGACGTGTTCGTCAAGGCAACCATGGGCAGCTTCAAACTCGGCATCGAATTCGTCGACTGGCTGCGGCCGGGCTCGCGCTATTTCCATCCGTTCGGCTTCTACGGCACCGATCTCGGCGCGGTGCCGTTCGAGGGGCTTTGGCAGCGATTGCGGTCGAACGGCGCGGCTGAGGCGCTCGACGCCTACTCGATCTGCGCCGCGGCGGCGCGGCAGGGGCGGTTCATGCGCCCGCTCTCCGATGGCGGCAACACCCCCCTTCACCGCATCGGCTATGCCTTTCACTTCGACGCATCGCTCTACGCCCGCTTTCTGCGCACCCATGCCGAGGCAGCCGGCGTGGTCCGGCACGAAGGACGGGTCGTCGACGTCGCGCTGCGCGGGAACGACGGCTTCATCGAGGCGGTCACCCTGTCGTCGGGCGAACGCATCGCGGCGGAATTGTTCATCGACTGCTCGGGTTTCCGGGCGCTCCTGCTCGGCGACGCGTTGCAGACCGGCTTCGAGGATTGGTCACACTGGCTGCCCAACGACCGGGCCGTCGCAGTGCCGAGCACGAATGTGGGTGCACCAACGCCCAATACGCGCGCGACCGCGCGGCCGGCCGGCTGGCAATGGCGCATTCCGCTCCAGCATCGCACCGGTAACGGTTACGTCTTCGCGAGCGGGCATGTGTCCGAGGACGAGGCGACCGCGACGTTGCTTGCCAATCTGGAGGGCGAGGCACTGGGCGACCCGCGGGTGCTGAGCTTCCGCGCGGGGCGGCGGGACGCCTTCTGGGTAAAGAACTGTGTCGCCCTGGGTCTCGCCAGTGGCTTTCTCGAACCGCTCGAATCCACCAGCATCCATCTGATCCAGGCCGGGATCGCCCGTTTGCTGGAGATGATGCCGACCCGGGCATTCGAGCCCGCCGATACTCGCCGCTACAACCGGCTGATGATCGCGGAATATGAAAGCATTCGCGATTTCATCATTCTCCATTTTCACGCCACCGAACGCGCCGACACACCCTATTGGGATCATGTCCGCAGCATGCCGGTGCCGGAAACGCTCGCCGAACGGATCCGGATCTACCGCGCCACGGGACGGGTCTTCCGCGAGGCCGACGAGCTCTTCTCCAAAACTAGCTGGCTGGCGGTGATGGATGGGCAGGGCCTTCGCGCGAAGGGCTTCGATCCGCTGGCCGGCGCGCTGCCGGAGGAAGAAGCGCGCGTGCGGATGGCGCGCATTGCCGCGGTGACTGCGGCTGCCGCGCGGCGGATGCCGCGGCACGAGGATTTCATCGCGCAGCATTGCAATGCGATGGCTGCGTAGCAGCGTCGGGACGGCATCGTTTGAAGCAAGGGGCGGCGCCGCCGCGGACAGGGAGATGGCTGTGAAGGTTTCGAGGATTCTGATCGGCGCTATCGCACTTGGCCTGGCAACCGGCGCACTGGCTGGAGACGAGCCGCGGGTGCAGCCGGTCCAAGTCGATCCGGCGCGCCCCGACTGGGAGAATCCGGCGGTCTTCGCGCGGAATAAACTGCCGGCTCATGCGACGGGTTTCCCCTTCGAGAGCCGCACCGCGGCGCTCTCCGGCGACCGGACCCGATCGACGCGCTTCCTGAGCCTCGACGGCCAGTGGAAATTCGCGCTGTCGCCCTCGTCGGACTCGGTCCCCGCCGGATTCGAGCAGCCGGGTTTCGATGTCTCCTCCTGGGCCAACATCAAGGTGCCCGCCGACTGGCAGGCGGAGGGATATGATCAGCCGCGCTATAACAACATCACCTATCCGTTCCCGGCGAACCGTCCGCTGATCCCGCATGCGACCAATCCTGTCGGCTCCTATCGCCGCGACGTCACCCTGCCGGCAGGGTGGGCGGGGCAGGATGTAATCCTGCACATCGGCGCGGCCGGGTCCGCTTATGACGTCTGGGTCAACGGTGCGAAAATCGGTTATTCCGAGGATTCGAAGCTGCCGAGCGAGTTTGACGTCACGCGCTTCGTCAAACCGGGCCGGAATGTCGTCGCCATCCAGATCCACCGCTGGTCGGACGGCTCCTATCTCGAGGACCAGGACTTCTGGCGCGTTTCTGGCATCGAGCGCGAGGTGTTCCTGATGGCGGTGCCTCGGGCGCGGGTGCGCGACATCTTCGTGCATGCCGGGCTCGATGCGGCCTATCGCGACGGCACGCTGTCGACCGAGGTCACCGTCACTCCCGCGACCGCGGCGATGACCGCACGGATCACGCTGCTCGACGGCGACCGCACGCTCCTCGTGCGCGCGATGCGCGTTGCTCCGAGCAGTGCCGAACGCACCGTCACGCTCGCGGCAACCGTACCCGGGGTGAAGCCGTGGTCGGCTGAATCGCCCAATCTCTACACGCTGCTGGTCGAACTGGTCGGGGCTGACGGCAACGTCGTCCAGGCAACGCCGCAGCGGATCGGCTTCCGCACGGTCGAAATGAAAAACGGCCTAGTCACCATCAACGGCAAGCCCATCGTGATCCGCGGCGTCAACCGCCATGAGCATGATCCCGAGACCTTCCACGTTGTTTCCGAAGCTTCGATGCGCCGCGATATCGAACTGATGAAGCGCAACAATATCAATGCGGTGCGGACGTCGCATTATCCCAATGACCCGCGCTGGTACGCGCTGGCGGACGAATATGGCCTCTATGTGATGGACGAGGCCAATATCGAGAGCCACGGTTATATGGATTATGCGAACAAGCATCCAGACCGGCGCGCCGAACTCCAGATCGGGTTCGATCCCGCATGGAAGGACGCACATGTCAGCCGCGTCACCAACATGGTCGAACGCGACAAGAACCATCCCTCGATCATCTTCTGGTCGATGGGCAACGAGGCGGGGATCGGGCCAAATTTCGCCGCCGCGGCCGCGGCCGCGAAAGCGCGCGATCCGGGCCGCCTCGTCAGCTATCTCGGTTGGGGCACCTGGGACGGCATCCACGATCATCGACCCAACTGGTATGCCGATATCTACGCGCCGATGTACGACAGCGCGGAGAAGATGGCCGACTATGCGACCAACTGGAACTTCAAGCAGCCGCTGATCCAGTGCGAATATTCCCACATGATGGGGAATTCCGGCGGTAATCTGAAAGACTATTGGGATGTGATCTACGCGCATCCCGACAAATTGCAGGGGGGCTTCATCTGGGACTGGGTCGACCAGTCGATGTATCGCTATACCAAGGACGGTCGGCGCTATTGGGGCGATGGCAGCGAATACGGGCCGAACCCGGGTGGGGAGATCGAGTTCGGCGATGGCCTCAACCAGTCCGACCGAACGCCCAATCCGGCACTCTACGAGGTGCGCAAGGTTTATGCGCCGATCCAGTTCGAGGCGTTCGACGCCGCAACCGGGCGCGTGATGGTGCGCAACCGCCACGATTTCCGCGACCTTTCGGGGTTCGCGTTCGAATGGGAGGTCATCGAGGACGGCGTGGCCGTCGCGCACGGCGCATTGCCGCCGATGACCACAGCGGCCCATGCCACCCAGGCTGTGACGCTGCCGATCGGTCCGATCGTGCGCAAGCCGGGCGCCGAATATTTCGTGACGATCCGCGCCCGCGCCCGCGACGGGGCAATCCCGCTGGTTCCGGCTGGGCATATCGTCGGCTGGGAGCAGTTCGCGCTGAACGCCACCGCCTCCGTTCCGCCCGCGACGCCCGCCGGGCGGGCTGCCGTGGCGGTAAAGGAGGCGGATGGCGCGATCACGCTTTCGGCCGGTACCGCAACCCTCGTGATCGATCGCAACAGCGGACTGGTTCGGCGCTATGCGCGGGACGGTGTCCTGCTCGCCAGCGGCGGCGCGCCGCATTTCTGGCGCGCGGTGACCGACAACGATATCGGCATCGGCACCGAGGTTCAGCTCAAGCCATGGAAGGCGATGAGCGAGACGCGCACCGTGCGCGGGGTTTCGACAGAGCGTTTCAAAGACGGCGGCGTCGCGGTACGGCTCGACTATGGCCTGGGCGATGGCGCTGCGCGCTTCGTCACCACCTATACGATGGCGGACGACGGCAGTGTTGCAGTGGTAGGCAAACTGACTCCGCTGCGTCAGGATATTCCGCCGCCGTTCCGGGTGGGGTTGGCCTTCGCGATGCCAACCGACATCGATACGCTCGAATGGTATGGGCGCGGCCCGCACGAAAGCTATGTCGATCGCAAGACCTCGGCGCCGATCGGTCTATGGCGTGGGGCGATCGCCGCGCAGAACCATGATTATATCCGCCCGCAGGAGACCGGCAACAAGGTCGATGTGCGCTGGATGGAGCTAAGCGGCGCCGGGCGCGGGCTGCGTGTCAGCGGCGATGCGCCGCTGATGATCAACGCGCTGGCGTTTCCGTATGCCGATCTCGACCGGCATGTGCCTGGTACGTGGAAGAGCACCGACGTCATACCGCACGGTCAGGTGACGCTGTTGATCGACGGCGCGCAATGGGGCGTCGGCGGGGACACTCAGTGGAGCGAGGTCGGCAAGCCGCTTGCCAAATACCGCGTCCCCCTGGCGCCGATCCGGTTCGCCTTCCGCCTCACGCCCTTTGCGGGCGCGGGGACGACCCCCGAGAAGGCATTGCCGGCCAGCGCGACCGGCGAGGAATGAGGGCTTACTCCGGCGCGCGCGGTAGCGCGCCGGGTTTCGCGCGACGCAGTTCAGGCCGTCCCGGGCAAACCTTGACGGCGGCGTTCGTCGCGGCGACGGCCTACCATATCCCATGCCCCGAAAGCATGGCGCCGGGGGCAGGTTGAGATGGATGACGCGCGACATTTCCGAAAATTCAGAACGCGGTGCCAAGCCGTATCTGCTACGAAAATCCGCTTTCCGACTGGAGATACAGCCTATATTACCGCTGCCTCGGAACGCTTTGTATCGGCGAGAGGATCTTGAAGCCGCACTGGAACACGTCGGAAATATGGTCTTCAAGAATAGGCGGCCTTTTGGGTAGGTGGCCAACGGAATGAGGGTTCTATTGCGGCTAACAATGGCAGCCTTTGGGGAC
Organism: Sphingomonas sp. P4_G2; assembly: GCF_056401155.1. Lineage (NCBI taxonomy): Bacteria > Pseudomonadati > Pseudomonadota > Alphaproteobacteria > Sphingomonadales > Sphingomonadaceae > Sphingomonas > Sphingomonas sp. P4_G2. Next base: position 241,191 of record NZ_JBFUJY010000003.1, on the reverse strand, counting down.
CACGGTTCGACGCGCAGGGAGTGGCCGGTTACGAAATCTTTTGGGTCACCCGACGCGCGACGGTCATTGAACCGTCGCCGGACAGGTCTAGATCATGGGCGTAACGATAATCGTTGAAGGAGAGGATCGATGCGCTTTGGGGTGATGTTGGCGGCGGCAGCCGCAATCGCTGTGCCGATTGGTGTGGTGGCGAAATCGGACGTGTCGCCCGTGATCGCCAAGGCGCTGGCCGATCCGGCGCGCGCCGACCAGGCAGGCGACGATGCGCGCCGGCATGCCGCGGAGGTTGTCGCCTTTTCCGGCGTGAAACCGGGCTGGCAAGTGGTCGATTTTCTGCCGGGCCAGGGCTATTGGACACGCATCTTCACCGGCGCGGTCGGGCCGAGCGGCCATGTCTATGCTTTGTGGCCGAGCGCGGCCGGGGATCGCGCCAAGGCGACGGTCGATGCGCTCAACGGCCGCAAGCTGAGCAATGTCACCGCCGCGGTCGACGCCGGGCTGATCACGGTCGACAAGCCGGTCGACCTCGTCTGGACCGTGCAGAATTATCACGATCTGCCCAATGACGGGCGCGGCGAGCCCGCGCTCAACGCATTCAACGCCGCCGTGTTCAAGGCGCTCAAGCCCGGCGGTACCTATGTCGTGATCGATCACGTCGCCCCGGCGGGCAGCGGCCTGACCGATACCGGAACGCTCCACCGCATCGACCCGGCGATCGTCAAGAAGCAGGTGCTCGCCGCCGGCTTCACCTTCGCCGGCGAATCGAAGGCGCTGGCCAATCCCAAGGACGATCACACGCTCAAGGTGTTCGATCCCAAGATCCGCGGCGTCACCGACCAGTTCGTCTACAAATTCCGGAAGCCGCTCAAGTGATCCGGGCCGGGTTGGCGGTGCTGCTGGGCGCCGCCGCGCTCGGCGGCTGCACGCAGAAATGGGACACGGGCAATACCGCCACCGCGGACACGCGGCTGGCGCGTGACGTCGCGCTCGATGCGCGGCGCCACGGCCCGGAGATCGCCGCCTTCGCCGGGGTGAAATCCGGCGACAAGGTGATCGATCTGATCCCGGGCGGCGGCTATTGGACGCGCACCTTTGCCCGCATCGTCGGGCCATCTGGCCATGTCTACGGCATCTGGCCGCAGCCTTATGCGGCGGAAGCCGGCAGCGACGTCAAACGCTATGCGGCCGCCGCCGGCACGCCCGCCTTCGCCAATGTGTCGGCGAGCACCCAGCCGGCGACCAGCCTGACCGCGCCCGAAAAGGTCGACCTGGTCTTCACCTCGCAAAATTATCACGATTATCCCGACAAGTTCATGGGCTCGATCAACCCTGCCGTGCTCAACAAGGCGGTGTTCGACGCGCTCAAGCCGGGCGGCATCTATCTGATCATCGATCATGCCGCCGCGCCGGGATCGGGGATGCGCGACACCGATACGCTCCACCGGATCGACCCGGCGGTCGTCAAGCAACAGGTAGTCGCGGCGGGATTCGTGTTCGACGGCGAGTCGAAGCTGCTGGCTAATGCCGGCGACGATCACACCAAGCCGGTGTTCGACAAGACGATCCGCAGGCATACGGATCAATTCATCTACAAGTTTCGGAAGCCGTAGTCCTAGGTTGAGAACTCAAATAAGCCGTTGTTCTTGAAGCGATCCAGTTTCCAAAATTCGTCATCCCAGCGAAAGCTGGGATCTCAAGCGGCATCGCGTTACCGCCAGAGACCCAGCTTTCGCTGGGGTGACGGAGGAGGTTACTCGCGCTCACCTCGCAGCGGCCGGCTAAGCAGCGCGCCGATCACGTCGCCGACCGGCGCGCCGTCGAGCAAAGCACACACCGCTTCGGTCACCGGCATGTCGACCCCGGCCTTGGCCGCCGCTTCGCGCAGCACCGGCGCGGTAAAGGCACCCTCGGCCACCGTCCGCCGGTCGCTCAGCAATTCCCTCGCCGACCGCCCCTCGCCCAGCCCGACCCCGAGCGAGAAATTGCGGCTGCTGGTCGACGAGCACGTCAGCACCAGATCGCCCAGCCCCGACAGGCCGGCCATTGTCTCCGCCCGCGCGCCGCGCGCCAGCCCGAACCGCGTCATCTCGGCAAAACCACGCGCGATCAACGCGGCGCGGGCGTTCTGGCCCAGCCCCGCGCCCTCGACCACGCCGCAGCCGATCGCCAGCACGTTCTTGACCGCGCCGCCGATCTCCGCGCCGATGACGTCGTCCGACGCGTAGGTCCGGAAGGTCGGAAGTCCGATCAGCTCGGCGAGACTGGCGGCCAGATCGAGGTCTTCAGCCGCCAATGTAACCGCGGTGGGAAGGCCGGCGGCGACTTCGTGCGCGAACGTGGGGCCAGACAGGACCGCGATCGGCGATCCATCGATCACTTCCGCGGCGACCTCATGGAGCAGCTTGAAGGTGCCGGCCTCAATGCCCTTGGAGCAAAGGATCAATGCCTGCGCGTTGCGCGGCATGTCGTCGAGTACGGACCGCATATGCTGGGCGGGGGTGACCACGAACACCACTTCCGCTTCCGCTACCCAGGTGATGTCGGCGTTCGCGCAAATGCCGGGTGAAAGAGGGACGTTCGGCAGGAACGCCGGATTGAAGTGCGTGCTGTTGATCGCCTCGATCACCTCGGGTTCGCGCGCCCAGAGACGTACTTCGCGGCCGCTCGACGCTGCGACCTGTGCGAGCGCCGTACCCCACGCACCGCCGCCGAGAACGCCAATCACTCTTCCGCTCACGCTTTCACTCCTGCCCCACGCACCTTTTCCGCGTCCGGGTCGAGCGGCCAGCGCGGGCGCGCGGCGATGTCGAGCGGGTCGGTCAGGCCCGCCGCGAAGCGCTCGGCCCCGGCCCAGGCGATCATCGCGGCATTGTCGGTGCACAGCCATTGCGGCGGCACGCTGAACGGCAGCGCATAGTCGCCCGCCAGCGATTCGAGCGCGGCACGCACGGCGCCGTTCGCCGCGACCCCGCCGGCGACGACCAACGCGGTCGCATCGGTATCGCCCAATTGGCGGCGGGTGCGGTCGACCAGGCAATCGACGGCGGCTTGCTGAAAGCTCGCGGCGATGTCCTCGACGCGCCACTGCCCGGTGTCGTGCGCGCGCAGCACCGCGCTCTTCAGCCCGGCGAACGAGAAATGCGGCTCGGCCGATCCGAGCAACGGCCGCGGCAAGGGCACGATATCCTGGCCGATCGCGGCGGCACGCTCGACCGCGGGGCCGCCGGGAAAGCCGAGCCCGAGGATCTTGGCGGTCTTGTCGAACGCCTCACCCGCGGCATCGTCGATCGTCGTGGCGAGCCTGCGATAGCGGCCGACGCCTTCGACCAGCAGCAATTGGCAATGGCCGCCCGACACGAGCAGCAGCAGATAAGGGAAATCGAGCTCGGGATCGGCGAGCCGCGGGCTCAGCGCATGGCCTTCGAGATGATTGACCGCGACCAACGGCTTGCCCGCCGCATGCGCCAGCGCCTTGCCGGTGACCAGCCCGACCATCACGCCGCCGATCAGCCCGGGTCCCGCCGTCGCGGCAACCGCATCGACTTGCGACAGCGTCACGCCCGCTTCCGCCAGCGCCGCCTCGATCAACGGCTCGAGCGCCTCGACATGCGCGCGCGCGGCGATCTCCGGCACCACGCCGCCATAGGGGCGGTGCGCGGCTTCCTGTCCGGCCAATTTGTGCGCCAAGATGCGGCGGTCGCTGGTGACCAAAGCCGCCGCGGTCTCGTCGCACGAGGATTCGAGGCCAAGGATGAGAGTCATTTTATGTCTCTAACGGTTCGGCCTTGGCTTGTCGAAGCGCCGGAGTCTGCGCTGCCACCCGCCTTGGACTGCTATATCCGCGTCACCGCGTTGACCGCATCCGCCGCGCGCAGCGCCGCCATCAATTTCTCCAGATGCGCGGCGTCGCGCACTTCCAGGTCGATCTGGTTGGTGTGAAAGCCGGTGTCGCTGGTGTCGAACCGGATGTTGATGATGTTGGCGCGGTGCTGGCCGATAATCGTCGACACGGTGCCCAGCGCGCCGGGCTCGTTCTTCAACGTCACCTCGATCCGCGCCAGTCCGCCTTCGGACTTGTCGCCCCAGGCCAGGTCGACCCAATCGACATCGTCCGAATTGGCCAGCACCGGACAATCGATGCGGTGGACCTCGATCTCCTGGTCGGGCCGCCTCAGGCCGACGATGCGGTCGCCCGGTACCGGATGGCAGGTCGTATCGAGCTTGTAGGCGACGCCGGGGGTCAGGCCGGTGATCGAGATCGCCGACGATTGCTGCGGCAGCGCGCGGCCCGCGTCGGTGCTGGCCGATCCCGGCATCAGCGCTTCCATCAGTTCGGCATCGGTGATCCGCCGCCGCGCCACCGCCTCGATCAGCGCGTCCTCGTCGGTCAGTTGCAGCTTCTTCAGCGCGGTCTTGACCGCATCGACCGACAGCGGCGCCGGCAGGCGATCGACGATCTCGTCGTACAGCTTGCGGCCAAGGGTCAGCGTTTCCTTGCGCTCGATCGCGCGCAGATGCCGTCGGATCGCCGCGCGCGCCTTGCCGGTGATCGCGAAGTTGAGCCAATTGGGCTGTGGCGATTGCGCCTTGGAGCGCAGGATCTGCACCTGGTCGCCATTCTCGATCACCGTGCGCAGCGGGACGTGGCGGCCATTGATCTTGGCGCCGACCGCCTGGTCGCCGAGATCGGTATGGACGGCATAAGCGAAATCGATCGGCGTCGCGCCCTTGGGCAACTGATGCAGCTCGCCCTTCGGCGTGAAGGCGAAGATGCGATCCTGGTACATCGCCATCCGCGTATGCTCGAGCAATTCCTCGGGCGTCTCGGCGGTTTCCAGGATCTCGACCAGGTCGGTGATCCAGCTATGCTGGCCGTCGGCGCGGACCTTGCCGGTCTTGTACGCCCAATGCGCCGCCAGCCCATATTCGGCCTCGGCATGCATTTCGCCGGTGCGGATCTGGATTTCGACGCGCGTATCGCCGGCATGCATGATCGAAGTGTGAAGCGAGCGATAGCCGTTGCGCTTGGGCGTCGAGATATAATCCTTGAACCGCCCCGGCACGAACGGCCAGCGGCGATGGATGACCCCCATCGCGCGGTAGCAATCCTCCTCGGTCGGCACGATCGCGCGGAACGCCATCACGTCGGACAATTGCTCGAAGCTGATGTGCCGCTCCTGCATCTTCTTCCAGATGCTGTAGGGGTGCTTCTCGCGGCCCGATATGTCGGCATCGACACCGTGGCGAGACAGCAGCAATTTCACACCCGATCCGATCTTGGCGATGCGGTCGCCGCCTTCCTGCAATTGGTCGAGGCGCTTCTGGATCGATTCATACGCTTCGGGTTCGAGCTGCGCGAAGGCGAGCGTCTGCATCTCCTTCATGAACTCGTACATGCCGATCCGCTCGGCGAGCGGGGCGTAGATATCCATCGTCTCGCGCGCGATGCGCTTGCGCTTGTCCGGATTGGGGATGTGGTGGAGCGTGCGCATATTGTGCAGCCGGTCGGCCAATTTGACCAGCAGCACGCGGATGTCGTCCGACATCGCCAACAGGAACTTGCGCAGATTCTCGGCGGCGCGCTCGCTTTCGGTCTGCGCCTCGATCTTGGAGAGCTTGGTGACGCCGTCGACCATCCGCGCGACATTGTCGCCGAACAATTTCTGGATCTGCTCGGGGGTGGCGACCGTATCCTCGATCGTGTCGTGGAGGATCGCAGTGGCGATCGTCTCGTCGTCGAGATGCAGGTCGGTCAGGATGCCCGCGACTTCGATCGGATGGCTGAAATAGGGGTCGCCCGATGCGCGCTTCTGCGAGCCATGCGCCTGGAGCGAAAAGACGTACGCGCGGTTGAGCAAGGCCTCATCAGCCTCGGGGTCGTAAGAGAGGACCCGATCAACCAGTTCGTACTGACGCAGCATACCGCTAAGATGGGGCGGGTTGGCGCTGCTTTGCAACAAAATGTTGGCCGCGAGCAATTAAAGGCGCGCGGCCAACGAGGGGATGTATGATCGTGACAGGCTTACTGGGCCTTGGCGTTGCACTTTGACAGCGTGTCGGCGTCGAGCGCCTGGCCGCCGACGGTGAACGAGGTCAGCTTGCCGACGCGCTGCGCGACGAGCTGGCACAGCACGATATCGCGCTCCGGCGCCTTGGCGGCGGCGAACGCGCCGTCATGGAACTTCCACACGGTGTCGCGCGTGATCAGGCTGGTCTTGGTCGGCGCCTCGACAGGGGTGGCGGTGTAGTAACCGGGACCCTGGGGCTGCGCGACGGCGACGGTGGTGCTGACCATGGCGACGGCGATGGCGGCGAGAATCCTGGGGGCAATGCGGGACATGTTTTCCTCCTACGTCCGTTGCAACGCACAATAGGTTGCGAATCACCACCTAGTGTATTAGGTTTTCAGTTGCAACTAAAAATCTACATGGCATTTTCATGACGCAGGAAATGGGATACGCTTCGATGCATAGAGAGGAATTCTGATGGGCGGACACCTGAGGGAGCCGCTGCGCGAGCTCGCCGAATGCGGCCTTTCGGCGGCACTCGTGGCGATGGGCGAGCGCTGGAGCTTCATGATCCTGCGCGCTGCGTTCAACGGCCTGCACCATTTCGAGGAGTTCCAGTCGGAGCTCGGCATCGCGCGCAATATCCTGGCCAATCGTCTCGCGCGGCTGGTCGAGCATGAGATCCTGACCCGCGAGGCGATGCCCGAGGATCGCCGCAAGATCCAGTACCGGCTGACCGACAAGGGCATGGCATTGCTGCCGACAATGGTCGCGCTCCGACAATGGGGCGAGCGCTGGGAAACCGGCGTGCCGGCGGAGCCGGTGCTGGTCGATGCGCGCGACATGCGGCGCATCCGGCCGGTCGAGGTCCTGTCGCACGACGGACGCGTGCTCAACAAGGGCGACATGCACTGGGCGCTGCTCGAAGACGTGGTCGGTGACGACGAGCCGCTGCAGCAGGCGGCGGAGTAGCGATAAAAAGCCCCTCCCCTTCAGGGGAGGGGTTGGGGTGGGGCAGTGCGCCAAGCGCTGCACTCTACGAGGCCTCCCCCACCCCCTACCCCTCCCCTGAAGGGGAGGGGCTGAACTCACCCCAATTTCCCGATGAACTCCCGGATCGCCTCCGGGATCGCCACCGGCTGACCGGTCGGCAAATGGACGTTGACCGTGACCAGCCGTACGATCGAATGCAGCTCGCCGGTCGCGGCATGACAGAGTTCGAACACTTGCGTCATGCTGGTCGACCCGAGCCGCTCGACCTTGGCATAAGCAAGGATCACGTCGCCGTAAGAGAAGGGCTTGAGGAACTCGACCTCGGCATGGCGAACGTGGAATTCGGTCTCGGTCCAGACCGGCCCCAGTGCGTCGGCGATCCCTGTCCATTCCCAGAATTCGGTCCCGGCGACATCGGCATATTCGAGATAGCGCGAGTTGAAGACGACCTTTTGCCCGTCAATCTCTGCATAGCGGACCTTGATCGGGGTGGAGAAGGCGAAGCCGGGGCGTGTCATGCCTGGCGCATATCGCGTGCGTTACCAGACCGCCAGTTCGATCGATCGCGTCCGTTCGCCTCACCGTCTTGACTCCTAAATCTACATATGTTGTATTCTCTGCATGGCTACCAATCGTCGCCCTTCGAAACAGATGGTCCGGCTCCTCGACGCGCTGTCGGCGAGCCCTCGTGAGTGGCGCCACGGCTATGACATCATGAAGGAAACCGGGCTTCTGTCCGGCACGCTCTACCCGTTGCTGATGCGCATGACCGATCAGGGTCTGGTCGAGGCGGAATGGCGCGAGCCGGCGCAGCCCGGCAGGCCGCCGCGGCACGCTTATCGGCTGACGGCGCAGGGTCTCGCACTCGCGCGGGAAACGGTCGGGGATCGGGGTTTGTCGGGATTCAAGGAGGTGCCGGTATGACGGCGAAACTTGCTTGTGCCGTGATGGCCTTGGCGCAGGCCTGTCTTGGCGATCGACGCCGCGACTGGGCGCTGGCGATGCATGCCGAATTCGAGGTCGCGATCGACGATGGCAGGCCGCTTGCCTTCGCCTTTGGTTGCCTTAAGGGCGCGCTGCGCGACATGCCCAAGCATGCCGATGGGCGGTTTACGCTGACCAGCCATGCCGTCGCGCTGGGACTCCTCCCGATCGTCGCGCTGCTGATCATGGGCACGGGCGCCGGTTTCCCCTTTCTGCCGTCGGGACATGCCGGGATATCCGGATGGCTCGCAGGAAGCGGCGCACATTCGCCGTTGCTGACGCCCTGGAACCGTGGCTTTGCCCCGTCTTTGGCGATCCTGATCTGGGGACTCATCGCCGGGCATTTGCTGATGCCCTGGTTCATCCTCGAGCGCGATTGGGCGCGCGTCGGCACCTTGGCGCGCATCAACAGCGCGGCCACGGTCACGCTCCTCCTGTTCACCACCGTCCTGTTTCTCGACATGGCCTTCCTGCTGCTTCCGATGGCGGCGCTCGCGATCGAACTCGCAGCGAGCTGGTGTCTCTTCCGATGGCAGGCGGACCTGTTCGCCGGAGCGCCGCCCGGCACATCGGCCGCGTAACTTTTCGGGAATTCGTTTTGCGACGTCGAGATTGAACCGGGCGGCGGGCCGCCCGCCGGGGAGACGTGCGTCTTTCTTTCAACGCAGTGTAGAAGGAGACCAGAGATGAAAATGCCTCTCGCGATGATCGCAGTCGCGGTCGCGTCGGTCCCGGCCATGGCGGCCCCGGCGCAGCAACCCGCTTCGTCGCCCTTCCTCGGCCAATGGAAGCTCGACACTGCATCGATACCGGCGTCGGGTAGTGCGGGTCCCGCCAGCGTGACGGCGGAATTTGCCGATGGCGGCGCCGGCATCTGGAACACCATTTATGTGATCACGGCGAAAGACGGCAGCGCGCGGCGCATGACCTCGCGCGAACGGCTCGACGGCAAAGCCGTCCCGATCGCCGGCGATCAGACCGTCGCCGACAGCGTCGCGATGACGACTCCTTCGCCAGGCACATTGGTCATGGGATTGACCAAGGGCGGCACTCTCGCGTCGGTGCGGGTCTATACAGTGTCGGCGGATGGCAGCGAAATGATCGAGAATGCGACCTTCGTCGGCGACGACGGCAAGCCCATGGTCAGCCGCTTCCGCTGGGTACGATAGCGTCGGGGAAGCGGGCGGTCCGAATTGTCCCCACCGCCCGCTGCTCCTGGCCGACAGTCATTTCCGAGCACGTGACCCGCGCGCGCTCCCGATTGAAGATCAGGCAAGGCGGCTGACCGCCACCTGACCAATTTCCACTCGCCAGCCGGCAGCGTGTTTCACGCCACGCTACCGGCTTGCCCATCGCAGGAGATCGACATGCAACGGATGGCAATGCTCGCGGCGCTGTCGCTCGGGGCATGCGCAACGCTGCCGCCGCCAGCACCGGAACCGCACGTGACGGTCGAAATAACCGATCTGTCCCTGACCACGGTAAGCGGAAGGGCCGTACTCCGGCAGCGCGTCGCCGCGGCGGCGCATCAATTCTGCCGGCTTCACGGCGCGGAGATCACGCCGATCGAATCGCGCGAAGACCCCTGGTATTGCCCCGACATGATGCGCTCGGAAATCATGTACCGCATGACGCCGTCGACTCGCCGGGCCTATGCGATCGCCCGGCGCGAGGCGGGCCTGCGTGGCCGCGACCTCTGAACGCCACGTATCACCGTACCTCCGAAATGGCCGGCTTCGGCGGACCAGGATTCCGCGCGCACAGCCCGTCGAGGTAGAAATCGAGGTGCCGATGAGCGAGCGATCGCTCCTCGTCCGGCGGCAATCCCACCGCCAACGGCCGGGCGAAGCGCGTCAAGCCGAACACGATGTCCCGCTCGGACAGGTCATCGCGGAGAGAACCCTCCCGCATGGCGCGATCAACCAGGGATTTCATGAGCCTGGCCGCGCGGACACGGAGGTCGGGCCAGTCCGGTTTCTCCAGAAGCGGATGGAGAATGTTCACCGCGCCGATGCCGTTATCCAGGGCCATGTGCATATATTGGCGAAGCGCGTCGACGCCGTCGGGAACGGTTTCGATCAGGGCCTCTCCGGCACTGATGCTCTTTTCCAGCACGTGACGCGTGGCGGCATGGAGTAGCGACTGCTGGTCGGGGAAGTGCCGGTAGAGCGTTCCGATGCCAACCCCGGCGCGTTCGGCGATCGCGTCTCGCGCCGGCGCGCCGCCAACTTCCAGAACCAATTCGACAGCGACGTCGATCAGCCGTTGCCGGTTCTTTCGCGCATCAGCCCGCACCGTGCACCCGCGGCTGGTTTCCCGCCGACCTCCTTGACGCTTTCATAATCGGAGGATATTCCTCCGTTTGCTTGGGGTGTCAAGGCGAGCCTTGACCGCAATGGTAGCCGTCCGCGCGGCTCAAGGACTCGATCGAACGACGTACATCACCCCATCTGATCGGCCGCGAAGGGAGAGCGCGATGGATCGCAGGCAGTTTGTTCAAGCGTCTTTCGTCGCCGCGGGAATCCTTGCGTTCCCCGCGGGCGCATCGGGCCGCGACAAGAAAAGCGTGCCGACCAGATTGGATGCGGCGGCGTATCACGCGTCGCGGCGATATGTTTCCACACCGTTCGGGCGCATCGCCTTTGTCGAACGCGGACGCGGTCCCGCCGCCCTCTTCATCCACGGCTTCCCGCTCAGCGGCTTTCAGTGGCGCGGCGCTTTGCAACGCCTGGCCAACCGGCGGCGATGTCTCGCGCCAGACCTGATGGGGCTGGGCTATTCGGAGGTGGCTGAGGAGCAGGATCTCTCCCCTCATGCCCAGGCCGACATGCTCGTGGCGTTTCTCGACCGGCTTTCCATCCCGGCCGTCGACCTGATCGCCAACGATAGCGGCGGCACCATTGCGCAGCTTCTCATGGCGCAGCATCCCCGCAGAATTCGCACCGTCATTCTGACCAATTGCGACGTTCACGAGAACAGCCCGCCGCCGCAAATGCGCAATTCGATCCAGCAGGCTCGCGACGGCGTGTACGACAAGAAGATCGAGCGACATCTGGCGGATCGATCCTATGCCAGGTCTCCGCAAGGGATCGGAGGCGGTGCCTATGTCGATCCCGCGAATTTCAGCGATGAGGCGATCGAATACAGCCTCCGCCCGCTTATCGCCTCGCCGCCAAGAAGAGCCCAGCTCAACCGCTATCTGGCCGCGTTCGACCCCAATCCGCTTGTCGCGATCAAGCCATTGCTCGAACGCTGTGAGGCGCCAACGCGGATGGTTTGGGGAACGGCCGACCCATTGTTCCCGATCAAATGGGCGGAGTGGCTCGATCGCACTTTGCCCAAGTCGCGCGGAATACGCCTTGTCGACGGCGGCCGATTGTTCTGGCCGGAGGAGCATCCGGATCTTCTCGCCGAGGAAGCGCGAACCTTGTGGTCGATTTAGCAGCGCCGCCCGGTCGAGCAGCGATCGTCGCGCGCTGCTCCGTTTGTGCGAGCGGCATCAACTTTACTTGCCTTTGGAGACAGCGATGAGCGACCTCGTCCTCACGACATATGACTGGGTTCCCGAATTGCCGCGCGGCCTCGTGCGCGACCTGAGAGTGCGCTGGGCGTTGGAAGAGGCTGGGTTGCCCTATCGGGTGGAAAGCACGCCGTTTCACGATCGCGGCCCAGACCATTTCGCAGCGCAGCCGTTCGGCCAGGTGCCATGGTTGACCGATGGAGACGTGACCATCTTCGAGAGCGGCGCGATCCTGTTGCACCTGGCCGAGAAGAGTTCGGCCCTGATGCCCACGGATCGGCGCGGCCGGGCCGAGGTCATGGCATGGGTCATCGCCGCGCTCAATTCGGTCGACCTGCCCTGCCAACCCTGGGCCCTGTTCCGTTTCATGGGCTTTCCGGGAGAAGCGCCCGAGGCGAAGTTCGTCGAGGAATTCCTGAAGGCCCGGCTCGATCGCATGGAGGTGGCGCTGACCGGCCGTGAGTGGCTCGCGTGCGACTGCTTCTCGGTGGCGGATCTGCTGATGGCGGATGTCCTGCGACAAGTGGTTCGGTTCGACGGACTGGCAAACTACCCCAATTGCGCCGCCTTCGTCGCGCGCGCCACGGCTCGGCCGGCATTCGCCAAAGCCTATGCCGATCAGGTAGCCCATTTCGCTGCGGCTGACCCAGCCTGAGGAGGCGCCAATGTATGCCAAGGACGTTCCCCCCGGGACCCTTTTCTATCACGGTACCAAGGCCGAACTCGAGATCGGAAGTCTCCTGCGACCGGGCTTCGGGAGCAATTTCGTCGAGCGCGGGCTGAAACACATCTATTTCACCGCGACGCTCGAAGCGGCCACCTGGGGCGCGGAGCTTGCCAAAGGCGAAGGCCGGGGCCGCATCTTCATTGTCGAGCCGACCGGTCCATTCGAGGACGATCCGAATCTCACCGACAAGAGGCTCCCCGGCAACATGACCGCATCCTACCGCTCGGCCGATCCGCTATGGATCACCGGCGAGGTCGAGGACTGGGTCGGCCATTCCCCCGAGCGACTCCAGGAGATGAAGGACAATCTCGCCCGCATGAAGCAGGAAGGCAGCGACACGATCATCGAGGACTAGGATCCGTCGCCGTAATGTCGGGCCACTCGTCTGGCGAGCCCGTGGAAAGCTACTCGGCGGCGCAAGGCGCGCGCTGGTCAGCCAACATGGCGCACGTGCGCTCAGCAGTCTGCCGAACCCGTTCCAGCTGTTCTGCCGCATAATGCGCGCTGATGTTCGGAACGACATTGTCGATCATGATATGTTCGCTCTGCTTCATGGCAAATCCGCGCCAGAGGTAGACGTCGAATATTTCGCGGAGTGACACCTCCTGCCCTTGCGTGTCGAGCCAGGGATGCGATGTGCCGGACGTGCTGAACGAGAGCAGCGGTTTTCCTTTCAACGCATGCTGACCGACCTGGCCGACCATGTCGCGAAACGAATAGCCCGCGCCGAGTACGCGATCGACATATCCCTTCAGCATCGCCGGCGGCAAACCAAACCAGATCGGGTAGATGAGCACCAGAATGTCGCATGACATTAGCAACGCAAGCTCGGCCGCGACATCCGGCGAGGAGGTCCACGCATCGTGAAGCGGGCGTTCTTCCGCTCTCAGCACCGGGTCGAAATTCATTGCGTAAAGATCGCGCACCACGACGTCCTGCCCGCGGACCTCCGCTTCCTTGCTATAGGTCTCGACCATGGCGTGATTGAAGCTGTCGGAAGACGGATTCACGTACACCAGCAGATGACGAAGCGGCAGCTGTGCCGGTGCTAAGGCGGGGGCGGTACTCATCGATCGGCTCCAAATTTCTCACGGTTGCGGCCGTAACCGTCTCGTTTGACGGGTTTAGCCACAGTTACACGCGCTGATGCATCGGCCTTCATCAGGCCTGCGAACGGTCAGGGAGGCCTGCAGTCTCTTGATGAACTGCGGCTGCGGTGGCGCCCTCCTCAGCTAAGGCGCGCTTGTCCGGTATATCGAATTGGTCACAGGGAACTCCCGTTAAGCGGGAGCATCGTGGTCTCTCAGTCGCTGGATGCCTCGAAAAATGCGTCAGCGATGGAGCTTCATAGGCGCTGCGCATCTAAAGACCTAATCGCGCCCGGTGGGCCTGCCGATTGAGCCGCAAAAAGGAGTAAGTTTTTGCGAGTCATCCGTGACGGGCCTCGGCATTTTTATTTGAGTTTCAACCCAGTCTAGTATGGTATTTTCAATAAATGTTTCGTGGGTAAGTTAGATTTTAAATTGTCATGAGCGGAGGTCGATTTTAATTTAGGGCAGAATTACTACAGGTCGCGGCAGGAAATGTGGTAACGATGGACAACCGATCTGCGTCGGGGCCGATCAATATCCCGCGCGAATCTCCGCTGCGCACGCTGTCCAACGACGATCGCCCCAACCAACCGTCCCGCGTGCGCCTACCAAGGTAACCGACGTGAATAATCCAGGCCTCGATACGTTCATCACGACTCGCACCGGCGCGCGGTTTCACGTTCGACCCGTGAGTGTCGATGACGATTACACGATCAAGGACTTCTTCAGTCACGTAAGTCGGCCGGATCTCCGGTTTCGTTTTCTCACCGGCATCAACGAGGTTTCGCCCAGTCAGATCGCGATGCTTACCCATCCCGACCATCTGTTCAGTGAGAACTTTCTGGTCTTCACGGCCGATGGGTCGATGATGGTCGCCTCCGGCATGCTCGCTTGCGACAAGAGCTTCGATCACGGAGAGGTGGCGATCGCGGTCCGCGAAGATCACAAGCATCATGGCATCGGCTGGGAGCTGCTCGCCCATGTCGCCCGTTATGCGGACACCAAGGGACTGCGCTCGCTGGAATCGATCGAAAGCCGCGACAACCACGAGGCAATAGAACTCGAGCGCGATATGGGGTTCGTGATCAGCGATTATCCGGGCGATCCCACGCTGGTGCTGGTCAGCCGCTCGCACGCTCGCACGCTCGCGCCTAACGGGTCCTCAGAACAGCAACCGCACCCCGACCAGCGCGAGCACCACCGCCAGGATCGGGCCGAGCACGCGGTCCGACACGCGGCTGGCGATCAGGCTGCCGACGATGATCCCGGGGATCGATCCGATCAGCAGCGACACCAATAGCGCGCCATCGACCGATCCCAGTATCCAATGGCCGATGCCGCCGAGCAACGTCAGCGGCACGGCATGCGCGATGTCGGAGCCGACCAGCCGGTTGACTGGCAATGCCGGGTAGAGGATCAGCAACGCGGTCATCCCCAGCGCGCCGGCGCCTACCGAGGTGAGCGAGACCAGCAGCCCCAGCACTGCGCCCAGCAGGATGGTCGATCCCGCCAGTTTGCGCGGGCTCATCGTGCCGAAGCGCGGCGTCAAATAGGCGACGATGCGTCCGCGCAACAGGGTCGCCGCCGCCGACAGCAGCAAGGTCACGCCCAGGATCATCGACATGACGTGCCCGGTCGTCGCGGAAGCCGGGCCCGCCTGGCTGAGGACAAGCAGGGTCACGATCGTCGCCGGCACGCTGCCGATCGCCAGCCGCGCGACGACGCGCCAGTCGACCGTGCCGCGCCAGCCATGGACCGTGGTCCCGACCGTCTTGGTCGCCGAGGCGTAGAGCAAGTCGGTGCCGACCGCGGTGGTCGGGTGGAAACCGAACACCAGCACCAGCAACGGCGTCATCAGCGATCCGCCGCCGACGCCGGTCAGCCCGACGACCAGCCCGACCAGCACGCCGGCGAGCGAATAGAGCAGGTTGATCGTCATTGCCCGCTACGCGGCGTCACGAGGTTTGGCCGCGTGCGCCGCCGCGGCTAGCGGACGAACCGGGGAAGGAAGAACGGGTTGCGCCCGTTCAGCCACTATTGCTCGCCGGGGTGTTGACCCCCATCGACTGCAGGTAGCGCCGCACGTTGCGTGCCGCCTGCCGGAGCCTCTGCTCGTTCTCGACCATCGCAATGCGCACGTACCCTTCCCCATTCTCGCCATATCCCACCCCTGGCGCGACCGCGACCTTGGCGTGAGTCAGCAATTGTTTGGAGAACTCAAGGCTGCCTAAGTGCGTGAGCGCGGGCGGCAGTGGTGCCCAGGCGAACATGCTCGCCGGCGGGCTGGGAATATCCCAGCCGGCGCGGCCGAAGCTTTCGACCAATACGTCGCGGCGCTTGTGGTAGAGCAAGCGGTTCTTCTCGACGATATCCTGCGGTCCGTTGAGCGCGGCGCAGGCGGCGGCCTGGATCGGGGTGAAGGCGCCGTAATCGAGATAGGATTTTACCCGCGTCATCGCCGCGATCAGCTTGCGATTGCCGACCGCGAAGCCCATCCGCCAGCCGGCCATCGAATAGGTCTTGCTCAGGCTGGTGAACTCGATCGCGATGTCCTTGGCGCCCTTGACCTGGAGGATGGACACGGTCGGCTTGCCGTCGAAATAGAGCTCCGAATAGGCCAGGTCGGACAGGATCCAGACCTGGTTCTCCTTCGCCCAGGCGACGAGGCGCTCGTAGAATGCCAGGTCGACCGTCTCGGCGGTCGGGTTGGACGGGTAATTGACCACCAGGATCGACGGGCGCGGCACGGTGAACGCGATCGCGCGCTCCAGGCTCTCGAAATAATGCTCGTCGGGCGTGGTCGGCACCGCGCGGATCGTGGCGCCGGCGATGATGAAGCCGAACGTGTGGATCGGGTAGCTCGGATTGGGCGCGAGCACGACGTCGCCCGGCGCGGTGATCGCGGTCGCCAGGCTGGCCAGCCCTTCTTTCGAGCCCATGGTCACCACGACTTCGGTCTCGGGATCGAGATCGACCCCGAAGCGGCGGCCATAATAATTGGCCTGGGCGCGGCGCAGCCCGGGAATGCCCTTGGACTGCGAATAGCCATGCGCGTCGGGCTTTTGCGCGACCTCGCAGAGCTTGTCGATGACATGCTGCGGCGGCGGCAAATCGGGATTGCCCATGCCCAGGTCGATAATGTCCTCGCCTGCCGCGCGCGCTGCTGCCCGCATGCCGTTGACCTCGGCAATGACGTAAGGCGGCAGACGCTTGATGCGGTAGAAATCGTCGGACATTCAAAACTCCTTTCGCCTTCTCCTTAGGGCATAAGCGGGGGGCCGCGAAACCGCGTTGTTCCGGATGCGGCGATCCGTGCCGTAAAGCGGAGACAAAAGCGGGGTTGCCGCGTTCGCCATCGAGTAACCGGTGGAGAAACAAGATGATTGCCCTGATGCTCGTCGCAGCGGCCACCGTCGCCAGCGAAGCGCCGCCCACCAATGCTCCTCGCTGTCATGGAGTCGCGCTGGACGCGGCGGTCGGTCATTATGCCGATGTCGCGCGGGCGATGGACCCGCGCCGCACCGCTTCACTCTATGCCGCCGACGGGGTGCTGGTCGGGCCGAAAGGCGAGCCGGTCACCGGCCCCAGGGAGATCGAGGCGTTCCTGGCCGGGTTCGGCGGCTACAAGCTCGGCGAGCAGGTGATGACGGTCGATAGCATTGAGCGGACCGCCAGTGGCTGGCGCTCGATCGGCGAGTTCCGTCAGCGCGGCAACGACCCAAAGAACGAGGCCTTCGCGACCGGTGGGCGCTATCGCGCGGAGTGGCGGTGCCTTAAGGGAGGATGGCGCGTTCAGCGCATGCAGACCTTCGCCGGGGGACAATGATGGCCGACCAGACCGACGCACCCAGCCTCGAGGATATGCAGCACTGGACCTGGGTGATGGGCCGGGCGCAGCAGATGATGCTCGAAGCCGGGCTCGGCGCGGGTGTGCCGGTGATCCCCGGGTTCAACGATCCGGCGACCTTGGCCCGCGTCGGCGATTTCTGGTCGGACAGCCTCAAATTATGGCAGCGCTTCCTCGATCCCCAGGCCGCCGCCGATGGCGCGCAGGCCGCGATCAAGGATAGGCGCTTCAAGTCCGAAGCCTGGCAGAATCCGGTGTTCGACTGGATCCGCCAATCCTATCTGATGATCGCCGACCAGATGCTCAAACAGGTCGATGCGATCGAAGGGCTCGATCCCAAACAGCGCGAGCAATTCCGCTTTGCGACCCAAGGCGTGATCGACGCGATGAGCCCATCCAACTTCGCCTTCACCAATCCCGACGTGATCCAGAAGACGATCGAGACGCGCGGCGAGAATTTGCTCAAGGGCCTGTCCAACATGCTCAACGATCTGAGCAAGGGGCAGCTCACCCATACCGATGCCGAGGCGTTCGAGGTCGGGCGCAATCTCGCGACAACGCCGGGCAAGGTGATCTATCGCAGCCCGTTGTTCGAACTGATCCACTATACGCCGACCACCGAGTCCGTGCTGGCGACGCCGCTGGTGATCTTCCCGCCCTGGATCAACCGCTTCTACATCCTCGATCTGACGCCCGAAAAGAGCTTCATCCGCTGGGCGGTCGATCAGGGGCTGTCGGTGTTCATGGTGTCGTGGAAATCGGCCGATGCCAGCCTGATCGACACCAGCTGGGACGATTACGTGCTCGCCCAGATCGAGGCGATCGACGTGATCCGCGACCAGCTCGATGTCGAGGCGGTACACGCGATCGGCTATTGCGTCGCGGGCACGACACTCGCCGCGACGCTCGCTTATCTGACCGCCAAGAGCGAAGCGGACAAGGTCAGGACCGCGACCTTCTTCACCGCGCAAGTCGACTTCGCCGATGCCGGCGACCTGCTCAATTTCGTCGACGACGCCCAGCTCGACATGATCAGGCAATTGTCGCCCGAGGGGTATCTCGACGGGCGCTACATGGCGCTGACCTTCAACCTGCTGCGCGGCCGCGACCTGATCTGGAATTATGTCGCCAACAATTACCTGATGGGCCAGGATTATGCGCCGTTCGACCTGCTCCACTGGAACGGCGACACCACCAACCTGCCGGCGAAATGGCATTTGTCGTATTTGACCGATCTCTATCGCGACAATCTGCTGGTGCGGCCGGGGGCATTGGCGATCGCCGGCACGCCGATCGACCTGACCAGGGTCGCGACGCCGAGCTACATCCAGGCGGGGCGCGAGGACCATATCGCCCCGGCCGAGAGCGTGTGGAAGATCACGCATCTGTTCGCCGGACCGCTCAAGTTCGTGCTGGCGGGCTCGGGCCATATCGCCGGGGTGGTCAACCCGCCCGCCGCGGGCAAATATCAATATTGGACCAACGACACGCCCGCCGCGACCCTGGCCGAGTTCGTCGCCGGGGCAACCGAGACCAAGGGCAGCTGGTGGCCCGACTGGATCGGCTGGCTGCGCGTGCAAGACGCGACCGAGGTCAAGGTCAAGGGCGCGCGCGAGCCCGGCAAGGGCAAGAAGCGCCCGGCGATCGCCGATGCTCCGGGAGACTATGTCCGCGCGCGATAGGATCGGGCGCGGAACGAGTCGGCTGATCGGCCTGCCTTACCCGGCGGTTGACGGGCAGGTCGCGCGAGCAGCGCGACTTGCGCCGGTAAATCGCTCAAACACCTGTGTATTTCCCGAGGCGGAGGATGCGATGTGTTAACCAACTCCGCCTAAACTGGGGGCGTGAGACGTTCCGACCAACGCTTGTCGCGGGATCGGCGGCGGAGCATCAGGCTCCTTCTTCAGGAAGTCCCGCTTCCCGCACCGGTCCGTCGCGAATTCATCGACACGCTGTTCGACATGCGGCTGCCGATTCTCGGCATGGGCATCGTGACGGCGGCGATTGCGGGTCTCGTCGCGCGCGAATGGCAGGATCCGGTCATCGCCTTCCTGGCGCTGGCCGCGGCGCTGCTCACGGTCGTCCGGCTGCTGGTCCTGCGCGCCTATGACCGCGCGCGTCCCGTCGCCGACGCCGAGCTCGGCCGCTGGGAATTGCGGTACGCGATCGGCGCCTATGCGTTCGGGGCCCTGCTTGGTCTGCTCAATGTCTACGTCCTGAACTACCATTTCCCGCTCCTGCACCTGATCACGGTGAGCCTGGTGTTCGGCTTCGGCGCGGGCATCGTTTCCCGGATTTCGATCCGCCCGGTGATCTGCGTGATCAGCCTGTTGCTTGCGACCGTGCCGACCGTCGCCGCGCTCGCCGTTCACGCCGTCGAGCCGAACCCGATCGAACTTCACGCTCCGCTGTTCGCCACCGAAGCTTTCCTTGTTGCGATGATCACCATGCTCAGCCTGCAATCGGTCAGGCATCTCTATCGGTCGGCGGTACGGCATCTGACGGCCGAGCATGACATGGCGTTGCTGGCGAAATTCGACGCGCTGACCGGTCTGGCCAATCGCCTGCTGCTGCGCGAGCGCTTTCAGGACAGCAGCCTGATCGCCGCGGCACAGGGCGAGCAACTGGCGCTGCATTTCATCGACCTCGACGGGTTCAAGGCGGTCAATGACGGCCTGGGCCATCTCGCCGGGGATTCGGTGCTGCAACAGGTGTCGCGTCGGCTCGAAGGACTCGTCAGGGCCGAAGATACCGTGGCGCGGCTCGGTGGGGACGAATTCATCGTCTTGCAGACGCATGTCCGCGACCGGAGCGAAGCCGAAATGCTGGCGCGACGGATGATCAGGCAATTGAGCGCGCCGTACGAAGCGGACGGCGATTGGGTACGCATCTCGGCCAGCGTCGGGATCGCCATGATGCCCGAATTCGGCCGCGAACTGGAAACCTTGCTCTCCTGCGCCGACGCGGCGCTTTACCGCTGCAAGGGCGGCGGGAAAGGCAAGCTCCATTTCTGCACGTCCGACGACCGGATGAGCGACAAGCGGGCAGTCGCCTAACCGGCGATTGGATGACGGGGCTGGGCGCAACCGCTCTGCCAGAACAGTGCCTCAAGCCTTGCCAGGCGACGGTTTCGTGACCGTTGTGACGCTTATGTTGCACTGCACAAAAATCGCTTGACCTTTGCCTCCCAAGCCCTATTTTGTGCAATGCAGCAATGATGCCGCGGAGGATGTGATGGTGAGCAAGACCCCCGTAACCAAGGCGGCGAAACCCGCAGCCAAGGCGCCGGTGAAGCGCACGCCTGTCAAATCCACCAAGCCGGCTTCGGTTCCCGTCGAAACGAAGCCCGTGCCGACTCCCGCTCCGATCGTTGCCGAAACCCCTGCCGTAGAGCAGCCGATGGCGCCCGTCCTAGAAACCGCGCCTGTCGAGACCCCCGCAGTCGAGACCCCGATAGTCGAAAAAATTGCCGAAACAGTGACCGAAACCGTCGCCGCAGCCGCCCAAGAGGCGCCGGCCACCATCGAAAAGGAAGTTATCAAGATGAACGACACCATCAAGGAAGCCGCCGACAAGGGCCAGGCCTATTTCGCGGAATTCAGCGACAAGGCGAAGGCCGCGGCCGAAAAGGGCGCCAAGGCGTTCGAAGACATCAACGAGTTCGGCAAGGGTAACGTCGAAGCGCTCGTCGAGTCGGGCAAGATTGCGGCCAAGGGCTTCGAGACGCTCGGCCAGGATTATGCCGATTATGCGCGCAAGCAGTTCGAAGGCACCACCGCCGCGCTGAAGGGCTTCGCCGCCGTCAAGTCGCCGACCGAGTTCTTCAAGCTGCAGGCGGACTTCGTCCGTGGCCAGTTCGACTCGTTCGTCGCCGAGAGCTCGAAGAACACCGAAGCGATGCTGAAGCTGGCCGGCGATGTCGCCAAGCCGATTTCGAACCGCGTCGCGATCGCCGCCGAGAAGATCAAGGTCGCCGCGTAAGCGTCACCTTCACCTTCGGTGAGACATCGAAAGGGCGGTCGCCATCCGGCGGCCGCCCTTTTTGTTTGGCCTTTTCGTTTGGCCTTTTCGTTTGGGATGATGGCGTCGCTGGCTGACATTGTCAGCGGGCCGGGCTAGGCAAAATATCCCGCCGGGCCTCCAGGATCAGTGCATGCCATCTATCGATTTCGCCGCCTTCTCGTCGCGCGTCCTGGTCGATGCCGCCATCCCTGAACTACCCAACCATTATCGCGGCAAGGTCCGCGACAATTACGATTTGGCCGACGGGCGCCGGATCATCATTGCCAGCGACAGGCTGAGCGCGTTCGATCGCATCCTCTGCGCCATTCCGTTCAAGGGCGAAGTGCTGACCCAGACGGCGCGGTTCTGTTTCGAGCAGACGGCCGATATCTGCGCCAATCATGTGCTCGATTATCCCGATCCCAACGTCCTGATCGCCCGTCGACTGGAGATTCTGCCGGTCGAAATCGTGGTGCGCGGCTATCTGGCGGGAACCACCGGCACCTCGATCCTGACCCTCTACAAAAAGGGGCAACGCGCCATGTACGGCATGACGCTGCCCGATGGACTGGGCGACAATGCCAAGCTCGCCGAGCCCATCATCACGCCGACCAGCAAGGAGTTCGACGGCGGGCACGACGAGCCGCTGACGCCGACGGAAATCCTCGCGCGCAAGCTGCTGACCGCGGCGCAATGGGACGAACTCAGCGCCACCGCGCTGGCGTTGTTCGCGCGTGGGCAGAAGAATGCCGAGGAACGCGGGCTGATCCTGGCCGACACGAAGTACGAATTTGGCGTCGCGCCCGACGGAGCGATCGTCCTGGCGGACGAGATTCACACACCGGACAGCAGTCGTTATTGGCGAGCGTCCAGCTACCAGTTGCGTTTCGAGGCCGGCGAGCGGCCTGACAGTTTCGACAAGGACTTCGTGCGGTCATGGGTGACCACGCAATGCGACCCCTACAAGGACCCGATCCCCGAAATCCCGCAACAGCTGATCGCCGGCACCGCCGCCGTCTATGCCGAAGCCTTCGAGACGATCACCGGCCGTTCGTTCGCGCCCGATCTGGGGGGCGGCACGGTGTTGGAGCGTATCCGCACGAATCTGGCGCCATATTTCGACATGCATTGAACGCGCCGAGTCGGCCGCTTAGCCTCCATCGTCCGCATCGCGAAAGCCGCCGCCTGGTCATGCCAGCCGGATATTGCTCAAGCGAACATAGCCCCACGTAAGTTGCGCTCAGATACGTTCAGGGGCGCGCATTCACACCTCCAACGACGAAAAGCACTTAACGTGCGCCGCACCCTCTTGCCCCGGCGCACCGCAATGCCATATTTTGCGATCTGATATGCGAAACCCCGATTTCATGATGGCCAACGATCCCGATGGGGTCGGTAGCGGCAACGACGGTGACAACGACACCGGCGTCGGGCTCGCCACGCGTACCCGTACGAAGACCAAGCAGCCCACGCCGTACCGCGTGCTGATGCTCAACGACGATTACACGCCGATGGAATTCGTCGTGCTGTGCCTGCAGCGCTTCTTCCGCATGACTACCGAGGAAGCGACTCGGGTGATGTTCCACGTCCACCAAAAGGGCGTCGGGGTGTGCGGCGTGTTCAGCTACGAAGTCGCCGAAACCAAGGTCAGCCAGGTGATGGACTTCGCGCGGCAGAACCAGCATCCGCTGCAATGCACGCTCGAAAAGGCGTGAGTTCGAAGCTCTGATCCTCGGTTCATGTGCTCCTGCGAAAGCAGGAGCACAGGGCAGTGAAGTACCTCATCACCCTGGGTTCCTGCTTTCGCAGGAACACGAGGAAAGTGATTTATCCGGAACTTCACGCCGCTGGCAAAGCCGTCGGCTGGATCGAGGCTTAGCCTCGTCCGCCGGCCGTGCGGGGCGGTGCGCGGGCGCACCGGCGCGGGCGTGGCCGCGCCTCCGCCCCGCAAAATTACATTAACCATCAAGCGTTTCGCCGCGGGACACGGCTGATTCCGTGGGCGCTTCGGTAAGCTTTTTGCGGTAAGGCGCTCCGCGCCCGGGACGATGTGTCGGGCAAAGACGAAGGACATCGCTCGCACGTGATCGATTGGCGCAACTGGACGGTCCGGCAGACTCGCGTGGCATTGCTCGCGGGACTGGTCGGCGTGCCCATGCTCGCCGTGTCGGCCAAGGCCGCGGTGATCGCTTATTATGCTGCCCAGGCCAAGGCCGAGGCACCGCCGCTGCCGCCGATCGGCTATGAGAGCGAGGATCATTTCCCCGGCGCGGCCCTGTTCTTCGTCGCCGAGGAGCAAGCGGCGCCGACCGCGGGCACCACCGGCACCACCGCGTTGCCCGATCTGCCGGTTCCGGCCAATGCCGATCTGACGCCCGACACCGACGGCACCGTGCGCCCGGCCCAGCCCTTCTCGATGGCCGGCGCCAGCGCGCTCGACAAGGCACGCGCGCTCGATTGCCTGGCGACCGCGATCTATTACGAAGCGGCCTCCGAGAGTGAAGAAGGCCAGCGCGCCGTGGCGCAAGTGATCCTCAACCGCGTCCGCCACCCGGCCTTTCCCTCGACCGTCTGCGGGGTGGTCTATCAGGGCTCGGAAAAGAGCACCGGCTGCCAGTTCAGTTATGCCTGTGACGGGTCGATGGCGCGCGTGCCGATGCGCTCGGCGATGGACCGCGCGCGGCGCTTCGCGCTCGAGGCGCTCAGCGGTTATGTCGTGCGCGGAGTCGGGCTCGCGACGCACTATCATACCTATGCGGTGACGCCGTCCTGGAACCGCAGCCTGGTGATGACCGACGCGATCGGCATGCATTTCTTCCATCGCTGGAAAGGCTATTGGGGCACCCCCGCCGCGTTCAGCAATGCGCGCTATCGCGGCGGCGAGCCGGTGCCGGGACCGCACGCCAAGATAGCCCCGCCGCTGACGCCGCTGCCCTCCACTCAGTTCGCGGCCTATACGCCAGGAATAGCGGCGCCGGGCGTCCCGGGACTGGCGGTGCCGCCCGCGCCGAGCACCAATATCGCGCTGATCCAGCCCAAATATCAGGACACCAGCGTCGCCCGCGCAACGCCGCCGCCGGCCGAGGACAATCTGCCCGGCGCGTCGCAAATCCTCGACCGCTGGAAGGATTCGGGCAAGCCGCTGAAATAACGGCGGGCCCGCTCCTCAACCGTCATCCCAAACTCCCGTCATCCCAGCGAAAGCTGGGATCTTTGGCGATGGCGCGACGCAAGAGCCGCACGAGATCCCAGCTTTCGCTGGGATGACGGATAGCGGCCGTTGGGATGACGAGTGGCCGGTCCTATTTCCCCAGATACTGATCGAACCACGCCACCGTCCGCCGCTGGACGTCGGCCGCGTGGTCGGCGCCGCGGATGCCATGGCCTTCGTCGGGATAGATCACCAGGCTGGTCGGCACGCCGAGTTCCTTGAGCGCATGCCAATATTCGATCGACTGGGTCGGCGGCACCTCGATGTCGCGCTCGCCGACATAGATGAAGGTCGGGGTGCGCGCCTTCTTGATATAGGTGATCGCCGATGCCCTCACATAAGGCTCGGGATCGTCATAGGCCGACTTGCCGAAGAACGGGATCATCCACTGGTCGATGCCGTTGGTGCCGTAATAGCTGATCCAGTTCGACAGGCCCGCGCCGGCGACGATCGCCTTGAAGCGGTTGGTCTGGGTATTCGCCCACATCGCCATGAACCCGCCATAGCTGCCGCCGGTCAGGCCGAGCCGGTTGTCGTCGACCGGCGCGACCTTCTCGACCGCGTCGATCCCGGCCAGGATGTCGCGCAGGTCGCCGCCGCCGAAATCGCGGCGATTGGCCATGGTGAACGCCTCACCCTGGCCATAGCTGCCGCGCGGATTGGGCAGGAACACGTAATAGCCGGCGCGGACCAGGCTCGGCAGGCCGCCCATCGACGAAAATTTGGGGACATTGGCGGAGGCCGGTCCGCCATGGACGATGGTGATCATCGGCGCCTTCACGGCAGGATCGGCATTGACCGGTGTCAGCAGCCAGCCCTGCACGTCGTAACCGTCATTCTTCCAGCTGATGCTGCGCGCCTTCACCAGCGCGACCTGGCCGTCATTGTCGGTGGTGATCTTGCGGGGACTGCGCGCCGGCCCGGCATAGATAGCGGGGGCGTGTTCAAAGTCCGACACGATTGTCGCGACCGTCGCGCCGTCGCTACTATAGGCTGCGCGTCCGTCTTCCGCGGCGAAGCTCGACGGTTGTGCCCACAACACCGTCGTACCCTTGGCGCCCGGTGCCGCGATCTGCATGTCGGGGCCGGCCAGCCGCGTGGCGCGCAGGCCACCTTTGGTCCAGCTGAGCGAGGTCACGCTCGCCTTCTCGCCTTTGGTCATATCGACCGGTTCGCCCCCGGCGAACGGCACCGTCCAGATGTCGCCGCCGACCGAGCCGAAATCGCTCATCAGCCCGCCGATATAGGCGATTGTCTTGCCGTCGGGCGAGACGCGCGGCGCGTTGATCTGGGTCTTGGGTCGCGCGATCGGGCGCACCGCGCCGGTCGTGGCGTCGATCGCATCGAGCGTCGCCACCCACCAATTATCGTCGCCATTGCCGAGCGCGGTGGTCGCGACGAAGCCGGTGCCGTCCGGCGTCCAGCTATATTCGTAGACATAGCGGTCGGCGGGGGAGACCGGCTTGACGTCGGTCACCGGCGCGCCCGCCAGGGTGAACACCGCCAGCCGCTGTTCGTCGCTCTTCTCGCCGATCTCGCCAATTTGTCGGACGCCGGGCTGGGTCGCACCCGATTCCTTGGCAGCGTTGAGCGTCACCAGCAACGCGATCTTCTTGCCGTCGGGGGAGAAGCGCGGAGCCTGGGCGATGCCCTTCACGCTGGCGATGGTGCGCGTGGTCTTGCCGTCGGCCAGCGCCAGCGCGACCACGCCGCTCGCGCGATCGCGCTGCAGATAGGCAAGCGCCCCACCCGGCCCGAAAGTCAGCCCCGAATAGCTGCATTGCGTGCAGGGATCGAGCGTCGCCAGGAT
This sequence comes from Sphingomonas sp. P4_G2, assembly GCF_056401155.1. Classification (NCBI taxonomy): domain Bacteria; kingdom Pseudomonadati; phylum Pseudomonadota; class Alphaproteobacteria; order Sphingomonadales; family Sphingomonadaceae; genus Sphingomonas; species Sphingomonas sp. P4_G2. Next base: position 214,998 of record NZ_JBFUJY010000003.1, on the reverse strand, counting down.
CTTGCCGTCCTTGGCCGACCGCACGACGATCCGGCCATGCGCGGGCTTGGCGGTGGCGCCTTCCTCTTCCTCGACGCTGGCGACGCGATCGCCCGCGGCGGACAGCGCCAGCCCCGAATAGGAATGAAGCGGCGCCGCGAGCGCGGGCGCGGAGGTGGCGGCGAGCAAGGCGGCGGCAAGAGCAAGACGCATCGGCGACTCCATGGGGAGGGAAGGATGCGATCGATACGCCGTCGCTAGGGATAGGCAAGCCCGGGAAGCGAGAGCCTATCGATAGCTAAAAGCCCTCTCCCGCGCGCGGGAGAGGGTTGGGTGAGGGTCTTCTTTCTTCTTCCAGGCGTTTGCCGAGGCAGAAGAAGTAAGAAGACCCTCACCCTCCCACCGCCTGACGGCGGCGGGCCCCTCCCTCTCCCGCAAGCGGGAGAGGGTTTTGGCTTACGAAAAAGGGGCCGGTTTCCCGGCCCCTCTCATTGCGCCCTCCTGCGCAAACCCGACTACCAGCGGCGCTGGCCGTCATGCTTGTCGAACCGCACCTTGGCGCTCAGCGCGTCGTAGCGGCGCTCAAGATCGGCGCGCTCGCGCATGTCGATCCGTCCGCCCGAGATGCGGTAACGATATTCGAGCTTCTGGATGCCGCGCAGCTGGCCTTGCAGCTGGAAAGCCTCACGGCGATTCAAATTGCCCGAGCGGATGCCCTGGTCGATCCGCGACTGGATCATCTGCGCGCGCTGGTTGAGCGGCGCGAACGGCGCGGCGACCGAAACGGCGGGGAAAGCGGCGGTGGCAAAGCCCAGCCCCATCAACACAACAGTCAGCTTTTTCATGTCTCTCACTCCTTACGCGACCGATCGAGCGGTCGAGAGACGATTTCGGCCCTAAGTGTCGCCGATCTGTGCCGGGAAATGTACCAATGTGTCGCGGATGATCGCGAGCGCGTCGGGTTCGTTCAGGTAGATGAACGGCGGCTGTCGGGAGTTCCACTTTCCCCTCCCTGCAAGGGAGGGGTTAGGGGTGGGTGAGCGCGGACGAGGCTCGATGCCTCGTCCGTCGCTGTTTTGACGAGCGCTCTTTAGTTTTTTTTTGGGCGCGCAGACGCGCGCACCCACCCCCTGCCCCCTCCCTGCAAGCAGGGAGGGGAGACTATTACCCGAACGAATAGGGCACCGGCCCGCGCGCGTCGGGATCGATATGGATCTCGCTCGCCGCCGGCGGAAAGGCGCGCTGGTCGCAATCGCTGCGCGGGCAGATGCGACACGACACGCCGATCGGCGTCGCCACGTCATCGGCGCGGAGGCCGTCGGCATAGACGAAATCGGCGGCATGCGCTTCCTCGCAGCCGAGCGTCACCGCATAGCGGCGCGGGCTGCGGGTGAAGCTGCCCGACGGCTTGACCAGCCCCTTGGCGATCGAGACGTAGCGCGTGCCGTCGGGCGTTTCGGCGAGCTGGACGGCGATGCGGTCGGGAATCGCGACCGCCTCGTGTACGCCCCAGAGCGGACACGCGCCGCCGAACCGCGCGAACTGGAAGCGCGTCGCCGAATGCCGCTTGGTGATGTTGCCCGCCATGTCGACGCGGCAGAAGAAGAACGGGATGCCCGCCGCGCCGGGGCGCTGCAGCGTCGACAGGCGATGGCAGGTCTGTTCGAAACTGACCCCGAACCGCAGGCTCAGCCGGTCGATATCGTGGCGCAGCTCGCGGGCCGTGGCGCGGAACCTGGCATAAGGCATAACCAGCGCGCCCGCGGCATAATTGGTCAGCCCGGCGGCGAGCAGCGCGCGGCCGGCATCGGAGGCGATCCCCGCGCTGGCGATGTCGCGGATCAATTCGGCGAATTCGAGCCGCGCGAGCTGGTGTGCGAGCGCGAAGCGCTGGCTCGCCTCGGGCAAGGCCGGGTCGAGCCGTAACAGCCGCGCCTCGGGATCGTAGGCGCGCACCGGCCCGCCGAGTTCGCGATCGGCGACGACATTGATCCCGAAGCGCCGGCCGAGCCGCGCCTCGAGCGCAAGGCGATCGATCGCATCCGCGCCCATCTCCTCCGCGATCGCCTCGGCCGCGCGGTCGAGCGCGTCGACATAATTGCGTTCGGCGTGAAACCAGTCGCGCACTTCCTCCCAGGGAAAGCGCGCCGCTTCGGCCGCGCCGGCCTCGAACCGGTCGTCGAACGCGCGTAACTGCTCCTGCGAGCGGCGGAACGCGGCGTGGAGCGCGACCATCCGCCGTGCCAGCTGCGGCTGTTGCCGCGCGCCGCGGCGCAACGTCGCTTCATCGAGCCGCGCATCGGGCACGCTGGGGTCGCTCGATGCCTCGATCGCGTCGACCAGCAGCATGCCTTCGTCGGCGGCGGCAATCGTCTCCCAATCGGTGGGGAAAGCGCGGGCCAGCGCGACCATCACCAATGGCGTGATCGGACGGTCGCCATTCTCGATCTGCGACAAATAGCTGACCGATACCGACAGCTGCGCCGCCAGCGCGCGCTGGCTCAGGCCGAGCCGCTGGCGCAGCGCGCGGATCCGGTGTCCGGCGAAGATACGGCGGATGCCTTCGGCCATGCCCACCGAATAGTTTGCAAACCTACCCTCGGCAAGTTTGCAACATTACAGTTGCGAAGGCGGGCTGCTAGGGGAAAGAGGTCGGGTCCTGAAGGAGTCTCCATGTCGTCGACCATCGCCGAACTCGAGAAGAAGCGCGCCGCGGCCCGATTGGGCGGCGGAGAGAAGCGCATCGCCGCGCAGCACGCCAAGGGCAAGCTGACCGCGCGCGAGCGGCTCGAGGTGCTGCTCGATGAGGGCTCGTTCGAGGAGCTCGACATGTATGTCGAGCATAATTGCGTCGATTTCGGCATGCAGGACCAGATCATCCCGGGTGACGGCGTGGTCACCGGATCGGGCACGATCAACGGCCGGCTGGTGTTCGTGTTCAGCCAGGATTTTACCGTGTTCGGCGGCTCGCTGTCCGAGCGTCACGCGCAAAAGATCTGCAAGATCATGGACATGGCGATGAAGGTCGGCGCGCCGGTGATCGGCCTCAACGATTCGGGCGGCGCGCGCATCCAGGAAGGCGTCGCCTCGCTCGGCGGCTATGCCGAGGTGTTCCAGCGCAACGTGCTCGCCTCGGGCGTGGTGCCGCAGCTCTCGTTGATCATGGGTCCCTGCGCGGGCGGCGCGGTCTATTCGCCGGCGATGACCGACTTCATCTTCATGGTGAAGGACTCAAGCTACATGTTCGTCACCGGCCCCGATGTGGTCAAGACGGTGACCAACGAAGTGGTGACGCAGGAGGCCTTGGGCGGTGCGGTCACCCACACCACCAAGACCTCGGTCGCCGACAATGCGTTCGAGGATGATATCGAGGCGCTGCTCGCCGCGCGGGATTTCATCGATTTCCTGCCAGCATCCAACCGCGAGCCCGTACCCGAACGTCCGTCATCGGATCCCTGGGATCGGATCGAGGACAGCCTCGACACCCTGATCCCGGCCTCGGCCAACCAGCCTTATGACATGCACGAACTGATCCGGAAGACGGTCGACGAAGGCGATTTCTTCGAAATCCAGCCCAAGCACGCCGGCAACGTGATCTGCGGCTTCGGCCGGATCGAGGGGCGGACGATCGGCATCGTCGCCAACCAGCCGATGGTGCTGGCCGGTGTGCTCGACATCAATTCGTCCAAGAAGGCCGCGCGCTTCGTGCGCTTCTGCGACGCGTTCGACATCCCGATCGTCACCTTCGTCGACGTCCCCGGCTTCCTGCCCGGCACCGCCCAGGAGCATAACGGCATCATCAAGCACGGCGCCAAATTGCTGTTCGCATACGCCGAGGCGACCGTGCCCAAGATCACCGTCATCACCCGCAAGGCCTATGGCGGCGCCTATGACGTCATGGCGTCGAAGCATCTGCGCGGCGACCTCAATTACGCCTGGCCGACCGCCGAGATCGCGGTGATGGGCGCCAAGGGCGCGGTCGAGATCATCTTCCGCGGCAAAACACCGGATGAGATCGCCGAACGCACCGCCGAATATGAGGCGCGCTTCGCCAATCCGTTCGTCGCCGCGGCCAAGGGTTTCATCGACGAAGTGATCCAGCCGCATTCGACGCGTCGGCGCATCGCTTTGGGCTTGCGCAAATTGCGCAACAAGAGCCTCGAGAATCCGTGGAAGAAGCACGACAACATTCCGCTTTGAAGAAAGGCCGCCCCTCATGATTTCACTCGTTGCCCTGTTGCTCCAGGCCGCGCCGGCTCCGGCGGCGGTCGCGCCGTGGACGGTGACGCCGCGCCCCAGCAGCGACCCCACGATCACCACGACGGTGACCAGCGCGCCGTCGGCCGACGGCAATGCCAAGCTCGTCGTGCGCTGCGACGCGGGCAAGGCGAAGGTCGTGTCGGTCCAGCTGTTCAGCCGCACGTCGCTCGGCGGCCCGCCGGCGCGGCCGGTGTCGCTGACCTTCGACGCCAACACGCCGATGATCGACAATTGGGAATTCGTGCCGCAGGGCGCGTTCCAGCGCGACGACGTCGCGGTGACCACCCTGACCACCGCCTTGGCCGCGGCCAAGACGATCAAGGTCCATACCACGACCACCACCGGCGAGCCGGTCGATGCCACCTTCGCCGGCCCGGCGAGCGCGCAGCCGATCACCACGGTGCTGGCGGCGTGCGGCTATACGCTTGGCCAGCCGCCGGTCCGCGCGCCCGAACCCAAGGACGGCAAAAAGGCGGATAAGTGAAGCTCGGCCGCCTCAATCATGTCGGGGTGGCGACGCCGTCGATCGCCGACGCCATCCCTTATTGGCGCGACGTGATGGGTGCGACCGTGATCCACGATCCGTTCGATCTGCCCGCGCAAGGGGTGAAAGTGTGCTTCGTCGACACCCCCAACACGCAGATCGAGCTGATCGAGCCGCTGGGGGAGGCATCGCCGATCCGCGCCTTTCTCGACAAGAACCCGGCGGGCGGCCAGCACCACCTTTGCTATGAGGTCGCGGACATTATGGAAGCCAAGGCCTGGTTCGAGGGCAAGGGCGCGAAAGTGCTCGGCGAGCCGCGCATCGGCGCACACGGCACGCCGATCTTCTTCGTCCATCCCAAGGACATGGGCGGGGTGCTGACCGAGATCATGGAGACGCCCAAGGAGGGGCATTGAAGCTTAACTCCCTCTCCCCTTGTGGGAGAGGGTTGCGCAGACTTAGGTCGGCGAAGCCGGCCTTAGTCGGAGCTGGGTGAGGGGTAAGCGGTCGCAAAGCGACCGCGCGAAGCTTCGCTTCGCGGACCCCTCTCCCAACCTTCGCTAGGCAGCGAGCTGCCAAGCTTCGGTATCCCTCTCCCCTTCCAGGGGCGAGGGAGGAAAAGAGGGGAACCGAATGGCCTACGAACACATCCTGTCCGAGCGGAAGGGCGACGTGCTGGTCGTGACGCTCAACCGTCCCGATCGCCTCAATGCCGCGCCGCCGGCGATGTTCGTCGAGATGCGCGAGGCGCTGGCCGATCTCGGCGGCGCGCGCGCGGTGCTGATCACCGGGGCGGGCCGCGCTTTCTGCTCGGGGGCCGATGTCGGTGGCGGTGCCTTGATGGCGAGCGAGCGCGGGCTCGATCCGGGCCAGGCGACCTATGACGCGCTGACCAGCAGCTACAATCCCACGCTCGCCGCGATCGCCGAGCTGTCGGTGCCGGTGGTGACCGCGGTGCGCGGGCCGGCCGCCGGGATCGGCTGCAGCCTGGCGCTGTCGGCCGATTTCTGCGTCGCGTCGGACACTGCCTATTTCCTCCAGGCCTTCGTCAATATCGGGCTGGTCCCCGATGGCGGCGCAAGCTGGATGCTGACCCGACTGATCGGGCGCGCGCGGGCCTCGGAAATGATGATGCTGGGCGAACGCGTGCCCGCGGCCAAGGCGGTCGATTGGGGCATGATCCACAAACAGGTCGCCGACGACGCGCTCGATGCCGAGGCGCTGGCGCTGGCCGAACGGCTGGCGGCGGGGCCGACCGTCGCGCTCGGCATGATGCGCCGCCAGCTGCACGAGGCGCTGGAGAGCGATTACGCCGCGGCGATGCAGCGCGAGGCCGACAATCAGCGCGCCGCGCGTGCGACGCAGGATTCGATGGAAGGCGGCATGGCCTTCCTCCAGAAGCGCAAGGCCGAGTTCAAGGGCGCCTGAGGCAAGAGAAGGAGCGCCCTTTCGGGGGCCGGACACGATCATGACGACCAACCCGACTCCCGACGACTGGAAGGCGCTCGCCGCCAAGGAAGTGAAGGGCAAGGACCTCATCTGGCACACGCCGGAGGGGATAGAGGTCAAGCCGCTCTACACGGCCGAGGATGTCGCCGGCATCGATCCCGGCCTGCCCGGCTTTGCCCCCTTCACGCGCGGCGTGCGCGCATCGATGTATGCCGGGCGGCCCTGGACGATCCGCCAATATGCCGGCTTCTCGACCGCCGAGGAATCGAACGCTTTCTATCGCCGCAACCTGGCGGCGGGGCAGAAGGGACTGTCGGTCGCGTTCGATCTTGCCACCCATCGCGGCTATGACAGCGACCATCCGCGCGTGACCGGCGATGTCGGCAAGGCGGGCGTCGCGATCGACACGATCGACGACATGAAGATCCTGTTCGACAGCATCCCGCTCGATCAGATGTCGGTCAGCATGACGATGAACGGCGCGGTGATCCCGATCCTGGCGTTCTTCATCGTCGCGGGCGAGGAACAGGGCGTGCCCCAGGCGCAGCTCGACGGCACCATCCAGAACGACATCCTCAAGGAGTTCATGGTCCGCAATACGTACATCTATCCGCCGGCGCCGAGCATGCGGATCATCGCGGACATCATCGCCTATACCTCGGCGCATATGCCGAAATTCAACTCGATCTCGATCTCCGGCTATCACATGCAGGAAGCCGGCGCGACGCAGGTCCAGGAACTCGCTTTCACCATCGCCGACGGGCGCGAATATGCGAAGGCGGCGATGGCGGCGGGGCTCGATATCGACAAGTTCGCTGGGCGGCTGTCGTTCTTCTTCGCGATCGGGATGAACTTCTTCATGGAAGTCGCCAAGCTGCGCGCCGCGCGCAAGCTGTGGCACCGCGTGATGAGCGACCTCGGCGCCAAGGACGAGCGCTCGAAGATGCTGCGCACGCATTGCCAGACCAGTGGCGTGTCGCTGCAGGAACAGGACCCCTATAACAACGTCATCCGCACCACGGTCGAGGCGATGGCCGCGGCCCTGGGGGGCACGCAAAGCCTCCACACCAATGCGCTGGACGAAGCGATCGCGCTGCCGACCGACTTCTCCGCCCGCATCGCGCGCAATACCCAGATCGTGCTGCAGGAAGAGACCGGGATCACCCATGTCGTCGATCCGCTCGGCGGCTCTTATTATGTCGAGGCGCTGACCCAGGAATTGTACGACCGCGCCTGGGAAATCATCGAACGCGTCGACGGAGAGGGCGGCATGGCCAATGCCGTTGCGCAAGGCTGGCCCAAGGCGATGATCGAGCAAGCCTCGGCAGGGCGCCAGGCGCGGGTCGACCGCGGCGAGGACGTGATCGTCGGGGTCAACAAATACCGGCTCGCCGACGAAGACGATATCGACATCCTCGACGTCGACAACCATGCGGTACGCGAGTCGCAGATCGCGCGGATCAAGCGGGTCAAGGCAGGGCGTGACGAGGCGAAGTGCCAGGCCGCGCTCGATGCGCTGCGCGAAGGGGCGAAAGGCAGCGCCAATCTGCTCGCCCTCGCCGTCGACTGCGCTCGCCAGCGCGCGACCCTGGGCGAGATATCGTCGGCGATGGAGGACGTCTTCGGGCGCTACGGCACCAAGCCGACCCCGGTCTCGGGCGTCTATGGCGGTGCCTATGGCCAGGATTCGCGCTGGGAGAATCTATTGTCGGGCGTCGCCGCGACCGAGCGCCGTCTTGGCCGCAAGCCGCGCATGCTGGTCGCCAAGATGGGACAGGACGGGCATGATCGCGGCGCCAATCTGGTCAGCTCGATGTTCGGCGATCTCGGCTTCGAGGTGGTGCCGGGCCCGCTGTTCCAGACCCCCAAGGAAGCCGCGATGCTCGCGCTCGACAGCGATGTCGACGTGGTCGGCGCGTCGAGCCTGGCGGCGGGGCACAAGACCTTGATCCCCGAACTGATCGGCCATCTCCGCGATGCCGGCCGCGCCGACATCAAGGTGATCGCCGGCGGCGTGATCCCGGCGCAGGACTATGATTTCCTGCGCGAGGCCGGGGTCCAGGCGATCTTCGGCCCCGGCACCAATCTGATCAAGGCGGCGGAGGATGTCCTCCGCCTGCTCGGTCACAATATGCCCCCTGAAGAAGAGGCTGCGCAATGACCGAGATCGAGGAGGAATTGGTCGAAACCGGGCAGAGCGACGAAACATTGCTCTACGACTATTTCAAGCACCTGACGTCGCTCTGCATCGTCTCGCTGGGCGGTGTGTTGGCGCTCGTGCCCAATGCAAAGGACCTGTCGCGTGGCATGATCATCGCCGTGCTCATTGTCCTTGGCGGTGCCGCGCTCATTTCCTTCACTGGCGCGGGGGAAATCGTCCGTGCGCGATACCGCCGCGAGCCGCTCGGCAAGAGCGTCAATCTCTACCGCATCGCCGCTCCCGTCCTGCTCTCGGTCGGCGTCGGCATGTTCATCTACCTCTTTACCCGGACCCTAAAGGCATGACCCGTTCCGACTGGACCCGCGACGAAATCGCCGCCCTTTTCGACCGCCCCTTTACCGAGCTCGTGTTCCACGCGGCCGAGGTGCATCGCGCGCATCACGCGGCGAACGAGGTGCAGCTCTCGACGTTGCTCTCGATCAAGACCGGCGGCTGTCCCGAGGATTGCGGCTATTGCTCGCAAAGCGCGAGCCACGAGACCGGGCTTAAAGCGACCAAGCTGATGGACGTCCGCGCCGTGCTCCAGGCCGCCGCCGAGGCCAAGGATAATGGCTCATCGCGCTTCTGCATGGGGGCTGCGTGGCGCAATCCCAAGGACAAGGACATCCCCGCGCTGGTCCAGATGGTGAAGGGCGTGCGCGAGATGGGCATGGAAACCTGCATGACGCTCGGCATGCTGACGCCCGATCAGGCGCGGGCACTGGGCGAGGCGGGGCTCGATTACTACAACCACAATATCGACACTTCGCCGGAAAATTACGCCAACGTCATCTCGACGCGCAGCTTCGAGGACCGGATCGAGACGCTCGACAATGTCCGCGGCGCGGGGATCAACGTGTGCTGCGGCGGCATCGTCGGGATGGGCGAGACGCGCACCGACCGCGTCGGCTTCATCCACGCGCTCGCCAGCCTGCCGGTTCATCCCGAGAGCGTGCCGATCAACGCCTTGGTGCCGGTCAAGGGGACGGTGCTCGGCGACATGCTGGCCGACACGCCGCTCGCCAAGATCGACGATATCGAGTTTGTCCGCACCGTCGCGGTCGCGCGGATCACCATGCCGGGCAGCATGGTTCGCTTGTCGGCCGGGCGCGAGAGCATGTCGGAAGCGGCGCAGGCCTTGTGCTTCCTCGCCGGCGCCAACTCGATCTTCACCGGCGAGAAGCTGCTGACCACCGGCAATGCCGGCGAGGACAAGGACGCGGCGCTGTTCGCAAAGCTTGGCCTGAGCTCGATGGCGGCCGAACAGCGCGACGTGATGGAGGCGGCGGAATGAGCGCGCCAGCCGATTTTGTCATCGTCGATGTGCCGAGCATGTTGGCGCAGAAGGTCACGATATCTGACGAATCCGGCGAGCGCGCGGATCCGAATTGGAATCGTGAAGCAGCCGAAAGCCAATATGTCTTTGCCGAGTTCCTCGCAGCAAAGGGATTGCTCGTCGACGGCGTGGCTGTCGAGCGGCGGCCCGATCTTACTATTCGCTGGTCTCAGCTCAGCGAACTGGGTCAAAAATTCGCTCGGAGCGACTTTCACAAGTGGCTCACATCCGTCGACAAAACGGGAATTCCGGAAGCCAAGAAGCTTGAAAAACTCGAACGTCGGAGGGTGAAATTCGCGGCGTTGCAATGATCGGAAGACTTTGATGTTCAAGAAAATCCTGGTCGCCAATCGCGGCGAGATCGCTTGCCGCGTGTTCCGCACCGCGAAGAAAATTAGGTTGGCGCCGATGGCGGCGGAGCAGCGTGCGGTGATGGAGGCCGCGGAATGAATTTGCGGCCGAGAACCGCGATTGCGCTTAGCTGCTTATATTGGGCAGGGGCGCTGACGCTCGGGTTTCTGGCCTTGGGAGCTCCCTGCGGGTTGGCACCGGGGATCGAGTGCGACACGCAAGGGCAGGCATTGCTCTGGCGAATCCTCGGGGTTGTTGGTCCGCTGGGCGTGCTTCTGCCTGCCATCGCGATCTATTTCGCCGCCGTTCGGTTCAACGGCCGGGGCAAAAAAGGCTCGCTGATGTTCAAGAAAATCCTGGTCGCCGACTGCGGCGAGATTGCCTGCCACGTGTTCCGCACAGCGAAGAAATTGGGGACCGCGACGGTAGAGGTTCAGCGCGATGTGAGGGAAGCGGCGGAGTGAGGATTGCCCTAATCGCATTTTTGCTCGGCTGCACGGCGGCCATCGGCGGATGTACAGCCCGATCGCAAGTTACTGCGGTTGGCCTCCTGTCCACGAGCGATCGTGCAGGAAATGGCCCTAAGATCGCACAACTGGCGGCCCAACAATGTTTCGACCATTCGAACAATCTTGGCGAGTTCCAGGATGCACTGAAAGCGACTGGCTGGCGATTCACGCGCAAGCAGCGGGCAGAACCATCCAATCCGCTTGCGCTTGATGCATGGGCAGTGCCGAACGTGACTGTGTTGCTGGGTCAGCCGCTTTCCAACGGTGCCCGGATATGTTCGCTGTTGGTTGAAGCGCCGGCCGCGCCTTCACTGCGATCGATGAAATCGGCGCTTTCCCGGCTGACTGGGCATGAACCCGGCGCCGACGGTGAGTGGTGGTGGAATCGCACTGCGACGCGCAAGCTCCACATGACCGCCGATGGCGATGGCGATCGCGGCCAAAATCTCTTCATCAATGTCGAAATTTATCCCTTGTCCTGGTGGCAGGGTCTTCTGGGGTAGCCAATGTTCAAGAAAATCCTGGTCGCCAATCGCGGCGAGATTGCCTGCCGCGTGTTCCGCACGGCGAAGAAGATGGGGATCGCGACGGTCGCGGTTTATTCCGACGCCGATGCGCGCTCGCCGCATGTGCTGATGGCCGACGAAGCGGTGCGGCTCGGGCCGGCGCCGGCGGCGGAGAGCTATCTCAAGGCCGAATTGATCCTCGACGCCGCCAGGATCACCGGCGCGGACTGCATCCATCCCGGCTACGGCTTCCTGTCCGAGCGCGAGAGCTTCGCGCGTGCCTGTGCCGATGCCGGCATCGCCTTCGTCGGCCCGCCGCCCAACGCGATCGCGGCGATGGGCGACAAGATCGAATCGAAGAAGCTGGCCAAGGAGGCGGGGGTCAATGTCGTGCCCGGTTTCCTCGGCGAGATCGCGGACACCGACGAGGCGGTGAAGATCGCCAGCGACATCGGCTATCCGGTAATGATGAAGGCCTCGGCCGGCGGCGGCGGCAAGGGCATGCGGCTTGCCTGGAGCGAGCAGGACGTGCGCGAAGGATTCGAGGCGACCAAGCGCGAGGGCCTCGCCTCGTTCGGCGACGACCGCGTGTTCATCGAGAAATTCATCGAGAGCCCGCGCCACATCGAGATCCAGGTGCTCGGCGATCAGCACGGCAACATCGTCTATTTGAACGAACGCGAATGCTCGGTGCAGCGCCGCCACCAGAAGGTTGTCGAGGAAGCGCCTTCGCCGTTCGTGTCGCCGGAGATGCGGCGCAAGATGGGCGAGCAGGCGGTCGCGCTGTCGCGCGCGGTCGGCTATTATTCGGCCGGTACCGTCGAGCTGATCGTGTCGGGCGCCGACACCAGCGGTGAGGGCTTCTACTTCCTCGAAATGAACACCCGGCTCCAGGTCGAGCACCCGGTGACCGAAGAGATTACCGGCCTCGACCTGGTCGAGCAGATGATCCGCGTCGCCGCCGGCGAGAAGCTGTCGTTTGGCCAGAGCGACGTCAAGATCAATGGCTGGTCGATCGAGAACCGCGTCTATGCCGAGGATCCGTATCGCGGCTTCCTGCCCTCGATCGGGCGGCTGGTGCGGTACGAGCCGCCGGCGGCCGACAGCCACCAATCTCCAAACCCCTCCCCTAAAGGGGAGGGGTTTGCCAAGGTTCGCGTCGACGACGGTGTCCTCGAAGGCGGCGAAGTCAGCATGTTCTACGACCCGATGATCGCCAAATTGATCACCTGGGCGCCGACCCGCGAGGAAGCGATCGACCGCCAGATCGCGGCGCTCGACGAATTCGCGATCGAGGGCCCGGGCAACAATCTCGATTTCCTGTCGGCGCTGATGCAGCATCCGCGCTTTCGCGACGGCGCGCTGACCACCGGCTTCATCGCCGAGGAATATCCCGACGGCTTCACCGGCGCGCCGGCCGCGCCCGATCTGCTCAAGGCGCTGGCCGCGGTCGCCGCCTTTGCCGCGACGGCGGAGGCCGATCGCGCGCGGCGGATCGACGGTCAGCTCGGCAAGCGCCTGCGTCCGCCCTCGGCCTGGACGGTGCGGATCGACGGCCAGGATCATCAGGTCGAAATCTCGACCGACGGCGTGGTGGTCGATGGCGACGATCTCGATTTGGCGCTCGAATATACGCCCGGCGACCATATCGTCACTGCCGAGCTCGGCGACGAGGACCTGACCGTGCGGATCGCGCGCACGCGCACCGGCTTCCGCCTGACCACGCGCGGCGCCTCGCATGTCGCGCGCACCTTGCCCGCGCATGTCGCGCCTTATGCCGAGCATCTGATCGAGAAGATCCCGCCCGATCTGTCCAAATTCCTGATCGCGCCGATGCCCGGACTGCTCGTCCGGCTCGACGTCAAGCAAGGCGATGCGGTCCAGCCCGGCCAGCCGCTCGCGGTGGTCGAGGCGATGAAGATGGAGAATATCCTGCGCGCCGAAAAGGCGGCGACGGTCAAATCGCTGGCGGCGAAAGCCGGCGACAGCCTGGCGGTCGATCAAGTGATTCTGGAGCTCGAATAGGCAGCTTGGAGTCTGTTTCAGCTAAGCTGAAACGGTTGCGGTGCCGGCCCGTTCCCCCACCCGACCTCCCATAGAATATCCTGATTGGGAGGTCGGGTGGGCGCGTTGGGTCGGCCATGCCCCGCATGGCCTGAACAGCGCGGGGCGCTGTTCACCCGATGCGGGGCCGGCACCGCGACAGCGAAGCGCCGAAGATGAACCGATCCGGCCCGATTGCGACAAAATAAGACATATTAAGCATGGACCTCTGTCCTACCGGCCGCCATGCTTTCGCTCATGAAACGGTCGCGTATCGCCTTGATGCTCACCGTCGTGCTGCCGCTCCAGGCCTGCATGGTGGGGCCGAACTACAAGCCGCCGGCGAGTGCTTCGCTCGGCGTGCCCGATGCCTATTCCGGACCGGCGACGACCGGCGCGCTGCCCGATATCTCGACTTGGTGGACGTCGTTCGGCGACCCGGAACTCACCAGCATCATCGACCGCGCGCGACGCGACAATCTCGACATCGCGCAAGCGGTGGCGCGGTTGAAACAGGCGCGCGAGGGGCTGGTCCAGGCACGCGCCTCGCTGTTGCCGACGGTCAGCGGATCGGCCGGCTATAGCCGCAATCTGCTCGATTCGGTCGGGCCGCGCGACAATTTCTCGATCGGCGCCGACGCCAGTTATCAGGCCGATCTGTTCGGCGGCACGCGCCGCTCGATCGAGGCGGCGCGGGCGACCGAGCAAGCCTCGGGCTACGACCTCGCCACCGTCCAGACCTCGATCGCGTCGGAGGCCGCGCGCAACTATATCCTGGCCCGCCAATATCAGGCCGCGCTCAAGATCGCGCGCGACAGCCTGGCGATCCAGGACGACAATCTGGAGATTGCCGGTTTCCGCGTCCAGGCGGGTTTGGTCTCGAGCCTCGATCAGGAGCAAGCGCGCGCGCAACGCGCCCAGACCGCCGCGCAAATCCCGACGATCGAACAGAATTATGCCGCCGCGGTGAACCGGCTGGGCGTACTGACCGGCCAGGCGCCGGGCGCGCTCAAGGCTGAGCTGGAGGCGGTGCAGCCGATCCCGATGGGTCCGGCCGATATTCCGACCGGCATTCCCGGCGACGTGCTGCGCCAGCGCCCCGACGTGCGATCGGCCGAACGCACTCTCGGCGCCGCGACCGCGCAGATCGGGGTGGAGAAAGCGGCGCTCTACCCGGCGCTCAACATCACCGGCGATATCGGCACCTCGGCCTCGGCGCTCGGCAGCATCGCCAATGTCATCACCGGCAGCCTGTTCGCCGGACTGACCCAATTGATCTTCGACGGCGGCCGCACGCGCAGCCGGGTACGGTCGCAGGAAGCCGCCGCCCAGGGCGCGTTCGCCGCCTACAAATCGACCGTGCTGACCAGCCTGGAAGATGTCGAGAACGCGCTCCAGGCGCTGCAGGCGGCGAAACAGCGCCAGCGTGAGTTCGCGGTCGCGCTCGATGCCTCGAACGCCGCGGCGATCCTCGCGCGCAGCCAGTATCGCGCCGGGCTGACCGATATCACCACGCTCAACAATAGCGAGGCGGCGTTGCTCTCGGCGCAGAATGGCTTGAACAGCGCGCGCGGCGACCAGGCGCAGGCGATGGTCGCGCTCTACCTCGCGCTCGGCGGCGGGTGGGATGCCACCAAGCCGCCCGAACTCCCGCAGGGATAACAATATGGCGACCAACCAGGCCGAACTCGACGACTTTCTCGGCGGGCGCCCGCCGTCCAAATTCAAGCGCTACGCCCTGTGGGCCGGGATCGCGATCGGCGTCGTGCTGGTCGTCCTGCTCCTGATGCGGCTGTTCGGCGCCGCCGCGACATCGGGCTATGCGACCGAACAGGCGCAAAAGGGCAATCTGACCGTCACGGTATCAGCGACCGGCAAGCTCGCGCCGATCAACCAGGTGACGGTCGGCTCGCAGCTGTCGGGCCAGGTGATCAAGGTGCTGGTCGACGTCAATGACCGCGTCACTGCCGGCCAGCCGCTGGCGCTGATCGACCCGTCGCAGTTCGACGATCAGGTCAAGCAGGCGCAGGCGACCTTGGCCGCGAACAATGCCGCGGTCGGCCAGGCGCAGGCGACGCTCGCCCAGTCCAAAGCCACGCTCTCGCGCTATCAGGAAGTCAGCCGGTTGTCGGGCGGCCGCGTGCCGGCCAAGACCGAGATGGATCAGGCGGTCGCCGATCGCGATCGCGCTCTGGCCAATCTCAGCGCCGCCAACGCCAACGTCATATCGGCGCGCGCCGCTTTGTCGTCGGCGCAGACCCAGCGGGTGCGCGCGGTGATCCGCTCGCCGGTAACCGGCGTGGTGCTGGCGCGCCAGATCGATCCCGGCCAGACCGTCGCGGCGTCGTTCAACACGCCGACTTTGTTCGTCATCGCCCAGGATCTGCGCCAGATGAAACTGGAGGTCGCGATCGACGAAGCCGATGTCGGCAACGTCAAGCAGGGTCAGCGCGCCACCTTCACCGTCGACGCTTTCCCCGGCAAGACCTTCCCGGCGATGATCACCCGGGTCGATGTCGGATCGAACCTGTCGGTTCAGGATGCGACCTCGTCGTCCTCGACCTCGTCGACCGGTTCCACCACCGCGCAAGTCGTGTCCTACGCTGCCGATCTCTCGGTCGCCAATCCCGACGAGGAATTGCGGCCCGGCATGACCGCGACCGCCGATATCGTCACGATGGAAAAGAAGAACGTCCTGCTCGTCCCCAACGCCGCCTTGCGCTTCAAGCCGCAGACGGCGGGAGCACCGGCGGCGCAGGCGAGCGGCGGAATCGCCGGCGCGCTCACTCCCCGGATGCGGCGGCGTGGCGGTGGCGGCGGTGACGGCGCGGCCCCGCTCGAACGCGGTTCCAGGCAGAGCGTCTATGTCAAACAAGCCGATGGCAGCCTCAAGGCGATATCGGTCACCACCGGCGACAGCGATGGCTCGATGACCGAGATCACCGGCGGCGATCTCCAGCCGGGGATGCAGGTCGTGACCGGCCAGCTTGCCGGCGCGACCAGCGGCAAGTCGGGCGGCAGCGGCAGCGGCCGGCGGCGCTCGGGCGGCGGGGGCGGACAGAGCGGTGGCTGATCCGCTCCCAGAGCCGCTGATCCGGCTGCGCGGCGTCACCAAGACCTATGGCACCGGCGCGACCGCATTCCAGGCGCTGAAGGGCGTCGACCTCGACATCGCGGCGGGCGATTTCGTCGCGGTGATGGGGCCGTCGGGGTCGGGCAAGTCGACGACGATGAACATCCTCGGCTGTCTCGACGTGCCGAGCGCCGGCGAGTTCACCTTCAAGGGCCATCATATCGAGAGCCTCGATCGCGACCAGCGCGCCTTGCTCCGGCGCAAATATCTCGGCTTCGTGTTCCAGGGGTTCAACCTGCTCGCGCGGACCTCGGCGCTGGAGAATGTCGAACTGCCCTTGCTCTATCGCGGCGACGCCAAGGCCGAACGGCGCGAAACCGCGCTCGGCGCGCTCGACAAGGTCGGGCTGAAGGAATGGTGGGACCACACCCCCGCCGAGTTATCCGGCGGCCAGCAGCAACGCGTCGCCATCGCCCGCGCGATCGTCACCCAGCCCGCGGTGCTGCTCGCCGACGAGCCGACCGGCAATCTCGACAGCGAACGCTCGGTCGAGATCATGGAATTGCTCACCGACCTCAACAAGAATGCCGGCATCACCGTGCTGATGGTCACCCACGAAGCCGACATGGCCGCCTTCGCCAAGACCATCGTCCATTTCAAGGACGGGTTGGTCGAACGGATCGAAGCGGGGCATCGGCAGGGGGAGAGAGTGGGATGAGCGATGTGCTTTCTTCTCCCCTTGGGGGAGAAGGATACGAAGCCTTGGCGACGCAGGAGCCTAGGCGAAGTTGGATGAGGGGAAGCGGCGCGAAGCGCCGCGCGGTCGCGTCGCGACCGCTTACCCCTCACCCAGCTACGACTAGGCAGCAAGCTGCCAAGTCTCCGCATCCCTCTCCCCCAAGGGGAGAGGGAGTTTAGCTATGCTCGGCACCACCTTCATCCTCGCGATCCGTTCGATCCGGCGCCACTTGCTGCGCTCGTTCCTGACCGTGCTCGGCATCGTCATCGGCGTCGCCGCGGTGGTGGCGATGGTGACTTTGGGCAAGGCGACCACGCTTCAGGTCCAGAAATCGATCGCGAGTCTGGGCACCAACGTGCTCCAGATCCGCCCCGGCCAGGGCTTCGGCCGTGGCGGCGGTGGGCCGCGGCCGCCCGATTTCGACCCGCAGGATGTCGAGGCGATCGGCAAGCAGATCACCGGCGTCACCGCGGTCGCCCCGCAAGCGCAATCGACCGGCACCGCGATCTATGAAGGCCAGAATTGGTCGACCACGATCAACGGTACCACCAACGGCTATTTCCAGGTCCAGCCCTGGCCGCTCACCAGCGGCCGCTACTTCACGCCTACCGAGGAAGCGTCGGGCAAGGCGGTCTGCATCATCGGCAGCACGGTCTATACCAACCTCTACAAGACCGCGCCCGCCATCGGCACCCGGATGCGCATCGCCGGCATTTCGTGCGACGTGATCGGCTTGCTGACGACCAAGGGCCAGTCCGGTTTCGGCGGCGACCAGGACGACGTCGTGATCATGCCGATCAAGGCGGTGCAGCGGCGGATGACCGGCAATACCGACGTGCGGCTGATCCTGATCGGCGTCGACGAAGCCTATTCGACCGCGCAGGTCCAGGCGTCGATCACCGATTTGCTGCGCGAACGCCGCCACATCACCGGCGGCAAGGACGACGATTTCAACATCTTCGACACCAAGCAGATTTCCGACACGCTGAGCAGTACGACCACCTTGCTCACCAACATCGTCACCGCGGTGGCCGGGATCAGCCTGATCGTCGGCGGCATCGGCATCATGAACATCATGCTGGTCTCGGTCACCGAACGCACGCGAGAGATCGGCATCCGCCTGGCGATCGGCGCGGTCGCCAACGAAGTGCTGATGCAATTCCTGGTCGAAGCGGTGGTGCTGTCGTGCCTGGGCGGATTGATCGGGCTGCTATTGGGTCAGCTCGCGGTGATATTATTGTCGATCCTCGGGCAATTGCCGTTCATCTTCGACGTCCAGATCAACGTCATCGCGTTCCTGATCTCGGGCGCGATCGGCGTGGTGTTCGGCTTCTTCCCGGCGCGCCGCGCGGCCTCGCTCAACCCGATCGACGCCCTGCGGCACGAATGAGCCTCTGACGGTCTGATCAGGATTCGAGGCGGCTGCGGATCTGTCCGAACTTGGCCATCAGTTCGTCGAGTTCCTCTTCGGTATCGACGTCGATCAGTTCGTCGGGATGCGTGACGACATGGCGGCCGGCCAGGATGAGGTCGCGCGCGCCGGCATCGCCATCGAGGCTTTCGAGCGCGTCGAAGCGGTTGGCGCCGAACAAGGCCGGCGGCTTGGGGTGGACGCCGTCGCTCGACGCGACGATCGTGTCGGGACCGGTCGCAGCGTGGAACAGGCGATAGATTTGCGCCGCAGTCACGCGCGGCATGTCGGCCAGCGCGATCAGCACCGCTTCGATCCCCGGACCGCGCGCCGCCGCGACGCCCATTTTCAGCGACAGCGACAATCCCTGTTCGGGGTGCCTGTTGTGCACCTCGTGATAACCGCGCGCGGCATAATCGAGCTGGACGCCATCGCGCACCGCCACGCGCCGGGCGAACGGTACCGCCTCCAGCGCGGTGACGACGTGCATACCGAGCGGCTGCCCCAGGAACATCTCGGTCAGCTTGTCGGACAGGCCGAAGCGCGCCGATTTGCCGGCGGCGAGCAGGATCAATGCGGTGGTTTCAGGCGCGATCATGCAATGCTCCCACCATACCGGCGGCGATCGACAAAGCGATCTCGGCCGGGCCGATCGCGCCGATGTCGATCCCGGCGGGCGCATCGATGCGGTCGAGGTCGGAGTCTGAAACGCCCAATGCGCCAAGTCGCTCCCGCCGCGCCGCGTGGCTCCGCCGCGATCCCAGTGCGGCGATATAACCGGTCGGTGCCGCCAGCGCGGCGGCGAGCGCGGGATCGTCGATCTTGATGTCGTGCGACAGCGTGATGACGGCGGTCGCGGGATCGGGCTTGAGCGCGGCGACCGCCTCGTCGGGCCAGCGGTCGTCGAGCGTCACGCCGGGGAAACGCTCGGCGGTCAGGAAGCGCGCGCGCGGATCGATCACCGTCGTCGCGATGCCGAGTTCGCGCGCCAGCCCGGTCAGCGCCTGCGCGATCTGCACCGCCCCGACGATCAGCAAGCGGCGCGGCGGTTCATAGCGATTGACGAACGCGGCGCCCTCGATCGGACGCAGGCTCGATTGGCCGGTGTCGAGATTGGTGACGACATCGAGCGCTGTGCCGCTCGCCCGCGCCTCGGCGATGCGGTCGAACAATTCGGGATCGAAGCCGTCGGCGGCGACCGGCTGGACCAGCACCGCGATCTCGCCGCCGCAGGGAAGTCCGACTTCCCACGCCGCGGCATCGGCGACGCCATAATGTTTGAGCTGGAATGGCGCGCCGGCAATCACCTCGGCGGCGGCGGTCATGATGTCGGTTTCGACGCAGCCGCCCGACACCGACCCCTCGAACCGCCCGTCCTGGTGGACGATCATATGGCTGCCGCGCGGGCGCGGTGCGGAGCCCCAGGTCGAGACGACGGTAGCCAGCGCCATCGGGGCGTCCCGCCAAGCCAAAGCGGCGGCGATGACGGCGTCGTTATCGGCCATGGGTAACTCCAAAATCCTCCCCAGGATGGGGAGGGGGACCAAGCCGCAAAGCGGCTTGGTGGAGGGGGCGCTCCTCATCGGAATCGGCTTGCGGGACGCCCCCTTCACCGCTCGCTTCGCGAGCGGTCCCCCTCCCCGTAAACGGGGAGGATTTTTGGTCAGCCCCCCTCATACCGGCGGCAACCCAGCCAGCAGCTTGTCGAGCGTAATCGGAAAGTCCCGCACCCTTATCCCGGTCGCATTGTAAACCGCATTCGCCACCGCCGCGCCGGCGCCGGAAATCCCCAGCTCGCCGACCGCCTTGGCCCCGACCGGATTCGCCTGATCATCGACCTGTTCGATGAAATGGCATTCGACCGCCGGCGCATCGGCATGAACCGCGACGTGATATTCGCCGAAATCGGGGTTCACGAATTGCCCGGTGCGGGTATCGACCACTGCCTCCTCGCTCAGCGCATAGCCGATGCCCCAGATCATCCCGCCGACCATCTGGTTGCGCGCGGTCTTCTCGTTGAGCACGCGGCCGACGTCGAACACGCCGATCAGCCGACGCACGCGGATTTCGCCGGTGACCGCGTTGACCGCGACCTCGGCGAATTGCGCGCCATGGCTGGCCTGGCTGGTGCGGCGGCTGACCTGGCCGGGGCCGGTCTTGCCATGGGCGGCGATCGGCTTCCCGCGGACCAGGTCGGCGATCGGCGAGGATCGCCCGCCGGCGCTGACGACGCCGTCGTGGAGCGATAACTCCTCGGGCGCCGCATTCATCCGCCGCGCGAGCTCGGCCAAGATGTCCTCGCACGCCAGCGCCACCGCCGACCCCGAGCTTCCGGCGCCGAACGATCCGCCCGATCCCGCGCTGACCGGCAGATCGCTGTCGCCCAGCCGCACGTCGATCGCCGATACCGGCAGTCCCAGCATCTCGCCGGCGACTTGCGCCAGCACGGTATAGGTGCCGGTGCCGATATCGGTCATGTCGGTCTCGATCACCGCGCGCCCCTCGGCGGTCAGCGTGACGCGCGCTTCGCTGTTGACGGTGAAATTGCCGCGCAGCGCCGCTGCCATGCCATGGCCGATCAGCCATTCGCCTTCGCGATTCTGGCCCGGCACCGGATTGCGCTGGTCCCAGCCGAACCGCCGCGCGCCCTCGTCATAGCATTGCAGCATCAGCCGGGTCGAAAACGGCTTGCCGCTGGTCGGGTCGGTCTCGGGCTCGTTGCGGCGGCGCAATTCGATCGGATCGAGCCCGAGTTGCTCGGCCAGCTCGTCCATCGCGCATTCGACCGCGAAGGTGCCGACCGCCTCGCCCGGCGCGCGGACCGCGCCCGAGGACGGCAAGTCGACGATCGTCAGCGCGGTGGTGAAGCGGCGGTGCTTGCCGGCATAGAGCGGGATCGTGCCGAAATGGACCGGCTCGAGGAATCCCTTGTCCGGTTTCTGCGAGGTCACGCTGTCATGCGCGAACGCGGCGATATGACCCTCGGCGTCGCAGCCGATGCGGATGCGCTGCACCGTGTCGCCGCGATGATGAACCAGGGCCGCGGTCTGGCGGCGCGGCAGCGCGATCTTGACCGGCCGCCCGATCTCGCGCGCGGCGACCGCGGCCAGGATCGTTTCGGGTCCGACCCCGGTCTTGCCGCCGAACCCGCCACCGACATAGGGCGCGAGTATGCGGACTCGCGCCGGATCGAGCCCCAATTGGGTGGCGATCGTCTCGCGCGCGCCGTTCAGGACCTGGAGCGAGGCGCGCACCACCAGATTCTCGCCTTCCCACCAGGCAATGGTCGCATGCGGCTCGAGCGCGGCGGGGAAATGCGGCGGGGTGGTATAAATCTGGTCGAAACGGACTTCCGCCGCCGCGATCGCCGCATCGACATCGCCGATGACGATATTGGGCAGGAAGCCGATCTTGTGGTCGACGATGGGCGTTTGCTCGGCAGGATCGAACCGCCCGTCGCGCGTTTCGTACGTCACCGCGACCGAGAGCGCGGCGTCGCGCGCGATTTCCAGGCTTTCGGCGACGATCAGCGCGATCGGCTGGCCGAAATGATCGATGTCATCGCTCCAGTCGCTCATCGGCTCGCGGCTGCTGCCGCCGCTCGACGGAAAATCGGGATGCTCGACGATCACCTTGACCACGCCCGGCATGGCGTCGGCGTCTTTGGTGTCGATGCTCAGCACCTTGCCGGCGCCGATCGATGCGCCAACGATATGCGCATAGAGCGTCCCGTCGGGCGCGCCTTCGACCGCATAAGGCGCGGTGCCGCTGACCTTGAGCGGACCTTCGTAGCGGTCGATCCCCTTGCCGATCAGGCCTTGCATGCCCTTGTCGAGCGCCGCCGGGCGATAGGGGGCGTCCATGGCATGATCGTTCATCGTCGCCTCCCGGTCACAAAACGCCGATAGGGCCGGGCGTCTGTAGATAGAGGAATCGGGTCGCGCATGACGGTTTTCAAGCGAATTCGCGCCGTAACGGTGCTGGGCATCGCCGCGCTGGCATCTTCCGCGATGGCGGGGCAGGGTGGAACAATGACGCCGCTCTCGGATCCCATCGTCATCGGCCATCGCGGCGCAAGCGGCGAACGTCCAGAGCACACGCTGGCGAGCTACAATCTGGCGATCGACGAGGGCGCCGATTTCATCGAGCCCGATCTCGTCCTGACCAAGGACAATGTCTTCGTCGCGCGGCACGAGAACGACATTACCGGCACCACCGACGTCGCCGACCACCCCGAATTCGCCAGCCGCAAGACGACCAGGCTGATCGATGGGGAAAGCCATACCGGCTGGTTCACCGAGGATTTCACCCTCGCCGAGCTCAAGACCTTGCGGGCCAAGGAGCGCCTGCCGCAATTGCGCCCGGCCAATGCCGCGTACGACGGCAAATTCGACATCCCGACGCTTGCCGAGATCATCGCTTTGGCGAAGAAGCGGTCGAAAGAGGTCGGCCGCACGATCGGCATCTATCCCGAAACCAAGCACCCGACCTATTTCGCCTCGATCGGCAAGCCGATGGAGCGCCAATTGGTCGCCGAACTCAAAAAGGCGGGCTGGGATTCGGCTGATGCCCCGGTGTTCATCCAGAGCTTCGAGGTGAACAACCTCAAGCTGCTCCATTCGATCACCAAGATCCGCCTGATCCAGCTGATGGATTCGACCGGCGGCCCCGCCGATAAGGCCGCGCCAAGCTATGCCGCGATGATCACGCCGGCGGGGCTGAAGGCGGTCGCCGCTTATGCCTGGGGGATCGGACCCAACAAGGACATGGTCGACAAGGGCGAAGGCGCGCCGTCGGCACTGGTCGCCGATGCCCATGCCGCCGGGCTGCGCGTGCATGTCTGGACATTCCGCGCGGAGAACTTCTTCCTGCCGGCCTCGCTCAGGAAAGGCATCGATCCCCGCGCGCATGGCGATGTCGACACGGCGATCCGGCGCCAGCTTGCGGCGGGCATCGATGGCTTTTTCACCGATTTTCCGCTAATTGGCGTCAAAGCGCGTGCTGCCTATCGGGCCGGCGCGGGCAAATGATCCTTGGGGACGAGTAGATGCGTAAGATCCTGATTGCCGCCGCGGCTGCCTTGCCGCTCCTGACCGGCGGGTGCCTCGCCAAGACCGCGGTCGATGTCGTGACCTTGCCGGTCAAGGCGACGGGCAAGGCGGTCGACTGGACCACCACCAGCCAGTCGGAAGCCGACCGCAATTACGGCCGCAAGATGCGCAAGCAGGAAGCCCGCGAGGGCGCCGCGCGCAAGAAGGCCGCGGAGGCGTGCAAGAAAGACCCGTCGCAATGCGGCACCTATGACGGCTACCGCGCGGGCGACCCGGCGCCGCAGAACTGAGGAAGTTCAAGCCCCTCCCCTTCAGGCGTTCCGGGTCGGTTGTGCCCCCGGCACAACCTGAACAGTCCGGGGGACTGTTCACCCGGAACGGGGTTGGGGTGGGGCAGTCACGGGCGAAGCGCTCTGCGAGGCATCCCCCACCCCCTACCCCTCCCCTAAAGGGGGAGGGGCTTGAATTGATTTCGTCCCCTTTTCTCCCCCCAACACCCCCGCAACCGCGCGCAGCGTTTCCGGGTGCATCTGCACCCCCATATGGCTGCTGACGATCTCGATCTCGCGGCATTGCGGGTCGTGGCACAAATGGCCGTTGACCAGCCCGTCGCTGGCCGACCAGATCGCGGTCGACGGCACCGGCAGCGGTAGCGCGATCTCCTCGCGGCGGGCGACGACGTCGGGCGAATCGACCTTTTCGCCGGTCAGCCATTCGAACGCGCGCCAGACATTGGTCGCGTGCGGATCGCCGGCGAACGGCGAGCTGACGGTGATCACCTCGCGCACCATGTCGGGCGCACGATGCGCCAGGAAGCGCGCCATGATCCCGCCCAGGCTGACCCCGATCAACGTCACCGGCGCGCCGGCGTCGCGATGATAGGCCTCCAACCGCGCGAGCAGTTTCTCGCCTTCCGATCCGATCGCCTTGGCGCCGCGATTGCGCCCCAGCCGCCAGCCTTCGACGCGATAGCCGAGCGCAGTCAGATAGCGCTTCATCACCACGTTCGACCGGTCCGAATTGAACAGGCCGGGCAGCAGCATGATCGGCCGCCCGTCGCCCGCCGGCGCCTTCATCAGCTCGGGCCATTCGACCGGGATGCGCGCTATCGTTCCCACCATTCGGGGGAATTCCGCCGCCCATTGCGCCTTGCTCGGCGGGGTCAGAACCATGCCATCACGTCGATCGGAAAAGGTGTCCATACGCCTACTCTCACGCCTGCCGCTCTAAGCGCGCCACCGGTCCATTCGTTGCATGTCCGGATCGCGCTGTACGATCCGCGGCCGTCATAGAAGACGTCGTTGACGTCGTACCCGCCCGCGACCTTGCCGCCCGGCCCGCGGCTGGCGCGGATATAAGCGACCAGCCGGCGATATTGCTCCTCGCTCAGCACGATCGCGCGGGTGTCGGGCGCGAGCGGCGGCTCGTCGACATGCTCGACATGGAGCACGGTGCGCGTGCTGCCGGTCGCGGCGCGCAGCACGGTGAGCGGATGGACGTCGCTCCAGGTCGGCGTCTCGACATAGAAGGCGCGATCGCCCCAGCCGACCGCGACCCAGCCGAACCGGGCATAGCGCGGATCGGCGATGTCGCCGGCCGGGAAATCCTGGCTCCAGTCGATCCCGGCGGCGCGGACCGGCAGCACCAGCCCGGTATGGATGCCATTATCCTCGACCAGGATACGCACGCCCTGCGCTGGCGGTGTCCAGCCGGCATTGGCCGGGATCGACCCGCCGACCAGACCCGCCGTGACATAGGCCAGGACGACGAAGATCAGCGCTCGGCCGAACCATCCCAGGACGCTCGAGGCGCGCGACACGATTTCTTTCCCCACGGTCGTCGTGATAGATGGTTTCAATGGCAACTGAAACGCACGTTCTTGATTCTCCGCCGCCCGGTGCCGCGTCCGACTGGACGATTCCGCAGGATTGGCAGCATTATACGCCGGAGGAGCACGCCACCTGGGATACGCTCTTCGCGCGCCAGGCGAAATTGCTCCCCGGCCGCGCATCCGAAGCCTATCTGCGCGGGCTCGACGTGCTCAAGCTCAGCAAGCCCGGCATCCCCGATTTCGAGGAATTGTCCGAGCGGCTGATGAAGCTGACCGGATGGCAAGTCGTCGCCGTCCCCGGCCTCGTCCCCGATGCCGTGTTCTTCGACCATATGGCCAATCGCCGCTTCGTCGCGGGCAATTTCATCCGCCGCCCCGACCAGCTCGATTATCTCCAGGAACCCGACGTCTTCCACGACGTGTTCGGCCATGTGCCGATGCTCGCCGACCCGGTGTTCGCCGATTATCTTGCCGTCTATGGCCAGGGCGGGCAGCGCGCCTTGGGGCTGGACGCGCTCAAATATCTCGGCCGGCTCTATTGGTACACGGTCGAATTCGGCCTGATCGCCGAGCCCGAGGGCCTGCGCATCTACGGCTCGGGGATCGTGTCGAGCTATGCCGAAAGCCAGTTCGCGCTCGACGATCCCAGCCCCAACCGGATCGGCTTCGATCTCGCGCGGGTGATGGGGACCGAATATCGGATCGACGATTTCCAGCAGAATTATTTCGTCATCCCGAGCTTCGAGGAATTGCTCCGCGTGACGGTGGAGACCGACTTCGCCCCGCTTTACGAACGACTGAAGGCGCAGCCTGACATTCCGATCGCGGCGATCCTGCCCGAGGACAATGTCATGACCCGCGGTACCCAGGACTATGCGCGGGGCAAGGGACCGGCGATCGTTGGCTAAATCGCCCTACGGACTCTGGATAGCTCTGATAGCCTTCGCGGTGGGTTGTGTTGTCCTGGTCCGCGCACAGCCCGTCGACCCTCCGCACTTGGCCGGGCTTGCACCCGGCGATTGCTGGTTCCGTGCTCAAGGCGTCAAGATGTTCTATGGCGAGCCGCGTTGCTACCGAACTCTGCCGCAACGCAGGATCTGTGGCGTGTGGATGCCGGGCTTCGAGCAATCCTTGTTTCTGCACGACGTCGCCGACCTCTCGGCGGTGCGGGCCATTCACTACGAGGATTTACCCTGGTTGGAAGTCGCCAATGGCGCGACCGGATTGCCGACGACAAACGACATCATGAGCCACCGTGCAGCCTACAGGCTTTGCTTTGTCGGGCGAGAGTCGGATTACTATGGCGCTTATGGCCATATGGGGATGTCGCGGACCGGCGTGTTGTTGGAAAAGGTTGAGATCATCCAGGAAATACCCATTCCCGCTGCGCTGAAATTTACCCCGCCCGTCGGCAATTAACTCACCGGATGCTCGCGGAAGCATTCGCCGGCATAGCGCTTGGTGTCTTCCTGTGACGGGCCGGTCATCAGCTCGCCGACGCTCTTGTTGGCGATCAATTTGTCGGCGACGCAGCCGCAGACGACCGAGAAGTCCTTGGTCGAGCCCGACGTCTTCTGCGCGCCTTCCTGGCATTGCGCGATGAACTTGGGCCGGAACGAATCGACGAACCCCTTGTCGAAGCTCGAACTCGAATTGCCGGCGGGACCGCCGCCGCTGCAGCCGGCGAGGATCAGCATGGCCAGGGTCAGCGGAACAGCACGAGTCATAAATCCCCCTTCGAGAATCAGATATCCAATGCCCAGCCGTCCCGGCCCTTGGGATCGAACGGCCTGGTCGGCACATAGCGGACCCTGCCGGCTTCGAGCTTCAGGATCGTCCAGTCGCCGCGCCGGTCGGTCTGTAGCAGAGTGCAACCGCAAGCGGCATAGGCTTCAACCACTTGATCGCGCTGCGTTTCGAGTAGCCCCGCCAGCACGATCGTCGCGCCCGGCGTCGCGACCGCCGCGAGTTCGGGCGCCATCGAGACGAGCGGCCCGGCGAGCACATTGGCGATGATCAGATCATAAGGCGCGGCCGCGGTGATCGCATCGTCGAGCGCGCCGTCGGCGACGATCAGCTCGACGCCGGCAATCGCGTTCGCCTCGGCATTCTCGCGCGTCACGTCGATCGCCATCGGGTCGATATCGGTCGCCATCACCCGCGCCTCGGGCCACAGATGCCGCGCGGCAAAGGCGAGCAGGCCGGTGCCGGTGCCGATATCGATGATATTGGCGAAGCGCCGCTCGGCCATCGCGTCGAGCATCTTCAGACAGCCCGAGGTGGTGGCATGGTGCCCGGTGCCGAACGCGCGCCCGGCATCGATCAGGAAAGCGCGCCCGCCCGCCGGCGGATCGATCGGATGCGCGCTGGTGTGGACGACGAAGCGGCCTTCGCGGATCGGCTCGAGCCCGGCCTGGCTCAACGTCACCCAATCCTCGTCATAGAGCGGCTCGACCAGCGGCGCGACATCGGCCGCGCTCGGCACCAGCGCGCGGATCGCCGCGATCATCGCCGCGTCGGGCTCGGCCTCGCTATAGGCATCGAGCCGCCAGCGCTCGACATCGTCCTCGACTTCCTCGGTCGTCATCAGCACCGCGTCGATCGCGATCTCGGCGGCATCGATCGCCTCGGCCTCGGCGCGCGTGCACGGCAGGGTCAGCCGCCAGCTGTCGATCGTGCGCTCCGCCTCAACGGACATAGCTGGCCCCGTTCACGTCGATCACCGCGCCGGTCATCGACGGCGGTGCGGAGGTCGCGAGATAGGCGACCGCATTGGCGATTTCTTCCGGATCGGCGACGCGCCCGAGCGGGATATCGGCGAGCAATTTATCGCCGCCGCGGCTCGACAGATACTCCTCGGCCATGCCGGTCATGGTGAAACCCGGACAGACCGCGAAAGCGAGGATGCCCTGGGCGGCGTAGCCGCGCGCGATCGACTTGGTCATCGCCACCATGCCCGCCTTGGACGCGGCATAATGCCAGTGCTGGGGACTGTCGCCGCGATAGGCGGCACGGCTGGCGACGTTGACGATCCGGCCGCCCGATTGGCGCTTTTGCCAATGCCGAACCGCGAACCGGCACAATTCGGCGCTCGCGGTCAGGTTGATCCGCATCGTGCGCTCCCAGCCGGCGACCCAGTCGTCGTCACCAAGGTCGATCGGATTGCCCTCGAACACCCCGGCATTGTTGATCACGACGTCGATGCTGCCGAGTTCGGCCAACGCCTTGTCCCACAATTGGCGCGGGCCGGCGGGGTCGGCGAAATCGGCGGCGATGCCGCTCGCGGTGCCGTGCCCGATCAGGCGGATGCCGTCGCCGGCGGAAAGAACCTGCGCGATCGCAGCACCGATGCCGCGGCTGCTGCCGGTCAGGAGGATGTTGGTCATGGGGTCGCGATTACGGGGTGCATCCGCGGCCGGCAATGCCTCCGAGGTGGGGGGCTGATTCAAATTCTTCGCGAGGCCGG
Organism: Sphingomonas sp. P4_G2; assembly: GCF_056401155.1. NCBI lineage: Bacteria > Pseudomonadati > Pseudomonadota > Alphaproteobacteria > Sphingomonadales > Sphingomonadaceae > Sphingomonas > Sphingomonas sp. P4_G2. The sequence goes on along the minus strand of NZ_JBFUJY010000003.1, from coordinate 186,310 downwards.
GATGGGGTGAGGAGCCAAACCGGACATCGCCTCCAGCCCGGCTTATGGGACGTTCTTTCCCTTCTGATCGATCAGCACGGCTTGTTGCCATCGGCTCGGCGCCTTGTCGGTGCGATGGATGCAGCCGACCCAGCAACAGGGTCGCTTCTTCCCCTCCAGCAATTCTTCGCAGGTTCGCCCGATGCGGCGTTGGCGCGTCGCCGGCTGCTTCGCATCATCGACCCAGCAGATGAACTCGTTGCGACCGATCGGCGTCAGGCCTTCCCACAGCGCAAAGAGTTCGGGATCCGATCGCAGCGCTGCTTGCAGGTCGTCCGCTGCTTCGTGGACAGTGCCGTGCGGAAAAGCGTTCGCCACGAGACCTCCAGCCAATGCCACCGACCGCCCAATTCATCGACGCCGCATAGAGCGGCAGCCTCCGAGCTTGCCTGCTGGATAACGGAATGTCCATGATCGGGTCGTTAACGGTCTGACCGCTCTCGGATCGGGCCTACAGCACGCGAACGTCTGAGACTGGGTGGGAAACGGACATTGACCGCATGGGGTCCGACTGTAGTTTCTCCAGATGTCGACAGCTTACCTCTTCCGCTTTGGCTACGAGTCTCCCCACCAGTTTCGCATCAACCGCGCACTTGGGACCGATGACGAGTCGAGCGCAGCGTTTTGGATCGCAGGTGCGTCTGAACAGGAGGCTGTCAGATGGGGCCAATCTGTAGCCGACCGATTTGTGGCATGGTTGTTCGAGGAGGCTGGCGACGAAGGCTATTCGTGGCATGAAGGCCAGTTCGCGAACTGGATAGAGACAGAGCCAAGCGAGCTGGCAGCATGTCATGCGGCTAAACTGCCTGTCGTTGTGGTAGGCAAGGAGCCATCATTCGAGGCATTGGCAGGCTAATTGCCAACGTCCACAATGGGGTCGTTTGCCAACAGACGGCTTTTCAATTGGTTTCTACCTAGTTTGCCCTAGGTTGGGGGCTCAAATAAGCCGTTGTTCTTAAGGCGTTCCATTTCCATAACCCGTCATCCCAGCGAAAGCTGGGATCTCAAGCGGCATCGCGCCACTGCCAGAGACCAACATCGGGTCGGATCGTCCCCCAGACGATCCTTGAGCATGCGGGGCATGCTCAACCCGATGTTCTTTCGCTGGGGTGACGGGAGGATTCCACGGGGATGACGACAGAATATGAGTCCCCGACCTAGCCCCTCCACCAAGCAACTTTGCGTCTTGGAATCCATCCCGTGCCGGGGAGGGAATTAGCGGATCAGGCCGCCACGCTCGTCGAAAACTGGTCGGCCGCGTCTTTCAGCCCGCCCAGCCGGTCGTCGACATCGCTGACGTCGCTGGCCAGCGCGCCCATTTCGGCGGCGACGGCTTCGGTGTCTTCGCGGATCGTGGCGATGGTGTTCGACATCGAATCGGCGGCAAGCGCGGTTTCGTCGACTGCGGCAGTGATCGCGGTCACCGTCTGCGCCTGCGATTCCATCGCGAACCGGATGCGCGACGCCGATTCCTGCACCTCGGCGACAGTCGCCTTGATGCTGGCATTGGTATCGACGGTCGATCGGGTGGCGGACTGGATCGCGGCGATCTTGGCGGCGATGTCGTCGGTCGCCCGCGCGGTCTGGTTGGCCAGGCTCTTCACTTCCTGTGCGACCACCGCGAAGCCACGCCCGGCATCGCCGGCGCGCGCAGCTTCGATCGTGGCGTTGAGCGCGAGCAGATTGGTCTGACCGGCAATGTCGCGAATCAGCCCCAGGATCGATTCGATCGACTTGGCGTGATCGCTGAGCGCACCGCTGGTCTCGACCGCCTGGCCAGCCTGCGAGCTGGCGCGGGTGGCGATTTCGGCCGCCGCTTCGACTTCGGTCCGGGCATCCTCGATCGCGCGGATCAGTCCAGCGGCGGTCTGCGCCGCCTCGCGCATCGCCACCGCCGATTGTTCGGCCGCGGCCGCCACTTCGGCGGTCTTGTCGAGCATGCCTTGCGCCGAATTGGAGGTGCGCGCCGCCTGGCCGCGAATCTTGTTGCCGAGTTGCGCGGTGCCTTCGATCGACGCCGCGATCGATTCGCGGAATTTGTGCGAACTTTCCAGCCGCGCTTCCTGCGCGCGCGTGCTGACCAGATGGCTGATATAGCTCGTCAGCAAATGCGTCTCGACCAGGGACACGCGCTGCATCACATCGGCATAACGCGCCATGCGCACGCCATCCTGGGCGCACGCTTCCCCGATGATGCGCAACGTCGCCTGGTGCGCCGCGGCCAGCGAGGAGAGCAACGGCGCGAGCGGGACGCCGGCCTGGTCGGCGTCGCGGGCATGCGCGCAGGCCATCGCTTTCCAGTCGCGGCCGAGCGGATGCTCGAACTTGGCGCGCATATAGACGACGCTGCCGGCGATCTGCGCGTCGAACTTCTCCGGCGTGTAATAAGCGCGGACGTGCGCGGTCGCGGGATGCGCGACATAATGATCCCAGAAGACGCGGCAGATGTCGTGATAATGCGGTTCGACGATCGGCACGATTTCCGCGCAGATCGGCGCGACCTGACCATCCCAGTCGAACGGCGGCAGGTCGCGCTTGAGCGCCTGGCGCAATTCGTCGGGCCAAACGACCGGCGGAGTTTCTCCCACGTTATCCTCTCCTGGATTCATGCCGCTACCTTGGCGACGAAGTCGCTGGCGCTGGCTTTGAGCTGCCCGAGCTGACCGTCGAGCGAATCGAATCCCTTGCCGACGCCATCGATTTCGTTGGCGACGGCTTCGGTGTCCTCGCGGATCGTGGCGATGGTGTTCGACATCGAATCGGCGGCAAGCGCGGTTTCGTCGACCGCGGCGGTGATCGCGGTCACCGTCTGCGCCTGCGCTTCCATCGCGAAGCGGATGCGGTTGGCGCTTTCCTGCACTTCGGCGACGGTGGTCTTGATCGACGCATTGGTGTCGACGGTCGATCGGGTGGCGGACTGGATCGCGGCGATCTTGGCGGCGATATCGTCGGTCGCGCGCGCGGTCTGGTTGGCCAGGCTCTTCACTTCCTGCGCCACCACCGCGAAGCCGCGGCCGGCGTCACCGGCGCGCGCCGCCTCGATCGTCGCGTTGAGCGCGAGCAAATTGGTCTGGCCGGCAATGTCGCGAATCAGCCCCAGGATCGATTCGATCGACTTGGCATGATCGCTGAGCGCGCCGCTGGTCTCGACCGCCTGGCCAGCTTGCGAGCTGGCGCGGGTGGCGATCTCGGCCGCCGCCTCGACTTCGGTCCGGGCATCCTCGATCGCGCGGATCAATCCCGCCGCGGTCTGTGCCGCCTCGCGCATCGCCACGGCCGATTGCTCGGCCGCGGCCGCGACTTCGGCGGTCTTGTCGATCATGCCGCGCGCCGATCCCGAACTGCGAGCAGCCTGGTCGCGCAACGTCGCGCCTTCGCTGGTCGCGCGCTCGACCATCGCGGCGATGCCGTCGCGGAATTCGACCGACAGCCGGTCGCGCGCGCCCTGTGCCCGATGCTCGCGATAGGAATTATAGATATCGACGGTGATCTCGCCCTCGAGCGCGGAGAGCCGCATCAGGGTGTCGAGCAGCATCGGCAGGCGGGGATCGTCGCGATCGATTCGTGCCACCATCACGCCCAACGCGGCGCGGTCGCTGGCGGAGATCATCGACAGCAATGCCATTGGCGACACATCGGCGGAAAACGCCGCGGCGACCGAGCGCTCGATCGACTCGACCCAGGCGCGGCCCGACGTGTCGAGGAAGCGGTTGCGCAGAAAGTCGCAGCCGATGTCGATCATCTTCTGCGTCTCGTGCGTCGCCCAGATCCGCTCGTCGGCGAAGCACCGCAGCCATTGCTGCCAATAAGCTTCGGAAATAGCGTGGATTTCTGGCTCGAGCACGGCCCAGGCCTCGCGGCTCGACGCGGCGAGCGTGCCGTCGAAGTCGAACACCCTCAACCGCGCGCGAAGGTCGATCTTCGCGGCGATGGCGCCGGGGACGGGCAAGTCATGCGTGCTCAACGATTTTTCTCCGCCTTACCGGCCGCTGGGAGGAATTAGCCGGTCGGACGCCAGAGCTAGCGCGTACTTGGTTAAGGCAGGGTTAGGATGGGGGAGGGGGAGATACCACCAGATTGGATCTATCTGCCCTCTCCCGTTCACGGGAGAGGGTTGGGTGAGGGTCTTCTTTCTTCTAAAATCCTGCGCATGCGACCCGTCCGCCGTCAGATAAGCGAACACGCCTCCCAACTCCGCCGCGACCGAACCGACGCGGAGGAAAAGTTCTGGCAAGCCGCCCGCAACCGCCAGATCGACGGGTTCAAATTCCGCTTCCAGCACAGCCTGCTGCCGTACATCGCCGACTTCGCCTGCTTGGAGGCGATGTTGATCGTCGAGATCGATGGCGGGCAACATAGCGAAGCACGTGACGCCAAGCGGACGGCCTTCCTCGAATCCGAAGGTTTCGAGATTCTCCGCTTCTGGAACAATGACGTTTTGAGCAACTTGGACGGCGTTATTCACGTCGTTCGCGAAACGCTGATCCGCCGGATTCAAGAACAAGAAGACCCTCACCCTCCCACCGCCTGACGGCGGCGGGCCCCTCCCTCTCCCGCAAGCGGGAGAGGGGAAGTCGCGCGCTTCCGTCGCGAGGAGTCCCATTTGCCCTCTCCCGCTTGCGGGTGCACCGGGTCGGTCATGCCCCCGGCATGACCTGAACAGCGCGGGGCGCTGTTCACCCGGTGCAGGTTGGGTGAGAGTCTTCTTCTTTCTCCTTCTTTCTTCTTTCTCATCCCTCCGATCGAAGAATTAGGAAGAGCGCGAGAGAGGGGATTTAGGTGCTAGCCCCACCCTTGCATCCCGACGCTCCGGGGCTAAGAGGGCGCAGCGCTTTCGCAGGGGACTTTACTTGGCCACGCCGTCCAAACCCGACCGCCCGATTTCGCCCCACCTGACGCATTATCGGTGGGGTCCGCACATGCTGGTGTCGATCCTTCACCGCGCCACCGGCGACGGTCTCGCCATCGTCGGCGGATTGCTGTTCACTTGCTGGCTGGCGGCGCTTGGCGGCGGCAAGGAAAGCTACGACTGGTTCGTGTCGTGGTTCTCGGGCGGCTATTGGAGCGTCCTCGGCTATGTGCTCGGCGTCGGGCTCAGCTGGTCGCTGTTCCAGCATATGATGAGCGGCATCCGGCACTTCTTCCTCGATGCCGGCGCCGGCTATGAGCTCAAGACCAACAAGACCGGATCGATCCTGACGATCGTCTTCTCGATCCTCATCACTCTTCTGTTCTGGGGCGTGCTGCTCAAGGACGTCATCCTCGGAGTCGCCAAATAATGGGCCAGGGCACCGAACTCGGCCGCGTTCGCGGTCTCGGCAGCGCCAAGGAAGGCGCGCATCATTGGTGGCGCCAGCGCATCACCGCGGGATCGAACCTGTTCCTGTTGATCTGGTTCATGATCTCGCTAACCCGGCTCGGCGGGTTCGATTTTGAGACCGTCCATGCCTGGATCGCCTCGGCCTGGGTCGCGGTACCGCTTATCCTGCTGGTCATCTCGACCTGCTGGCATGCGCGGCTAGGGCTGCAGGTGCTGATCGAAGACTATCAGCACGACGAAAGCCGCGTCGTGACGATCGTCCTGATCGAATTCTTCCTCGCGGTGATCGCGGTCACCGCCATTTTCTCGATCCTGCGCGCGGCGCTGGCGGGGGCGTAATGAGCGACAGCTACAAGATCATCGATCACACCTATGACGCCATCGTGGTGGGCGCGGGCGGCTCCGGCCTGCGCGCGACCATGGGCGTCGCCGAAAGCGGCCTCAAGACCGCCTGCATCACCAAGGTGTTCCCGACCCGCAGCCACACCGTCGCGGCACAAGGCGGCATCGCCGCCAGCCTGGGCAATATGGGTCCCGATCACTGGACCTGGCACATGTTCGACACCGTCAAGGGCTCGGACTGGCTCGGCGACCAGGATGCGATCGAGTACATGGTGCGCGAGGCGCCGGCCGCGGTCTACGAACTCGAACATGCCGGCGTGCCGTTCAGCCGGACCGATGCGGGCAAGATCTATCAGCGCCCGTTCGGCGGCATGATGCAGAATATGGGCGAAGGCCCGCCCGCGCAGCGCACCTGCGCCGCGGCCGACCGCACCGGCCATGCCATGCTCCACGCGCTCTATCAGCAGAGCCTGAAGTACGACGCCGATTTCTACATCGAATATTTCGCGCTCGACCTGATCATGGAAGGCGGCGAGTGCAAGGGCGTGATCGCGCTCTGCATGGAAGACGGCTCGATCCACCGCTTCCGCAGCCATGCCACCGTGCTGGCGACCGGCGGCTATGGCCGCGTCTATCAATCGGCGACCAGCGCCCATACCTGCACCGGCGACGGCGGCGGCATGGTGCTGCGTGCCGGGCTCCCCTTGCAGGACATGGAGTTCGTCCAGTTCCACCCGACCGGCATCTACGGCGCCGGCGTGCTGATCACCGAAGGCGCGCGCGGTGAAGGCGGCTATCTGACCAATTCCGAAGGCGAGCGTTTCATGGAACGCTATGCTCCCTCGGCCAAGGACCTGGCCAGCCGCGACGTCGTCGCGCGCTCGATGGCCGCCGAGATCCGCGAAGGCCGCGGCGTCGGCGCCAACAAGGACCATATCTACCTGCATCTGGATCATATCGATCCCAAGGTGCTGCACGAGCGGCTTCCCGGCATCACCGAGACCGGCAAGATTTTCGCCGGCGTCGACCTGACCCGCCAGCCGCTGCCGGTCACGCCGACCGTCCATTACAATATGGGCGGCATTCCGACCAATTATCATGGTGAAGTCGTCCATCTTAAGGACGGCGATCCCGATGCGGTCGTCCCCGGCCTGTTCGCGGTCGGCGAAGCGGCCTGCGTCTCGGTCCATGGCGCCAACCGCCTTGGCTCGAACTCGCTGATCGACCTCGTCGTGTTCGGCCGCGCCACCGGCAAGCGCATCGCCGAGATCATCCGCAAGGATTCGAAGCACGGCACCGTCGTGACCGCCGCCGACGACCAGGCGATCGAACGGCTCGACCATTTCCGCAACGCCAAGGGCGCCAAGCCGACCGCGGAGATCCGCGCCGACATGCAGCGCACGATGCAGAAGCATTGCGCCGTGTTCCGCGACACCGCGTTGCTCGACGAAGGCGTCGGGCATATGGACGTGGTCTACAAATCGCTCGCCGATGTCGCCATCACCGACCGCTCGCTGATTTGGAACACCGATCTGGTCGAGACGCTCGAGCTCGATAATCTGCTCGGCCAGGCCGTCGTCACCATCCGCGGCGCATCGAACCGAAAAGAGAGCCGCGGCGCGCACATGCACGAGGATTTCCCCGAGCGCGACGACAAGAATTGGATGAAGCACACCATCGCGACGTTCGACGGCTGGGGCGGCAAGGGCGGCAGCGTGACGCTCGATTACCGCCCGGTCCACGACTACACGCTGACCGACGATATCGACTATATCAAGCCGAAGAAGCGGGTTTACTGATGCGCAAAAGCCCTCTCCCGTTTACGGGAGAGGGTTGGGTGAGGGTCTTCTTTCTTCTTCCATGCGTGTGTCGAAACAGAAGAAGACAGAAGACCCTCACCTTCCCACCGCCTTACGGCGGCGGGCCCCTCCCTCTCCCGCAGGCGGGAGAGGGGTTCACAGGCCAACGCCATATCTCCGCGCTGGCGTCCACCACTCCGCGGGTCTAGGAAATGCTCGCCTTGCCGCCCCCTGCTCTATCCTTCGGAGAGTCGTCCATGCGCCTGCCGCTTCGCCTTCTTCCCCTTTCGCTCGCCCTGATCGCGGTCCCCGCCGTCGCGGCGCTGTCGACCGGTGCCGCCGCGCCCGATTTCACCACGCGCGGCGCGATCAACGGCAAGGTCTTCCGCCTGCATCTGGCCGATCAGCTCAAGAAGGGGCCGGTCGTGCTCTATTTCTTCCCGGCCGCCTATACGTCGGGCTGCAATGCCGAGGCGCACGAATTCTCCGAACATATCGATGAGTTCAAGGCCGCCGGCGCGACGGTGATCGGCATGTCGACCGACGCGGTGCCGACCCTGGTCAAATTCTCGACCGAGAAATGCGCCGGCAAATTCCCGGTGGCGAGCGCGGGGCCGCGCATCGTCAGCGCCTATGACGTCGCGCTCGGCAAGCAGTTCACCGATCCCAAGACCGGCAAGGCGCGCGACATCACCAACCGCACCAGCTACGTGATCGGCCGCGACGGCAAGATCAGGTTCGTCCATTCGGACCTGTCGTACGTCGACCACGTCAAACTGACGCTGGATGCGGTCAAGGCGCTTAAATAGGGTCTTTGCAGCTTCGCTGAGACGGTGCCGTCGTTGTCACAAAGGCGGATAGGTAGTCACACGCAACGGCTACCTATCCGATAGGTTCGCAAACGCGATCTTAGCCTATCGCGGCTAGGACTTTGCCATCGCCCAGGTGCGATTTTGGCAAGGGAGCGGACGGTGGCGAGCGCCGTAGAAAATTCATCCAAGGCGTCGGATCGGCTCTATGCAGCGATCGGCGAATTCCTCGCGCGGCACCGCCTGAGCGTCGATCCGGCGCATTACGCCTTTGCCCACAAAGTGTTGAGCGATCCACGCGGGCCGCTGGCCGCCGCGGTCGCGCGGATAACCGATGGCGGTGTGCGGCTGAGCTCGCGCGATATCGAGGAGCTTGGCGGCAGGGCGGTGATGGGGGCCCCGGCGACCGCCGGCGGCGATTCGGCGCCCACCCTCAAGTCGCCGCCGCAGCTCACCGTCGTCGCCGACAACACCAAGGCCCAATCGCTGGTCGCGCGCGCGCAGATGCAGGTCGAGGATTTCGGCGACACGGTGCGGGCGATGCATGCCGATGCGCGCGGGTTCGGCCAGGATCTGCGCGCCTCGCGCGACGCGATCCGCGATGCGCGCGATGCCCGCGACGGCAGCGCGATCGATGAGGTGGTGCGCATGGCGAGCTCGATGCTCGACCGCGTCTCCTCGGCCGAGGCCAGATTGCAGGAAGCGACCCACGAGGCCGATCGGCTGCGCCACGAACTCGAGCAAGCACGCGACGATGCGCGCCGCGACCCGCTGACCGGCCTGCCCAATCGCCGCGCGTTCGAGGACGCCTTTGCCGCGGCCGTCGCCGACGGTGCCAATATCTGCATCGCGATCTGCGACGTCGACAAGTTCAAGTCGGTCAATGACCGGTTCGGCCATGCGGTCGGCGATCGCGTGCTGAAAGCGATCGCCGAAGCGTTGCGTGTGGGCTGCGACGAGCATCTCGTCGCGCGTTTTGGTGGCGAGGAATTCGTCGTGATGTTCACCGGCCTGACCCCGGCCGACGCCTTGTCGACGCTCGAGGGCGCGCGCGCCGCGGTCGCCGCCAAACGCTATCGCCTGCGCGAAACCGACGCGCCGCTGGGCGCGGTCACTTTCTCCGCCGGCCTGACTCAGGTCGCGCCGGAGGACACGATCGGCTCCGCCATGGGCCGTGCCGACCGCCTGCTCTACGCCGCCAAGGAAGACGGCCGCAATTGTATCCAATCGGGTCAGTGATACTCACCGACATATAGCGCAAAGTGCGATTTCATTGCGGTAAAAACCGCCATTGCACGCTTTCCGAAAATTACGAATCCAGCATTATCAATAGCTTATAAAACTGGCACGCTCCCTGCAATTCAGTCGGCATGGTCGTCGGATGGTCCGATAGCCATCCACAATAGGGAGTTAAGATCATGTCGGTTCGTTTCGCTTCGGCTCAGCAGGTTGCGGTTTCGGTGTTCAGCGCGCTCGTCTGCACGATGGTTCTCGTCAACGCCGCCACCTCGTTCGTCCCGGTCGCCTGACCGGGACGCACCCCTCCGCGGCGAGCGGGAGGGGGAGGCAAGCCAGCTCGCCAACCGGCGGCCGCGATAGGGCGGCCGCGCCGGGGCCGGGAAACGGCCCCTTCTTTTTATCTAGCGTCCGAGCAGGAAGGTCAGCGGGATATCGACCCGCGCCTGCCAGGCGCGCTCGCTATGCTCCGCGCCGGGAAACGCCCGGCTGACCCAGCCACCGCCGCGCGGCCCCGCCGCCCCATCGAGCTTGCGTTGGAACGGTTCGATCGATCCGTCATTGGTCCCGGTGCCATAATCGAAATAGAGCCGCGCGGTCCTGGGCGGCAGATGCGCTTCGAACCAGCGTTCGGCGAACCCGTCGCCGATCGGCCACGAGGTCGACAGGCACGCCGCCGCGCCGAACACTTTGGGATAGCGCACGACGGCATAGGCCGAGATCAGCCCGCCCATGCTCGACCCCATCAGCATGGTGTTTTGGGGGCCGTGTAACGTGCGATAGCGGCGATCGATCAGCGGCTTGAGCTCGGTCGCGAGGAAATTGACGTACGCGTCGCCGACGATCCTGGCACGTTCGACCGGCAGCTTCTTGAACAGGTCGGCCGAGGCCGGATCGCCCTTCGCCCCCAGCGCTGGCACCGCGGCTTGCGGCATATATTCGCCCAGCCGATTGTCGGTGTTCCACACCGCGACCAGGATCGCCGGCCGCACTTTGTTGGCCGCGATCAGCCGGTCGAGCGCGCGATGCACTTCCCAGCTCTTGCCCGAAAAGGGCGAAGGCGTGTCGTACACATTCTGCCCGTCGTGGAGGTAGAGCACGGGGTAGCGTTGCTTCGAGGTCGCGTAACCGGGCGGCAGCCAGATCTGCACGGTTCGCGCGGGCACCAGCTTGGACTGGACGGTGATCGGCGGCTGCAACCCGTCGGTAGGATCGCCGAGGGCCGGGGCGGTGACAAATGCCAGGACGAAAGCGATGAACAGGCGGATCATCCGCGCATTGACCGCGTAACCGCCTCTGTCGTCAACCTATTCCGCCGCCAGCGCTTCCTGCCGTTCCTGCGCCTGGCGTGCCCACATATCGGCATAGAGGCCGTCCTTGCGCAGCAGCTCGGCATGCGTGCCGCGCTCGGCGACCAGGCCGTTGTCGAGCACGACGATCTGGTCGGCATGGACCACGGTCGACAGGCGATGCGCGATGACGATCGTCGTGCGCCCGCGCTCGATCGCCTGGAGCGTGCCGAGGATCTCGGCCTCGGTACGGCTGTCCAGCGCGCTGGTCGCCTCGTCGAGGATCAGGATCGGCGGGTCCTTGAGCAGGGTTCGCGCGATCGCCACGCGCTGCTTCTCGCCGCCCGATAATTTCAGGCCGCGTTCGCCGACTCGCGTCTCGTACTGGTCGGGCTGGCGCTCGATGAAGCCGGCGATCGCCGCGCCCTTGGCGGCGCGCACGATCTCCTCTTCGCCAGCGCCTTCGCGGCCATAAGCGATATTGTAGCCGATCGTGTCGTTGAACAGCACCGTGTCCTGCGGGACGATGCCGATCGCGGCGCGCAGGCTGGCTTGCGTGACCGTGCTGATATCCTGGCCGTCGATCGTGACCCGCCCGCCGGTCAGATCGTAGAAGCGGTACATCAGCCGCGCGAGCGTCGACTTGCCCGCGCCCGAGGGGCCGACCACCGCGAGTGTCTTGCCCGCCGGAATGTCGAGATCGATGCCCTTCAGGATGTCGCGCCCCGGCTCATAGCCGAAATGCACATCCTCGAACCGGATATGCCCGCGGTCGATATTGAGCGGCAGCGCGCCGGGCGCATCGACGATTTCGGCGCCGGTATCGAGCAGGTCGAACATCGCCGCCATGTCGACCACGCCCTGGCGGATCGTGCGATAGACCATGCCGAGCAGGTCGAGCGGGCGGAACAATTGGGTCAGCAAGGTCGAGACGAACACGACGTCGCCGGGCGAGAAGCGGCCATGCGCCCAACCCCAGGCGATGAACACCATCCCGCCGCCGAGCATCAAATTGGTGACGAACGCCTGGCCGATATTGAGCCAGGCCAGGCTGTTCTCGCTCTTGACCGCGGCATTGGCATAGGCGCCGACCGCGGCCTCGTAACGCCTCGCTTCGCGTTCCTCGGCGCCGAAATACTTGACCGTCTCGAAGTTGAGCAGCGAGTCGACCGCATGCGCCACGGCGCCGGTGTCGAGATCGTTCATCCGCGTGCGCAGCGCATTGCGCCAATCGGTCACGATGCGCGTGAACCCGATATAGACGACGATCATCACCAACGTCGCCACGTCCAGCCACAAGCCGAAATTCGACCAGAAAATCTGCATGACGAAGCAGAGTTCGAGCAGGGTCGGCGCGATGTTGAACAGCAGGAAATAGAGCATCGTGTCGATGCTCTTGGTGCCGCGCTCAACCACCTTGGTCACTGCCCCGGTGCGCCGTTCGAGATGGAAGCGCAGCGACAGTCGGTGGAGGTGGCGGAAGACGGTGGCGGCGAGTTGTCTGGTCGCCTCCTGGCCGACGCGCTCGAACACGACGTTGCGCAGATTGTCGAACACGACGCCCGACAGCCGCCCGGCGGCATAGCCGATCACCATCAGCATGACGAATTGCGGGACGTTGGCGACGCCCCAATCGTTGCGCCCGGACATCGCATTGACCGCGTAGCGAAGCGCATAGGCCGTGACATAGACCTGCACCACCTTCGACAGGACGACGAAGGTCATCGCGATGACGATGCGTATCTTGAGCCCCGGCGCATCGGCGGGCCACAGATAAGGGAGGAAGCGCCGAAGCGTCGGGATCAGCGGGCGATCCTTGGTCGGCGGGAGTTCGGTGGGCGGCATCGCCGCTTTATGTAGGGTGCCGCGGGCAATCAGGGAACCGTCGTCATGCGCCAGGGATTATAGGCGCGACGGAGGAAGACATGGGTTCTGTATTCTACGTCATCGCGATCATGGGCTGCGGCGATGGCCAGACGCAATGCGCGCAGCAGCGGATCGAGCCGGTCCGTTATTATAGTGCGGCGCAATGCCGGGCAGCGATGCCGGCGGCGCTGATCCGCAACACCGATATCGACTATCCGACGATCACCGCGGCGTGCCGCCAGGTCGGCCAGTCGATGGCGGACAATAGCAAGGCGCAAGCGCGCCGCAGCTAAGCTGGCGCGGACTTCACCGCACCGGTAATGATGGCCCAGGCATAGGCCAGGGGACATCATGCGCAGGATTATCGGGACCATTATCGGGCTGGTGCTCGCCATCGCGCTGATCGATGGTGCGTGGGAGCTCGCCGAACGCAGGTTCCCCGCCGCGATCCCGGCCGACGCCAGCGACCGGGAGATGCTTGCGCGCTTCGTCATGGCGATGCCGCTCGCCGGCCAGGCGATCATCGCCGCGGGCTGGCTGCTCGCCGGTCTGGTTGGCGCGTTTGCGGCGCTGCGGATCGGCCAATGGCGGCCCGGCGGATGGATCGTCGCTCTCGTACTGGTCGCCGACGGCGTCTGGAACCTGACCCAGCTGACCCAACCTTTGTGGTTACAGGGTGCCACCCTGATCCTGCCCATCGCCGGTATGTGGCTCGCCGAGTGGCATTTTCACCGCGCGCGGCCGGGCGATCCGCTTATCAACTAGCGCCGACAATATGGGTTGTTGGCCCTGCACCGTGTTCCTGCGAAAGCAGGAACCCAGGGCCATGGAGTACGCCGCTACCCTGGGCTCCTGCTTTCGCAGGAGCACGGTCTAATCAACCAATTCGGCATCCGCACCGCGGCGGATCGGCAGCGACCAGCGGATCTGGTCGCGCAGCATCGCCTCGAGATCCTCGGCGCCGACATTGTGCGCGGCGGCGCGTTTTCTGAGCAAGGTCAGCAACAGCCCTGCGCGCGTCGGCGGCGGTGCCGGCTCGGCGCGGCCACGCTGCAGGGTACGCGCGAACTTTACGGACAACAGGGTCATATTGGGTAAGTTAGGCTGCCCGGCTTGCAGAGTCCTGACCGGACACCCTTTACGCACGGCTAACTACGTGGCCGCGCCCACAAATCCGGATCGCGCGGCACCGCGGGATAGAGCCGGTTGCGCTGCACGGCCTGACCGAGCGCCCGCGCGATCCAGCCGATCTTGGCGGCGGCCGAGGTGCCGGCGCGATGGTCCCAGGCATGGTCGCCGCGCGCGACCACTTCGCGCCCGATCGCGCCATAGATGCCCGCCGCCGCCAGCACGGCCCAGGCCGACCGCAGGCCAAGCCGCCGCGTGCCGACGCGCGCGCTCGCCTCGAACGCCGCCGCCCGCTCGACCAGGCGTCGCGCCAGCACGGCCAGGCGGGGACGGAAAGGCGGCTTCATATGCTGGCCGGGCGGCATGTCCATCTCGACCAGCCATTCCTCGGGCAGGTAACAGCGCCCGCCGCGGTCATCCTCTTCGATATCGCGCGCGATATTGGACAGCTGGAACGCCATGCCGAGGTCGCAGGCGCGGTCGAGCGTGTCCTCGTCGTCGGGCGACACTCCCATCGCCACCGCCATCATGCAGCCGACCGCGCCGGCGACGTGATAGCAATAATGATAGAGATCGTTTTCGTTGCGCGGTCCCCACTCCTCGAGGTCAAGCCGGAAACCCTCGATCAGATCATGCGCGAAGCGATGCGGCAGCCGCGTCTCCGCCGCGACGATGCGGAGCGCGTCGAACGCCGGGTCGCCGACCGTCTCGCCGGCCAGCGCGGCATCGGTCAGGCGGCGGATCAACGCGAGCCGCGCGGCGGGATCGGGGACGGCGGACAAATCACGGCCAAATTCCTGTCCGTCGGCGAGGTCGTCGCAGCGCCGGCACCAGGCGTAGAGCAGCCAGGCATGCTCGCGGGTCTTGCGGTCGAACAGCAAGGAGGCAGCGGCGAAACTCTTCGATCCGCGGGCGATCGACTCGTGCGCCGTGGCGACGATCGCCGCGCGGCTGGGAAGATCGCCGCTCGCGCTCACGTCCCCAACCGGTCGCGTCGAACGAAGGATCGGACGGTCACAGGTCCTTCGCGCCGATCTGTCCGATCGTGGTGGCCGGTTGAAACGCCGCCATCTTGTCGAGCAAGTCGCCCAACCTGGTCGCGACGATCAGCAGTCCCTGGTGCTGCGGCCGGACGAAGCCGACCCGCGCCATTGTCTCCCAGAATTCGATCAAGCCGTCATAATAGCCGTCGAGGTTGAGCAGCCCGACCGGCTTGGCGTGATAGCCGATCTGCGCCCAGCTCAGCGCTTCCCACAATTCGTCCATCGTGCCCGTCCCGCCGGGCAAGGTGACGAAGCCGTCGGACAGATCGGTGAACGCCTGCTTCCTCTGGTGCATCGTGCCGACGACATGGAGCTCGGTCAGGCCCTTATGCGCGACCTCGGCCGCGACGAGCGCTTCGGGAATGATGCCGATCACTTCGCCGCCCGCGGCCAGCGCCGAATCGGCGATCGCACCCATCAGCCCCAGCCGTCCGCCGCCATAGACGACGCCGATCCCGCGCTCGGCGAGCGTGCGGCCGACCTCGCGGGCGTTGTCGATGTAGCGCGGGTCGCTTGGGGAAGCGGAGCCGCAATAGACGGCGAGACGGTTCATAGATCCTCCCCGTTTACGGGGAGGGGGACCAAGGCGCGCAGCGACTTGGTGGAGGGGGCGGGCCACAAGGGATTCCGAGGAGGATATCCCCCTCCACCACACGACTTCGTCGCGCGGTCCCCCTCCCCACAAGTGGGGAGGATTTTTTCGATAAAACTCATTTCTGCTCCAGCATCAATTTGGCGGTCGCCTTGGCGCTCATCACCACGCCGGGAATGCCCGCGCCGGGATGCGTGCCGGCGCCGACGAAATAGAGGTTGGGGATATTCGCGTCGCGGTTGTGGACGCGGAAATAGGCCGACTGGGTCAGGATCGGCTCGAGGCTGAAGGCGCTGCCGAGATGCGCGTTGAGGTCGTGCGCGAAGTCCGACGGGGCGTAGCTGAACTTGGTGACGATGCGTTCGTGAATGTCGGGGATCAGCCGCGCGCCGATCTCATCGAGGATGCGCTTCTCCAGGATCGGGCCGATCTCGCTCCAGTCGACCGGGAACTTGCCGAGATGCGGAACCGGGGCGAGCGCGTAGAAGGTCGAATGCCCCTCCGGCGCCATCGTCGGATCGGTCACCGTCGGGTGGTGGAGATAGAGCGAGAAATCCTCGGCCAGCACGCCATGGTCGTAAATGTCGGCGAGCAATTCGCGATAGCGCGGGCCGAACAGGATCATGTGGTGCGGGATTCCCGGCCAGCTGCCCTTGATGCCGAAATGGACGACGAACACCGAGGGCGACCAGCGCTTGCGCTCGAGCCGGCCGACGCTGCGCTGCGCGCTGCGCGATCCCGCCAGCAAGTCGCGATAGGAATGCATCACATCGGCATTGGTCGCGACCGCGTCGGCCTCGCTCGACCAGCCACTGGCGGTGGTGACGCCGGTGGCGCGATCGCCGAGCGTCGCAATCCTCGTCACCGGATCGCCGAGCCGCAAGGTTCCGCCCAGCCGCTCGAACAAGGCGACCATGCCCGCGACCAATTTGTTGGTTCCGCCGCGCGCGAACCACACGCCGCCATCGCGCTCGAGCTTGTGGATCAGCGCATAGAGCGCGCTGGTTGTCATCGGATTGCCGCCGACCAGCAAGGTGTGGAAGCTGAGCGCCTGGCGCAGTTTCTCGTTCTTCACGAAGCCCGAGACGATCGAATAGACCGATCGCCACGCCTGATAGCGCATCAGCGCGGGCGCGGCGGCGACCATCTGGCCGAAATCGAGGAACGCGGTCGAGCCGAGTTTCTCATAGCCTTCGTGATAGACGTGCCCGGAATAATCGAGGAAGCGGCGGTATCCGGCGACATCATCGGTGTTGAGCCGCGCGATCTCGGCATGGAGCTGGGCGTCGTCGTTCGAATAATCGAAGCTGGTGCCGTCGCGCCAGTTGAGCCGATAGAAAGGCATCACCGGCATCAGATCGACATCGGTGGCGATGTCCTGCCCGGTCAGACCCCATAAGTCGCGCAGCGCCGCGGGATCGGTGATGACGGTCGGCCCGGCGTCGAAGGTGAACCCATCCTTCTCCCAGAAATAGGCGCGGCCGCCGGGCTTGTCGCGCGCTTCGACGATGATCGTCTCGACCCCGGCCGATTGCAGCCGGATGGCGAGGGCGAGCCCGCCGAAGCCGGCGCCGACGACGATCGCGCGCTTCATGCGTGCTGCCTGCGGATCGCCGCGATCGCGCGGCCGACCGGCACCGGCGGCTTGCCGGTCAGGATGCGGGCCTTGTCCATCACGCTCGATCGTCCGGCATAGAACCGTCCTATAAGGCCCGGACCCAGCCGGTAAAAGCGTTCGAGAATGCGGTAACGCTCTTCGGGTTCGGCGGCGCGGAACAGCATCGCGTCGAGCGTACGGTAAAACGCGCGGTCGGCCCAGGCGCCGCTCGCCATGCCATAGGTCAGATCGTACAAAGCCGGGGTCGACAGATCGCTCACCGTGGCGATCCGCGCCGCCAGCCGCACCGCATCGGGCAGCGAATAGCCGGTGGTCGGGTGGAACAGCCCGGCGCGCAGCCCGGCCTTGGGCACCCTGACCCCGCCGGCACGCCAGAACGCCTCGAAATCGCCGCCGATCGCGACCGGCAACGCCCCGCTTTCCTCGCGCGATACCGCCTCGGTCACCCAGCCGCGGCCAAGCGCATAATCGTGGATGCGGTCGACCAGGGCATCGCGATCGATCGCCGGCGTATCGCTGTAATAGGTGTCCTCGACGAACATCCGCGTCGCGGTGAAGGGCAAAGAATAGACGAAGCGATAGCCATCGATCTGCTCGACGGTCGCATCCATGATCGTCGGCCGCGTCACCTCATGCGGTTCGCTCAGCAGCAATTCGCGCCCGACGAATTTCTGCCAGCCGAGGTCGAGCGATGACATGTCGCCCGGACCGCGCGCGTCGATAATCCCCTTGGCCTCGATCCGGTCGCCGTCCGCCAGCACCACCGCGGTGGTGCCGACGGCCAGCGCTTTCTGCGCGATCAGCTGGCCCGGCGCGAGACTCGCGCGCACCACGCGATCGAAACGTTCGGACTCGATCGAATAATAACTGGTCGGAAGCGTCCGGGCATGCGCCGGAAAGGCGACCTCGTAGCCGCGCCAGCCATAGGAAACGAGCGGTGCGGCGAGCCAGCGATCCTCTTTGGCGACGTCACGCTCGAAGAACGACCAGACATGGTCGCCGCCGATCTGCGGGCTCGCCTCGATCAGCCTGAGGTCGAGGTCGGGGCGCTTCCTGCGCAGCGCGAGCGCGATCAGGCCGCCCGCCAATCCTCCGCCGACAATCGCAAGGTCACAGTCAACTTGGCCTGCCATGACGAATCGCTACCCGTTTTGGTCGGGAGCGCAACCCATGGAACGAGACGTTTGAGCCCTGCGGACGAATCCCCTGTGGAAAGATGCCGGATCGGGCGCGATCAGGCCGCCTGGCGCAGCGGCATTTCGGTCGCCATCGCCGCGGCGACCGACGGCCGCGCGCGCATCGCGGCGCGCCACGCCTTCAGCACCGGCCAGCCGTCCAGGCTCAATCCGGCATATTCGGTCCAGTTGAGCACCGCGAGCAGATAGGCGTCGGCGACCGAGAAGCTGTCGAGCAGATAGGTGCGCCCGGTCAGGTGCGTTTCGAGCAGGCCGAACCTCTTCTCGACCAGCTGCCGCGACCAGTCGCGCGCACCCTCGGTCGAGTGCCGCGACATCAACGGCGCGAACACGCCCTTGTGGATCTCGGTCGAGATGAAGTTGAGCCACTTGGTCAGCTCATACCGCTCGCGGGTATAAGGCGGCGGCGCCAGCACGCCCTCGGCGGCGAGATCGGCGATATAGGTCAGCACCGCAGGCCCCTCGGTCAGGGTCACGCTGCCCGCTTCCATCGCCGGGACATAGCCCATCGGGCTGATATCGGTGAAGGCGCGGCCATCTGGCAGCGCACCATCCGGCACGACCTGGACGAAATCGGCATCCAATTCGGCTTCGTTGATCGCGATGCGAGTCGCCAGGCTGCACGCGAACGGGATGAAATAGAGTTTCATGACAGTCCTCCTGGGGGCTTGTTTATTTCTGTACTAATCCGCATAAATGTATCCCGCGTCAAGGATTGTTTGCGATTTGGTACAAAAATTAGACCAGACACCGCGGCGGCGTGGCCGGCCGCGCGGCTTCGATACCGGGGAGGTGCTGGGCGCGGCCACCGAGCGCTTTCGTACGCGCGGTTATGCCGGAACCTCGCTCGACGATCTGGTCGACGCGACCGGATTGCAGCGCCCCAGCCTCTACGCCGCGTTTGGCGACAAGCGTGCGCTCTATCTGGCGACGCTCGAGCGCACGATCGAGCGCGCCGGGGCTGCTTTCGATCAGTTGATCGCGGCCGATCTGCCGCTCAAGCCAAGCCTGAAGGTGATGTTTCGTGCTGTCATTGAGGGATTCCTGACCGGCGAGACCGGGCCGTCGGGCTGCATCATGGTGTCGACCTCCGCCACCAGCGCGGTCGACGATGCCGAGATTCGCGCCCGGCTGGCGGCGTTCGTCAAGCTGGAGGACGGCAAGATCGAGGAATTGCTGGCCGCGCGCGGCGATCCGCGCGCCACGGCGCATGCGCGGTTGGCGACCTCGGTGATCCATTCGCTCAGCGTGCGTGCTCGCGCTGGCGCGACACGCGAGGAACTCGAGGCACTGGCGGCGGATTGCGTGGAATTGATCGCCGGGTGACGGCTGGCGACCGTTGCTCTAGCGTCGGGAGGTGATCCGCCAGCCTCTCACCGTCGATCGCCGCGCCTTGGTCGCCGCCATCGGCGCCATCGTCCTGTTCGCCGCGATCGAAATCGCCTGGGGTCGCCCGCCACTCTGTCCGTGCGGCCATATCGCTCTATGGGCCGGCGATCCCAACAGCCCGGAGAACAGCCAGCAACTCAGCGACTGGTATTCGCTCAGCCACATCATCCACGGCTTCCTGTTCTACGGGTTGCTCTGGTCGATCCTGCCCGGGCGACTGCGCCTCTGGGCGCTGCCACTCGCGGTGCTGATCGAGGGAGGTTGGGAATTGCTCGAAAACTCGCCGATCATCATCGACCGCTATCGCGCCGCGACCATCGCGGTCGGCTATTCGGGGGATTCTATCCTCAATTCGATGAGCGACATCGTGATGATGATGATCGGCTTCGCGATCGCGCGGCGGTTGCCGCTATGGGCAACGGTCGCGCTGGCGATCTTTTTCGAACTGCTCGCGCTCGCGGTGATCCGCGACAACCTCACGCTCAACGTACTGATGCTCGTCCACCCGATCGATGCGATCCGGGCGTGGCAGGCGGGCGGGTAGGCCAAGTGTCCCCTTTGTCGGGCTCGACCCAGGTCTAGGATCACCGCCATGACCAACCCCGACGACTGGCGGATCGACCATAGCGGGATCGGTGTGGCGGATGTCGCCGCGTCGGCGCGCTTCTACGACGTCGTTCTGGGTGCGCTGGGTTTGCAGTCGCTGGTCCGCATCTCGACCGTAAAGGCACCGTTGAAGGACGGCGACGACCTCGGTGGCGTCGCTTATGGCGCCTCGTTCCCGATCTTCTGGATCGACTGTTTCCATCCCGCCGGCGTGCACCAGCACACCGCGTTCCGCGCGCGCAGCCGCGCGGAGGTCGATGCCTTCCACGCTGCGGCACTGGCGGCGGGCGGGCAGGATAATGGTGCGCCGGGCTTGCGTACCCAAGGCTATCCGCCCGGTTATTATGCCGCGTTCGTACTCGATCCCGACGGCAACAATATCGAAGCGGTGTTCCGGGGCGAGTGAGTGATGTCGTCGGCCGGTACGGGCACGCCCGCGCGCCGTCGGGCTATGTGACGAATCGTTAATCGGCGCTCGATAGAATCGCTCGCAGGAGCCGATGCGATGTCAATTGGTGGATATCAGCCGGACCGGCCTATCGCCGATCCCCCGCTCTGGCTCGTGCAGATGAGGCGTCCCGGATCGGTGGTACTGCTCTTCTGCTTCGCAATGGCGACGGTCGCGCTCAAAAACTGGCTTTACCCACCCCCGCCATTCGTCAATCCGCGCATCGCAAGTTCGAGATATGAGCTGCCGGCCGGCTGTGTCAGAAAAACCTATTACAAGCGTGACGCCATCCCGGCCGCTTGCGCCGATCGGCGCTATTATCTTGGCGACGAATATCGCTACGGATTTCCACAGCATAGCAAGGGTCGGCCGGAATATTTTCGTGTTGGCAATGATGCTATCGATATCGCCTGCCCCATCTTTGGCGACGGATGCTTCGTCGATGCCGTGGTTCGGGATGTGTTCGTGGTCAAGTAGCGCGATGCGTTGGCGTCGCGGTGATCGCAGCCTAGACTGGCGATGTGACCGTCACGCTCGCCATCCTCCTCTCCGCGCTTGCGATGACGCTGATCGTCGGCGTCCGCTACCTGATCAGCAGTGGCGCTTTCGCGCTAGCGACACGTGCGGTGCGGCCGGGACTCTATGCCGGGCTCGGCAGGCAGATCCGGTGCGAGATCGCCTGGAGCCTCGCCTCGGCGGCGATCTATGGCATTCCCGCGGGCGTGGTTGCCTGGGGGTGGCAGAACCGCGGATGGACGCGGATCTATGGCGATCTCCACGCCTTCCCGCTCTGGTATCTGCCGCTGTCGGTGCTGCTCTACCTCGTGGCGCACGACACCTGGTTCTATTGGACGCATCGCTGGATGCACCGGCCGGCGCCGTTCCGGCTGGCGCATGCCGTCCACCATGCCAGCCGGCCGCCGACTGCCTGGGCGGCGATGGCGTTCCACCCGATCGAGGCACTAACCGGGGCGATCGTCCTTCCTGCCCTCGTCTTCGCGATTCCGATCCATATCGGCGCTTTGGCCTTCGTGCTTGGAATCATGACGCTTATGGGGGTGACCAACCATATGGGCTGGGAAATCTTCCCGCGCTTCATGTGGCGGGGACCATTGGGGGCATGGCTGATCACCGCCAGCCATCATCAACGGCATCACGCCGAGTATAGGTGCAATTATGGCCTTTATTTCCGCTTCTGGGATCGCCTCTGCGGCACCGACCGCGGGGTCGGCGGGTTCGCGCGCGGCGAAGGCCGGCGCCCTGCTGGTGCTGGGCGCGCTGCTCCCGGCGACGGCGCCGGCCGCCAGTCCGGCCGCCCCGGTCGGGAGCCTTGAGATCGATGTCGCCGGGATGCGCTCGGCGCGCGGGCTGATCCGAATCTGCCTGACAGCCGAGCCCAGGAACTTTCCCGGCTGCGTCGATGACAAGCACGCCGTCACGCGATCGGTCCCGGCCAGTCAGCACATCATCCGGTTCGACGATCTGCCGCCGGGCAACTACGCCGCCGCGCTGATCCATGACGAGAATTCGAACGCGAAGCTCGATACGCTGCTGGGCATTCCGCGCGAAGGATTCGGGTTCAGCCGCAACCCGCCAATTGGCTTTGGCCCGCCGCGCTTCGCCGCCGCCGAATTCGCGCTGGGCGGCGTTGCCGAAACGCAACAGGTGACGATGCGCTATATGCTTTAGTATCTGGGGCATGGACACAAAACGCCTGGGTGGCGTTGCTTTACCCAAACGTCATCCTGATCGGAGCCTGCCTGTGCGTCTTTTGCTGCTTGCCCCCGCCTTGTTGCTCGCCGCGCCCGCTTTCGCGCAGGACACTGGAGCGCCGCCGGCCCCCACCGCGCCGGAACAGCTCGATACCGGTAGGGACAATGTCACGATCGGCGCCGGCGCGGTCTACACGCCCGATTATGAAGGCGCCGATCATTCCGGCTTTTCCGTCGCGCCGGTGGTGATCGGATCGGTCTCGGGGTTCAATTTCCAGCTGATCGGCAATCGCGCCTCGATCGACCTCATCCCCAACAAGCCCGGGCCCAATTGGGATATTCAGGCGGGCCCGATCGCGGTGCTCGACCTCAACCGCTCGGCGCTGTCGTATATCGACGACCCCCGCGTCCGCGCGCTCGGCAAGCGCGACCGTTCGCTCGAGGTCGGCGGCTTTGTCGGCATCGGCAAGACCGGGGTGATCACCAGCCAGTACGACCAATTGTCGGTGTCGCTCAGCTATCGCAAGGGCGTCACCGGCGCCCAGCGCGGCGCGATCTGGTCGCCGACGATCAATTACATGACCCCGGTCAGCCGCAAGGCCGCGGTCGGCCTGTTCGCCTCGGCCGAGCATGCCGACCGCAAATATGGCCGTGCCTATTTCGACGTCGACGCGGCGGGCAGTTTTGCCAGCGGCCTGCCCCAGTTCAACACCCGCGCCGGGTGGAAGAGCTGGACCGCGGGCGGCTTCGTCACCGTGTCGCTGACCGGCGACCTGCTCCATGGGTTCAAGCTGCTCGCGGGCGGCAGCTACAAGCGCATGCTCAACGACTTCGCCGACTCCCCGATCGTCTCGATCGCCGGCAGCCGCGACCAATGGATGGGCGGTGCGGGCGTGGCCTATACGTTCTGATCCGGCGGACGATTGGCACCTATGTTAAGATGCCTTCGCATTCAGGATTAGGACAAGATGCCAAACTAGGCTAAGGATGCTTCATCACCGACCGTCTAGACGCATATCGGTGGCTGAGAGACTTTGCGAGCGCTCCCGCCTGAGGGAGCACACCATTTTGACCAGCCTAGAGCGCCTGACGCTCCAACCCTTGATCGACAAGCTGAAATTCTGGGCGCCGCTGAGCAACGCGGACGAAGCGGCGCTGCGCGCGCTCCCGGTCACCTTTCGACGCCTCAAGGCCGGACATTATGTCGTGTGGGACGGCGACCGGCCGCAGCATAGCTGCCTGTTGATCCACGGCTTCGCTTATCGCCACAAGATTGTGCGCGAAGGCAAGAAACAGATCTTCTCGCTGCACATGGATGGCGACCTGGTCGACCTGCAGAATTCGCTGCTCGGCCGCGCCGATCACAATGTCGAGACGCTGACCGATTGCGACGTCGCGCTGATCCCGGTCGATGCGATCCGCAAGATCGCGTTCGATCATCCGTCGGTGGGCATGGCGATGTGGTACGAAACGCTTGTCGAGGGATCGATCTTCCGCGAATGGATCGCCAATATCGGCCGGCGCGACGCGCGGGCCCGCATCGCGCACCTGATCTGCGAATTCGCGATGCGGCTGAAGGCCGCCAAGCTCGGCACGCCCGACGGATTCATGATCCCGATGAGCCAGGAATGGATCTCGGACGCGGTCAGCTTGACCTCGGTACATGTCAATCGCGTGCTGAAGGGGCTGCAGGCCGACGGCCTGATCCATCGCTCGCGCCGCTGGATCGAGGTGCGCGATTGGGATGGCCTGGTCGAGGCCGGCGATTTCAACCCGGCCTATCTCCATCTCGATCAGGTGCACCCGGCCGCGATATAGATGGCTTATTCGCCCCTGATGCGATCGACCAGGACGGCCAGCACGGTGATCGCGCGTGCCGGTTTCAGGATCATGGGAAGCTCGGGATGGGTTCGCGCGAGCTCGTCGGGCAATCCCGTACCGGTATAGATGACGACCGGCGTGCCGCGCTCGATCAGGCGGAGCGCCAGCGGGGTGACATCGCGATCGCGCAGATTGGCGTCGAGGATCGCGCCGGCGATATGCTCCTGATCGACACGGACCAACGCCTCCGCCACGCTCGCGATCGGTCCCACCACGCGGCCATCGAAATTCTCGACGATTTCGCATAGCTCGAGCGCAATCAGCGGCTGATCCTCGACGATCAGGATAGGCAGGCCGTCGAGCATGATATCTCCCAGGAGCGGGAGCGCCAAGTCTCTCAGTCGGGGATGCTCGCAAAAACGACCCGATCCGCCAACAACAATCCTAATCTCGATTGGTTTCGATTCATATCCTGGATTAAGTTGTACTTTGCGGCGTGTGGATATGTTGGAAGCAAGATCAGGGTTCGCGGATCGCGCTAGGGGTGACCGTCCGATGCGCGGTCGTCCATCGTCTTCGGGCTGCGCGAGCGCCTCCGATCGAAACAAGTGGCTTTCCTTCGCGCGCTCAAGCGCCTAGCGTGCACGCCATCCCCGGGGGAGCGCCGATCCGCGCTTGAGAGGAGGGCAGGAGCCCTCGACCCGTCGAACCTGATCCGGTTGAGACCGGCGGAGGGAGTGGGCGGTTTTCATCCGAAATCCGTGTCCTCGCTCCGACAATGGAGTGAGTATTATGGCCGACATCCCTGCGCGCACCGAAATCGGCGTGACCACCGGCCCCATCCGGGGCAGCCGCAAGATCCATGTCGGTCCGCTCAAGGTCGCGATGCGCGAGATCGACCTCGATCCGAGCTGCGACGAGCCCCCCTTGCGCGTCTACGACACGTCGGGCCCGTACACCGACCCCAATGCCCGGATCGACATCCAGGCCGGCCTGCCCAACCTCCGCCGACCGTGGATCGAAGCGCGCGGCGACGTCGAAAGCTATGACGCGCGCCACCTCAAGCCCGAGGATAACGGCCAGCTCGGCCCCGATCGCTCGGGTGGCGTCGATCCCTTCCCCAACGTGGTCAAGCGTCCGTTGCGCGCCAAGCCGGGGATGAACGTCAGCCAGATGCATTATGCCCGCCGCGGCATCATCACCCCCGAGATGGAATATGTCGCCGAGCGCGAGAATCTCGGCCGCGCCCGCCTGGCGGAATATGTCCGCGACGGCCAGGATTGGGGCGCCGCGATCCCCGATTACGTCACGCCGGAGTTCGTCCGCGACGAAATCGCGCGCGGCCGCGCGATCATTCCCAACAATATCAACCACCCCGAATCCGAGCCGATGGCGATCGGGCGCAATTTCCTGGTCAAGATCAACGCCAATATCGGCAATTCGGCGGTCGCCTCCAACGTCGCCGCCGAAGTCGACAAGATGGTCTGGTCGATCCGCTGGGGCGCCGACACGGTGATGGACCTGTCGACCGGCCGCAACATCCACGACACCCGCGAATGGATCATCCGCAACTCGCCGGTGCCGATCGGCACCGTGCCGATCTATCAGGCGCTGGAAAAGGTCGGCGGCATTGCCGAGGACCTGACCTGGGAAATCTTCCGCGACACCCTGATCGAACAAGCCGAACAGGGCGTCGACTATTTCACCATCCATGCCGGCGTCCGCCTGCCGTACGTGCCGCTGACCGCCAAGCGCGTCACCGGCATCGTCAGCCGCGGCGGCTCGATCATGGCGAAATGGTGCCTGTCGCACCACAAGGAGAGCTTCCTCTACGAGCGGTTCGACGAGATCACCGAGATCATGAAGGCGTATGACATCGCCTATTCACTGGGCGATGGCCTGCGCCCGGGATCGATCGCCGACGCCAATGACGAAGCGCAATTCGCCGAGCTCTACACGCTGGGCGAGCTGACCAAGCGCGCCTGGGCGCAGGACGTCCAGGTGATGATCGAGGGCCCCGGCCACGTGCCGATGCACAAGATCAAGGAGAATATGGACAAGCAGCTGGAGGCGTGCGGCGAGGCGCCGTTCTACACGCTCGGGCCGCTGACCACCGACATCGCGCCGGGCTACGACCATATCACCAGCGGCATCGGCGCCGCGATGATCGGCTGGTACGGCACCGCGATGCTTTGCTACGTCACGCCCAAGGAGCATCTCGGCCTGCCCGACCGCGATGACGTCAAGGTCGGCGTGGTGACCTACAAGCTCGCCGCGCACGCCGCCGATCTCGCCAAGGGCCACCCGGCGGCCAAGATGCGCGACGACGCGCTCAGCCGCGCCCGCTTCGAATTCCGCTGGCGCGACCAGTTCAACCTGTCGCTCGATCCCGACACGGCGGAGCAGTACCACGACCAGACCCTGCCCGCGGAAGGCGCCAAGACCGCGCATTTCTGTTCGATGTGCGGACCCAAATTCTGCTCGATGAAGATCACCCAGGAGGTGCGCGATTTCGCGGCCAAGCAGAATTCGGCGCCGGAGACCTTCATTGCCGCTGAGGAAGCGGAGGCCGGGATGGCGAAGATGAGCGAGCTGTACAACGAGACCGGGCGGGAGTTGTACATGGGTGCTGGGGGGCGGGAGCACGATTGATGAAGTGACGAACGGGCGATGACTTTACCCGTCGCCCGTTCGCTCGTTCGTTAAACCGGTGACGCTCCGGTCCGCGGGGTCGCATTGCTCAATAATGATACCGGCATTGCGCGATCTCGAGCGATTGCGCCTCGTCCTTGCCGCTCACCCGATAGACCAGCCGATGCTCGCGGTTGATCCGGCGCGACCACCAGCCTGACAGATTGCCGCTGAGCGGTTCGGGCTTGCCGGTTCCCCGGAACGGATCGCGCAGGCATTCCTTGATCAGCGCGTTGACGCGATCGAAGCCGCGGCGATCGTCGCCTTGCCACGAAAGATAATCTTCCCAGGCTCGCGACGAGAAGACGAGCTTCATGGCTCGATCAGTTGGCGCTCTTTACCCTTGCCGGCGTCGAGCTCGGCCACGCTGTCGAGCAAGCGTTTGGCGTTGGCCGGCGACTGCAACAAATACAGTGTCTCTTCGATCGACGCCCATTCGCTTTCGGACACCATGACGACGCCTTCGCCCTTCGGGCGGGTGATCGCGATCGGCGCCTTGTCGGCGACGACCTTGTCCAGCACCGCTTTCAGGTTCGCGCGAGTTTCGGAGATGCTCAGACTTTGCATGTCGATCATGTACGATAATTTGTACAAATTTGCAATGGCCCTACCCAGCGCGCGCCGCTAGAAATGGCGGAATGCAGACACACCTCGCCCATATCGCTCTCGTCGTTCGCGACTATGACGAAGCGCTCGCCTTCTACGTCGGCAAACTCGGCTTCACCCTGGTCGAGGACAGCTACCAGCCCGAGCAGGATAAGCGCTGGGTGACGATCCGCCCGCCCGGTGCGCCGGTCAATGCTACCACCATCCTGCTCGCGCGGGCGTCGACCGAGCATCAGGCCAAGTATATCGGCGACCAGGCCGGTGGGCGGGTGTTCCTGTTCCTGGCGACCGACGATTTCGATCGCGATCATGCCGCCTTTACCGCCGCCGGGGTCGAATGGGTGCGTCCGCCGGCGATATACGATTATGGCAAGGTGGCGGTGTTCCTCGACCTTTATGGCAATCGTTGGGATCTGGTGCAGTTGCGGAGGGGCACGCGGACGCGGCCTGACCTCTAGTTCGTCATGCCGGCCTTGTGCCGGCATCCACGGAGCCGCGAGTCCTGGGGCATGTGGGACGGTGGACCCCGGGACGAGCCCGGGGTGACGGTTAGGATTGTCGGGCCGCCGTCGCGCCCAATCCCACGCCACTGAACCCTTCCGCCCCCAACGCGTTTCTCCCCCCGAGCGGGGGCTGGAGACACGCCATGCGCCTGCTGTTCCTCACCCTCGCGCTGCTGCCTGCCGCGGCGATCGCGCAGGACAACACGTCGCCGCCACCGCCCGACGGGGTCGGGGTCGAGACGATCGGGCTCAACCCGGGTGAGGCCAAGAGTTTCGTCCTCCGCCCCGGCAAGAACCACCAATTGCTCGTCCCCGCCGCGATCGACGATCCCGGCGCGATTTCGGTCGCTTATACCGACAATGGAGGCAAATCGGCGATCACCGTGACCAGCGCGTCGGGGCCGATGACCTACAAGATATTGTCTGATCCGACCGGGAGCGGCGGCTATGTCGACGCCGGTACTTTCACCATGCGCGGCAACGGTACCGCGACGACCGAGACCTTCGATCGCGATCTCGGGGCGATCGTCGTCGGCGAGTTCAAGCCGGCGGGCTGAATTCGATTTCGGCAGAGACGAAAAAGGACGCCCGGACCCGCCGGACGCCCTTTCTTCAGCCAATCGGCCGCCGCTTAGAAGCGGACGCCGACGCCCGCCGCGACGTGGCGGCGCTGCAGGTTGATGCCGTAAAAGCTACCGTAATCGGCGTAGTTAACTTCGCCCATCAGATAGACGTTCCTGGTGACGTTGACGTCGACGCCCAGCGCGCCCTGCACGCCGTCCTTGTTGGCGTTGGCGGAAGCGCCGCCACTGCTCGCCTTGAAGCTGATATGGGCATAGCCTGCCTTGGCGTAGATCACGACCTTGGGTGACACGACGAAGCCGATGCGGCCGCCGACGCCCAGATTGCCGTTCTCCTTCAGGCAGTCGCCACCGTCGCACAGCGACACGCTCGACGCCTCATAGACCGCGTACGGACCGAACGTGACGTTCTTGGCACGAAGGTCGAAACCGATTTCGCCGCCGTACGACACTGCGCTGCCGATCTTGTAGACGCCGCTGTCATCGCTGACGGTCGGCGTTTCGTAACCGATGCGCGCCTCGAGACGAACGCCGGAAAGCTTGGCGTCGGCGGGCTTGTCCTGCCCATAAGCGACCCCCGGGACGCACGCCATCAATGCGGCGAGCGCGACAAACTTCTTCATGATTGCCCCCAAATTCTTACTGCTGTTGAACCGGCATTCCGCCAGGACGGCGGGCCGGAGGCGTGCCGCTAGGATAAGACACTTTCGCTGTCCAGTGGTCGGGCAGGCTTTTCTACCCATTATGGATAAGATTTTGGAATCGTTTCAATTCCGAATCCGTTCGCGATTGTTCGCGCGGCGCGATCGTCGTCGGGGAATTCAGGCAGGCGGGCTGAGCCGGGACAGGCTCACAGCCCCCTTGCGGCCGAAACCACGCGCCGCCGGAGCGGCCGTGGCGGGTTGCGGCTGATAGGCCGGCGCCGGCGCCGGGGCAGGAACCGCTGCCGCGATGCCGCCGTTTTCCAGTTCGGCAAGCCGGTCGATGCCGCCGGCTCGAACTCCGGCCGACCCGCAGGTCAGAGCCAGGCCTTGCTCGGATCGGTCTTGTCCACCCACACTTGGATCGCGTCGCCGCGATGCGCGTAGAATTCGTCGTCATTGCCGTCGATCTTGATCTCCGCGGTCTGGAACGACTGGTCCTTGGGCGAGGTGAAGCTGACGGTCAGAATGCCCTTGCCGACGATGTTCTTGCGGCGCTCGCCCGGATTCCCGCGTAGCGCCTCGAACTCGTCGGTCGTGTCGCAGGGCAGCATCTCGCCCATGCGTTCGGTGATCGGGCGGCCCTTCCGCTCGCCGACCACCGATCGGTACGAGCATTTGCGCTCGATACTCGCGATCTCGGCCTTGACCGACACCGCATTGGGATTGCCGCAGGCGGCGAGCGGCGCGGCGGCGATCACGATCAGACAGAAGGGGTGGAGGCGCATCGGTGAGGATTTCCCGGCTGGTTGGTTGATCACAGGCCCTTGCGGCCGAACCCGCGCGCCGCCGGGGCGGTCATCGCGGGTTGCGGCTGATAGGCCGGTGCCGAGGTCGAGGCGGCCGGACCGGCGCCGCCGCCGCTTTCCAGCTCCGCGAGCCGCGCGCTGACTCGCGATTCGAACGGATCGGCCTCGGCGAAGGTCCGGCGCGCCGGGCGGCGGAACAGCGGCGACAGCGCGGCGCGCAACGCCGATCGCAGCATGAAGCGCAGCATCGCGAAGAAGCCGACCACGACGATCGCGGCGACGAAGCCAAGCCCGCCCGATCCGCGCCGCGTCGGCGAACGATCGGGCAGCGGCTGTCCGGCGGCCGGCGCGCTATCGTCGTCGCTCGCCACCTGGCCGCGGCTGGCGGCGACGGGCGGGACATAGTCTTTGGTCGGATCCTCGCCCAGTGCGAACGTGACCGCGCTCAGCTTTTCTGGGTCGAGCTTGATATAGCGATCGTCGTGATAGAGCACGAAGCCCTGTCCGGTCCGCGCCACGTCGGCGCCGTTCACTCGCTCGGTCGAATAGAGATAGCCCAGATCGTAATATTGGCCGTCATGCTCGAACGGATCTTCGTTGGGCAGGTCGCGGACCAGGTCGATCCTGGAACTGGTCGGCATGCGGAAATTGGGCTCGGCCATGGCGGGCGCCGCGGGCATGACGGCGGCCAGCGCGACGGCCAGCACCGCGAGCGGACGGACGGATCGGGTCATCTCTTGCCCCCCTTGGTTCGAACATCGGGGGGATATCCAAAACGGGTAAACATAGGCTGAAGCCCCGTCTGGGGGCGCTGAATCGTTGCGATATCGATTCGACTCGTCGAACCGGGCGCGCTGGGTTAAGCTGCTGGAATCGTCATCGATTGGGGAAACGCGATGAACACGATCCTCGGCCTGTCGCTTCCGGCCTTTACCGAATTGCACGTCATCATCAGCCTGATCGGCATCGTCGCCGGGCTGGTCTTCTTTGCCGCCTTGACCGGCGGCCGCTGGCTGTCGCTGATCAATGGCCTGTTCCTGGTCTTCACCATCCTGACCAGCGTCACCGGCTTCCTGTTTCCGCCCAAGCCGATCGGACCGCCGTTCATTTTCGGCGTGGTGTCGCTGGTCGTCCTGGCGATCGCGCTTTACGCTTTGTACGGGCGCAAGCTCGCGGGCGGCTGGCGGCGCGTGTTCCTGATGACCGCTCTGTTCGCGCAATGGCTCAACATGGTCGTGCTGGTGGTGCAGAGCTATCAGAAGGTCCCGGCGCTGCACGCGCTGGCGCCGCTCGGCAACGAACCCGCCGTGCTGGCGACGCAAGCCGTGGTCGCGGTCGTGATCCTCTATTTTGCGTGGCGCACGCTACGGCGCCC
This sequence comes from Sphingomonas sp. P4_G2, assembly GCF_056401155.1. NCBI lineage: Bacteria > Pseudomonadati > Pseudomonadota > Alphaproteobacteria > Sphingomonadales > Sphingomonadaceae > Sphingomonas > Sphingomonas sp. P4_G2. The sequence continues at coordinate 154,851 of NZ_JBFUJY010000003.1, read as the reverse complement.
CGCCGCCTGACGTCCAGAGCGACTGCCGCGATCTGAAGATGGCGAGCTAGCCCCTCCCCTTCAGGGGAGGGGTTGGGGTGGGGCAGTGCCGCAGGCGGTGCACTCTGTGAGACGTCCCCCACCCCCATCCCCTCCCCTGAAGGGGAGGGGCTTAGAACACGGTCAGCGGACCTGCGCGTCGTGCTTCTGGCGATAGATGGCGCGGCTGGTGCGGTCCTGCATCCGTTCGATGCGATAGCGTTCGCGACCGCTCAGCCCGCCGCCGTCGGCGCGGCTGCGTGCTTCGTAGCGGGCGATATGGCCTTCGCGGCGCTCGAGCCGATAGGTTTCGCGGGCGTTGAGCTGGCCCGAATTGACGCCGTTGGCGATGCGCTGTTGCTGGCGATGTTGGCGCTGGTTGATCCGCGCCTCTGCCGGGGCGGCGGCGGTCAACGCGGTCAGGCCGATCAGCGCGGCGCAAAAGAGCTTGGTACGCATGTCACTTCTCCTCTGGGGTATCGTCCCCGCGAGGATCAACGAACCGCCGCGGCTCACCCTTCGGTCCGGCCGAACCGGTCAGATCCAGCCCGGCGCGTGGACGATCTCCAGCTTGAGCCCATCGGGATCGGCGAAGAAGACGGCATAATAATCGCCCGAATATTCGGGATAATGCGCCGGCGGATCGAGCACCGGGATACCGTGTTCGACCAGCAGGGTATGCGCGGCGTCGACCGCCTCCCGGCTCTCGACCCGCCAGGCGAGATGGTGGAGGCCCGGCGCATAGCGGTCGTGCGATCCGCCGCTGGTCGCGACGCGGATGCCCAGCGAGGCGCCGAACGGCTCGCGCCCCTTCAAATCCCACTCGCAGCCGTCTGGCCGGTCCTTGACCATCGTATAGCCGAGAAAGTCGAGCATTGGCGCATAGACGCGCCGGGCCGCGGCGACGTCGCTGACGCTCAGGTCGATATGATGGAAGGCACCGCGATTGGCATTCGCGTCGGTCATGAGTCGACTCCTTCGATCCAAGAACATATCATGAACATTACACCCGATTCGGAGGACTGTCATGCTCGTGCAAACGCTTCACCGCCTGTTCTTCGCCATCAAGCCGGCGATGCACGCCATTCCCGCGATCGAGGCGGCGCGCCGGCTTCATTGTCCCGGCCGCCCGGTCCGCAGCGAGCATCTCCATGTCACGATGGAGATCTTCAACGACCATATCGGCCTGCCCGAAATGCTCGTCGATCGGCTGATCGCGGTGGGTAACGATATCGACATGCCCGGGTTCCTGCTGTCGATGGGGCGCGTGGTCGGGACGACGCGGTCGGTGGCGCTCCGGCCCAATGGCCGCTCGACCGGACTCGCCTTGCTGCAACGCGCGATCCGCGAGCGGGTGACCGATGCCGGGCTGGAGCCGCGCGATGGCTGGACGTTCAACCCGCATATGACGCTGGGCTATCGCGACGACGCGGCCTTTTCGCGCGCGATCGATCCGATCCTGTGGCAGGTCGAGGAATTGGTACTGGTCCACAGCCATGTCGGCGAAACGCGGCATGATGTGATCGGGCGATGGACGCTGTCGCCGGAATTGCCGTTGTTTCAGTGAGTTTTGGCTGTGGTCGCGGTTGCCGCGAAAATCCTCCCCGCTTGCGGGGAGGGCGTTGGGGCTTTGGTTCGCCCCCGGCGAACCAAGATCGTGTCCGGGGGACACGATCTCGCTCCAACGCGCGCGGCGTCAGCCGCGTGGTGGAGGGGGCGGGCCTCGACGGACTCGCTTGCGGCACACCCCCTCCACCAAGCCGCTTCGCGTCTTGGTCCCCCTCCCCATGAATGGGGAGGATTTAGTGGCGCGCGCTTCGCCTCTCACCCAATCGCCGGCAACGCCCAATCGATCGGTTTCTCGCCATGCGCCTCGAGAAACGCATTGGCCTTGGAGAAATGGCGACAGCCGAGGAAGCCGGTATGCGCCGACAGCGGCGACGGGTGCGGCGCGCGCAGCACCAAATGCCGCCCACCGCGCTCGACCGACTCGACGAACGCCGCCTTCTTCTGCGCGTGGCTGCCCCACAACATGAACACGACCGGTTTCTCGCGCGCATTGACCAATCGGATCACCGCGTCGGTGAAGCGTTCCCAGCCGCGCCCCTGATGCGACGCCGCCATTCCCATCTGCACCGTCAGCACCGCGTTCAACAGCAGCACGCCCTGCTCGGCCCAATGTTCGAGAAAGCCGTGCCGCGCGGGCGGAATGCCGAGATCGGCATGCATTTCCTTGTAGATGTTGGCCAGGCTCGGCGGCGTGCGCGTCCCCGGCTTGACCGAAAAACACAGGCCGTGCGCCTGGCCGGGGCCGTGATAGGGGTCCTGCCCGAGGATGACGACGCGGACATTCTCCAGCGGCGTCAAATCGAGCGCGCGGAACCATTCGGGTCCTTTGGGGAAGATCGCCTTGCCCGCCGCTTTCTCGGCGACCAGGAAGGCGCGCAGGCTCGCCATATAGTCGCTGGCGAACTCGCCGCGCAGCGGTTCGAGCCAGCTCGGATGGAGATTGGGCTCGCTCATCGCCTGGCCTCAGGCCGCGTGCTCGACCAGCGCCTTATATTCGGGATGACGCTCGATGAACGCCTTCACGAACGGGCAGATCGGGATGACCTTGAGCCCGCGGTCGCGCGCCGAATCGAGCGCCGCGCGGATCAGCTTCGACCCGACCCCGCGTCCCTCGAGCTTCTTGGGCACCAGGGTATGCGTGAAAGTGATCGTGTCGCCTTCCAGCTGGTATGCCGCGATCGCGCGATGGCCATCGACCTCGAGCTCGAATTCGTTCTCGGCGCGATTGTCGACGACTATATTCTCGGCCATTCCTGTTCTCCGCTGCTGTCCATTCCGCTTAACGGTAGCACTGCGCCATGCAACCCAGCCGCCGCACCGTTCTTGCCGCGCTCGCCGCATCATATCGATTGCAAACCGTTGCCGTTAAAGCCCTCTCCCGTTCACGGGTGCACCGGGTCGGTCATGCCCCCGGCATGACCTGAACAGCGCGGGGCGCTGTTCACCCGGTACAGGTTGGGTGAGGGTCTTCTTTCTTCTTCCAAGCGTGTGCCAATATAGAAGAAGGAAGACCCTCACCCWCCCACCGCCTTCGGCGGCGGGCCCCTCCCTCWCCCGCAAGCGGGAGAGGGATCCATCCGCCTTACCGATCGAGAGGCTTATTCCAATCGACGACTCTCCACGAAAAAAGCGGCCGGTTTCCCGGCCCCTATCGCCGCGGTGCGCCGGAATTTCGCCGGGCGGCTCGTCATCGGCCGCGATTTGATGGAAGTCTGAGCCGCGCATGGCTACATCCGCCGCCGTGACCGATCCCGCTAGCGTTCTCCACTCGACTTTTGGCTTCCCTGCGTTTCGCGGCGTGCAGGAATCGGTAGTGTCGCGTGTGCTGGCGGGGGAGAATACGCTCGCGGTGATGCCGACCGGGGCCGGCAAGTCGCTTTGCTACCAATTACCGGCGGTGATGCTCGACGGCACCTGCGTTGTCGTCAGCCCGCTGATCGCGTTGATGCACGATCAGTTGCGCGCGGCGGAAGCGGTCGGCATCCGCGCCGCGACCCTGACCAGCGTCGATGAGAATCGCGCGGAAACGCGCGGACGCTTCCTCGATGGCGAGCTCGATTTGCTCTACATCGCCCCAGAGCGCGCCTCGGGCAGCGATTTCCACGATTTGCTCGAGCGCGGACGCGTCGCCTTGTTCGCGATCGACGAAGCGCATTGCGTCAGCGAATGGGGGCACGATTTCCGCCCCGATTATCGCCTGCTGCGCCCGCTGCTCGACAAATTTCCCTGTGTCCCGCGGCTCGCGCTGACCGCGACCGCCGATGCGCATACCCGCGCCGACATCCTCGAGCAGCTCGGGATTCCCAAGGACGGGCTGATCGTCGCCGGGTTCGACCGGCCAAATATCCGCTATGCGATCAGCCCGCGCGACAATACCACGCGTCAGATCGCCGATCTGATCGCCGAAACGCCAGGCCCCGGCATCGTTTACGCCCAGACGCGCGCCGGCACCGAGAAACTGGCCGAGGCTTTGGCCAAGACCGGGCGCCCGACCCGCGCTTATCACGCCGGGCTCGAACCGCGCGTGCGGGCGAAGAACCAGGCCGATTTCGTCGCGTCGGAGGACATGGTGATCGTCGCCACGGTCGCGTTCGGCATGGGCATCGACAAGCCCGACGTCCGCTTCGTCGCGCATGCCGGCCTGCCCAAGTCGATCGAGGCTTATTATCAGGAAACCGGCCGCGCCGGGCGCGACGGCGACCCCGCGATCGCGCATCTGTTCTGGGGCGCCGAGGATTTCGCCAAAGCGCGCCAGCGGATCGGCGAGGTCGAAAGCGCACGGCAACCAGGCGAGCGCATCCGGCTCAACGCGCTTGGCGCCTTGGTCGAAACCGCGGGATGCCGCCGCAAGCTGCTGCTCGGGCATTTCGACGAGCGCGACGTGCCCGATCGCTGCGGCAATTGCGACAATTGCCTCGCCCCGCCCGCCGCGGTCGACGCGACCACCGTCGCGCAGAAATATCTCTCGGCGGTGTTCCGCACCGGGCAGAGTTTCGGCAGCGGCTATGTCGAAGCGATCCTGACCGGCCAGTCGAGCGAGCGCAGCCTGATGAACGGGCACGAGGCTTTGTCGGTATTCGGCATCGTCGATGGCGAGGAAGCCGCCTTGCTCCGTCCGGTCGGCCGCGCGCTCCAGGTCCGCGATGCGCTGCGCACCAATCCGCATGGCGGGCTCGAATTCGGGCCGGGCGCGCGGGCGATCCTCAAAGGCGGCGAGAAAGTCGAACTCGTCCTGCCGCCCAAGCGCGAACGGCGGCGCCGTGGCGGTTCGACCGCGGGCGGCGCCAATCCGGTGGGCGATCCCTTGTTCGAGGCGCTGCGCGAGAAGCGCCGCGAGCTCGCCAGGGACGCGAGCGTCCCGCCTTATGTCATCTTCCACGATTCGGTGCTGCGCGCGATGGCCGAGCTCAAACCCGACAGCCGCGCCGCGCTCGGCACGATTTCGGGCGTGGGCGAACGCAAGCTCGACGCTTATGGTGACGCCTTCCTGCAAGTCATCCGGGAAGCCGCGTGAGTCTGTTTCCCGAACAACGATGAGGTCCAGTGACGATGATCCGCAAGGTCGACGACAATATTTCGGTAGCACCGCAGATCGCGGTCGAGGACGTGGCGGCGATCAAGGCGGCCGGCTTCACCGCGATCGTCAACAACCGCCCCGATGGCGAGGAAGCCGGCCAGATTCCGGGGGACACGATCCGCGCGGCGGCGGAGGCGGCAGGGCTGAGCTACACGGCGATCCCGATCACTCATGCCGGCTTCAGCTATCCGCAGATCGAGGCGATGGCCGAGGTGCTGGCGGGCGCCGACGGCCCGGTGCTGGCTTTCTGCCGGTCGGGCACGCGATCGTGCAACCTCTGGGCCTTGGCCCAGGCCAGAAACGGCGCCGACGCCGACGAGTTGATCGCGAAGGGTGCGGGCGCGGGCTACAATCTCGACGGTCTCCGGCCGCTGCTCGATCAGTTGAAGGCGCAGGCATGACCCACACCCAGCTCGTCCAGCTCGCAGGGTCGATCGTCGCGATCCTGGCGCTGGCCGGGTTTGCGCGCTGGCTCAAGCTGGGCGAGAGCCGGATCGCCACGGAAGAGGACGCCCGCCGCTTCGCCGAAGAGGCATTGGCCGGATTCGAGGGGGGCCGTGCGCTGATCTCGGGCGATGGCAGCGCGGCTTTGGTCCAGGGACAAGGCACGATCGCGGTGCTCAAGCGCCACGGCGCCAAGGTCGCGGTGCGCCGGCTCGTTCCCCCGCTCCGGGTGCGCGAAGCGGTCGAGGGCGCGACGGTCGATACCGGCGAGAAACTGTTCGGACCGGTCACGTTGTTCGGCATCACCGCCGATCAGGTTCGGGGTCTGGAAGCGCCACTTACACTAGTGTAAGCAAGCCGCGGATGAGGGGTAAATATGCCCCTGAGGATGTTGATGACCGCGCCGCACTTGCCCGACATCGTCTCGCTCGCCGTGCCCGGCTTCGTGCTGCTGGTGCTGGCCGAGATGCTGGTCGCCCGGGTCAGGGACAAAAGCCGCTACGAGCCCAAGGACACGCTGACCAGCCTCGCGCTCGGCACCGGCAGCACTGTCGCGGGGGCGATCACCGCCGGACTGATCTATGCGATGGCGACCTGGCTCTACGGCCATTTCCGCATCGTCACCCTGCCCAATCCCTGGGCCTGGTATTGGTTTGTCCTGTGCTTCGTGATCGACGATTTCGCTTATTATCTGTTCCACCGCTCAGCGCATCGCGTGCGCTGGTTCTGGGCGAGCCACGTCATCCATCACAGCTCGCAACATTATAATTTGTCGACCGCGCTCCGGCAGACCTGGACCGGATTCCTCTCGATCGCCTTCATCTTCCGGCTGCCCTTGTTCCTGGTGTTTCCGCCGGCGATGGTGATCTTCGTCGGCGGGGTGAATCTGATCTATCAATTCTGGATCCACACCGAAGTGATCGGGCGGATGCCGCGCTGGTTCGAAGCGGTGATGAACACGCCGTCGCATCACCGCGTCCACCATGCGACGAACCCGCGCTATCTCGACAAGAATTATGCCGGCGTGTTCATCGTCTGGGATCGCTGGCTCGGCACGTTCGAGCCCGAGCGCGACGACGAGGCGCCGCGCTATGGCATCGTCAAGAATCTCGGCAGTTTCAACCTGATCTGGGCGGCGTTCCACGAATGGGTGGGAATCGCCAGGGATGTGTGGGCGGCGCCGGGGCTCAAGGCCAAATGGAATTACATCGCCAAACCGCCGGGCTGGAGCCACGACGGCAGCCGCGAGACGTCGGAAACTATCAAGGCGCTGTGGGAACAATGCGAGCGGGAGAAAGCTGGGTGGACGAAGCCGATATCGTCGTCGTCGGGGGAGGATCGGGCGGCGCCGCGGCGGCCGGACGGCTCAGCGAGGACGGTCGCTACACCGTAGCCTTGCTCGAAGCGGGCGGGCGCAACACCGGGCTGCGCACGCGCGTGCCCGGCTTCATGGCCTTCCAGACCGACAAGACCAATTGGCGGCTGGAAACCGTGCCGCAACCGGGGCTGAATGGCCGCCGCGGCTATCAGCCGCGCGGCAAGGGGCTGGGCGGATCGAGCGCAATCAACGCGATGCTCTATCTGCGCGGCAATGCCTGGGATTACGATAATTGGGCGGCGATGGGCTGTGACGGCTGGTCCTATGCCGACGTGCTGCCGGCGTTCAAACGGTCGGAGGGCAATGAGCGCGGGGCGAGCGACTATCATGGCGGCGACGGACCGCTCAGCGTGTCCGACCAGCATTGGCCGCACCCCGGCAGCCTCGAATTCGTCGAGGCGGCGGCGATGCTGCAGATTCCGCGCAACGAGGATTTCAACGGTGCGCGCCAGGACGGCGTCGGCCTCTATCAGGTGACGCAGAAGAATGGCGAGCGCTGGACGTCGAGCCGCGCTTATGTCGAGCCGGCACTGTCGCGGGCCAATTTCCACGTCGTGACCCAGGCATTGGCCGAACGCGTGCTGTTCGAAGACGGCAAGGCCTGGGGCGTCGCCTACGCCCGCGGCAACGAACGCCATGTCATCCGCGCGCGCAAGGCGGTGGTGCTGGCGGGCGGGGTGTTCGGAACGCCGCAATTGCTGATGCTGTCGGGGATCGGTCCCGCCGCGCACCTCGCCGCCAACGGCCTGACGGTCGCGGTCGACCGGCCCGATGTCGGCGCCAATCTGCAGGACCATGTCGATTACGTCGCGGCCTATGAAGTGCCGGGTCGCTTCTTCCTTGGCAGTTCGCTGGCTGGGACGCTCAGCATGGCGGGCGGGGTGATCCGCTGGTTGAAGAGCCGGTCGGGGGTGATGACCACGCCGTTCGCCGAGGCTGGCGGTTTCCTGACCGTGATGCCCGATGCACCGGCGCCCGACGTCCAGCTGCATTTCGTGCCGGTGGTGCTCGAGGATCACGGCCGGACCAAGGTCAAGGCGCATGGCTTTTCGTGCCATGTCTGCGTGCTGCGGCCGGAAAGCCACGGCACCGTCCGGCTCGCCTCGCCCGATCCGCGCGAAAGCCCGTTGATCGACCCTGCCTTCCTGACCGATCCGCGCGACATGGCAGTGATGAAGGCGGGGGTGCGCACGATGTACCGCATCCTCAACGCCCCGCCGCTCAGCCGGCATCGCGGCAAGGACCGCTATCCGATCGATTTTGGCGACGATGATGCGCTGGAGCGGTTGATCCGCGCGCGTGCCGATACCGTCTATCACCCGGTCGGCACCGCGCGAATGGGATCGGACGCCGGTGCGGTGTGCGATCCCAAGCTGCGCGTGCGCGGGGTCGGCGGCCTCTACGTCGCCGACGCATCGATCATGCCCAAGCTGATCAGCGGCAACACCAACGCGCCATCGATCATGATCGGGGAACGTTGCGCCGATTTCGTGAAGGCGGATTTGGCGAGCTGACTCCCCTCCCTGAAAGGGAGGGGTTGGGGGTGGGTGCGCGCGTCTGCGCGCCCAAAAAGACTCATTCGTCCACGGGCAAACAGCGTCAGGCGAGGCATCGAGCCTCGCCTGACGCTAAACCCACCCCTTGATCCCCTCCCTTTCAGGGAGGGGAGGAAAACTCAGTACACCCAGTCGACCGTCAGAAACACCTTGTCGGTATCGGTCGCGAAGGCGTCCGCGCGATAATGCGCGAAGCGTGCGGCAAGCATGTAGCGCTTGACCTTGGCCGAGGCGATCAGATCGAGTTCGTCGCCATAATGGAGCGACAACCGGTCGCTGTCGAAATGGTGATACGTCGCGCCGAGGCCATAGCCCGCCACCCAGCCCCGACCCTTCCAATTGGCGCCGAGCGTCGCATAAGCATCACGCAAGCCGTTGGGCGGGGTGGTGGTGAATTTGCTGTCCCAGCCCTGGAACTTGAAGAACGAGGCGAGCGGGGTCTGCACGCTGGTCAGCGCGACGCCCTTGTCGGCGCCGAGCACTTCGTAGCCTGCCGTCGCGCTCAGCACCTTGCCCGCCAGGCTCGCTTCGCCCAGCCAGTAATTGGCGGCATAATGGTTGGGATTGCGCGCATAGTCGCTCTGCCGCGCATAGCTCGCGGTGTAGCCGAGCTTCAGGTTTTTGCCGAGCGGCCGGCTGCCGGCGAAACGCACGCCATAAGTCTGGCTCGACAGGCGGAAGCCCGACAGCGACGTCGAATCCTGGTCGACCAGATAGGCGAAGCCCGACAGCGTCCCGACCGGCGTCGCGTAGCCAATGGTCCCGAAGTAATTGTCGCCGCCGATCGATTGCGGTCGCGTGGGCGTGCCCTGGATGCCGTTCACCGTGCGCACCGACCAGGAATAAGCCGCATCGACGGTCAGGCCCTTCAGGCCGCCCAGCCCCGAATATTGCACGCGCACGGCGTCGAACGTCTGCTCGTTCTGCCGCCACACCGCCGGGCCGACGAAGCGCTGGTCGGCGACGTCGAGAACCTGGCGCCCGGCGGTCAGCTTCAATCCTTTGTCGACGTAGCTCAGCTGCGCGCGGTTGAGCTCGATATTGCCGGGATCGGGTACGGTCGGCAGCGCGCGGCCGTTGAACCCGTCATTATAGCTGGTGGTGAAGGGAATATTGCCCTCCGCCTCGACCAGCGCGCTGAACGGCCCGGTGCTCGCCTGGATGCCGCTGCGGATCCGGAGCGTCACGGCGTCGGCGCTGTCGGCGATGCCGTCCTGATCGACATGTTCGTAACGCAGTCGCGCGTCGATCAGCGGCTTGAGCGTGATGTCCTGGGCCTGCGCGCCGGACGCGGCCAAGCCGGTGGCGACGAGCGCGAGCGCCCGCAAGGTGTGACGATGCATCCTGGTTACTCGGCCGCGTCGATCACCAGGGCGCCGCGCTCGGGCGTGTTCAGCGCGCCGAGCTCACCATCGGCCCGCGCCTTGCGGCCATAGACGATCTCGAACAGCGGCCCGGCCATCATCGTCGTGACGATCGCCATCAGCACCAGCATCGAGAACAAAGTCGGGCCGATAATGCCCTTTTGCAGCCCGATATTGATGATGATCAGTTCCATCAGCCCGCGCGAGTTCATCAGCGCGCCGATACCGAGCGCGGTGCGGTTATCCTCGCCCGACAGCCGCGCCGCCGCCCAGCAGGCGCCGAACTTGGCCAGGATCGACACCGCCAGCACGCCGAGCGCGATCAGCACCAGCTCGACCGAATTGACCATGTCCATCCGGGTGTTGAGCCCCGAATAGGTGAAGAACATCGGCAGCAGCAGAACGACCGCGAGCGGCTCGACCTTGCGCTTCAATTCCTCGACGAAGAGGCCGCGCGGCATGCAGACGCCGAGCAGGAAGCCGCCGAAGATCGCATGGATGCCGATCGCGTCCATCACGAACGCCGACAGGCAGAACAGCATCATGGTGATCGCGAGCACCGTGGTCGTCATCTCGCCGCGCGCCTCGACCGCGCGGCCCAGCGGCGCGAGCAGGCGGCGGCCGTAAAGCAGCATGAACGCGGTGTAGATCACGGCACCGCCGATCGCGAGCACCGCGACCCCGGGGCCCGCCCCGAACGTTGCGAGCACGACCGCCAGCACGCACCAGGACGTGGCATCGTCGAACGCGCCTGCGGTCAGCGACAAGGTGCCGAGCGATGAATTGGCGAGGCCACGCTCGTTGATGATGCGCGCGAGCATCGGGAAGGCGGTCAACGCGATGCACGCGCCCATGAACAGGGTCGCATTGGCGTTGCTGATCCCCGGCGCGAACAACCCCGGCACGGTCAGCAGCATCGGCGTGATCAGCGCGGCGAGCAGGAACGGCACGACGATGCCCGCCGCCGACACCCCGGCCGCGCTCTTCGCCTTCGCTTTGAAATGCTCGAGGTTGAGCGTCAGCCCGACCATGAACATGTACAGCCCGACGCCGAGCTGCGCGCCGGCATAGAGCACGTTGCGCGTTTCCTTGGGGAACAGAGCGAGCTGGAAATCGGGGAATAGCAGCCCGAGTAGCGACGGCCCGAGGATGACGCCGGCGATCATCTCGCCCACCACTTGCGGCTGGCCGAGCAATTTCTGCCCCGCCCAGCCGACGACGCGGCACGCGAGCAGGATCACCGCCAGCTGCAGGAAGAAATGCACGCTGAAATCGCCCGGCGTATAGCTCTTGGCGATCGCCCCTACCGCCGGGCCATGCGGCGCCAGGATTCCCGTTACCGTCGATATCAGACTGTCGATCACACCTTGCTGCGGCATGCGCTTTCCCCATCCCCATTCCGACCCTGAGCGGGCCATGTCACGGGCAAGGGAAAGCCGATTGGTAACGTTAGCAATGGGCTTTTTGCGCGCTTGCCGGTCGGCGCTGTCACTTTTTCGACCGCCAGGGGAAAAGTGTTGCGAGTGTGCTACAACGTAGTAACGTACCTACATAATCAGTCGCCCAATCAGGCCGAGCGAGCACCCAAAAATGCGAGTCGTTTCCAGCCGCGAATTCAATCAGGACGTCAGCCAGGCGAAGCGACTGGCGCGATTCGAACCGCTGTTCGTCACTGACCGCGGGCGGCCGACGCATGTGCTGATGAGCATGGAGGCGTTCCGGCGGCTGTCGGGCCAGAGCGAGACGATCGTTGACCTGCTCGCGGCGCCCAATGCGCCCGCCCCGGCCGACGACCTGCCGGTGCGCGCCGATCCCTGGCGCCATCGCGATGGCGAGCGCTGAATGCACTTGCTCGACACGCCGGTGGTGGTCGCGCTGCGCGACGCGCGCAGCGGGCGAGCCGACGCCGCGCTGAGCGCCTGGGCCTCCGGGGTTGCGCCGCAGAGCCTGTTCATCTCGGCGATCACGCTGCACGAACTCGAGGGCATCGCCGCCCGCACCGCGCGCAAGGATCGCGCGGCGGGCGCCTTGTGGCGCACCTGGCTCGACGATCAGGTGGCGCGCGCGTTCGACGGGCGCGTGCTGGCGATCGACGCCGCGATCATCCGCCGCGCCGCCGTGCTCGACTATGCCGATCAGCGCGACGGGCTGCTCGCCGCCACCGCGCTCGAACACGGCCTGGCCCTGGCGACCTTGCGGCCGCGTGCGTTCAAGGCGGGACGGGTCAAGACGTTCGACCCGTCGCGCTACGTTGCCGATGCCGGGGACGGCGACTGGCGCCAGGCATCGCGTGCGGCGCCGGCGTGGATCAAGGGCCTGTTCGTGCGCAGTTAAGGACGGTAGCGAAGGAATATGGAGGGAAAGCGCAGCATCCTGATCGTCGGCGGCGGCACCGCAGGCTGGCTGACGGCTGCCTATCTTGCCAAGTTCCTCGACATCGCCAATCGCTCCGATCTGTCGATCACCTTGGTCGAATCGCCCGATATCGGCATCGTCGGGGTTGGCGAAGGCGCGTTCCCGACGATCCGCACCACGCTGCAATTCCTCGATATCGACGAACGCGATTTCATCCGGGCGACCGGCGCGACGTTCAAGCAAGGCGTCCGGTTCGACGACTGGGTGCGCACCCCGGCGCCGGGCGCGCACGATCATTATTTCCACCCGTTCGAAGCGCCGCTTTACGCGCCCGACGCGAGCCTGGTGTCGCTCTGGCTGGCCGAGGATGAGGCGACGCGCCCGCCCTTTGCCGAGGCGGTGACGATCCAGCACCGCGTCGCCGAGGATCGCCGCGGACCCAAGCGTGCCGAGGAGGATGGGTTCGCTGCCCCGCTCAATTACGCTTATCATTTCGACGCGGCGGCGCTGGCGCGGCTGCTCGCCGATCGCGCGCGGTCGCTGGGGGTGGCGCATGTCGAGGATCGCCTGCTCGGCGCGACCCTGGACGATCAGGGCATGATCGCCGGGCTCGACTTCGAACGCTCGGGGATGCTGACCGCCGATCTGTTCGTCGATTGCACCGGCCTGCGCGCCGAACTGATCGGCAAGGCGCTGGACGAGCCGTTCGTCTCGGTGCGCCGCTATCTGTTCACCGACCGTGCGCTTGCCTGCCGGGTGCCGCGTGGCGACCCGGACGCGCCGCTGCCCAGCTATACCATCGCCGCCGCGCATGAGAGCGGCTGGATCTGGGACATCGGCCTGCGCGACTTGCGCGGGGTCGGTTCGGTCTATTCGAGCGACCATGTCGACGAGGCGCGCGCCCGCGACGTGCTGGGCGGTTATGTCGGCCGGGCCGAGCTTGCCGCCGACGCCCGGCTGATTGCCTTCGATCCGGGCTATCGCCGGCGGCAATGGGTCGGCAATTGCGTCGCGGTGGGGATGGCGGCGGGCTTCCTCGAGCCGCTCGAATCGACCGGGATCGTGCTGATCGAAGCCGCGGCGGCGATGATCGCCGAACTGCTCCCGCCGAGCGGGCCGGTTGACGCCTCGGCGGATCGCTTCAATGCGCTGATGACCGCGCGGTTCGACAATATCGTCAACTTCCTCAAGCTGCATTATTGCCTCAGCCGGCGCGATGAGCCGTTCTGGCGCGACAATGCCGACCCGAGTTCGATCCCCGACGCGCTCAAGGAGATGCTCGATCGCTGGCGCTCGCGCCCGCCCAGCCGGTTCGACTTCATGCTCGACGTCGAGACCTTCGCCTATTTCAACTATCAGTACATTCTCTACGGCATGGGCTTTCGCACCGATCCGCCCGGGGGCGGCATGCCGGACAATCGCCGCGCGGCGACCGTGTTCGCCCGCATCCGGCATTTCGGCGATCAGGCGGTCGACGACCTGCCGTCGCATCGCGAGCTGATCCGGCAGATCAATCAGGGCTGATTCCCCTCCTCGGAAGGGAGGTCAGGGCTGATCACACTCGGCTTACCCGTCATGCCGGCCTTGTGCCGGCATCCACCGTCCCGCGCACCATCGGCCGTTGGCGGAGCGACACGGTGGACCCCGGGACGAGCCCGGGTGTGACGAAGGACATTGCCTGACGCACGAGGCCCCGGCCTTCGCCGGGGCTGCGCTTCAAATGCATTTGCATTTGAAGCTTGAAAAGAGGGCCGGTGACTTTCGTCACCGGCCCAGGTCGTCCGCAGGAGGAACATCGTGGGGGCGCCGGATCGACCGGCGCCCCGATCTTGTCAGTAGTGGTAAGCCCGCTCGCCATGCTCGGCGATGTCGAGGCCTTCCCGCTCGACTTCTTCGGAGACCCGGAAGCCCCAGAGCTTGTCGATGATGACGTAGAGGATGGCGGCGCCGACGCCCGACCAGACGAGCGTGAGCCCGACGGCCTGGGCCTGGATCCACAACTGGGCGACCCAGTCATAGGGTGCCACGATCAACGTGCCAGGCTTGGTCGTATAGTCGGCAACGCCCTGACCACCCAGCGTCGGATTGGCGAGGATGCCGGTCATCAGCGCGCCGGTGATACCGCCGATGCAGTGGACGCCGAACACGTCGAGCGAGTCGTCATATTTGAACTTCGACTTCACGTAGCTGACGAAGAAGAAGCAGATCGGCGAGACCATCAGGCCGAGGATCACCGAGCCCATCGTGCCGGCATAACCCGAGGCCGGGGTGACGGCGACCAGGCCGGCGACGACACCCGAGGCGGCACCGAGCAACGACGGCTTGCCGCGCACGATCTGTTCGGTCAGCAGCCAGCTCATGCCGGCAGCGGCGGTGGCGATCATCGTGTTCATGAAGGCAACCGAGGCGATCGACGACGCTTCGAGGTTCGAGCCGGCGTTGAAGCCGAACCAGCCCACCCACAGCAGCGACGCGCCGATCATGGTCATGGTCAGCGAGTGCGGCGGCATCGGCTCGTTCGGATAGCCGAGACGCTTGCCGAGCAACAGGCACATCACCAGGCCGGTGATACCGGCGTTGATGTGGACGACGGTGCCGCCGGCGAAGTCGAGCGCCCCCTTGTTGTAGAGATATCCCGATTCACCGGTGACGGCGGCGAGCGCGTCCTTGCCCTTGAGCGCGGCGGCAGCGAGGGCGTCGGGCCCGTCCCAATACCAGACCATGTGCGCGATCGGGAAATAGATGAAGGTCGCCCATAGCGCGACGAACAGCATCAGCGGCGAGAATTTGATCCGCTCCGCCACCGATCCGACGAACAAGGCCGGGGTGATCATCGCGAACGTCATCTGGAACAGGACGTAGGTCAGTTCCGGAATATAGACGCCGTTCGAGAAGGTCGCCGCGGCGGCATTGGCATCGACGCCCTTCAGGAACAATTTGGTGAAGGGATTGCCGACGAATGGGCTGTACGTCGTGAACGTCTCCGAATAGCCCCAGCACACCCAGATCAGGCCGACCATGCAGACGATCATCAGCACCTGGGTCAGCACCGACAGCATGTTCTTGGTGCGGACCAGGCCGCCATAGAACAAGGCCAGGCCGGGTACCGACATCATCAGCACCAGCAGGGTCGACACCAGCATCCAGGTATTGTCGCCCTTGTTCATATTGGCGAGCGACGGCGTGGCAATGGCAGGTGTGGCGGCAGGCGCGGGCGCAGCGGCCACGGCCTGGGCAAAGGCCGGGTGGCACATCAGCGCAGCAACGCCCACGGCTCCCAATCCGGCCAGCATCTTGGTCGATTGTTTCATCATTCCCCCCATCTCAGAGAGCACTGTCATCGGTTTCGCCGGTGCGGATGCGCACCGCCTGACCGACGTCGAGCACGAAGATCTTGCCGTCGCCGATGGCGCCGGTGTTGGCGGATGCCTGGATCGCCTCGATCACTGCGCCCGCCATGTCGGTGGCGCAGGCGACCTCGATCTTGATCTTCGGCACCATGTTCGTGCTGTATTCGGCACCGCGGTAAATCTCGGTCTGGCCCTTTTGTCGGCCGAACCCCTTCACCTCGGTCACGGTCATACCCGCGACGCCCACGCCCGACAGTGCTTCACGCACCTCGTCGAGCTTGAACGGTTTGATGATGGCAATGACGAGTTTCATCGCGCCCCTTTCCGTTTTGTCCCGGAATGCTGCCTCGCAAGGGGCGTGCCAGAGTCGATTTAACGTGTTTACAAGCGGAATCGCGCAATGAAATATTACGGAGGCGTTAAAATTTGTGCAGCCGCGAAGGCGTGCTTATTTTTCAGGCAGAATCGCCTGCCCATTTTCTGGGCACGCCAACTAAGCATAACCAAGCCTACTTTCCGTCCCGCTTCGCTTCGTCGCAAGTTTTTGGCGTGTGGTTGCAGCGATGCTGTGGGCATCTACTTTAGCGCCGTCGCGCGCCGTGCCACTGTCTCCCCCTTAGAGAACATTTCAGAACGGTCGTCGCTTGCCATGGCTCGGAAGCCCCAAACACGATTTGTAGTGGAGATAGATGGACAACTCAGGCGCGTGTTCTCCGTTCGCGAAGTCCGAGATGGGCGTCTGATTGTCACCACTGGAGGAGAGGGGACTAAATTGTCGTTGAACGGCACGCTGGTCGAAGTGCTAACCATGAAGCATACGATCCATGTCAGCGAGAAATCAGAGACAAACGCCGTTACCGTGCACCTGACCCAGGAATTCGTGGACGGCCGGCGCAACGACCTTTTCAATCTCACTCACGCGGTCAAGAATGGCAATTTCCAGCCAATATATTCAAGGCTCGTCGGCGACCCTACGCGGGCGCGCATTCTAGATCGGCAGCCATGCGATCAAATTGTCAGCCTGGGGAGATACAACCCAAGAGCCGAGACGCTCGTACTGACGATCTGGTTGTCGGCTACCGACGTTGCTGACGCCTTTCCGGTCGATACCCACTACTCGACCGTCGTTCACAAATTTTATCGATACGGACTGATTGTTGCCTACGGCTTTGCGCCTACGCCCTCCACCCCCGTCGGCGGCTTCATCAACTTCGCCACCACCAGCAAGGAGCGCCTTACTGAAGCCCAGCGCCGTTTGAACTACATGGCCGGATTATCTGAGGGGTCAGCGCCTCACGAGACGGCCAAGCACGCAATTTTTGAACTGAACTACGTGCTCGACCAAATGATCAAGCCAACGTTGGTCGAGCCGCCTCAAATCAAACGCGGAATACTTTTACCTCCTCGATTCAGCCCCACACCCAAACAATTTACACGGTCGACCACTCTTTGAGCAGCCGCTGCGCCAGCGCCAGATCGTCCTCATCGACCATTACTCGCACCGGGATCAGCCGGAACGACCCCTCGGCCATATGCGTGCCGGCGTCGAAGGTGATCGCCGGAATGCCTTCGGATTCGAGCCGGCCGACGATGATATGCGCTTCGGGGTAGGAATAACCGCCGAGTTCGACCAGGCTCATTGCTGTTGTTGTTCCTGCTGCTGGTTCGGGGGCGGTCCCATCGTCGGATTTCGCACCGGCAGGCCGTCGATGCTCTTCAGCCGCACCGCATATTTGGCCTGGCGCACCTCCTCGCCATATTGGCGGTGATATTTGCTCAGCGTGTCACGCTCGCGCTCGAAGCTCATATGCGGGACGCCCCAGCCGCAGCTGGTCTGGACCTGATCGATCTCGATGACGAAGATCTGCCGCGTGCCGGGGAGCAGGTCGAAAGGCCGGGCATGCTCATTCCAGTCGGCGTCCTGCGGCAGCACCGGGCGGCCGTGGCCGTAGAGGCGCAGGATCAGCGTGGGATTGTCGAACGCGCAGAACATGATCGTGATGCGCCCATCGGCGATCAGATGCGCATTGGTCTCGTTGCCCGACCCCTGGACGTCGAGATAGGCGACGCGATTGGGGGACAGGACGCGGAACGAATCCATTCCCTTGGGGCTGAGGTTGACGCGCGCATCCGCCGCGGCGGTGGCGACGAAGAACACAGGCTGACGCTCGACGAAGGCGATATGCTGGTCGCTCAGCGCATCGAAGAATTCGGCCATTCTCTATCCTGTCATCCCAGCGAAAGCTGGGATCTCAAGCCGTATCATATGATTGCATGAGACCCCAGCTTTCGCTGGGGTGGCGGTCTAGACCATTCGCAGCAGCCGCATCCGATCGGCCCGGCCGATGAGTGCGCCGGATTCCGCCCCGGCCCCTCTAGCGCGTGCCCCGATCAGGCGCAGCGAAATAGGCCGTCGGCGTGGCCCCGAACGCCTTGTGAAAGGCGACGGTGAACGCGCTCGGCGTGCTGTAGCCGGCGTCGAGCGCGACCGCGGTGACGCTCTCCCCGCCGCCGAGCGAACGAACCGCGTGCATCAGGCGCGATTGCTGGCGCCAGCGGCCGAGCGAAAGGCCCGTTTCTGCCAGAAAGAGCCGTTCGATCGTCCGACGGCTCGCCCCCGCGTCGCGGCAGAGGGATGCCAATTGAGTTTCGGCACCCGGCGCGACGGCGAGCCGTTCGGCCACGCGCCGCGCCCTGACGTCGGACGGCATCGGCAGTTCGAGTGCGAGCGTCGGCAAGGCGCGCAATTGATGCGCGAGGAGCGCGCCGACATGGCGGTCGGCGCCATGCGCGCAGGCGTGCAGGATGAGCTCCTTGACGAGGTTGGGGACGCCGACGACGCAGCATTTGCGCGGCAGCCCAGGAATGCGCGCGGGCCGGAAATAGAGCGTCCGCATGGCGACCTGACCCGACATGGCGATGGCATGGGGAATGCCGGCGGGAATCCAGACCGCGCGATGCGGCGGCGTAACCCAGGTCCCTTCCGCGGTGCGCACGGTCATGACGCCCGACGAGGCATAGACCAATTGATCGCGGTCGTGTGCGTGCGTCGCGATCGTATCGCCCGATGCATAATCCCGCGCGAAGCTCGTCACCGCCGCTTCCCGTCCGGCTCTCTCGGCTCCGAGCGACGATTGGCGATCATTCGACATCGATTGTCGATTTATCGAAAGATTGCCGAAGGGAAAAGCGTAGCATCGCCCCGGTGCCGACGAACCGCGTCGGAAGGAGTCGATGATGTCGGTTGTTCGAGGCGTATTGCCGCGCCGGACCATGCTGTGCGGGATGGGCGCGGCAGTGGCCTTGCCGTTCCTGCATGCCATGGTCCCGCT
This sequence comes from Sphingomonas sp. P4_G2, assembly GCF_056401155.1. NCBI lineage: Bacteria > Pseudomonadati > Pseudomonadota > Alphaproteobacteria > Sphingomonadales > Sphingomonadaceae > Sphingomonas > Sphingomonas sp. P4_G2. Next base: position 135,908 of record NZ_JBFUJY010000003.1, on the reverse strand, counting down.
CAGCGCGACGGCGGCGGCGCGCCGTCGGCCGAGGCAACCGCGATTGCTCGCGATCGAGATGGTGCACGGCGCGGCGGGCAGTACCGTTTATGGCCGCGCGCGCAATCTCTGGTCGCCTGCCGCCGACGGGTGCGGGTTCGCGTTGACGCCGAGCCTCGCGGCGCTGGCGCCGTTTCGCGAGCAGGTGACGATCGTCAGCAATACCGAATTGCGCCCCGCCGGATCGCTGTCGCCCGCCGAGGATGGCGATGGGGTCGATCATGCGCGCTCGTCCGCCGCCTTCCTGACCGGCGCGCATCCGGTACGAAGCGCCGAAGGCAAGATCCATGCGGGCGCGTCGATCGACCAGATCTTCGCGCGGTCGCTCCGGGGCAAGACGCGGGTCGGTTCGCTCGAACTGACCGTCGAGAGCCTCAACGAGCCGCCCGATCCGATCTGGCCGCAAGGCTATAGTCCCGCCTATCGCCACGCCATCAGCTGGGCAGACGCGCATATGCCGGCCCTGCCGGAAGTGTCGCCGGGCAAGGTATTCGCCAAGCTGTTCGGCGCAGGTCGCGGCGGTGCCGCGAACGGCGCCAGCATTCTCGATACCCTGATCGATCCCGCGCGGCGGCTGCAAGGCGATCTTGGCGGCGAGGATCGCCAACGGCTCATCGCGCATCTCGACGACATTCGCGATCTCGAGCGGCGGATTCGCGATTTCGAGATCGCGACGCATGCCGATCCGAGCGGCCGGACGGGCGATCCGCCCACATTCTCCGAACATGTGCGCATTCTCGGCGATCTGGTGCGGCTGGCGTTTGCGAGCGACCTGACCCGTGTCGCGACGATCAAGCTCGGGCTGGATCGCAGCCAGCGCATCTATCCCGAAAGCGGCGTGACGACGCCGTTCCACGCGGCTTCTCACCATCGCCAGGAGACCGAGCGGATCGACGCCTATGCGCGGCTGAACGCGTTCCACGTCGGCCGGGTCGCCGACTTGATCGCGGGTCTCGAACGGACCGGCGACGGAGAAGCGAACCTGCTCGATCGGTCGCTGGTGCTTTACGGCAGCCCGATGGGCGATTCGCATGTCCACGCCCATGACTTCCTGCCGGTTTTCCTGGCGGGCCACGCCGACGGCGCCTTGGCGGGAGGGCGACATATGGTCTGCGCGCCCGGGACGCCTTTCGCCAATCTGCTGCGGACGACGCTCGGCCTGCTCGATGTGCCGGTCAGGCGGGTCGGCGATAGCGGCGGCGTCCTGGCGGTCTGATTCGGACGGCGGACGGCGACAAATGCAGGCCGGTCAGACCATGCGCGGCACCCGCGGGTGGCCGAGCGGGCATTCGAGGGCATCGCGGTCCCACGCCGCCAGATCGGCGGCGGCGTCATAGGTCGATTGGCAGAAAGCGAGCAACGCCGCGTCCGGATCGGGCGCGGCGCGAACCGCGGCGTAGGGCAGGATGAACTCGCGCATGTCGGCGTTCCACGCGGCCTGTTCGGGTGCGACTCGCGCCTCCGCATAGCCGGCGGGCTCGGGATAGGCATAAGCGTAGAAAGCCGCGTGCGGGAAGGCGTCGCTGCCCGGCCAGAAGCCGACGCTGGCTTCCTCATGGCTGTACGCCTCGCAGGCGACGTCATCGGGCAGGCCCGGCATGCCGCCGGGATGTTTCGGTGCGGCGCGGCCCGAAAAGCGTGTCGCGGCGAGGTCGAAGCTGCCCCAGAACAAATGGATCGGGCTCGCCTTGCCGAGGAAGCCGGTGCGGAACTGGTAGAAGACGCGACGCACCTGGATCAGCGCGCGCCAGAAATCGCGCACCGCCTCGGCGTCGTAGGGTCGCTGCTCGCGATCCTCGGCGAAGCGCGGATAGCCGGGCATCTCGCTCGGGCTGCCGTCGAAATCCGATGCGGCGCCCAAGGCCTCGAGCGCGGCCACGACCTCGGCATGGAAGTCGGCAATCGTTCCCGCCGCCAGCGGGATCGATCGCATCCCGCCATCGCTGGTCGCGAATGTCACCGCATCCCCGATCAGATCGAAGTCGATCTGCAGGATGCGGCTCCCGCACGGGATCGCCGATGTCGTCCAGCCGCGCGCGGTCAGATAGAAGGGGACGTGCCAGCTATGGTTGAGCCACGGCGTCAGCGCGAGCCGCACCTTGCCGACGATCTGCGCGCGCAATTGCAGCCCGATTGCGGTCTCGCGCCAGGCGGGCCAATCGAGCTGCGGCCAGTCGTCTCCGTCACTGCTCATGGCTGGCCGATCCTGTATTCGCTTTGCACCAGCCCGCTCGGATAGGAGCGGGTCGCAATGTGGCTGAGGCGGATGTCGCGATCGAGCGACCCGAACAGCGGAATTCCCTCACCGATCAGCACCGGAACGCGGGTAACGATAAGGCGCTCGATCACCCCCGCGCGCAGAAAGCGCTGAATCGTGATCCCGCCGTCGATATAGAGATTGGCCACCCCGTCGGCGGCGAGGTCGGCGATGATCGTGGCGGGATCGCCGGCCCGTTGCTCGACCCGGCCGCCGCGCACCACCGACAAATCGAGCGGGCGGCTGCTCAGCACGACCACGCGCTTGTCGCCATAGGGCCAGGGATCGAAGCCGAGCACGATCTCGAACGTGTTGCGGCCGATCACGATCGCGTCGACGCCGGCCATGAATTCGTCATAGCCATGCGGTTCGCCGCCGCCCGCGGGCAGCCAGTCGAGCCCGCCATCGGCGCGCGCGATGAACCCATCCACGCTGGCGCCGACAAAAACCGATGCTGTCATCGTCACCTCCGCTGCCCCGTGCTCGCCATCCCTGATATGGCAGGGGGTACAGTGTCGCGCGATCCGCGGTAAGCCCTCCGACCGATGCGGTCATCCGATCGGGCCGCCGAAGATCAGCTTCCATCCTGCCACAACCAGCCAATGCACGATCACGCCGGGCCAGATGCTGCCGCTCCGGCGATACATCCAGACCAACGTGGTGCCCAATATCGCGACGATGGTCAGGAAGGCGGGGTCGAGGAAGGTTGCGCGCCACGGCGGCCCGATCGTCACCGCCTGAAGGGGATGCCAGAGGATGAATGCGGCAACGGCGCCGATTCCTGCCGGCATGGACATCGGCCGGTCGCGCGGCGGCACGATCAGGCCGCGGAACAGGATTTCCTCGCCCAGGCTCGGCACGATGACCAGCAAGGCAGCCTGAAGCAGCCACGTCCAGCCAAACGGCATCGGGTCGAACCGTGCGAGGCCGGTGGCGATCGCGACGGTGGCGATGATCGCCACCCCGCCCATCGCGATTAGCGACGCCCCCCACCAGCCGTCGCGATCGGGTAGCCGCAGCGCCTTCCCCAACCGGCGCCGCGCTTCGACGATCACGCCGCGCCATTTCCATAGTCGAAGCCACGCGCGGCCAGGGCGCGCCAGCGCCGCTGACGATGGCGGTAGAAGACCAGCGCGAACAGCCAGGCGGTGAAGGTGCCCAGCCCGGCGTGGATCTCGACCGTGTCGCGATAATCGGTGCGGCCGTCGGCGCGTGGCCTGATCTCGATCATGTGGTCCCACATGCGGATGCGGTCGCCGCTGCCATTGTCGCGCATCCTGAGCACGCCGTCGCCGCGATCGGGCGGAAATTCGATGCCGATATATTGCGTGCCGATCGGGATGCGCCCGAACAGCATCAGCCGGTAGAGATAGCGGCCGGTTTCCCAGCGCGCGGGCGGAACGGCGGGGTCGATCGGCACAAACGCCTGGAGCGGTGCCGCGACATGATCCAGTGCCGCGGGCTTGCGGACTTCGTCCCACACCCACTCGGCAGGCGCGTCGAGGATCGTCGCGACGTCGATCCTCACATCGCGGTGCCGCCGACCGTCAGCCCGGACACCAGCAAGGTCGGCTGGCCGACGCCCGCCGGCACGCTCTGCCCGCCCTTGCCGCACATGCCGACGCCTTCGTCGAGCGCGAAGTCGTTGCCGATGCCGGTCACCTTGGTCAGCACGCTCGGCCCGTCGCCGATCAGCGTCGCGCCCTTGATCGGCGCGCCCAATTTGCCGTTCTCGATCAGATAGGCCTCGGTACAGCTGAACACGAACTTGCCCGACACGATGTCGACCTGTCCGCCGCCGAACGATTTGGCGAAAATGCCTTTCTTGACCCGGCTGAGCAGCTCGGCGGGATCATCCTTGCCGCCCTTCATGAAGGTGTTGGTCATGCGCGGCATCGGCGCGTGCGCGAACGATTCGCGGCGGCCGTTGCCGGTCGGCTCGACGCCCATCAGCCGGGCGTTGAGGCGATCGTGGATATAGCCCTTGAGGATACCGTCCTCGATCAGGATATTCTCGCGCGTCGGCGTGCCTTCGTCGTCGATCGACAGCGATCCGCGCCGCGCGTTGATCGATCCGTCGTCGACCACGGTGACGCCCGGCGCCGCGACGCGCTCGCCGATCCGGCCGGAAAAGGCGCTGGTGCCCTTGCGGTTGAAATCGCCTTCGAGCCCGTGCCCGATCGCCTCGTGGAGCAGCACGCCCGGCCAGCCCGGCCCGAGCAAGACGGTCATCTCGCCGGCCGGAGCGGCGACCGAGTCGAGATTGACCAGGGCCTGGGCCAGCGCCTCGTCGATCGCCCGGTTCCAGGTCGCGGGTTCGAACAGCGACTCGTAGAGATAGCGCCCGCCGATCCCGAAGGTACCGGTCTCGCGGCGGCCATTATGCTCGACCACGATCGAGACGTTGAGGCGGACCAAAGGGCGCACATCGGTTGCGGTGAAACCGTCGGGACGGACCACTTCGATCACGTTCCACGACCCCGACAGGCCGACCGAGACCTGGGCGACGCGCGGATCGCGGGCGCGCGCGGCGGCGTCGATCGTCTGGCACAGGTTCACCTTGTCGGCGAACGGGATCAGATCGAGCGGATCGGCATCGGTATAGAGGTGCCGGTTGGTGTGCTGGGGCGGCGGCGCCTTGGGGCCGGTCGAGGGGGCGATCAGCGCCATCGTCTCCGACGCGCGCAGGATGGCGGCCGCGCTGATCTCGTTTGCATGGGCAAAGGCAGTGGTCTCGCCCGACACCGCGCGCAGGCCGAATCCCGAATGCGTGTCGTAGCTCGCGGTCTTCAGCCGCCCGTCGTCGAACCCGAAGGCTTCGGACCGGGCATATTGCAGATAGAGCTCGCCATCATCGGCATGGTCGAGCGCCGTCGCGGTCAGCCTTTTGGCCTCTTCTGGGTCGAGCTGGTCACGGTACAGGAACTGGCGGGGGTCGGCGGGACTGGTCATGTCGGCCAATATAGGCAGGCATCGGCCAGTGTCACGCTGCTGCGTTGGCCTTAAAGTGAAGCCCCCGCCGGATGGTCCGGAAGTTCGCTCTGGTCGGCGCCATCGGCCGGGCCGCCGATCAGCACGAAGCGGCGGTCGCAATAGCCGCAATCGACATAGCCGGCTTCGTCGATCTGCAGGAATACGCGCGGATGGCCCAGGGCAGCGCCGCCCGGAATGTCGGTCGCGCCGTCGCAGGCGACGCGGGGATGGGAGACGCGGATGGTTTCGGGCGGTGCGATCATGCTGGCGCGATAGCAAGGCGCGGCGAGCGCATCAATCTCTCCTGCTGCCTTGCCAAGCCCGACCCCGCGACGCACGATAAGGCCATGATCCTTGTAAAGCTTGCGGCGATCGCCGCTTTGATCGTGGCGGTCCCGGCCGCCGCCGTTCCCCAAGCCGCGACCAAGTCCGCCGCCAAGCCGGCGCCGGGCAAGCCCGCCGCCAAGGCCAAAGCAAAGCCGAAGGCGAGGACCAAACTCCCGCCGCCGGCGCTCAACATCTCGGAAAAGGACGGGTTTGGCGTCATGCAGGTCGCTGCGGCCGACGCCGCGGCGTTCATCGCCGCCTGGAAGATCGGCGAGGGCGCCAAGAACGAAACCACCCGCACGGTCGCCGACAAGCCGCTCTTCACCATGTTGATCTTCCGCGGCTGCAAGGCCGATGCCGACGGCAAGTGCGACATCGTCGCCGATTTCGTGATCAATCGGCCCGACGGCACGGTCAACGAGGATAACAAAGGCGTCGTGGTGTGGAACAAGGCCGCGCCGACCGATCCCAAGAAGCCGATGATCGGCGACGGCGCGCTCGGTTACGGCGTCGATTCGGAAGGGCCGTTCGGCGATTATCGCGTCGTCGCGACCGTGACCGACAAGGTGGCCGGTACGTCGGTCACCACCGAACAGACGCTAAGCATCGCCCCCGCCTTGGCTACCCCGGCAGTCAACTGAGTTCGACGGCGAAGGCCATCGTCACGACTTCGGGATCGTCCGCCCAGTGGTCGCCGGGCGCATGAAGCATGTCCCAATACGCCCGAAACGCCCGGCGCGGGTCGAGATACCGGCCCCCGACCGAGCCGGGCCAGCGCCACAGCAGGCCGGCAAGCTGGGGAATCGCGCCTTCCGCCCGCGCCTCCATTCGAGTCATCTCGCGCAATCGTCCCGGCCGCACGGAGACCACTGCCAGTGTCAGCCGGGTTGCCCAGGCGGGCATGTACATCGCGCCGATCCACTGGCTGTAGCTGTCGGTCGGGCGCCGCCCGCGCTCGTGGCGGCCGTCGCGATATTGCCGCCAGCCGTCGGCGAACACCACCAGCTCCGCGCGGCGGCGGCCAGTCGCGTGGAGCTTGCCGCCGACGATCCGCGCCGGGATGCATGCCTCGCGCACCTGGATGCGATCGCCGGGCGCGACCGAGGCCAGCGGGCTGTGCGTCGGCACGCGCATCTCGGTCTTGCGCCCGGTCAGCAATGCCATGGCGATGCCGGGGTCGGCGAGGACGAAGGCGCTCATTCTGGGAATGCTCTAGGCGCAACGATTGCGCGGGCATAGCAGCGCCGAGGCTTGGCGGAGCGGGTTCGCGCGCCTAAGTCCCGGCTATGACCGACGCCGCGATCGTAATCGACCAGCTTTGCAAGACCTATGCGGGGGGCAAGCAAGCCCTGGACGGGGTCAGCTTCGAGGTGCCGCGCGGGTCGGTGTTCGGGCTGCTCGGGCCGAATGGCGCGGGCAAGTCGACCCTGATCAACATCCTCGCCGGGCTGGTCAACAAGACCGGTGGCAAGGCGGAGATCTGGGGCTTCGATATCGACGAGCATCCGCGCAACGCCAAATATTCGATCGGGATCGTCAACCAGGAGATCACCTTCGATCCCTTCTTCACCCCGCTCGAGACGCTGGAGATCACCGCCGGGCTGTACGGCGTCCCCAAGAACAAGCGCATCTCGATGGAATTGCTCCGCGCGGTGCACCTCGAGGACAAGGCCAAGGCTTATTCGCGCACTTTGTCGGGGGGCATGAAGCGCCGGTTGATGGTGGCCAAGGCGATGGTCCATTCGCCGCCCGTGCTGGTGCTCGACGAACCGACCGCGGGTGTCGACGTCGAACTCCGCCAGCAACTCTGGGCTTATGTCCGCCAGCTCAACGAGCGCGGCGTGACGATCGTACTGACGACGCATTATCTCGAGGAAGCCGAGCAATTGTGCGACCGCATCGCGATCATCAACCATGGCAAGGTGATCGCCAACGAGCCGACCCGCGACCTGATCGGCATGGCGCAGGAAAAGGTCGTCGCGGTGACCGTCGACCGCGACATCGCGACGGCGCCGCAGGCGAGCTGCTTCCAGAAGGTCGAGCTGAAGGGCGATCGCGTGCTCGAAATCACCTATCGCAAGGATCTCGCCAATGCCGGCCAGGTGCTCGATGCGGTGCAGAAGGACGGGTTCGCGATCATCGACGTCTCGACCAAGGAGCCCGATCTCGAGGATGTGTTCCTCAATCTGACACGGGCGTCGAACCTGGCCTAAGTGTTTTGCAAGGCGGCGAGGGCCTCGGCCGAGGCGCGACCCGGCTCGGGATAGCTGCTGAACCGCGCGAAGACACGCCATGCGCCGTCGCTCTCAAGGCGCCAAAGGTCGGTCAGCCAGAACGCGCCCGACCGGTCGTGACCATCGAGCTCCGCCTCCTGCTCGGCGATCGAGGACATCACCGCGAGGCCTTCTCCGATCGCGCGGACCTGGACGTCGCGATAGGCGAAGCGCGAACAGCGATAGCGGTCGCAGGTCGCCAGCCATGTCTGCCGCGCCATCGGGCGCGTTGGAAAAGCCGAAACGGTGAGGGTGAAATCCTGAGCCAGGCTGTCTTCGAGTATCGCGCGGTCAAGCGTCACCCATGCCTGCATCCAGCGAGTCGCGGCGCGCTCCACTTCCTGTGCCGGATCCCCCATCACCCTCTCCTCACCGGCCGACTGTATCACGCGGCGGAATTTGCAAAAGCGCCCGTTCCGCGACTAGGCCGGTTTATTCCGCAGCGGAGACCCATGTGACCGACCCGCATACGTCCGACGTCCTGATCATCGGCTCCGGCGCCGCCGGGCTCACCGCCGCGCTCAACCTTGCCGACCGTTTTCGCGTCACTGTGCTTGCCAAGGGCGGGCTGGCCGAGGGGTCGACTGCCTGGGCGCAGGGCGGGATCGCCGCGGTGCTCGAGCCGGGCGACACGTTCGACAGCCATATCGAGGATACGATGATCGCCGGCGCGGGGCTCAACGACCGCAAGACCGTCGAATTCGTCGTCGAGAACGCGCCGCGCGCGATCGAGCGGCTGATCGAATTGGGCGTGCCGTTCAACAAGGAAGGCGGCGACCTCCATCTGACGCGCGAAGGCGGGCACAGCCATCGCCGCATCGTCCATGTCAACGACGCCACCGGCTGGGCCGTTCAAGAGGCGTTGCTCCACGCAGCCCAGGCGCACGACAATATCACATTGGTCCCCGACATGGTGGTGGTCGACCTCGCCACCTCGAAGCATGAGCAGCGCTATTCGGGCGCGGGCAATATCTGGGGCGTCTATGCGGTCAACCGCGCGACCGGGCGGGTCGAATTGTTCACCGCCAATGCGACGATCCTGGCGACCGGCGGGGCGGGGCGGACCTATCTGTTCTCGACCGCGCCGCGCGGCGCGACCGGCGACGGTATCGCGATGGCGTGGCGCGCCGGCTGCCGCATCTCGAACATGGAGATGATGCAGTTCCACCCGACCTGCCTGTACAATCTCGACGTCAAGAACTTCCTGATCACCGAGGCGGTGCGCGGCGAGGGCGGACAGCTCAAGATCCCCGACACCGGCTATCGCTTCATGCCCGATTTCGATCCGCGCGCCGAACTCGCGCCGCGCGATATCGTGGCGCGCGCGATCGACCATGAAATCAAGCGGCTCGGCCTCGATTACGTCCATCTCGACATCAGCCATATGGGCGCCGAGTTCGTCACCCATCATTTCCCGACGATCTATGAGAAGCTCAAGGGCCTCGGCATCGACATGACCAGGGAGCCGATCCCGGTCGTGCCGGCGCAGCATTATACCTGCGGCGGGATCGTGATCGATCTCGATGGCCGCACCGATCTGCCGCATCTTTATGCCGCCGGCGAATGCACCGAATCGGGGCTGCACGGGGCCAATCGCCTGGCGTCCAACTCGCTGCTCGAATGCTTCGTGTTCGGTGAGGCCTGTGCCCGGCACATCAACACGCATTGGGACGATCTGCCGCCACCGCCCGCGATCCGGCCATGGGACGAAAGCCGCGTGACCGATTCGGACGAAGAGGTGGTGATCAAGCAGAACTGGACCGAGATCCGCCGCTTCATGTGGAATTATGTCGGTATCGTCCGCACCACCAAAAGGCTCGAACGTGCCGCGCACCGGATCAAGATGCTGACCGGCGAGATCGAGGATTATTACGGCCATTTCCGGGTGACGCCGGACCTGATCGAGCTCAGAAATCTGCTCCAGACATCTGACCTGATCGTGCGCTCGGCGCTCCATCGCCACGAATCACGCGGGCTCCATTACACGCTCGATTATCCCGAAACTTTGCCGGTGGCGGTCGACACCGTATTGGTCCCTTAAGGTATTTCACGGATTCTCAGCGGGTTGGTTGCTCGCTCCGCCGCTTTTCAGGTGCGGTTCATCGCGGAGACCCTATATCAGGGATTCCGCAACCGTTTTCCTGCGATACTCTCATCGTCGAGAAAAACACGGGCGGGGGTCATGGGTCTTTCTGTGCAGCGTATTGGTAAGATAGCGTTTGGTGTGATCGTAGGCCTCGCGATTGCGGGCTGCGTCTCCGACAGTCAGTCCGGCAGGGTCTCGCGCAGCTTCGCGCCGCCGGTGGCGTATGCGCCGCCGCGCGAAGTGGTGCAGCCGATCCCGACGGCCAGGCCGGCAGTGCTGGCGCCCGCGGCGCTGACCGCGTTGGTGCCCTCGCTGACTCGCGATTTCGGCGGCAAGGTCGGCATCGCGGTGATGAGCATCGACGATGGCTGGACGGTCACCTCGAACGGCGACCTGAAATTGCCGCAGCAGAGCGTGTCGAAGCTGTGGGTGGCGATGACCGTGCTCGACCTGCGCGATCAGGGCAAATTGACGCTCGACGATCCCTATACGGTGCGCAAGGACGATCTGACGCTGTTCCACCAGCCGATCGCGGCATTGGTCAAGGACGACGGCTACAAGACCACCGTCGGTGAGCTGCTGCAGCGCGCGCTGACGCAGAGCGACAATACCGCCAATGATTGTCTGTTGCGGCTTGCCGGCGGGCCGACCGCGGTGCGCGCCTTCCTGACCAAGAAGGGGATCGCCGATATCCGCTTCGGTCCCGGCGAGCGCCTGTTGCAGAGCTTCACCGCCGGGCTCGAATGGAAGCCGCAATATTCGACCGGCCGCTCGTTCGAAGCGGCGCGCGCGAAAATCCCCGCCTCGACCCGGATGGACGCGTTCGAACGCTATGTCGCCGATCCGCCCGACGGCGCCGCACCGCGCGCGATCGTCACCGCGCTCGCCCGTCTCAAGAAGGGCGACTTGCTCTCGCCGAATTCGACCCAATATCTGATGGCGACGATGGAATCGTCGCGCACCGGGCGCGCGCGCCTGCGCGGCGCGGTTCCGGAAGGCTGGACCTTCGGGCACAAGACCGGGACCGGTCAGGACTTCAGCGGACGGACCGCGGGCTATAACGATGTCGGTTTCCTGATCGCGCCCAATGGCAAGGCCTATGCCATCGCCGTGATGATTGGCGACACGCCCAAGACCATCCCCGAGCGCCAGCAATTGATGCAGGCGGTCGTGCTGGGCGTGGTGACCAACCACCATTGGTGATTTGACCGCAATCCCCGGGGCGCGGTCCGGCAAGGCCGCGCCCTATGGGCTGTTCCATGAACAACGATCACGATTGGACGACGCTCGCCGGCGAGCTTGACGCGCGCGGCTGGGCGATCCTGCCTGGCCTGCTCGACACCGACAGCTGCGTGCGGATTGCCGCCGGCTATGACCAGCCGGCGCAGTTCCGCAGCCATGTGGTAATGGCGCGCCATGGCTTCGGGCGCGGCGAATATCGTTACTATCGCTATCCGCTGCCCGATCCGGTCGCCGGGTTGCGCGCCGCGCTCTATCCGCGCCTCGCGCCGATCGCCAATCGCTGGCACGAACGGCTCGGCCTGCCGGCGCGCTTTCCCGCCAAGCATGCGGATTTCCTCGCGCGGTGCCACGAAGCGGGCCAGACGCGGCCGACGCCGCTGCTGCTGCGCTACGGGCCCGGCGATTATAATTGCCTGCATCAGGATCTGTACGGCGAGCACGTCTTCCCGCTCCAGGTCGCGATCCTGCTGTCGCGGCCGGGCGAGGATTTCGCCGGCGGCGACTTCGTTCTGACCGAACAGCGGCCGCGTATGCAGTCGCGAGTCGAGGTGGTGCCGTTGAGCCAGGGCGACGCGGTGGTGTTCGCGGTCAACCATCGGCCGGTCGCGGGCACGCGGGGCGACTATCGCGTGGTGATGCGTCATGGCGTCAGCACGTTGCGGTCGGGGCGGCGGCATACGCTGGGGATCATCTTCCACGACGCGGCTTAGTTGCAGCCTTGGAAAAGGGGCCCTCCTCGCACCCTCTCCAGCGTCACCCCGGCCTTGTGCCGGGGTCCATAGTGCCTCGATCTCGGGGCTGGAACCGCTTGCCTCGCGTTCGCCTCCCGGTGGACCCCGGCACAAACCCGGGGTGACGGCGGAGACAAGGATGGCTTGTCCGCCACACCCCGGTTAGCGAATGCCCTCCGCCAACCTAACCATTTGTTCCTACGCGTGCGCCACGCTATCTCCTCCGACGATGCCTCATCTCTATCTCGTCGACGGCTCGGGCTATATCTTCCGCGCCTATCACCAGCTTCCTCCGCTGACGAACCGCCATGGCACGCCGGCGGGCGCGGTCTATGGCTATACGGCGATGCTGTGGAAGCTCGCCGATGCGCTCGACAAGGCGGAGGGGCCGACGCACCTCGCGGTCGTGCTCGACAAGGGGTCGCACACGTTCCGCAACGACCTCTACGACAAATACAAGGCGCAGCGTCCGCCGCCGCCCGAGGATCTGATCCCGCAATTCCCGCTGATCCGCGAGGCGACCCGCGCTTTCTCGCTGCCGTGCATCGAGGAAGAGGGGTTCGAGGCCGACGACATCATCGCCACTTATACCTGCCGCGCGGTCGAGGCCGGGTGGGACGTGACCATCGTCAGTTCCGACAAGGACCTGATGCAGCTCATCCAGCCGGGCGTCGACATGCTCGACACGATGAAGAACGAACGCCGCGGCCCGGAATATGTCGAGACCAAGTTCGGCGTGCGCCCAGACCAATTGGGCGACGTGCTGGCGCTGATGGGCGATGCGGTCGACAACGTCCCCGGCGTGCCTGGCATCGGCGCCAAGACCGCGGCCAAGCTGATCGTCGAATTCGACAATCTCGACGCGGTGCTGGCCGCCGCACCGGGCATGAAGCCCAGCAAGATGCGCGACAACCTGATCGAGCATGAGGAAATGGCCCGGCTGTCGCGCAAGCTGGTCGCGCTGCACACCAATACCGCGGTGCCGCACACGCTGGACGAGCTCAAGCTCGAGGGCATCCCGCCCGAGCCGTTGCGCGCGTTCCTCGAGGATCAGGGATTCAAGACCTTGCTGTCGCGGATGGCGGCGCACGCGCCGGGCCGCGAGCAGCCCGATCCGGTCGCCGCGGCGGTCGCGACGGCCGGGCCGGTCACGCCCGATTTCATCGAGCTGCCGCCGGTCAATTGCGACGCTTATGAAACCGTGACGAGTATCGACCGGCTCGAGGCGTGGATCGCCGAAAGCCATGCCAGCGGCACGATCGCGATCGACACCGAAACCGATTCGCTCGACAGCATGGCGGCCAATCTGGTCGGCATCTGCCTCGCCACCGCGCCGGGACGCGCCTGCTACATCCCGATCGGACACAAGAGCAGCGACGACATGTTCGGCGAAGTCCCGCCGCAGCTGCCGCTGGCCGAGGTGGTGAGCCGCCTCAAGCCGCTGTTCACCGCGCCCGGCGTGCTCAAGATCGGGCACAATATCAAATACGACATCAACGTGCTGATCCGCCACGGCCTGCCGGTCTCGCCGATCGACGATACGATGGTGATGAGCTTCGACCTCGATGCCGGCCAGTCGCTCAGCGGCCACGGCATGGACGAGGTGGCGCATGCCGTGCTCGAACATAGCTGCATCAGCTTTAAGGACGTGACCGGCAGCGGCAAGAAAGCGATCAGCTTCGCCCAGGTGCCGCTCGACCAGGCGACGCGCTATGGCGGCGAGGATGCCGACGTGACCTGGCGGCTATGGACGCGGTTCAAGCCGCGATTGGCGTATGAAGGCGCGACGCGCGTGTACGAAATGGTCGATCGCCCGATCATCCCGGTCGTCGCCGCGATGGAGCGCGCCGGGATCAAGGTCGATCGCGACCAGCTGTCGCGCCTGTCGAGCCGCTTCGCGCAGGAAATGGCGCGGCTGGAGGAAGAGATCCAGGCCGAGGCCGGGCAGCCGTTCCAGATCGGATCGACCCAGCAGCTCGGCGCGATCCTGTTCGACAAGATGGGATTGAAGGGCGGCAAGAAAGGCAAGTCGGGCGCCTATTCGACCGACGTCACTGTGCTCGAGAAGATGAAGGCCGAGGGCGTGGCGATCGCCGGGCTGGTGCTCGACTGGCGCCAGCTGTCGAAGCTCAAATCGACCTATACCGACGCGCTGCAGCAGCAGATCGATCGCGACACCGGGCGCGTCCACACCAGCTATTCGCTGACCGGCGCGCAGACCGGGCGGCTGTCCTCGACCGACCCCAACCTCCAGAACATCCCGATCCGCACCGAGATCGGCCGGCAGATCCGCGACGCCTTCGTTGCGGAACCGGGCAACGTCATTCTGGCGGCCGACTATTCGCAGATCGAGCTCAGGCTGGCGGCGCACATGGCCGACGTGCCGCCGCTCCGCGATGCCTTCCTGCGCGGCGAGGACATTCACGCCGCGACCGCCAAGGAGCTGTTCGGCGAGGTCAATCGCGATACGCGCGGCCGCGCCAAGACGATCAATTTCGCCATCCTCTACGGCATTTCGCGCTGGGGCCTCGCCGCCCGGCTGGAGATCGACGCGGAGGAAGCGCAGGCGATGATCTCGCGCTATTTCGACCGCTTCCCCGGCATCTCCTCCTATATCAACGAGACGCTCGAGGGCGTGCGGCAAAAGGGCTATACCGAGACCCTGTTCGGTCGGAAGACCTGGTTCCCGCAGATCCGTGCGCCGATCCAGCACGTCCGCCAGGGCGCCGAACGCGCCGCGATCAACGCGCCGATCCAGGGTACCAGCGCCGACATCATCAAGCGCGCGATGGCGCGGATGGGGCCGGCTTTGGCCGATGCCGGTCTGACCGGCACGAAGATGCTGCTCCAGGTCCATGACGAACTCGTGTTCGAAGTGCCCGAGAGCGAGGTCGAGGCGGCCAAGCCGGTGATCGAACGCGTCATGGCGACGGCGGCGGAGCCGGCCGTGCCGCTGTCGGTGCCGCTCGCGGTCGAGATTGGCACCGGCGCCAGCTGGGGCGCCGCGCATTGATCGATTCCGCGCTTGCCGGACGCATGGTTGAGGGGGTGGCGCGTGTCGACTGACGCTCGCGCCGCCGCGCCGGTCGTGCCCCCTACCGGCCCGGCCGACGACCTGGCCGTGCTGGCCAAGGGCGGGCGGACCAATATCGGCGGGTTCGCGCTGCGGCTGGTCGCACGCTTGCCGTTCCTGTTCGTCGCCGGACGGCTCTACGGACCCGATGCGGTCGGGCGGTTCGCGCTCGCGCTGGTGGTGGTCGAACTCGCCGCGTTGATCGCGACGCTCGGGTTGAAGCGTGGGCTGGCCCAGGCGCTGGCCACCACCGAGCGCCCGCATCCGCATGTCGTGTGGGACGGGATGGCGGTGGCGATGCTCGCCTCGACCATTGCCGGCGCGGTGCTGATCGCCTTGCCGCGCGTGATGTACCCGCATGGCGAGATCACCCTGATCGAGCGGCTATTGCCGTGCATCATCGTCGCCAGCGCCTGGTCCGACGTCGCGCTCTCGGCTTTGGCCTATCGTCACAATATCAAGGCGAGCGTCACCGCGCGCGCGGTGGTCGAGCCGTGGACGATCTCGATCGCCGCACTAGGCTTCTACTTCGTCAATGCGCGCGACGGGCTGGTGCTCGCCTATATGCTGTCGATGGTGGCGGCGATGATCGCGTCGTTGATCCCGCTGATCCGCAGCTACGGCCTGCCGCATGGCTGGACGCCGCAAGTGGCGCGGGTGGCGACGCTGGCGCGGCGTAACGCGCCGCTGGCGGGCGCCGACGCGATCGAATGGGCGACGCGCAATGTCGACCGTTTCATCCTGGGGCTGCTGTTTCCACCGGCGATCGTCGGCATCTATTATATGGCGCAACAGGTCGCCTCGCTGCCGCAAAAGCTCAAGACCAGCTTCGACCCGATCCTCGGGCCGGTCATCGCCACCAGCCTGGCGCGCGACGACAAGGCGGCGATCGCCGACCAGGTGCGCCAGGTCGGTTTCTGGATCATGGCGTTGCAGGCATGCCTGGCGCTGATGGGGTCGATCCCGGGCGAGGCGGTGATGGGGCTGGTCGGCAAGCAATTCGTCGCCGGCACCGCCGCGCTTGCCTTCCTGTTATGGGCGGAAGTGTTCGCTTCGACCGGCGCGGTGTGCGAATCGGCGCTCGTCTATATCGCGCGGCATCGCAACCTGATGATCTCGATCGGCGTGCTGGTGCTTCAGATCGTGCTGAGCTTCACGCTGGTCGCGGTGATGCGCTCGATCGACTGGGACCATTCCGTGCTAGCGGAATTCGGCACGCGCGATTCGGTCCAGGGAGTGAGCGTTGCGATCGCCTTGCTCATCGCGCTGAGCGTCGGGTCGGTGATCAAGTCCAACTTCCTCGCCCGGCTGTTGAAGGCGCGCGTGGCGGGATGGCGCTGGTCGCTGCTCGGGACCGCGGCCGTCACCATCCTGGTCGGGACGGCGTTCACCTCGCTGCCCAAAAGCTACGAATGGGTCGAGCTCTCGCTCGGCGAGCCCGCGATCCTGGTGACCTATCTGTTCGTGCTGTGGAAATGGGCATTCCGCCCCGAGGATCGGGCGTTGTTCAAGAAACTGCCCGGGGCGGGTGCCTCGGCATCGGTTACCTGAGCAGCGATTTTAGAGTTAAATGCCGCCAAACTGAATCGTCACCCCGGCCTTGTGCCGGGGTCCAACTCTCCACCACGGAATCCAGCCGGTGTCGCACGTTGGATGCCGGAACAAGTCCGGCATGACGGTTAAAGCTGATCGCAAAACGATTTTGGGCGCGGTTTCGATTCAACGGAGCGTCGGGCCGGACACGCCGCGCTTGGGGGCTGCCGGCAAATCGGCGAACAGCTTGATCATGCCGGGGCTGCGCGCATCGCCATTGGCGTAATCGCGCGCCGATTTACCCGCCATGTAATCGCGCTTGTCGGGATCGGCGCCGCCCTCGATCAGGTCGCGCACCATCTGTTCGTCGCGGCGCAACACTGCCTTGATCAATGGGGTCTGGCCGCCGTCGCCGGCCAGATTGGGGTTGGCCTTGCCCTTGAGCAGGAGAGGGATCAGGTCACCATAACCGCGATCGACCGCGAGCAGGAGCGGGGTATCGCCCTGTCGGTTCTTGATATTGGGATTGGCGCCCTTGGCCAGCAGATAGGAGACGTACCGCGAATCGTCGCGACGCACGACGATGTGCAGCGCGCCTTCGCCGCTCGACGGGTCCTGGGTGTCGATGATCCGCGACCCCGGCTTGGCCAGGATCGATTCGACGTCGTTGCCCTTGTCGTTCTTGACCGCGTCGAGGAATTGATAGCCGGGCGAGCCGCTGGCGAGCTGCGCCGCGGCGGGAAGGGCGGTGACGGCCAGCGCGCCGGCAAGCGCGATGCGGGAGAGACGTGCGATCATGATGTAATGCCCTGCGCGAAAAGTCGGGATCAACTTGCGTAGCCGCCCGTAAAAGATCAAGGCTGGCGCTGCGATGAACCTGCGTTTGCTTCCGATTTCGCTGCTGTTGGCGCTCGCCGCCTGCTCGAACGCCGCCCCAGCCGACCCCCCGCTGGCGGGCGCCAAGATCGGCGGCCCGTTCCAGCTGATCGATCAGGACGGCCGGGCGATCACCGAGAAGGCGTTCGCGGGCAAATATCGCATCATGTATTTCGGATACACTTATTGCCCCGATGTCTGCCCGACCACGGCGCAGACGATCGGCGCGGCGATGCGGCTGCTCGACAAGAAAGATGCCGCGCTGTCGGCCAGGGTGGTGCCGGTGTTCGTGACGGTCGATCCCGATCGCGACACGCCGGCGGTGGTCAAGCAATTCGTCAGCGCTTTCTATCCGCGCTTCGTCGGCATGACCGGGAGCGCGGCGGCGATCGACACGATCAAGACCGAATATGGCGTGTTCTCGTCCAAGGGAAAGACCACCCCCAATGGCGGCTATCTGGTCGAACATTCCAACGCCGCCTATCTGATGGACAGCAGCGGCAAGCCGCTCGCCTTGCTGCCGACCGAGCAGGGCGCGCAGGCGACCGCCGATGAAATCAAGCGCTGGGTGAAGACCAACCCGTGACGACCGACAGATTCTGGGAAACCAAGACATTGGCCGAGCTCGATCGCGGCCAATGGGAGGCGTTGTGCGACGGCTGCGGCAAATGCTGCATCCACAAGCTCGAGGATGAGGAGACCGGCGAACTCCATCCGACCAATGTCGCGTGCCGGATGCTCGATCGCCGCGCCGGCCAGTGCAAGGATTACCGCAATCGCCGCGCCTATGTACCCGATTGCGTGCGGCTGACGGTCAAGAACGTCTATACCACCGACTGGCTGCCCTCGACCTGTGCCTATCGCCTGCGCGCCAATGGCGAGAAGCTGCCGGACTGGCATTATCTCGTCAGCGGCGATCGCGAGGCGGTGCATCGTGCCGGCGAATCGACCCGCGGCTGGACGGTCAGCGAGGACGATGCCGGCGAGCTCGAATTCCATCTGGTCGATCGCAAGCTGTGACCGGCGATCTCGACGTCGTCCGCCATGCCCGCGCCCGGCGGATGCGGTTGTCGGTCGATCCGACGAGCGGGCGCGTGCGGCTGACCATTCCCCCGCGCGCCTCGCTCAAACAGGCAATGGCCTGGGCCAATGACCATCGCGGCTGGATCGACGCGCAACGGGCGAAACTGCCCGAGGGGCGGCCGTTCTTGCAGGGGGCGGAGATCCCGATCGAGGGTGTTGAGGTGACCGTCGACTGGTCTCCTGACCGGTCGCGTACCGTCGCGCTGATCGACGGACGGCTGGTTTGCGGCGGGCCGATTGAAGGCCTGTCACGTAGGATCGAGGCCTGGCTCAAGCGTCGCGCGCTCGCCGTCCTGACCGAAGAAACCGCCGAATTCGCGGCCAAGGCTGGCGTCACCGTCAGCCGCGTTACCGTCGCCGACCCGAAAGGCCGCTGGGGCAGCTGCGCCTCGACCGGCGCGATCCGCTATAGCTGGCGGCTGATCTGCGCGCCGCCTTATGTCCGCCGCTCGACCGTCGCGCACGAAGTCGCGCATCGGCTGCATATGGACCATTCGCCGGCGTTCCACGCCGCCTACCGGCAATTGCTTGAGGCAGATCCCGCACCGGCGCGCGCCTGGTTACGGCGCCACGGCGCGACGCTTCACTGGGTCGGGCGGGGCGGCTGAACCTCACGCGGGCGATCGGCCGGGGCCGATCCGTTCGGAACGACACGTTTGGGCCGGTTCGGATCGGTGCCCGAGCCGCCGGTCATGCGATCGATCCATTTGCGGTCGAGCCGATCGTCGGGCCGTTGCGCACCATCGTCGGCGGCGTCGGGCGCAGTCTGCGGCGGGTCATTTTCACTCTGCGGCGGCTCGCCCGCGTCACCCCCCCCGATTGGCGCATCGGGAGCGATCTGGTCGGGTGGAATGGGATTGCCGTCGGGGTCGACGAACAAGCCGTTGTCGGGCTGACCGAAGTCGCTTTCGTTGTCGAGCTGCCATTCGGGCAAGGTCACCTGGGTGTCGAACGCTTCGACCGGGCGGCCGGCGGTGGCGACCTTCATGAACGCCGCAAAGGCGCGCGCGGGCAAGGTGCCGCCCTGAAGGCCAGGAATAGACTTGGCGTCGTCGCGGCCCATCCACACGCCGGTCGTCAGGCCCGAGGAAAAGCCCAGGAACCAGCCGTCCTTGTTCGAGCTCGTCGTCCCGGTCTTGCCAGCGACCGGACGCCCGATCTGCGCCGCCTTGCCGGTGCCGGTGGCGACCGCGGTCTGCAACAGGTCGGTCATCTCGGCGGCGACATAGGGCGCGACCAGCACGTGGCTGCGGTCGACTTCGTGGTTGTAGATCGTCTCGCCCATCGAGGTGACCTTGGTGATCCCGTAGGGGGTCACCGCCACGCCCTTGTTGCCGACGCTGGCAAAGGCGCGAGTCATGTCGATCAGGCGGACGTCGTTCGATCCCAGCACCATCGACGGCACGGTCGAGATCGGGGTCGAGATGCCGAAGCGGCGCGCCATGTCGGCGACGGTCGAAAAGCCGACTTCCTGGCCGATCTTGGCCGCCACGGTGTTGACCGAATACGCAAACGCCGTGCGGATATCCATTTCGCCGGCATTGCGGCCCGACGAATTGCGCGGGCTCCAGCCGTTGATCGTCACCGGCTCGTCGACCACGCGGTCGCTCGGCCGATGCCCCGCCTCGAGCGCCGCCAGATAGACGAACAATTTGAACGACGATCCCGGCTGGCGCAGCGCGGTCACGCCGCGATTATAGTTCGACGTGACATAATCCTTGCCGCCGACCATCGCGCGCACCGCGCCATCGCGATCGAGGCTGATCAGCGCGCCTTGCGCGTTGCCGGGGGCGTAGCCGGCGATCGCGGCATCGGCCGCTTTCTGCATGCGGATGTCGATCGTCGTCCACACTTCGAGCGGGCGCGTCGGCTCGTCGATCAGATTTTCGAGCTGGGGCAGCGCCCAGTCGGTGAAATAGCGCACACTGTTCTGATTGGGCTCGGGCGCGAGCTTGACCGTCTTGGGATCGACCGCGGCGGCTTCGGCGGCCGAGATCTTGCCGGTTTCCTTCATCAGGCCGATCACCACGCCGGCGCGGTCGACCGCGGCCTGGGCATCGGCGGTGGGCGAATAATGCGACGGCGCCTTGACCAATCCGGCGATGATCGCCGCTTCGCCCAGGGTCAATTGGCCGGCGCCATGGCCGAAGAATTTGCGGCTGGCGGCGTCGATGCCGTACGCGCCGCCGCCGAAATAGACCTTGTTGAGATAGAGTTCGAGCACCTGGTCCTTGGAGAATTTGCGCTCCAGCGCCAGTGCCAGCACCATCTCGCGCGCCTTGCGGCCGAACTTCTTGGTCGACGACAGGAAGATGTTGCGCGCCAGCTGCTGGGTGATCGTCGACCCGCCCTGGGTCCAATGCCCCTGTTGGACGCGCACCTGGAACGAACGAGCCACGCCGATCGGATCGACGCCCGGATGGTTGCGGAAGCGGCGATCCTCGACCGCGACCATCGCATCCTTCATCACTTGCGGGATCTGGGCGTAGGGCAGCCATTCGCCATAGCTCGGCCCCAGGCTGACGATCGGGGTGCCGTCATCGGCCAGCACCCGGATCATCTGGCCGTTGGGCGAGGATTTCAGCTCGTCGAAACTCGGCAGCTGCGATTCGGTCACATAGACGGTGACGACGAGCGCAATGATCCCGAGCAAGGCGGCGACGCCGGTAAGGCGCAGGCCCAGCACGAGCCAGCGGCGCCAGCGGGGGACAATTTTGGACGCCTTGGCCATCGTTATGGGCGAGGGCTTAGAGGGTTAACCGAGTGTCGACAAGCGCCGGTTCACGCGGTTCGCCGCGCCAATCAATCCGCACGCGGGCGGAAATCGAGGCTGATCGAGTTCATGCAATAGCGCAGGCCCGTCGGCGGCGGCCCGTCGGGGAAGACATGACCGAGATGGCTGTCGCACCGTGCGCAGCGCGTTTCGGTGCGCGTCATGCCATGGCTGACGTCGCTATGGTTGGTGACGTGATCCTCGGCGATCGGCTGGGTGAAGCTCGGCCAGCCCGATCCCGAATCATATTTGTCGGTGCTGTCGAACAGATCGAGCCCGCACGCCGCGCAGTCATAGATGCCATCCGCCTTGTTGTCGTTATAGATGCCGGCAAAGGCGCGTTCGGTCCCCGCCTCGCGCAGCACATGATATTGCTCGGGGGTCAGGCGCTTGCGCCATTCGGTTTCGGAGAGCGAGAGATGTTCCATGGGCTGGAAGATCGTTACGCTGCGATCATGCGTCAAGCGGCTTGTGGTTGATCCGGGTTAGCCGGGCGGCGATTCCGGCGAGTTGCGGCGCCAGCCGGACCGCCGCGGTCAGCGCGCTCGCCCAGGCGGGCCGCTCGGCGGCGGCACGGATGCGGTTGGCGATGGCGAATGGCGTCGTCAGGTCGCGGGCGAGCCGCTGTCGATAGGCGATCGCGCCGGCCGGGCCATGGCGCAGATACTCGGACGCCGCCCGCGCACCGCTTTCGATCGCGATTCCCATGCCTTCGCCCGCCAGGCTGGGAATGCACGCCGCCTGATCACCGAGCCGGAACAGCCCGGCCGTACCGTTCACTGCGCGCCAGCCATAAGGGACGTTGGCGACCGCGTCGATCGACGCCGCGCTGGCGCGATGGGCCAAGCGCTCGCCCAGCCGCGGCGATTCGATCGCCAGCGCGGCGAGCAGTTGATCGCGCGATCCCGCCGCGCTCAGCCGCGACCGGTGCACCGCCATGCACAGATTGACCGTGCCGTCCTCCTGCCGTGCGATCCCGGCATAGCCGCGATCGAACAGATGCAGCTCGATCGTATCGCCAACCATCCGGTCGAGCGCGCCGCTCGGCCCCAGCCGGACGCGCAGGCCCAAAGTCGGGTCCTGGCCGCGCTCGGCACCACGTGCCAGCCCGCGCAAATCGTGCTTGCCCGTGGCGAGGAACAAGGCATCGGCGGCGATTTCGCTGTCGTCGGCCAGACGCAGGTAATCTCCTTCGAGCGCACGTACCGCGACGCCGCGCTCGACCGCCGCACCGGCGGTGATCGCATGATCGAGCAGTAAGGTATCGAGCCGCCGGCGCGACACCGCGAGCGCCGGGCGCGGCAGCCATGCCTCGGCCTGACGCGCGCCGGCAAACAGCCGCAGCCGGCGGATCTCGTCGCGGTTGAGCGCCTCGCGCCGGATGCCGAGCCGATCGAGCGCCTCGAGCGTCCGCCAGCTCAGGAAGCCGCCGCACAAGGCATCGCCGGTCTCGGCGTTGCGCTCGATCAGCAGATGCGGCGCGCCGGCCCGCGCCAGCAGCAACGCCGCCACCGCGCCGGCCGGTCCGCCGCCGACGATCAGCGCAGGCGTTCGACGCACAGTCGAAAGGGGAAAGCGCGATAGACGCGCGCGGCGGTGATGCCGGCCTCGGCCAGGATCGGCGGCCATTCCGCGGGACGATACGACCGCGCGATCGACAAGGTGCCGTCGAGCCGGACGATACGGTGCCAGCCGAAGGTACGGGCGAGGATCGGGAATCCCCAATGCGCGAAACCGTGGCGGTGGAGGTCGTTGACCAGCCATCCCATCCGCGCCTCGGCCTGCATGAAGCGCAGGAAAGCGACCAGCTGGTCGTGCGTCATGTGGTGCGCGACCAGGCTGGAAATCACCATGTCCCAGCCCTGGCCGGCGAGGTCGGCATAATCGCCGGTGATCCAGCGGATCCTCGTGTCGGGCGCGCTATGCTGCCGCGCCGCCGCTTCGCTGCGCGGATTGAGGTCGACGCCGACCAGCTCGGCCGCGATCCCGCGCTTCGTTGCCCAGCGCGCGATCGTGCGCAGCATGTCGCCGTCGCCGAACCCGACATCGAGCAATTTGAACGCCGTGCGTCCCTTGAGCGCGCGCTCGACGAACGACAGGGTCGGCCGCGCCGCCATCGTCACGACATTGACCTTGGCGAGATCGCCCACGACCGCGGCATAGGTCGCCGCGTCGAGGTCGTCGGCGTCCATCAGCTCATCGGCGATGGCGCGTTGGTTCAGGCTCACGCCGCGCTCCGGAACCCGAATCCTTCGGCCGCCAGCCCCGGCCCGAACGCCAGCGCGATGCCCTGATCGATGCGCGGCCCCTTGAGCATCTTGCCGAGCGCGAACATCAAGGTCGCCGAGGACATGTTGCCATAATCGTGCAGCGTCTCGCGCGATGCCCAGAGTGCGCCTTGCGGCAGATGATAAGCGGTCTCGACCGCGTCTAAGATCGAGCGTCCGCCGGCATGCACTGCCCAGCCGTCGATCGCCTCGACATCGCGCCCGCCGAGCGCGGCGGCGGCGAAGTCGGGATCGGCGAGTCCTTGCGCGATGCGTTGCGGGACCTCGCCCGACAAATGCATCTCGAACCCCTTGTCGGTGATGTCCCAGCGGATCAGTCGATCCGAATCGGGGAGCGTGGTGGCGAACGGCGTCTCGAGTTCGAAGCCGGCGGCATCGCTCGTCACCAGCGCGGCGCCCGCGCCGTCGCCGAACTGGAGCATCGCCAGCAGCTTTTCGATCTCGCCGGTATCCTGGAGATGGAGGGAGCAGAGTTCGACGCACACCACCAGCACGCGCGCGCCGGGTTCGGACCGCACGATGTGGCGCGCGCTGCGCAACGCGGCGACAGCGGCGTAGCAGCCCATGAACCCGACCAGCAGCCGCTCGACCGACGGCGCCAGGCCGAGCCGGCGCGCGACCACCTGATCGACGCCCGGCGCGACGAAGCCGGTGCAGCTCGCGACCACCAGATGCGTGATGCGGTCGATCTCGACCTGGTCGGCGAGCCGATCGATCGCTGCCAGGCTCAGCGTCGGCGCGGCCTCGGCATAGATGCGCATCCGGGCATCGGTGCCGGGCATGAAACCGCCTTCGTAGAACCCGCCCGGGCCGATCGGCGATCCGCCATCGTCGGCGCGCGGCAGCACGGTCCAGCGATGCTCGATCCCCGACCGCGCGACCATCCGGCCGAACAATTTGGCCAGGCGCGGGTCGGCGATCTTGGGCTGAGCCCAACCGATGAACGCGCTATGCGCTTCATGATCCGGCACCGCGGTGCCGATTGCGTTGAGATAGACGTTGCCGGGCACGATTGGCGACCTTTCGGGGCAAGGGACACCGGGTTAGTGCCTCGTAACCTGTACGCCACATTAACAGATGCCGTGGAGTTTTGCTCCGCCTGCGCTGCGCCGCTATCAGGCTCGCATGAACCCGATTTACGCCAGCATGGGCACGACAATCTTCGAAGCCATGTCAGCGCGCGCACGGGCGACCGGGGCGATCAACCTGGGCCAGGGGTTTCCAGAGGCGCAGGGGCCGGCCGATATCATCGACGCAGCGGCGAAAGCGCTGGTCGAGAAATCGAACCAATATCCGCCGATGATCGGCGTGCCCGAACTGCGCCAGGCAATCGCCGCGCATTATGCCGAGCATCAGGGGCTCGATCTGTCGCCCGACGAGGTGGTGGTCACCTCAGGCGCGACCGAGGCGATCGCCGCGGCGTTGCTCGCCCTGGTCTCGCCGGGCGACGAAGTGATCCTGTTTCAGCCGCTCTACGACGCCTATCTCCCGCTGGTCGAACGCGGCGGCGGCGTGGCGAAGTTGGTCCGGCTGAGTCCGCCCGACTGGCGCGTCACTGCCGACATGCTGGAAGGCGCGTGGTCGCCCAAGACCCGGCTGCTGGTGCTCAACAGCCCGCTCAACCCTTCGGCTTCGATGATCGGCGCCGAGGAACTCGCGGTGATCGCGCGATTCTGCATCGAGCGCGACCTGATCGCGATCTGCGACGAGGTGTGGGAAGAATTGGTGTTCGACGGCGCCCGCCACGTCCCGCTGATCGGCCAACCCGGCATGCGCGAGCGCACGGTCAAGATCGGCTCGGCCGGCAAGATGTTCGCGCTGACCGGGTGGAAAGTCGGCTGGATGTGCGCCGCGCCCGGCCTGGCGCGCGGCCTGGCCAAGGCGCACCAGTTCCTGACCTTCACGACGCCCCCCAATCTGCAATGGGCCGCGGCTTATGGGCTCGGCAAGGACAAGGCCTGGTTCGACAAGGAGCGCGCCGGCTTCCAGCGCTCGCGCGATCGGCTCGCGGCGGGATTGCGCGAGGCGGGCTATGTCACCTTGCCGTCGGCGGCGACCTATTTCATCTCGATCGACCTGACCGCCTCGGGCGTCGCGCTCGACGACGTCACCTTCTGCAACCGCCTGCTCGACGAAGCGGGAGTAGCGGCGATCCCGGTCTCGGCCTTTTATGCCGCAGACCCGGTGACCAATGTCGTGCGGCTGTGCTTCGCCAAGAGCGATGCGACGCTGGACGCGGCGATCGAGCGGATGGCGGGGTTCCGGAAGGCGCTTGGGCAAGAATAAGGCCCGCGGATCGCTCCGCAGGCCTCTTATCTCTAGGCAAAGCCGCAGCGTGGGACGGGCCGTGCGGTCCGTCGGCCGAGGCTTCGGCTTGTTCAGGGATTAGCTGACGCTAATCCCTGGCCTCAGCCATCATAATCCCCACCCAGATTCTGGTTGCGCGGCGGCGCGGCGGCGGTGAGGCGGAGGGCCTCGGCCGACTGCGACAGCGAGCCGATTTCGTCCGGCGTGTCGTCGTCGTCGACCTGGACCTTCTGCATGCCGCTGATCACCGCGTCCTGCAGATGATCGGGGCGCACCGTTTCCTCGGCGATTTCGCGCAAGGCCACGACCGGGTTTTTATCGCGGTCGCGATCGATGGTGAGGTCGGCGCCGCCCGAAATCTGGCGGGCGCGCTGGGCCGCGAACAGCACCAGATCGAAACGGTTCGAAACCTTGTCGACGCAATCTTCGACAGTGACGCGCGCCATGAAACGCTTTCCTTCAGCAAAACACCAAGATGGGAAGCCTTGGCGCTTAGGGCAATGGCGCGTGAAGAGTCAAGAAAATCGGGTTTTCCGCTTGTTGCCGTCGAGAACCGAGCCGCGCGCTTGCCCCGCGCGGCGTCGCGCTCCAATAGAGGCGCGATGGCCGGCGAACCCAGCTTCACGATCGACGGCGACACGCTCCGACTCATCACCGAGGGGCCCGAGCGGCTGACGGCATTGCTCGACCTGATCGACGGGGCCGAGCGATCGCTGCGGATCCTCTATTATATCTATGTCGACGACGATGCCGGGGCGAGGGTGCGCCAGGCACTGATCGAGGCGGCGGCGCGCGGGGTCGCGGTCAAGCTGATCGTCGATGGCCTGGGCAGCGAGCATGCCGAGAATCACCGCTTCTTCGATCCGCTCAAACATGCCGGGATCGACGTCTGCCGCTTCGTGCCGCGGCTCGGGCGGCGCTATCTGTTACGCAACCACCAGAAGCTCGCTCTGGCCGACGAGGCGCGGGTGATCATCGGCGGGTTCAACATCCAGGACAGTTATTTCGGCACCAACGAAGAGCAAGCCTGGCGCGATCTCGGCTTCTATATCGAGGGCCCCTCGGCTGCGCATTTGACCGGCTATTTCGATGCGCTCGATCGCTGGGCGAAGCACGATCAGGCGCCGCTCCGAACGCTGCGCGCGTTGCTGGCGAAATGGAGCGAACCCGATGGCGGGACGCGCTGGCTGTTCGGCGGCCCGACGCGCAAGCCTTCGCCCTGGGCCAAGGCGATGCGCGCCGATCTCGAGCGCGCGATGCGGGTCGACCTGATCAGCGCCTATTTCGCGCCGAGCCCGGGAATGCTGCGCCGGCTCGACCGGATCGGCATGCGCGGCGTCGCGCGCGTCGTGCTGGCGTCGAAGAACGATCATGGCGCCGCGATCTGGGCGTCGCGCTTCACTTATGCGGGGCTGCTCAGGAAAGGCGTCGAGATCTACGAATATCAGCCGACCAAGCTCCACACCAAGCTCTTCGTGATCGACGACACTGTCTATATCGGCTCGGCCAATTACGACATTCGCAGCCTGTTCCTGAACCTCGAGCTGATGCTGCGCGTCGAGGACAAGGCGTTCGCCGCTCATGTCCGGGCCTATATCGATGGCGAGATCGCCGACTCGGAGCGGATCACGCCCGAGCTTTACCAGTCGCGCACCGGCTGGTGGACGCGGATCAAGCAGGCGGCGGCGTTCTTCGTCATGACCGTGCTCGACTACAACGTCACGCGGAGCCTCAATTTCGGACCCGAGCGGCGATTGCGGAAATGAGCGAGCGGGTCGCCAGCTGCCATTGCGGGGCGCTGAGCGTCGCCTGCTCGGGCGAGCCGCGCAAAGTCTCGTTATGCCATTGCCAGCAATGCCAGCGCCGCACCGGCAGCGCGTTCAGTGTCGCGGTCTTCTACGATCGGGCCCAGGTCGCCGTGCAGGGCGAGGCGGCGAGTTATGTCCGCCCTTCGGCAAGCGGGTTCGCGGTCGATTTCCGCTTCTGCCAGGCCTGCGGGTCCAATTTGTTCTGGTACCCGGCACGGATGCCGGCGCTGGTTGGGGTCGCCTATGGCGGCTTCGCCGACCCTGATTTCGTGATTCCCGACCAGGCTGTGTGGTCCAGCGAAGGGCATCGCTGGGTGAACCTGCCCGACCATGTCGTCAGCTTCGAAGGCAATCCGTCGGCGCGCCGTTAACGTTGCCAGCGAACCAGCCGGTCAGAAGCGAAGGCCGCGCCCTTAGTCCTTCCACGCGAAGAAATTGTGCGAGGGCGGGATGTTCCACCATTCGATCGAATAGTCGATCCGGTCCCAATGCGGTTCGAGGAAGTCGCGGACCTTGGGACGGAATTGATAGACCAGGAAGGCGCCGCCGGTCTTGAGCACGCGGTGCGTCGCGGCGGCGATGGCGGGGGCGACACCCTTGGGCAAGGTCGAGAAGGGCAGGCCCGACAGCACGTAATCGGCTTGTTCGAAGCCGTGTTCGGCGATGATCTTTTCGACGTCGGCGGCCGAACCATGGACCGGGATGAAGCGCGAATCGGTGAACTTGATCCGGAGATAGTCGATAAAGTCCGGATTGGTATCGATCGCGATATAGGTGCCGTCGGCCGGCAGGCGGTCGAGAATCGCCTGGCTGAACGTGCCGACGCCGGGGCCATATTCGACGAACAATTTGACCTTGGGCCAGTCGGGCACCTTGAGCATCGCGTTGATCTGCGCCTTGGACGAGGCGATGATCGAGCCGACCATCACGGGCCGTTTGAAGAACCCGCTGAGGAACATTGCCCAGGGAGAGGGGAGCTTGCGCGCGCGCGTCTCCGCATTGTCGAGAGCGAAGCGGGGCTGGGACATGAGATTCCTTGTAGCTGTGCGCCAAATCGTACGCGACCGGAAACCCCTGTCGCAAAGCTGTAACGCCTGATCAAGCCTTTAGGTGTCGGCGACGGGTTGCGTCGCCTCGCGCGCGGGTCCATCGGCAGCTTAATGACGACGTTCGCCCCCGGAACAATCGCGGTGATCTTCGTGTCCGAGGTCACCGGCGAGGATCCCGAAGGCTATGCCGCCGCGGCGGCAGAAGCCAACGCGCTGGCCGCCGCGCAACCCGGCTATCGCGGCATCGACAGCGCGCGGGGCACCGATGGAATCGGCATCACGGTCAGCTATTGGGCGGACGAGGCGGCAGCGATCGCCTGGCGCCAGCAGGCGCGGCACGGCGAGATTCGCGATGCCGGACGCGGGCGCTGGTACCGCTGGTATTCGCTCCATGTCGCCGAAGTCGGGCGCAGCTACGATTGGGAGAAGGAATGACGGCGAGGTTCGACCGCGACTTCGCCTTGCTGTTCACCGTGATGCTGACGATCGCGGCGGGGAATACCGCCTTGCAGTCGGTCCTGCCCGCGATCGGGCGCTCGCTCCACGTCCGCGACAATGCGGTCGCCGCCGCTTTCTCCGTCTCGGCTTTGTTATGGGTAATCGCCGCACCGTTCTGGGCCAGTCGATCGGACCGGCGCGGCCGGCGGTCGATGATCCTGCTGGGGGTCGGCGGGTTCACCATCTCGCTGACCTTGTGCGGACTCTTCCTGGCGGCAGGGATCAATGGCTGGATCGGCGGGACCGCGGCCTTCATGCTCTTCATCGTCGGCCGGCTGATCTACGGCACGTTCGGTGCGGCGGCGCCGCCGGCGGTGCAGGCGATCGTCGCAGGACGCACCACGCGCGAGGAGCGGACCAAGGCTCTGACGTTGCTCGGGTCGGCGTTCGGGCTCGGCACCATCCTGGGGCCGGCGATCGCGCCGTATCTGCTGCTCGGCAGTGTCGGTGGGGTGGAGATCGGCCTGTCCGGTCCGGCGTTCCTGTTCGCCTTGTTCGGAGCGGGGATGTTTCTCGCCGTGCTGCGCATGCTGCCCAACGATCGCAACGAAGCGGCGATGGACGATCCCGCCGCGCATGGCGCCGCCAATGCCTATCCCTCGATCGGCGGGCAATCGTCCGGCGCGAGCATCACCGCCGCGACCGGACAGCATGTCGAGGAAGTCGGCTTCCTCGATCCGCGCGTCCGTGCCTGGATGATCGCCGGGCTGGTGTTCGGCCATGCCCAGGCGATGACGGGGCAGGCGATCGGCTTTCTGGTAATCGACCGTCTTCATTTGCCTCCGGCCGAGGCGCTGCAGCCGACCGGACTCGTGCTGATCATGGGCGCTGGTGCGGCGTTGCTCGTGCAATGGGGATTGATCCCGCTATTCAACCTGACGCCGCGCCTGATGATGCTGATCGGGCTCGCGATCGCGGCGGCGGGGTGCGCGCTGACCGGCCTCGCCACGTCGCTCTACGGCCTGGCGACCGCTTATGCCCTGGCGAGCATCGGCTTCGGCTTCACCCGCCCCGCCTTCACCGCCGGATCGTCGCTCGCGGTCGGATCGGCGGCGCAGGGCTCGGTCGCTGGCAAGGTCACGTCGATCAACGGCGCCAGTTTCGTGCTCGGACCGTCGATCGGGGTGGGGTTGTACGAGTTCTGGCACTCATTGCCGTATCTGACCGCGGGCGCGGCGTGCTTGGCGCTGATGGGATATTGTTGGGTGGGGTTGAAGCCGTCTGTCCGGACCGCCTAGAGCATCGCACGGAAAAGTGGGTACCGGTTTTCCGCAAAAAGCGATGCGACAACAAATAACTAGAGCGGAGTGCGTGATTCAGAAATCACGCACTCCGCTCTAGTCGGGAATCGCCACTCCCGCGCGGCGCGCGGACAGGGTTGCGCCAACGGCATAGATCGCCAGCGCGACCCAGATCAGCGCAAATGCTGCCCACTGCGCCGGCACCAATATTTCGCCATAGACTGCGACCGCCAGGATCAACTGCAGCGTCGGCGCCATATATTGGATCAGCCCGAGATCGGTCAGCCGCACGCGCCGCGCCGCGGCAGCGAACAGGATCAGCGGCGTCGCCGTCAGCAGCCCCGAGGCGGGGAGCAGCGGCCAGGCCGGTCCGCCGGCGAGCGAGGTGCCGGCAAACAGCAGCCAGGCCAAGGAGGGCGGTGCCAGGATCGCGGTTTCGACCAGCAATCCGTCGATCGCGTCGACCGGAGTCACCTTGCGCACCAGTCCATATAGCCCGAACGAGAAGGCCAGGGTCAGCGGGATCACCGGCACGCCGCCTTCTTCCCATGCCAGGAAAGCGACCCCGCACGTCGCCAGTCCTACCGCGACGATCTCAATCCGGCCGAGCCGCTCACGCAGCACGATTGTGCCGAGCAGCACATTGACCAATGGATTGATGAAATAGCCCAAGCTCGCCTGCGCGACCTGCTCATTGTTGATCGCGATGATATAGACCAGCCAATTGACTCCGATCAGCAGCGACGAGGCGGTGAGCGCGAGGATCAGCTTGCGGGTCGCGACGATCTTGCGCAGCGCCGGCCCATGCCGCAGCGCCACCGCCAGCACGCCGAGCAGGAGCAGCGACCACAGGATGCGGTGCGCGAGGATATCGGGCGCGGGGAGCGGCTTGAGCAGTTTGAGGAAGGCAGGAAGCAGGCCCCAGGTCGCATAGGCCGCGACGCCGTACAGGATGCCGGGATTGACGCGACGGTTCATGCCGGCGCGTGTGGCCGATATGATGCGGCGTGGCGAGGGCAGGAAGCCGGCGCTGCGCAGTAGAAAAGCTTTTTGCGCCGCTTTGGGAACGCCGGCGATGGCTGCCGGCGCGTACCGAATTCGGCGATCCGGTCGCCTCTCAGCGAGACGACCGGATATTTTTCTGACCGGCGCCCACCCGTTTTCGGGCGATCAATCCGTTCCCTTCGGCCCATGCGGCCGCAACTGTCCCGGCGAGATGAAGCCCAAAGGCTGCAGCGACGCCGCATCCTGCTTCATCGTCGCGGCGAGCTGTTCGTAATCGCGCTCCATCTCCGCGGTCACCGAGGCACGTGAATCAACCAGCGCGTCCTCGAAATCGGCCATCGTCACTTGCTTGACCTCGATATTCTTGCGCAGAGCGACCAGGCCTGCGCGCCGGGTCAGATCCTCGAGGTCGGCGCCGGTGAAGCGGTCGGTGCGCGAAGCGATGCGGTCGAGATCGACATCGTCGGCCAGCGGCATCTTCTGCGTCTGGATCGCCAGGATGCGGCGGCGACCCTTTTCGTCGGGCACGCCGACATAGATCAACTCGTCGAACCGGCCGGGACGCAGCAGCGCCGGGTCGATCAGATTGGGCCGGTTGGTCGCGCCGATCACGACGACCGACTGCAATTCCTCGAGCCCGTCCATCTCCGCGAGGATCGTGTTGACCACGCGCTCGGTGACTTGCGGCTCGCCCAGGCCACCGCCGCGCGCGGGGACCAGGCTGTCGAGCTCGTCGATGAAGATCACGGTCGGTGCGACCTGGCGTGCGCGCGCGAATAATTTGGCGATCTGCTGCTCGCTCTCACCATACCATTTGCTGAGCAGGTCGGACGATTTGGTCGAGATGAAGTTCGCCTCCGCCTCGCGCGCAACCGCCTTGGCGAGCAGGGTCTTGCCGGTGCCGGGCGGGCCATAGAGCAGGAAGCCCTTGGCCGGACGAATGCCCAGCCGGCGGAACGCGTCGGGGTCCTTGAGCGGTAGCTCGACACCTTCCTTGAGGCGCATCTGCGCGTCGTCGAGTCCGCCGACATCGTCCCAGCGGACGCGCGGTGCCTCGACCATCACTTCGCGCATCGCCGAGGGCTGGACGCGCTTCAACGCGCCGAGGAAGTCCTCGCGCGTCACCGCCAGCGTTTCGAGCACGTCCGCCGGAATGGTGCGGTCCTCGAGGTTGAGGCGCGGCATGATCCGCCGCACCGCCTCGATCGCCGCCTCGCGCGCGAGTGCTGCGAGGTCGGCGCCGACGAAGCCGTAGGTCGTGCGCGCGAGCTCGTCGAGATCGACATGATCGCCGAGCGGCATGCCGCGCGTATGGATGCCCAATATCTCGCGGCGGCCGCGCTCGTCGGGCACGCCGACGACGATCTCGCGGTCGAACCGGCCGGGGCGGCGCAGCGCCTCGTCGACCGCTTCGGGCCGGTTGGTCGCGGCGATCACCACCAGATTGGCGCGCGCTTCCAGCCCGTCCATCAAGGTCAACAGCTGCGCGACCAGGCGCTTCTCGGCCTCACCCGACACGTTACCGCGCTTGGGGGCGATCGAATCGATCTCATCGATGAACACGATCGACGGCGCATTCTTGGCTGCTTCCTCGAACACCTGGCGCAGCCGCTGTTCGGACTCGCCATAGGCCGAGCCCATGATTTCGGGCCCGTTGATCAGGAAGAATTGCGCGTCGCTCTCATTGGCGACGGCGCGCGCGAGCCGCGTCTTGCCGGTGCCGGGCGGGCCATGGAGCAACACGCCCTTGGGCGGTTCGACGCCGAGCCGCTGGAACAGTTCCGGATAGCGCAACGGCAATTCGACCATCTCGCGCAACTGGTCGATCGTGTCGGCCATGCCGCCGATATCGTCATAGGTAACGTCGGCGCGCCGCGCGTCCTTGGGTTCCTCATATTCGGGGCGCAGCTCGATCTCGGTATTCTCGTCGACCAGCACCACGCCCTTGGGGACGGTCGAGATCACCGCGAGGCGGATTTCCTGCAGCGCATAAGCTGGCGCGCGGAGATATTGCGCGACGTTTGGCGGCACGCCTTCGGGGTCGATGCGCTGCTGCCCCGCGGTCGCGACGACATCGCCGGCGCACAGTGGGCGGCCGAAAAAGGTGCGCTTGAGTGCGCCGGTCGATCCCTGCAGGCGCAGATTCTGCTGCGCGGGAGCGAACACGACGCGCGTCGCCGGCTTGGCCTCAGCCTTGCGCACATCGACATAATCGCCCGACCCGGCGCCGGCATTGGCGCGCTGCAGGCCGTCGATCCGGATCAGTTCGAGCCCTTCATCCTCGGGATAGGGCGCGACCGCGCGCGCCGGGGTGGTCGACTTGCCGACGATTTCGATGATGTCGCCTTCACCGATCCCCAATTGCGCCATCAGCGGACGCGGGATGTGCGCCAGTCCGCGGCCACTATCCTCGGGACGCGCATTGGCGACCTGAAGCTTGCGTTGGGGGGCATCGTCGCCGTCTGCCATGGGGGTCACCTTAGTTTCGCGAGCGGAAGAATCGAGAGCGTGTGAGATAGTGACCCGGTTCCCGAAGCGCGAGAGGGCGCCTATCAGGCGGCCGCGAATCGAGACAAAAAAAGGCCGGACCCAAGGGGCCCGGCCGGGAAAGTTTTTAGGAGAGGATGCCTGAAAGGCCTGCTCTATGTGCAGCGCAGCACATTATTGTGCAAGTGCGAAGTGATACCGGTAACATGCATTTTTCGCAATCAACCCTTTCCTTTCACGGAGAGGGGATGATAGCGTTCCAAGCATCGGTATGTGACGCGTTGCACAACTAACAGGGCCAAGGGAGAGAATTTCCATGCGGCGTTTGCCCCCGCTGACCGCGATCGAGGCCTTTATTCAGGTCGCCCGCACCGGGTCGGTCAAGGCTGCCGCGCAGGAACTCGCTTTGTCCGCGCCGGCGCTCAGCCGCCGGATTCAGGCGCTCGAACGCTTCATCGGCAAGCCCTTGTTCGAACGCCGGCACCAGGCGGTGGCGCTCAACAGCGACGGCGAACGGCTGCTGCAGCAGATCGCGCCGGTGCTCGACCGGCTGACCGACGCGGTCGAATATATGACCAGCGGGATCGAGGTCCTGCGCCTGCGTTTGGGGGTGTTGCCGCTGTTCGCCTCGCAACGCATCTTCCCGCACCTCGGCGACCTGCGTGCGCGCTATCCGCAGATCCATCTCGATATCGATACGGCGGGACACAATATGGCGCGCGTCGGCGACGGGCTCGACGCCGCGATCGCGCTGGCGCGCGAGCCCGATCCCAGCCTCTATGCCAAGCGGCTCGATACCAACAATGTCTATGTGATCGGCGCGCGGAGCCTGCTCGACGGGCCCGATCCGGTCACGCGCCCCGAACAGATCGAGAAGCTGACCGCGTTGATCCACCGCGACATGCCCGACACGTTCAGCGCCTGGCGCCATGCGGCGGGGCTCGACGAGCTCGAGCCGCTGGCGATCGACCATTTCGATTCGGGCGCGCTGATGCTCGAAGCGGCGGCCCAGGGTCTGGGCATCGCCTTCATGCACGAAAGCCATTTCGACGAGGCGCACGACCCGCGGCTGGTCAAATTGTTCGATATCGAGGTGGCCAGCCCGTACAGTTACTGGTTCGTCTGCCGCCCGCGCGCGATGCAGATGCGCCAGGTCAAATGGTTCCACGACTGGCTGGTCGAGGTCCTCGACGCCTAAGGGCGTCGCGGGCTGTTCAATCCTCTCCCGCCGCACCTCGTCATCCCCGCGAAAGCGGGGATGACGGAAGGTGGCGAGGAGCGGCTGTTGGTTGCGCTTACTCGGCGCGGGCCTTGAGGATCTTGCCGGGGTTCGCCGGCGGCTCGCCCTTGGGCAGCGCGTCGATAAGCTCCATGCCCTCGGTGACTTCGCCCCATACGGTGTATTGGCCGTCGAGGAAGCGCGCGTCGTCGAAGCAGATGAAGAACTGGCTGTTGGCCGAATTGGGATCCATCGTCCGCGCCATCGACGCAACGCCGCGGACATGCGGCTCGCGCGAGAATTCGGCCGGCAAGTTGGGCTTGTCCGATCCGTGCATGCCGGTGCCGGTCGGATCGCCGCCCTGCGCCATGAAGCCGGGGATCACGCGGTGGAATACGACGCCGTCGTAAAAGCCTTCATTGGCCAGCTCGGCGATGCGGTCGACATGTTGCGGCGCGAGATCCGGGCGAAGCTTGATGACGACGTCGCCGCTGTCCAGCGTCAAAGTCAGTGTCTCGGGGGTATCGGCCATCATTTTGCTCCATGAATCGGGGAATTTGCGCCCGCCCTAAACTGCTCGGTGGGTGCTGGCAAACCGCGCGGAAACCGCGTACGGCCCCCGATATGGATATGCCGGTGCCCGAAAAAAGGTCAGACGATGAGCGAGACCGATCTGGCGCCCACCGACGGCGCCACCGAACTCGATAACGTCGCGGATCAGCTGGACGAGGACGACCGGCTGAAACCCGAATTCGTGCGCGCGGTGCTCGACGCGGTCGAGGCCGGCGACAATGACGCGGCGCGCGCGCTGGTCGAGCCGCTCCACCCCGCCGACATCGCCGATCTGTTCGAGCTGGCGCCGCACGAGGATCGCGGGCCGCTCGCCAAGGCACTGACCGACCTGCTCGATGCCGACGTGTTCGCCGAGATGAACGATTATGTCCGCGAGGATTTGATCGACAGCCTCGCGCCGCAGCAGGTCGCCGACATCGCGTCGGAGCTCGATACTGACGACGCCGTCGCGATCATCGAGGACATGGAGCCGGCGGATCAGCGCGAAGTGCTCCGAGCGCTCGATCCCGACGACCGCGCCGCGATCGAGGAAGCTTTATCCTTCCCCGAGGAATCGGCCGGCCGCTTGATGCAGCGCGAGCTGATCGCGGTGCCCGAACATTGGACGGTCGGCGACGCGATCGATTATTTGCGCAGCCAGGAGGAACTGACCACCGATTTCTGGGAAATCTTCGTGGTCGATCCCGGGCACAAGCCGATCGGCACCTGCTCGCTGTCGTGGATCCTGCGCGCGCCGCGCTCGGTCGCGATCGCCGACGTGATGAAGCGCGAACAGACGTTGATCCCGGTCGACATGGACCAGGAAGAAGTCGCGCTGCGCTTCCAGAAATACGCGCTGATCTCGGCCGCGGTGGTCGATGCCGCTGGGCGGCTGGTCGGCATGATCACGGTCGACGACGTCGTCCATATTATCCAGGAAGAAGCCGGCGAGGACACGCTGCGCCTGGCCGGCGCCGGCGATGGCGACATCAACGAACCGATCGCGATGACGGTCCGGACCCGGCTGATGTGGCTGCTGATCAACCTGCCCACCGCAATGCTCGCGGCTTGGGTGGTCAGCCTGTTCGATGCCGAGATCGCCAAGTTCGCGGTGCTCTCGGCGCTGATGGGGATCGTCTCGGGCATGGGCGGCAATGCCGGCACCCAGACCCTGGCGGTGGTGGTGCGTGCGATCGCGACCAATCAGCTGACCGATTCGAACACCGCGCGGATGATCTGGCGCGAATTCCGCATCGCCGTGTCGAACGGCGCCGCGCTCGGCGTGCTGATCGGGATCGGCACCTATTTCATCTTCGGGCGGAGCGATCTGGCGACGGTGTTCGGCCTGGCGATCCTGATCAACAATATGGTTGCCGGCCTGGCGGGGGTGTTCGTGCCGGTGACGCTCGACCGCTTCCGGATCGACCCGGCGGTCTCGTCCTCGGTGTTCGTGACGATGTTCACCGATTGCATGGGCTTTTTCTCTTTCCTAGGTCTCGCCTTCTTGTGGGGCCTGGGCCGGTAACCCAAATCGGTCGAATGCCGCTTCATCTGACCAAGGTCGCGTTCGGCGTGGCGAGCCTGGAGGCGTTCGTCGCGCGCTGGGCGGCGCGCGAGGGCGATCCGCCCTACGAGCTCGGCACGCGCTATCTACCCAAGCGCTGGGAAGAGATTGCCGGGCAGGGATCTTTATTCTGGATCCTCAAGCACCAGCTCGTCGCGCGCTCGCCGATCGTCGGATTCGGCGAACTGCCCGGCGGCCGTACCGCGATCAGGCTCGATCCGCGCCTGGTCCTGGTCGAAGCACGGCCAAAGCGAGCGCACCAGGGCTGGCGCTATCTCGAAGATACGAGCGCGCCGCGCGACCTTGGTGCAGGTGGCGAAGGGGTAGGTGAACTACCGGCCGATATGGTGGGCAAGCTGGCTGAGCTGGGTTTGCTTTAGGTTGGGGACTCACATTCCTGTCGTCATCCCCGCGGAATCCTCCCGTTACTCCAGCGCACCCTACCGTCACCCCAGCGAAAGAACATCGGGTTGAGCATGCCCCGCATGCTCAAGGATCGTCCGGGGGACGATCCGACCCGATGTTGGTCTCTGGCGGTGACGCGATGCCGCTTGAGATCCCAGCTTTCGCTGGGATGACGAGTTTTGGAAATGAATCGCTTTAAGAACAATGGCTTATTTGGGTTCTCAACCTAAGGCTGCGCGCCGGTGCTACCGCATTCGATCGGCCCGACCGATTGGCCGCGGACGGTGCATTTCGGATTGCCGGTGACCGCGATCAGGCCAAGGCCCTTGTTGGTTAGGTCGGCGAGATAGCGTGCGCTTGCCCGCGTTTCGCCCGCGCCTTCGAGCGTGACGATGATCTCGCCCGCGTCGAGCGCCATCGCCGCGATCGAGCCGCCGCCATTGGTCGAGAACCGCGCCCGCGCGGTGCGTCCGGCGAGGGCGACATTGCCGTTGCCGATCACGGTGACCACGACGTCGTCGGCATCGACGCCGCGCGCGTCGATTGTCCCTGCGCCAGTGATCTGGACGTCGAGCCGCGCCGTACGCAGCCTACCGTTGAGCGCCAGCTTGGCGCCGCCGACCACGGTCGCGCCGCGCACCGCCGGCGTGCGCAGAATGATCACCGGCGGCGGGCCGCTTGCTTTGCCTCGTTCGCCCCAGCCCTGGCTGCCTTTGCGGACGGTCAGCGTGCCGCCGTTGACCGAGATGTCGAGGTCGCCGAGTGCCCGGTCGTCGCCCGACGCGCTGGCCGCGGCGCCGCCGCCGGTGCCGACTTCGACCTGCACCGAATATGGGCCATCCACCCGCACGCGGTCGAAATTGGTGACGACATAGCTGCGGTCGGCGGCATGCGCCGGCGTGGCGAGCGCGATCAGCGCGAAAGCGAGAGAGCGGCGGAGCATGGATGCGAGCATCGCACCGCCCCGCCGCTTTATGCAAGCTGGGTTAGAGTCTTTGCAGCCTTTCCGTCACGGTGCCGCGACCGGTTCAGCCTTGCTGAACCCAAATCAGCTGCAGCTGACGTCGCCCGAGCCCATCTTGGATGTGGTGCATTTGGCGCCGCCAGTGAGCGTGACGTCGCCCGAGCCCATCACGTTGACATTCGCCGCGCCGTTGACCGCCGCGGAGACGCCGCCCGAGCCCATGACATTGACGCTGGCCTGGCCGAGCGACAATTTGGGCGCGGTGATGTCGCCCGATCCGGTGACCGAGAAGGATCCGGTCCTGGCGCTGCCAGCGGTGCCCAGGCTGCCCGACCCGGTGACCGACAGCGCGACTGCCTGGACGCTGAGCGATCCGATATTGAGGTCGCCCGACCCGGTCGCGCTGGCCTGGAACTTCT
Source organism: Sphingomonas sp. P4_G2 (assembly GCF_056401155.1). Taxonomy (NCBI): domain Bacteria; kingdom Pseudomonadati; phylum Pseudomonadota; class Alphaproteobacteria; order Sphingomonadales; family Sphingomonadaceae; genus Sphingomonas; species Sphingomonas sp. P4_G2. The sequence goes on along the minus strand of NZ_JBFUJY010000003.1, from coordinate 96,836 downwards.
CGCCATCGATATGGTCGACCGCCATGTCGCCCGACCCGGTGGTGCTCGCCGCGGTCATGCGCGGCATGGTGATGTAGATCTTGGCGCCCTTACGCTCGCCGCCCCAACTGAAGCTGCGCTCCTTGCGGCGAACCCTCAGCGTGTCGCCTTCCTTCACGATCTCGAGCTTGTCGAGGATCTTGGGATCGCCCTCCGCACGAACCGAAAAGCCCGAGCCGACACGGACATCGACATCGTCGGGCCCGGCGGCATCGACGCCGGTGAAGCCGTCGACCGCGAAGGTGCGGTTGCCGCCGGCGCCGCTGGGCGGCGTGCCTTCCGACCGGGCCGTGCCCGAACAGGCGGCGAGCGGAAGCAAAGCGAGCAGCATGTAGCGGTTCATGAGATCCTCCATTGTGTGTTGTCTACGTAACACACTACGGATGGGGCCGCAACGAAAAAGGGCGGCCCCAAAGGACCGCCCTATTTTATCAACGACTTGACCCGGGATTACGCCGGAATCTTGTCCTTGTTATGGATCGCCGCGGCCTTGCGCAGGATGTCGAGGATCTTCTCCAGCGCACCCTTTTCGTCGGTCTCTTCCATCGCCGCGAGCTCGCGGGCGAGGCGGGACGCCGCGGCCTCGAAGATCTGGCGCTCCGAATAGCTCTGTTCGGGCTGGTCTTCGGCACGGAACAGGTCGCGGACCACTTCGGCGATCGACACCAGGTCGCCCGAATTGATCTTCGCTTCATATTCCTGCGCGCGGCGCGACCACATGGTGCGCTTGACCTTGGGCTTGCCCTTGAGCGTGTCGAGCGCCTCGCGGAGCGTCTTGTCCGAGGACAGCTTGCGCATGCCGACACTCTCGGCCTTGTTGGTCGGCACACGGAGCGTCATGCGCTCTTTCTCGAACCGGAGCACGTACAGCTCCAGCGTCATGCCGGCGATTTCCTGTTTGAGAAGTTCAACGACACGGCCGACGCCGTGCTTGGGGTAAACAACGTAATCACCGACGTCGAAGGACAGCGCCTTGGCAGCCATGTAACTTCAACCTTTCACTTGGAATGTCGCCCGAATAAACGCACGACGCCCGGACATGGCGCCGGCAGGGGCTTGATTGGATGTGTGTGTCTCCACACGAGAGACTCGGAAAGGGGCTCTCGTCCTGACCTATTTAACATAGCCGTAATAAAATTACCAGCCCGACGTCGTTTTCATCCGACGGAGCATCCCCCGAAATGGGTACGGCCCCGTCCCATTGCTGGGCGAGGCCGCTTTGATCTCGATCAACTTTGCTGGCGCGCTCAGTCGCCCTGGCCGGCCTCGGGCGAGAAATACTTGTCGTATTTGCCGTCTTCGCCCTTGTGCTCGTCGGCATCGGCGGGGGTCTGGTCGTTCTTGCGCGTGACGTTGGGCCATTGGCTGCTGAACGTGTTGTTGAGCTCGAGCCACTTTTCCAGGCCGTTCTCGGTATCGGGCAGGATCGCCTCGGCCGGGCATTCGGGTTCGCACACGCCGCAGTCGATGCATTCGCTGGGATTGATGACGAGCATGTTCTCGCCTTCGTAGAAGCAGTCGACCGGACACACCTCGACGCAGTCCATATACTTGCAGCGGATGCAGGCGTCGGTCACGACGTAGGTCATTTCTGGCTCCCCAGGAGTACGATTTGGGCCGTGCTATGCGCGTGTCCCGCGCCCGTCAATCGATCGCGGCTTTCTGCGAGACGTTTTTAAGTTGCGGGCGCGCTGCCGGCCTGGAGATCCTGATAGCAACGCTGCGCCTCGGAAGGCGGGCCGCGGCGAATCGGCAGCGCTTCGATCCGGATGGTGCGGACCTCGCCGCGATGGGTGGCGAAGGTCAGGATGTTGCCCGGGCGCACCGGTGCCGCGGCGCGATCGGTCGGGCGACCGTCGATCCGCATATGCCCCTCCTCGGCAAGGCGTTGCGCAAAGCTTCGCGTCTTCACGATCCGCGCGAACCACAGGAACTTGTCGAGACGCATCGTCGGTCCGTTAGCGGGAAGCTGCTCAGCCATCGAGCATCCCGGCGAGCGCGGCGAAGGCATTGTCGCGCGGCGGTGCCTTGGGCTTGGCGTTGGGCGTCAGGCCTTGCCACATCCAGCGCGGCTTGCCGTCGTCGCTTGGCCGCGCGGCGCGAAAGCCGAGCTGCGCCATCAGCCGCGCCAGCGTGTCGGGCTGGATCCCGATCGAGGTCGCGAGCGCCGCGTCGGGCGCGAACGGCGCGCGTCCCTTGCGCGAATCGTGCGCGGCGCGCGCGATACGTTCGACCAGATCGATCCGCACTGCCTGTTGACCGAGCGGGCGGAAGCCGAAGGGCAAGTCGGCGCCGGGCGCGTTGCGTGGCAACACCGTGGCGCCGTCGCGCGGGCCCTCGCCGAGCCGCATCAGCATCCGCCGCCAGCGCGCTGGACCCGGCTTGAGCAAAGCGGGCGCGAACAGGTCAAGCGTACCGATCGTCACGCCCATCTTGTGCAACTTCTTTCGCGCGAGCGGGTCGAGCGCCTCGACCTGCGCGCCGATCGCGCGCCGCGGCAACAATCCGCCGGCATCGAGCAGCGCCCCCGCGACCGCGCGCAGCGGCGCACCGGCGGCGGCATCGCGCAGGCAGGCGTCGAGCGCGCCGAATACCGGCAAACGCCGCGCCAGCTGCTCTGCGACCCAGCGGTCGAGCCGTGCTTGCACAGCCTTGCGTACCGCAGGATCGAGCGCTTCGACCGGACGATCCAGCAGGACGCGCGGCTGGGCGAGATTGGCGCCAGCGGTCAATTCGGCCACGCCGACGCCGCGCCATTCGATCCGGGGGAAGGACAGAGAGAGCTCGTCGTCACCCGAGTCAGCCAGTTCGCGACCGCGCTTCGCCAGCTCGGCACCGAGCCTTTTCTCCGCCGCCGCGAGCAGCAGGCGCTTGTCTGCATGCCGCGCGTCGGCGGCGACGGTGAAGCGGAAGCCTTCCAGCGTGCCGATCGGATGATCCTCGACCAGCACTTCGCCTTCCTCACCGATCACCACCGGCAGCGCGCCGGCATCCTTGCCGATCTGGCGCAGCAATGCGGTCGTGCGCTTGTCGACGAAGCGCTGGGTCAGCGATGCGTGGAGCGCGTCGGACAGGCGCTCTTCGACCGCCGCGGTGCGCGCCGCCCAATGCGCCGGGTCGGCCAGCCAATCGCTGCGATGCGCGATATAGGCCCAGGTGCGGATCGCCGCGATTCGCCCCGCGATCGTCTCGACATCGCCGGTGACATCGTCGAGCCGCGCGACCTGATCGGCGAACCAGGGCGCGGCGATATGGCCGTTGCCGGTGCTGAGATCATTATAGAGCTTGGCGACCAGCCGGGCATGCGGATCGACGCCGAGCTTGCGGAAATCGGGCACGCCGCATGCCGCCCATAACCGTGCGACCTGGCCCGGCGATCGCGCGCGGTCGCGGACGGCATCGTCCTCGGTCAGCCGCTTGAGCACCGCGAGATCGGTCGCGACCGGTGCCGCGCGCAGCACGCGATTGTCGGGTTTGGCTTCCAGGCTGGCGATCAGCGCATCGACTGAATCGCAATCGGGCTCGCCATCGCGCCAATAGAGGAAATCGAGCCGGGGAAAATGATGGTGCTCGATCGCGTGGATTTCCTCGGGCGTGAACGCACCGGGGCCGTCGGCGGTCAGCGCGCCGAACGTCCCGTCGCGCTGATGCCGCCCGGCGCGCCCGGCGATCTGCGCCATCTCGCTCACCGTCAGCCGGCGCTGGCGATAGCCGTCGAACTTGGTCAGGCTGGCGAAGGCGACATGGTTGACGTCCATGTTGAGGCCCATGCCGATCGCGTCGGTCGCGACGAGATAATCGACCTCGCTGGCCTGGAACATCGCGACCTGGGCGTTGCGGGTGCGCGGGGACAAGGCGCCCATCACCACCGCGGCGCCGCCGCGAAGACGGCGGATCATCTCGGCGACGGCATAGACTTCCTCGGCGCTGAACGCGACGATCACCGAGCGCTTGGGCAGCCGCGACAGCTTGCGCGCGCCGGCATAGGACAGAGTCGAGAAACGCGGGCGGTTGACGATCTCGGCGTCGGGGACCAGCGCCTTGACCATCGGCCGCAACGTCTCCGAGCCAAGGATCATCGTCTCCTCGCGGCCGCGCGCGCGCAACAGACGGTCGGTGAAGACATGGCCGCGCTCGGGATCGGCGCCGAGTTGCGCCTCGTCGAGCGCGACGAATGCCAAGTCACGCTGGAGCGGCATGCTCTCGGCGGTGCACAGGAACCAGCGCGCGTCGGGCGGAACGATACGCTCCTCGCCGGTGATCAGCGCGACCTGCTTGGCGCCCTTCAATTTGACGACGCGATCATAGACTTCGCGCGCGAGCAATCGCAGCGGGAAGCCGATCATCCCGCTCGAATGACCGCACATCCGCTCGATCGCGAGATGCGTCTTGCCGGTGTTGGTGGGCCCGAGCACCGCGGTGACCGGGGACGAGAACGCACGCATGACGGCTTATAGATCGGCGCGCCGGGCGATCGACGCAAGCGAGACTTGATTAAGCCATGATAGTCGCGCCCATGGTGCGAGTCCGTAAGTAATCGCCCCTAGGGCAAGTCACCGCGACGAAAAGATCCCGAATTTGCCGGTACTTGAAATAGTTCCGCGTCAAATGGAGTTTGTCCCTCGCGCTGCACGGCTTGCCGCACGGATCGGCGCTTAACGAGGCGGTTAAATTGACTTTAACACCCCATCGGCAGAGTGTTTGGACAGCGCCGGGGGTGGATCGGCGATTACGTAACGGGGACGTTTCGTCGTGTTTCTGCGCAGTGAGCATTATGAGCAATCGGGTGGCGCTGCTCCCAGCTCGACCGGCCGTGCGCTCGTCCTCACCACCGACCTCTCTTTTGTCGACCGGGTGCGTGCCTCCATGGCGCAAATCGACTGGACGCCCGATCTCGGCGCGCGGATCGGATCGCGCGACTGGTTCCGCGGACTCGCTACCTGCACCGCGCTGGTCGGCGCGTGCTGGGCGCTGTCGCCGGGCATCGGTCAGCCGCTGGTCGCTGCATCCGCTTTGCCGCTCAAGGGCAAGGCGTGGGAAAATGCCCGTGCGCAATCGATCGCGCCACTCGCCTTGGGTGCCGATACCGGTCAGCGCATGGCGGCGACCGATCTGGTGCGGCCGCTGGCCGAAACCCCCGATCGCCCGACCCAGGCCTTTGCATCGGCGATGAGTGACGGCGACAGCCTGGCAACGCTGCTGCGCCGCGCCGGCGCCGCCAAGTCCGATATCGCTCGCGTCGCCGATCTGGTCGCGGGCGCGCTGCCGCTCGACAATATCCGCCCTGGAACGCGGTTCGAAGGCGTGCTCGGCCGTCGTGCCAAGAAAAGCGATCCGCGCCCGCTCGAACAATTGAGCTTCCAGCCGGCATTCGATTTCCGCCTGACGATCAAGCGCACCGCCAACGGCCTGACGATGAATCGCCAGGCGATCGCGGTCGACGACACGCCGCTGCGTATCCAGGGCCTGGCCGGATCGAGCCTGTACAAATCGATGCGCGCCGCCGGCGTGCCCTCGACCGTTGCCGCCGATTACATCAAGGCGATCGCGACGCGGATCTCGATCGGCGGCGATGTCGCGTCGGACGACACCTGGGACGTCATGCTATCGCAGCGCCGCGCCGCGACCGGCGAGGTCGAACTCGGCAAGATCCTGTTCGCCGGGCTCGATATGGGTCGCCGCAAGGTCCAACTGGTCAAGTGGAGCCGCAACGCCGACGAGGATGAGGATGGCGGCAACGGCCATGGCGATTGGTACGACGCCAGCGGTCAGACCGAGCGCCAGGGTTTCATGGGCCTGCCGGTCGCGGGCCGGATCAGCTCGTCCTTCGGCATGCGGATGCACCCGATCCTCGGCTATTACCGGATGCACAAGGGCATCGACATCGCCTGCGCTTATGGTTCGCCGGTCTATGCGGTATTCGACGGCATTGTGAATTGGGCCGGCTACAAAGGCGGCTATGGCAGCTTCGTCGGCATTCAGGCGCAGGGCAGCGGGGTCGGTACCGGTTATGGCCATTTGAGCCGGGTGCTGGTGCGCAACGGCCAGCATGTTCAGCGCGGCCAGATCGTCGCTTATTCGGGCAATTCGGGACTATCGACCGGCCCGCATCTGCATTTCGAAGTCTATCGCAGCGGCCAGGTGGTCAATCCGCGCGGCTTCTCCTTCTCGAGCGTCGCCGCGCTGACCGGCGCTGCCTTGCGCGCGTTCAAGTCGCACGTGTCGGAATTGCTGTCGGTCCATCCGGGAACGCCGCGCAAGTCCAGCTGACGCGATAAGTCTCGCTCTTGGGTAAGCAGGGGCTCAAAATTACAAGTGATTCCGTTGGTAACTCCCGCCTCCTGATTTCGCAGGATCAGGCGACCGTTTTCGTGTGCGCCCGATCAGCGGCCCTGCGAGCGCCAGCGGCGAATGGTGCGGCCGATGATCTGATCCTCGCCGCCGGTCTCGCGCCACAACGTGGAGAAGGTCGGATCGTCCGACGCCGGGCGCTTGTTGGCCTCCAGCCCGTCGAACGCGACGCGGATCGGGATGGCGACGCCTTCGCCGCAGATGATGCACTCGCGGTTGCGCAGCGCGGGGATCGCGTCGAGGAACCCGCGCGCGCCTTCGGGCATCGCCGCGCGGACGAACGCCTGGTCGCGATCGTTGTTGAGGCGCATCGAGATGATCGTGCCGCATTGCGACAGCACGCCTTCGGCCAGATCCGACGGACGTTGCGTGATCAGACCCAGGCTGACGCCGTATTTGCGGCCTTCCTTGGCGATGCGGCTGAGGATCTTGCCGACCGACGATCCGTCGGCGTTGCGCTCGTTGGGGATGTAGCGGTGCGCCTCCTCGCAGACGAGCAGGATCGGGCGCCGCGCTTCGTTGCGCGACCAGATCGCGAAGTCGAACACCATGCGCGACAGGACAGCGACCACCACCGAGGTGATTTCGCTCGGCACGCCCGACACGTCGATGATCGAGATCGGCTTGCCGTCGCCGGGCAGGCGGAACACGCGGCTGATGAAGTCCTGCATCGTGTCGGCGACGAGCATGCCGGAGAACATGAAGCTGTAACGCGGATCGGCCTTGATCTCATCGATCTTGGTCTTGATCCGGAGATAGGGCGCGGTGTCGCCGGCGCGGTCCATCTTGCCCATTTCGAGCTGGATCAAATTGGTCAGGTCGCTGAGCAGGTACGGCACCGGGGCGTCGACCGTCAGCTTGCTGATCTCCTGCCCCAGCCGCCCCTTGGCGCGCGCGGCGAGCAGGCACTTGGCCAGGATGTCGGCGTCGATCTGCCGTTCGGAGTTGGACGTCGTCAGGAACACTTCGCAATGTTCCTCGAAATTCATCAGCCAATACGGCATCTGCAGGTTCGACACGTCGTAGATCGCGCCGGTGGTCTGGAACGCCGCCGCATATTCGCCGTGCGGATCGACCATCACGATATGACCCTGCGGCGCGAGCTCGCAGATCTTGTGCAGGATCAACGCGGCGCTGGTCGATTTACCGGTACCGGTCGATCCGAGCAGCGCGAAATGCTTGCCCAGCATCGCGTCGACATAGAGCGAGGCGCGGATGTCCTTGGTCGGATAGACCGTGCCGATCTCGATATTGGCGCGGTCGTCGGCGGCGTAGATCTGCCTGAGGTCGGCGGTCGATACCGGAAACACCGCGGCGCCCGGGGCGGGATAGCGCGTGACGCCACGACGGAATTTGTAGAGCTTGCCGGTCAGTCGTTCCTCATCGCCTTCGCCGAGAAAGTCGATCAGCGCCAGGATGCCGGCCTCGACCAGGCGCAGCGAGCGGATATTGGCGATCATCCAGCAGGCGCCGACGCGAATCTTGACCTGCGCACCGACCGAGCCGGCCGATGCCAGCACGGAATCGGGATCGGCGGCATAGCTGGCAATGGCATCGGGATCGAACAGCACCTGCCCCCCCGAACCGGCGATCTCGATCAGCCCACCAATCTCTCTGCCGAGGCTCGGAGCGGGGGTCGGCGCGGCGGTGTCATCGGCCGTCGTCCGCGCGAATGCGCTACCCCCCAGCATTTCGGTCATCGGAATCCCCTGGTCATTCCGAGTCGCTATGGCACGTCAGGGGTAAATATTGAGTTTGCTATCGCTGACCGGCTCGGGCGAACCCTTCTCGAGGTCATGCCGAACCCGTTCCGACATCCACCGTGCAGCAAGCGCCACACCGGAACGAAAGCGCGCGTTCCCCCTCTCCCGCCTGCGGGAGAATGAGGGGCCCGCCGCGAAGCGGTGGGAGGGTGAGGGTCTTCTTTCTTCTTCTGTTTCGACACACGCCTGGAAGAAGAAAGAAGACCCTCACCCAACCCTCTCCCGCTTGCGGGAGAGGGCAGATACGACTTCTTGCGACTGTTTCGGCACGGAGACATCAAACCCGCCGCGCGATATACCCCGCGCCCCAGCCGAACAGCACCGACAGCGCCACCGCGACCAGCCCATAGGCGATCGAACTGCGCTGCGCCGACCGCGCCACGAACCGTTCGAACCCCGATTTGCGGATGTCGATATCCCTGGTCGCGACCGCCAATATGTGCCGGTCGCGGATCAGGAAGGTCTCCGCGGTGAACCGGCCGACCGGCACGCGCGCCGGAATATTGACGCGCGCACGGTACAGCACGCCGTCACTGATCTCGACCGCATTGGGCTGCTCGTAATAGAGACCCGACCGGCGCTTGAGGTCGACCAGCCCGCGCGCGAAGCGGTCCTGCTCGTCCTGCGGCGCACTCGACGCCGGGGACAATTGCAGGCTGTCGAGCCCGAGTTCGTAGATCGCGCGCGTGCGGCCATCGACCACCTGATCGATCGGGCGCGACGACACCATGCCGTAGAAACTCGGCGCCGAGCGATAGCGCAGCCGCGACGCATTGACCCAGATGCCGGCGATCTTTTCCTTTTCGCGCACCAGGATCGATTGGGTCGGCCCCTTCACCACCACAACAATGTCGGTCGGCGCATCGTCGTCGGGCAGCCGCCCGCCGGGATAGAGGATTGCGCCGAACAGCAGCAGATCCGCGCCGGTGAACGAATAAGCGATCTCGATCTGGCGCTGCGAGACGTCGGGGACCAGCACCGGTTTCGATACCGGCTTGGCCTGCCCCATTAGCGGTGGCGCGATCAGCAGAGCGAGCGCGGCACGCGCCTTCAAGATAGCTCTACCGAATAGATTTCATCCGGCCGCCAACCCAATCCGATCGCGATACGCAACCCGACCAGCAGGACCAGCACAGCAAGCGCCAGGCGGAGATATTCGGGCTTCACCCGCGCGGCGAAGCGCGCGCCGAGCTGTGCGCCGGTCACCGACCCGATCAACAGCAGCACCGCCAGCACGATATCGACCGCCTTGGTCGTGGTGGCATGGACCATCGTCGCCCAGGCAGTGACGAACAGGGTCTGGAACAGGCTGGTGCCGACCACGACCTGCGTCGCCATGCCGAGCAAATAGATCATCGCCGGGACCAGGATGAAGCCGCCGCCGACGCCGAGCAGGATAGTCAGGATGCCGACCCCGAAGCCGAGCAGCAGCGGCGCGAGCGGCGAGACGTAGAGCCCCGAGCGATAGAAGCGCATCCTGAGCGGCAGGGCCGCGACCAACGGATGGTGGCGCCGCTTGCGTGCCGGCGGGGGCGCTCCGCCGCGCGCGGCGAGGATGTACTGGATCGATTCCCTGGCCATGGTCGAGCCGATCCAGCCGAGCATCAGCACATAGATGACCGCGATCACCGTATCGATCTGCCCGGTCCGCTGGAGAATGCGGAAGATCCACGCGCCGACTCCCGACCCGACGAACCCGCCGGCGACCATCAGCCCGCCCATCTGGAAATCGACCCCGCGCCGCTGCAGATGCGCGAACACGCCGGAGACGCTCGCCCCGGTCACCTGGCTCGCTGACGAGGCAGCGGCGACGGTCGGCGGGATGCCGTAGATGATCAGCAACGGCGTGGTCAGAAACCCGCCGCCAACCCCGAACATCCCCGACAACAGCCCGACGAACAGCCCGAGCGTGACGATCACCAGCGCATTGACCGACATGTTGGCGATGGGGAGATAGAGATCCACGGGGCTACGTTAGACGCAGGTTGTGGCGGGTGGAAGGCGGTTGGGCGTTAGGAGGGTGCGTTCGGCTAATGGTCGTTGGCGGCCCGGCAGGTTTCACCCGGCCGGACCGCCAAGGCGGAGATGAGGGTGGAAGGCGCAGGATAGCGGCGAACGGCCCTATTCCTTGCTGCCCTCCGGCTGATCCTCGGTTGCAACCGCGCCTGGCGCGGCCGCCACACCCGAGAGCATGCCGTTGAGGCTGCCCCCGCCAATCCCCAATTCCGCCATCAGCCCGTCGATCAGCGGGCCGCCGACCCGGTAGCGCATGGCCGCGGCAACCGCGGAATCGGCAAGGTTTCCGGGGCTGCCAGCACCGTCCGAAGCACCTGAATCTCCGTGCAGGCCGCGCGCGTCGAGGATCGAAATCTTGTCGATCTGCTCCATAGGCTTGCTCGCTGCTGCGATGATCCCGGGCAGCGCCTCCAGCATCGCCTTGCGAACCAGCAAGGCCGTTTGCGAATCGTTGAGTATGTTGGTGGCTTCGTTGAGCGCGGTCTGACCCGCAGCATCGACCTTGAACGCTGCCTCCCGGCCCTCGGCACGCGCCTTTTCGGCATCGGCCTCGGCTTCGGCCTCGGTGCGTAAAGCGGCAGCGCGGGATTCAGCGGCCTCCTTCTCGGCCGTAGCGGCGACGGTGATCTGGACCGCCTCTTCCTGCGCCCGCTTGGTGGCCGCGATCACCGCGACGTTCTTCTCGCGATTGGCGATCTCCGTCGCCTTCGCGGTCAGGACGCTTTCCTCGGCACGCACCGCCAGCGCACGCGCTTCGTTGGCCGCGGCGGTCGCGGTCGATTCCTCCTCGGATTTCTGCGCGGTCTGCACCGCGGTGGTGATGCGCGCGATCTCGATGGTGCGGTCGCGCTCGATCGTCGCGGTCTGCACCGCCCCGTCGCGGGCGATGGTTGCCGTCTGGATCACCTTGTCGGCCTCGGTCTGCGCGACCGTCTGCGCCTGCTCGGCATTGATCCGGGCGATTTCGGCCAGCCGGGTCTGTTCGGCTTCGGCAGTGGCGATCGCGGTCGCCTGCTCTGCCCGGCGGGCGGCCAGTGTCTGTTCCTGCGTCAGGCGCGCCTGCTCGGCCTCCTGCGCGATCGCCAGCGACTGGTTGTTCGCATCGAGGTTGCGTTGCTCGATCTCGACGCGGTTGGTCGCGACGATATCGTTGCGGATCTTCTTGCGCTCCTCGATCGTGCGGGTGAGCACGGTCAAGCCCTCGGCGTCGAACGCGTTATTCTCGTTGAAATGCTCGAACGCGGTCTGATCGAAATGGGTGATGCTGACCGATTCCAGCTGAAAGCCATTCATGTCCAGATCGGTCATCAGCGCTTCCTGGACCTTCTGGATGAAGTCGGCGCGGTTGGCGTGCAGATGCTCCATCGTCATCGTTGCCGCGACCGAGCGCAGCGCCGAGACGAGCTTGCCGTCAAGCAGCGACTTCACCGCATCGGGACTGTTGACCGATTCGCCGAGCGTCTGCGCCGCGGCGGCGATCGACTGCGCATCGGGCTTTACCTTGATGTGGAAAAGCCCGACGACGTCGACGCGCAATTTGTCGAGCGTGATCAGCGCATCCTTGTTGAGGCGCGAAACTTCGAGCTTCACGGTGGTCAGCCGGACTTGCATCAATTCGTGCAGCACGGGGATCACCATGATGCCGCCGTTCAGCACCACCTTCTCGCCGCCAAAGCCGGTGCGGATCAGCGCGATGTCCTTCGTGGCGCGGCGATACAGGCGGGTGAGGATGATCCCCATCACGACGAGCGCAAGGAGCGCGATACCGGCATAAATCAGGACGTTCAGCAGCGATGCGGACAAAAGACCCTCCCCCAAATTTGAAATTTCTAGCGTTCAGATTGGCCGGAACGGCGTGCTGATGTCCGGAATGGCGAAGAACACCGCCCCTTGCTTGCCAACCAACAGGGCGCTTTCGCCCTGCGCGATCACGTCGGCGTCGTCATGCGGCTCGACCATGACGTAATGCGCCTGGCCGAACTGATCGACGACCTTCGCGCGCGCCGGATGCCCGCGCGACGCCGCACCTTCCAGCACGGTACCGCGGTGCCGCAGCAAGTCTTCGGCATTGATGACCGAAGACTCATAGGACGGAAAGATTCGCGCCAGGCCAGCGGACACAAACGCATTCGCGACGCCGGCGATCACCAGCGCCGCAGCGCTCGCGATGCCCCAGTGCAGCGGGCTTCCGATCAGGAGCGTGGCGATCTGCTGGATGGCGACGCCGGCGACACTGAAGCAACATAGCAACGACGTCAGCCAAATCAGGATCGGCAAGTCGCGCCCGAACCCCAGCCAGTCGAGCAGACCCGGCCCAGCCTCGGCACCGCTGGCATCCAAATGCGAACCCAGGTCGAGATGCCCCAGACCCAGCCCCACTCCCTCGATGATGCCGATGCCCAGCATGACCACGAAGGAGACCGCGAACGGCGCATAATCCGTAGTTAAAAGAAGGCTGAACACCCGTCGATCATATCGGAATTCATTTGGAAGAATATAGTAAAGTTCCGCCATCTTGGAGCTGAGCGGACGTATGTTTTCGGGTGCCGAGACAGTCCAACTATAGGACAGCAGCCAGGCGCATAGCAGCGACCATCTTCTAATCGTCCGAGCGGTGACTAGCTGCTTTCGGACATCCGCATGAGAGAGCAGACGGTTGCGCCTGGCCAAGCAAACTATCCATCCGTGCCAGCGGCGCTCACGGACTGGAGACTGGCTGCTGCCAGGAAGCTCAACCGGATAGCTGCCTTATCAGTAGGTTACGGTGACGATGATGGTGTCGCTGTAACTGCCCGCGGGTACATTTTGGCTGGAGCGGATCCGGCCGTAGACCGTCATCGTCTGATCGACACTGAGCAGTGCCGTAAAATTCCGGGTTATGCGGAACGAGCCTCCCGAGCCGTTTCCCAGAATTTGGGTTCGGGCCGCGTCGGTATAAAGATTATAGTCAAGGACCGACGCACCATTGTGCAGGGCGCGCTGAGTGTAGGTTCCGGATGAGCCGGTGCTGAGATCGACCGTGAACGATCCGGCCAGTGCAACGAGCAGCGTGCAGTGGACCTGTATGTTGCCGGTGGAATCGGTGGGCGACGCGTTGACGACGGTGTACGTGCCGAAACTCACGCCGGTCGCGGTGACGGTGCAGCTGCAGGCGGACAGCGGGGCGCACGCCGCCTTTGCCGGTGATGGAACAAGCAGCAATGTGCCCGCCAGCATCGCCATCAGGACGATCAGGTACCGCGGGGTCATGGCGCGCTCACGGGATTGCCGCACCGTAACGGCCCGAGGCGCGGCAGCACGTCATCCTCGGGCAATCCGCCAAGCCTGACTCGACATGGGCCCTGCCGGGTCTCGAACTCGATGATCATGTCCCGCCGTGCTTCGCGCACGAAGATTTCGCCGCCATAGCCGACGAATGCCGTCTCGCCGGTATCGGTCCGCACCGTGGTGCCGGCATCGACCGGCGCGCCGTCGAGTGCCTGGAGCAAGATCGTCGCGGGGTGATCCCGTTCGATCGCGAAGCGCGCAATGACCGCTCCGCGATACCGCGGCACGATCATGAGCGTGTCGCTCGACATGTGCGCGTCGATCGGGATGTCGCCGGGTGCGATCGCGATCCGGTTCTGCTCATAAGCGCGCAGATCCGGTATGATCGCACGACCCCGGGCGTCGGTGCGGGCGACGAGGCGGTTTTCCTGGTAGATGCGGACATCCGCCAGGCCGGGCACGTCGATGACGCCCAGCGCATCCTCCACGCGCCGGGTGGCGTAGGGGCGGCCGCCGGCGAAAAGCAATCCGCCGCTGGCGAGCATCCTGACGCCGGCGCTCCCCTCGACGCGCGCGGCCTCGACCCTGATTTCGCCCGGATCGCCGCGCCAGCTGAGCTCGGCCTGCTGGCGGTCGCTTTCGCCGGCACCCGCCGTCAACCGATAGCCCCAGCCTCCTTCGGCGGGCGGCGTCCTGCGTATTTCGGCGAGAACATTGCGGGTGTCCGCTTGCACATAGCCGCTGCTGCGCGGCCCGAAGGGAATGGTGAAACCCGCGCCGACCGTGGTTTGCGTGGCGGACCCCCGGGTCGCGCTGCGGAGCGCGAAAACGCTCAGATAGCCGCGATCCCTGATTCCGATGCTGTAATTGGCCGAGGCGAGCCGGGTGCGGTTACGATCGGCATATTCGAGATCGGTATAGACGATGCCAAAATTGCCGCGGCGTCCCAGCGAGACGCTGCCCGAGGCCTGTAACTGACCCGTTATGCGTTCCGCGTCGCGATGGATGCCTAGCTGGTCGAACTGGCGCGACGCACGCTGATAGCTCACCGCGAGGCTCCATCCTGGCGTGATCCGGCTGAAGAAGATGCGGTAGAGCGCTCCTTGGCCGTCCTCTCCCCGCGAAACTGCACCGGCAATTCCGAACTCGCCGATAGCGGGCCAGACGATATTGGCCCCGCCGCCGATCATCTGGACATCGCCGCTCACTTCCGTGCGGCCTTCAAGGGTCAGCCAGTCGGTGACTCCGCGGCGATAGGATCCGGCCGCGAAGGGGTTGGCATAGCTGAAATTCCGGATGCCGTAGTCAAGGCGCTCGGCACCCGCCTCGAGCGACCAGGCGCTCAGGCCCCGCCTGAGCAGGCGCGAGCTGATATAATAAGAAGACGTCACCCGGCGTTCCACGCCAAGCGCATCGCGGATGACGAGTGTCACGTCGCCCGCGCCATTCACCAGAGGTACCTGATTGATCGAGAAGGGCCCCGGCGCAACGTCGGCCTGGAAGCGCCGCGCGTTATTCACCAGCAACTCGACATTCGAAGGGATCGCCGTCCGGCCGGTAAAAGCGGGAGTGGAGAAAGTGATGAGATTTGGTTGCAAGCTGAAGTCGGTACCAAGCCGGACGCCGCCGAAGCGTATCTGGCGCGACCAGTCGCGTGCGTCGGTGACGGTATCGCCGACGATCAGGCGGACTAGCGTATCGGGATCGTCGCGCAGGAAATAGCTGTCGAAACGCGTGACCCGGCTCGATCCCGTTTGCTGGCCGACCGCCATGGTGGTCGCGAGCAGGCCCCAATCGTCCGATATTCCGGCTTCCAGGAAGGCTGCTGCCTGTACCTTGTGATCGTATTGGACGGACAGATCGTAATTGAGAAACGCCGCGAAGGCGCTCTTTGTCGGTCGTACGCGCGTGGCCGGCACCGAGACATTGCTGGAATCGAAAAGCTCGGCGGAAATGATCAATGCGATACGTTGACCGGCCGGGTCGAATTGCAGCGTCATCCCGGCGATGGCGGTCAGCTGAACAAAGGCTTCATTCTCGATCACGGTCGTCGCAGCCGGGGGAACCCTGACCCCCCAGCGCGCCAGATCGGAGGGGCGGACGAAGAAGTCGCCGCCGCGCCGTGCCACCAGATATTCACCCTCCGGCACGCCGTTAATGGTGATCGCGACAAACAGCAGGTCGAACCGATCCGGGCGCTGCTGCCCCGCTGGCGGGTCCGGAGCGGCAGACTGTGCGCCTGCGGCAGTCGCGTCGGCAAGGAGGCAGAGCGCCGCCATGATGGTCCTAGGGACGGCCGGTTTCATGGGGAGCCGCCTCGGCGACGAGATCGGCGGCCAGATTACCTTGATCCGTCACAGCGCTCAGTTTGAGGGCCTCGCCGGCGCGAACCGGCGCGTCGACATCGAGCATGATCTGCCGCGACGCGCCGGGCAGCAGATAAACCGACATGTCGCCGGCGCCCAGCTTCGCACCGTTCCGCCCGGCCAGTGCGAGCCGGTTGATCTGGACGTGAGCAGTGCCCTGGTTGCGGATCTCGAACGTCACCTTGTGGGGCCCCGCCGCCCAGGCGCGCCAGGAGAGGCGACCGATCGGGTTGGGCGCTGGCACGAAGATCGGAATGCTTATCCGCAACAAGGTTCGCACTTGCCCGGGCTCACTCGGACGCAAACCCGGCACTTCTTCCAGAATGACGCGATAGCTCTTCTCGACCGTGCCGGGGCTGGTGCGCAAGCCGAAGCGCGCAATCTGTTCGCCCTGGCCCGCAATCTCGAACAGGCCCGGATTGGCGAGAACGTCACGGGTTTCCTCGAACTTGTCCTCGCCATCCACCTGGCGCCAGGAAAAGACGCGCAGCTGGATGCGGGCAGTCTCGGCGCTGCCGTTCTGGATCGTCATCGTCTGCACCGGCTCTTTCGGGGTCAGGACGATACGGACGGGATATACTTTGAGCGAGGAAGCCTGCGCCGCCAATGGCAGCAGCAATATCGCAACGATGGCGGCTCCGGCGCGCATCGGTTCAGGCCTAATAGTTTACGGTGACGGTGATCGTGTCGGTATAACTGGCTGCGGGCACATTCTGGTTGGCCGATACGCGGCCATAGATTGTCAACGTCGACGGCAGCACGGGGGCGGTGGTCGCCAGTGGCGTGTCGGTACCGGGTGTATTGCCCCAGTTATTGGTGCGGGCCGCTTCCTGGTACAGCGCATAGCCAAGCGTGTTGGCGCCGTTCGTCATCCGCCGCGTTGTGACCGTGGCGCCGCTCGCCGTGCCGGTGTTGAGACCGACCGTGAACGAGGAGCCGACGGTGCAGAACACCGAAAGCGTGGTCGAGCCGTCGAGCGGCGTCGCCGCCGTCGGATCATAGGTTCCGAAAGCGAGCGGGTTCGCCGTGACGACACAGGCTTTGAGAACGGTAGCCGTTACCGCGAAGGTGGTGGTGGTGGTGTCCGCCTGCGCGGCGGGAGACATAAGGAGCCCTGCGCTCACAATACCCAGCCAGCACGGGAGCAGAAATTTTGCACGAGAAACCATAAAAGCCTCCATACTGAACACGACAATTTCAAATAGCTCGTACGACAGCTTGTCGATTGTCGAACGTAGTCGGCTCAGATCAATTTAGGATAAAACGCATGATATCATATACTTGATATTTCTGTAAATTACGTTGATAGACGTATGCATTTGATACAAGCAAAAGATTAATATCGTATGGATTTAATCATGGATCAGGTTCGTATCTATATCGAAACTACCTAATTAGAAGCGAATGGAATGTTAATCGATTGCCAGCCGATTCCAGGATTATAATGTCGAGACTGTATAATAATACTCAATCACAACATTAAAATTTGTCAAAATTCGAAAATACGATTTCGACAATATTCATCGTACCGCGCCGACAATTTATCGCGTTGCGTTGATGGCTCATGTCCGCCGGCCCCAAGCCGTCACCCCAGCGAAAGCTGGGGTCTCATGAGAATCGCGCCATCGCCCGAGATCCCAGCTTTCGCTGGGATGACGGATTTGGTGCCGATGACCGATTAGAGCATCGCGCGGAAAAGTGGGTACCGGTTTTCCGCAAAAAGCGATGCGACAACAAATAACTAGAGCCGGTCTTCTCCGCGCGCACCAGGTCTGCCTCATTCAGCACCGCGACGTGCGTCGACATCGTCGGCTCGAACTGCCGCTGTCACGCGATCGCAACCGAAACGACGCGAAAATGGCATCATGCGGAGGCACAGGCGCCTCGTTCTGCAGTGCAGCAACGTCCACAACCAAGGGGCCGCCGTGATCCGTTCCACTACCAGCTTGTTCGCGCTCGCCGGCGCATTGTTCTGCGCCGACGCGGCGTCCGCGCAGACCGCCGTGGCGGATGCGAGCACGACGCAGCCCGGCGATGCCCAGCCCGCGAGCGCGCAGCCCGACGATACCCAGCTCGACCCCGCGGCGACGATCGTGATCACCGGCCGGTCGACGCGCTCGTCGACCGAGCTGCCGGGTACCGAGATGCAGAAGATCCTGCCCGGCGTCTCACCGCTCAAGGCGATCCAGACCTTGCCCGGCGTGCTCTACATCACCGCCGATCCCTGGGGCTATAACGAGCAGAACGCGCAGATCTTCATCCACGGTTTCGCCGCCAACCAGCTCGGCTACACGATGGACGGCGTGCCGCTGGGCGACCAGAGCTACGGCAATTATAACGGCCTGTCGCCGCAGCGCGCGGTGATTTCGGAGAATGTCGGCCGCGTCGTCGTGTCGACCGGCGCCGGCGATCTCGCCACCGCGTCGAACAGCAATCTCGGTGGTACGGTCGAGACCTATTCGTCGGCGCCGCTCGACAAGTTCGGCGTCCAGGTCGGCCAGACCGTCGGCAGCTTCGATACGTCGCGCACGTTCGTGCGGATCGATACCGGTGCCTTTGGTGTCGACGGCAACAGTTCGGCCTATGTCTCGGCGGCGCGCCAGCACGCTCGCGCCTGGGATTTCAACGGCACCCAGGGCGGCTATCAGGCCAACGCCAAGTTCGTCAACGACCGCAAGGCCGGCAAGCTGACGCTCTATTTCGACTATAACGACATGACGCAGCCGAACGAGGACGCGACCACTTTCTTCAAGCCGTCCGCCGGCGGCACCGCGACCCCGGTCCAGCTCTATACGCCTTATACCAAGCCGTTCTTCTATCCGGACCTGGCGACCTACCGGACGTCCTATCTGAACGCGTTCGGCAATTCGCCGGCGGCGCAGGGCGGCAATTACCGCAATTATTATTCGGACGCGCAGCGGACCGACTATCTCCTTTACATGCGCTACGACGCGCATCTGTCGGACCGCGTGACCTGGTCGACCACCGGCTATTTCCACCACAATGACGGCGCCGGCGTGGTGGCTGGTCCGCTCGGCCAGTCGATCACTACCGCGCAGCCTTATCTCGACCCCAATTATGCTGCCGCCGCGGCCGCCAAATGCCAATTTGGCACAAACGGCAATGGCGTTCGTCCCGCGGCGTGCACGACGATGACCGACGCCCAGGCGCAGGCGGTCGGGGCCGCTCTGGTCGCGGCGACCGGCGGTTCGGGCCTGATCACGCGCACCACCGAATATCGCATCGACCGTGGCGGCATCATCTCCGCGCTCAACCTGGATGTCGGCAACCACAAGATCGAGTTGGGCGGCTGGTTCGAGCGCAACAGCACGACGCAATATCGCCGCTGGTACGCGGTCGACATCAACAATCCCGCCTCGAGCACGCCGTACATCCGTCCGCTCGACGCCCAGTCGCCCCTGTTCACGCAATATCAGGGCGAGGCGCGGATCAACGAATTGCAGCTTCATTTGCAGGACAGCTGGCAAGTGACCGACAAATTACTGGTCAACGCCGGCTTCAAGACCAGCGCGCAATGGGCCAATGGCTGGTTCCCGGTTCAGCCCAAGGCCGGATCGCTGTCGGGCCTGACCGGCGGCCTGCCCCAGGGCAGGATCGATACCCAGAACTGGTTCCTGCCCGCCTTCGGCGCCAATTATAATTTCAACGGCCACGAACAGCTCTATTTCAACGTCCAGAAGAATCTGCGCCAATATCAGGCCTATCTGGCCGGCGGCGGCGGGCCCTGGTTCACCGGCAGCCAGGCCGCGTTCAACGCCTTTGCCGATCAGGGCAAGCCAGAGAGCAGCTGGACCTATGAAGGCGGTCTGCGCACCAGCCGCGGCTTCGGCAACGGCATCGGCTTCGACGCGCAGGTCAATTACTATCACGTCGTCTTCAACAACCGCTTGCTGGCGATCTCGACCAATCCGGGCGGCATCGCCGGCGGCCAAATCACCGGTGGTACGTCGATCCTGGTCAATGTCGGCGACGTCCATACCGACGGCGTCGACGCCGCCTTCACTTTCCGCGTCGGCCGTACCTTCTCGCTCTACAATGCCACGTCGTACAATCTGTCGAAATATCAGAGCGACTATTCGGCCACCGCGACCGGAATCGGCGCCGCGACCGGCACCTGTATCGGCGGTTATCTGGTGACCGCCGGCGTCGTGCCGACCTGCGGCAAGCAGCTGCCCGGCACGCCGAAATGGATGAACAAGACCGTCGCGACTTTGTCGGTCGGGCCGTTCGAGGCGCAAGTGATCGGCGATTTCGTCGGCCGCCGCTTCGCCACCTTCACCAACGACGCCAGCGTGCCGTCCTATTTCCTGACCTCGCTGCGCCTCGCCGCCAAGCTGCCGGACAATATCCTGCCGCTGCGCAAATTGGAGGTCTCGCTCAACGTCACCAACCTGACCGACCGCAAGGGCGTGTCGACCCTGTCGATCGGATCGGCGACCAACAATTATTCGGCCTATCCGATCGCGCCGCGCCAATGGTTCCTGACGCTGTCGGCGGCCTATTGACGACGGTCCGCTTTCGGGGAGTTCATCCCGAAAGCGGACGTCATGTCCCAGAGCTCGAGGTCTAGCTCTTACCAGCCAAAGGTCACGCCGGCGCGACCACCGGTCGAGCCCTTGACGGTCGACCCTGCAAAACCGCCGCTCACCCAGACGTGGTCGGAGACCCGAGCTATTGCTGAGCCGGCGAAGCCCTGTTCGCCACGATAGGTCGCCAGATTGAAGGACACGGCGAACGTGGTGTTGGGCGGCATCACCGTGCCGCCTAGCGCCATGGCCGCCGCGATGCCGCCTTCGGCCTGCCGCGCCCGCCGGGCGAGCACCACGGTTCCCTGCTCGAGCGCACCAACGCGGCCTTCGATCAGCGTAGCGCGCGTTTCGAGTGCGGAGGTCCGTCCGCCAAGTCCGGAAAGCATGCCGATGTCCAATGCGGACGTCGCCAGATTGCCGAGCCCATCGGTCGTGATCAGCTTCAGTGCGCCGGTCTGTGCCAGCAAGCTGGCCGACGAAACGACGCCCGCCAGCGTCACGGTCGACCCCGCATTGCCGAGCGCGACTTGCCCCGCGCGCGAGGTCGCGACACCGTCGCCGATCGCGACGCTGCCCGCCTGATCCGCCATCGCCATGTTGCCCAGCGCGATGGCGCCCTGGCCAGTGGCGCTGTTCTGGTTGCCGATCGCGACCGCGCCCTGACCGATGGCGCTATTGGTGTTGCCGAGCGCAACCGCGCCCTGGCCCGTGGCGATATTGGGATCGCCGATCGCGACCGCGCCGTTGCCCGACGCGACATTGCCGGCGCCGATCGATACCGCCTTGCCGTCAATCGCCCTGGCGGCGTCGCCGATCGCTACCGAAGAGTCGCCGCTTGCGACGCTGGAGGGGCCAACGGCGATCGCGTTGGCGCCGGTCGCCTCGGGTGCCAGCCCGGTAGCGTTCGACCTAAAGTATTTTCCGTTGGCCAATGCCGTGTCGGCGGTTGTCTGTGCCGTGGCTGCGTTGGCGAGCGCCGTATCCGCTGTTGCCTGCGCCATTCCCGCGTTGGTCAGCGCGGTATTGGCGGTGGTCTGGGCCGCTCCCGCGTTGGTGAGCGCCGCATCGGCGGTAGCCTGCGCCGCACCGGCGCTGCCCGCGCCGGCGGTGGCCGCCGTCAGCGCGGCGTTGGCTGTAGCCTGAGCGGCATCCGCCTTCGCTTCCACAACGTCGAGTTGGCCCTTGTTGACGGCGTCGAACGCATCGATGCCGGCGGCAACATTGACGACACGGCGTTCGCCGCCAACCAGCCCGACCGAAACGCTATTGGCTTGATCGGCCACCGAGCCATTGCCTAAAGCGACGCTGTTAATGGCGGTCGCCTGGCTACTAGCACCGATCGCGGTCGTGAAATCTTCGGTTGCTTTGGCATTGTTGCCTACAGCGGCAGAGTCGCGATTTTCTGCTCTGGCAGCATGGCCGTACGCTACACTGCCAATACCCTTGGCCACGCTTTGTGCGCCAAACGCGCTACTGTCATTCCCCAGCGCCAGGGTGCCGGCACCATAGGCAGCGCTGTAATCTCCGGAAGCCCTGGTGTAGGAGAAATTGTTGGAATTATATCCCCCCGTCGCCGTGCTGTAATTTCCGAACGCATTGACGCCGTTGCCGACCGCGGTGCTGGCATCCCCCGATTTCGCGGCATAGCCGAGCGCCGTACCGAAAAATCCCGCCTTGGTCCCTGCGCCGATGGACACCCCGAAATTAGTCGCCTCTGCAGTCCGCCCCAGCGCAACGCCATATTCGCCAGTCACCTTGCTCTCGCGGCCGACAGCAACGCCGTCGGAATGGCTGACCGACGCATCCTTGCCGATAGCGATCGAATAGGCGCCTGACGCCGCCGAATTGGCGCCGAGCGCGGTGGCGTAGATCTGGTCCGCTTTGGCCCCCGCGCCCAGCGCGACGGCGTCGTCCGCCGATGCGGTCGCGTCATTGCCGAACGCGTTCGCCGCGCCGATCGCAATCGAACGCGTGCCCGTTGCGGTCGCTTTATTACCCAAAGCGACCGAGGACATCCCGCTCGCGTCGGCGATATAGCCGACCGCGGTGGCGAAGGTCCCCGCGTTCGACGAACTCCCGATGGCCGTCGCAAAGCCGGTCGCCAGCGAATCGTTCCCGACGGCCACAGTCCCGCTTTGACTCGCCCGCGCGCGCACACCGATCGCCAGCGTTCCATAGGCGCCGGACGACGCATCCATGCCGATGACGGTTGTTTCGCCGTAAGGGGCGAGGGCGCGCGCGCCGATCGCGATCTGGCCGGAGGTGGCGTTGTTCGGGATCGAATTGTCACCGGCCAGACTGCCATTGCCTATGGCGATCGCATCGGCGAGCCCGGCCCGCGCGTCGATCCCGTTGGCGACGCTGTTGTCGCCCGCCGCTTGCGCATTGAACCCGGTCGCGGTCGCACCGTCGCTCGTTGCCCGGCTGCTCGATCCGACCGCTGTCGCGTGAACGCTGGTCGCGTTCGCGTTCTGGCCAACCGCCGTTGCCGCGATCCCCGAAGCCGCTGAATTGCCGCCGAGCGCGGTGGCGCGGTCGAGTGTCGCGGCGGCGTTGAACCCGAGCGCTACGGTCTCAAGACCGGTGGCATTGGCAAAAGACCCGCCAGCAAAGGCGTTGGCTGAATTCGCCGACGCATAGGCGCCGATCGCAGTCGCATTGCCGGCATTGGCGACGGTGGTACGTCCCACCGCCGTCGCGCCGTCGCCGCTTGCATTGGCCCCTGCGCCGATACCGGTGGATGCCTCGCCTGTGGCCGTGGCGCCCGATCCGCAGGCCGTGTCGTTATTGCCCGGCGTGATCGTCCCGGCAGGGACGCCGGTCGTGTTTTGGCAGTTCACATCCTGCGCCTGGGCGGTACCCGGCAAGGCAAGACCTGCAATCAGCGCCAACGGTGCTGCGCCGACGAGAAACGATGTGACAGTACGCATGCTGATTATCCCCTGTTGCGGTCGATCATTCGACCCGCAGCAGCAAGCGCGCAGCGTCCGCCGCGTCCGCGGTATCGCCTTGCCCCCGACCGCTGCTTCACCTACGAAAAACAGCCCAAATCATTCGGACGGCGAGCAGGACGAGGAACGACCGCGATTCCGGACACCGCATCCGAAAATAATTTCTCCGGAGGCGCCGACACGCTGATGGGAGTGCTCTATTCAGAGCTGCGCGCGATCGCCCGACGCGAGCATTTCCGCGCTGGCGGTGGCCAGACGCTCCAGACGACGGCTCTGATTTCAGAGGCCTATATCAAGCTGAAACGGCGCGACGGCTGGGAGAGCGAATCGCACTTCCTCGGCTGTGCCGCGACCGCGATCCGGCACATTCTGATCGACGCGGCCCGCGCCCGGCTGACGTCGAAGCGCCACGCCCTCGAATATTCCTTTACCGAGAGTATCGATTCACCCGGTGCGGGGGTGCCCGAGGATCGCGACGTCATTCGCCTCGGCGATGCGTTGAAGGCGCTGTCCGAGCTTGACCCCAATCTTGCGCAGTTGATCGATTGCCGGTTCTTCGCCGGGCTGAGCGAGGAAGAGACCGCGAGCGTGCTGGGCGTAACCGACCGGACAGTGCGCCGTTGGTGGGTTCAAGCGCGCGCCTGGATCCACCACGAGATGGCTGTTGCCTAGAGCGTGATGACGTGAGTTTGACCCGCCGTGACGGAGCGGAATTTGGCGCAGGGCGAGGAACGAGGAGCGGAGCGATGCGAATGCATCGTGACCGACGAGAGACGCTGCACTGCGTCAAAAGGCGCCCGCCGCTTTGCGGTTGTCCGGGCGCGCCCGCTGGTCTGCGTCGCGGTCCTTGCGCGTAGCGCCGCTACGCGCTGCACACCGCTCCTTGCCAGCGAACACGCCCGGGCAATCACGACGGGGCAAACTCACGTCATCACGCTCTTCACGTCATCACGCTCTAGTGACCCGCGCGCGCAATGCGGGCACGCAGCGCCGGCAACGACGCCAGAAATGACGTTCCCGACGGACCGGCCTGAGTAAAGAGCGCTTCGGCCTTGATGAGGGCCTGTCTGGCCTCAGCTAAGCGCCCTTCATTCAAGCGAATGACCGCAAGTGTTCGCGCGAGTGCGCCTTGCGGCAGGCTCGGCTTCTTCATTGCGCCGATCGGCGAGGCCACGTCGTCCAGGGCGCGTTCGGCTGCGGCGGTGTCGCCGGTCTCCGCGGCCGCTTCGGCAATCCCCAGGCCGATGAACAATGTGGGCACAGCCGCCGGGCCCAGATTCTCCACCGCCATCGGCCGTGCTTCGGTGAAAGCGCGAAGCGCTTCAGGGAACTTGCCCAGCGCCAAACGGGCGCGGCCTAGTTGCAGCAGATCGACGGCGAGGCCGGCCGACTGACCGAACACTGCGCGTCGCTGCGCCGCGACTTGCTGGAAAATCGCCTCGGCATGCTCCGCTTGATTGAGCTTCAGCAACCGGACGCCTCGTAGCTGAGCAATAGCCAGCCCCTGCATACTGCCCTGCTGGCCGGTGCGGGTAAGGATGGCGTCGGCACGGGCGAAAACGGCGGGCATAGCGTCGAGCTGGTTGGCCTCGACCATGTAAACCAGCAGGTTATTGTATATTGTCAGCAGGTCGCGATGGTTCTCCGCATAGACAAGATCGGCCTGCGGCAATGTGGCAGTCAGCAGCCGGATTGCCTCTTCAACCCTGCCGGTGCGGCGCAGCAATTGGGCCCGGTCGCTGTTGATCTCGACCAACTCTGACCGAAAGCGCTCCGGATCGGCGCGAAAGACTGCCTCGGCGGCGTCGAGCAGCGGCGCCATTTCATCGGTCTTGTTCATCGCCGCGGCAGACGAGGCCAGCCGCATACGCATCTGCGCAGTCGCGATCGGATCGTCCCGGCCAATCTGCTTCGCCATTGCCTGGCGGATCAAGCTGTCGGCGCCGGCAGCGTCCTCGAGGTTGACGTAGAGATCGAACAAGGTGGTGATGAGCGTCGCCGATCGCGCGCTGGTGTCGAGTGATCCGACGAGCCGCTCTGCCGTCTGGTCGAGCATCTGCTTTACCGTCGCTCCTTCGCCCGCTGAGGTCGCGGTATCGCGGAACATGACCGTCAACATGCGGACGATCGATTCGGACCGTCGCGCCTCCGCCAGTGCGACGTCGCGTTCGATGGCGGTCTGGCGCGCCTGCCACGCGATCCCGCCGGCACCGATCAACAGCGCCGCGAGCGCGGCGGCGGCGGCGCCGACCGCGATCCGGTAGCGGCGCACGAAGCGCCCCACGGCATAGCCAGTCGACCCGGCGCGGGCGCGCACCGGCTTCAATTCCAGATGCCGCCGGATGTCGTCGGCGAGTTCGGTCACACTGCGATAGCGATCGAGTGGGTTGCGGCGCATCGCCTTCATCACGATCGCATCGATATCGCCGGCGACGGCACTGGCCGGGAACGGCATCTTGCCAGAGGCTGCCAGGCGGCTTGGCAAAGGGGGGTCGTCGTTGAGCACGCGCCGGATGATCGACGGCAAAGACGCTCCCTCATCGCGCCACGGTCCGCGACCGGCCACCAGTTCGAACAGCACCGCGCCCAACGCATAAACGTCGGTCGCCACCGTCGTGGCCGCATTGTCCAACTGCTCGGGAGCCGCATAGTCCGGTGTCATCAGCGCCGCGGTGGTCGCCATCGCCGCGTCTTCATCGATGATCCGGGCGATGCCGAAATCGAGCAGTCGGGGCCGGCCGGCTTCGTCGACGAGGATGTTCGATGGCTTGAGGTCGCGGTGGATGATGAGGTTGGCATGGGCAAAGACGACCGCATCGCATACCTCACAAAACAGCTTGAGCCTGGCGGCGAGCGGAGCGGTATGATCGCGGCACCAGGCGTCGATCGGTTGGCCGGAGACGAACTCCATCGCCATATAGGGGCGGCCATCCGGCGCGACGCCGCCGTCGATCAGCCGGGCGATACCCGGATGCTCGAGGCTGGCCAGCAACCGGCGTTCGCGATCGAATAGTTCGGCGCGCGCCACCGCTTCGGGGCGGAGCAGTTTGAGCGCGACACGCTGCTCGAAGTCGCTCGATCGGCGATGGGCCAGATAGACCTCGCCCATACCACCGCGGCCGATCAGCCGCTCGATCTCGAACCCGCCCACGCATTCTCCAGGCGTCAACGAGCTATAGGTCAATGCAGACTGCGGCGCGTCGAGGGGCGGCGCGGCGCCGTCGAGGATGCCTTGCGCCGCGCTGGCATCGAGCAACAGCTGGACCTTCGCGGCGACCGAACGGTCCTCCAACATTGTCAGCCGGCGCGTGCGTTCTTCGCGCGGCAAATCCACGAGGTCGTCGAACGTGGCCTGAATTAGCGCCCATTGCGTCTTCGTCGTTTGGCCTGTCACGTGCCCCTCCCCGTTCCGAGGCGCAAGAGCGCCGGAGGCATGGTTGTTTCGTGCAAAGGCGGCCGGGTCAATCGAACAGGAGGAATTGAATCGCAGGACAAATTCGTGCGGTGCCTGGGAGCGCACTGCGCCGATAGCGATCCGCGCGAACGAAACGGCTTTCGCCTATCCGATCGCGCCGCGCCAATGGTTCCTGACGCTGTCGGCGGCCTATTGAGGCGTTTGCGTCGCCGACGTCTTCCGCCGTCAGGTCCGCGGCAATGCCATTTCGCGCAGTGCGTCGCGGATCAGCGCGTGGACCTGGCGGGGCGGCATGTGGGCGAGTTGGCCGAGTGTATGGCGTCGGGCGAGCCGCTCGGCGACGAGATAGCCGATATAATAACCCGATCGCCAGGGCAGACCACGCGCGGCCACGGCCTTATTCCCGTAGGTGAAATAGGTCCGGTAGACATCCGGGTCGATCTGATCGAGATGCGCGAGCAGGTCCGCGGCGATTCTTGACCTCAAGGGCGCCGCTCGTTGCGCAAGGTCGGCCGGCAGCATCAGCGCCTGCTCGATCGTCGCGCCGCGGGTCAGCGCCCGGCTGGCATAGGTCGCGAGCCCTTCCGCCCAGAGCGTGCGCCACAGCGGCTGGCGGTCGGCATCGTCGTCGCTGAAGCCGCCGGCCATGAAATGGTAACGGTGGAACATCTCGTGAGCGATGAAGACGGGAAGCGCGATGAGGCTCCGCTCGCCGTCAAGCGCATCCACCCCCAGGACGAGGGATCGCTGTCCGTCGACGATACGGCCGGCACCATCGAACTGGCCCAGGCTGTCGGTGAGATAGATCGGGAAGTCGCAGCGAAAGCCGGCGAGGTTGCGGAACGATGCCTGCGTACGGTCGACCAATTGGCGCAACGTGACCATCAGTCCGGCACGCGTCTGGCTTTCTCGCGCCGAGGCCAATGAGGCAAGGATGAGCGTATCCATATTCTGGGCGGGCGAGAGATCGAGTACCTGCGGTGCGTAGAGACCCGGATACCGCGCGATGATGCCTTGCCGGAACGCCTTCAGCTGATCGGCCGGCGGCAGGTCGGCGGCGCGATGCGACAGCGTATCGGCGGGCGTATAGGCATCGATCACGCGACAAGGCGAGGCATGGACGGCCCATGGCGCCAGCAGGCACCAGACCGTCAGCAACAACTTGCTATTCCGAGGTAATTTCCACGACATCATGGACATGCAGTCTGCCCGCCGCTGGGTTCATGATCGAGCCGTCTAACCCGGAGCGCGAGCGAATGTAAGCGGCGTCGCGGAGGCAGGGCGACCGAAAATGGCGTTGTTCCGCCGCCACACGTTCGAAAGGATATGTGGAGTGGGCGGCGGCTGAAGCTTTTGTGCTTGCGCCTTATCCCGATTTGGTCCCTTTTGCCGCTGCAGGAGAGCGATGCTTGAGGGCCGTAAAGGGAGACGGCTCAATGAATCGCCTACGCATCACACAACGCACCTCTGTCGCCAGCCTGGCGCTGATCGCTGGCCTGTCGGCAATGCCGGCATTTGCCCAGGACACCGCCGGCGCCACCCCCACAGCAGCAGCATCCGACGCGAGCGACGAAATCGTCGTCACCGGATCGCGCATTCGCCGTAGCCCATTGGATAGCGACAAACCGGTCGTCACCGTTGACGAGGCAGCGATGGCCAAGACCGGCCTGAGTTCGGTCGCCGACGTGCTGCAACGCCTGCCCAGCGCGGGCGGCGGGCTGAACACCAAGGTCAACAATGCCGGCAATATTGGCGGTCCGCCCGACGGCACCGGCGTCAGCTCGGGCTCGGCGGAAATCGACCTGCGCTATCTCGGCGCCAAGCGCACGCTCGTGCTGGTCGACGGCTTGCGGTTCGTCAACGGATCCGCCGCGGGCGGCATCCCGGCCTCGGTCGATCTCAACGAAATCCCGACCAACATGATCGAGCGGGTCGAAGTGCTCCAGTCCGGTGCCTCCCCGCTCTACGGCTCGGACGCGGTCGCCGGGGTGGTGAACATCATCACCCGCCAGGCGCAAAAGGGGCTCAAGGCGTCGGCGCAATTCGGCACTTACCGCGAGGGCGATGGCCATACCACCGACCTCCAGTTGAGCTACGGTATCCAGTCGCCATCGACCGGAACCTCGCTGGTGTTCGGCGGCACCTATACCAAGCAGGAAGCGGTGAGCACCGCCAACCGCGCGATCTCGCTGTTCCCGACCGCGGGCATCACCTCCTGTGCGGTGGCGATCAGCGGCTGCAGCAGCGCCATTCCCAATGGCCGATACGACGTGCTCGGCCAGAGCCTGACGCTGGTCGCGCCGGTGGTCGGTCGCAAGCCGGTCTATCCGACCGATTTCCGCGCTTATACCAATGCCGACCGGTTCAACTTCGCGCCGTACAATTACCTGATCACGCCGAACGAGCGGATCGGCGGGTTCTTCAATTTCAAGCAGGAATTGTCGAGCTCGGTCAATTTGCGGGTCAAA
Organism: Sphingomonas sp. P4_G2; assembly: GCF_056401155.1. Taxonomy (NCBI): domain Bacteria; kingdom Pseudomonadati; phylum Pseudomonadota; class Alphaproteobacteria; order Sphingomonadales; family Sphingomonadaceae; genus Sphingomonas; species Sphingomonas sp. P4_G2. The sequence goes on along the minus strand of NZ_JBFUJY010000003.1, from coordinate 67,650 downwards.
TTGGTCTATAACCATCGCCATTCGACCACCGAGGCGGCGTTCCTGCCGCTGTTCATCGGGCCCGACGCCGGCAACGGCAATCTGCTCGACACGATTTCGGTCGATGCCACCAATCCGTACAATCCGTTCGGCGTGACCTTGTCATCGGGCGCCGACGGCACGCCGGCCAATTATTCGACCATCCGGCGACGCTTCGTCGAAGGCGGGCAGCGTGTCTTCACGCAAGACGTCAACACCTTCTCCGGGACCGTCACGGTCGATGGCTCGTTCTTCCTCGGCTCCAAGAAATGGTATTGGGACGCCAATGCCGTGCTCGGCCTGAACGATGCGCATCAGCTGTTCACCGGCAACCTCAACGCGGCAAAACTTGCCCGGGCACTGGGTCCGGTCGCGAATTGCACCGGGGACTGCGTGCCGTTCAACATCTTCGGTGGCGCGGGCTCGATCACCCCGGCGATGCTCAATTACGTGACGTTCGATGAACGCGACAAGAGTTTGCAACGGCTGTACGATTACACCGCCAATCTGTCGGGCGAGCTGTTCGACCTGCCCGCCGGCCCGGTCGGAATCGCCATCGGCTACGAACATCGCGTCCAGAAAGCGAGCTACGATCCCGATCCGGTGATCGTGGCCGGACTCGGCGCCGACGTCCCGACCAGCCCGGCGCGCGGCGGTTTCAATGTCGACGAAGTCTATGGCGAGCTTCGCGTGCCGATCCTGGCCGACACGCCGTTCTTCTATCGTCTCGAACTCGACGGCGCGGTCCGCCATTCGGACTATTCGTCGTTCGGCAGCAGCACCACGTTCACCGCATCGGGCCTGTGGAAGCCGGTCGCCGACCTGCTGTTCCGTGGCGGCTATGCCGAGAGTCTTCGCGCGCCCAGCATCGGCGAACTTTATGCCGGTCTGTCGCGCAGCGACGCGACGATCAACGACCCCTGCACCAGCGGCGCCGGCGGTTTGTTTCCGACCAACGCGACGGTCAGGGCGAATTGCATCGCCAACGGCGTACCGGCGAACGGCAGCTATAACGACCCGACCGGCGGACAGCTCGGCGTGTTCTCGAAGGGCAATTCAGCGCTGAAGCCGGAAACCGCCAAGACCTTCACCGCGGGCGGAGTGTACAGCCCGAGCTGGTCGAAAGGCTGGGCGTCGGCGCTCAGCCTGGAGGTCAATTACTATAATATCAGCCTGAAGAATGCGATCGACTCGGTCCCGGCGTCGCTAACGCTGGCCCGCTGCGCGTTCAACGCCGACCCGATCAGTTGTTCCGCGATCAAGCGCACACCAAGCGGCACGATCGCGGGCATCAGCGCGGGATTGCTCAACCTCAACGCGATCAAGACCGACGGGCTCGACGCCACCTTCATCTATCGCTCGCCCAAGATCCATGGCGGGACGATCGGGCTGACGGCCAATGCCGCCTATCTCCTCAAGTACAATGTCGCGCCGCCATCGGCGCCGGTCCAGGTCTGCGCCGGGACCGAACGCTGCCTGGCGACCGACCAGGCGTTTCCGCGCTTCAAGCTGAACAGCACGATCGACTGGTCGATGCCCGCGTTCGGCGCATCGTTCACCGCGCGCTATATCAGCGCGGTGACCGAAGGGAACGGCCATGTCATGTCCGCGACTTTCTATGGCGACGTGCAGCTTTACTATTCGCCGGCCTGGATGGATCATAACATGCGGCTGACGGTCGGCGTGAACAATGTGTTCAACAAGACGCCGCCGATCTGCAGTTCGTGCGACAGCGCGAACTTCGATCCGACCACGTACGATATCCCGGGTCAGTTCGGTTATGCGCGGCTGTCCTACGGGTTCTGATCGTCATTGACGGTGACGGGCGGGTCTGACTGAACGGAATTCAGCCATTCTCGCCCGTTACTGCACATGCCGCCGGCGCACCCTGACGCCTAGCGGCGCAGTTCCTTGCGATACGTCACGAACGTTGCGGGCACTTTCAGCGGATGCGGATAGGGCCGGCTGCCGTCCGTTTGCCGGTATCCCCGCCGCTCGTAATAGGCGATCAAGCGGGCCTTGTGCTGCAGCACCTCGATGATCGCGTGGGTTGCGGCGAACGCTTCGACGGCCAACAGCTCGGCGTGTCCGAGGAGTTGGCCTCCCAAGCCTTTGGCTTGCAGGGACGGATCGACGCTCACCAGACGGATTTCGCATTGCCCTGGTGGCACCGCCACCACCAGCGAGGATCCGACCACGCGCCCCGCGATCTCGGCCACCGATAGTCGCGCATTGGCTGCGCCGAGCTGGACCTCCAGATCGCCACGACTGACACGCTCGCCCTCGGGCAATTCCCCTTCGTGCGACCAGCTCGCCGAGGCAGAGCGCCCGCGATAAGCGCGTTGGATTACCGCCTGAAGCTCGTCCAGGTCAGAAAGCTTGGCCGGCCGGATGATCACGCGAGGAGTGTCCACTGCGGTAGATTAGCGCGCTCACCTTAGTGAGGGGTTATGGTTCCTTCACCATAGATTAGTTAGTCTGGCGATTATCGGAATGGCATGGAACACAATATGTTAGAGCAGTTGCGGCGGTTGCATGCGGATATTCTGGCCAAGCTCGACGAACTGGATGCACTGACGAGCTTGCCGCGACCGCCGATGGATCGACTCCCCGCGCTCAGGCAGGCGCTGACCCGCAGCAGCAGAGCGCGAACGATGCTGCTCGAGCGCGCCTATGACCAGCTGATCGCGGATGCTCCTCCCGCGAGGAAGGCCGGGCTGGAATTGCTCAGAGCGCAAGGCAAGGACAATTTGATCACGTCGACCCAGCACATCGGCTCGTGGACCTTGCGGCAAATCGCCGACCGCTGGCCTGATTATTGCGCCGCCTCGACCAAGATACGGGCAGACATGCGCCAGCGGATCAGGAGCGAGAAGGAGTTGATCTATCCTTTGCTTGCCGAGACTACTCAATCGTCACAATAATATAGGCATTGGCGAATGCAGGGAGGATTAGATGGTTCATTGGCTTCCGGTGGTAATCGGCGTGGTTGTCGCAATCGGCCTCGCGCTAGGTGGGCTCTTTTATGCGCGCTCCAAAAAGGCTGACGCGAAGGGTGAGCTCGGGGATTTTATTGATCATGGCAGCCAAGGCGGTTGAAGGTCGAATTGGGATTTATGCACGTGGCGCCGTAACTGCGGCCAGGTTAGATGTGTTTAGTAAACGGTCACCGAAATACACATCTGCCGCGCGTGCCATCAGCCTAATCCGAACCGCGCTGTTCGTGAGTGAGGCGTAACCACGGATGACGCCGCCGGTAATGAGCTACTCGCCGCCACCGTCCTATATAGGTGAGGCCACAATGGTCCGTGCTCGGACATCGAGGTAAGCGGAGGCGATCGATGACTGTTCGTGCGAATGAGGTGGGGCGCCACCGCGTTGTCATCGTTGGCGCGGGCTTTGGCGGTCTATGGGCGGTAAAATGCCTGAAAGGCGCGCCGGTCGACATCACCGTCATTGATCAACGCAACCATCATCTGTTCCAGCCGCTGCTCTACCAGGTCGCCACGGCGGCGCTGGCCCCATCCGAAATAGCGTGGCCGATCCGATCGATGCTGCACGATCGCCGCGACGTCACGACCATCCTCGCGACCGTAACCGGTGTGGATAAAGCGGGTCGTGCCGTGCAGCTCGCGGACGGTAATCGGATCGCCTATGACACGCTGATCCTCGCGACCGGCGCGCGGCACGGCTATTTCGGCCATGACGAATGGGAAGAGTTCGCGCCCGGCCTCAAGACGATCGAGGACGCCACGGCCATCCGCGGCCATATCCTCGCGGCGTTCGAGGCGGCGGAGCGCGAAACCGATCCCGTTCGCCAGCAGGCCTTGCTGACCTTCGCTATCGTCGGCGCCGGTCCCACCGGCGTCGAACTTGCCGGCACGATCGCCGATCTTGCCCATGATACGCTGCCGCGCGACTTCCGCGCGGTCGATACGCATCGTACCAAGGTGCTGCTGGTGGAAGCCGGGCCCAAGGTGCTCAACGGCTATCCCGACGGGCTTTCGAGCTATGCGAAGAACGCGCTGGAGAAGCTCGGCGTCGATGTCTGCCTTGGCGCGCCGGTGACGCAGATCGAGCGGGGCGCCATCACGTTCGGCGAGCGGCGGGTCGAGGCGCGGACGATCGTCTGGGCCGCGGGTGTGCGTGCCTCGCCTGCCGCGGACTGGCTGCAGGCGGCGGCCGACCGCAACGGCCGGATCATCGTGGAACCCGACCTCAGCGTGCCCGGCCATCCGGAGATTTTCGCGATTGGCGATACCGTCTCGGTCAAGGCGCCCGACGGCTCGCCGGTGCCGGGGATCGCGCCGGCCGCCAAGCAGGAAGGCGCATTTGTCGGCGAGACGATCCGGCGGCGGCTTGCCGGCAAGCCCGAAACCGGGCCGTTTCGCTACCATCACCAGGGCAGTCTGGCGCAGATCGGCAAGCGCAAGGCAGTGATCGATTTCGGCCGGATCAGGCTGCGCGGCGCGATCGCCTGGTGGCTGTGGGGAATCGCCCACATCTATTTTCTGGTCGGGGTGCGCGCGCGGCTCAGCGTGGCGCTCAATTGGCTATGGATTTACACGCGGAATCAGCGTGCTGCCCGGCTCATCACGCAGTCGAAGGGCGAAGCCGCGATCGACTGATGCCGCTTTCATACTTCCCCCAACCCAAGTTGCCCTTCGCCGGAAATTTGAGGATTTATGCACGTGGCACCCTAATTGGATTGGTGATCTGAACTTGGCGCGGCAGTCATGCGGTCGCGCAACCAGTCCAGCTATGGCCCTGACGAACTCTTCATCGAGCGGCTCCGCCATATGGTGATGGGTAACTACGCAAACGAGTTTCGAAGTGCCCGGCAACGCGCTAACGTCTGGGTGAAAGCAGGGGACGCAGCAGGGGGCGAGTTTGTCAGCGGCGATCGACTTCACGTATCAATACGGCTTCGCCTCGAACGTCGCGCTCGCATCAGGCAAGCCGCAATTGTCCCTGGCGACCTGTGATGCGAGCCAAGCCAAGCCCTATTTCTTCGATGGCCGCGTCCGTCAGCCGCGGATCATGGGCGAGATGCTCTACACCCTGAGCGATGTCGTCCGGACGCACTTCTTTCTCCCGCGCCCCGCGATCCTCGATCCCGTCCTGACCAGCAACGAGACCATGCTGCGGCTCGAAGGATTCAGTGGTTGCTGCGGGGTCTATGCCCGGGTCGATCTGCCCGCAGAGGCATTTGACGGCGAATGCCACGGGCGCGGCACCACCAATGTCGATTTCAACACGCCGATGCGCAATGCGCTGCTCCGGTTGCGAGATGAGGAGGATGTGCAGTTCGCGGTCGGCGCGGATGAAGTGGTGCTGAGCAAGGGCAACGAACAGACGATCGAGAAAAAGGTCAAGCTGCCGCTGCGCTGGATCAAGGGGTTCAGCGAGGTTCAGGCATACCAGCCGCGGCTGCAATTGCGCGCAGAGGTGAGCGCCGCCGAAGCGCTGCGCTTCGTGCGTACGTTGCCGAAGGCGGCCAAGCCGAAGATGCCGAGCTACGCGGTCCCGACGGGCCGCGCGCTGAGGCTCAGCCAGCGCCCGGCGCCGGGCGCGGTTCCGATCCTCGGCACGCATCGCGTCAAGGTGATCGAGCCGTTGCTGCCGCGCGCGCAGAGTCTGAGAATCTGGTCCGACGATGAAAGCGGCGCCAGCGCCTGGGAAGTCCGCTACCCGATCGGCGCCTTTTTCCTGATGATCAGCCCCGAAGTGTTTCGCGGCTTTTCGGGCGAGGGACAGATCCTTACGGCCTTGGCCAATCCGCCGTCCGATGCGATCCTGTCGAAAGTCCGTGCGAGCCTGAAATGGCAATCGCAGCTCGACGCCGCCGCGCTCGGCACAACGCTCGGCCTCGACGAGACTGAGGTGACCTCGGCACTTGCCGTGCTCGGCAGCCGCGGGCTGACTGGCTACGATGCCGATGCGCAGCATTATTTCCATCGCGAGCTGCCGTTCGATCTCGACAAGGTCGAGGAGATGCAGCCGCGGCTCGGCAATGCGCGTAAGTTGATCGAGCAGGGACTGGTCAAACGGATCGCCGGCGATCCCGCGACCTACGAGGTACAGGGTACCGGCACGATCCATCGCGTCCGTCTCACGGGCGAGCAGCACAGCTGCACCTGTCCGTGGTTCAGCAAATATCAGGGCCAGCGCGGCCCTTGCAAGCACATCCTCGCGGCGTCGCTCGCGCAGGAGGACAACGAGAAGGACGCGGCTGCTCGATGACGCCAGAAACGCTCGAAGCGCTGATCCTCGACAGCGAGGATGCGCTGCAGGTGGCGCACGCGTTCACCGGGTTGGACGAGAAAGAGCGCGCGAAACTCTCGACCACCGCGCAGAAGATCTATCGTCAGCTCTATCAGAGCAAGGCCGACAAGAGTGCCTCACCGCGCCTTGCGGCATTGCTCACCGCGCGCGGCCCGAACACGTGGACGTATTGGAGCGCCCGCGAAACTCGTAACGCGCTACTGGCGATGTTCGCCGTCGGTCCAGTCTCGGCAGTCAAGAAGCGCGATATCTTCGTCTGGCAAGAACATATGCCACCGCTCGACATCATCTTGCGCGACCGACGACCTGAATGGCTCGACGACTGGATCGCGCACATGCTCGACAGCGAGAGCAACCGTCTCGATTTCGCGATCCTGCGCGGCTGGGTGCGTGACGGGATTTGCCGCAAGCCCGAGGTGGACGGCTATTATCGCATGTTCGCCTGGTATTTGATGCGGACCAATATCCATGATCGCAAGGCACCACCGGTCCCACCGATCACCGTGCAATTGCTCGCTGATCCCGGTCTGCTTCCTGACATCGACGGGCTGTTCCGGGTCGAGAACATCGCCTTCAACACCAATGCCTGGCTGACCAAAGGTGCCGGCGACGATTATGAGACCTGGACCGAAGCGCTGGTCAAGCTGTCCACTGCCGGCCACGTCGATCGCGAGCACCTGCTTGGCCTCGCGCTGGCGGGGCTGACGCTCGACCTCAAGCAGAACCAATTGTCGGGCTTCCACGGTTTCTACAGGAAGATGGCGGCCACGCCGGACGAACAGTCGCGCCACCAGCAGCGTTACATCGACCTGTTGTGCCATCCGGTCGGACACGTCGTGAAATTCGCGATCGACATGCTCGGCGATCTGGAAAAACGCGATTCGCTTGATACCAAGCCTGTGCTGCGCGAGGTGCAAACGGTGTTCTCGAGCGAAGGCAAGGGCAACGCCACCGCGGCGCTCAAACTGATCGCCCGCGTGCTCGCTCGGTCGAAGGGGAAGGATCCCGAGGCACTCGGCGCGATATGCGAGGCGCTTCGCCACGCGAATGCCGACGTCCAGGCGCAGGCGCTCGACCTGCTGGAGAAGTACGTCGCCACGCTCGGCGACGCACAGCGCGACGTGCTTCGCTCGGCCGAACCCTTTATCGCCGCGAGTAACCGTCCACGGGTGGCCAAGCTGCTTGGCAGCGCGGCAAGCACCGACGCGCCGGCTGTCGAGCTGGTCGATGAAATCCCGCACTATCAACCGATTGCTGCCGAGCCCAATGCGCACCGTGTCCTCGATAGTGCCGGGTCGGTCGAGGCGATCGCCACGGTCGACGCGCTGATCGAGGCGGTACTTCATGCGGCCGAGGTGGTCGACTCGCCCGATGAGATCGAGCGGATCATCGACGCGGTCAGCCGACTGGCCGGCGATCGTCCGTTCGATTTCGCCGCACGCACCGCGCCGTTGCTCCATCGTCTGCAGAACGGTCAATCGAGCGCCGGCGTGACGGTTGGCTTCGCCGGGGTCGGCCTCGCGCTGCTCGATCTGCTCCACACCTGGGTGACCGGGAGGCTGCATCGCACGACGCGCGAAAACGCGGCTTATTACACAGTCGAGGATTCTTTCGCGCCATTGATCGCGCACCTGCGAGTGGTGACCGCGAGAGTCGCGCGGCGGGAGAGCCAGCCCCTGCTCTGCGCGCCGACGCACAAAGGCGGGTGGATCGACCCACTCATATGGGTCGACCGGCTGCAAGCGCTCCAGGCGCCGGGGCTTGCCGAAAGCATGGATTTCCGCCTGTCGCTGTTGCGATTGGCCCCTGACAACCGAACCGAGGCGCGCGGGCGGCTGGCGGGCCTGCCCGAGCCGCTGCGGCGGATCGCCAGCTTCGCGCTGGGCGGGGACGATGCACCGGATCGGGCCGATCGTAGCAACCACGCGGCGTGGATCACCGCGGCTCGCTGCCGCGCTCCGCTCGCCGACTGGACCACCGCGTTCGTGCCGCTCGAACTCAGCGACGCCTGGCCCGACAGTATCACGCCTGCGCGCTATGCGTGGCGCGCCGGGCAAAAGGTCACCGAGGCCCACGGCCAGCGCTGGAAACATCCGGAGCTGGCGCTGTCGGTGACGTGCGATGGTGCGGAGGTGGCGACGGGAACCGGTCTGTTCGGGCGGGTCCGGCATGTTTTTGGTCAGCGGATCACCACGGACTGGGCGGCCCTGCCGAGCGCGGCGCTGAACCGCCGGGTGGAAAGCGCGCGCTATTGGTCGGGCGAGTTGCACGTGTTGTGGGTGACCCAATGGCTGGCAACGATCTGGCCGCAGAATCCCGCCGCGTCGCACATCAAGGGCGTGAGGCAGCTAGCGCAGCGGATGGACGAGAACAGCAGCAGCTGGTCGCCCTCATCTGGCTTCTTCCAGGCATTGTTCCAGCGCGGACGGCCATGGGGCGAGACCGGACATCTGCTGCTGTGCATCGGGCTGATTGGCAAGGATGCCGATGCCCGGGGCTTATCGGTCGATGCGCTGATCGAAGGGATCGATGCCCGGTTGTTCGACCCCGCGCTGTTCGCGGCGACGATGGTGCAATTGGCGCAGGGCGAATGGGTAAAGTTCAACCGGCTCGGCGAGGCACTGATGCTCGTCGTACCGGTGTCGCCGCTCCACGCCGCGGTGGTCAGCGATGCCCTGCAGCAATGCCTTCCCCGCCTCGACCTCCGGCAGAGGAACATTTTCCATCTGCTCGAGGTGATGGTCGAGGCGCAGGCATTGACCGGGCAGAAGTTGACGAGCGACGCGCGCGCTGCGCTAGAGACCTTCGACGGCAGCGGAAAGGCGGCGAAGATCGCGAAGCATCTGCAATCTTTCACCTAGCTGCAGGCACATTTGGCCTTCACCGGCTATTGAATTGTCCGGATTTACGGCGGACGTCTGCAACGGGCGAAGCCATCGCCACCAATGCCGCTTTCATACTAGACTTCCTTCCCACCTCCGCTAGCCTCCCTCGCGCTCAACGAAGCCACGACAGAAGGGGGATGTATGAAGCTCGCGGCCCGTCTCGCGGTCCTTGCCCTGGCGCTTTCACCGGCGCTCGCATTCGGCGACAATTCCCCGCACATCACCGTCGCCACGCCCGGGGTCGGCAACGGCTCGATCGAGCGCTTCACCGCGCGGTTCAGCCAGCCGATGGTGGCGCTGGGCGATCCGCGCGCGCCGGCGCCGTTCGACGTCACCTGCACGGTCAACGGCCAGGGGCGCTGGGCCGACCAGCAGACGTTCGTCTGGGAATTCGCCAATCCGCTGCCGGGCGGGACCAAGTGCGAGTTCAAGGTCAAGGCCGGGACCAAGAGCGTGTCGGGCTATGCGCTCAACGACAGCAATACCTATACGGTCGACGCCGGCGGGCCGATGGCCAAGGCGATCCTGCCGGGCGAGAATAGCGACGAGATCGAAGAGGGCCAGGTCTTCCTGGTCGCCGCCAACCTGCCGGCGACGCCGCAATCGGTCGGCGCCAATGCTTATTGCTCGGTCGCCGGGCTGGGCGAGAAGATTCCGGTCGACGTGCTGCCGCCCGACACCGCGGGCAAGCTGATCGCCGAGATGGGCACCGACGGCAATTACGCGGTGCAGAGCTTCCTCGAGAGCGGCGGCCTGCCCGCGACGGTGCCGGCGAGCGAGGCCGATCGCGCCAAGACCTATCAGGGCGTGACCGCATTGCGCTGCCGCCGGCCATTGCCACCGGGGCACGACATGTCCTTGGTCTGGTCGGGCAAGATCGCCAGCGCGAGCGGCAAGCCCGCCGGCACCGACCAGCGCTTCGACTTCACCGTGCGCAAGCCGTTCGCGGCGCGGTTCGAATGCAGCCGCACCAATGCCCAGGCCGGCTGCAACCCGGTCGAGAAAGCCTATCTGCGCTTTACTGCGCCGATCCCGATGTCGCTCGCGCGCGAGATGAAGATCACCACTGCCGACGGCACGGTGATCGCGCCGCTGTTCGACAAGGATCAGCAGAAATCGGCGACGATCAGCGACATCACTTTCCCGGCGCCGATGCCCTATGCGACCACCGCCAAGGTCTCGATTCCCGCCGGCGTGAAGGACGAGAGCGGGCGGGTGCTGACCAATGCCGAGCGTTTCCCGCTCGATATCCGCATCGACCAGGCGCCGCCTTTGGTGAAGTTCGCCGCGGGCTTTGGTATCCTCGAGGCCAAGGAAGGCGGCGTGCTGCCGGTCACGGTGCGCAATGTCGAGCCGGCGCTGCAGGGCCAGAACCTCAATATCGGCGGCCAGACGTTGCGGGTCGAAGGCTCCGACGGCAAGATCGCCGAGTGGCTGCGCACGGTGAACTCCGCCGACGACACCAATATCGAGGACATCAAGAAGGGCGACGAGGTCGTCGGCCATATCCAGAATACCGGCGCGACCCCGATCCTGACCGGCGCCAATGCCGGCGCGTCGATGAAGATCGGCCTGCCGGGCAAGGGCAAGGACTTCGAAGTGGTCGGCATTCCGCTGACCAAGCCCGGATTCTATGTCGTCGAGCTGGCCAGCCCGGTGCTCGGGCAGGCTTTGCTCGGCCGCAGATCGCCGCGCTATGTCGCGACCGCCGCGCTCGTCACCAACATGGCGGTCCATTTCAAATGGGGGCGCGAGAAGAGCCTGGCCTGGGTGACCAATCTCGATACCGGCCTGCCGGTCGGCAATGCCGCGGTGGCGGTGACCGATAGCTGCACCGGGCAATTGCTCGCCAACGGCACGACGGACAAATCGGGCGCGGTGTTCATCCCCGCCGGGCTTCCCCAGCCGGCGACCTATGGCGGGTGCGAGAACGACTATCAGGAACACCCGCTGATGGTCTCGGCGCGCGCCGGCGACGATTTCAGCTTTACCCTGACCGATTGGGGCGAGGGTATCCGCCCGTACGATTTCGACCTGCCTTATGGCTATTCGGCGTCGGGCGACGTGTTCCACACCGTGTTCGACCGCGCGCTGGTTCGCCAGGGCGAGACGATCCATATGAAGCACATATTGCGCCAGCCCAACGGCGCCGGGTTCGCATTGGCGCCGGGCTTCAGCGGGACGTTGCGGCTGTCGCATCGCGGGTCGGATACCAATTTCGACCTGCCGCTGACGATCGACGCCAATGGTATCGGCGAGACCGAATGGGCCGCGCCCGCCGGCGCCCCGATGGGCGACTACGACATCTCGGTGATCGACGGCGACAAGACGATCTCGACCCAACAATCGTTCAAGGTCGACGAATACAAGCTCCCGACGATGCGCGCGACGGTGACCGGGCCCAAGGACGCGGCGATCCGGCCCAAGTCGCTGCCGCTCGATTTGTTCGTCGGCTATCTGGCGGGCGGCGGCGCGTCGAACCTGCCGGTCGAGATGCGGGTCGGCTATTTCGGCCGTTCGGCGACGCCCGACGGCTATGACAGCTATACGTTCGGCGGGACCGACGTGAAGGAAGGGACCAAGCCGCTCAACGGCGATGGCGAGGAGGAAAGCGCGCCGCTGCCGCCGACCCAGACCTTGCCCGCGACCCTGGGCAGCGACGGCACGACGCGGACCTCGGTCGATGTGCCGGCGATCGACTCCGCGACCGACATGCTGGTCGAGATGGATTATCAGGACGCCAATGGCGAAGTGCTGACCGCGTCGAAGCGTATCCCGATCTTCCCCTCGGCGGTGCAATTGGGCGCCAAGACCGACGGCTGGCTGATGAAGCAGGACGATCTGCGGCTGAGCTTCGTCGCGCTCGACACCGACAACAAGCCCAAAAAGGGCCAGGCGATCAGCGTCGCGCTCTATAGCCGCCAGGTGCTGACCGCGCGGCGGCGGCTGATCGGCGGCTTCTACGCCTATGACAACCAGATGAAGACGACCAAGCTCGCCGGGTCGTGCAGCACGACCACCGACGAGCTTGGCCTCGCCAAATGCACGATCGACCCGGGCGTGTCGGGCGAAGTCTATATCGTCGCCACCACGCGCGACGCCGACGGCAACGTCTCGCGTGCGGTGCGCTCGGTGTGGCTGGCGGGCGATGATGATTGGTGGTTCGGCGGCGACAATGGCGACCGGATGGACGTCGTCCCCGAACAACAGACCTACAAGGCCGGCGAGACCGCGCGCTTCCAGGTGCGCATGCCGTTCCGCGAGGCGGAAGCGCTGGTCACGGTTGAGCGCGAAGGCGTGTTGTCGAGCTTCGTGACCAAGCTGTCGGGCGCCAATCCGGTGGTCGAGGTCAAGATGCCGGGCAGCTATGCGCCCGACGTGTTCGTCTCGGTGATGGCGGTGCGCGGCCGCGCGCAGCCGGGCGTGTGGAGCTGGTTCCAGGGGATCGGCAAGGCCTTGGGCTTCACCAGCGCGCCGACCGAGGCGCAGGAGCCGACCGCCTTGGTCGATCTCGCCAAGCCAAGCTATCGCCTCGGCATCGCCAAGGTGAAGGTGGGCTGGGAAGCGCATCAATTGGGCGTGACGGTCAAGGCCAACAAGGAACGCTATGCCGCGCGCGACACCGCGACGGTCGACGTCTCGGTCAGGGATCCCGACGGCAAGCCGGCGAAGACCGCCGAAGTGGCGTTCGCCGCGGTTGACCAGGCGCTGTTGCAGCTTGCGCCCAATGACAGCTGGAACGTGCTCGACGCGATGATGGGCGACCGGCCCTTGTCGGTGCTGACCGCGACCGCGCAGACCCAGGTGGTCGGCAAGCGGCATTACGGCAAGAAAGCGGTCGAGGCCGGCGGTGGCGGTGGCGGCGATCTGTCGGGATTGAACCGCGAGAATTTCCAGCCGGTATTGCTGTGGAAGGGCCGCGTGACGCTCGACGGCAATGGTCATGCCCAGGTGCCGGTCCCGCTCAACGACGCGCTGACGAGCTTCAGGCTGGTGGCGATCGCCACCGACGGCGCGCAATTGTTCGGCACCGGCAGTGCTGACATCCGCACCGCGCAGGATTTGTCGGTCTATGCCGGCCTGCCCAGCCTGGTCCGCACCGGCGACAGCTATGCCGCGGGCTTCACGCTGAGGAACGGTTCCGACAAGCCGATGACGGTGACCGCGAACGTCGCGCTCGAGCCGCAGATCGCCAAGGGCAATCCGATCACGGTGACGATCCCGGCCGGCGGCGCCGCGCCGATCGCGTGGAACCTGACCGCGCCGGCACAAGGCGGCCAGCTCAAATGGACGGTCAGCGCCAAATCGTCGGACGGCAAGGCGGTCGACAAGATGACCACGGTCCAGGACGTCGTCCCCGCGGTCCCGACCGAAGTGTGGGCGGCGACGCTGGCGCGAGTCGGGCCCAATACCTCGATCGCGATCACCCCGCCCAAGGGCGCGCTTCCCGGCTACGGCGTGGTCGACATCAAGCTCGACGACAGCCTGGCGCCGCCGCTCGAAGGCGTGCGCCGCTTCATGGCGGCCTATCCCTATGATTGTTTCGAGCAGCGGCTGAGCCGGATCGTCGCCCTGGGCGATTCTGCCGGCTGGCTTCAGCTTGCGGGCGAAATCCCGACTTATCAGGCGGATGACGGGCTGTTGCGGTACTGGCCGCAGGCTTCGCTCAAGGGGTCGGAAGCGCTGACGTCCTATGTGCTCGAACTGACCAGCGATGCCGGGCTGCCGATCCCCGATGCCGCCAAGACCCGGATGGTCGAGGGGCTGAAGGCCGTGCTCGACGGGCGCTTGCGGCACGAGGATTATGGCGATGTCCGCCTGCAACGCCTCAACGCGTTCAACGCGCTGGCGCGTGCCGGCGCGGCGACCCCGGCGATGCTCGGCCAGATCGGCATCACCCCGCAGGAAATGCCGACCTCGATGCTGTCCGACTATATGATGGCGCTCGACAAGGTGTCGGGGCTGGCCAATGCCAATGCCTTGCGCGGCACGGCTGAGAACGTGCTGCGCACGCGCCTGGTCTATGAAGGCACGCGGCTCGATCTCTCGGATCAGTCGAACGCGCCCTGGTGGCTGATGTCGTCGGGCGACGAAGGCGCGATCAAGGCCGTCATCGCGACGCTCGGCCGGCCGGGCTGGAACGACGACGCGCCCAAGATGATGGTCGGCGTGTCGCTGCGCCAGCAGCGCGGGCGTTGGGACACCACCACCGCCAATGCCTGGGGCACGATCGCGGCGAAGAAGTTCGGCGGCCTCTATCCGGCGAGTGCGATCACCGGGACGACCAATCTGTCGTTCGGACAGCAATCGGTCCTGAAATCCTGGCCGCTCGCCGCCGATGCGCGCAAGGCGAGCTTCGCGCTGCCATCGGTCCAGACGCCGCTGGTGTTGCGGCAATCGGCAGGCTCCGGACCCTGGGCGACGGTCCAGGTCTCGGCCGCGGTGCCGCTGACTCAGCCTTTGTTCGCCGGCTATCGCGTGTCGAAGAAGGTCGAGCCGGTCAGCCAGCGCGTGAAGGGCCAATATAGCCGCGGCGACGTGCTCAAGGTGACTGTGCTGGTCGAGGCGACCGCCGAGCGCAATTGGGTCGTGGTCAACGACCCGATCCCGGCCGGCGCGACCCTGGTCAGCGATCTCGGCGGCCAGTCGCAGATGCTGGCCGGACAGGAGCAGGCGGGCGGCGGCTCGCGGTTCAACGTGACCGACAAGGACGGCAAGGTGTGGGACGTCCAGGCCGGGGTCTCGCCGGCTTATGTCGAGCGGCGGCGCGATTCGTGGCGCGGCTATTTCGACTGGGTCCCGCGCGGCAATTTCGCCATCGTCTATCTGATGCGGCTCAATGGGGCCGGCACGTTCAGCATGCCCTCGACGCGGGTCGAGGCGATGTATTCGCCGTCGATCAATGCTCAGCTGCCCAATGCGTCGATGACCATCGCGCAGAAGTGATGGGGTTTGAGGGTATCGGCCCAAAACTCCCCTCCCTGAAAGGGAGGGAGTGTTCGGGCCGAAATGCGCCCCGCGCATTTCTGAACCATGCCGGGGGCATGGTTCACCCGAACACTGGGTGGGTGCGCGCGCCTACTCGGCGACGCCTATTCCTAACCGTCATGCCGGGCTCGTCCCGGCATCCACCGGGCCGCAAGCGCGGGACAAGAAGCTCAAGGATTGCGCTTTGTTGCGCAGTGGATGCCGGGACAAGCCCGGCATGACGAATTGGGCAGTTGAATATCGATCCGCCCCCGCCCTGAGCGACGTTCGATGAGCGGGTGGCACGACCGCGCGCGGTCGGTATGGGCATGGGCTAGAACTGTTGAGCGCCGGGTCGACGAGGGCATCGCGACCGCCGGGCGTTGGCTAATCGACCACCGCCCACGCACCCGAGCGCATTGGATCGTCGCCACCCTCGGCCTGCTCATCGTCGCCGGCGGGGTGATCGACTATCTGACCCTGCCCCCGCCGATCCCGACCTATCGCGACGTCCGCGCCGGCTGGAAGTCGTCCGAGGCCTGGCTCTACGACCGCCACGGCGTGCTGATCGATTCGTCGCGGGTCGATTACGCCCGGCGCCGGCTGGCCTGGGTGCCGCTCGACAAGGTCGCCGACACCACCAGGACGACCCTGGTCGCGGCGGAGGATCATCGTTTCTACGATCACGGTGGCGTCGACTGGCTGGCGAGCCTGGGGGCGCTGCGCGACCGGATCGAGGGGCGCAAATCGCGCGGCGCCTCGACGCTCAGCATGCAACTCGCCGGATTCCTGTCGCCCGATCTGGCGCGGCCGGGTGCGCGGTCGTGGCTCGACAAGATCCGCCAGATGCGCGCCGGAATGGCGGTCGAGAGCGTCTGGGGCAAGGACGAGATCCTCGAAGCCTATCTCAACCTCGCCGGCTTCAGGGGCGAGGCGCAGGGGATCGGCGCCGCCGCGCTCGGTCTGTTCGGCAAGACCCCCGACGCGCTCAGCCGCGACGACGCGCTGATGCTCGCGGCCTTGCTGCCCGATCCGCAAGCCGGTGCGGGCACGGTGGCACGCCGCGCCTGCCTGCTCAGCCACGAGAAGGATTGCTCGCGGTTCGAGGGCGAGGCCTATTCGATGCTCGGCCCCGCGCGCAGCCTGATGCTCGATCCGGGTCTCGCGCCGCACCTCGCCAACAAGTTGCTGACCAAGGCGGGATTGCGCGTCACCTCGACGCTCGACGCCGACATCCAGCGACTCGCGATCGGCGCGCTCAAACGCCAGCTCGAAGGATTGGGCGGCAGCCGCGCGCGCGACGGCGCGGTAGTGGTGCTCGACAATGCGACCGGTGACGTGCTCGCTTATGTCGGCGGGATCGGCGGCAATTCGACCGCGCCCTCGGTCGACGCCGCGGGGGCCTACCGCCAGGCGGGGTCGACGCTCAAGCCGTTCCTCTATGCCGAGGCGATCGAGAAGGGATATCTCACCCCCGCCTCGATCCTCGACGATTCGCCGGTCCAGCTCGACACCGCCTCGGGGCTCTACGTGCCGCAGAATTACGACAAGGGGTTCAAGGGGCCGGTGTCGGCGCGCTCGGCGCTGGCGGGGTCGCTCAACGTGCCGGCAGTGCGGACCTTGCTGTTGATCGGCGTCGATTCGTTCCGCGATCGACTGTGGGACACCGGCTATCAGGGGCTGGTCGAGGACGGCGATTATTACGGCTTTTCGCTCGCGCTCGGCTCGGCCGAGGTGACCCTGCTCGAACAGGCCAATGCCTATCGCAGCCTGGCCAATGCCGGTCGCTTGGCGCCGGTGCGGATGACGGCGACCGACCCGGTCCCGGTGTCCAAGCCGATCACCACGCCGCAAGCCGCGTGGATCGTCGCCGACATGATGGCCGATCCCAATGCGCGCGCGGTCACCTTCGGGCTCGATTCGTCGCTGCGGCTACCGTTCTGGGCGGCGGTGAAGACTGGCACGTCTAAGGCGATGCGCGACAATTGGTGCGTCGGTTTTTCGGATCGCTACACTGTCGCGGTGTGGGTCGGGAATATGGAAGGCGACCCGATGCGCGCCGTCTCGGGCACCAGCGGTGCCGCGCCGGTATGGCGCGACGTGATGCTCGCGCTCCACGCCGACCGCGCCAGCAAGGCGCCGCCGATGCCGAGCGGGGTGGAAGCGCGCGCGATCCGCTTCGCCGACAATATCGAACAGCCACGGCGCGAATATTTCCTCGCCGGCACCGGCATGAACGTGGTCACGGCGGCGCCCGACACCTCGCGCCGGCCGCGCATCACCAACCCCGTCTCGGGCAGCGTCTATGCGATCGATCCCGACATCCCGATCGACCGCCAGCGCCTCGCGGTCGCGGTATCGGGCGACGCGGTCACCCACCGGCTGGTGCTCGACAAGCAGGATCTGGGCGACGCCAGCACCGCGCCGCTGATCCTGCCGGGCCCCGGGCGGCACCGGCTGGCGTTGCTCGATCTATCGGGGAAAGTGGTCGACCAGGTGATGTTTACGATGCGGTGACGGACTCGACGAATCCGCCGCCTATGCGGACCGATAATTTCCGATACCGCCTCACATCTCCAGTGATTACAGGGCGATTTAGGTAATCTGGCGAGGGGATCGCGATGACATCGGAGACGGCGCGCTATATGGATCGCCGCGATATTTTGGCGGCCGCGGCCGCGATCCCGTTATTGGCGCTTGATAGCATGCCCGCCGCCGCAACGGCGTCGCGTGGCGCCGGCGCCAATTCGGGACTTGCCGACTTCGAGCGCCGTGTGCGCGCGACGATGAGCGCGGAAGCGATCCCCGGTATGACGGCGGGTTTCGCGCGAGGCGCCATGCAATGGGTGCGCGGTTACGGCTTTGCCGATCTCGAGAACAAGGTGCCCGCGACGGCGATATCCGCCTATCGCTATGCCTCGGTGCAAAAGCCGATGACCGCGGTTGCCGTGCTGCAACTGGTCGAGCGCGGCAAGATCGACCTCGACGCCGATATTCGCGAGTACGTTCCCTATTTCCCGGACAAGGGCCATCGCATCACGCCGCGCCAGCTGCTCGGCCATATCGGCGGCATCCCCGATTATGCGAGCGAGGCCGACGAGCATCTCACCGAGCACAAGAATACGCGCGAGGCGATCGCGCTATTCGCCGATCGTGCGCTGATCGCGGAGCCGGGCACCAGGTTCAAATATACCAGCTACGGCTACAATCTGCTCGGCGCGGCGATCGAAACGGTGTCGGGCAAGGCCTATGGCGATTATATGCGCGAGCATGTCTGGGGGCCGGCAGGCATGACCTCGACACGGATGGAGGACCCGGCAGTCATCATCCCCAACCGGGTGCGCGGTTACCGCTTTGTCGACGGTCAGGTGCGCAATTCCGAGTTCGTCGACGTCAGCAGCCGGTTCGCGGCTGGTGCCTCGCGCGGTACGGTGCCCGATCTGCTGCGCTTCGGGACAGCGCTGAGCGAAGGGCGGTTGATCAGCCCCGCCAGCATGGCACTGATGCGCACGCCAATGCGGACCCGCGACGGCAGGATCGCGGGATTCCCGCGTACCGACGGCTATGCAATGGGTTGGAGCGTGCTCGGCCAAGGCAAGGATTGCGTGCTGTTCCACGACGGCGGCCAGCCAGAGACGCGCACGATGCTGATTGTCAGCCCCGAGGCTCGCCTAACGGTCGCGAGCGCGCAGAATTACGAGCGCGATATTCATCCGCCGCTGGCCTTCGCGCTCTATGCGGCGGCGACGGGCAAGGCGTTCCCGATCAAGCCGGCCTGAGCCGGGCTGGGGATCGCGAAGGAAAAAAACGGGGCGTCCGGGCGGGCATTGAAAACGCCCGGACGCCCCGCCTTCCACTGGGAGCTTACCAGTAGAAGTTGTGGATCACGCGCAGCACGATTCCGCGACGCGTATCGATCAGCAGGACGTCGTCATAATGGCGCACCCAGCGCTGGCCCCAGCCGGCGGGCGGCAGGCGATAGCGCCAGGGATCGTTGATCCAATAAGCCGAACCCCAATAGGTCGGCGCGATGCGCACGCCCGGGCGGAAGGCATAATAGCGGAACGGCGCCCGCCAGGTGCCGCGCGCATAGATGCCGCGGTTACGGCCGCGCCAGTCGCGCCAGTCATTGTCGCCCCAGCGCCGGTCACGGTCCGCGTGCCAATCGCGACGGTCCTCGCCCAAGTCGCGGCGGTCGCGTTGCAGATCGCGGCGGTCCTCGCGAATCTCGCGCTGGTCGCGACGGACGTCGCGCCAGGACTGCGCTTGCGCCGCGACCGGCATCACGGTCGCCGCGATCAGCGCGGTGAGGATCAATTTACGCATGATCGTCTCCTTCTTTTTCGGACGGCACGTCTCCAGCGCCGCCATGTCGGGGAGGATTAGGACCGCGACGCTGAACGCGTCGCGAACGTCTCGGTCAGGTTACAGCAAGGGTTTGCAAGGCCAGACGATGGTGCCAGGAACTGACGTCACCCCGGGCTTGTCCCGGGGTCCACTGATCCGCAAGCTGAGGGTTCTCGGCTCCGTGGATGCCGGCACAAGGCCGGCATGACGAATTAGAGCGTCGCCCGAAGACCCTACGGCTGGCTGTCGTCGCCGCCGCCGGTGCCGGCACCGGCCGCGCCGACCGAGCCGATATTGCCGAACAATTCCTCGAAGAAGCTGCGCTTGCGACCCAAGGTCGGCGTGGTCTTGCCGTACGGCCGGACCGACGCGACCTGATCCAGGCCAGTGCGGGTGATGTTCGACACGACGCCCTTCTGGTCGAACGCGATCTTCAGCGTCAGCTGGCTCCGCGCCTTGGGGTTCATATAAGCGAGGTTGCGGCTGTCGCGCGCGACATAATACCATTCGCCCGAATTGAACTGGCTGGCGAAGCTCGGCTTGCCCAGCGTCTGCATCACCGAGGCGCGGTTGTCGACACCCGGCTGGACCGAATTCACCAGGTCGGCATCGATGATATAGCCTTGGTGCGAGCGCAGCGAGGTGCAGCCGCCGGCGAGCGCCACAACCGCGATTGCCGCGGTCAGGCCGCCAAACCGACCAACCATCCGGACTGCCTTCACCATTCGATACTCTCCGTGCGCCGACGCCAATCACCCGGCGCATTTGCATCGCGCGCCGTTCGCCTCAATATGCGGGGTGGGCGGACGGCACAAGGCCGACGCCGCAATGGCCCCGCACAGGACTCCCAAAGGCGAGATTGATGGGTTTTTTCGACAGGTTCAGGGCGAAACGTGACGAAACCGCGGCGCTGTACGCGGCATTGGTGGCGCGCGCGCGCCAGCCGCATTGGTATCTCGACGGCGCGGTCGCCGATACGGTCGACGGACGGTTCGACATGATCGCGGCGGTGCTGGCGATGGTCATGCTGCGGCTGGAGGCCGATCCCGCCGGAGTCGCCGCGGCGGCGCACCTGTCCGAAGCGTTCGTCGACGACATGGATCCGCAATTGCGCGAGATCGGGATCGGCGACTTGCTGGTCGGCAAGCATGTCGGGCGGATGATGGGGATGCTCGGCGGCCGGCTGGGCGCCTATCGCGACGGGCTGGCGGCAGGCGACCTCAAGCCGGCGCTGGTCCGCAACCTCTATCGCGGCGAGGCGCCCGATCCGGCCGCGCTGGCGCATGTCGAGCGCGAATTGCTGGCGTTGCGCCAGGGCCTGGACGGCGTGGCGCTCGATGCCTTGGTCGCGGGTCAGCTCCCGTGACTGTCGAATTCGCGCGGCCGCAGCGCGTCGACACGATCGGCGACGACGCGCGCACGATCGAGATCGAGGCGGACGTGCAGGAACGCGCCGCGCTGGCCAAAAGATTCGACCTGATCGGCATCGAGAAGCTGACGGGCAAGTTCACTATTCGCCGCGACACCGCCGGGATCGTCGCCGAGGGACGCGTCGCGGCAGCGGTGACCCAGGCGTGCAGCATCACCGGCGACCCGCTGCCCGCGACGGTCGACGAGCCGGTTGCCCTGCGATTCGTCGCCGAAGAGGATTCCGGCCAGGACGAAGTCGAACTGGGCGACAGCGATATCGACGTGATTCCCTATGACGGCGGGACGATCGATTTGGGTGAAGTCGCCGCCGAGACGATGGCACTGGCGCTCGATCCCTTTCCCCGCGGGCCGAATGCCGAAGTGGTGCTGAAGGAAGCGGGTGTGTTGAGCGAGGAGCAGGCCGGGCCGTTTGGCGCGCTCGCCGGGCTGAAGGAAAAGCTCGCGAAGAAGTGATGAAGCGGCACGGTTAGTCGACGTCGAGGTCCTTGAGCGAATCCTGAATAGGAAGGCCGAGCCGGCGTCCATCCAGCCAACGCACATCGCGTCCATCGTCTTTGCGAGCTACCAAAAGATCGACATGTGCCGTTTGCATAGCGAGTAGCGCTGCCTGGATGGGATCAACGCCATAGATGGTGCGCCGGCGAGGCCCTTCCGGCCAGGCAATCTCGTAGGTGCAGCAATAGTCTCCCCGGTCCAGTTCCGGTTGGAAGAAGCTGCATCCGACCTCGACACCGTCCACCACAAAGGTGCGCGTCAACATCGGGGGGTGGCCGTCAATCGGCATCCGGCCCTAGCCCCGGGTCGAGATCGCGCGGGCGAACGAAAGTCGTGAGCGTGCAGCCGCCCGCCGCGACGTCGGCCCAGCTGTCGGCCTCGCACGTCATCACCGCCAGGCTGGCGGTCGGGAATTTGACCTCGACCTGGTCGCGCCGAGTGTCGCCATCGGGAACCAGCAGGAGGATCAGATCCTCGAGCCCTGGATTGTGCCCCGACAGGAGCAGGCTGTCGGCGATCACCGGCGCGTCGTGGACCAGTTCGAGCAAGGTCGCGGCAGAGGCGAGATAGGCGCGGCGGTCCCAATCGGGGTCGATGCGGCGGCCATAGCCTTGCGACGCCTGTTCGAGCGTCTCGATCACGCGCGTGGCGGGAGAGGCGATGGCATAGTCCCAGCTCAGGCCGATCGCGCGCATATGGCTGCCGACCGTGCGCGCGGCACGTTCGCCCTTGGGATTGAGGCCGCGGTCGAAATCGCGCACGCCGTGATCGTCCCAACTCGATTTGGCGTGCCGGAGCAGGATGAGCGTCTTCATGGCGCCTTCTGGTTCAACGAACAGTTTCGTTCCCTTGCCCGACCTGTGCGACAGAAGAAAGACGCGATCTCACGCGCGCGACCGCCTCATCGAGCGGCACCCGCGCGATCGGCACCCCGGCGGGGAACGCCGAAAGCAATCGGCTTGGCATCGCCGCCGACAGCAAGATGAAGGCGCCACGGTCGTCGGCGCGGCGGATCAGCCGGCCGAATGCCTGGGCGAGCTTGGCGCGGACGATGCGGTCGTCATAAGCGGAGCCGCCGCCCGCCAGCCGCCGCGCGGCGTGGAGCACGGTCGGCTTGGCCCAGGGCACGCCCTCCAGGATCACCTGGCGCAACGATTCGCCGGGGACGTCGACGCCGTCGCGCAAGGCATCGGTGCCGATCAGCGAGGCACGGCGATCGTCGCGGAACATGTCGACCAGGGTGCCGGGATCGATCGGATCGACATGCTGGGCGTAGAGCGGCAGACCATCGCGCGCGAGGCGGTCGGCGATCCGGGCATGGACGCCGCGCAGCCGGCGGATCGCGGTGAACAGGCCGAGCGTGCCGCCGCCCGCCGCCTCGATCAGCCGGGCATAAGCATTGGCAAGTGCGGCCAGATCGCCGCGCTTGACGTCGGTGACGATCAACACTTCGGCCTGATTGGGGTAATCGAACGGGCTCTGCGCCTCGAACAATCCGGCGCCGCGATCGAGATGCGGGACGCCGGCGCGTGCCTCGGCGGTCACCCAGTCGGGATCGCCCGCCTTGAGCGTCGCCGACGTCACCAGCACACCATGCGCCGGCTTGAGCACGGTTTGCGCGAGCGGGCGTGTCGGGTCGAGCCAGCGGCGATGCAGGCCGATATCGATCTCGCGCCCCTCGATCCGCTCGACCGCCAGCCAGTCGACGAAATCGGGATCGGCCGGGCCGCCGATCCGCGCGAGCAGGCCGATCCAGGCGCCCACCGTGTCGGTCCGCCAGCCGAGCGAGGCGATCGCGCCCTCGACCCGCGCACGCGCCTGCCCGTCCATCCAGTCGGGCGCTTCGGCCAGCACCGCTTCGAGCCGCTGGCCCAGCGCCATGAGCGGGCGGAGCAACGCTTCGAGCCCTTGCGCGGCCTCGGCGGCGGCCTCGATCAACGCGCAGTCGGGTTCGGCGAGTTCGGTTTCGAGACCATAGCCGGCATCGCCATCCTGCGCTGCCCGCGCATAGGTCAGTCCGCGTACCGCGGCGAGCAGGCGTTCGACCACGCCGAATGGCTCGCCTTCCGCGACGCGCTGCAACCAGCCGTCGCTGGCGAGAGCGCGCGCGGCCTCGACCGCGTCGTGGATCGCGCGCCCGCCGGGTTCGTCATAGCTGGCGACATCGCTCAGCCGCGCGGCAAGCCCCCGGCGGCGGCCGCGCGAGGTCGATTCGGGGCCGACGATCCAACGCCTGAGCTCGATCGATTCCTGGCCCGACAAAGCGACCCCGAACATCGAATCGGCGGCGTCGAACAGATGATGGCCTTCGTCGAACACGTAGCGAGTCGGGCGGCTATTGGCCTCGCGGCCGCGTGCCGCATTGACCATCACCAGCGCATGGTTGGCGATGACGATGTCGGCTTCGGCGCTGGCCCGCGCCGCGCGCTCGATGAAGCATTTGCGGTAATGCGGGCAGCCGGCATAGACGCACTCGCCGCGCCGGTCGGTCAGCGCGGTCGATCCGTTGCGGCGGAACAAGGTCGGCAGCCAGCCGGGCAGGTCGCCGCCGATCATATCGCCATCGGCGGTATAGGCCGCCCAGCGCGCGACGAGGTGGGCGAGGACCGATGCGCGGCCGGCGAACCCGCCTTGCAGCGCATCCTCCAGGTTGAGCAGGCAGAGGTAATTCTCGCGACCCTTGCGCGTCACCACGCGGCGGCGGCGCTCGACCGGGTCGGGGATCAGCCGCGACGTCTCGTGGTTGAGCTGGCGTTGCAGCGCCTTGGTGAAGGTCGAGATCCACACCGGCCCGCCCGCTGCCTCCGACCAGAGCGAGGCGGGGGCGAGATAGCCCAATGTCTTGCCGATCCCGGTGCCCGCCTCGGCCAGCACCATGTTGGGATTGTCGCGCAAGATGCGCGGGGCGAAGGCGGCGGCGCAGGCCTCGGCGAAGGCGCGCTGGCCGGGACGCTGCTCGGCGCCGGCGCCGGTCAGATAATCGAGCCGCGCGGCGATATCGGCGTCGCGCAACGTCACCGGCCGCGGCGCCGGCCGCGGCGCGGTCTCGTCCCATTCGGGCAATTTGGTGAACAGCCAGCGCTCGTGCTCGCGCGGTTTGGCGATGCGTTCGGCTACGAGCGGCGACCACGGCCAGCGCAATCGCGCCAGGCTCTGCGCGGCGGTCCAGGCGCCTTCGCGCTCGGGCCAATCGCCCTCGGCGAGCGCAAGCAACGCTGCGGCGGCGTCGCGCAGGAACGGGGCGATGCGATCCTCGCTCTCGGGCTCTGTCAGGCCGAGCGCGCGAGCGAAACCGCGCGGCGTGGGAGCGAGGAAGGTGGCAGGTTTGAGGAAGGCGTAGAGTTCGAGCAGATCGAGCCCCGACAGATCGGCATAGCCCAGCCGCTGTCCGATCAGCGGCGCGTTGAGCACGATCATCGGCGTATCCGCCGCCAACCGGATCGCTTCGCCCCGTCCGACCGCGCGGCAGCCGTCGCCATCGGCGATCCACACCCCGGCATGACTGGCGTGGAGGGCAGGATAAGGCGGGATCGGCATCGCGCGACGGTGCGCGATGCAGAACAGATTGGCAACAGTGATTGCGGCGGGCGGGCCGCGGCTCAATAAGCGGCGGGCGGGTTCCGGCACATGCCGGGAATGAGGACGATGTCGAACAGGAGCCAAACGCCTTGGATCAGGAGTAGAGATCCCCAAGTGCTGAAGCTGTACGGCGAGAGGTACATCACACAGAAACCGACCACCCCGATCACCGACTGCAGCACCGCCGAAATGTAGCGTCCGCAATAGATGCGGTGGGCAGCGAGGCCGCCAACGAAGAACCACAAAAGGTAGGCGATCAGCCGCGACTTGGTCCAGCTTCGTCCCGACGTCGGCGTATCCCATGCCAGGGTACGGACATCCTCTGCGCCGTTCGGCCGCTCTTGTGCAACGAAGCCCGTGCGCGGTTCGGCATAGGGATCGCGGCGCGCTACCGCCGGCGCGACCGGGCGCGACATTGGCGCGGGCGCGGCGGCGGCGCTGCCCGCTGGGAAGCCTTTGCGGCCGAACCCCTGAGCCTCCATTCTCTCGCCCTCCAATTTTTCGAAAGCGGAATAGCGGCATCCGCTTAAACCCGCGTAAACGGAGCGCGTTCGGCCCACTCCGTGGCAAGATTGTCGGATACCATCAGCCGATCGCAGCGACCAAAGCGCCCGCGAGGTTGCAAAACCGACCTGCTTCGCGCACTCGGCAGGCATCATGACAGCGGAAATCGAACAGACAGCAAACGCCCTGCGCACAGCGGCGATCGACTCCAAGGCTTGGCCGTATGAGGAAGCGCGCAAATTGCTCAAGCGCTACCCCGATGGCGCACCGGCCAAGGGGCATGTCCTGTTCGAGACTGGCTACGGACCGTCGGGCCTGCCGCATATCGGCACGTTCAACGAAGTGCTGCGCACGACGATGGTGCGCCGCGCGTTCGAGACCCTGTCGGACATCCCGACGCGGCTGATCGCCTTTTCGGATGACATGGACGGCCTGCGCAAGGTGCCGGACAATGTTCCCAACAAGGAGATGCTGGCGCAATATCTCGGCAAGCCACTGACCAAGATCCCCGATCCGTTCGGCACGCATGACAGCTTCGCCGCGCACAACAACGCGATGCTGCGCGACTTTCTCGACCGTTACGGCTTCGAGTACGAGTTCGTTTCGTCGACCGACTATTATCTGGGCGGCAAGTTCGACGACGCCCTGCGCAACGTCCTGCGCAATTATCGGGCGGTGATGGACATCATGCTGCCGACCCTGCGCGCCGAGCGGCAGGCGACCTATTCGCCAGTGCTGCCGATCAGCCATAAGTCGGGAATCGTCCTCCAGGTGCCGGTCGAAGTGGTCGATGCCGAGGCCGGGATCGTCCGCTTCGTCGATGAGGGCGAGACGGTCGAGCAGTCGATCCTGTCGGGCGGCGCTAAGCTGCAGTGGAAGGTCGACTGGGCGATGCGCTGGGTCGCGCTCGGCGTCGATTACGAAATGGCGGGCAAGGACCTGATCGATTCGGTGATCCAGTCGGGCAAGATCACGCGCGCTTTGGGTGGGCGCCCGCCCGAAGGCTTCAATTACGAGATGTTCCTCGACGAAAAGGGCGAGAAGATCTCCAAGTCGAAGGGCAACGGCCTGTCGATCGACGAATGGCTGACTTATGGCCCCGACGAAAGCCTGGCTTTCTACATCTATCGCGAGCCGAAAAAGGCGAAGTCGCTCCATCTCGGGCTGATCCCGCGCGCGGTCGACGATTATTGGCAGTTCCGCGCGAACTATGCGGGCCAGCCGGTCGAGCAAAGGTTGGGCAATCCGGTCCATCACATCCATAACGGCCCGCCGCCGGCGGAGACCTTGCCGGTGACGTTCGGGCTGCTGCTCAACCTGGTCGGGGTGATGGGCGGCGACGCGACCAAGGATCAGGTCTGGGGCTATCTCGGCAATTATGTGGCCGATGCGTCGCCGGAAAAGTATCCGGCGCTCGACCAGCTGATCGGTTATGCGCTGGCCTATGCCCGCGATTTCGTCGCACCGACGCTCCAGCGCCGCGCGCCCGAGGGTGTCGAGATCGAGGCGCTCAAGCGGCTCGATGCGGACCTCGCCGCGCTGCCGGCGGGCGCGCCGCCCGAGGATATCCAGAACATCGTCTACGAGATCGGCAAGACCGGCGGATTCGCCGAGCTGCGCGACTGGTTCAAAGCGCTGTACGAGACATTGCTCGGATCGAGCCAGGGACCGCGCATGGGCAGCTTCATCGCGCTCTATGGGGTGGACAATACGCGGAAACTGATCGCCGAGGCATTGGCGCGGTAGGATTACCAAGCTAACCAAAAACCTGCGTCACCCCGGGCTTGTCCCGGGGTCCACCGTGCCGCAAACCAACCGAGTGCGGCGCTTGCTGCACAGTGGATGCCGGCACAAGGCCGGCATGACGGAGTGAAGTGATGGTGGCGAAACGCGGGTCCATCCTCCGGGATTTCCTCAAGGACGAAGCCGCCGGCGGTATCGTCCTGATCGTCGCGGCCATGCTCGCGATGATCGCCGCCAACTCGCCGGTCGCCGCCGATTATTTCCACCTGCTCCATATCGAAACCGGCCCGGTGCTTGCGCCCAAGCTCGGACCGATGACGGTGCATCTGTGGATCAACGACGCGCTGATGGCGGGGTTCTTCTTCCTCGTCGGGCTCGAGATCAAGCGCGAGCTGGTCGATGGCGAATTGTCGCGGCCTGCCGATCGCACCTTGCCGGTGATCGCCGCCGCGGCCGGGATGATCGCTCCGGCGATCGTCTATCTCGCAGTCGTCGCGGGCGATCCGGCGTTGGTACGCGGCTGGGCGATTCCGGCGGCGACCGATATCGCCTTCGCGGTCGGGGTGATGGCACTGCTCGGATCCCGCGTGCCAGCGCCGCTCAAGCTGTTCCTGACCACGGTGGCGATCGTCGACGATATGGGCGCGGTGGCGATCATCGCGGTCGCCTATAGCCATGGGCTCGACCTCGTCTCGCTGGCCGGCGCGGCGGTCGTGCTGGGCATCATGATCGCGATGAACCGCGGCGGGGTGGTGCGCCTGCTGCCTTATATCATCCTGTCCGGCTTGCTGTGGTGGCTGGTGCTGCGATCGGGCGTGCACGCGACGATCGCCGGGGTGCTGGCGGCGATGACGATCCCGATCCGGACCTCGCCGGGCGCGCCTGACGATGTCGAATCGCCGCTGCATCGGCTCGAACACGCGCTCAGCCCGTGGATTGCGTTCATGGTGGTGCCGCTGTTCGGCTTCGCCAATGCCGGGGTGTCGCTCGGCGGTCAGGGGCTGCATGTCCTCGCCGAGCCGCTGGTCATCGCCGTCGCCGCGGGCCTGTTCGTCGGTAAGCAGACCGGCATGCTTGGCGCTGTCGCGCTCGCGGTGAAACTGGGCTGGGCGGAGCGGCCGGGCCGGGCGTCATGGACGCAGCTCTATGGCGTGCTGCTGCTCGCCGGGATCGGCTTCACGATGAGCCTGTTCATCGGCGGGCTCGCTTTCGTCGACCCGGTCCTGATCGACCGGGTCAAGGTCGGGGTGCTGATCGGATCGATCCTGTCGGGACTGGCCGGATTCGTGGTGCTGCGCTGGGTGGCGCGGCCGGCGCGCGAGGCATGATGCGCAACTTCTTCGATCCCCGGCAATTGCTCCACGCGCCGACTCGCGAACTGCACAATGGCGGCTTCACCGATTATGCCGAGACGCCGTCACGTGCAGAGGCGATCCTGGCCGCCGTCGGTGGAGCGGAAGCGCCTGAGGATCGCGGCGAGGCGCCGATCCTGGCGGTGCATGACGGCGACTATGTCGCCTTCCTCAAATCGGCGGCGGCGCGTTGGGCGGAGACCGGCCGGCCAGGCGACGTGGTCGGCTATGTCTGGCCGGTGGTTGGCCGCCGGCCGCTCCGGCTCGACCGGATCGACGCGCTGATCGGGCAGTACAGTTTCGACGCCTCGACTCCGATCACGCCGCAGACCTGGGACAGCGCTTATTGGAGCGCGCAATCGGCCCTCGCCGCGACGCACGCTGTGCTCGACGGCGATCGCGCCGCCTTCGCCTTGTGCCGGCCGCCAGGCCATCATGCCGGGGCGGATTATTATGGCGGCTATTGCCATCTCAACGCGGCGGCGATCGCGGCACAGGCGGCGCGCGATGCCGGCAAGCGCCGGGTCGCGATCCTCGACATCGACTATCATCACGGTAACGGCACCCAGGACATCTTCTGGACGCGCAACGACGTCTTCTATGCCTCGCTCCATGCCGATCCGGCGACCGACTACCCCTTTTACTGGGGGCATGGAGATGAGGCCGGCGAGGGCGAAGGGCTAGGCGCCACGCTCAATCTGCCATTGCCGCAGGGGACGACGCTCGATGCCTTTCGCGGCGCGCAGGCCCGCGCCTTGCAGGCAATCGCCGATTTCGGCGCCGAACTGCTAGTGGTGAGTTTCGGCGCCGACACCTATCTTGGCGATCCCATTTCCGCCTTCCGGATCGAGACGCCCGATTATGCCCTGCTCGCCCAGGATATCGCCGCCGCGGGATTGCCGACCGTGATCGTGATGGAAGGCGGCTATGCGGTCGATGCGCTCGGCGAGAATGTCGCGAGCCTGTTGAGCGGCTTCTGATGCCGCTCATTAAGGGCAGCGCCGATTACCGCCGGTTGACGCTTGCGATGTTGTTCGCCGGATTCTCGACTTTTTCGCTGCTTTATTCGGCGCAACCGCTGCTGCCGTTGTTCGCGCATGATTTCCACTTGAGCGCGGAAAGCGCGAGTCTGGCGATCGGGCTTGCCACCGGGCCGCTGGCGATCGGCATCCTGGTCGCGGGAGCATTGTCCGACCGCTGGGGACGGCGGCCAATGATGGTCGCGGCGATGTTCCTGGCGGGCGGGTTCAGCCTGGCGACGGCCGCGGCGCCGGGCTGGCCGGCATTGCTCGCCTTGCGCTTCCTGACCGGGGTGGCGTTGGCCGGGGTGCCGGCGGTGGCGATGGCCTATGTCAGCGAGGAGGTCGATCACGCCTCGGTCGGATCGGCGATGGGGCTCTATATCGGCGGCAGCGCGATTGGCGGGATGGCAGGGCGGCTAGGTGTGAGCCTGTTGACCGATATCGCGGGGTGGCGCGGCGCGGTGGCATTGGTCGGGGTAGCGGGCATCGCGATGGCGGAGGCGTTCCGCCGGCTCGCACCCGAATCGCGGCATTTCGTCCGTTCGGCACCGCCGCCGGGCGAGGTAGTGCGCGGATTCGTCGCCCTGTTTCGCGATCGTGCGATGCCGTTGCTGTTCCTCGAGGCGTTCGTGCTGATGGGCGTGTTCGTCAGCATCTACAATTATGCCGGGTTCCGGTTGATGGCACCGCCTTATTCGCTGGGCCATGCCGCAGTCGGCGCGATCTTCCTGCTCTATCTGCTCGGCTCGTGGAGCTCGGCCTGGTTCGGCGGCGTCGCCGGGCGGCTGGGGCGCCGGCGCATCTTCTGGATACCGGTCGTGTTGCTGATCGCCGGCGTGGCGCTGACCGCGGCCCGGCCGCTCGCTTTGGTCGTAGCTGGGATCGGTGTCGTGACGGTCGGTTTCTTCGGTGCGCACTCGATTGCCAGCGCCTGGGTCGGGCGTCGCGCGCTCGCCCAACGCGGGCAGGCAGCGGCGCTCTATCTGTTCTTCTATTATGCCGGGTCGAGCGTGCTGGGATCGCTGTGCGGGATCGCCTGGACGCGCGCCGGATGGCTGGGTGTGGCGTTCTTTTGCGGCGCGCTTGGCGTCATCGCGTTGATTCTGGGGCTGATCCTCAGGACGATCCCGCCGCTGCCGCAGAACGAGGTCACGTCGCCCAAACCACTCGGCACCGACTGAAATAATTTCGTCACAAGCGGGAACCCCGCGCGACACCGAGCGTTATTACCTAGCTTGAACGAAAGAGAGAGCATTTCGACGATCAGACGCTTCACGCGTAGGATCGTCTTAGGGAGCCCCGCCGCACTATGTGCGACGGGGCTTACTGCTTTTGGGGCCTACCCGATCTGCGATCGCGCAGTCGGTCGTCGCTCACCCGCACTTCCCTCAAACGGGCAACGACGCGGGAGCAAGTCCCGCGTCGTCGGTCGGCGCTGGAGCGCCGCCGGCCGTGCCCGCGCTCTTCGCCTTGCTCGTTCGCACCGGCGCGTAGCCCTGGGCTACGCGCCTCGCGCGGTCAGAGTTTCTCCGTCAATTCCGGCACGATCTTGAACAGATCGCCGACCAGGCCGATGTCCGCGACCTGGAAGATCGGGGCGTCCTCGTCCTTGTTGATCGCGATGATCGTCTTCGAGTCCTTCATGCCGGCGAGATGCTGGATCGCGCCCGAAATGCCGATCGCGACATAGACTTCGGGAGCGACGATCTTGCCGGTCTGGCCGACCTGATAGTCGTTGGGGACATAGCCGGCATCGACCGCGGCGCGCGACGCACCGACCGCGGCGCCGAGCTTGTCGGCGAGCGGCTCGATCACCGCGTGGAAGTTCTCGCTCGAGGCGAGCGCGCGGCCGCCCGAGACGATGACCTTGGCGCTGGTCAGTTCGGGGCGTTCGAGCTTGGCGATCTCCGACCCGACATAGGTCGACACCGACTGCTCCAGCCCGGCGCCATCGGTCGCGACGACCTGCGCAGAACCGCCCTCGGGCGCGGCCTTCTCGAACGCGGTGCCGCGCACGGTGATGACCAGCTTCTTGTCGCTGGTCTGCACCGTGGCGATCGCGTTGCCGGCATAGATCGGGCGCGTGAACGTATCGGCGCTTTCGACCGACAAGATATCGCTGATCTGCATCACGTCGAGCAACGCGGCGACGCGCGGCGCGATGTTCTTGCCGTTCGAGGTGGCGGGCGCGAGGAACGCGTCGTGATCGGCCATCAATTTGACGACCAAAGGCGCGACCGTCTCGGCCAGCGGGTGTTCGAGCGCGGCATTGTCGGCGGTCAGCACGTTGCTGACCCCGGCGATCTTGGCAGCCTCGGCGGCGACGGCATCGACACCCGACCCGGCGACCAGCAGATCGACCTCGCCGAGCTTGGCAGCGGCGGTGACCACGGCGAGCGTGGCGTCCTTGACGGTCTTGCCGTCATGTTCGACCCAGACGAGCGTCTTCATTTGGCGACTCCCAGAGCCTTGAGTTTGGCGACCAGCTCATCGACATCGGCGACCTTGACGCCGGCGGTGCGCTTGGGCGGTTCGACAACCTTGAGCGTCGTCAGCCGCGGCGCGACGTCGACGCCGTAATCGGCCGGCGTCTTCTGATCGAGCGGCTTCGACTTGGCCTTCATGATATTGGGCAGCGAGGCGTAGCGCGGCTCGTTGAGGCGCAGATCGGTGGTGATGATCGCCGGCAGCGACAGCTTCTCGGTCTCCGACCCACCATCGACTTCGCGCGTCACGGTGACGCTGTCGCTGGTCAGTTCGACCTTGGAAGCAAAAGTGGCCTGGCCGACGCCGAGCAGGCCCGCCAGCATCTGGCCGGTCTGGTTGTTGTCGTCGTCGATCGCCTGCTTGCCCAGGATGACCAGATCGGGCTTCTCGGCATCGACGATCGCCTTGAGCAACTTGGCCACGCCAAGCGGCTCGATCTTCTCGTCGCTGACGACCAGGATCGCGCGGTCGGCACCCATCGCCAGCGCGGTGCGCAAGGTTTCCTGCGATTTCTGCTCGCCGATCGACACGGCGACGATCTCGGTCACGCCCTTGTCCTTCAGGCGGATCGCTTCTTCGACCGCGATCTCGTCGAACGGGTTCATCGACATCTTGACGTTGGCCAAATCGACCCCCGTCCCGTCCGCTTTCACGCGGGGCTTTACGTTATAGTCAAGCACGCGCTTGACCGGCACCAAGACTTTCATTCCATCCACTCCTGTGGTCCCAACTCCTTCCCGGGGAGGAGAGGAGGAGGTTAGAAACTCTATCACCTTCTCCCTTTATGGGAGAAGGATACCGCAGCTTGGCGGCGCAGCCGCCTAGCGGAGGTTGGATGAGGGTGAGCGATTGCCTGGGCAATCGCGCGCTCGCAAGTGCGAGCGCTTACCCCTCTCCCAGCTCCGACTAGGGCCGCGCAAGAGCGCGACCCAAGTCTGCGCAACCCTCTCCCACAAGGGGAGAGGGAAAAGGCCGTCAAGCCGCCTTCTTTACCTCAGCCACGATCTTCTGTGCCGCGTCGCCGAGATCGTTGGCCGGAACGATCGCCAGGCCCGAATTGGCCAGGATGTCCTTGCCCTGCTGGACGTTGGTGCCTTCGAGGCGAACGACCAGCGGCACGCTCAGATTCACTTCCTTCGCCGCGGCGACGATGCCCTCGGCGATGATGTCGCACTTCATGATGCCGCCGAAGATGTTGACCAGGATCCCCTTCACGTTCGGATCGGCGAGGATGATCTTGAACGCCGCTGTGACCTTTTCCTTGTTGGCGCCGCCGCCGACGTCGAGGAAATTGGCCGGGAACATGCCGTTCAATTTGATGATGTCCATCGTCGCCATGGCGAGGCCGGCGCCGTTGACCATGCAGCCGATATCGCCGTCGAGCTTGATGTAAGCCAGGTCGTATTTCGACGCCTCGAGCTCGGCGGGATCCTCTTCGGTCTCGTCGCGCAGTGCGAGCAAGTCCTTGTGGCGGAACAGCGCGTTCGAATCGAAGCCGACCTTGGCGTCGAGCACCATCAGCTTGCCGTCATCGGTGACGGCGAGCGGATTGATTTCGATCTGGCTGGCGTCGGTGCCGAGGAACGTGTCGTAGAGCTTGCCGGCGACCGAAGCGGCCTGCTTGGCGAGATCGCCGGTCAGGCCGAGCGCGGCAGCGACGGCGCGGCCGTGATGCGGCATGAAGCCGGTCGCGGGGTCGACGTCGAACGTGTGGATCTTCTCGGGCGTGTCGTGCGCGACGGTCTCGATGTCCATGCCGCCTTCGGTCGAGACGACGAACGCGACGCGGCCGGTGACGCGATCGACCAACGCCGCGAGGTAGAATTCCTTGGCGATGTCGACGCCGTCGGTGACGTAGAGGCGGTTGACCTGCTTGCCATGCTCGCCGGTCTGAACCGTGACGAGCGTGTTGCCGAGCATGTCGGCAGCGGCGGCGCGGACGTCATCGAGCGTCTTGGCCAGGCGGACGCCGCCCTTGGCGTCGGGGCCGAGTTCCTTGAACTTGCCCTTGCCGCGGCCGCCGGCATGGATCTGGGCCTTCACGACATAAAGCGGCCCGGGCAGCTTCTTGGCGGCATCGACCGCTTCGTCGACGGTCATCGCGGCATAGCCGGCGGGCACGGGCACGCCGAATTTCGCGAGCAGTTCCTTGGCCTGGTATTCGTGAATGTTCATGAAGGGCCTTCTCTCGGCTTTTTCGAAGAAAGGGAATGGGGAGGCCTTAAGCACAGCGCGAACGATGAATCCACCCCCGCTCGCCTTGACCTATCAGTAGTTCTATAGCGCGCGCGATGACCTGGTTCCTCGGCATGCTGTTGTTCCTCGCTACCGTGATCGCGATGGAGGGGTTCGCCTATGTGATGCATCGCTGGGTGATGCATGGCCCCGGCTGGTTCCTCCATGCGAGCCATCACCGCCCGCGGGCCGGCCGATGGGAGCTCAACGATCTCTACGCGGTGATCTTCGCGGTGCCGTCGATCCTGTTGCTGCTCGGCGGCGTCGATCTCGGCTGGTGGTGGGGATGTAGCTGGATCGGCGCGGGAATCGCGGCGTACGGCGCGATCTATTTCGGCTTTCACGACGTCATCGTCCATCGCCGCGTCGCCACCCGCTATCTGCCGCGATCGGCCTATATGAAGCGGATCGTCCAGGCGCATCGGCTGCACCATGTGGTCGAGACCAAGCGCGGCACGGTCAGCTTCGGTTTCCTCTGGGCGCCGCCGCCCGAGACGCTCAAGGCCGAGCTCAACCGCCGCGGCAATGTCGGCGTGCGCGCGCCGGCCGGCGACCTCGCTCGCTAGATATCGATATCGACGCGCGGTGATCCTCGACTGGCATTTCTATGCGCTGGCGATCCCGGCGGTGCTGATGCTCGGCCTGTCCAAGGGCGGGTTCGCGGGACTCGGCGCGCTGTCGCTGCCGATGCTCGCCTTCGTCATCTCGCCGGTCCAGGCGGCGGCGATCCTGTTGCCGATCCTGATCGTCCAGGATGTGGTCGGGGTCTGGGCGTTCCGCCGCACGGTCGACTGGCGATTGCTCGGCTGGATGATGCCGGGGGCAATCCTCGGGATCGTGCTCGGCTATCTGTTCGCCGCACGCTTGTCGGAAAGCGCGGTGCTCGGCGCGGTCGGCGCGATCTCTTTGCTGTTCGGCATCTACCGGCTCTGGGCGGACCGCAACGGCCCGCCGCAGATGGCCAGGGGACTTCCCGAGTGGCTCGGCACGCTGTTCGGAATCGCCTCGGGCTTCACTAGCCAGATCGCGCATGCCGGCCAGCCGCCGTTCCAGGTCTGGGTGGTGCCGCGCCGCCTGCCGCGCGACGTATTGGTGGGGACGACCGCGATCTTCTTTGCCGCCGTCAATTGGATCAAGGTGCCGGCCTATGTCGCGCTCGGCCAGTTCACTCATGCCAATCTACTGACCGCCGCCGCGCTCCTGCCGGTTGCGATCGCCTCGACTGTCGCCGGCGTCTGGCTGGTGCGGCGCGTTTCGGCGGAGCGCTTTTATGTCGCGATCTACCTGCTGATGGTGCTGGTCGGCGCGAAATTGCTGTGGGATGCCTTCGCCTGACGGCCCATCGGTCCGGATCGGCCGGGTCTTTGCCAAATGTTAAGCGCGGCTAAGCATAATGTGCGTCATGGACACGCATTCGTTCGGATCCGATCGAGCGACTGACGGTGACGACGATCATCGCCACCAGCAGCGCGTGCCGATCGTCATGCGGGCGCGATTGCGCGACCGGCATTCCAACAAATATGATGTCCGCCTGCTCGATCTGTCGGTCACGGGATTCCGCGCCGAGGCGCATTATTCGCTCGATGCGGGACAGATCGTCTGGCTGGCGATACCCGGCATGCAGGGACTGGAAGCGACGATCGCCTGGCGCCAGGGCCTGAAGATCGGCTGCAGTTTCCGCCAGCCGCTCTACCCGCCGGTGCTCGATCACATCGTCAAGACGTTAGGGCATTAGCGCTTTTTTCGTGCTCCAGCGCGTCGATAGCCGGCCTCTCGCCGCGGCAAAGCCGCGTCGGACGGCGCCCTTGGCGCCGCCGGCCGGGCCAGCGTCTCTCCCGGGAATAGCGGCTGCTATTCCGGGGGCCGCTTGGCCTAGTCGAACAAACTCGACACCGAACTCTCGTCCGCAATCCGCCGGATCGCTTCGGCGAGCAGCGGCGCGATGGTCAAATGGCGGACCTTGTTCGCGGCGGCGATCGTGTCGTGGTTGCCGATCGAATCGGTGATGACCAGTTCCTCGAGCACCGATCCCTCGACCCGCGCGATCGCGCCGCCCGACAGCACGCCATGCGTGACATAGGCGACGACGCCCTCGGCACCTGCTTCCTTCAGCGCGGCGGCGGCGTTGCAGAGGGTGCCGGCCGAATCGACGATGTCATCGATCAGGATGCAGAAGCGCCCTTCGACGTCACCGATGATGTTCATCACTTCGGATTCGCCGGCGCGCTCGCGGCGCTTGTCGACGATCGCCAGCGGCGCGTTGTCGAGTCGCTTGGCCAGCGCACGGGCGCGCACCACGCCGCCGACATCGGGCGACACGACCATCAAATTCTTGCCCGAATGGCGCGCCAATATGTCGGTCGACATCACCGGCGCCGCAAACAGATTGTCGGTCGGGATGTCGAAAAAGCCCTGGATCTGCCCGGCATGGAGGTCGACCGAGAGCACGCGGTTGGCACCCGCGACGGTAATCAGATTGGCGACCAATTTGGCCGAGATCGGGGTGCGCGGGCCGGGCTTTCGATCCTGGCGGGCATAGCCGAAATAGGGCAGCACGGCAGTGATCCGCTTGGCCGATGCACGTCTCAGCGCATCGATGCAGATCAGCAATTCCATGAGGTTGTCATTGGCCGGGAACGACGTCGACTGCAGCACGAAGACGTCCTCGCCACGGACATTCTCGTTGATCTCGACGAAGATCTCCTCGTCGGCGAAGCGCCGGACGAGCGCATCGGTCAGTGGCAGTTCGAGATAGCCGGCAATCGCCTTGGCCAGCGGCAGGTTCGAATTGCCGGTCATCAGCTTCATTGGTGCTCGCCCCTTCGAGGTTTGCGCGCCTCCTTAGAAGGGAGTCTGCAGCCGGTCCAGCACCCCGCGTTCGGTGATGTAACCCGTGACCAGCCGCGCGGGCGTGACGTCGAAGCCGGGGTTATAGGCATCGGACTGGGTCAGGCGCACCGTTTCCAGCCCGTGATCGGTCGCGCCGGTGATCTCGGTCAGCTCGGCGGGCGAGCGTTCCTCGATCGGGATCGCATCGCCGCTCGGGGTCGCGGCGTCGAAGGTGGTATAGGGAAGCGCGACATAGAAAGGCACGCCGGTATCGTGCGCGGCGAGCGCCTTCAGATAGGTGCCGATCTTGTTGCACACGTCGCCATTGGCGGTGACACGGTCGGTGCCGACGATCACCGCGTCGACCTGGCCGCGCGCCATCAGCAAGCCGCCAGCATTGTCGGCGATCAAGGTATGCGGGACGCCATGGTTGCGCAGCTCGAACGCGGTCAGCAATGCGCCCTGGTTGCGCGGCCGCGTCTCATCGACCCAGACATGCAGGGGCAATCCGGCATCGTGCGCAAGATAGATCGGCGCGGTCGCGGTGCCGTAATCGACCGTCGCCAGCCAGCCGGCGTTGCAATGCGTCAGGATATTGAGCGGACGATCGGGGTTCCTGGCATGGAGGTCCCGCAGCAGCGCCAGACCGTGCTCGCCAATCGAGCGGCATAATTGCTCGTCCTCATCGACGATCGCCTGGGCGCGCGCGAACGCGGCGGCGGCGCGATCGGCTACCGGCAACGCGCGTACCGCGGCGGCGACCTGGTCGAGCGCCCATTTGAGGTTGATCGCGGTCGGGCGCGTCTCGTGCAGGCGTGCGTATGCGGCATCAAGCGCGGCATCGCCGGGATCGGCGGCGATCGCCATCGCCAGGCCGTAGCCGCCAACCGCGCCGATCATCGGCGCGCCGCGCGTCCACATGTCGCGGATCGCGACCGCCGCGTCGTCCTCGCTCCTGAGTTCGACCCAGCGCACTTCCCAGGGCAGCTGGCGCTGGTCGAGGATGCGCGCGCCCTTGCCATCGGCGGTCGGCATGATCGACCGCGTGCGTTCGCCGTCCAGGATCATGGCAATATCTCGGCAAAGCCGGCCACATCGCCCTGGCCGGTATCGCGGTCGATCAGCAGCGCGCGCAGGCCGGCCGATTTCGCCGCATCGGTCTCGGCGGCAACGTCGGACACGAATAGGATATCGGCAGGATCCACGTTCAGCGCGGCGGCAATCTTGGCATAGGATTCAGCTTCGCGCTTGGGGCCCGTATTCGTATCGAAATAGCCCGATAAATAGCCGGTCAGGTCGCCCGCCTCGCTATGCCCGAAGATCAGCTTCTGCGCCTCGATCGATCCCGAGGAATAGATGCAGACCTTGATCCCCGCCTCGCTCCAGCGTTTCAACGCCACGGGCGTGTCGGGATAGACATGCGCCTTGAGCTCGCCGGCTTCATATCCTTCGCGCCAGATGCGCCCCTGGATATGTTTGAGCGCGGTTTCCTTGGCGTCGACATCCATCCAGGCGAGCAATGTGGCGACCGGATCACCCGGCGGCATCGCGGCGATCACCGGCGCGAGTTCCTCGCAATGGATCGGCACCCAGCCAGGAATGCGCGCGCGGGCATAAGGGAACAGGACGTCCGCCACATAGGCGATGCTGGTAGTCGTCCCCTCGATATCGAGCAGGATCACTTTGGGCAGCGTATCGGTCATTGCGGACTCAGGAGGATCGGTTGGTCTTCGGCTCGCCGGCACCGCCATTGTGCCGCGGGAAGCGGTCGGCGATCGTGTCACCGGTGAATTTCGCGACCCAGCCATCGGGATTCTCGAACAGACGGATCACGGTGAAGCTCGGCTCGGGACCCATGTCGAACCAGTGGCGCATGCCGGCCGGAACCGAGATCAGGTCGCCGGCGGTGCACAAGACGGCGTGGATGCGGTCGTCGTCGGTGCGCAGCGTGAACAGCCCTTCGCCGGCGACGAAGAAGCGAACCTCGTCCTCCGAATGGCGATGCTCGGACAGGAATTTCTCGCGCATCGCGGCGCGATCGGGATGGTCGGGCGTCACGCCGATGATGTCGACCGACTGATAGCCTTGCTCGGCCTTCAGTTTGTCGATCTCGGGCGCGTAAGCGGTGAGCACGGCGTCGGTCTCGGCGCCGGCGGTGTCGCGCAACGGCCAGCGCTCATAGCGGACGCCTATCCGCTTCAGCGCATCGCCGATCCATTTGGGGTCGCTGGTGTCGAGCACCGGAGTATCGCCGTCATCGGCGGTAAAGACGCGAAGGCGAGTCATGACGCGCTCTCCCTGAAACTGCGTTCCGCCAGTTCGGCGGCGATCAGCCATTCGACGGCTTCGAGCACGCGCTCGGCTTCGTCAAGGTCCTTGCCCCAGGCATAAAGGCCATGGTCACGGATCAGATAAGCGGGCGCCGCGCCGGGCCGTGCCAAGGCCGGGGCGATTGCGGCTTCGATCACCGTCATGTCCTGACTGTTGTCGACGATCGGCAGCGCGATTTCGGTTTCGTGCGTGGTCTGGCCGGGAAACACCTTGAGCATTTCGTGGCCGACGAAGTTCCAGGCCTTGAGGTCGCGAAAGGCGCGGGTCAGGCCGACCGCTTGCGGCGAATGACCATGGAGCACGGCGCCCGCCGCCGGAAACTGGCGATAGATCGACAGATGGAGATGCGTTTCGGCCGACGGCCTGCCGGTGCCGACGACATGGCCATCCCTATCGAGACGCAACACGCCCTCGTCGCTCAGCCGTCCCTTGTGCCAGCCCGACGCGGTCACCGCGAAGCCGTCGTCGAGCCGGACCGAATAATTGCCTGCCGTCGCCGGCGCCCAGCCGCGCGCGTCGAGGCGGCGGCCCACCGCGATGATTCCGGCCCGTGCGGCGTCGAAACTGGTCGTCGTCATGCCGGCCACTTACGGCGAGTCACGCCGGCACGCCAGCGCGCCGTGGCTCAGGCAAAAAATCGGGCGCCGCTCCGGATAGAGCCGCGCCCTTAGGGGAGGAAAGTGTCATCGGCCGACCACGCTGCCGCTCGGAGCAGTCGGCGAAACCGAAATGGTAACCGGTGTCAGATTGAAGCGCAAGCAGGTAAGGCACTTGCCAAGCGCAACATGATACGGGCAGCACCCCGTTCCAGGTCGAGACGGGACTGGCCTGATGAAGTATCGATCGATTGCGATCGCACAAATCTCTGCTTCTTTGAGACGCCGATGCTTCGAGTGATCGGACCGCAACGGCCGGGAAAACATCATTGATACCGGTGTCATAAGTTTCTATCGATCGGATGCCCGCAAGGGCTTGGGAGAGTCGGCCGCCAACGAGCGTCCAGATGCGAAAGAGAGCGGCATGGCGAGCAACAAGCGGGTGGCATTGCTGGCGGCGGTTTGTGCCGCGGCGATGATCGGGTCGGGCGCGAACGCGCAGGAAGCGCCGCCCAAGCTGCTGTTCCATGTTTCCGCAGACAAGACGCTGGCCGCCGACACGGCGAGCGGCGAGGCCGTGCCCAATTTCCAGTCGAAGGTCGCGATCGTTCCCACCGGCAGATCGGGCGGCGCGATCGAGTGGCAGGATGACGGCTATGTCGCGTGGAAAGCACCGGGCAATATCTATGCGCGGCGCGGCACGCTCTCCTTCTTCTGGCGCTCGCGCACCCCGGTCGGCGAAGCGCCGTTCGTCCTGTTCCGCGTGGGCTTCGCCGACCACACCAGCTGGGACATGGCGTTCCTCCGGATCGACTGGAACGGCCACGGTTTCGACGCCTTCGTCACCGACAACAACCTCGCCCGAGAACGCGTGTCGTTCCGCATGGATACTTTGCCCAGCCCGACCGACTGGCATCATATCGCCTTTGCCTGGGACGAGGCGGTCGGCGTGCGGCTGTTCGTCGACGGCAAGGAAGTCGCGCGCAAGGACCAGAAAGCGGTGCTCGACAGCGGGCTCGACCAGTTCGGCCTGGCCGGGCGGATCATCTCGCCGCATCAGGTGCAGAGCCGCTACAACTTCATGCGCGGCAGCGATGTCGACGAGATCCGAATCTACGACCGGATGCTCGATGCCGGCGCGGTCGCCGCGCTCGCCAGCAACAACGCGCCGGCCGACGACAAGCCGGTCGCGAGCGACGAGCGCACCGCCTTCCTCCATCGCTATGGCTTCGACGGCGCCTCGCCGCCGCTGCTGACCGCCGACAAGACCAGCATCCGCAAGGTCGAGTTCGCCGACGCCAAGGATCTCAAGGAATGGATGTGGAAAGGCGTCGACGGCATCGCCGAGACGACCTGGCCGGGCGTGTACAACCGTTCGCGCCTGCCCGGGCGTGACGATTATTTCGAGCTGCCCGACTGGAACGTCTATGTCGAAGGCGGCAAAAGCTACGAATTGACCGTCCCCGCCAACGAGACCGTCAACCGCGTCGAGATTCGCGGCGCCGCTTATGGCGCGCTCGATTACGCGGCAGACGGCAGCAACTATGTCTCGCTGGCGAAGCGGCCGCAGGGCGCCGA
The DNA here is from genome assembly GCF_056401155.1 of Sphingomonas sp. P4_G2. Taxonomy (NCBI): domain Bacteria; kingdom Pseudomonadati; phylum Pseudomonadota; class Alphaproteobacteria; order Sphingomonadales; family Sphingomonadaceae; genus Sphingomonas; species Sphingomonas sp. P4_G2. Next base: position 25,966 of record NZ_JBFUJY010000003.1, on the reverse strand, counting down.
GAAAACGATCACCAGCTTCGGCGACAAGATCGGCGGCAAATTGCGCTTCACCAATATCGCCCAGGAAACGCCGATCCAGGAAATCTGGGCCTATGACGTCAAGCAAGGCGCCGAGCCCAAGGGCACGTTCAAGCTCAGTTATGTCGTCGATTCGAAGACCGCTCCGGCCTTCGCCAATGTCGCGCCGCTGACCAAATATATCAGCGGCCGCTTTCCCGCCGACGAGCGCGCCACCGTCGTGGCGCTGCCGGCCAGCGCGGGACACGCCGCGCCCGGCGCGGGCAGTGCTACCGAAGTCGGCAATGCCGAGCGCGGGCGCAACGAGGCGCCGATCGTCCATATCCTGATCCCGTCGGATTTCGGTGACGCCTTCCCCGGCAAGCCGCTGGCGCGCGCGTGGAACTACACCTGGGCCAACGCCCATGACGGGCTCGACGGCATCGCGCTCGACCTCCCGGCGCTCAAGGTCGCGGCGAACAAGGACGGGGTGATCCCGCTCAATATCCGGATCAAGGACCCGATCTGGCCCGACCGCGATTTGATCGACGTGACGATATCGGTGAAGCCGGGCCAGGCGCGGACCTTGTGGCTCGACCTGCGCGATCGCCTCCTGACCAACGATCCCTTCTACATCACCGTCGCCAGCGCCTCGCGCGATTTCGGCGCGGACTCGCTCGACGGGATGAACGTGCGGCTGGTGTTCAAGGACCGCGACGAAGCGAAGAAGGAGCATGTCCTGGATCGCTTCAACCAGGTGAAGGACAATTGGGGCTTCCTGGTCGAAGAACATACCGCCTCGGGCCGCGAAGGGTTGTTCCGGCGCGTGAAGGGCGACATCACCGACCTGCTCCGCATCGATCCCGACAATCTCGAAGGGCGGCGTTACTGGGCCGATATCAGCTACGGCGCGACGGGCATGCCGCCCTTCACCCAGCCGACGCCGCCGGCCGGCGTGCCGCTCTGGGCATTCCGCCAGCTCGAGGATCTCAAGCTCACCCGTCAGTTCGTCGATTGGTGGATCGATAACCGCCAGGTGCCCTATGGCGATTTCGGCGGCGGCATTTCGGACGATGTCGACTTGCTCGGGCAATGGCCCGGCCTGGCGCTGATGGGAGTCGATCCCGACAAGATCAATGCCTCGCTCCGCGCACTGTCCGACTCGGTCTACACCAACGGCATGCGGGTCAATGGTCTCGGCTACATCACCACCGACGAGCTCCATGCTTATGAGGAAGGGCTCAATTCGGACGCCGAGCGGCTCTATCTCAATTGGGGCGAGCCGAAGGCGGTCGAGCGGTTGATGGCGACGGCCAAGGCGCTGACCGGCATCATCCTCAAGAACCCCGCCGGCCACATGCACTTCGCCAGCAACTGGTATGGCGGGCGCAAAATCTATCGCGAAGGGCCGTGGGAATGGCAGAAGCCATACAGCTTCACCGTCCTGCACGCGCCGATCCTGATGGGCGTGTACAATGCCAATCCCATCGCCACGGGCCTGGTGACGGGCGTGGTCGACGGCTGGATGGCGCATGGCAAGAAGGGGCCCGACGGCAATTGGACCTATCCCAACGAGATCAACTGGCGCACCGATGCGGAGCGCGCCGGTGACGGCGGCGGCGTAGGGACGCCCTATCAGTCGATCTGGGCCGCCTATCGCTTCACCGGTGACGACAAATATCTGATGCCGATCCTCAGCCGGACCGCCAAGAACGGCGCGGGCTCGCTCAACGACCTCAACGAGAATATCGTCGCGGCGCTCGGCAGGGCCGATTGGGGCAAGGCGCTGGCCGGATCCAAGAGCGATTTCGGCCGCATCGCCGGCTGGGACACGACCGGGAACCGCAAATTACTCGAAGACCAGGCGGCCGACGCGATCGCGTTCAAGTCGCAGCACATGTCCATGTACACCGAAGGCCATTGGTGGACCGACCGCGTCGACATGCCCAACGATCTGCTGCAGCGGCAGCGGCTCGGCGGGATCGCGTTGGTGCGCAACCAGACCTATCCGGGCAACACGGTCAGCTGGCGTTTCGCCAATCCCGGCGCGGCGGAAACGGTCGCGATCCTGGTGCCCGGCGCGACCACCGGCCATTTCAAGGTGATCGCCTATAACGCCAGCGATGCCGCGCAGCCGGCGACCATGTCGACCTGGAACGTGACCGCGGGCAAATGGAAGATGACCGCCGGGACCAGCGCGTCGGACGGCGACACCGCCGACGGCACGCCGGTCGCCAGCGAGGTCCCGCTCGAGCGCAGCGGATCGGTCGAAGTCAGCTTCGCGCCGCACACCACGACCGTGCTGGAATTCACGCTGGAGACGCCGGGTGTGCCGACCGAGCGCCGCGCGGATCTCGGTATCGGGGTAGACGATGTGAAGGTTGCCGGCCGTACGGTCGAGGTGACGGTGCATAGCCTCGGCGCGCTTCCGGCCAGCGGCGGCCGCGCCGAACTGATCGACGCGACGGGCAAGGTTGCCGCCAGCGTGGCGGTGCCGACGCTCGACGCGCCGACCGACCTGACGCCGAAGACCGCCGCTGTCCGGATGCCCTCGCCGGCCGGTGCCGGGGTGGGCTGGCGCGTGCGGGTCGCGCTACCGGACGGTGCGCCCGAAGTGACCTGGCTCAACAATGTGGTGGCGCTCCCTGCTGCGACCCGGCGACGGTGATGGCCAAAGATCGAGGGAAAGGAGCATGATCGGGCGGCGCTGCTTCCTGGCCGGGGCGACAGCGGCTACGACGGTGGCGGTCTTGCCCTTGGCCCATGCCGCGGGTGATCGGGATGCCGCGCTGCGTGCGACGCTCGACGGGTTGGCGAAGCTCGACAGCCCCACCGCCAAGCTGAAAAAGGTGGAGGGATTCGACAAGCAGGGCCTGTCGCCCGGCGCGCTGCTCGATCTCGAGGCGGCGCGCGAGGGGCTGGCGATCGACGCGCGGATCGCGGCGATCATGCCGTTCGGGCGGCTGGGGCGAAGTCCCTATTCGATCACGCCGTCCAGCGGAGCATGGCGCGACCTCGCCGCGCCCGATGCCGCAGACCGCATCGCGACCGATAGCGCTGCCGTACGCGAGGCGGCGGCGGCCGGGATTATCCTGCCGCGCGACGCCCTCGACCGTACCATCGCCGGCCTCTCGACAGCAGCAGCCGGCGCCACCGGCGCCGTTGCCACGGCGCTGGCGGAGCAGCGCCTATTGTTGTCGTCGCTGGCGCCGCGGGCCGGAGAGCCCGGAGTCGGCCGGCTACCGCACGGCGCCGACTATTTCGGCCTGTTGATCGATCGCCAGTTCGGCGGACGCGACGCGGCGGCGATCCATCGCCGGGTGATGGCCAAGGCGCGGGACGTGGCGGCGGAAGCAGACGAGTTGCTCGCGCGATTGGGCTATGCCGGCAAGACGACAGGCGAGCGCTTCCACGCCGCCTTTCGCGATCCGCGCTTCCTCTATGCCGACAGCGAAAGCGGCCGCGATCGCGCGGTTGCCGACATGAACCGCTGGCTGGGCCGCGCACGGGGGCGATTGCCGCGCCTGTTCGAGTCGCTCCCGCCGGAATGCGTGAACGTCGCCGTGCGGCGAATGACATCGGCGGAAGAGGCTGCGAAAAAAAGCGGCTATCGCGTCCTGCCGTCGCCCGATGGTGCGCCCGGCAGCTATTTCGTCGATCTGTCCGACATTCGCCGCCGGCCCGACTGGAGCCTGGCCAGCGTGGTCCATCACGAATTGCTGCCGGGCCATATGGTGCAGATGCCGCTCGACACGCGCGCGCGACCGCATGCTTTACGCACTGAATATACGGCGGGGTTCTCCGAAGGCTGGGCAATCTATGCCGAGCAATTGATGGCGCGGCAGGGCGCATTCGCCGGCGACGACCGCGCGCGGCTCGGCTTTCTGCACTGGATGATGTTCCGCCTGGGCAGATCGGCCATCGATACTGGTATTCATGCCGAGCGATGGTCCGTCAGGGAAGCGCGGGAGACGCTCGAGAAGATGCAAGGCGAGCCAGCCTTTTTCGCAACGTTCGATCAGGACATCGAGCGGGTGTGCCTGGAACCCGGCGCACGCGTCGGAGAAGCGCTCGCCTGGCTGGCACTAGCGGATCGCTGCGGTCGGGGTTCAGTCGCTGGACTAGTCCGGCGGCATCGGGCGGCGGTCGCCGACGGGCGCTTGCGCCTGTCATCGCTCGATCGGCGGCTGGCCGCGCGGACGGCGGGACGAGCGATCAGCGGATAGCCTGTCCCAAGGGCGACCCCGGCGAGCGTTCCCCGGAATGACGGCTGATCGTCATGTCGCTCGCCCGGAAACAGATCGGGCGCCGCCTCATGAAGAAGCCGGCGCCCTTAGTGGAGCAAACCAGCCCCGGCTTAGTGAGTGTAGCGCAGCCCGAACATGAAGGTGCGGCCGAAGTGATTGTTCTCGTAGTTCCGGTCGGCCTCGAGATCGACGTAGCGGTAGCGATAGGCGTCGGTCAGGTTGGTGCCCTCGACCGAAACTTCGAAATTCTTGGTGAGTTTGTAGCGGATTGACGCGTCGACATTGGTGATCGAGTCATAGCCCTCGAGCACATTGCCGGTGGCCGAGCCGTTGTCGACGAACCCGCTACGATAGGCGATCGACGCGCGCGCACTGAACTTGCCATCGTCATAATAGAGCGTTCCGTTGAGCGAACGCTTGGCAAGGCCGTAGAGGGTCGATGACGTGACGAACCCTGCATAACCGCCATTGGGTACTGTTGCCGGACCGTTGACGTTATAGTTGATGTTGCTCGATATGAGCGTCACGTTGGCGATCCCGCCGAAGTTGCGCAGAAAGCCGGGCAGGAAGCGGAACGGTCCCTGCAACCCGATCTCGACGCCGCGCACCCGACCGCCGGAGGCGTTGCCGATCGTCGAGATCGTCCAGAGCTGCCCCTCGGGGTTGGACGCCGCCGGCGAACTCGCCAGGATGACCGACAACGGCAAGCCGGTCGAGGCGAACGTGCCGGTGCGCGTCGTCGAGATTGGGAAGCTCTGGATGTTCTTCTGGAAGAAGGCGACCGACAGGACCGATTCCTTGGCGAAATACCATTCTGCCGCGGCGTCGAGCGCGGTGGCGCGGAACGGATCGAGGAACGGGTTGCCGAAGCTGACCTTGTAGTTGAATCCGTCGACCGACCCGCCCGGCGTGAGATTGCCCAGGCTCGGGCGCGTCATCACCTTGCTGATCGCGCCGCGGAGAATGAGGTTCTTCGCCGGGTAGAAGGCGACGTTGAACGAGGGTAGCCAGTCATCGTAGTTGCGCTGCACCGTCACCAGGGTGCCGCTATTATAACCGGTCGACGACTGGTCGGTCGCGACATAGCGGACGCCGCCATTGAAGGCGTAGTCGAGGCCGAGCAAAGTACCCTTGGCGTCGAACTGCAGGTAGAAACCCTTGTCGGTCTCGCGAACCGACCGGATGTTGGTCTGGTTGGGCACCGCGGTGCGTGAGTACAGCTTGGTGTAGGCGGTGGCCGCGGGCAGGTTCGCCACCACCCACGAATTGGTATTGCCCGCAGGCTGGCCGGCATTGCCCAGATTGAACACTTCGGTCAGTGCCGAGGTCACCGGGAAGCCGTAGACTGCCGCCGAGCCGAACACGTTCGACGCCGAACAGGTGATCGTACCCAGCACGACGTCGGGCGCCGCGGCCGGCTTGGTTGGGCAGACGACGGTATCGCGCGCCGCTTCATAGAGGTTGAAGTCGTAGCGGCGATAGACCCCGCCGGCGCGGATCTTGAATCCGTCGGCGACGTCCCAGGTCGTCTTGAGCGAGACCGTGCGGAACTTGTTGGTCGTGTTCGACGGCCGGTCGCGAATCTCGGCGAGCTGGAAATTGGTCGGATCGGTGACGCTGGTACCGAAGGTCAGCTTTGGCGACTTCATGTTGGTATAGTCGTAGCTATACCCCTGCGCGTCACGGTCATCGAGGATGATCGTCGTTTCCTGCGGGATGTCGGCGTCCGATTTCGACAAGCCGGCGAGCAATTCGATATGGATCTTGTCGCCGATGTCCTGCTTCCAGTTGCCGCTGAACTGGTAGAAGGTGGTGTTGAGCTTGCGCTGATAATGTTCGACGCGGACCCAGGCGTCGTTGATCGTCGCTTTGATGAGATTATTATTCGAATCGATCGTATAGTCGGTGACGTCGATCGACCGCTCGTTTGAGCGGAACAGCACCTCGCCCCAGCGCTCCTCGCGCAGTTCCTTGTAGCGCGACCATAGGCCGTCGAACGAGATCTTGGTGCGATCGGTCGGCGCCCATTGGATGCTGCCGGTGATGCCCAGTCGCTCGCGGTTGTGCTCGATCAGGCCGTAACGCGGAATGCGCGGGTGGAATGCCAGCGCGACGGCGTCGCACGCCGCGACGCGTCCGTTAGTGTAGGTGCCGCCGGTGTTCCGCACGGCGGTGTTGCTGGTCGCCGACGTATAGAAGCACGGGACGCCGTTGACCGAGTCGAAGCGCGGCCCGTTAACCCAACGCACGCTGTTGTTGCCGAGTTCGAACTGGTCCTGCTTGCTATAGGCGGCCGACAGCGACACACCGAACTTGCCATCATCGGATTTCCAGCCGATCAGCCCGGCAACACGTGGGCCAAGGTCCTTCGACAGATCATTATACTGGCCCTGTGCGGACAGCGCGAAGGTCAGCCCCGGCTTGCCCGCGAGCGGGTTGCCGGTGTTGAGATCGACCACTGCGCCCAGCGACCCCTCGTCGAGTTGCGGTTCCGCGGTCTTGTTGACCACCAGCGAAGTGAACAGTTCAGACGCGAAGACGTTGAAGTCGAACGCGCGTTCGCGGTCGGCGCTGGCGCCGTCGCTGGTCGTGGTCAGCGCCTGCATGCCGTTGACGCGGACCGCGGTAAACTGCCCCGACAGGCCGCGCACGGTGATCGACCGGCCTTCGCCGCCGTCGCGCTGGATCGAGATGCCCGGGATGCGCTGGAGCGATTCGGCGAGGTTTTGGTCGGGGAATTTGGCGATATCCTCGGCAACGATCGCATCGACCGAGGAGACTGATTCGCGCTTCAGGTCGAGCGCCTTGTTGAGCGAGGCGCGAAAGCCGGTGATGACGATATCGGACGCCTTGTCGTCGGTGCTCTGGTCGGCGGCCGCGGGGGCCGGCGCTGGGGTTTCCTGAGCCGCTGCGGCGGTCTGGTCGGCCGGTAGGGTAGCGGGCTTGTCGGCGGCGCAGGCCCAGCCCGGCTGCATCAGGCCGAAAGCGAGCGCGATGGTCGACCCTCCTTGCGCCATCCGCACGATGCGCACTGCCAACGGTTTCGCTCGGTCTTGCATTATCGTCTCTCCCCTGACTCATGTCGCCATGACACCGGTTGTTGCACCGCGTGCCGCCGGACCGCGCAACAGGTTGGAGAGTTGGTTGTGGGTGGTGTGCCCCTTTTTCCCTCTCCTGACGGCTGCCGGCTTTCCCACCGGTCTTGCCGCTGTTACCTGTCTATTGGTAACCGGTGTCAACGACATGCGACGAGGAGATAATCATGTCAATACGTATCGCCATCGCGGCTGCAGCGGCGTTGCTCACGCAGGAGGCGGCGACGCCCCGAATGGTCGTGATCGACGGAGAAGCGGTCAAGCGCGACGAGCCGCCGCCGCACGGCAATATCGGGATGAGCACCGCCTATCGTTACAGCGACGCGGTGCCTGGCCGCGCGATGGAGTTCCGCAAGCGCGTTCTCCATGTCGGCGCGGCGATCGGCGCGCACAAGCTCGCGCACGACGAAGTCTATTACGTGCTGTCGGGCGAAGGCGAGGCGTTCTCCGGCGACCGCATTGCGCCGGTGAAAGCGGGCCAGGCGATCTATTTCTTCGACGGCGAGACGATGGGGATAAGACAGAAAGGTGCGCAGCCGCTGGCGCTGATCATCAGCTATCCGCTGGCGGTGCGGACGAAGAACTGAGATTCGGCTTGGTTGCTAGGCCGTGAACCCATAAATGCCCGCATCAGTACAAGGGCTGAGCGGCTGAAAATGGGTGGTTTGCTGCCTGTCTCGTTTCCACTGCAAAGCGAAGTTAGCTGCCGTTGCTGGTGCGCTAGAGAACAATGTCTTGCGTGCCGACGCCGCTCAAACGTTCGTCCACGAATTTCACCGCCAAACCTAGGCTTGGCTCCCAAGTGCAGTCGAACAGCAAACCGACGACTCGCTCAGGCGGCTTCCCAAAGGATTCCTGAATGATCACTTCTGACGGCGTCACCAGATGAGATAAGTCTTTGGCGCTAGCGATCTCAGGTGCACACTGATCGGCGAATTGCGGGCCGAAGCGCGCGCGCAAATCCGGCAAATTCTCACGATAGTATGCGAAGATCGCATCTCTCGCAGTGTCGGTCATTTCCACCTTGCACTGCTCAAAAGCCGCATAAGCCTGTCTTTGGGCCGCGCTTATGTCAGCATGTTCTTCGCACGGAATTATCAAACGCGTGTGAGCAAGGTCACCGAGGAAGGGCCACTCGCATTGGCCGACCCACCCAAATTCATATTCGAGGTCACCAAAAAGCGCGTCGTTCACGAACTCTCCTCCGCTGTGGCCGCTGGGGTTTACGTCTGTTCGAAGATTGTCCGCTATTGGGTTGAGCTACAACCATTGAATGCGGCAAATTCTGGGTCGCCTGCCGACAGACCGCTTTATGAGTCTACAGCCTAGACTCCTCCCCGGCGAAGGCCGGGGCCCAGTATCGACGTGGTGGCGACGGTATCCTGCCCAAATGAGCGTGTCGCGACTGGGCCCCGGCCTTCGCCGGGGAAGCGCATTTCAATTCCATCGAATCAAGGCTTAAGCGACAGCCAGCCATCCGCGGCTCTTCGCCCATGCGACGAACAATTCGGGCCAGGCGGCGGCCGGCTTGCCGACGATACCCCGCAAGCCGAACCCATGTCCGCCTTCGCCGAACAGATGGAGTTCGACCGGCACCTTGGCCGCGCGCAATGCCGCGTGGAGCAACAGGCTGTTCTCGACCGGCACGGTCGCGTCGTCCTCCGCGGCGCAGAGGAAGCAGGGCGGGCAGGCGGACGTGATGTTGCGGTCGGGCGAGTGCGCCGCGATCAGCGCAGGCGAGGGATCGGGACCGAGCAGCGCCTGGCGCGACCCGGCATGCGCGACCGACAGGTCCATCGACACCACCGGGTAGATCGGCGCCGCGATCATCGGCCGCGCCGACAGCGCGTCGGCGGCGTCGACGGGCTCGTACGTCTTCGCCGCGAACCGCGCCACGAGGTCGGCGCACAAATGCCCGCCTGCCGAAAACCCCATCGCGCCAATGCGGTCGGGGTCGAGCCGGTATTTCGTGGCGCGCGACCGGATCAGCCGCATCGCCCGCTGCGCGTCCTGCAGCGGCACGTCGGCGCGGTTCGCCCAACCCTCGCCGGGCAGGCGGTAGAACAGGACGAACACGGTGACGCCGCGCGCGGCCAGCAGGCGGCCGATCTCATAGCCTTCCTTGTCCATCGCCATCCGCACGTACCCGCCGCCGGGAAAGACGAGCAGCGACGCGCCGTTCGGCTTGGCGGGACGGAAGACCGCCATACGCGGCGTCGATACGCCGGCGACTGCGCGGTCGTTGAGCTTGGCGGTGTCCTTGCTGCGTTCGGTGGTGACCTCGACCGGCGGTTTGGCCGGCATGCCAGGCGCTTCTTTGGGCCACAGGTCGATCGTCTCGTCGGGCTGCGACAGGGTCAGCGGCAGGTTGCCCGGAGCGGCCGGGAGCGCGGTCTGCGCTGCTGCGCCGCTCGCCGCCACCGCCGCGCCCACTGTCGCGAACAAGGCGGTGCGGCGGTCGAACTCGGTCATGTCAGGTGCCCGGCTGGATATAGGGAATGCGCGCGAACAGCTCGCGCTGCCATTTGCGCGGGTCGTTCTCGATATGGCTGTCGACGTCGAACACCATCGTCGCACGGCGCGCCAGGTCGTATTTCGGCCAGACCGGCAGGCCGGGATGGTTGGGATTGCCGGTCTTGGCGAAGGCGACGAAACTGTCCTGCACCGCTTTGGACGCCGCGCGCGCGTCGAGCCCGGTACCGGTCTGCGATCCCGCCGCGTCGAGCGTGCCGAACGCCAGCGGGATGTCCATCGTGTGGAAGGCGCCGCGGCGCGGGTCGGTGCGCGAGCCGAAGTTCACTTGATAGACCCAGGCCGGGGCACCGGCGCGGGCGCGCTCCTCCGCCTCGATCACCTGGCCGCGCCAGCTCCGTCCGGCAGTGACCGCGGCATAGAAGACGTCGCTCGGCGACCAGGTCGGGAATTGCCTGCGATATTCGGCCACGACCCATTCGGGCAAAGCATCGATGCGCAATTCGGGCGCGAGGCGATCGGGCATATTGCCCCAGGTCAGGCCCTTCACCTTGTCCGAATCGGGCGCGATGAACGCGCGCGCTTCGTCATGGACATTGCCCAGGATCAGCGGGATCGACAGGCCTTGCGGATTGGCGTCGGGCCAGAAGGGATGGCGCGTGAGCCATTTCATGTCGAGCACCGGGCCGAAATAGATCCCGCCGCCAAGGACTGGATCGTCAGCCGACAGCGCCTCGACCAATTTTTCGGTCGGTGCCGACAGCAACGGGCCGAGATCGCGCTCGCTCACCCCGAGCTTGCGCAGATAGGCGCGCGCGCGGTCGGTGGCGTGGAGCGGGCCGGAGGCGGTGACCTGCTGCCCCGACATCGTCACGCCGCGATGGAACAGGCCCCTGGCGGCCGGCATGCCGGTCAGCGTGGCGATCTTGGCGCCGCCGCCCGACTGGCCGAACAGCATCACGCGATTGGGGTCGCCGCCGAACGCCGCGATATTGTCGCGCACCCATTTGAGCGCGAGGATCAAATCGAGCTGCCCGCAATTGCCGCTGTCGGCGAAGCGCGGATCGAGCCGCGCGAGATAGAGATAACCGAACGCGTTGAGGCGGTGATTGACCGTCACCACCACGACATCGCCGCGCGCCGCCAGATTGTGCCCGTCGTTGAGCGGATCGGTGACGCTGCCGTTCGAATAGGCGCCGCCATGGATATAGAGCATCACCGGCTTCTTCGCCGCCGGATTTGGCTCGGCGGTCCAGACGTTGAGGTAGAGGCAATCCTCGGATTGCGGCTGATATTTGCCCGATTGCGGACAGACCGGCCCGAACTTCTGGACCTGGCGCACCTGTCCACGCGCGGCGTAAGGCACCGGCGCGCGGAAGCGTTGCGCCACGCCGTAACGGATGCCGCGATAGGCGATGACGCCGCGGTCGCTTTCGCCGACGAAATCGCCCGCCGGCGCGCGCACATAAGGCGCCGCGACTGCGCGCGCCGTACCCGACAGCAATATTGCCGCCCCCGCGCTCGCGCCGGCGCCGATCAGAGCGCGACGGTTCCAGCCATCAGCGTCGGACATCCAGACCCCCTGCCAGGTACGCGTCGATATCGGCCTGGCGGAACAGACTGGCATCGCCTGGCAGCGAATGTTTGAGCGCGGTCAGCGCCAGGCCCGTGCGCGCGGCGTCGTCGATGCCGCCGCCGTTGCGCAGCGCATGAAGGACGCCGGCGGCGAAGGCATCGCCCGCGCCGATCCGGTCGACGATGCCGGCCAGCGTGATCTCGGCCGATTGTGCATGCGCGTCGCGCGTATCGATCCGCGCCGACAACAAATGGCGATCGACATCCTCGGTGTGCCGTGCGGTCGAGGCGATCGTCTGGAGCTTGGGGAAAGCGGCGAAGGCGGCGTCGGCGGCTTCGCGCCGGCGGTCCTCGCCATCGCCCGAAAACGGCTTGTCGAGCAGCAAGGCGATGTCGCGATGATTGCCGAACATCAAATCGGCTTGTGCCACCAGCCGCGACAGGATCTCGCGCGGCTTGCCGTCCCAGCGTTCCCAGAGCTTGCCGCGCCAATTGCCGTCGAACGAGACCGGGATGCCGCGCGCCGCGGCGGCCTCTGCGGCGGCGATCGCGGCCTGGGCCGGCACCGGGCCGAGCGCGGGGGTGATGCCCGACAGATGGAGACGGTCGACGCCCTTGAGCAGCGTATCCCAGTCCCAGGCATCGGCGGGCGCCTCGGCGAAACTCGAATGCGCGCGGTCGTAGATCACTTCGGTCGCGCGCATGCCGGCGCCCGAGGTGACGAAATAGAGCCCCATCCGGTCGCCGCGGCGCTGGACGGTGCTGGTGTCGATGCCGTGGCCGCGCAGCGTGGCGATCGCGGAATCACCAAGGTCGTTGGCGGGGACGGCGCTGACGAAGCCGACCTCGTGACCGAGCCGGGCGAGCGCGGTCGCGACATTGGCCTCGGCGCCCGCCACCCAGACGTCGAACTTGGGTGTTTGCAGGAGGAGTTCGCGGCCCGGGGGAGAGAGCCGCAGCATGATTTCGCCGAACGCGAGGAATTTGCCCATTACTTTGCCCCTCTAACCCAACCGTCATGCCGGCCTTGTGCCGGCATCCACGGAGCCGCAGGCGCAAGGGTTTGGGGCTCGGTGGACCCCGGGACAAGCCCGGGGTGACGATGACACCGAAACGCGGTCACAGCACCATCACCGCGCGAGCCAGCCGCCATCGACCGCCAGGATATGACCCTGGACATAATCCGCCGCGCGGCTCGCCAGGAATACGGCCGCCCCGCCCAGGTCGCTCGCGTCGCCCCAGCGCCCTGCCGGGATGCGGTCGAGGATCGACTTGTTGCGCACTTCGTCGGCCTGCAGTGCCGCCGTATTGTTGGTCGCGATATAGCCCGGCGCGATCGCGTTGACGTTGACGCCTTTCGACGCCCATTCGTTGGCCAGCAACTTGGTCAGCCCGCCGATCCCGCTCTTCGATGCGGTATAGCTCGGCACACGGATGCCGCCCTGAAAGGTCAGCATCGACGCGATGTTGATGATCTTGCCGCCGCCATTCCCGATCATGTGCCTGCCCGCCGCCTGGCACAGGAAGAACACCGATTTGAGGTTGGTGTCGACCACCGCGTCCCAATCTTCCTCGGTGAAATCGACCGCGTCGGCGCGGCGGATGATGCCGGCATTGTTGACCAGGATGTCCAGCCCGCCGAGCTTGTCCACCGTTTCGTCCACAATCCTTTGCACAGGCTCGATCGTCGACAGATCGGCCGAGACGATCTCGGCGCGACGGCCCAATGCGCGCGCTTTCTCGACCGTTTCCTGAGCAGGGGTACGGCCGACGGCGGCGATATCGGCGCCGGCCTCGGCCAGTGCCAGCGCGATGGCCTGGCCGATGCCGGTATTGGCGCCGGTGACGATGGCGACTTTGCCGGAAAGGTCGAAGGGGTTGGTCATTGCTGTTTCCGAGTTCCCCTCCCGCTTGCGGGAGGGGTTAGGGGAGGGCCTGTCGAGAGGAGTGGGAAATTGGGACACGCCCTCCCCGACCCCTCCCGCAAGCGGGAGGGGAGTTACGCCAGCTGGCAGATATCCAGCACGTTCATGTCGGTATAATCCTGGTTCTCGCCGGCCATCGCCCAGATGAAGGCATAGGCCTTGGTGCCCGCGCCCATATGGATCGACCAGGGCGGGCTGATCACCGCTTCCTCGTTCTGCATCACGATGTGCCGCGTCGCCTCGCCTTCGCCCATGAAGTGCATGACGCGATCGGTGTCGAGATTGTCGAGCTCGAAATAGAAATAGATCTCGCTGCGGCGCTCATGGATGTGCGGCGGCATCGTGTTCCACACGCTGCCCGGCTTGAGCACGGTCAGGCCCATGACGAGTTGCGCCGAGTCGCACACGCCGGGGATGACGAGCTGAAAGATCGTGCGCTCGTTCGATTCCTGCAGGCTGCCGCGCTCGAGCGCATTGGCGTCGGCGATCCCGAGCTTGCGCGTCTGGAAGGCTTTGTGCGCGGGGCACGAGGCGAGATAGAAACGCGCGCCCTGACCGGAGAATTCGACGTCGGTCGCGCCCATCGTGACGTACAGGCAATCCTTGTTGCCGAGCGTGAATTCCTCACCGTCGACAATGACCTTGCCGTCGACCGTGCCGACATTGACGATCGCGAGTTCACGGCGCTCGAGGAAGGGATGACCGACGGCCGAAGGCGGCTCGGTCTGCGCGGGCAGCTTGACCGGCGCTCCGCCCACCGCGACGCCGCCGATCACGAAGCGATCGGCATGCGTATAGTTGAGCACGCACTCGCCCTCGCGAAACAGGCCCTGGATCAGATAGCGGTCGCGCAATTCCTCATTGGAGACGCACTCCATCATATCGGGATGGGTGGCGTAATAGGTACGGTCGAACATCGGGGTCTCCGTCGGGGATCAGGCCGCGCGGGCGGCAAAATGGGGGTCGTCGATCTTGTAAGCACGGCGCACCAGGCCGCTGGTCAACTCCTGGATCAGCTCGGCCGCTTCCCAATCGTGAAGGCGATGCTCGGCGACCAGTCGGGCGAGGAATGCGCAATCGACCCGCCGCGCGACATCGTGCCGCGCCGGGATCGACAGGAAGGCGCGGGTGTCGTCGTTGAATCCGACGGTGTTGTAGAAGCCCGCCGTCTCGGTGGTCATCTCGCGGAACCGCCGCATCCCTTCGGGACTGTCGTGGAACCACCAGGCGGGGCCGAGCTTGAGGCAGGGATAATGGCCGGCCAGCGGCGCGAGCTCACGGGCATAGGTCGATTCGTCGAGCGTGAAGAGGATGATCGACAGATCGCGCTCATTGCCGAACCGGTCGAGCAACGGTTTCAGCGCATGGACGTAATCGGTCCGCGTCGGGATATCGGCGCCCTTGTCGCGGCCATGGCTGGCGAACAGCCCGGCATTGTGGTTGCGGCAGGAGCCGGGGTGGATCTGCATCACCATCCCGTCCTCGACCGACATCGCCGCCATCTCGGTCAGCATCTGCGCGCGGAACAGCTCGGCATCGGCCGGGGTCCAGGTGCCGGTGACGATCGTACGGAACAGGCGTTCGGCCTCGCTTGGCGACAGATTGGCGGTCGCCGCGGTCGGATGGCCATGGTCGGTCGCGGTCGCCCCTGCCGCACGGAAATCGGCGCGGCGCTTGCGATGCGCGGCGAGATAACCCTTCCAGTCATAGACATCCTCGCCGGTCAATTCGGCGAAGCGCGCCATTGCCGGCTTGAACGCCTCATGCTCGACGTCGATCACGCCGTCAGGGCGATAGGTGGTGACGACGCGCCCGCCCCAGCCCGAGCGGCGGATGGCGTGATGGTGCGACAGATCGTCCTGCGCACCCTCGGTCGTCGCCAGAAAATCGATCCGGAAGCGGTCGAACAGCGCGCGCGGGCGGAAGGCGTCGCTCGCCAGTCTCTCCCCGATCGCGTCGAAATAGGTGTCGGCGGTCGAGGCGTCGAGTTCGCGGTCGATCCCGAACACCACCGAAAAGACATGATCGAGCCACAGCCGCGACGGCGTGCCGCGGAATAGATGGTAATGCGACGCGAACAGCCGCCAGGCCGCGCGCGGATCGGTGGCGGGGACGCCGGCGCGCGATGGGATCGCCAGCGCGTCGAGGTCGACCCCCTGGCTGTAGAGCATGCGGTAGAGATAATGGTCGGGGGACAGCAACAGGGTGGTTGCATCGGTCCATGTGTCGTTATTCGCGAACCAGGCCGGGTCGGTATGGCCGTGCGGGCTGACGATCGGCGAATCGGCGACGGCGGCATACAAATCGCGGGCGATCGACCGCGTGCCCGGATCGGCGGGAAACAGACGATCGGGGTGTAATTCCAGCGTGCCAGCCATCAGCCTTCTCCATCCTCCCCGCTTCTGTCGAGCGGGGCTCTGGTAACCGGTGTCACCTAATAGTTCAACCGCTCCCGACGCGTTCAATCGACCGGTGGCGACACCGACCCGCGGCGGATCAGGGTCGACAGGAACATCGACGGTTCCGGGACGCTCGAATCGTCGTCATTGTCGGCGATCCCGGTGATCAGCTTGAGCGCGGCGGACCGCGCCATCGAGGCGATCGGCCAGCGCACGGTGGTCAGCGGCGGCCACATATGCGCGGCGATCGGCGTGTCGTCGAACCCGATCACCGACAAATCGCGCGGAACTATCAACCCGCGCTGGCATGCAGCGTGGATCACGCCCGCCGCCATTTCGTCGTTGCTCGAGAAGATCGCGGTGGGGCGCGGCACCACGTCGAGCAGGCGCTCGGCCGCGATCAGCCCCGATTCGAAGGTATAATTGCCCTCGGCGATCATGCTGCGCGGGAGCGAGATGCCGGCGTCGCGCATCGCTTCCTCGAATCCCAGCCGGCGTTCGTGCGCCGAGCGGAAGCCATGTGGGCCCGCGATCAGCCCGATGCGGCGATGCCCCTGCGCGATCAGATATTGCGTCGCCTCGCGCACGGCCTCGCGATCGTTGGAGGCGACCATATGTTCGGGCGTGTCGAGCTCCGCCGAGCCCATGCGAACGTAGCGGCAGCCGAGGTTGCTGCACAATTTGGCGACCGCGTCATTCTCGCTGATCGGCGGCATCAGCAGCACGCCGAACAGTCGCTGGCGCTCGAGGAAGAGGCGCAAATCCTCGAGCATCGTCGGAGAGCCGCGATCGACCGGGCGCACGACCATCTCGAATTCGCTGTCGTGGATCGCTTCCAGCATGCCCTGCTGGACGTTCATCACCGTCTGGGCATTGGGATTGTCGTGGACCAGCCCGACCAGGAAATTGCGCCGCAGCGCCAGCGCGCGCGCCTGCGGATTGGGGACGTAGCCGAGCTGGCCGATGACGTCCTCGACCTTCTTGCGGGTATCCTCGTTGAGCAGCGGGGATCGGTTGATGACGCGGCTGACGGTTTTCTTCGACACCCCCGCGATGCGCGCGACATCGTTGATCGTCGGCTGGCCGGTCTTTTCCATCGTCACAGGCATAGCGAGCCGCGCGCTACTGGGCTAGCCTTGCTTCCGGACGGCCGGGCGGGCAAAGCTGACACCGGTTACTCAAGACAGCGAGACCAGAAGGCGAGAGATGACGGCAAAGGCGGTTCGGATCGATCCGAGCGACAATGTGGCGACCTTGCTGGCCGATGCGGCGGCGGGTGAGGCGGTGGTCGCCGATGGTGCGCCGGTAACCGCCGCGACGGCGATTCCGCGCGGGCACAAGATCGCGCTGGCGCCGATCGCACCGGGCGAGGCGGTGATCAAATACGGCTTCCCGATCGGACGCGCGACCGCGTCGATCGCGGTGGGCGAACATGTCCATTCGGACAATGTCGCGACGGCCCTCGCCGGACAACAGGCCTATGCCTATGCGCCCACGCCGCGCGCCAATCTCGCGTCCGGCGACGCCACGTTCCAGGGCTATCGCCGCGGCGACGGGCGGGTCGGCACGCGCAACGAAATCTGGGTGCTGCCGACGGTCGGCTGCGTCGCGCGAACCGCCGAGCGGATCGCCGCGCGGGCGGGGGCGGCGCTGGCCGGAAAAGTCGATGGCGTCCACGCCTTCATGCACCCGTTCGGCTGCTCGCAGCTCGGCGAGGATCTCGATGGCACGCGGGCGATCCTGGCCTCGCTCGCCTGCCATCCCAATGCCGGCGGTGTGCTGATCCTCGGCCTGGGCTGTGAGAACAACCAGATCGCCAAGCTGGTCGAGACCATTCCCGAATGGCGCCGCCCGGCGATCCGCACGCTGGCGACGCAATTGGCCGGCGACGAGGTCGCGGAAGGCGTCGCCTTGGTGGAGGAACTGGCTGCGCAGGCACAATGCGAACGGACCGAGGCGACGCTCGCCGACCTGGTGCTCGGGGTCAAATGCGGCGGGTCGGATGGCCTGTCGGGGCTGACCGCGAACCCGCTGGTCGGCCGGATGAGCGATCGCGTCACGGCGTCGGGCGGGCGCGTCGTCGTGACCGAAATCCCGGAGATATTCGGGGCCGAGCAGATGCTGATGAACCGCGCCGCCGACGAGGACGTGTTCGGCGGCGTCGTCGGCGTGGTCAACGATTTCAAGCAATATTTCATCGATCACGGCGAGCCGGTGTCGGAAAATCCTTCCCCCGGAAACATCGCCGGCGGCATCACCACGCTCGAGGAGAAATCGCTCGGCGCGGTGCAGAAAGCGGGCCGCGCGCCGATCGCCGACGTCATCCATTATGGCGAGCGCGTCGCCAAAGACGGGCTCACCCTGCTCGAAGCGCCGGGCAATGACGCGGTGTCATCGACCGCCTTGGCGGCGGCGGGCGCGACTGCGATCCTGTTCACGACGGGGCGCGGCACGCCGCTCGGCTTTCCGGTGCCGACGATCAAGATATCGTCGAACAGCGATCTCGCCGCGCGCAAGCCGGCCTGGATCGATTTCGATGCAGGCATGGTGCTCGATCAAGGGTTCGAGACGATGGAGGCGGCACTGACCGAGCGGCTCTGCGCGATCGCCTCGGGCGAGCCGACCGCGGCCGAGCGCAATGGCGAGCGCGAAATCGCGATCTGGAAGCGCGGAGTGACCCTGTGACCCGGTTGTCGCGCGCTGCCCTGGCCGGGCTGCCGATGGGGATATCCGCGCCGCGCACGCGCGGTCCGATCGCGACGGGGATCGTCCATTTCGGTCCGGGTGCCTTTCATCGCGCGCACCAGGCCGCGTATGTCGACCGCTTGCTCGACCAGGATCCGCGCTGGGGAATCGCCGCGGTGTCGCTGCGCAGCCGCGGCACGATCGAGGCGTTGGCGGAGCAGGACGGGCTTTACACGCTCGCCATTCGCGACCTGGAGTCGAGCCTGCGCGTGATCGGCGCGCATAAAGAGTTCCTGGGGCCGGAGGACGCGGCGCGGACCTTGGCCTTGCTCGCCGCGCCCGACACGCGGCTGGTCACCACCACGGTGACCGAGAAAGGCTATTGCCTGGCGGCGGACGGAACGCTCGATTTCGGCCATCCCGATATCGTCCACGATCTGGCGCGGCCGGCCGTCCCGACCAGCGTGATCGGCTGGATCGTCGCCGGGCTGGCGGCGCGGCATGCCGGCAGCATCGCGCCATTCGTGCCGATGCCGTGCGACAATCTCGCCGCGAACGGCGCCAAGCTCCATGCTGCGCTGGTGGCGTTCGCCGGGAGGCTCGACCCGGCGCTGGGCGATTGGGTGGCGGGCGAAGTGTCCGTGCCGTCGACCATGGTCGATTCGATCACTCCGGCGTCCGACGACGCGCTCTATGCCGATGTCGCGGCGGCGCTGGGCGTCGAGGATCGCGCCGCGGTCCAGCGCGAGGCGTTCGCGCAATGGGTAATCGAGGATGTCGGCGCGCTGCCCGATCTTGGCGCGGTCGGCGCGACCCTCACCGCCGATGTCGGCGGCTATGAGCGCGCCAAGCTCAGGATCCTCAACGGCGCGCATTCGACGCTTGCTTATGCCGGATTGCTGCGCGGTCATGTCAGCGTTGCCGAGGCGATCGGCGATCCCCTGCTGGCGCGCTTCGTCGATGCGATGATCCGCGAGGATATCATTCCGATGCTGCCCCCGGTGCCGGGGCTGGACCTCCAGACCCATGCCGATGCGGTGCTGCGGCGCTTCGCCAATCCGGCGATCGTCCACCGGCTCGATCAGATCGCGCAGGATGGATCGCAGAAGCTGCCGTATCGGCTCGGCGATACCTTGCTCGCCAATCGCGCGGCCGGGCGCATGCCGCGCCATGTCGTCGCGGCGCTGGGCGGCTGGGTCGCATTTCTCATGCAGCGGGCGCGGGCGGGTAGCAGAATCATCGATCCGGCGGGTGACCGTCTTGCCGCGCTGGCCTTGGCCGAAACGCCTGCTCGCGTGGTCGAAGGGCTGATCGACGAGGGGTTGGGCTTTCCGCCCGCGATCGAAGGCGACGCAGAGCTGGTCGCACTGCTGAAAACCGCCGCGAACGCCGCCTTTCGCGGCGAAATTCCAGCCGAGATGCACGCCTGACACGTTGCCGGGCTTGTCATTGACACCGGTTTCCCATACGCAGTCGACCAGGAAGAAAGCCATCAGGGCGAGGAGGGGTTCGGCGGTGCAGCCAGACGATAACGTCGACAATATCACGCGTATTGCGCGCTCGTTCGTCGGCGCGCGCCGCGACGGCCACGCCCTGCCCGATTATCCCGGTGACATGCCGGCCGAGCTCGACGATGCCTATGCCGTGCAGGACGCCGCGCTGGCGCTGACCGAGGGCAAGGTTGCCGGATGGAAAGTCGGGCGGATCAATCCGCCGATCGGCGCGGTCGACCGGCTGGCCGGTCCGATCTTCATCGATCAGGTCGTCATCGCCGACGGTTCGCCGATCGCGATGCCGGTGTTCGCGGACGGCTTCGCCGCCGCCGAGGCCGAATTCCTGCTGCGCATCGGCACCGCGCCCGATCCGGCCAAACACCATTATACGATCGACGACGCACGGGCGCTGATCGATGCGGTCCATGTCGGGATCGAGATTGCCAGTTCGCCGTTTCCCGGGATCAACGATCACGGCGCGCCAGTCACCATTTCCGATTTTGGCAACAATAACGGCCTGATCGTCGGCGCGGCGGTCGAGGGCTGGCGCGACATCGACCTCGACGCCTGGCCGGTCGAAACATGGATCGAGGGCGAGCGTGCCGGCGCGGCCACGACCGCGACGATGCTCGACGGGCCATTCGGGGCGGCGCGTTTCCTGTTCGAACTGATGGCCGCGCGCGGTATCGCGCTGGAGGCCGGACAATGGATATCGACCGGCGCGGTAACTGGGGTACACCCGGTACGCATCGGCGACCGCGTCGAGGCGAGATTCGATGACCGGTTGACGGTCGAGTGCACGATCAAGGCCCGTTAAGAGGTCACTTTCGAGGGAGAGAGAGACGATGGCGACGACCGGGATGCCGGACGCCGGACGGGTGGATATGCGGGTCGGCCGCTATCGCTGGGTGATTTGCGGGCTGCTGTTCGCGGCGACCGCGATCAACTATGTCGATCGCCAGATGATCGGCGTGCTCAAGCCGACGATTTCAGCCGAACTGGGCTGGAACGAAACCACCTATGCCGACATCGTCTTCTGGTTCCAGGTCGCTTATGCGATCGGTTATCTGAGCTTCGGCAAGATCGTCGATATGGTCGGCGCGCGGATCGGCTACTCGATCGCGTTCGTGATCTGGACCGCCGGCCACACCTTGTGCGGCCTCATCACCGGACCGTTCAAGCTGTTCGGCACGATGATTTCCCCGGCGATGCAATTCAACGGCGCGCGGTTCGTGCTCGGCGTCGGTGAATCGGGCAATTTCCCCGCCGGCCTCAAGGCGGTCAGCGAATGGTTTCCGGCCAAGGAGCGCGCCTTCGCCACCGGTGTGTTCAATGCCGGATCGAATGTCGGCGCGATCATCACGCCGCTGATCGTGCCCATGATCACGCTGGCCTACGGTTGGCGGATGGCGTTCATCTCGACCGGCGTGTTCAGCCTGATCTGGCTGGTCGCCTGGATCGCGATCTATCGCCGTCCACGCGAGCAACCCCGCGTGTCGGCGGCCGAGCTTGCCTATATTGAGAGCGACCCCGCCGACCCGCCGCAAAAGATCGGCTGGCTCAAGCTGCTCGGCTATCGCGAAACCTGGGCCTATGCCTTGGGCAAGTTCCTGATCGATCCGATCTGGTGGCTGTTCCTGTTCTGGACGCCCGATTTCCTCGCCAAGACCTATCATCTCGATCTCAAGAACTTCGGTCCGCCGCTGGTCGCGATCTATTTGATCTCCGATATCGGCAGCGTCGCCGGCGGCTGGTCGTCCTCGACCCTGATGAAGCGCGGCTATAGCGCCAACGCGGCACGCAAGCTCACCATGCTGGTCTGCGCCTTCCTGGTGATGCCGATCTTCTTCGCGCAATATGCCGCCAGCGTGTGGCTGGCGGTCGGGATCGTCGGGCTGGCGACGGCGGCGCACCAGGCATTCTCGGCCAATCTCTACACCATCCCGTCGGACATGTTCCCGCGGGCCGCGGTGGGGTCGGTGATCGGCATCGGCGGCACGGTCGGCGCAATCGGCGGCATGGGGATGGCGAAGTTCACCGGCTATATCCTGCAGACGACGCACAGTTACACCCTGATCTTCGCGGTCGCCGGCAGCGTCTATCTGATCGCGATCGGCGTGGTGCATCTGCTCAGCCCGAAGCTGGCGCGGGTCGACGTGCCGGCCTGACCCCGTCGCGGCCGGCACGTGCCGGCCGCTAGAAGGACTGGATCAACACCAGTTGCGGGAGTTGCTGGGTCCAAATTTGGCGCCGTAAGTCAGAAGCCGCATCCAGAGCACCTAACCGGCCGCGACACGCATATCCTCCCCCGCCAACGAGGAGGTGGGCGCGCTCAATATCGGACGCTCCAATCCGGTTCGTGCCGATTACCCGGACTAGTTCCTGAGCATCGCCGCATTGCCCCATGTGACGACCGTCGGCATCTTGTTCTTGGTGGATTTGCCGCGCGCTACCAGTTCGACGATCTTCACGCCGGCAATCTTGGCGCGCAATGTCTGTACGGCCTGGCCAAAACGCGCCGGTGTTGAGGTCGCCAGCAGTTTCCCGTCGCCATAGACGGAGAAGGTCACGACATCGTCGGTATCGAATGTCGAATCATCGACGCCGACATCAGCGACGAAGCTACGGAATTCGCCATTCGCCTTGATCTCGAACCGGGAGTTGGAAAGGGCGCCCAGGCCCGTTCGGTACATCGCGCCATGGACACGTAATGCCTGACGATAGGGTGTGGCATCGGCCTGCGCACCGCCCCATCCGGTATAGGCGGGCGGTTCGCCGGTATCGGCGGTGCTACCCCATGGAGTGATCATGCGATGGATCGTGGGGTCCGGTTGCGGGACGACCACGCCATCAACGGCTGGGTTCACCCGTCCCGGCATTTCCGACAGATAGACGCCATCCGCCAGGGCCCGCGTGCCCGCCGCATCGAAGATGAGTGTCTCACGCGGGTCGAGATGGAGCTTCAATTCGCCGGAAAAGGCGGGAAGCGTGGCGCCGCTCCACAGATTCCTGAGCGTAACCGGGGAGGTCCCGGCGAACTTCATGTGCTCGGCCGTCAAGGTCACGTCGGCGGGCGCGAGTCCACGGTTGAAGACGGCCACCGCCTTGTGGCCATTGCTGAGCACTTTGACCAGGATTTGAACGTCATCGCTATCATAGGCCAGTACCGCCTGATTTCCCGCACGATCCTGATCGATCGCGATGATGTCGCTATTGCCGAAAATGTCCATCAGCGGTTGCGGCGCGTGCCTCAGGTCGTATCCGATCAAAAGTGGCGCCGACAGCATCGACCACAGCGCGAAATGCGATTTCGCTTCGGTCAGATGATGCTCGTCGAAGTCGCCCTGGCCGACAAAGAGCATGTCAGGATCATTCCACGAACCGGGATGCGCATAAAGCGCGCGGTTGGCCGTGCTGTCGAAATTGGCCAGCATCCGCGTCCAGCTGGGCGTGAGGTCATCGCTGGTCCGCGAAAGATTGCCCACGTTTTTGGCCCAGGTACGGACGTCGGCCGATCCCCAAACACAGATCGAGAAAACATAGTCGCCATCGGGATTGGTGCGATGCAGGGCGTCGGCGACCCGTTGGTAGAGATCGCGAACGGCCGAAATGTCGGTGCGGCGAATTTCCATTATGTCGACCAACGGTCCGAGCGCGCGGTATTGGCCGGATTTGACGCCTTGGCTGTCGGGGCCGAAGGCACGGATGCCGCAGCCGTCGACCTTGATGTAATCGAAGCCCCAATCGCCGAAATAGAGCTTAATATCCTGATCGATATGACCATATAGGCCGACCTCGCGCTCGGCGACATTGCCCTCGGGAAGGTTCGGTGCATTGGGCGAGAAGGCCTGCGAACAGGTGTTGGCGCCGATATCCGAATAGATGCCGGCCTTCAGGCCCATGGCGTGAAGATGATCGGTGAAAGGCTTGAAACTGTCCTGTCCGGGTCCGCCGACGGCCGCGGAGGGAAAGGTCGAGGTCCGCACCATCATGCGGCCGTCCGTCGCGCGCCGTTTCAGCCACCAACCATCGTCGAGGTTGATGTAGCGATAGCCCTTTCTGGCCAAGCCACTGTCAACGATTACCTTGGCGGAATCCAGGACGCCGGCCTCGGTGACGCCTGTGTGAAAGGCATTCCACGAGTTCCAACCCATTGGCGGGGTTGCCGCTTGTCCGGTGGTAACGGCGGTCCAGCGAGCGGTCGGCGCCAGTGGATCGGGTGAAGCATAAGCTGCTCCGTTCAGCAGCGATACCGACAGAACGCCGAAGGACGTCCAACGAACAAACCGCTTCATGACACCTCCACTGTCGATTTTTTGTAATTATAATAGATAATTAGACGAATATTGTCGCGACGGATTCACGGAAAGAGTTTCTGTTGCCGTGCGAAATTGAGGAAAAGCGGGAGCCACAGGCCGTCGGGTGCGCCTGGTCGCCCCCCAACGCCGAAGCCGTGACCGCCATGGGCGAACAAATGGGTCTCCACCGTAATCTTGGACGCGACCATCGCGTCGCGCAGTCGTACGGAGTTGGCCACGGGCACGGTGCCGTCGTCTTCGGCATGTACCAGGAAAGCGGGTGTGGCCGCCGGCGTGACGTTCAGATCAGGCGACCATTCGCGAATTTGTGCCGTGGTCGGCGACCCACCAAAAAGCGACG
The DNA here is from genome assembly GCF_056401155.1 of Sphingomonas sp. P4_G2. Taxonomy (NCBI): domain Bacteria; kingdom Pseudomonadati; phylum Pseudomonadota; class Alphaproteobacteria; order Sphingomonadales; family Sphingomonadaceae; genus Sphingomonas; species Sphingomonas sp. P4_G2. The sequence goes on along the minus strand of NZ_JBFUJY010000003.1, from coordinate 1,419 downwards.
GCGCCACTCCGTCATAAGCGTAAGCCGGGTCGACCGTCTGGACCGCATAGATTGGTGCCGTGAGGAAGGGCCGCGCGCTCAATTGGTCGGCGGCATCGACGGGAGCGTAGAATGATGCGGAATGCCGCGTGGCCAGGGTGGCGGTCAGGAAGCCGCCCGCGCTGAACCCCATGACGCCGACCTGGTCGGGGTCGACATGGAAATGCGTGGCGCGGGCGCGGATGACGCGCATCGCGCGCTGAGCGTCGGCTGGACCAACGCTCGCCGGATTGCTCCACCCGTCCTGAGCCAGGCGATAGATCAGCACGAAACAGGTAATGCCGGCACGATTGAGGATGTCGGCGACACGATAGCCTTCATGCTCGAAATAGTTCCAGGCGAAGCCGCCGCCGGGAATGAGCAGCATGGCCGAACCGTTCGGTTGGGCCGCCGGGAAAGCGATGACGCGAGGCCTGGAGACGCCCTTGATACGCCGGCTGCTATAGGCCGGGTCCGACGAGCTCTGTTCGACAATTTCGGTCATACCCGAATGCAGAGCGCCGGCGGGCGGACGCGGCCATAGCTCGATGATCTCGCCTGATCCCGTCGCGGGGAGTCCGCTTCCCGTGTCGGCCCTCGCGGACGCCATCGCGGATGCACCTGCGAGCGCCAAGGACGATGCCACGAGATCGCGTCTGGAAAGCCTCATGAGAAAATCCCTTTTGAGTGCCGGGGGACAAGAAAGAAGCTCGTCCATCGCGACGAGTCCCGGCCCGCGGTCATCCAACGCGCGCTGTGCGATCTGGCAGCTGTTGCTGGTGGTCGTGACAGACCGGAATGTCTGGATTCCGCTGCCTGGGGCCATCCCCGCGCCGGTGAAGGATACCGCAATTCGTTCCAACCCTCTCCGCTCGATGGCCTGCGGCGCGCGGCTTGTAACAATCGCGCTACATTTTAGGTAGCGCTATCATAATTAGAGGGCGTGTCAAACGATGTGGCGCTCGATAGCGCGTCGCAGCGCGAGCGCAGCCGCGCCGTCGCCGAGTTCTTCCAGCCAATCATATCGGTGAACGAGAACGTAATGCTCAGCTGGGCGAAAGCGTCAAGCCAGCCAAGAGCGCCAGGCTTTCTCTTTAGTCTCAACCTCTTGCGAGGGAGAATGGTGCGGCCGAGAAGACTCGAACTTCCACGTCCTTTCGGACACAACGACCTCAACGTTGCGCGTCTACCAGTTCCGCCACGGCCGCACGTGTTAGATGCCATCGGACGGGGCCGCTGGCTGGCAGGCGAGCGCCCCTAGCAAAGCGATCTGTGCGACGCAACCGGAGTTTATCGGGCGGCGCGATCGGCGCCCGATCCGCAGGCGCCTTAGAATCTATTTGGAAATGCGCCGCGGGCGCATTTCGCGGTGCCGGCCCGCTCCCCCACCCGGCCTCCCAA
>NZ_JBFUJY010000002.1:0-874477 GCF_056401155.1 Sphingomonas sp. P4_G2 | reverse complement strand
CAGGGTATTCTATGGGCGGCCGGGTGGGGGAGCGGGCCGGCACCGTCCCAAACGGCTCCGCCGCGCCCCTTCTATTTGTCGTCCATCGGGCGGAGTTCGCGATGACCCACGCCAATGATGACCTCAAGGCGCTGATCCGCACGATCCCGGACTTTCCCAAGCCCGGGATCATGTTCCGCGACATCACGACGTTGCTGCTCGATGCGCAGGGACTGGCCGAAACCATCAGGCGCATGGCGGCGGCCGTCGACGGCCCGGTCGACCTCGTCGCCGGGATCGAAGCACGCGGCTTCCTGTTCGCCGCCGCGCTCGCCGTGCCGCTCAACGCTGGCGTGCTGCTGATCCGCAAGGACGGCAAGCTGCCCGGCGTGACGATCGCGGAGGATTATGCACTCGAATACGGCACCGATCGCATCACCATGCACGAGGACGCGCTGGTGCCCGGCCAGCGCGTGCTGCTGGTCGACGATCTGATCGCCACCGGCGGTACCGCACGCGCCGCGATCCGCTTGCTGCGCAAGGCCGGAGCGGTAGTCGACCAGGTCCAGTTCGTCATCGACCTGCCCGACCTGGGCGGGGCGGCCGCGCTCGCCGGTGATGGCGTCCAAGTCACCTCGCTATTCGCCTTCGAAGGGCATTGATCCCTCCGATCGGGCTGAAACGGCCCTGGAGCATCGCGCGGAAAAGTGGGCACCGGTTTTCCGCAAAAGCGATGGGACCCCCCGCCCCACGGAACTGATTTCGCCTCCGAATCGTTTTATCCACTCAGTGGCAGCGGCGCGTTTTTGCCGCGGCTCCGGAGTATGGAGACGTTTCAATGAAGATCGGCATCATGGTGTTGGGTGCAGCGTCGCTGCTCTCGCTGGGCGGCTGCGTCGATGACGGCTATGGCTATAGCGGCGTCAGTATTGGCTATGGCTCGCCCGGTTATTATGGCGACTATTACAGCGATTTCTACGATGGCGGCTACGGCACGCCTTATTATGGCTGGTACGGCGGCTATTATTATCCCGGCAGCGGCTATTACGTCTACGATCGCTATCGTCGCCCGCATCGTTGGGACGGCAACCAGCAGCGTTACTGGCAGAACCGCGGCTCGCAATGGCGCGGGACGGGTCGCAGCGACGAATGGCGCGGCTTCCAGCGCGGTCCGCGGACAGGCGGCAACGACGGCTATCGCTGGCGTGGTAATGGCGGCGGCAACGGAGGTTGGCGCGGTAACGATGGTCGACGCAGCAATGACGGCGACGGGCGTCGCCGCGGCCACTAAATACTAATTCTCCCGGGGCCGTGTCCGGATCAGCCCGTTGGCGACGAAGGTCATGACCGCTTCGCCATGCTGGTTGAACACCGTGGTGCGGCCCTTGGTGATGCCCATTTCCGGGCGGCTCTGCGATACGCGCTTGTCGAGAAGCTCGGTCTCGCAGCGGAGCACGTCGCCCGGATAGACCGGCTTGAGCCAGCGCAATTCGTCAATTCCCGGCGAGCCGAGGCTCGCCGAGCGCTGGCCCTTCATATTCTCGACCGCCATTCGCATGGCCATGGCGGCGGTATGCCAGCCGCTGGCCGACAATCGCCCGAAATAGGTCTGCGCCGCAGCCTCGTCCGAAAGATGGAAAGGCTGGGGATCATATTTGGAAGCGAACTCGACCACCTCTTCGCGCGTCACCTCATAGCGGCCGAAGCTCGCTTTGGTGCCGACCACCAGATCCTCGAAATATTTGAGACCGTCGCTCATTTTGCCAAGGCTCCGCGAAAGGGCGCGTCGTCGCCATCGAGTCCCTGACCAGGCGGCAGCGCGATCAGGTCGCGCAGCAGCGGCGCGACGTCGACATTGTCGAAGGTCGGGATCTTGCCGATCGGCTTGATCGCCGGGCCGCTGGCGACGAACAGCGCCCGCATGTCGGGCGCGTCATTGTCATAGCCGTGCGCGCCGCCCTCGACCTTGCGCTTGGGTGAGTGGACGACGACCGTCCAGCCCGCATCGGGCAGACAGAGGATGGCCGGCACGCGCGGGTTCTTCCCATAATGGAGGCGTTCCGGCACCTCGGCCTTGCGGTAGCAAATGAGGTGCTGGCCATGGGCGCCAAGGAGCGCCTTTTCGACCGCCGTCTGTTTGCCGGCCTTGGGATTGATCGAGGCATAGACCCCGTCCTCGACCACGTCATAATCGTCAGGATTGCTGAACGCATCGAGTACGATCAGCCGGTCCTGGGAAATCGCCGCCATGCCGTGATCGGCGACGATGACGAAATTCGCCGGCTGGCCAAGCTTGGCGAGTTCGCCGCGTAGCCGGCCGATCGCCTTGTCGACATTGGCGACCGCGTCGGTGGTGCGCTGGTCGTCCGGACCAAATTCATGACCCGCGGTATCGACCTCGTCGAAATAGAGCGTGACGAAGCGCGGACGCGTCCCGGCCGGGCGACGCAGCCAGTCGATTACGCTGTCGACGCGCTGGCGGTCGCTCAGCGCCTGGTTGAATTGCAGCCAATCCTCAGGCCGCGTGCCGCCGGTCACCTGATTGGGCCACTCCTTCGAACGCTCGCCGCCCCAGGCGACGTTCGACCCCGGCCAGAAAGCGGTGGCGGTGCGGATCCCGGCCTTTTCCGCGGTTACCCAGATCGGTTCCGCGGCGTTCCACCAGAACGGGTCGTCCGACGCCATGGTGAAGGTGTCGCCCGGCCGCGATGCGTCGAGCATCTTGTTGGCGACGATGCCGGTGCGGTCGGGGCGCAGTCCGGTGACCAGGGTCCAATGATTGGGGAACGTCTTGGACGGATAGCTCGGCCGCATCGCGCTGCTGATGCCGGCGGCGGCGAGCGCGCTGAGATTGGACGTCACGCCGCGATCGAGATAATCGGCGCGGAAGCCGTCGATCGAGACAAGGACGGTGACCGGTGCCTTCGCCTCGGCCTCGGCAACCGGCGTGGGCAGAGCGCTTGCCGCGCTCTGCGGCGGCGATGCCCCTGCACAACCCGGCAATGCAGCAACGGCGGCGAGAAAGGCGGCCCGGGCAATCCAGCGCATCAACGACTCCTTGGTCGATCCACGTCCGCCATGCCGGGCCGTCGTTTCAGGCGCAAGCTGGAGCGGAGAGGGTGGTTTCCGAATCACGCTCTCCGCTTCGTTCAATTGACTCGATTCCGTACCTTGGTACGGAATCGAGCATGGCAGGAATGACAATCGGTAAATTGGCTGCGGCGGGTGGGGTCGGCGTCGAGACCATCCGCTATTATCAACGCCGTGGCTTGTTGCAGGAGCCGCCTCGCGACGAATTTTATGGCGGCATACGCCGCTACGGCGCGCCCGACGTGCAACGGCTTCGATTCATCCGTGCGGCGCAAGGCGCGGGGTTCACGCTCGAGCAGATCGCCGAATTGCTCGAGCTCGATGCCACCGATGACCGCGCCCGGGCACGCGCGTTGGCGATCGAGCGGATCGCCGCGCTCGATGCCAAGATCGCCGAGTTGCAGGAGGCGCGCACAGCGCTCGCGCGATTGGCGCGTGACTGCGCGAGTGCCGAGTCCGGGCCATGCCCGATCCTGATAGCGTTTGACGCAGGCTGATTCTGTGCACTATTGATATAGTGTAACATAACAATGAGGGGCGGATGATTCGTGCAGCAGGATTGGCGCTAGCGGGATTCCTGACGGCGTCACCCGCCACGCAGTCGCAGGTGATCGGTGTCGCGGACGAAACCGCCACGTCGCACAAACTCTCTGGTCCGGACACGATCGAAGTCGACAAAGCCGATGAGGCTGGCTTGAGCGGGACGAGGATCGATGTGACGGTTTCGCCTGACGGCGACGTGACCGACGCCCATATTTCCTACGACGGGGACAAACAGCCCGGTTCAGCGGCATTGCTGGCTGCGGCGCGGCGATGGAAATTCCGCCCGTTCACTTATGCCGGACGGCCGGTGGTCGCCATTGCCAGGATCGAAATCGAGCCGCGTCTGAAACCGATCTGGGCGAAGCCTGACGCTCCTTTGCCAGCCATCGACTATGCGCATCTGAAGATCGAACTGACACGGTCGGCCTGTTACGGTTCGTGTCCCGACTACAAGGTCTCGATCGACGGCGCCGGCAATGTAGTGTTTTCGACGCGTGAGGCGCCCGCCGACCTGGTATCGGGCGTGCATCGCAAATTCTCCTTCGGTCCTGGCGTGCTGGTGGGGGGCGTACACCGGGCGAAAATCGACCGAGCGACGCTCGACGCGCTGATCGCGCAGTTCCGCGACGCGCATTTCTTCGGGCTGAAGAAGGAGTATTTCTATTCGGTCACCGACAATCCCACGCAGGTCGTTCGTTTCGCCAGCGGTCCGAGCGAGATGACGGTCACCGACTATGTCGGAACTGCCGCCGGACTGCCGCCCGCCGCCAAGGCACTCGAACAAGCAATCGACGACGCTGCGGGCACTGCTCGTTGGGTGTCGGGCAATGGCGAAACGCTGGCTGCGCTAAGGGCGGAAGGCTTCGATCCGGCCAGCGATCAGGCGAGCGATCTCGCCGTCGCGGCGCTGGCCGCCAAGAGCGATCGGCTCGTCGTCGACCTGATCGACGCCGGCTTACCACTCGATCGCTCGTACAAACCCCGAACCAAACGGGCAGTCGCGGCGCCGCTAGGCGCGATATTGCTGGCGGACGCCGTTTCTCATGGGCGGGCGGCCGTGGCGCGCGCTCTCCTCGACCGCGGCTGGGCCGCAAGGACCGATCGTAACGCCTTGCGCGACGCTTTTATCAGCGGGGCCGGAGGATGCGATATCGGGGTCGCGCGCGCTCTGGTGAATGCCGGTGTCGATCCGAAGGCCAGTCCGCCGCCGCCCTCGGCGGCTGGTTCTGAAACCGACGGTAAGCTGGCGGCGGCACTCGCGGATGCGGAGTCGGCGATCGGTCCGAAGTCACCGACCGCGCTCGCGGTTGCAGTCGAACAATATTCGGTGTGCGATGCCGAACTGGCCGATCGTCAGGATCTGGTGCGTGGACTGATTGCGCTCGGCGTCGACGTCAATGCCCGCGGGAGCGAAGGCAAGAACGTCCTGTTCGGGCTCGAAAGCCCGGTGTTGGTCGACATCCTGTTGGCCGCCGGCGCGCGTGCTGACGTCAAGGATAAAGACGGCTTGTCGCCCGCATTTGGTACCTGGACCGATGAGATCGCACTGAGACTGCTCGATGCTGGCGCCGATCCGTCGGGTAAGGACGACGGCAAGACGCTGCGCCAGACAGCGGTCGAGCACAAAATGCCGGCCACGCTGGCGTGGCTCGACGCGCACGGGATCAAATAGCGGCAGCAGCTCAGCTATGCAGGAAGTGCATCACGTCGCCGTCCTGGACGACATACGCCTTGCCCTCGGCGCGGAGCTTGCCCGCCTCTCGCGCGCGGCTCTCGCCGCCCAGCGCGACGTAGTCGTCGTACGCGATCGTCTCGGCGCGGATGAAGCCCTTTTCGAAATCGGTGTGGATCTCGCCAGCGGCTTCGGGCGCGGTGGCGCCGGCATGGACGGTCCAGGCGCGCGCTTCCTTCGGCCCGACGGTGAAGAAAGTGAGGAGGTGGAGCAACTTGTACCCGGCGCGGATGACGCGGGCGAGGCCGGTTTCCTCCAGCCCCAGCTCGGCCAGGAACTCGCCGCGATCCTCGGCGGGCATGGTCGCGATTTCCGCCTCGATCGCGGCGGAAACGATCACGGCCTCGGCGCCCTCCGCCTTGGCCTTTTCGAACACGCGCGCCGAATGCGCGTTGCCATCGGCGGCATTGGTCTCTTCGACGTTGCAGACGTAGAGGACCGGTTTGGCGGTCAGCAATTGCGCCTGCGCGAACACCCTGGCTTCCTCGGCATCCCTGGGCTGGGTCAGCCGCGCCGGCTTGCCGTCGCGCAGCAGGTCGAGCGCCTGCCCGAGCACGCTCGCCGCGATCTTCGCTTCCTTATCGCCCTGCGCCGCCTTTTTGGCGAAATTGGGCACCCGCTTTTCCAGGCTCTCGAGGTCGGAGAGCATCAATTCGGTCTCGACCGTCTCGGCATCGGCGATCGGATCGATCTTGCCCTCGACATGGGTGACGTCGCCGTCCTCGAAACAGCGCAGCACATGGACGACCGCGTCGACTTCGCGGATATTGCCGAGGAACTGGTTGCCCAGGCCTTCGCCCTTCGACGCGCCACGCACCAGCCCGGCGATATCGACGAAGGCGAGCTGGGTCTCGATGATCTTGGCCGAGCCGGCGATGGCCGCGAGCTTGTCCAGCCGCGGGTCGGGTACCGCAACGTTCCCAACGTTCGGCTCGATCGTACAGAACGGATAGTTCGCCGCCTGCGCCGCCGCCGTCTGGGTCAGCGCGTTGAACAAGGTCGACTTGCCGACATTGGGAAGGCCGACAATGCCGCAACGGAAACCCATGTAATTCGTCCTCAAGCTTTCGGGGGAAGGCCCGGCGCCTACTCGCCCGGCCACGCGCTGGCAAGGATTGGGCGATCTGCGTGAGCACGAGCAACGGCCCGAGCGCTTGCTCGGACCGCTACTGCCTTATTTAGGTCGAGAGATCCTAGTGCTTGTGATCGCCGCCGCGGCCATTTCCACCGCCGCCCCTCGGTGCGGCCGGAGCGGCAGCGCGTGGCGGCGGTGCCGGTCGAGCCATTTGCGGCGCTGGCCGGGCCATTTGCGGGGCGCGCGGCTGGAAGGCGGGCCGGTTCATTTGCGGCGCCGGACGCAGCCCGCCATTGCCCCCACCGCCGAACCGCGGTGCCTGCGGTCGAGGCGCAGCGATTTGCGGCTGTGGACGCGGGGCCTGGAAGCGCGGACGATCGTTGCCGCCGTTGACACGCGGCTGGAAGCGCGGCGCCGCGGCGCGCGGCTCGGGACGCGGCATAGCCATTTGAGGACGCTGGCTACCGCGGCCGGCCTGAGGCTGCGGCCTGGGCATCACTGCACGCGGCTGCGGCTGGGGCTGCGCGCGGAAGCGCGGGCCGTTGCCCCGCATCCCATGGTCGTCGCGCATAGTCGCGAGCTGGGCGCGGTCGGGATTGCCCTGGGGCCCCGCAATGCGTGGCGAACTAGGCTGCGCCTGCGGCCGTGGCGCAAAGCGGCCGGCGGCGGCGTTGCCCTGCGGTTCGCGAATCGCACGCATTGGTCCCGTGCCCGGACGCTGTTGCTCGCGGGCAGCGATGATCGCCTGGCGGCGCGGGTCGTTGGCTTGCGGCGCGGCGACGTTCGCCGGCCGGTTGCCCGGCTCGGTACGCTGGCGATTGCCGAACAAGGCCTGCGGTACGTTGGGCGTGCCACGATTAGGTTGGGCATTGGCGGCCAAGCGCTCGCGATCGTCCCTGGCCGGCAGGAACCGCTTCTGGTCGCGCGCCCAGCTTGCCGAGGTCCAGGTCGCGGGAATGGCGCGGGGCGGCGGCGGGCTACGGAACGAATCATTGCGCCATGCCGCGAAACGGCGGGCGTCGGCCTGACGGCGAACTCCTTCCTCGCGCCAGTAATTGGCCTGGGTCGGGCTCACGCGGCTGCTGTAATCGCGCCATTGCGGCTGACGCTCGCGCACCATCGACCAACGCGCTTGCGCAGCGGAAATGGCGTCGCTGCGCGCTGCCCAATTGGCAGCACTGACCGCACGCCGATCGCCGCGTCGCGATGCCATGTACAGATCGCGCCCACGCGACAGATAGCGCCCGGCATAGTCAAGCCGCGCGCCATAATCGTTATACGGCACGACCGCGCCATAGCTGTCATAGACGACCGCCAATTGGCCATTGTCATAACCATAGCCATAATAGGGATCGCGGACGAAATAGGGTTCGTCGGCGCCCGGGCGGTAATAATAATAGCGATAGCCGTCATCGACCGGCTCGAGGAACACGACCGACTGGTCATAGCCTTCCCACGCCCAGGGATCGACGCCGTCATAGTCGAAATAATAATCCGGCGGCGCGTCGTTCAGAACATCCTGATAGTCATAGGCCGCGTCGGCATAGCCGTAATAGTCGCGCTGATTGGCGACGCGGACGGTCCGCACGGGCTTGGCTTCTGGAAGTGCTGCGACTTCGGGCGCGGTCGGCCAGGCGGTCGACGGACTCGCGTCGAGCGGCAAGGTCGCGGGAAGCGCCGGCGGGGTCGCCGCCATCATCTGCTGATCACTACCCTTGCCGCAGGCCGACAGCGCGGCGGCGAGCGCGATGGTCGCGGCGGTCGCAAGCCTGCGGTGACGAAAAATCATGTGGTTCACGGCGTCATACTCCTCGATGTCCACCCGAACGGACAAGAATACCGCCGCGTTCATTAATCAGCGCTGGCCCGGCGGTTCATCGGGGAGTCGGGTCACGTTCCGAACGTGACATGGCCCTCTGCGTCGATCGGCCAGGCGGGGTTGTGGGCGATTTCCCAGACATGATTGTCGGGGTCGGCGACATAGCCGCGAACGCCGCCATGGGGTGGCGCGTCGGGCTGGCGCAAGACTGTCCCGCCGTGCGCGGCCAGACGATCGACCAGCGGCGCGACATCGGCCTCGTGCGCGACATTGTGCGCCAGCGACATTGCGTGGAAGCCGCTATCGGCGTCGCGCCGCATGTCAGCGGCGAGTCGGTCCTTCAGCCACAGACCGAGCATCAATCCGTTCATCTGGAAGAACAGGATCTCGTCTGACTCGAACACCGGCTTCCAGCCGAATCCGTCGTCGTAGAAGCGCCTTGAGCGCGCCAGGTCACCGACGCCAAGCGTGACCACCGATATCTGTTGCTGCGCCATATCTGGCTCAAACGCGTCACTTTGCGCTTGTCTCCGGGCGTGGGCCAATCACTTCTGCCGATCGACAAAAAAGGCACGATATTGATGTGTTGCGTCCGGACCAAGGGCGTGACACTCTCCATGAATGAAGCGCTGGCCGGGGGGAAAACGGGCGGTGTTTCGAGGGGATGTTCGATGGTCATCAGGGCGATTTGTGCCGGTTTCTTGATCGGCGCGCTGGCGTGCACATTTCAGCCGGCACATGCCCGTAACACCCAACCCTCGGCGCTGAAGCCCACACAGAAAATCGTGGCGCGGGTGAGGTTGGGACTGCTGCCTACCAGGTCACCCCGATTGGGGCCGCAGATCGTCTATCGCGGCGGCTATACGCCCCTGGACGACATGGTCCGTCCACGCTTCGTCGGCGGTATGATCGATCTTTACCCGACCGAGCGATCGGGCATCCGCCTGTCGGTCGGCACGCGGTATTTCGCGCGGCCCAATTTCTGGATCGCGGCCGAACAGGCGACCGGCGGTATCCTCTATGACCCGCACATGACTCGTGGCGGCCGCAGTTTGTCGCGCGGGTTCCGTCGCTCCACGCCCGCCATGACCCTGGGCTATGATCGTGAGGTATCGAAGGGGTTCGTCCTGGGCCTCGAAGGCGGCGCACTCAGCGATCGCGCGATCATGCCGACGCGGCCGAGCCGCTGGAGCGCCGCTGGCGTGCGCGACGGCGGATTCGGCCTCAACCCCGTTGCGACGGCGTCCGCGCGGTTCGCTTTCTGATCAGTTCTTCAGGCCGATGCCGCCGACCGGCTCGGTTTCCGCTCCCGAATCGAAGCCCGCGATCAGCGGCCGTGCCTTGGCGATCGCTGCCTGGACCCGCGGCAGTTTCAGCGAGGCGTCGTGATGCTCCTTGCTGTCCCATGCCTCGGTGATCCAGATCGCGTCGGGGTCCTTCGCGTCTTTGGCGACGATATAGCTTAAGCAGCCGGGCATGCCGCCCGAGCTTTCGAGCAGTAGCGCGAGCAAATCGTCGCGCTTGCCCGGCTGTGCCTTCATTCGCCCCAGCATGCCGTACATCTTTGTTCCTTCCGCGCTCAGGGCGGCGCCCGGCAACATCGTCGCCGCGGCGGTTACGCCCAGCATCGTGCGTCGATCGATCGTCATACGGGCAGTCTAGTCTCTGTTTCAGCAAAGCTGAAACGGTTGCGGTGCCGGCCCGCTCCCCCACCCGGCCGCCCAACAGCGTATTCTATGGGCGGCCGGGTGGGGGAGCGGGCTGGCACCGATACAGCGCAGCTGAAAACGACTCTATCGCGCGATCAGCGATAGTTGAAGCTGATGCTGATCCGGTCCTGTTTCGCGGCGTTGGGCATCACTTCGTGGCGCAGCCAGCTTTCCCACAGGAACACGCTGCCCTCGCTCGGCTCGGCATAGACGAACGTCCCCGGGCGCGACGGCGCCGCCATCATCAGCGGCAGGCGCGGATCCTCGAGCTTGAGCGCGCCCGATCCCGGCGGCACCGCGACATAGACCGTGCCCGACACGATCGAATGCGGGTGGATATGCCCCGAATGCGTACCGCCGGGTTTGAGGACGTTGACCCACAAACTGTCGAGCTTGAGCTTCTTGCCGAGCTCGAAGCCGCAATGCTTGGCAAAGGCGGCGACATGGCGGTCGAGCAGCTTGACCAGATCGCCAAAGCGCGGGTCCCTGAGCGGCAGGTCGTTGAGCGAGGCGTAGGAAGTATAGCCGCGATAGCCATGCTCCTTCGACCAGCCGCGCCCGGCGCGGTCCTGCTCGGCGAGATCGCGACAGGCGTCGGCGAGCTCGGCGATCAACGCATCGTCGCCGAGCGGGGCGTCGTAGAAGCGGGTGGCGAAGAGATCGCGGCTGGTCACGCGGCCGGGCGAAGCACGCAGCGCGCGACGATGCAAGCGTCTATCGGTTGGCCGCGGCTGTCGTGGCGGCCGCGGGCGGGACACCGGCCGACGCCGTCATCAGCATACCACCGATCAGCAGGCCGCTTACCAGCGCACTCAGCACAAACGCAGGCTTCACGACTCGCTCTCCCAAGGCAGTGAGCGGCGAGATAGGCGAGCAATCCTGACTGATATTGGATGGATTCGACGGCGAGCTAGCGAACGTCGTTTCCTAGTCTTGCAACCGCAACGCCAGGTCGTTCACCAACCGAGCGTCGTCGCCCTTGGCCAGCCAGTCGGCCTCGGCGGCCAGCGCGCCGAGCAGGTCGGTCAGCGGCTCGATCTCACTTTTGGCATAATTCCCAAGCACATGACCGGTTACGCGGTCCTTGTGGCCGGGATGACCGATGCCGATCCTGACGCGACGAAAGGCGTCGCCGATATGCTGGATGGTCGATCGGATGCCGTTATGTCCGGCAGCACCGCCGCCGCGCTTCACCCGTACCTTGAACGGATCGAGGTCGAGCTCGTCATAGAACACCGTCACGTCCTCGGGCTCGAGCTTGTAGAAGCGCATCGCCTCGCCGACCGAGCGGCCGCTGTCGTTCATGAAGGTCGCCGGCTTGAGCAGCAGGATTTTGTCCGACCCGATCCGCCCTTCCTGCGTCCAGCCCTGGAATTGCTTCTTGACCGGGCCAAAGCCGTGCACCTCGGCGATCGCGTCGACCGCCATGAAGCCGACATTGTGCCGGTGCATCGCATATTGCGCGCCGGGATTTCCGAGACCGACCCAGAGTTGCATGAAATATCCCTAGACGCGAAAGGGGCGCCCGATCCAGTGGATCGCGGCGCCCCAATCAATTCGGCAGTAAAGGCAGATGCTTACTCGGCGTCGCCTTCCTTGGCCTCGCCATCGGCGGCGGCTTCCTCGGCCTCGGCTTCAGCCTCGACTTCGGCGGCATGCTCGGCCGATGCTTCCTCGGCCAGCGCGGCTTCTTCAGCCGCCTGCTCGACCGCTTCGGACTTCAGCGCCGACGGCGCCACGATCGTGGCAATGGTGAAGTCGCGATCGTCGATCGCCGAGGTCGCGCCCTTGGGCAGCTTGACGTTCGAGATGTGGATCGCATCGCCGACGTCGAGGCCCGCGAGCGAGATCTGGATCTCGCTCGGGATGTCGGCGGAATCGACCACCAGTTCGAGATCGTGACGGACGATGTTCAGCACGCCGCCAATCTTGATGCCCTTCGATTCTTCCTCGTCGACGAACACGACGGGCACGTTGACGTGAACCGTGGTGTGCGCGCCGATGCGCAGGAAGTCGACATGGATCGGACGATCGGTGACGACGTCGAACGCGACGTCCTTGGGCAAGGTCCGCGTGGGCTTGCCGTCCACGTCGATCATCACGACGGAATTCATGAAATGCCCGGTCATCAGCTGGCGGACCAGCTCCTTCTCTTCCACGTGGATCGAGAGGGGGTCCTGCTTGTTGCCGTAGATAACGGCGGGCACGCGGCCATTGCGGCGCAGATCACGTGAGGCTCCCTTGCCTCCACGGTCGCGCGTCTCGGCGGCGAGCGTCATTTGGTCGCTCATATTAATCTCCGATATGCGGTTTGCTTGGATTTCCGCACACGCCTCCAGGGATGACCATGAACGGAAGCGCGCGCCTGTAGCCGGAAGGGGCGGGGAGTGCAAGCATAGGTTCTTGTGCGGGTTCGTTTGAGTTTGTCCGCGCGAACCCGTATCGCCGCCCTCAGGGCCGCCCTATGGCGGTCGAAACATGGAGGAAAAGATGGCCGGCCCGCAGGATAAAGCATGGAGCGAAGGCTATGCCGCTGGCAAGCGGGGCAGGCCGGAAAGCGTGTCGCCCTATAAAAAGGGCGCCTTCATGCTCGCCTGGCAGCAAGGTTGGCAGAATGGCGTCAAGGCTAGGGACGACAAGGACAGCTAGGTTGAGAATGGCGTTATTATACAGCCACGAGAACAACTTGCACCGCTATCTGGCGGAGTTTTATTTTCGCTACAGCTTCCGCGTCGCGCTTGACTATAACGACAGCGACCGCGTCGACGATCAGCTCAAGGGCATCGTTGGCAAGCGTCTCACCTACCGAACAGCTAGTGGAGCGCGGGCGTAATGCCAGAAAAGAAAACCCGGCAAAGTCCAAAGGAGCAGCGCGAGCATTTCAAGCGCGAGGCGCAAAAGCTGATCGACGCTGGAAAACTACGCCCTACCGATGGTGCCGCTGACATGGATCGCGCGCTGCGTCCGGTGCTGAAGAATAGCGCCGATAATGGCCGCGAGGGCGGCTAGCTCACTCAGCACCTATCCTGTTTGATGGGTACGCGTTGTATAATATCGCCGTTGAGAATCCAAATAAGCCGTTATTCTTGAAGCGATCCGTTTCCAAGCTCGTCATCACCGCGAAAGCGCGGATGACGACGGGAATATAAGGCCCGAACCTAGCGGCCACGGACGACAAGCGATGTCCGGTCACTCGATCCGCTCGACCTTCAATCCGCGCGCGGCGAGCATTTTGGGCAGCGCATAGGGGCCCGCCATATGGCCCAGCCCGACCGCGACCAGCGCCGTTCCCGGCTGCTTCATCCGTGCGGCGATCCATCGCGACCAGTAAACATTGGGCTGGCCGACGAGTTTCCCCTCGAGCGGCGTGCACTCGGCCGTCTTCTCGAGCGACGCCATATCGCCCGTCGTCCAGGCCTTCAATGTTTCCCCATAATTCTCTTTTCCTTCGAGAATGTTTCCCAGCATTTTCCTTTGGTCGGATTCGGGCAGGTTGTCGAGTTGGGCGAGTTGGTCTTTTGCGTGATAGAATGCCAGGCGCGTTTTCCCTGCCGAGGAGAATGCACTCCAAAGTTCCGCTTCTACACCGTTGCGGGTGTCGGCGCCGCTGGCGATCGCGTCACCGGCCGCGAGCGTGGTTGCCAATGCCCAGTCTTTATAGCTGTCCAGCGTTTCTCGTGATGCTCCCGATCGCGCGATCATCTCCTCCAGGACAGGGCGTTTCCCCGGGGAAACACGATCGGCGGCTGGCTTGAGTCCGACGCCTGTCGCGATCGCGCGGAAGTCGGTTTGCTCGTCGGGCGAGCTTTCGAGCACCAGGGTATCGGACTCGGCGATCGCGCGTTCGACTATTGGCGTCCGCCAGCGGACGTTCGCTGGGAGCAGGTGGATGCTGCCGAGCAGATAGATAGTCGTGTCGCCATCGCTGACTCGCCACATCGCCGGGCGCGCCTCGACCGGCGGCTTACCGCACCCGGCGAGCGCCAGCAGAACGGCGCCGAGCGCGGCAAGGCGCTGGCGCCCGCGTGTCATCGGTAGGCGACCCGTTTCGCCTTTATATTCAACACCTTGAGTTGATCGATCACGCTCTTGTCGCCGGCCAGATGACCGGCGCCGACCGCAATGAACACGGTGCCGGGCTTACCAAGCCGCGCCTTGATCCACTGTGCCCAGCGCGCGTTGCGGTCAAACAACAGCGTCTTGGCGAGCTCCGGCGAATCGTCGAGGCCGTCATTCATATACTTGGCCAACGCGTCGGGATCGCCGCGCGACCAGGCGGAGACCATGCCGTCCATCGTCTCAGCGGTCTTGGGCAGCTCCTTCAGGGTCGATTCGAGGAACGCTAATTGCACCTTGTCGGGGAGGCCGGCGAGGTAGCCGATCTGTTGCTCAGGCGTTTCCAGCCCCTCGATCGCCTTCTTCTCGGTGGCGGCAGCCGCCGTCAGTACGGTTTCCGGCCCACTCTTGGGATCGTAGCCAAGCTTCATCAGCGGCAGCAGCGACAGATTGGTGGCAGCAAACCACGGCTGGGCGCGATCGAACGCCGCCGGCGGAATGCCCAGCGAGTTCATGGCATTGAGATAGCTGCCGCGATCGGCTTCCGGCAGGCGCTCGATCAAGGTCGGGCCATTGAGGCTATATGCCTTGCTCAAGATGATGTTCTGCATCGTTGCCTGGTCGGGCTGGACCATTTCGAGCACCAGCTCATCGCTCGAATCGAACGCCTTCTTCACGCCGTCATCGAACCACGATAGGCCGGGCTTGAGCACGTGGATCGTCCCGAACAGGTAGATCGTCGTATCCTTGTCCTTGACCACCCATAAAGCGGGGTCGGCATCGACCTTCGCAGCAGCGGGCGCAGTGGTCGGAGCCGGGGTTGGAGAAGGAGCATTTGACGCCGCGGTTTGCGCGACGGCCATGCTAGCCGCAGTCAAGCCGAGTAAAAACAACAACTTACGCAGCATATCGATCCTTCTTGGCCCCGCGCCCTCGCGCAATGTCTGTAATAGGTAGTCACCCCACGATGACCAAGGGCTTTACCGGTTCAGAACTTTTGGTCCCATTGACCGCTTTCCCCCCATGCGCCAAAGGCCCGGGCCAAGTTCTACCGCATCTGCGAAGGTATCCGTGAGCACTCCGCTGAGTTTCCAGCGCATGATCCTGACGCTCCATGATTATTGGAGCCAGCACGGCTGTCTGATCCTCCAGCCGTACGACATGCGGATGGGCGCGGGGACGTTCCACACCGCCACGACGCTGCGTGCGCTCGGGCCGGACCCGTGGAACGCCGCGTTCGTCCAGCCGTGCCGTCGCCCGACCGACGGCCGCTATGGCGAGAACCCCAACCGGCTGCAGCATTATTACCAATATCAGGTGATCCTGAAGCCGAGCCCGCCCGATTTGCAGGACCTGTATCTCGGCAGCCTCGCCGCGATCGGCATCGATTTCACCCGGCACGATATCCGTTTCGTCGAGGACGATTGGGAATCGCCGACGCTCGGTGCCTGGGGCTTGGGCTGGGAAGTGTGGTGCGACGGGATGGAAGTGACCCAGTTCACCTATTTTCAGCAAATGGGCGGGTTCGACTGCAAGCCGGTCGCGGGGGAGCTGACTTATGGGCTCGAGCGACTGGCGACCTATATCCAGAACAAGGACAGCGTGTACGACCTCGCCTATAACGATGCGGTCGGCAACACGCCGCAGCTGACTTATGGCGACGTGTTCCACGAGAATGAGGTCGAGATGTCGACCTGGAATTTCGAGGTCGCCGACACCGAGACCTTGTTCGACCTGTTCCGCAAGGCCGCGGCCGAGTGCGAGAATTGCCTCAATCACAAGCTGCCGATCCCGGCTTATGAGCAGGCGATCGAGGCGAGCCACATCTTCAACCTGTTGAACGCGCGCGGCGTGATCTCGGTTGCCGAACGCCAGGCGTATATCGGCCGCGTTCGCGACTTGGCGAAGGGGTCCTGCCAGGCGTGGATGGAGAAGAATGGGTGGTCGGCGTGATGGGGACTGTCCCAAATCCTCCCCGGGACGGGGAGGGGGACCGCGCAAAGCGCGGTGGAGGGGGCGCGCCAAATCTACGCCGCCCTGAGGTGTACGAAGCCCGCGCCGCCCGCCGCAAGATGAGCCTGCCCGAAGTTCTGCTTTGGCAAAGGCTCAAAGGCTCACCCCAAGGCATCGCTTTCCGCAAGCAGCATCCGATCGGCGGCTATCGCGCCGACTTCTACTGCCCAGCCGCCAAGCTTGTCATCGAAGTCGACGGCGCTGCTCACGACATGGGTGATCGCCCCGAGCGCGACGTCGAACGGACGAAGTTGTTGGAGGCGAAGGGTTATCAGGTGCTCCGCATTCCCGCGGCCGATGTCCTGCGCGACGCCGACGAAGCCGCCCAATCGATCGTATCGTTCGCGGCCCGCCCCCTCCACCGCGCCTCCGGCGCGGTCCCCCTCCCCGTAAACGGGGAGGATTTTTCGTGACCGACTTCCTCCTCGAACTCCGCTCGGAGGAAATCCCCGCGCGGATGCAGGACAAGGCGCGCGACGATCTCGCTCGCCTGTTCACCGCCGAGCTCGAGAAAGCCGGCCTGCGCGCCGACGCCATCGTCACCTTCGCGACGCCGCGCCGGCTTGCACTGATCGCACGCGATTTGCCCGAAGCGACCGAGGCGGTCAGCGAGGAGATCAAGGGCCCGCGCGCCGGCGCCCCACCCCAGGCGCTCGAAGGCTTCCTGCGCAAGACCGGCCTCACCGCCGATCAATTGGTCGAGCGCGACGGTGTGCTCTTCGCGGTGATCGACAAGCCCGGCCGCGACACCGCGGAGGTGCTGGCCGAGGCGATCCCCGCGATCATCCGCGCTTTCCCCTGGCCCAAGTCGATGCGCTGGGGCGAGGCGTCGTCCTCGACCGAAAGCCTGCGCTGGGTGCGCCCGCTCCATGGCATCGTCGCGTTGCTCGGCGACCAGATCGTGCCGATCGAGATCGCCGGCGTGCAATCGGGCGCCGTGACGCTTGGCCATCGCTTCCACCATCCGGGGCAAATCACGATCGGTTCGGCGGCGGATTATGCCGAAAAGCTTCACGCCTGCCATGTCATCGTCGACCAGGACGAGCGCCGCGCGATCATCCGCGACAAGGCGATCGCATTGGCCGACGCCGCCGGGCTCGAGCTGATCGAGGACGAAGGTCTGGTCGCCGAGAATGCCGGGCTGACCGAATGGCCGGTGCCGCTGCTCGGCCGCTTCGACGAGGATTTCCTCGGCGTGCCGCCCGAGGTGATCCAGCTCACCGCGCGGGTGAACCAGAAGTATTTCGTCTGCCGCGACAAGGGTGGCAAGCTGGCCAATGCGTTTGTCTGCACCGCCAATATCGACGCGGCCGATGGCGGCGCGAAGATCGTCGATGGCAACCGAAAGGTGCTCGCCGCGCGGCTGAGCGATGCGCGGTTCTTCTATGAGACGGACTTGAAGGTGCCGTTGGAGGAGCAGGCCAGGAAGCTCGAGAAGATCGTCTTCCATGAGAAACTGGGGACGGTCGCCGATAAGGTCGAGCGTATCGCGAAGCTGGCGCGGTGGTTGGTCGAGGAAGGGATCGTCGCCCCGGCGAAGGCCGGGGGCGTCGGGTTGTCTGGCGACGACGGTGCCTCAAACGCAGCGGCCCCGGCCTCCGCCGGGGCGACGGACTTGGCCGACCAGGCCGAACGCGCCGCGCGTCTGGCCAAGGCCGATCTCGTCACCGGCATGGTCGGCGAGTTCCCCGAGCTTCAGGGCCTGATGGGCGGCTATTACGCCGCGGCGCGGGGCGAGGCTCCGGCGGTCGCCGAGGCGATCCGAGATCACTACAAGCCGGTCGGGCAGGGCGATGACGTGCCGACTGCGCCGGTGACGGTGGCGGTGTCGCTGGCGGATAAGATCGACAGCCTGTTCCAGTTCTTCCTGATCGATGAGCGGCCCACGGGCTCCAAGGATCCGTTCGCCCTTCGCCGGGCGGCGCTAGCAGTCGCTGCACTGATCCTATCAAACGGCCTTCGGTTTCGGCTTCGCGACTTGCTGGAATACTGCGGTGACGAAGAAAATCGCCTGAACGGCCCACAGGCCGGGGCTGCGTGGGAGACCAGGTTCGGGGTCACCCGCGATGAGTTGCTGGAAGGCTTCGAAAAGGGCGCCGACTTCAACTATCCCGATTTCGTTGAGGGATTGGCGTTCGGTATGCTCCTGAAACGGGCTGATCAGGGCGTGCCAGCCTTCCTGATCGACCGTCTCAAAGTCCAGCAGCGTGAGGCCGGCGTCCGCCACGACCTGATCGACGCGGTGTTCGCGCTCGGTGGCGAGGACGATCTCGTCCGCCTGCTCGCGCGCGTTCATGCATTGCAATCGTTCGTCACCACCGAGGACGGCGCCAACCTCCTCGCTGGGTACAAGCGTGCGGCGAATATCCTGAAGAAGGAAGATTACGTCGCCCCGGCGAAGGCCGGGGCCGCTGGGTTGTCTGGCGAAGACGGTAGCTCGAACGCAGCGACCCCGGCCTCCGCCGGGGCGACGCTCTCTTACACCCCCGAACCCGCCGAAGCCGACCTCATCGCCGCGCTCGACGCCGCCGGACCCGCCGCGGCCGACGCCGTGGCGAACGAAGATTTCGAAGCCGCGATGGCCGCGCTCGCGACGTTGCGTGCGCCGATCGACGCGTTCTTCGACGCGGTCACCGTCAACGACGCCGATCACGCCAAACGCGCCGCTCGCCTCGCGCTGCTCGCCCGGGTGCGCGATGCGGTGCATAGTGTCGCCGATTTCTCCAAGATCGAGGGATGACACCTCGGCCCACATATTCCGCCTGATCCTTCCGCCTCCCCAGCGAAACCAGGCATAAAGGGACTGACGAATGACGCAGTACGTGTACCGGTTCGGTGGTGGCGTTTCCGATGGGGGGAGGGGGGACAAGAATCTCCTCGGCGGCAAGGGCGCGAACCTGGCGGAGATGGCCTCGATCGGCCTGCCGGTGCCCCCGGGCTTCACCATCTCGACGCCGATGTGCGCGGTCTATTACGATGAAGGCGCGGCGTTCCCCGACAGCCTGAAGGCCGAAGTCGCCGCCGGCATCGCGCATATCGAGGGCGTCACCGGCAAGAAGTTCGGCGATGCGTCGGACCCGCTGCTCGTCTCGGTCCGCTCGGGCGCGCGCGCATCGATGCCGGGGATGATGGACACCGTGCTCAATCTCGGCCTCAACGATCGGACCGTGGTCGGCCTGGCCAATGCGTCCGGCGACGAGCGTTTCGCCTGGGACAGCTACCGCCGCTTCATCCAGATGTATTCGGACGTCGTGCTCGAACTCGACCATGGATCGTTCGAGGAAGCGCTCGAAATCGCCAAGGAAGACAAGGGCTATTATCTCGACACCGAGATGAGCGCCGCCGACTGGAAGGCGCTGGTCGACACCTACAAGAAGCTGGTCGTCGAGCAGTGGGACAAGCCGTTCCCGCAGGACGTCCACGACCAATTATGGGGCGCAGTCGGCGCGGTTTTCGGATCGTGGCAGTCTGAGCGCGCCAAGGTCTATCGCCGGCTCAACGACATCCCGTCCGAATGGGGCACCGCGGTCAACGTCCAGGCGATGGTGTTCGGCAATATGGGCGACACCTCGGCGACCGGCGTGGCGTTTACGCGCGATCCGTCGAAGGGCGACAATGCTTATTATGGCGAGTTCCTGATCAACGCGCAGGGCGAGGACGTCGTCGCCGGCATCCGCACGCCGCAATATCTGACCAGGACTGCACGCGAAGAAGCCAATGCCAAGCCGCTGTCGATGGAAGAGGCGCTGCCCGAGGTCTACACCCAGCTCGCCGGCGTGTTCGACACGCTCGAAAAGCATTACCGCGACATGCAGGACATCGAGTTCACGGTGCAGCAGGGCAAGCTCTGGATGCTCCAGACGCGCTCGGGCAAGCGCACCGCGAAGGCCGCGCTCAAGATCGCGGTCGACATGGCCAATGAAGGGCTGATCACGCGCGAGGAAGCGATCGCGCGGGTCGATCCTGCCGCGCTCGATCAATTGCTGCACCCGACGCTCGATCCCGCGGCGCCACGCGACGTGCTGACCAAGGGCTTGCCGGCATCGCCGGGCGCGGCTTCGGGTAAGGTCGTGTTCGATGCCGATACGGCGGAAAAGCGCGCGGCGGCGGGCGAGGCGGTGATCCTGGTGCGCACCGAGACGTCACCCGAGGATATTCACGGCATGCACGCGGCCAAGGGCATCCTGACCGCGCGGGGCGGGATGACCAGCCACGCCGCTGTCGTCGCGCGTGGCATGGGGCGACCGTGCGTGTCGGGCGCCGGCACCTTGTCGATCGACGCCAAGGCGAAGGTCATGCGTTGCGCCGGCCGCGAGGTGAACGAGGGCGATATCGTCACGATCGACGGCGCATCGGGCGAAGTGATGATCGGCGAAGTGCCGACCGTACAACCCGAGCTCGCCGGCGATTTCGGCACGCTGATGGAATGGGCCGATGGCGTTCGCCGGCTCAAGGTCCGCGCCAATGCCGAAACCCCGCTCGACGCCAGGACGGCGCGCGAGTTCGGTGCCGAGGGCATTGGCCTGTGCCGCACTGAGCATATGTTCTTCGACGCCGCGCGGATCGCCGCCGTCCGCCAGATGATCCTGGCTGAGGACGAGAAGGGCCGTCGCGCCGCGCTCGAAAAGCTGCTGCCTGAACAGCGCAGCGACTTCATCGAATTGTTCGAGGTGATGGCGGGGCTGCCGGTCACAATCCGGTTGCTCGACCCGCCGCTGCACGAATTCCTGCCGCACGAGGAAGAGGAATTCGCCGAGGTCGCGGCGGCCGCCGGGGTCGAAGTCGATTATCTCAAGCGCCGCGCCGCCGAACTGCACGAATTCAACCCGATGCTCGGCCATCGCGGTTGCCGGCTGGGCGTGACCTATCCCGAAATCTACGAGATGCAGGCACGCGCGATCTTCGAAGCCGCGGTCGCCGTCGCCGAGAAATCCGGCGACGCGCCGATCCCCGAAGTGATGATTCCGTTGGTCGCGACGCGCCGCGAACTCGAGCTGATGAAAGACGTGGTCGACAGGGCTGCCCAGGCGGTGTTCGCCGACAAGGGGCGCGAGATCAGCTATTTCGTCGGCACGATGATCGAGCTCCCGCGCGCCGCGCTCAAGGCGGGCGAGATCGCCGAGGTCGGCCAGTTCTTCTCGTTCGGTACCAACGATTTGACCCAGACCGCTTTGGGCGTCAGCCGCGACGACGCCGCGCGCTTCCTCGGCATCTATGTCGACAAGGGCATCTATCCCAAGGACCCGTTCGTCAGCCTCGACGTCGAGGGCGTCGGCGAGCTGATCCGCATCGCCGCCGAGCGCGGTCGCGCGACGCGGCCCGACATCAAGCTCGGCATTTGCGGCGAACATGGTGGCGATCCGGCGTCGATCGCGTTCTGCGAGGACGTCGGGCTCGATTACGTCTCTGCCTCGCCGTATCGCGTGCCGATCGCCCGGTTGGCTGCCGCGCAAGCTGCGCTGGGCGGCAAAGCGGGTTGAGACGGGCTTGACTTCGCCCGGGTGGCGACCGCACTCAACGGCGATGGATCTGGGCATGAAGCGCTGGCTGGTTTTCGCGATGGTGGCGCCGCTGGCCGCATGCGGCAGCTTGGGCGGCAATGACGGCCCGTCCGAAAAGGATATCGCCGACGCGCTTGGGCGGTCCGGTGCCAAGGTGCAGTCGACCGAGCGCATCGCGTGCAAGACCGCGCCCGACCGCCCGGGCTATGTCTGCGATTATCGCGCGACGACGTGCAGCCCGTTCACCGGCAAGTGCGACAAGTCGGCGACGCGCACCGGCCGCTTCGTCCGCTATGGCGACAATTGGATGTTCCGCGACGACGTGATCGATCCCAATCGCTATGCTCCGACGCAAAGCCCGGCGGTGACCGATCTGGCGCCCAGCCCGACGCCCACCCCAGTAGCAAGTCCGTCGCCCACTCCGACACCATCACCGTCGCCCAAACCGTCATCGTCGCCGACGCCCAAAGCGAGCCCGACGCCCAAGGTGCCTCCCACCCCCAAGGCCACGCCGACGGCCAAGCCAACGCCGAAACCGACCCCGAAACCGATCCCGGGCGGCATCAATCGCGCCTGGCTATCGGGGCGTTGGGGGGCGGAGAATGGCGATTGCACGGCACGCCGCGCGGTCAATTTCGGTCCGGGCGGGGGGTTCTATGGCAAGCGTGGCATGGGTCACTGGTCGCTCGACGGCAAGACGGTCAAGGTCACCGGCAATTACAGCGCGGACGACAAGCCGTTCGATCAGATCCTCAAGGTCGACCGCATCGGCGACGACGCGATGATGATGGAAGGCAAGCGCTACCACCGCTGCCCGAACTGACAGGGGAGGGGGTATGAAGCCCTGGATCCGATATGCGGTCTGTGGGGTGCTCGGCCTGGCGCTAGGCGTTGGCGCCGCGATCCAGCATGTCCGTACCGGCGCCCTCGGCGCTAGCCGCGCGATCGGCCCCTGGACCACCGGCAGCGATTTCGGCACCGCGCGTGCCGGCGCCTACACCCGCGCGGTCGTGTCGCTGCGCGGGCTGCTCGCGCTTCCTGCGCACGAAGCACGCTATTACAACGCCACGGTCGACAGCGCCGGCGATCCGCTCGACGGCCGCTGCCGCTATCGCGTGTCGGGCAGAGTAATCCCGGGTAAATGGTGGAGCCTGACGCTCTACGACCATCCCGGCTATCTCGTCGCCAACCAGGCCAATCGTTTCTCCGTCGCCAGCGCGGCGGTGCCCAATCCGGCGGCATGGGACGTGATCGTGGCGCCCTCTGAACAGGCCGGACTATGGCTGCCGACCGGGCGGATCGACCGGTTCGAACTGACCTTGCGCGTGTATCTCCCGGATGATGGCGGGCTCGGCACGCTGACGCGCGACCGGCTCCCAGCGATCGTCAAGGAGGGCTGCTGATGCGTCGTTGGCTGTTCCCGCTACTGCTCGGCTTGGCGCTGGCGTTCGTCGGCTATCATGTCGCGCTGGCGCAATTCCCACGCGTGCTGATGAGCCTCGCCACCCACCGGATCGCGAAGGGGGCGGGGTATAACGCGATGTTCGCCGCCCCGCTCGCCACCGACAAGGCGCGCGCGATCGTCCGGCCGAGCCCCGATCTGGCCTATTCGTCCTGTCCGTTCGATCTGTCGAAGGGGCCCGTATTGGTCGATGTCGAGCCGGTGCCCGCGCCTTATTGGTCGCTGTCGGTGTTCGATTCGCGCACCGACGTCGCTTATGTCCGCAACAATATCGATGCCGGCAACCAGCCGATCCGGATCGCGATCGCCCAAGCCGGTCAGCCGGTGCCTGACGGCATGACCGCGGTCCGCGTCACCGGCACGACCGGGATTGCGTTGCTTCGTATTCTGGCCCCCGATCGGACGCAGTTTGGCGCGATCGACGCCGCGCGCAAGAAATCGAGTTGTAAGGCGTTGAGTTAGGGGGTGGTCAAATCTCCCTCTCCCCTTGTGGGAGAGGGAAGGGGCCCGCGCCGAAGGCGTGGGAAGGGTGAGGGGGACTCACAGGCGACGTGGCTCGTGACTCCCCCTCACCCTTCCGCCGACTACGTCGGCTCCCTCCCGCATCAGGTAAACAGCGCCCCGCGCTGTTTAGGTCATGCCGGGGGCATGGCCGACCTGATGCGCCCACAAGGGGAGAGGGAACTAAGCGCTCACGCCGTCCTTGCCCTCAACTCCGCATTCTCGGCCGCCAGCTTCTCATTGGCGGCGGCCAAATCGATCTTCGCCTTCTCCAGATCGCGGACATAGGCGTCACGATTGGTCGTCAGCGCGTCGCGATCGCGCGTCTTGGCATCGGCATCCTGGCGATAGGCGGCATGCGCGTCGCGCTCCGCTTCATAGCGCGTGCGCCATTTGGTGCCCTTGGGCGCCAGGATCAGCCCGAGGACCAGTCCGACGATCAGGACCAGCACGATTATGGCGATCTGATTGGGGTCGGTGAACATCATCGCGTCTCTCCCTGTTGGGATGTGAACGCGTCATGCTGCGCGCGGTTGCCCTCGGGTGCAAGCAATCCCCCTCCCGCAACCGGGGAGGGGGATCGATCGGATCAGTGGCCGCCGTGCAGGAAGGCGTCGTTGATGCTGCACGCCGCCGGCCCCAGGATGACAATGAACAGGGTTGGCAGGATGAACAGGATCAGCGGCACGGTCATGATTGCGGGCAGGCGCGCGGCCTTTTCCTCGGCGCGCATCATGCGCTCGTTGCGGAATTCTGCCGACAGCACGCGCAACGCGGAGGCCAGCGGGGTGCCGTATTTCTCGGTCTGGATCATGGTCGTGACCACGCCCTTGACCGCGTCGAGGTCGACGCGCGTCGCCAGATTTTCGAATGCCTGGCGGCGGTCGGAGAGGAAGCCGAGCTCGATCGCGGTCAGTGCGAATTCGTCGCCCAGCTCGGGATAGGCCCGGCCCAATTCCTTCGACACGCGGTGGAACGCAACGTCGACGGTCAGGCCGGCCTCGGCGCAGATCACCAGCAGATCGAGCGCGTCGGGCAGGCCCTTGCGGATCGCTGACGAGCGCTTCTGGATCTTGTTCTTGAGGTAGATGTCTGGGCCCTTGTAGCCCAGGATGAAGGCACCGGCGACCAGACCATATTGCTTGAGCGGCGACCAGGTCGCGAACGCGTCGGTGCCGTACACGAAATACAGCATCGGCAGGCCGAACAGGATCGGCAGGATCAGCCGGCCGAAGATGACCGCGACCGCATATTCCTTCTTGCGGATGCCGGCCTGGAGCAGCTTGGTCTGCGCGACCTTGAGCTGGCTGTCCTGCAGAACTTTCAGACTCTGCAGGATCGAGCGGATGCGGTCGGTGGTCTCGTTCTTCTGGACCAATTTCGCGCGGCGCTTGCTGGTCGAAGCGGTGATGCCGGCCTTCAACTGTTCGCGGCGATCGTTGAGCGCCTTGACGCGACGCGCCATCGGATCGCGCACGGTGGTCGCGGCGTAGATGGCCAGCATGACAGCGAACGCGGCGACCCCGGCAAGCATGGTGCCTACCCAAAGGACGTCGACGCCGAGCAGGGTTGTGTGGTGCGGTTCCATGGCCTCAGATCTCGAAATTGACCATTTTGGCCATGATCAAGCCACCCAGCGACATCCAGATGAAGCCGCCGATACCGGCGACGATCAGGCGCTGATCGACGAAGAAATTGCCCATATAGGCCGGGCTGATCCACAGGATCAGGCCGAACACGATGAACGGCAGTGAGCCGACGATATAGGCCGATGCCTTCGATTCCGACGACATCGCCTTGATTTTCAGCTTCATCTGGCCACGCTGACGAAGCACCGTGGCGAGATTGGCGAGCGTTTCGGCGAGGTTGCCGCCGGTCTCGCGCTGGATCGCGATCGAGATGACGAAGAACTGGAATTCGGGCGTGCCAAGGCGGTCAGCGGTTTCCTGTAGCGCTGCGTCCATCGTGCGACCGATCTTCATCTTGTCGGATACCGCACGGAATTCCTCGCCGACCGGGCCGGGCACTTCGGCACCAACCACGCCCATGGTTTCGCTGATCGGCAGGCCCGAGCGCAGCCCGCGCACGAGCAATTCGATCGCATCGGGGAATTTGGAGGTGAACTTGTTGACCCGGCGCTTGATGAAATAGCCGACCACGAAATGCGGCAGCCCACCACCCAAGATGACCGCGATCAAGACGGAGATCGCGATTGGCGCGCCGCGTATCATCATCAGCGATGCGACGATCAGCATGATGCCGAACGTCGCCATACCGTATTGACCGACGGTCCAGTTCTTGCCGGTCATGGCGAGGCGCTTCTTGAGTACGGCCGGACGCGGCAGGAACCGCATCATCGCCGTGTCCATGTTGCTGTCGCGCTTACCGGTGATGCGGCGCATTTGCGCAGCCATCGCCACGTCGCTGGCGGCGCCGCTATGGCGTTCGCGGAGCGCGCCCAGCCGGCGAGTCTGCGCCTTTGCCACCGACGGGCCGGCAAAGGCGAACGCCAGCAGCAACAGCATGGTCGCCGCCCCTGCAATCACCGTGATCAGCGGCACCAATGGCATCGCTCAAACGCTCCACTTGTTGGTGCCGGCCCGGATGGACCGGCCATGGTCAACTCGACTTCGCGGCTTTCTTGCTCGGCATCAGCGACTTGAGATCGGCGAACTTGCCCATCAGAGACTGACCCGCCGATTTCCCCGCGCCTTTTTTGCCCGCAGCGGCGCCCGCGGCCTCGGCCGAATCGCCCGCCGCCAACAGGCGGCTGGCGAGTTCGCCGATCGGTGCAACCGTCTTCGATCCCTTGCCGGCCTCGGCCAGCGTCTTGCCCAGCTTGGCTGCCTGTGCCGCCAGTTTCTGGTCATAAGGGATGACGAAATCGATGCGGCGCTCGATCGAGCCCTCGAAATCCTTGCGATTGATCTCCAGCTGCCCACCGGCGGGCACCTTATTGGCGACCACCAGGACCTGGCTTCCGGGCGCGTTCGACTTCAACCATGACAGGATGCGGATCGTGTCGCGCGCCGCGGCCAGCGTCAGCTCGGTGACGACCACCGTCGTCTGGATGTCGCTGATCAGATGTGGATGCTGGATCAGCTGCGCGCGCGGCAGGTCGACCACCGTGCATTCGAACGCGGCGCGCATCTCTTCCTGCAATTGGTAGAAAGCGGAGCCGTCGGTCATCATCGGCGAGTTGATCGGCGCTTCGGCCGACAGCACGGCGAGACGCTCGCTGGCCTTGACCATCGCGCGTTCGATGAACAGTCCGTCGATGCGGCTGGGATTCTCGATCGCATCGGTCAGGCCGCGGCCCGGCTCGAGGTCGAGCGCCAGCGCGCCGGTGCCGAAATGCACGTCGAGATCGAGCAACGCCGTGGTGCGGCCGCCCTTCTCGCTCATCAGCCACGCGACCGAGGTCGCGATGGTCGAGGCACCGGTGCCGCCGCGCGTACCGATCACCGCCGTCGCGGAATGCGGACGATCCGGCGAGACCTCATTCAGCCGCGGCGCGTTCAACACGGCCTGCGCGCTGCCGAAAGTCTCACGCAACATGTCGGCATTGAGCGGTTTGAGCAGATAATCCTGGATCCCGCTCGCGGTCAGGTCGCGATACAGGCGGACGTCGTTGACCTGGCCCGCCGCGATGACGACGGTGCCGGGTTCGCAGACTTCCGCCAGCGCATTGATGTCGTTAAGCGGATCGCCCGATTCGCTGAGGTCGACGAACAGCACCTGCGGACTCGCCGAGACCGACAATGACTGGACCGCGTTACGCAACCCGCCCTTGTTCACTTTCTCGGCCGACCAGCCCATCTCGCTGACGATCGGACGCAGCGCTTCGGCGGTCGTCTCGTCGCAGACATAGGCGACGAATGGCTCGCGATGCGCGACGCCAGCGGGTTTCCACGGCGCGTTCATCTTATTTGCCTCCCGTCGATTCGGATTTGACTGTGGTGCCGCCGGCCCCGGTCGGGGCGGCTTTGCGATACGTGCCGATGGCCCGACCCGCGGTGATCGGGTCGGCTGTGCCGTCACCCGCCTGGCCTCGGACCAGATCGAGCGGATCGGCGACCATCGCGGCCAGGCTGGCGTTGCTCGCGCAGCCGAAATTCGAGGTCGAGCTGCCTTCGAATTCGCTCGATCCGCTGCGCGTGAAATCGGGGCAGCCCGGGACCGTGGCGGTGGATCGGCTGACGACGACGCGGACCATGCCGGCCGCTAGCGGCGCATTGGTGATCGGCGCCCGGTCGGCAAGACGCATGCCATAGCTGGAGACGATCGCCGCGATTTGCGCGCGAGCGCGCGAGTCGTAAGGATTGGGATCGTCGACCGAAATCCGGTCGCCATAATGCAACCGCATCGAGGCGAGCCAGCCGGCGACCCGTTCGGTCTCGCCCGGCGCCAGGCCGGCCGTGGTCGATTGCGCGTCGAACACATAATCGGTGCGGCTGACGACCGGCTGTTTGATCGAGTCGACGCCGCGATTGAGCGTGCCGCAGCCGCCCAGCATCAAAGCGGGAACGGCGAGGGAGGCGATGAGGATCGTACGCATGTCTGACTGTTCCTCGCGCGTTACAGGCTGAAGCCGGGAGTGGCGGGCTGATCGCCCTTTTTCGACTTCTTGGGCAGGAGCGCCTTCTTGTCGGCGGTCGCCGGGTCGGAGCTCGGCTGTGGCGTCGTCGGCGCCGCGGGCACGGGCGCGTTGGCGCCGATCGCGGGGCCCGCAACCATCGGTACGGCCATCGTCGGCTTGGGACGATCGCCGCCGTTGGTGCCTTCGCCCAAGCGGCCAAGGAAGACGCGGCCGAGATCGGTCGGCGCCTTGTAGCCGTCGGTCGGCAGGACGATCTCGTTCGCGTTGACCGGCTTCACCAGATACGGCGTGATGACGATCATCAGCTCGCTCTCGTTGCGCTTCCAGCTGGTCGACCGGAAGAGCGCGCCGAGCACCGGCACGTCGCCGATGCCCGGGGCCTTGTCGATCTGGTTGTTGGTGCTGTTCTGCAGCAGTCCGCCGATCACCATGGACTGGCCCGAGCCGAGCTCGACCGTCGTTTCCGCGCGTCGCGTCGTCAGCGCCGGGATCGTGACGCCATTGAGGGTCACGGCGCCGGCCGCGGACAATTCCGACACTTCGGGGCGGACGCGCATCGAGATGCGGCCGTCCGCGAGCACAGTCGGGGTGTAGGACAGGCTGACACCATATTGCTTGAATTCGACCGACACCGCGCCCAGCCCCTGGCTGACCGGGATCGGGATTTCGCCGCCGGCGAGGAACGAGCCGGTCTCACCCGACAGCGCGGTCAGGTTCGGATTGGCGAGCGTCGTCACCTGGCCGTCGGTCTCGCCGAGGTCGAGCGCCGACAGGATGTCGAGGCCGAACAGGCGCCCGGCGAGACCCAGGGTGGTATTTCCGGCACCCTTGGTGATCGTCGCGACCGAGGTGCTGCTCGGATTGATGAACTGGCCCGTCGCAGGGTTGTACGGGCCATCGATATAGCCGCCACCGGGTAGCGGAACGTGGGCCGTGGGATAGGTGGAAAGCTGTGTTGGCGTGAGCGATCCGGGCGACCGTCCTGTGGCGACGCCGAAGTTGAACCCGCCGGTATTGTCCTTGGTCAACATGTTGTTGCCGATGTCCTTGGCGAATGCCTTGCTGACCTCGGCGATCTTGACCTGCAAATTGACCTGCAACGGCGTCGCGGTGCGGAGGCGGTTGATCACCGCGATCTTCAACGGCGTCGACGGATTGGAGATGTCGATGCCGGGGTTGAGCAAGGCGGCGACGATCTGCTGCGCCTGCACGACATCGGCCGGCGCCGCCACGGTACCCGTCAACACGGCGATCTGACCGACGGTCATCACCCTGATGTCGGCGTCTGGCATGGCCGCTTTCATCATGCGATCGATCGACGTCAGGTTCTGGGCGACGCGAACATTGGTCGAATAAATCACCCGGCCACTGGCGGCGGTGACGAACACCGTGGTCTCCCCGTAATCCTTGCCGAACAGGCGGATCTGGCGTGGGTTGCTCACGTCGACATCGGCGACATTCGGATTCGCGACCCAGACATCGGCGGCGTCGGCGGGCAGGGTGATGACCTCACCCTGGCCCACCGAAAGCATCACTTCGGTCGTCGGGCGTTGCGTGCCCTGCGGCAAGGCGCCGACACGAACGGGCTTGGCCGGCGCCCGGCGAGTGGTCTGCCGACCACCGCCGGCGGCCTCGACCGGCATGCTCGCTACCAGCGCCGTCGCGACGGTAGCCGCAACGATCCGGTTCAAAACGATTGTCGCTTGCATCAGTTCTTCCCCCCACGACCGATTGGTACTTCGGTCACGTTGTTCCCACGGACGACACGCACCATGGGGCCGGTAATGGCCGGGGCGCCGCCCGGAATAGCACCTGCAGTTCCGCCTGCCGTCGCATCTCCGGCCTTGCCCGGCACGGTGCGGCGCTGGAAGCGCGAGACGTCGGCACCGGTGGCGAAGCTGGTCTTGCCCGCGCTCGGCTGCACGTCGGCAGTTGCGAGCATCGCCTTTTCGGCTTTCGGATCCTTGCCGTCAGGCACCTTCACGGATCCATCGGCGATCGCCTGATCGAGTTCGGACGCCGAGTCGGCGAGCGGACGCAGCACGAGCGAAAGGTCGCCCAAGGAGCGCGCCACCGAAATCTTCTCGGCGATTGCGGGCGTCGCCTCGATCGTCACCATCGAGATGTTGCGGACCACGGTCTTGCCCTGGTCGTCGACATCGCTGGTGGTGCGCTGGTCGGTCGCCAGCACGCGCAGGTTCTTCATGATCGTCTCCGCCACCTTCAGCGGCGGGCCATCGCCGCCGCCGGCAACGGTCTGAGACAGGGTCAGGTCGACACGGTCGCCCGGAAAGACGAAGCCCGCGACTGAATTCTCGTTGCGGACCGGAAAGGTGACCGCGCGCATGCCCGGCGTCAGCGCCGCGGCGAGGAAGCCACGGTCGCCAGGCTTAACCAGCGACCCCTGGGTCAGCGGTTGCCCGGCGGTGATCACCGAGCGCACGACCGTGCCTTGCAGGCTCTTGGGGTCGAATCCGTCTTTGCGGATATAATAGGCGTTCTCGACCAGCTCTTTCGGCCAGGGCTGGTACTTGAAGCTGGTCGCATCCAGGATCGTGCCGATCGGCAGCGCCTTGGTCGCGACGAGCACTTCGGTGCCTGTCTGGACCGGCGCCATCGGCGCCTGGGCCGAGGCCATAGGGGCGCTCGATCCGACGATCAGGCTGCGCGCCATGAACGCGGTGATGGCTGCGACGAAAAGCGCGCCAACCAGCAAAATGATCTTCCGACTATCCATGACGCTTCGTGCCCCGTTGTGGCGATGACCCCGACTTGATCGCCGTTAATCTACGCAAAGTGGTTAAATATCGGTTCACCGAGCGCGAGCATCGATGCCATGGCGATCGCGACGCCGTACGGCGTCTCGACCGCACCCGGCGCTTTGCGGCGCCAATGGTCGAACATCATGATCAGCGTCAGCACGCCGCCGATGATCGACATGACCATCAGCATGAAGAAGAGAGTTGGGCCGGGAAGCCATAGCGCGAGCGCGCCGATCATCTTGACGTCGCCGCCGCCCATCCAACCGAAATGGAAGGCGCCGACGAACAGCGCGAACACGCCGATCGCGATGCCGATTTGCCACGCCACATCGGCCCAGCCATAGCCTTGCATCCACCACCAGGCAGGCGCCATCAGCGCGATCGCGGCATTCTTCCAATTGGCGATCTCTCGGGTACGAGCATCCTCGATGCCCGCCGAAAGCAGGATCAGAACGAGTGCTCCCCCGAGCACGTAAGACAGAATTCCCCAGCCCATCGGATCACAGACCTAGACGGCATGGCTTTCTAAAAAGTAACCAGCATGGATGGTATCTTCCGAAACAGCGCGCCGAACCTATCCCGACGGCAGCTCGATCTCGTTCTGGACTGCCCCCGACGGCTGGCAATTGCGCCGCTTCGACTGGCCCTCCGCCGTGGCCGCGCCGCGCGGATCGATCCTGTTCCAGGGCGGCCGCGGCGACATCTTCGAGAAGTATCTCGAGACCTTCCGTCACTGGCATGACCAGGGCTGGACGATCACGTCGGTCGACTGGCGCGGGCAGGGCGGATCGGGTCGGCTGACCGACGATCCCCATGTCGGCGATATCGACCGGTTCGGGACCTATCTCGCTGATTATGGCGCGTTCTGGAAGGAGTGGGCGGCCGCGACGCCGGGGCCGCATGTCGCCATGGGACATTCGATGGGCGGACATCTGGTCTGCCGTGCGCTGGCCAAGGTGCTGGCCGAGCCCGATGCGGCGGTACTGATCGCGCCGATGATGGGACTGCATGCGCCGATCAGCGCCGGGTTCGGCGAGCGGATCGCCGAGATCGCCATGAAACTCGGCAATCCCCAGCGCCGCGCCTGGAAGTCGAACGAGAAGCCGGGCACCACCGATTCGCGGCTGTCGCTGCTCACCCACGATCCCGACCGATATTCGGACGAACCGTGGTGGTGGGACCAGAAGCCGGAGATCAAATTGGGCCCGCCGAGTTGGCGCTGGGTCGTGCGCGCGTTCGAATCGACTCGGCGGCTGCGCGCCAGCCGGCGTGTGAAGCTGGTCAGGACGCCAATGCTCGTGCTGGTGGCCGAAGCCGACAAATTGGTCCGCGCGGCCGACGCGATCAAGGTCGCGGGACTGCTGCCCGATGCCCGCCTCGTCCGCTTCGGCAACGAAAGCGCACACGAAATCCTGCGCGAGGTTGACCCGGTCCGCGATCGCGCCTTGGGGGAAATCGACATCTTCCTTTCGGCACGAGCGCAGCAATGAGCGGTGATAAGATTTGGGACATCGCCATCATCGGTGCCGGGATCGCCGGCGCCGCGCTCGCGGCCGAGGTCGCGCCCCATGCCAGCGTCCTGATCCTCGAGGCCGAGGACGTCGCGGGCTATCACGCGACCGGACGATCCGCGGCCTTTTGGGAAGAGACTTATGGCGGACCGGCGATTCAGCCGTTGACCGCCGCGTCACGCGCGGTGCTCGACGCCGGCGGCTTTCTCCAGCCATTGGGGGGGCTGCACATCGGCCGCGAAGAGGAACGCGATCAGATCGAAGCGATGCTGGCCGAATTCGCCGATACCGGCGTCGATCTGACATTGGTCGACCCGCGTGACCGCATTCCCGGCCTGCGCCCCGAATGGGCTCTCGCGGTGTGGGAGCCGAGCTGTGCCTATATCGACGTCGCCGGGCTCCACGCCGCCGCGCTGTCGCGCGCGAAGAAGGCTGGGGCTGAATTGGTGCTCGACGCCGGACTGACCGGGGCGTCGCGGGGCAGCGATGTGTGGCAGCTCGAGACGAAGGCCGGCCCGTTCGCCGCCAGGATTCTGGTCAATGCCGCCGGGGCCTGGGTCGATCGTGTCGCGGCGGTCGCCGGAGTCGCGCCGATCGGGATCCAGCCGCTGCGACGCGCGCTCGTGCAGCTCCGCGTCGATCCGCCGGTGCCGGACGATACGCCGCACGTCGCGCACATCGGCGGGGACTTCTATTTCAAGCCGGAATCGGGCGGGCGGCTATGGTTGAGTCCGCATGACGAGGTGCCGAGCGAGCCCGGCGACGTTCAGCCCGAGGAGATCGACATCGCGATCGCGATCGACCGGTTGGAACAGGTGGTCGATTGGAGGATCGAGCGGGTCGAGCGCAGCTGGGCGGGCTTGCGCAGCTTCGCGCCCGATCGCCTGCCGGTCTACGGGTTCGACAATCACGTGCCCGGCTTTTTCTGGTGCGCAGGGCAGGGTGGCTTCGGCATCCAGACCGCGCCGGCGGCTTCCTTGGTCGCGGCATCTTTGCTGCTCGGCGCCGCGCCCGATCCGCTCGTCGCGGAAATAGACCGGGATCGTTACACCCCCGCGCGGTTCCGCTAGCGCGGCGCGTCGCCTCCGACTAATCTGGATCAATCAAAGGAGGAAGTCGCGATGGCTCACACGTTCGAGATCTACAAAGACAAGGCCGACGAATTCCGCGTGCGATTCAAGTACAACAGCGAGATCATGTTCTCGACTGAAGGGTATGCGAACAAGGCTGACGCCAAGAACGCTATCGACTCGATCAAGAAGAACGGACCGGACGCCGAGGTCGTGGACAATAGCTGATTTTCGGGTACCGGTTCAGCCACACTGAACCGGTACTAAGCTTTGGCGGCGGCGTAAGCGGCGTCGCTGGCCAGCTTATCGGCGCGTTCATTGTCGGGGTGTCCGGCATGACCCTTCACCCACATCCATTCGACGCGGTGGGGTGCGGCGGCGTCGATCAGCGCCTGCCATAGATCGGCGTTCTTGACCGGTTTCTTGTCGGAGGTCTTCCAGCCGTTCTTGCGCCAGCCGTGGATCCATTTGGTCAGCCCGTCCATCACGTAGCGGCTGTCGGTCGACAGCGTCACGCGGCACGGGCGTTTGAGCGCGTTGAGCCCCTCGATCGCCGCCATCAGCTCCATGCGATTGTTGGTGGTGAGCTTCTCGCCGCCCGACAATTCCTTTTCACGGACACCCATGCGGATCAGCACGCCCCAGCCGCCCGGCCCGGGATTACCTTTGCACGCGCCATCGGTGGCGATTTCGACATGGCTTAATTCGGTCATGCCAGCGACTTGAAATCGCGCACGAAACCGGGATCGTAGACCTTGAGCCGGCGCCAGTAAGCGAGCGGATCCTTGCGCGTCACCATCGCATCGGCCGGCGTGTTGAGCCAGTCCCACGCCCGGCTGAGGAAGAAGCGGATGCAGGCCCCGGCGGCAAAGCCGGGCAGCGCCGAACGCTCCCCGTCGCTCAGCGGCAGCGTGCGGTGATAGCCGCGGATCAGCGCCTCGCCGATCGCCGGATGATGTGTCATCCCGCTGGCGTCGAACGACCAGGCGGTGTGCATGACCGCGAGATCATAGATGCGCGCATCGCTGCACGCGAAATAGAAGTCGATCAGTCCCGTGACGTCGCTGCCGCGCATCAGGACGTTATCGGGGAACAAATCGGCGTGGATCGTGCCTTGCGGAAAACGGTCGCCTTGCCAGCCGCTCACGACGCGATCGACCATGGCGCCGGCCTCGGCATGGAGATTGGCCGCCATGTCGTCGAGCGATCGTCCGCAGTGATCGAACAAAGGCTGCCAGGTGCGAACGCCCATCGAATTGTCGCGGACCTGGGCAAAGTCGGTCAGGCTGGCATGCATCCGCCCCATCGCCGCGCCCGCAGCCTCGGCCTGCGCCGCAGTCGGATGGCTGACCGAAACGCCGGGCAGAAACCTGATCAGACACGCCGGACGCCCTTCGAGCGTTTGCAGCGCTTCGCCATGGCGATCCTTGATCGCCGGCGGCACAGGGTTGCCGCGATCGGCGAGATGGTCGAGCAAGGCCATGAAATAGGGCAGATCGCCGGCCTCGACGCGCTTTTCGTAGAGTGTCAGGATGAAGCGGCCGTTGGTCGTGTCGACCAGATAGTTGGAATTCTCGACACCCTCGGCGATGCCTTTCGCCGAGACGAGCTCGCCGACATCGTAGCGCAGGAGGAATTCCTCCAGCGCCTCGGCCGAAACATGCGTGTAGACCGCCATCCTACGCCGTCATGCCAGCGAAAGCTGGGATCTCATGAAGTGACAGACTGCGCGAGACCCCAGCTCGCGCTGGGGTGACGATGGCGATCACGCGGCCGCCTCTAGCCCGCGCGGGAGCTTGAACGAGATCGTCTCCTGCATCGTCTCGACTTCGCGCTCGGTTACATCGAACCGTTCGGCGAGCAGATCGATCAGTTCGCGCACTAACTGCTCGGGCGCCGACGCGCCGGCGGTGATGCCCAACGTGCCGATGCCGTCGAGAAATGCCCAGTCGAGATCGCTCGCGCGCTGGATCAATCGAGCCGGGATGCCCTGGCGCTCCGCCACCTCGACCAGCCGCAACGAGTTGGACGAATTGGGCGCGCCGAGCACCAACACCGCGTCGCACGCATTGGCGATCGCCTTGATCGCGGCCTGACGGTTGGAGGTCGCGTAACAGATATCCTCGCCGCGCGGCGCCAGGATAGCGGGGAATTTGGCCTGGAGCGCGGCGACCACTTCGGCAGTGTCGTCGACCGACAGGGTCGTCTGGGTCAGGAACGACAGCGTCGCGGGATCGTGCGGCTCGAACGTCGCCACATCGGCGACCGTCTCGATCAACGTCATCGATCCTGCGGGCACCTGGCCGAACGTGCCGATCACTTCGGGATGGCCGGCATGGCCGATGAACACGATGTGCCGGCCCGAGGCGACCAGCCGTTCGGCCTGGCGGTGTACTTTGCTGACCAAAGGGCAGGTCGCATCGAGATAGGACAAGCCGCGCTCGGCCGCCTTGGCCGGTACCGCCTTGGGTACGCCATGCGCGCTGAACACCACGGGGACGCCATCGGGAACCTCGTCGAGCTCCTCGACGAAGATTGCGCCCTTGGCCCGCAGGGTGTCGACGACGAACTTGTTGTGGACGATCTCGTGCCGGACATAGACGGGGGCGCCGTATTTCTCGATCGCCAGTTCGACGATGCGGATCGCACGATCGACGCCCGCGCAGAAACCGCGCGGCGCCGCGATCAGCAGCTCGAGAGCTTTTTTCGGGGCGGAAGCCATGGCCGGCGCTCTACGCGATTGCTCGGCTGAGGCAAAGGCGGTTTGAGGAGCGATCCGTTGTCGAAATGGCCGGACGGCAAACCCATCATTGCTTTTTTCGCCCACGACGCCCATATAGTGAGGGCTATCGTCGCAGGCGACGGAAACCGACGCTTCCGAGCCGACTCTTCCCTTTCTCGCTTCTAGCTCCGCGTGCACGAGCGTGCGGACAATCTACTGTCCTTGAAAGGGATATCTCATGCCGATCGGCAAAGTAAAATTCTTCAATACCGACAAAGGCTATGGCTTCATTTCGCCGGAAGGCGGCGGCAATGACAGCTTCGTCCATATCAGCGCGGTCGAACGCGCCGGCATGACGACGCTCCAGGCCGACCAGCGCGTGTCATACGACATCGAGAACGACCAGCGCGGCAAGTCGTCGGCCGTGAACCTTCAGGCGGTCTGACCTGACCGGGCTGCGCGGGTGACTCCGGCGGGACAGATCGCTGAGACCTGTTCGGCCAGTCTTGCGCGCCGCTCGAAGGTTACCTGCTTGTGCCGCCGGCGCGATCCTATCGCTCCGGCGGCATAGCGTTTTCCGTTGCGTTCGATCCGTGCCGCCTTCGGGGCTTGGCGCGATCGGCATCGCCGGCCGGGCGATTTTCACGCGACGTTTATCGATCGCACGGGCCCGCAATCTGGCGCCCGCGAGGTCCCTCAGGAGTATAGTCATGTCGAGAACCCCCGTTCGCCCCTTCCTTGTGGCCAAAGACGAGGAGGGTGTGTTCCGCGTGACCGTGCGGACGACGCGGTTCAATTCGCAGGGCTATCCGCTCGTCTCGAGCGAAGTGCTGCAGGATGCGTTCAAGACGCAGACCGCCGCGCGCACGTTCGTCCGCGAAACCTATCGCGTCGAGTCCAGCGACATCGCCAGCAAATAGGCGCGACTTCTCGCCCTGTCGCGGGTCGTCGACGAAACGCGCGCGCGCCTGTTGCCGCGCTCGGGTTGCGACCCTATGGTGACGGCTGCTTTATGTGAGGGTCAGGGGCCATGGCGCGTGCCGCGGCCCCTTCCCGTGTCGAAAAGGTCTGCCGTTCGTGTCACCCCGCTTTCTTGCCGCTCCGATCGCTCTAATGCTGGTGCTCGGCGGCTGTGCCAGCCGTGGCGAACTCGACATTTCCGAATCGGGTGCAGGTGTTACCGCGGTCCGCACGCCGTGCCCGACGGTCGGCGTGCCGGGGGGGACCGGTGATCTCACCACGTTCGACCCCGCGACCAGCCGCGACGCCACCGCGATCGACGTGGTCGCGGCGATGACCGACGTGCGCTCGACCTGCAACAATGACGGTGAGAGCACTCAGGTCGTCACCAACATCACCTTCACCGTACTCGCGCGGCGGGCCCGCGCCGATGGCGCGCGCGACGTGACCCTGCCCTATTTCGTCACCGTGGTTCAGGGCGGCAATGCCGTCGTGGCCAAGCATGTCGGCCGCGTCGTCGTCCATTTCGATGCCGGCCAGACGCGGGCAAGCGTCAATGGATCGGCCACCGCCAGCGTCGACCGCTCGGCGGCGACGCTGCCGGATGAGGTCAAGCGCCGCATCACCGAAAAGCGCAAGGCCGGCAAGGAATCCGCCGCGGTCGATCCGCTGAGCGCGCCCGACGTCCGCAACGCCGTATTGCGCGCGACGTTCGAGGCGCTGGTCGGTTTCCAGCTGACCGACGACCAACTGAAGTACAACGCGACGCGCTAATTCGTATCGCGGTGCCAGCCCGCTMCCGCGCGGCAGCGCGAACAAAAACGCGCGATTGACTCGGTTGCTGCACCGCGTCACAGCATTGCTCTAGTCGCTGACGACGCGGGAGAGCGCAGGGAGACCTGCCGCCGAAGGAGCAACCGCCCCGGAATCTCTCAGGCAAACGGACCGCGTTTGTCGACAGCGACGCTCTGGAAAGCGTGCGGGGGCGATGCATCCGTGCCACCGAAGGGGTAAGCTGCGCCGTCAGGCGTGGTGAAAGCTCTCAGGTTCCGTGACAGAGGGGGCGGCGGATATTCGGTCCTCACGGGCCGTTGTCGCGCCGTCATCTGTTATCGGGAGACCTGGGGTGAGCGACGAAGCCGAAACCGAGATCGAACTGCAGACGCTCCCGCTCGATGCCTGGCATCGCGCCCGCGGCGGGCGGATGGTGCCGTTCGCCGGCTATCACATGCCGGTCCAGTATGAAGGCATCATGGCCGAGCATCTGTGGGTGCGCGAATCAGCCGGGCTGTTCGACGTCAGCCATATGGGCCAGCTGCTGCTGTCGGGCGACAATCTCGACGACGAGCTGGAGAAGCTGATCCCCGCCGACGTGAAGGGCGTGACGCTCGGCCAGCAGAAATATTCGCTGCTGCTCGCCGAAAATGGCGGCATCCTCGACGATCTGATGTTCAGCCGCTGGCCGGGCGGCATCTACATGGTCGTCAACGGCGCGGTGAAATACGAGGATATCGCCCATCTGCGCGAGCATCTGCCCGACGAGATCACCATCAACCATCTCGACGACCGTGCGCTGCTCGCGTTGCAGGGACCCAAGGCGTTCGACGTCCTCAAGCGCCACACGACCGGCGACTATCCGCTCGACGTCCTGGTGTTCATGAAAGGCGGCCGGTTCGAGATCGCGGGCGTCGACGCTTATATCAGCCGCTCGGGCTATACCGGCGAGGACGGGTTCGAAATCTCGATCCCGGCCGATGCGGCGGAAAAGATCGCCGATCTGCTCTGCGGCGAACCCGAGGTGAAGCCGATCGGCCTGGGCGCGCGTGATTCGCTGCGGCTCGAAGCCGATCTGCCGCTCTACGGCCACGACCTCGATCCCGAGACGACGCCACTGATGGCGGCGCTCGGCTTCGCGGTCGCCAGCAAGCGCCGCCGCGAGGAAGCCAATTACCCCGGCGCCGCGCGCATCCTGCTCGAACGCGAGCAGGGGCCGGTAGTGAAGCGCGTCGGCCTGCTGGTCGAGGGGCGCCAGCCGGTCCGCGAAGGCGCCGCGGTGCTCGACGCCGACGGTTCGGAAGTCGGCAAGGTCACCTCGGGCGGCTTCGCCCCCACGCTCGGCGCGCCGATCGCGATGGCCTATGTGCCCGCCGCGATGGCGGAAGTCGGCACCCGCATCCAACTCAACCAGCGCGGCAAGGTCCATGAAGCGACCGTCGCCGCGATGCCCTTCGTTCCCCACCGCTACGTCAGAGGAAGCAAATAATGCGCTACTTCACCGAAGATCATGAATGGGTCGATGTCGATGGCGATATCGGCACCGTCGGTATCACCGATTATGCCCAGGGCCAGCTGGGCGACATCGTGTTCGTCGACGTCCCCGAAGAGGGCAAGGCCGTCACCAAGGGCGACGAGGCCGCGGTGGTCGAATCGGTCAAGGCCGCGTCGGACGTCTATTCGCCGGTTTCCGGAACGGTCATCGAGGGCAATGCCGAGCTCGCCGACAATCCCGGGCTGGTCAACGAGGACGCCGATGGCGAGGGCTGGTTCTTCAAGCTGACCCTGAGCGATCCGAGCGAACTCGAAGGCCTGATGGACGAAGCGAAGTACGACGCGTTCGTCGCGAAGCTGTGATTTCAGGCGTCGCCCCGGCGGAGGCCGGGGCCGCTTCGTGATGGAGCGCGCCGGCCAAAACCTAGCGGCCCCGGCCTCCGCCGGGGCGACGGGAAACTGAATGCGCTACCTGCCCCTGACCCAGCCCGATCGAGAGGCGATGCTCGCCACGATCGGCGCCAAGACGATCGATGACCTGTTCGTCGACGTGCCTGCGATCGCCCAGCTCGACGGGCCGATCCGCGATCTGCCGATGCATGCCTCGGAACTGGCGGTCGAACGCCACATGACCAGGTTGGCGAAGAAGAATCTCGCGGCGGGCGACGCGCCGTTCTTCCTCGGCTGCGGGGCGTATCGCCATCACGTGCCGGCCTCGGTCGATCACCTGATCCAGCGCGGCGAGTTCCTGACCGCCTATACGCCGTACCAGCCCGAGATCGCGCAGGGCACGCTGCAGATGCTGTTCGAGTTCCAGACGCAGGTCGCGCGCCTGCTCGGGACCGATGTCGCCAATGCCTCGATGTACGACGGCTCGACCGCGTGCTGGGAAGCGATCGGCATGGCGCGGCGCATCACCAAGCGCGGCAAGGCGATCCTGTCGGGCGGGCTCCACCCGCATTACGTCTCGGTCGCCAAGACGATGGCCAAATATACCGGCGATCATCTCGAAACATCGTTGCCGACGCTGTCCGCGGACACCGATATCGATAGCCTGATCGCGGCAATCGACGACGATACGTCGTGCGTCGTAGTGCAATATCCCGACATTCTCGGCCGCATCGCCGACCTCCGCCCGCTGGCCGATGCGGCGCACGCCAAGAAGGCGCTGCTGATTGCGGTGGTGACCGAGCCGGTCGCGCTCGGCGCGCTCAAGTCGCCGGGCGAGATGGATGCCGACATCGTCGTGGGCGAAGGCCAGTCGATCGGCGTCGGACTGCAATTCGGCGGCCCTTATGTCGGCCTGATGGGCTGCAAGGACAAATATATCCGCCAGATGCCGGGGCGCTTCTGCGGCGAGACCGTCGATGCCGAGGGCAAGCGCGGTTTCGTGCTGACGCTCTCGACCCGCGAGCAGCATATTCGCCGCGAGAAGGCGACGTCGAACATCTGCACCAATAGCGGGCTCTGCGCGCTGGCTTTCTCGATCCACATGACCTTGCTCGGCGAAGCGGGTTTGCGCGCACTCGCTGTGACCAACCATGCCGGCGCGGTCGCCGCGGCGGAGCGGCTGGCCAAGGTGCCGGGGGTCGAGCTGGTCAATGACGGTTTCTTCAACGAATTCACGCTCAAGCTGTCCAAGGAAGCCCGACCGATCGTTCGCGCGTTGGCCGACAACGGCATCCTGGCCGGCGTGTCGCTCGGGCGGCTCTACCCGGACGTCGCCGATCTCGCCAACGGGCTGGTCGTTGCGGTCACCGAAACCACCACTACGGAGGACGTCGAGACGCTTGCCTCCGCGCTCGAGGAGGCGCTGGCATGAGCAATATCAACCAGAGCGGCTGGCGCCCGACCACGCCTGAAGCTGGTCAAGGATCGAGCGGGACCTTCACCGGCAACCGCGCGCTGATGCTCGAAGAGGCGCTGATCTTCGAGATCGGCTCGACCGAGACGACCGGTGTCGAAGTCGCCGAGCCGGCCAAGGTCGCCTCGCGGCTGGGCGGACTTGAGCGCAGCGCGCCGATCGGCCTGCCGGGCCTGTCCGAGCCCGAAGCGGTGCGGCATTATACCCGGCTCAGTCGCCAGAATTACGCGATCGATCTCGGCCTGTTTCCGCTCGGATCGTGCACGATGAAGCACAATCCGCGCTTGAACGAGAAGATGGCGCGGCTGCCCGGTTTCGCTGACGTCCATCCGCTCCAGCCGGTCGATACCGTGCAGGGCGCGCTAGGCGTGATCAACGAACTCGCGGTATGGCTGATCGAGCT
The DNA here is from genome assembly GCF_056401155.1 of Sphingomonas sp. P4_G2. NCBI lineage: Bacteria > Pseudomonadati > Pseudomonadota > Alphaproteobacteria > Sphingomonadales > Sphingomonadaceae > Sphingomonas > Sphingomonas sp. P4_G2. Next base: position 832,837 of record NZ_JBFUJY010000002.1, on the reverse strand, counting down.
CACCGGCATGCACGGCGTCGCAATGACTCCCAAGGCGGGCGCGCATGGCGAATTGTGCGGCATCCTGTGCATCAAGGCCGCGCTCGAAGCGAAGGGCGAGGGGCACCGCAAGGTCATCCTGGTTCCCGAATCGGCGCACGGTACCAACCCGGCCACCGCCGCGTTCGCCGGCTATGCCGTCGAGGACATTCCCGCGACCGCCGAAGGCCGCGTCGATGTCGAGGCGCTCAAGGCGCGGCTGGGCCCCGATGTCGCTGGCGTGATGATCACCAACCCCAATACCTGCGGCTTGTTCGAGCGCGAGATGAAGACGATCTCGGACGCGGTTCACGCGGCCGGCGGGTTCGTCTATTGCGACGGCGCCAATTTCAACGCGATCGTCGGGCGGGTGCGTCCGGGCGACCTCGGCATCGATGCGATGCATATCAACCTGCACAAGACCTTCTCGACCCCGCATGGCGGCGGTGGACCGGGCTCCGGGCCGGTGGTGTTGTCGGAGGCATTGTCGCCTTACGGGCCCTTGCCGTTCACCGAGCGCCATGCCGACGGGCACATCACGCTGGTCGAGGAGGAAACCGTCGGCGACCGCCATCCGCACAGCTTCGGACGGATGTGCGCGTTCAATGGCCAGATGGGGATGTTCACCCGCGCGCTGACCTATATCCTCAGCCACGGTGCCGACGGCCTGCGCCAGGTCGCCGAGGATTCGGTGCTCAACGCCAATTACATCCTGCGCAGCCTGGAAGACACGCTCGACGCGCCGTTCGCAGCCTCCGGCCCGTGCATGCACGAGGCGATCTTCTCCGACGACGGCCTGCCCGAGGGGTTCTCGACGATCGACATCGCCAAGGGGCTGATCGACGAGGGCTATCATCCGATGACGATGTACTTCCCGCTCGTCGTCCATGGCGCGATGCTGGTCGAACCGACCGAGACCGAATCGAAGGCGGCGCTCGATCAGTTCATCGGCGCGCTGCGCTCGGTGGCGGAGCGGGCCAAGGCGGGTGACGAGTCGCTACGTTCGGCGCCGCATTTCGCCCCGCGCCGCCGCCTCGACGAGACGCTCGCGGCGCGCAAGCCGGTGCTGGTGTGGAAGGATCCGGAGCTGGCGCAAGCGGCCGAATAGGGCTAGCGCGAGAGTGAGTTAGGTTGCTATGACAGTCTCCGGGGTTTCTCGGGGACTGTCATGCAGCAGCAACAGCTTATCAGTTACGCCGTCACCACAGTCGTCGTTGTAGCATTGCTGGCATTCCGCTTGCGGCGGATGAGCCAATTGCGCCGATTGCGGCTGGAGACGCTCTGGATCGTTCCGGCGATCTATCTGATCTTCGCCGGGGTGATGTTCTATCAGTTTCCGCCGACGGCGATCGGCTGGGCAATCAGCGCCGCGGCCTTGCTCGCCGGCGCCGCGATCGGCTGGCAGCGCGGCAAGATGATGCAGATCCACGTCGATCCCGAAACGCATGTGCTCAACCAGAAGGCGTCACCTGCGGCGATGATCTTCATCGTCGTCCTGATCGCGGTGCGCATGAGCGCCAAGACCATTCTGGCGAGCGGGGTGGGGAACGGCTTTCACATCAGCGCGATGCTGGTCACCGATGTGCTGATCGCCTTGGCCCTGGGGCTGTTCGCGGCCACGCGGCTGGAGATGTTCGTGCGTGCCCGCCAGATGCTCGACGAGGTGCGCGGGGCTCGGGCCTAAGCCGCGCCTAGTCCGCGATCGCCTCGCGCACCTGCGGGTGGCGTGCGACGCGGTGCTCGCGCCAGACGATGTACAGGCCGCTGGCGACGATCACCGGCGCGCCGACCCAGGTCCATGGGGTCGGCAGCATGCCGAACAATACCCAGCCATAGAGTGTCGCCCAGATCAGGCTCGAATAGTCCATCGGCATCACCGCGGAGACCGGCGCGTATTTGAGCGCGGCGGTGAAGGCGATCTGGCCGAGCCCGCCGACCAGGCCCATCGCGATCAATACCGCGAAGGTCGTGGCGTCGTGGCCATGCGCGTAGAACGGATAGATCAGCGTCAGCGGCACCATCGACAGCGACGAGAACCAGAACACCGTCGTGACCGGCGCGTCGACCTTGCCGATCTGGCGGAGCTGGATCGCGACCAGCGCGACGAACACCGCCGAGGTGAGCCCGACCAGTGCGCCGCCGATCGGGAAATGCCCGCTGCCCGGTTGGGTGACGATCAGCACGCCGAGGAACCCGGCGGCCACCGCGCCCCAGCGATGCCAGCCGGTCGGTTCCTTGAGCACCAGCGCGCCCAATATTGTCGCGAAGATCGGGACGGTGAAGGCCAGGGTGGTTGCCTCGGCCAGCGGCAGCAACAGTATCGCGCCGAAGTTGAATACCATGCCGGTCAGTCCGACCGTGGCGCGGATCACCTGACCGCGCACCGCGCGCGACTGCACCGCGCCCAGGCCCGGGCCCGGGCCCGCGACCATCATATAGGCGAGCACTACCGGCACGGCGGCGCCCTGACGGAAGAACATGATCTCGGCGAGGTTGGCGCCACGCGTCTCGGCGACCTTGATCAGCGCGGACAGGCTGGACAGCAGGAACACCGCGAGCAGCCGCATCGCGATGCCCAGCATCACGCGATCGTTATTTTCCTGCGCCGCTGCCCCCATATCATTGCCATGCGCCGCGCCGTCGCGCAGCACAAGGCGGCGGTCAGGGCTTGGCTGCGACGGTTTGGACCATGAAAGCGGTGAAATTATCTGCTCGGGCGTCGGGCAATGCGTCGATTCCCTGCAGCAACGCGAGACCTGCGCCACACTCGGCTTTGTCGGGCAGTGATGTTCCTGCCAGCAGCTTATCGACGTCGTCCTGATTCGACCTAACCTGCGCCGCTCTCGACATGATCGCCTTGACGTCCTCTACGCCCGGCTTGGCCACGGTGCGCTTTACCGATTGGTCCCGTCCGGCTGCCGCGGTCGTCCAGGTCTTGATCTGAAACTCCGTCATCGCCGTCTTAACCGCCGACGTGGCTTTGGGCAGGTTGATGACGCCAGTGGTGAAATAGGCAGCGCACGAGGCGGCATCGTCGATCTGCAACGCCTGCAGCGCCGCGATTTCCGATTTGCGATAGTCGGACAGCGACGCATGCGGGGCCTCTCCGATTTCGCCAAGGTGCCGCTTCATCGCCGCGAGCAGATAGGCGCGTCCGCCGCTGACGATATCCTGTTTGCTCTGGAATTCGGCGCCGCGCCGCGCGAGCTCATTGGTCAGACCGTCGAATTCGCTCGGATAGGTTTTCTGTAGCGTCTTGAAGAGCGGACCACTCTGCGGATCGTTCAGCAGCTGTGACTGTGCCGCCAACGGCGTCATCGGTGGCAGGCCGCCAAAAATCCCAGCCAGTCCACCGCACATCTTCAGGACGAAGGCGCCGCCGATAAGGATCATCGCCACGGCACCGTATTTGACGCCCTGATAGCCGTCAGACCGCTCGTTATAGCTCATAGAGTCCCCCCTTGCCCCGCAACAGCGTAAGGGACGCACTGGCCTTTCGGCAAGAGCAGGCGCTTGGACCGGGCAGACTTTCCCGCTATCCGCCCCCGTCATGATCAAGCACGCTTTATCCGTCACCCGCGCCGAGAACTTCGCGGAATGGTATCAGACCGTCATCGCCGAGGCCGATATGGCCGAGGAAAGCGGGGTCCGCGGGTGCATGGTCATGCGGCCATGGGGCTACGGCATCTGGGAACGCATGCAGCGCCTGATCGACGACCGCATCCGCGCGCTCGGTTACGACAACACCTACTTCCCGCTGTTCATTCCGCTTTCCTATTTCGAAAAGGAAGCGGAGCATGTCGAAGGCTTTGCCAAGGAAATGGCGGTCGTCACGCACCACCGCCTGATTCCCGACGGCAAGGGCGGGCTGGTGCCCGATCCCGCCGCCAAGCTCGAAGAGCCGCTGATCGTCCGGCCGACCTCCGAAACCGTGATCGGCGCCGCGTTCGCGCGCTGGATCCAGTCATGGCGCGATTTGCCGGTGCAGATCAACCAATGGGCCAATGTCGTCCGTTGGGAAATGCGCACGCGCATGTTCCTGCGCACGTCGGAATTCCTGTGGCAAGAAGGGCACGCGGCCTATGCCTCGGCCAAGCAGGCGAAAGCGGAGACGGCCAAAGCGCTCGAACTCTATCGCTCGTTCGCCGAGGAATGCGTCGCGATGCCGGTGATCGCCGGCGAGAAGCCCGAAAATGAGCGTTTCCCCGGCGCGGTCGAGACCTGGTCGATCGAGGCGATGATGCAGGACGGAAAGGCGCTCCAGGCGGGCACCAGCCACTTCCTTGGCACCCATTTCGCCGAGGCGCAGAACATCCGCTTCCAAAACACCGAGGGGCAGTTCGAGCCGGCCAACACGATCAGCTGGGGCATGTCGACGCGCATGGTCGGCGGCCTGATCATGACGCATGGCGATGACGACGGGCTGCGCGTGCCGCCGCAGGTCGCGCCGTGGCAGATCGTGATCGTGCCGATGCTGCGCGACAATGACGAGGATGCCGCGCTGATCGATTATTGCCAGGGCATCCGGGAGGCATTGGTCAAGGAAAGTGCGTTCGGCGAGCCGCTGCGCGTGCTGCTCGACCTCAAGGCGACCAAGTCGACCACCAAGCGCTGGAGCTGGATCAAGAAAGGCGCGCCGATCGTGATCGAGGTTGGCGGGCGCGACATGGCGGGGGGCAACGTCTCGCTGATCCGCCGCGACGCGCTCTATCGCGAGGACGGCAAGCTCGACAGCGCTGTCGTGACGAAGAACGGCTGCGTGGCGCAGGCGGCCGCCTTGCTGACCGAGATCCAGCACGGTCTCTACATACAGGCGAAGCTGCGGCTGGACGGCAATATCGCGACCGACGTGACCGACATGGACGGGCTGAAGGCGTTCTTCGCGGAGGGCGTCGAAAGGCCGGGTTGGGTGCTGGCGCAATGGTCGAAGCCGAGTGGTGCCGATCTCGACAAGGTCGAGGAGCAATTGAAGGCGCTCAAGCTGACCCTGCGCAATACGCCGCGCGATTCGGCGCCGGCTGACGGTCCGTGCATCTTCACCGGCGCGCCGGCGGTCGAGCGCGTGCTGATTGCGCGGGCTTACTGAACATGGACGCTCACGTTCGCGGTGCGTCTGCTTTCGCAGGAGCGCCGGCAGCATGATCTGGTTCGGCGGCCAAAAACCCGACCTCGCAGCGATGACGGCGATGGGCGGAAAATCGATGCCCGGCTTGCTCGGGGTCGAATTCCTGGAAGCAGGTGACGATTGGGTGTCGGCTCGCATGCCGGTCGATCATCGCACGCATCAGCCGTTCGGGCGGTTGCATGGCGGCGCTTCGGTCGCGCTAGCGGAGACGGTCGCCTCGATGGGCGGGGCGATGACGCTCGACCCGGCCAAACAGGTCACGGTCGGGATGGAGATCAATGCCAACCATATCCGTCCGGCAATGTCGGGTTACGTCACCGCGGTCGCCAAGGCCGAATCGCTCGGCCGCACGACGCAGATCTGGACGATCCGCATCACCGACGATGCCGGCAAGCTGATCTGCCTGTCGCGCATCACGCTGGCGGTGATCGCGGTCGCCTGACGCGAAGGGTGGCCGGCCCCTCGCGCGTTGAACGCGCATGAGGGCAAGGAGGGCCACCATGCGTTGGATCTTGGTATTGATGGGGATCGCCGGCATCGTGCTGCAGCTGCCGACTAGCGCGCCAGCCGCCGATGGGCCGCTGGTGTCGCATCGGATCGGCAATCGCACATATCAATTGTTCGTTCCGCCCGGTAGCGGGCGTCGGCCCCTGGTCATCGCGCTCCATGGCGGCGGCGGCAATGGCGCGCAGGTCGCCAAATCGGCCGGGCTGATCGACAAGGCGGCGAAGGAAGGCTTCATCCTCGCGTTGCCTGAGGGATCGTCGCGCCTGGGCAAGCTCGAAACCTGGAACGCTGGTGGCTGCTGCGCTTATGCGATGCGCGAGAAGATCGACGATATCGGCTTCATCCGGTCGATGATCGACGAACTCGACCGCACGCAGCCGGTCGATCCGAAGCGCGTCTATGTCGTCGGCATGTCGAACGGCGGGATGATGGCCGAGCGCGTGGCGATCGAGCTGGGCGATCGTATTGCCGGCGCGGCGATCTTTGTCGGCGCGTTGTTCGGCAACGAGCCGCGGCCTGTAGCCGCGGTGCCGGTGCTGATCGTCAACGCCGAGAAGGACGAGCAGGTGCCCGTCGCCGGCGGGACCAGCACGACAGGCATCGTTCGGCGGTCGCAGGGCATGCCGTACAAGCCCTCGCGCTACGCCGCGACTTATTGGGCGGCCGCCAACCGTTGCACCAAGGGCCCGGTGCGGAGCGAGACGAGCGATTTTGTTCGCGAAACATGGACCGGCTGCGCCGCCGGTGCGGATGTCGACTTCTACATCATGAAGGGCGCCGAACATGGCTGGCCGGGACGCGGTCTGGGAAGGCCGGGGGTGACTCGCAATACCGGCAAGGTCGACGGTACCGCGTTGATGTGGGAGTTCTTCGCCGCGCACCGGCGCTGACGCGACAGGCGCGATTCAGGCGATGCGCAGCGTCAGCGAACGCATCATCTCGCGCTCGATCGGCTCGTCGAAGCGCGCGCCGATCAACCCGTCGGCACACCAGATCACGGTGGCGGCGATCGGCGCGCTGCGATCGAACCGGAGCGTCAGCGATTCGCCCTGCTCGGCTTCGATACGGCTTGAGAGGCGGCAGCCGTAGATCGACAGCTGGTGAAGCGCGGCTTTTCGGTGGCGTTTCACGCTGGCATGCGCGACCGAAAGGACCGGTTTCAGATCGTACTTGGCGTCAGTCGCCCGGCGGCGAAAATGCGAAAATGTCGTAGCCATCGTCCGGCCCCCGTCTGCCCTTGGAGCGGCTATGCAACAAGGCCGGTTAATGACTGACTAAACGCCGTTTTCCTGCCACCAATGGTCGACGCGATCACGCTCGGCGGTGGTCAGGCGCAGCCCGAGCTTGCTGCGCCGCATGAGAGCATCCTCGGCGGTCCGTGCCCATTCGCGGTCGCGCATCCAGCGCGCCTCGATCTCGGTCAGGCCGCCGCCCAGATCGGCGCCCATGCCGGCTTCGTCAGTCACGCCATCGAGCATGTCGCCGAGCATCGTGCCATAAGCATGCGCCATTCGCTGCGACCGATCGTCGCCAAGGAACGGCCAGGTCGCGCGGACCTGGGCGACGAACTGGTCGAAGTCGGCGATCGCGCCACCTGGAAATACCCGCGCGCGCGACACCGGACGGCGCTTTAGCCCCAGCTCCGGGCCGAGCTTGCCCATCGCGTCCTCGGCCAGATGGCGCCCGGTGGTGATCTTGCCGCCGAATACGCTCAACAGCGGCGGCCCGTCAGTGTCGAGTTCGAGCACATAATCGCGCGTCACCGCCTTGGCCTCGCTCGCGCCATCGTCGTACAGCGGACGCACGCCCGACCATTTATAGGTCACGTCGGCCGGCGTGATCTGCTTGACGAAATGATGGTTCGCGCCCTGGCACAGATAGGCGATCTCATCGTCGGTGATCTTGGCGTCTTCGGGCGCATCGACCGGAACGTCGGTCGTGCCGATCTCGGTCCCGCCTTGCCACGGAATGGCGAAGATGATGCGGCGGTCGGGCAGCTGGAGGATATAAGCGTGGTCGCCCTCATAGAGTTTGGGCACCACGATATGGCTGCCCTTGACCAGCCGGACCTTGGCCTTGCCGTCGAGGCCCAGGCGATCGAGCATCAGATGGACCCAGGGACCCGCCGCATTGACCAGCGCGCGCGCCTCGACCTTGCGGCGATCGGACAGGGTCGCGGTCCAATGGTCGCCCTCGCGCCGCGCGCTGTCGAGCGAGACCCGGGTGCAGATCTCGGCGCCATTGGCATGGGCGTCGACCGCGTTGAGCAGGGTCAGGCGTGAATCGTCGACCTGCGCGTCGGAGTAGACGAACCCGCTACTGCCGCCCTTGAGCGGCGAGATGTAGTCCTTGTCCGACGCGCGCAATCCGCGCGAGCGGGGTAGGCTCATCTTCCCGCCGAGCATGTCGTAGAGGTAGAGCCCGATCCGGACCATCCACCACGGCCGCACGGCATTCTCCTGCGGCAGGACGAAGCGCAATGGGCGGATGATGTGCGGCGCGGCGTGGACCAGCAATTCGCGCTCGCGCAACGCCTCGGCGACCAGCCGGAAGTCGTAATATTCGAGATACCGCAAGCCGCCATGGATCAGCTTGGTCGAGGCCGATGACGTGTGGCTGGCAAGGTCGTCGCGCTCGACCAGCAGGACTTTCAGCCCGAGTAGCGACGCTTCACGCGCGATCGCGCAGCCATTGATCCCGCCGCCGGCGATGAGGAGGTCGTACGTCACGGGTTCAATCCTGGTTTCGGCACGGGGGCGGAACAGTTGCCGGTCTCACCGGTTCATCACGTCTACGTCAACTGCAGGATGCATCCCATATGCGAAAATTCCTCATCGCGGCTAGCGCGGTCGCGGTCGCGACCATGCTCGCCACATCAGCGAGCGCCGATCCCGGCCAGGGCCGGCACGGGGGATGCCCGCCTGGGCTCGCGAAGAAAGGCAATGGCTGCATGCCGCCGGGGCAGGCGCGCAAATATTATTGGGATCGCGGCGCTCGCATTCCGGCCGGCTATAACGGCTGGACGCGCTACGACGCGATACCGCGGGCGTATCGCTACCGCGTTCCATACAATGCGCGCTACCGCTACGTTTATCGCGACGATTCCGTCTATATCGTCGATCCGCAGACGCGGCTGGTACGCGACATCATCGACCTGCTCGCGCGCTGACGCGGGCGGGGTGACGGGAAGGCCGCTTGGGCCTATCTTGCCCTGACATGGCAAAACCAAAGCATAAACCCGGCCTTCCCACGCGACAGCAGATCCTCGATTTCATCGCCTCGTCCGATACGCCGGCGGGCAAGCGCGAAATCGCGCGCGGCTTCGGCCTGACCGCACAGGAGAAGATCGCACTCAAGGCACTGCTCAAGGACATGGCCGACGAAGGCCTGATCGACAGCGCGCCCGGCCGCGCCTTTCACAAGATGGGCGGGCTACCCAAGGTGACCATGCTCCGCATCTCCGATGTCGACGATGGCGGCAATGTCTGGGCGGTCCCGGAACGCTGGGAAGCCGAAGGCGTGCCGGTACCGCGGCTGCGCGTGCGCGAACGGAGCAAGCGATCCGCGCTCGGCGTCGGCGACCGTATTCTCGCCCGCACCGAAGAGGCCGGAAAGGGCTGGATCGCGCACCCGATGAAGCATCTCGCCAAGGGCGAGGAGCTGATGCTGGGCGTACTCCGGCGCGAAGGCGATCGATTGTGGCTCGAAGGTGTCGAGAAACGCGAGCGGCGGCAATATCAGGTGTCCGATGCCGGCGATGCCGAACCGGGCGACTTGGTGCTGGCCGAAAAGGCCGGGCGCCCGCCGCGCATCACCGTGCGTGTCACGCAACGATTGGGCGACCCGTTCGCGCCGCGCAGCTTCTCGCTGATCGCGATCCATGAGCACGACATTCCCGATCGCTTTGCCGACGAAGCGTTGGAGGAAGCCGAACGCGTCGCGAAGCAGCCGCTGGGTGAGGGGCGCGAAGACCTGACTGACCTGCCGATCGTCGCGATCGATCCCGCCGATGCGCGCGACCATGACGATGCGGTCTGGGCGGCGCCCGACGATGACCCCAAGAATCCCGACGGCTGGAAAGCGGTGGTCGCGATCGCCGACGTGTCCTTCTACGTTCGTCCCGGCTCGGCGCTCGATCGCGAGGCGCGGCGGCGCGGCAATTCGGTCTATTTCCCCGACCGTGTCGTGCCGATGCTGCCCGAAATCCTGTCGGCGGAAGTGTGTTCGCTCAAGACTGGCGAGGATCGCGCGGCGCTCGCCTGTCATTTGCAGATTGCCAGGGACGGGACGCTCAAATCTTGGCGCTTCACTCGCGCGGTCGTGCGGATCGCGGCGAATATTGCGTATGAGGACGCGCAGGCGGCGATCGATGCGCGGTCGTCACCCCAGCGAAAGCTGGGGTCTCAGAAGGCGTCAGCCACAGCGACACGAGATCCCAGCTTTCGCTGGGATGACGAGCTGGTTGAGGGCGCGTTGGTGCCCCTCTGGTCCTGCTGGCGGGCGCTGGCGACTGCCCGCGACAAACGCGAGCCGCTCGATCTCGATCTGCCCGAGCGCCGGGTGGTGCTCGACGAGATGGGCCGCATCCTGTCGGTCGCGCCGCGCGAGCGGCTCGACGCGCACCGGCTGATCGAGGATTACATGATCGCCGCCAATGTCGCGGCGGCCAAAGCGCTCGAGGCGAAGAAGGCGCCGGTGATGTACCGCGTCCACGAACCGCCGGCGCGCGAGAAGCTGGTCGCGCTCAAGGACTATCTCGAAACCTGGGGCGTCAAGTTCGCGCTGGGCCAGGTGATTCAGCCCGCCACCTTCAACCATATCCTCGACAAGATCGGTGACGTCGACTTCCGCCCGCAAGTGATGGAACAGGTGCTGCGCTCGCAGACCCAAGCCTATTACGCGCCGGGCAATCACGGCCATTTCGGGCTCGCGCTCGGCAGCTATGCGCATTTCACCTCGCCGATCCGCCGTTATGCCGATCTCATCGTCCATCGCTCGCTGGTTGCCGCTTACGGCCTCGGCCCTGGCGGGCTGACCGATGACGAAGCGGCGGGGATGGAGCGGATCGGCGAATCGATCAGCCGGCTCGAGCGCCGCGCGATGGAGGCCGAACGCGACACGATCGACCGCTATGTCGCCGCTTTCCTGGCCGAGAAGGTCGGCGAGATCGTCGAGACCCGCATCACCGGCGTGCAGAATTTCGGCATCTTCGCGACGGTCGCCGGGATCGGCGGCGACGGCTTGCTGCCGGTTCGCGACCTGGGCAGCGAATATTTCCGCTACGATGAGGCTGCTAGGAAATTGGTCGGTGAGACGTCGGGCGACGAATATGCCATCGGCCAGGTCCTTCAATTGCGGCTGGCGGAGGCCAATCCGGTCTCCGGCGCGCTGCGTTTTGAACTGCCTGAGGGGCGCTACGCCGCGTCGCCGTGCAAGAAACCCGAACGCGTCTTGAAACGCCGCGGCCGTCCGCCCAACATCCGCCATCAAGGGCGGCGACGTTGATGGTATATTGGATACAAGACCGGGGGGAGTGAGGCTTATGGGTGGAGCAGCGGCAGGAGCAGCGGCAGGCGCGGCGGCACGAGCGCGGCGCAGGCTGATGTCGCATTTCATGACGCAGAACGCGGTCGCAGCCGACAAGGCCATCTCCTATGTCCCGAGTCGCGGGATCGAGCGCCGCTTGCTCGAGCGCTTGATCGAGCAAGGCGTCGTCCATGTCGGCAAGGCGGGGACCTATTGGCTCGACATTCCGGCCTTTGACAATTGGACCAGGTCGCGTCGCCGTCGCGCGGGGTTGGCGGTCGGCGCCGCCGTGGCGATCGGCGTTGCGCTTGGTTTCCTCGCGGGCGGCGGATGAGCGGCAAGCTCGACCTGATCGGCATCGTGCCGCAGCCGGGACCGGCGGGGCCGCCGCCGATCCATCCGGCGATGTTGCGCACGCGCTCGCGGATCGCGCGCGCGATGATCCAGGCGCACGCGCTGGCGCCCGAACAGGCGATCGCGTTCAGTCCCGGGCCGGGCGACGTCGCCGAACTGATGAAGCTGAGGAAAGCCGGCGTCGTGCGCGAGACGCTGCCGGGCCATTATTGGCTCGATCTGGTAGCCAATCATTACCGCGAACAGCAAGCGGGCCGCGTCCGCGCGATGTGGGCGGTCGGCATCTCGCTGGTGATCGCGGCGGTGGCGGTGCTGTTTTATCGCGGGTGATGCCTGGCGCCGCGTCTGATTTTTAACCGTGCAATCGAAGGCTCATCCTGAGCGGAACGTCAGGCCCGCCTTCGCGGTCAGCCGGTCGCGCAACGCATCGCCCATCAACGCGCCGGGCGTCCAGATTCCGCCGTCGCCTTGCACATCCTGCACCAGGCAGAGCGCCGCTTCGGCAATCATCTTGCTGGTCGATCCGTAGCCCGGATCCTTGTCGCCGGTGACGACGCATTCGACCCGGCTGTCATCGGGGAATTCGCCAATGAACAATATGTCGTAATGGCCGCTGTCGCGGTCTTCCTTGGAGGGGCCTTCACCCGGCTTGGGGCCCTTGTCGCCGGCGAGCGGATTGACCTTGGCGATCGCCTCGGCGGCGGCCTTGCCGAGATCGCCCAGCCCGGCGACCATCATCTCGTCATAGACGAAATTGGCGCCGTATTTCTCGCCCAGCAGGAAGTTGGTGCGATGGACATTCTTGGTGTTGATCGGCGCCATGATGAACGGCGCGACCCAGGCGCCGACCGCCTTGTCATATTCGGGCAGCAGCCCGGTCGGCTGGTGCGGCCCCGAAAAACCGGGGGTCAGCGCGAACGGGTTGGTCAGCAACGCGACGATGCGCGGATCCCTCGCGGCGGCGGCCAATGTCGCCTTCAGGCTTGCCGCGGTGCCGCCCGAAAAACCGCCCTTCATCACTCGCACGCGGCACTTCACGCGCGGCGCCGGCCCGCCATGCTTGGCGATCGCGCATTGCTGCAAGCTCAGCACGCCGAGGTCGAAGGGGATCGAATCGAACCCACACGAAAACACGATCCGCGCACCGCTGCGTTTGGCGGTCTCGTGATGCGCATCGATCATGTGGCGCATCCAGGCAGGTTCGCCGCAAAGATCGAGATAGGCGGTGCCGGTCTCGGCACAGGCAGCGACCAGATCGCTGCCATAGAGTTGATAGGGGCCGACCGTAGTGATGACGGCTCTGGCGCGCTCGCACATCGCCTTCAGGCTGGCGGGATCGTCCGAATTCGCCGCGATCAGGGTGACGCCGGCGGGGGCACCGATCAGGTCGCGCACTTCCTGGAGCTTGCTGAGCGAGCGCCCGGCCATCGCCCATTTGACGCCGTTGGGATAGGTTTCGGAGAGATATTCGGCGACCAGCCGCCCGGTGAAGCCGGTGGCGCCATAGACGATGATATCGAACTCGCGGGCCATGTTTCTCTCCAACTCCTCTCCCTGGAGGGGAGAGGATACCGTAGCTTGGCAGCTTGCTGCCTAGCGGAGGTTGGAGAGGGTGATGCGGAGCGCAGCTCCGCGCGGTCGCTGCGCGACCGCTTACCCCTCACCCAGCTTCGACTAAGGCCGGCTGCGCCGACCTAAGTCTACGCAACCAGTACGGGGATAAACAATCCCCCGGATTGTTTAGGCCATGCCGGGGGCATGGCCGATCCCCGAACTCCCCCAAGGGGAGAGGGATAATTCTCACGCCGCCTCGCTGAACTGCAGCGCGGCCAGCCTCGCATAAAGCCCGCCTTTCGCATTGAGCGTGGCGTGCGTTCCTTGCTCGACGATGCGGCCATCATCCATCACGATGATCCGGCCGGCCGCGCGCACCGTGGCGAGACGGTGCGCGATCACCAAGGTAGTGCGCCCGTCCATCAGCCGTTCGAGCGCCTGCTGCACCAATTGCTCGCTTTCGGCGTCGAGCGCGCTGGTCGCTTCGTCGAGCAGCAGGATTGGCGCGTCGCGCAGCAACGCGCGGGCGATCGCGACGCGCTGGCGCTGGCCGCCCGACAGCCGCGCGCCGCCTTCACCCAGGAATGTGTCGAGTCCGTCGGGCAGTTTGCGCAGGAAATCGGCGGCATTGGCCGCCTCGGCCGCCGCCCAGATCGCATCGTCGCTCGCGTCCCATTCGCCGTAACGCATATTGTCGCGCGCCGAGGCACCGAAGATCACCGTTTCCTGCGGCACCATCGCGATACGGCGACGGATGTCGGCTGGGTCGGCGAGGGGCAGGGGAACGCCATCGATCCGCACCTCGCCGCTGGCGGGATCGTAAAAGCGCTGGATGAGCTGGAACAGAGTCGTCTTGCCGGCGCCTGAGGGTCCGACCACCGCGACTGTTTCGCCGGGTGTCACGTCGAGCGAGAAATCGGCTAGCGCCGAGACATCGGGCCGCGTTGGGTAATGGAACACGACATGATCGAAGGTGATGGCGCCGCGTGCCGGCTCGGGCAGGATCGCAGGATGCTCGGGCGCCGCGATTTCGGGTTGTTCGGCGAGCAGTTCGGCCAGCCGTTCGGCGGCGCCCGCGGCGCGCAGCAAGTCGCTATAGACGTCGCTCAGCGCGGCAAAGGCGCCGGTGGTGAGGATGGAGGCAAGGACGAACCCGCCGAGCGACCCCGGCGACAATCGGCCGGCCGCGACATCCGATGCAGTGCTCCACAACATCAGCGTCACTGCACCGAACACCAGGGTGATGAACATCGCGGTCAACAGCGCGCGCAGCAGAATGCGTCGTTTTGCGGTCGCGAAGCTGCGCTCGACGGTGGCGGCGAAGCGCGATCCTTCGCGCCGCTCCTGGCCGAAGGCTTGCACCACCTTCATTGCCGACAGGACTTCGACGGCCGTCGCCCCGATATCCGCGACGCGATCCTGGCTGGTCCGCGAATAGCCGCGCAGCCGCCGTCCGATCAGCATGATCGGACCGAGCACGACTGGGATGCCCAGGAGAATCATCCCGGCCAATTTGGGCGCCCAGACCAGCATCAGGATGATCCCGCCGAACCCGGTAATGGCATTGCGCAGGATGACCGACGCGGTCGTCCCGACCACCATTTCGATCTGCGCGGTGTCCGACGTGAGGCGCGACGCGATCTCCGATGGCCGGTTCTCCTCGAAATAACGCGGCGCCAGGCGAAGCAGGTTGCGTTGCACGGCGATGCGCACGTCGGCCACTGTCCGTTCACCGAGCCACGACACGAAATAGAATCGCACGGCGGTTGCCGCGCCCAACACGCCGGCCACCGCGAACAGTTGATAGAAGACGCGATTGACGTGCGTCATGTCGCGGTTGCGAACGAAACCGCCATCGATCACTGATCGGAGCGCGACGGGGAAATAGAGCGTCGCGGCCGAGGACAGCGCCAAGGCGAGCAGCGCGAATAACGCCTGGAGTTTGTATCGGCTGGCATAATGCCAGACCATCTTCAGGCTGCTCAGCCTGCGGCCGGGAGTCGGAGCGTCTGAGGCGGTATCGGCCATTGCCGGGCCCTAAGGCCTATGGGCGTCAGCGGCAATGGGGCGCGATGCCGCGGCGCGGCAATGCCAACGCCCTTGTCCCAAGGAGATACCGCTACCATCGCAACAATACATCGCGTAGAACGTTGTGTGCGGTGCAACACGGGCCTAAGGGGTTCATACGGGGGAAACGGTTTCACATGTATCGGCAGCAGATGCTCTACAACGCCTATGAGATGCAACGGTCCATGCTGGCGGGCGCCAGTGCCTGGGCCAATTTCAGCGCCGAGCTGCTGAGCAACCCCGCCAATCCGTTCGCCTATTTCGGCGGCGGGCCAGTGCTCGCTTCCGCGCTCGAAGTGTTCGCGCATGCTTCCGCGCCGCGCGGCAAGCCCGGGTTCGGGCTCGACCGCACGACGATCGACGGCAAGGACGTCGACGTCGTCGAGGAGATCGTCCTTCGCAAGCCGTTCGGCCAGCTCAAGCGCTTCGTCCGCAAGGGTGTGACCGGCAGCCCCAAGCTACTGATCGTGGCGCCGATGTCGGGCCATTACGCGACGCTGTTGCGTGGCACGGTCGAGCGGATGCTGCCGTTCGCCGAGGTCTACATCACCGACTGGCGCGACGCGCGGCAAGTGCCGCTGGCAGAGGGTTCGTTCGATCTCGACGACTATGTCGATTACATCATCGAATTCCTCGAAACGATCGGCGAGGGTGCGCACATGCTCGCGGTCTGTCAGCCGTCGGTGCCGTGCTATGCCGCCGCTTGCGTGATGAGCGCGGATAAGAATCCCTGCCGGCCGAAAACGCTGACGATGATGGGCGGACCGATCGACACGCGCGAGGCGCCGACCGCGGTCAACACGCTGGCGACCGAGCGCCCGTTCGCCTGGTTCGAGCAAAATGTCATCGCGACCGTTCCGCTCAATTATCCGGGCGCCGGCCGCCGCGTCTATCCGGGCTTCCTGCAATTGGCCGGGTTCATGACGATGAATCTCGGCAACCACATGAAGTCGCATTGGGAGATGTTCAAACATCTCGTCCAGGGCGACGACGAAGGCGCCGACGCGACCAAGGATTTCTACGAGGAATATCGTTCGGTCTGCGACATGACCGCCGAATTCTACCTCCAGACGATCGAGGTCGTGTTCCAGCAGCATGCTTTGCCCAAGGGCGAGATGATGCATCGCGGCCGCAAGGTCGATCCGGGTGCGATCACCGACATCGCGATCCTGGCGATCGAGGGCAAGCGCGACGACATTTCAGGGCTCGGCCAGACCAAGGCGGCGCTGACCATCGCCACCAATCTGCCGGCGTCGGAGAAGAAGCATCTTGTCGCCGATGCGGGCCATTACGGCATCTTCAACGGCAGCAAATGGCGCACCCAGATCGCGCCGGTGCTGGAAGAGTGGATTTCGTCGCACGGGGGTTGAGACGGGGTTCCGCTCCCGCAAGCAGGAGGGGAGAAACGCTCAGGCCGTAGTCCCCATCTTCGCATGGCTGCCTTCGTCGCTGGCCTTGATGCTGCCACCGAACAGCATCTTGACCTTGCCGGCGATCGACATGTCGGTTTCCCACATCTCGGCATCGTCGATGTCGAAGCGCAACAGCGCGAGGTTGGGGTCGTCCTTGCCGCCCGGAAACCAGGCCTCGACCTGCTTGTTCCAGAGCTTGTCGATCATCGCGAAATCGTTGTCGATCCGCGCCTCGCCCATCAGGCAGGCGAAGAAGTCGTGCCCCTTGGAGACGAATTGCGCCATCGCCATACCCCCCTTGGCCAAGCGATTGTCCTTGCCGATGAAGAAGTAGATCGTGTCGACCTGATCCTTGTCGAGTTGCGCGGTTAGCGGTTCGCTATGCTGGCCGTCGCCGTCCAGGCCGATCATCACGAACGGACTGTCGGACAGTTTCTTCCAGAAATGCTGCTTGATCTCGGCGGCGTCGGCCATGGCGTCTCTCCTCTGTGTGGAAAAGAGAACGCCCGATCAGGTTCAGGTTTCCGCTGGCACCGCCTCACTGGTGCCAGCGGACGCCGTGCCGAGGCGCGGATCGGGACCAAAGCGGTTGGCACCTGATGTTCCTGACCAAAGGAACATACATAAGTTCACGATGAGGAGTCCGAGCGCGATCAGGTCAAGAGCGATCGTCCACGCATTCCACCCCACATGCCTGCTGATCGCCCACGGACCCTGGCGAAACGCCATGGTTGACCCAGATCCGGTCGGCGCGGTGAGCCATTCAAGCAGGAATATCGGAGCGATCGATAGCGGAACGAGTGCCCACCACCCGCTGCGGTCCTGATCGTGCAGCCGCCGGACGAGCAGCGCCAACCAAGGCCATTCCCAGGCGAGGTTCCACAAAATCGCCGCCGCGTAGAAGATTGGCGGGGTGGGATCGCCGACCGTCAGTGTCCTGGCATTGGCGACAAGTCCAAGCAGCCAGAACGACACGACCTCGGTGCGCGTCGACCGCCCGCGGAATTGGAATGCGTCGGCGAAGGGTCGGAACGCCAGCCGGAAGGAAAGACGATTAGGACCGTAATCGACGCGCATGACGCGAGGATGCCGTTGCGGCATCCCCGCGGTCAAGCGTCAGAGAACTTCGAACAGCCCTGCGGCGCCCTGGCCGCCGCCGATGCACATCGTCACGACGACGTACTTTGCGCCGCGGCGCTTGCCTTCGATCAGCGCGTGGCCGGTGCAGCGCGCGCCGGTCATGCCATAGGGGTGGCCAATCGAGATCGAGCCGCCGTTGACGTTGAGCAGCTCGTTGGGAATGCCGAGCTTGTCGCGGCAGTAGAGCACCTGCACCGCGAACGCCTCATTGAGTTCCCACAGGCCGATATCGTCCATCTTGAGCCCGGTACGCTCGAGCAATTTGGGGATCGCGAAGACCGGGCCGATGCCCATTTCGTCGGGCTCGGTGCCCGCGACCGCCATGCCGACATAGCGGCCGAGCGGGGTCAGGCCGCGCTTCTCGGCCAATTTCTCTTCCATCAGCACGCTGGCCGACGATCCGTCCGACAGCTGCGAGGCATTGCCCGCGGTGATGGTGAAATCGGGACCGAGCACCGGTTGCAGCCCGCGCAGGCCTTCGATCGTCGTCTCGGGACGATTGCCTTCGTCCTTGGCGACGGTGACCTCGTGATAGGTGACTTCCTTGGTTTCCTTGTTGGTCATCGCCATCGTCGCGGTGACCGGCACGATCTCGGCGTCGAAATAGCCGGCCTGCTGCGCGGCGGCGGTGCGCTGCTGCGACTGGAGCGAATAATCGTCCATCGCGTCGCGGCTGATATTGTAGCGCTTTGCCACGACCTCGGCGGTCTGCAGCATCGGCATGTAGACGTCCTTGTGCATCGCCAGCAGCTCGTCGTCGCGGCCGACGCGCATCTGCGGGGTCTGCACCATCGAGATCGACTCGACGCCGCCGCCGATCGCGATGTCCATATTATCGACGATGATCTCCTTGGCCGCGGTCGCGATCGCCATCAGGCCCGAGGCGCACTGGCGGTCGACCGACATGCCGGCAACGGTCACCGGCAGACCGGCCCGGAGCAGCGCCAGGCGCGCGATATTGCCGGCCTGGACGCCCTGCTGCAGCGCCGCGCCGAACACCACATCCTGCACTTCGGCGGGGTCGATCTTGGCGCGCTCGACGGCTGCCCTGATCGAATGGCTGGCGAGCGTCGGCGACGGCAAATTGTTGAACCCGCCGCGATAGGCGCGGCCGATGGGCGTACGGGCGGTGGAGACGATGACGGCGGAACGCATGGGTGGCCTCTTAATCTCCCCTCCCTTTCAAGGGAGGGGCTGGGGGTGGGTGCCGGCGCGCCAGCGCCGGCGACTGCGCTTGGGGCTTGTTCGGGACGCTCGCTGCGCTCGCGACCCACCCCCGACCCCTCCCTGGAAGGGAGGGGAGAAAACTAGACGAAAATCTGGCTGATCCATTCGGCGATCAAGGCGGGCTTGTCCTCGCCCTCGATCTCGACGGTGAATTCGTTGGTCTGCTGCCATTGGCCGGGGCGCTTCTCGACCAGCTCGATCAGCTTGAACCGGCCGCGCACGCGCTTGCCCGAGCGCACCGGGGTGATGAAGCGGACTTTGTTGCCGCCGTAATTGACGCCCATCTTCACGCCCTCGATCTGGGGCTGGTCGGGGACCTTGGACGACAGCAGCGGCATCAGCGACAGCGTCAGGAAGCCGTGCGCGATCGTGCCGCCGAACGGCGTCATCGCCGCCATCTGCGGATTGACGTGGATGAACTGGTGGTCGCCGGTCGCATCGGCGAACTTGTCGATCATCTCCTGGCTGACCTCGACCCAGTCGGAAACGCGCTCCGTGCCGATTTGCGTCGCCAGCTCGTTGATAGAAATTGTATCATTGCTCATCGCCAGAACATTCCCTTTGAGCGTGTTTTGGCGCTAAGGCCGTCCCGCATCCTCTAGGCTCGCCTCGGCCCGTGAGGCAAGTCCGACCCGACCGGAAACTGGAAAATGACCGCTGACGCTACGTCCTCCGCCCGCTCTTCCATGGCAAAGCTGTATCGCGCGCCCGAACCCGAAGTTCTAAAACCGCTTTTGGACCGCGCCGCGCTGACTCCCGAATCGCGCAGACGGGTGCTGGGCCATGCCAGCGGACTGCTCGCGGATTTGCGCGCGGCGCAGACCAAGGGCTGGGTGAACCAGTTCCTGCAGGAATATCGGCTGAACTCGTCAGAAGGCGTGGCGTTGCTCTCGCTGGCCGAGGCGTTCCTGCGCGTGCCCGACCCCGAGACCGCCGATCTGCTGATCGCCGACAAATTGGGCGATGCCGATTGGCGCGCGCATACGGGCGAGTCGAATTCGTCTTTGGTCAACATCGCGACCTGGGGGCTGGTGGTCGGCCGCGCGCTGGTCGGCGAAGGCGAGGGCGGTCCGCTACGCCGACTGATCAGCCGCGCCGGCGAACCGTTCGTGCGTCAGGCGGTCGGCGCAGCGATGCGGATGATGGGCGAGATTTTCGTCATGGGCCGCACCATCGCCGAGGCGATGGATCGGATGAAGAAGCCCGAGAACCGGGGCTTCACCGCGAGCTTCGATATGCTGGGCGAGGCCGCCCGGACCATCGAGGACGCCGCGCGCTATTTCAACGCCTATACCGATGCGATCGACGCGGTAGGGCGCGATCCAGCCGCCGGTCATTCCATCTCGGTCAAGCTGTCGGCGCTCCACCCGCGCTACGAAGTCACGCAATATCATCGCTGCGTCCCCGAACTGACCGCAATGCTCGAAGCGCTGGCGGTGCAGGCGGCGGGCAAGGGGATCGCGCTGACCGTCGATGCCGAGGAAAGCGAGCGGCTCGAGATGAGCCTCGACATCATTGGCGCGGTCGCGGCGTTGCCCAGCCTGAAGGGTTGGGACGGATTCGGAATGGCGGTGCAATCCTATGGCAAGCGCGCCCGCTTGGTGGTCGACTGGGCCAACAACCTCGATCGGCTGATGAATGTGCGGCTGGTGAAGGGCGCCTATTGGGATAGCGAGATCAAGCGCACCCAGGTCGAAGGGCTGTCGGACTATCCCTTGTTCACGCGCAAGGCGGCGACCGACGTTTCGTATCTCGCGGTGGCGCGCGACATGCTCGACGCCAAGAATATCCGCCCGGCCTTCGCCAGCCACAACGCGCTGACGGTGGCGACCTTGCTCGAATGGGCAGGCGACAATCGCGACTTCGAGTTCCAGCGGCTTCACGGCATGGGCGAGGGGCTGTACGAGCGGCTGGTCCGCGAGCAAGGCTATCATTGTCGCATCTACGCCCCGGTCGGCGGGCATCGCGATCTGCTCGCGTATCTGGTCCGCCGCCTGCTCGAGAACGGGGCCAATTCGAGCTTCGTCCACCAACTCGCCGACGAGCGGCTGACCGAGGCCGAGATCCTCGCCGATCCGGTCGAGAAGATCTCCGCCGTTGGCGGGGCCAGGCATCCGAGCATCCCGCTGCCGATCGACCTGTTCGGTGACAGGAAGAATTCGAGCGGGATCGATCTCAGCGATCGGGGCGTGCTGGCGAAAACGGCTGCGAGCGTTGCCGCGATGCCGCCGGTGACGGCCGAGACAATCAATGTGGCCGCGGTAATCACCCGCGCCCATGCGGCCTTTCCCGGCTGGTCGGCGACTCCGGTCGACGAACGCGCGGCGATCCTCGACCGTCTCGCCGATCTGCTCGAAGCCAATCGCGACGAACTGATGGCGATCTGCGTCAAGGAAGCGTTCAAGACGATCCCCGACGCGATCGGCGAAGTGCGCGAAGCCGCCGACTTCTGTCGTTATTATGCCCAGCAGGCGCGGTCGGGCCTCAAGTCGATTGAGCTCCCCGGACCGACCGGCGAGCGTAACACGCTCCACCTCGACGGGCGCGGCGTGTGGGCGACGATCGCGCCGTGGAACTTCCCGTTGGCGATTTT
Source organism: Sphingomonas sp. P4_G2 (assembly GCF_056401155.1). Taxonomy (NCBI): domain Bacteria; kingdom Pseudomonadati; phylum Pseudomonadota; class Alphaproteobacteria; order Sphingomonadales; family Sphingomonadaceae; genus Sphingomonas; species Sphingomonas sp. P4_G2. The sequence continues at coordinate 811,314 of NZ_JBFUJY010000002.1, read as the reverse complement.
CCTCGGCCAGACTGCCGCGGCCCTGGTCGCGGGCAATAGCGTGGTCGCCAAGCCTGCGCCGCAAACACCGAAAATCGCCGCCGCCGCGGTCAGGCTCGCGCATCAGGCGGGCGTGCCCGAGGACGTGCTGATCCTGGCGCCCGGCGGCCCCGAAGTCGGCGCGGCGCTGACCGCCGATCCGCGGATCATGGGCGTGGCGTTCACCGGTTCGACCGCGACCGCGAAGAAGATTGCGCGCAGCCTGCTCGAGGACGATGCCCGTCCGATCGTTCCGCTGATCGCCGAGACCGGCGGGATCAACGCGATGATCGTCGATTCGACCGCGCTGCCCGAACAAGTGGTGATGGACGTCGTAACCTCGTCATTCCGCTCGGCGGGGCAGCGCTGCTCGGCGCTGCGGCTGCTGGTAGTGCAGGCGGATGTGGCGGATAACATCATCAAGATGCTCGACGGCGCGATGGACTTGCTCGTGCTTGGCGATCCGGCCGATCCCAGGACCGATATCGGCCCGGTGATCGATCAGGCCGCCTATGACAAATTGATGGCGTATCGCGAGAGTATGAAGGCGCGCATCGTCAAGACGATCGACGCCCCGGCCGCGGGCCTGTTCGTGCCGCCGACGCTCATCCGGCTGGACGCGATTGAAGACCTGCAGGCTGAATGGTTCGGCCCGATCCTGCATGTCGCCACCTGGCAAGCGGGCAAGCTCGCCGAGACAATCCGCCGGGTCAACGCCAAGGGCTATGGTCTCACCATGGGCCTGCACAGCCGCATCGCGCGCGCCGGCGACGTGATGGAAGCCGAAGCGCGTGTCGGCAATCTCTACGTCAATCGCAGCATGATCGGTGCGATCGTCGGCTCACAGCCATTTGGCGGTGAGGGCCTTTCCGGCACCGGACCCAAGGCCGGCGGTCCGCACTATCTCTACCGCTTCGTCGCCGAGCGCGCGGTCTCCACCGACACGACTTCGGCAGGCGGCAACGCCACGCTACTCAGCCTCGACGAGGGTGGCATCTGAGGCAAATCTGCCGGCTGACCTCGCGCGTGCCCGGCGCGAGGTCAGCCGGCAGATCGTCAGGAGGCGTCCTCCCGGTCGGCGGCGCCGGTGGCGAGCGGTTTGCCGCCCCGCCGACGAAGATCCGCCAGCAGCACGTCGATCGCCCAATTGGCGGCGGTCGCCATGCCGTGCGCGTCCAAGTCCCATTGGTCGCGCATCTCCCTCCAGACGAAGCCGCTCGACATCAACTGGATGGCGGCGATCGCCCAGGTGCGGTCGGGTTCGGCCAGCGCCTTCACGGCCTGGCCGAACATGCCGCGATAGGCGGTCTCGCGCTCCGCCTTCATCTGGTTGCGCATCGCTCGGCCGTCCGCGCTGGCCAGCGCCACCGTCATCGCCGCGGCATTGCGGTCGAACTTCGCGAACCGTTCCTCCAGTCCGCCCAGCAGGTCGTCCAGCGTGTCGGGGACGCGTCCGCCGGGACTCATCCGCGCCCAGGCCGCGTGGCGCAGGGCATCCTGATCGGGAAAATAACGATAGACAGTACGTCGCGACACGCCGGCACGCTCGGCGACGGCGTCATGGTTGAGGCGGTCGCCGTCGGCCATCAATCCAATCATCGCGTCTTCGATCAACGCGCGCGTATGGGTGTTGCTGGAAACGGACTCGCGGGGCTTGGCGGCATCGGGCATGCTTTCCCCATACGCATGACACAAAATGTGTCAAATTCCGGTTGACACATTTTGTGTCATGCGTAGTGAGCGGGCAACACACGAATCAGGGAGACTCCGATGTTGTTCCACCTATCGATCGATGCCGACGATCCGCGTAATGTCGCTAATGTGATTGCCGAACTATGGGGTGGCCAGGCCTTTCCATTCCCACCCGTCCTCACTGGCAGCTGGGTTGCGATGGCCGGTGATGATCGAGGCACCACGGTGGAGGTCTATCCGCGCGGGGCCGAATTGCACGAAGCGCCGGGGGATGCCGACGCGGTCGGTCGGATCGGTCCCAAGGACCGTTTCACCTCGACCCATTTCGCGATGGCGACCGCGCTGGATGTCGAAGCGGTCACGGCGATCGCGGCGCGCGAAGGATGGCCGATCAAGTACCGCAAACGAGGCGGGATATTCGGCGTGCTCGAAATGTGGATCGAAGGTCGATCGATGGTCGAGGTGCTGACGCCTGAAATGCAGCGCGAATATCTCGACGGTCTCACCATCCCGGCTTGGCAGGTGATGCTCGCTAAGGGCCCGCCTTCCGCGGGGCGAGACTAATCGCCGCCCCCTTGATCGGCGACCGAGCGGTCGCCCGACGAGGGCGGTCGCGCGATAGTATCCTCGCTACTCTTGGCCTTCCTGCGCTTCGGCCAGGTCACGCCGGATTCCGCTGCCGGGATGCCGGTCTGGGCGGGATAGACGAGTGCGATGCCCTCTTCCTGGAAACGCCTGATGATCGCGAGACCGATCGAATGGCGCGCGTCGTACATGTCCTGGAATACCGCGGTGGGGGAATCGAATTCGACATCGAATTCATAGCTTTGCGCGGTGAAGGTGGTGAAGCCGGCGCGGACGAACTTCTGGCCGTGATCCTCCACGATCTGCTTGAGCAGGTGTGGCAAGTCTTCGAGCACCGCGATCGGCGTGGTCTGGGCAATGCCCAGCGTGAAGACGACACGGCGATATTCGCGACGAGAATTGTTGATGATCTCGAAATCGAGCAACTTCTTGTTGCCGATGACGCGTTCCTCGCCGTTGGTGCCGCGGATACGGGTCGACCGCATGCCGATATATTCGACCGTGCCTGCCGATTTGTCGTAGGTGATTGCATCGCCGCGCCGGAACGGGCGGTCGAAGATGATGGCGATCGCCGCGAACAGGTCGGCAAAAATGCTCTGCGCCGCGAGGCCGATGGCGATGCCGCCAACACCCAGACCGGCAACCAGCCCGGTGACGTTCACGCCGAGATTGCCGAGCACCATGACCAGGGCGATCGCGAACAGCGCGAAGGTCACGAACAAGCGGATGAGGCCCATCGCATTCGTCAGCGTCTCGCCGTGGTAATCGCTTGCCGCGGTGCGATGCTCGATCGCGCCGAGAATAATCTCGCGCGCCCAGATCGCCCCCTGGAACACCGCGGCGAGGGTGAACAGGAAGCGGATGATCGCCACTATCGGGTAGGGTGCATCGCCGATGCCCGCCACCAGCTCGGCCGAGGTCATGACGATGAAGAAATTGCCGGTCCTGGCGATCGCTCGGCCGAACACGGTGTACCAACCGGTGCCGCTCGTGTCGCGGCGACACAGGCGATGACCGAGCGACTTGATGAAGTGCAGGCCGAAGAAGATCACGATTCCGACGGCGATCGCAATCATCACCTGAAGCCAATGCGATGAGAGCCAAGCGACGCTGGTGTCCCATATCGCCTGCGCTTGATGCTGCAGGTCGTGAGCGTTCAGTGTCCCAGCCTTGGGCATGGCGGTATTGTTCATCGATTCTCTCAGGCTGCCTTGCGGCGTGATGTCGTCTCGCCGGTCAGAAAGGCGATCAGACCGCGCTCGTAACGGTCGAGATAGCGGGTCGATCGCGGCAGATCGAGATGCTCGCGAAAACTGGTCTGATCGCCCTTGGCAAGTTCGATCAGGGCGGGGTGGACATAGGATTTGCGCGCGATCGCCGGGGTATTGCCGAGCGCTTCGGTGACCGGCTCGAGCATCGCCTTCAGCCCGATATCATGGTCCGCGCTCGCCAGCGTCTCGAACGCGATGGCGCTCGCTCCCCAGGTGCGGAAGTGCTTGGCAGTGAAATCGTCGCCGGTCGCCTCGCGGATATACTCGTTGACATCGGTCGAGCTGACGCCGTGCGGCTGTCCGTCGCCATTGATATATTGAAAGAGCTGCTGCCCGGGCAGGTCCTGGCACTTTTTGACAAAGCGCGCGAGGCTGCGGTCGGTGATCACGAGCGTTCGCATCTTGCCCGATTTGGCGCGGTAGCACAGCTTCAGCGTCTGGCCCCGAATCTCGGCGTGGCGATCGCGCAAGGTCGTCGCACCGAAGCTCTTGTTGGCCCTGGCATATCCTTCGTTGCCGACGCGCAGATAACCGATGTCGAGCAGCCTCACGATCGCCGCAACGGTGCGCTCCTTGCTGTGGCTGCGCGTCTTGAGATCGGCCTCGACCCGTGCCCGCAATCTCGGCAGCGCCAGGCCGAACGCGGCACAACGATCATATTTGGCGCTCTCCTGCGCGGCGCGGAAATCGGGGTGATAGCGATATTGCTTGCGGCCGCGCTCGTCCCATCCGACCGCCTGGATATGACCGTTGGGGTCGGGCGAGAACCAGGCGTCGCGATAGGCCGGCGGCAGACCGATCCGGTTCAACCGGTCGATCTCGCCGCGGTCGGTGATGCGGTTGCCTTGCGGATCCCAATAGCCCCAACCATGCCGTACCTTGCGCCGAGTGATCCCCGGCATGGTGTCATCGCAATAGACGATTCGGGGCATCAATCCTCCTTCCGCATGGCGTCGGAAATGCGCGGATCATCGCTTCGTTCCGGAACGCCCCGGCCACGCGGTCGGTTGGGAGTGCGGTTTTCAAGGAGATTTGCCATGGCCGATTTGAGCGACGTGCGCGTGCTGATGATCGCGACCGACGGGTTCGAGAATGACGAATTGTTCAAGCCGCGCCAGGCGTTGATCGACGCCGGCGCCAAGGTGACGCTGGCGTCGATCTCGACGGATCCGATCCAGGGCGAGAAAGGCGGCGAGAAGGCCGACACGATCGCCCCCGACATCACGCTTGGCGATGTCGATACCGAAGAATTCGACGCGCTGGTCATCCCGGGCGGGGTCGCCAACCCCGACAAGATGCGGATGCAGGGCCGCGCGGTGCAGATCGTCGAGGAGTTCATGGACGACGGCAAGATCGTCGCGGCGATCTGTCACGGGCCGTGGCTGCTGGTCGAGGCGGACGTGGTCGATGGCCGCAAGGTGACGAGCTGGCCGTCGATCCGCACCGACCTGGAAAATGCCGGGGCGGAGGCGGTCGATGAGGAAGTGGTGGTCGACGGCAAATTGATCACCTGCCGCAAGCCGGACGACATCCCGGCGTTCAACAAGGCGATTATCGAAGCGTTGACGGAAGAACTGGCGGAGGCTTGATCCCCCTCCCGCTTGCGGGAGGGGCTAGGGGAGGGCTTGTTCCTTCGCGGCCGGGCTCGACACGCCCTCCCCCAACCCCTCCCGTAAACGGGAGGGGAGTTTGACGGCATTCACCCATTTCTGCGCCGGCCGTTCGACGAGGTGATAGAGCGCCACCGAACTCGCCAGCACCATTGCGAGATAGAGCGCGATCAGCACCGGGGGCACCGCGTGCGCATCACTCACGAACACGAGCTTGAACACCACGAACAGCATGAAGTGCGACAGATAGGTCGCGTAGCTGATCTCGCCGAGATAATGAAGCGGCGCCCAGTCGAGTGGGTTGCCGCGCACGCCCGAGCTGAGGGCGAGGGCGAGCAGCAAGGCGGCGAAGGCAAATGGCACGGCGAGCTGTTCCGGCAGGCCACTGGCCCAGCCGATGAGCATCAGTCCGGCAAAAGCGAATGCCAGGACGGCAGGCAAAGCGGGAGCCTCCCGCCATCGCAGCCACAGCGCACAAAGTGCGCTGCCCGCGGCGAATTCGGTCAGGCAGCGAACCACACCATAATGCACGATATCATGGCCCAGCGTCGGCAGATGCGCCGTTGCCGCCGCCAGGATGATCAGGAACGCCGCCGCCGCCAGCACAACCAGCCAGCTCGGTAGCGTGCGCCAGTCGACCGCGCGCACCAGCAGTGGAAACAGCAGATAAGCGGCAAGCTCGCAGCTGATCGACCAGGCCGGATCGTTCCAGGTCAGCGCGTCGGTGAATCCCCAATTCTGCAGCAGGAAGACGTGCAGCGGCAGTTCGCGGAACGGGTATTCCACTGCATTGTGGCGTCCGGCAGCGGCCAGCGCCAGTGCGAGTACGACCGCGCCCCCCAGCACGACGAGGTGCAGCGGCCAGATCCGCGCGACGCGCTTGTGCAGGAAAGCCGGCACACCGCCCCAGCCATCGGCGCGGAGGCGTTCGCCCCAGCTCAGCCAGATCACGAAGCCCGACAGCAGGAAGAAGAAGTCGACCGCCAGATACCCCTTGGCGAAGACATGCACCCAGGCTGCGGGCAGGCCGTCGATCGTCAGCCGGATATGATAAAGCACGACCATCCACGCGGCCACGCCGCGCACGCTGGTCAGCGCGCGAAGCTCGGGCCGGGTCATGCCAGCGCGGGGTTGGGCGGTGCGTCGGCCGCCGGCTTGGCGCGCTTCATCGGGCGGAAGCTCTCTTCCGCACGCCGGCGCTTGAGATAGGTGTCGAGCCCGATCTGCGCGCCGATCAGCATGAAGATGAACGGCTGGAACGCGATCGCGACGAAACAGGCGCCGAGCATGTAGAGCAATTGCCCCGATTGCAGCGCGCCGGCGAGCGGCGCGACCCAGGCATAGTCTTCGCCCGCTTTCTTGTAGCGCTGGCGGATCACTTCCATCCGGATCAGCCCGCTCAGGCTGATGAACAACCACATGATCAGCCCCGGCCAGCCCTGTTCGCCGAGCATCTCGAAATAGGCCGAGTGATAGGCGCGGGCGCGGTCGACGGTCAGCTTGGTGTCGAGCTTGGCGTTGCCGGCGTCGCCTTCCGCCTTCACGATGTCGTAGCGGATCTGGTTCTGGCGGTACATTTCAAACCCGCCGCCCATCGGATGCTGCTTGACGTATTCCCAGGTCCATTTCCACACGGCGACGCGGGTCGCGGCGGACTCGTCCTGCTGATACGACTTGATCGTGCTCATGCGGTCGGTGAACGACTTGGGCAGGAACGGCACGGCGACCAGTCCGAGCGTGGCGACGACGCCGAGATAGAGGAACTTGCGCTTCGAATCGCGCAGCATCAGTACGCCGAGCAGGCCGATGCACAGCAGTCCGGTACGCGTCGAGGTGCCGATCGGCATCAGCAGGCAGGCGAATACCAACGCGTAGCAGAACAGCTTCCGCTTCCAGTCATTGGGGAAGATCGTGCCGTATTTCTCGAGCCACAGGATCGCCGGGATGATCGCAATCGCCACGGTCGAGATGGTCGAGCCCTCGTACAGTCCTGAGTTGTTATCCACCATCAGGTTGAGCGCGCCATAGCCGCCGCCGCCCGCTAGCGTCTTGATCCCGCCGACGATGATGATCGAGGCCGCCGACAGGATCATGAAGGTCAGCAGTGCCTCGAGCCTGAGGCGGGTACGAAGGGTCAGCGGCAGGAAGGCGGCAAACGCCAGGCACTTCCAGACCCAATCCCATTTATCCAGCGCCTCGACCGGGAAATCGGCGCGCATCGTGGTCATCGCGCACCAGGCGAGGAGCAGCACAATGACGAACTGGCGCGGCGCGACCCGGCTGTCCTTCTTGTCGTCGATCAGCGCCCAGGAGCCGACCGCCAGCGCCACCGCGATGAGCGAGATCGGCACCGAATTGAGCAGCAGATAGGTCAGCCGCTGCGGCGAGACGATGTCGATATAGACATAGCTCAGGATGAACAGAAACGGCCGGCGAAACGCCAGCGCGAAGAACATCCCGAGGAATCCGACAAAGGCGAGATCGTGGATCATCGCCGCTTGATCTTGCTCGGCGGCTCGGGCCGCTCGTCGTCGAGGTCGCGGCGGCGCAGCAGGAGGAAGATGGCGAGCATCATCAGGCCATGCGTGATCGCGATCGCGAAATTGTCGATCATGCTACCGTCTTCCAGCCCATCCGATGCGCACGCCCTTCGACAAGCTCGGGGCGAACGGGTGTAGGATTGGTCCTACCGCCGCCGGGTTGACGTGCCGTTAAACAGTCGCGTGGCATGGAAAATGAGATGAATATCCTCCACGTCCTCGACCACGGCCTGCCGTTGCAGAGCGGCTACACCTTTCGCACCCGCGCCATCCTGAAAGCGCAGATCGCGCGTGGCTGGCACGTCGCCGCGGTGACGGGACCGCGCCACGGCGAGACCAAGGTCACTGCGGAGATGGTCGACGGACTCGATTTCTACCGTACCGAAGTCCCCGCGCCGGCGCGCAGTCCGATCCGCGAATGGCGCGAAATCGCCGCGCTCGCCGATCGCGTGACCGAGGTGGCGCGGATATTTCGCCCCGATGTGATCCACGCCCATTCGCCGGTACTCGACGCCGTGGCGGCATTGCGTGCCGGCAAAAGGCTAGGCGTGCCGGTGATGTACGAGATCCGCGCCTTCTGGGAGGATGCGGCGGTCGGCAACGGAACGGGCAGCGAGGGGTCGCTGCGCTATCGCGCGACGCGCTGGCTCGAGACGCGGGCAGTGCGTCAGGCCGATGCCGTCGCGGTGATCTGCGACGGGCTGAAGGACGATTTGATCGATCGCGGCATCGATCCGGCCAAGATCATGGTCTCGCCCAACGGCGTCGACCTGACCCTGTTCGGCGAACCGCTGCCGCGCGACGCGGCGCTGGCGGCAGAACTGGGCCTGGCGGCGGATGACGATGTGGTCGGCTTCATCGGCAGCTTCTATGATTATGAAGGGCTCGACGATCTGATCGCGGCGATGCCCGCGCTGGTGGCGAAGCGCCCGGCGGCGAAGCTGCTGCTGGTCGGCGGCGGGCCGATGGAACAGGCGCTGCGCGCCCAGGCTGCGGCGTCGCCGGTTGCCGGCGCGATCCGTTTCGTCGGGCGCGTTCCCCATAATGACGTCGAGCGCTATTATAGCCTGGTGGATGTGCTCGCTTATCCCCGCAAGAAGATGCGGTTGACCGACCTGGTCACCCCGCTCAAGCCGCTCGAGGCGATGGCGCAGCGGCGCCTCGTCGCCGCCTCGGATGTTGGCGGGCATCGCGAACTGATTCGCGACGGCGATACCGGCACCTTGTTCGCGCCCGATAGCCCCGCGGCGATCGCCGATGCGCTGGCCGGGATGTTCGCCGATCGCAGCGGCTGGGAAGCGCGGCGGACCCGGGCACGGGCGTTCGTCGAACGCGATCGTAACTGGTCGTCAAACATTTCGCGTTACGCCCCCGTTTACCAAAGAATTATCGAAGCTCGGAAAACGGACCTCAAATGGACGCCACCCGCGGTCGCCAGCGCCTGAATTTCTCCTCGCCCTTCGCCGCGATTCTGGGCGAGGGCGGGGCGATGCGGTTCGCCGTGCCGTTGGCGCCGGCAATCGCCATTGTGCTCGCCGCGCTCGGCGGACTGATGTTCCTGCTGATGCCGACTGCGGTGCTCGAGGATCTGGTGGTCGATAGCGGGATCGCCTCATTGGTCACCGCCGCCCAGCCGCCCCTCGGAATGACGGCGCATTTCGCCATCGCTTTCCTGGTCGCGCTCGTGGTCGGTAGTGTCAGCTGGTTCGGGCTGTTCCTGCTGATCGGCACGCGGGCGGTCGCAATCGGCGGTAATGCTCGCGAAGACGGCGTTCCCATCTTGCGCCGGGCCGACGCGCATCCCGACGCGCCGCCGCGCCGTCCGGTCTTCGCCAATCGCGACCTCGGCACGCCGTTCCTCGAAGTTACTGCCGAATCGTCGCTGCCGATGTCGGTCGCCGATGCCGTGGCGTACGCGCCGCCGGTAATCGAGGAACGTGACATCCCGGCAGATCTCGACACCCCGCTCGCCACCTATCGCAGTCCTCTGGATCCGCCGCTGCCCGCTCCCGATCCGCTGCCGCTCGGCCGGATCGACGAACCCGTCGCGGCACCCTCACCGATCCGCGCGGAAGCGCCCGCTCCGGAGCCAATCATCGCGGTCGATCCGCGCCCGGCCCGAATCGATCCAATATCACCCGCCATTGTTCCGCCCGCCGAAGATCCCGCGCCGCGTTTCGCGTCGCATGAGCGGATCGAGACGTTCGAGTTGACGCCGATGGTGCGCTCGTCGGAAACGTCGGTTCCATTGCCGTCGGCGACGATCCACGATCTGCTCGACCGGCTGGAACGCGGTGTTGCCAAGCGCAAGGAAGCGCCGGCGCCGGAACCCGAAGCCCCGCAAGTGGAAATTCCCGCCGCGGGATCGCTCGAGGAAACGCTCGGCGTGCTGCGCCAACTCGCTTCGCGGGTCGGCTAGAATTTGATCCAACAGAATTGAAATAGTCCCACCCCGGCGAAGGCCGGGGCCCTGTCGCGCTGATCGCTTGGCGGCGGGATGTCATCGCCACGTCATCGACACTGGGCCCCCGGCCTTCGCCGGGGTGGGCTTTTACGGGCCAGTCCTAGCTTTCCTCGACCAGCAAGAACTCGACAACCGCCGCCCCGTTGCTGCGCTCGACCAGATCGGCGCTCGCGACAAAATAGCCACGGACACCGAATTCCGCTTCGGGTAGGTCCGCCAGCCAGGTTTCGAACGCTTCGTCCTCGCCGGCATTGATCTCGACCGTCAGCCGCACGCCGCTGAATAGCGACGACGACCAATCCCGGCTGCGCACCAAAGATGCCGCCGCGTCGGGCATGCTTGCGGCAGCCGATTCGGTCACCGTCTTGATCAGATCGCGCTCGAGTCGGCTCACTGCGCGGCATCCTGCGCGGCGATGAAATCGACGATGCGCTGGGCGACCCGGCGCCTGGGTTCACGACCGTTGCGCAGATCACCGACCAGTCGGGGATCGTTGCAGGCCAGCCGGCCGAACCGCGTCGGCGGCATGTTCGACCGCCGCAAAAATTTCTCCACCTCGCGTCCGATATGCATTTGTCTGGCCTCTGTTTTCTGCTGCCGATTCGCTATAAGTTCATGATCTGTTCCAAATTCCAACTTGTCTAGGAAATTTCCTACGACTATGGTGGCAAACATGGTTGACGTGCGATCGACGCTGGCGGGATTGGCTGACGAGGCGGGGACCAGCCTTGCCTGGCTGTCGCGCGCGCTCGGGCGCAACGACGCTTATCTGCAGCAGTTCGTGAAGCGCGGAACGCCCCGGCGGCTCGATGAGGAGGATCGCCGCTGGCTCGCCGCTTATTTCAATGTGGACGAACGCGCATTGGGCGGGACCGCTGGCGGTGACGCGACGATGGTGGCGGTGCGGCGGATCGACGCGGAAGCGCATGCTGGCGCCGGCGGGCTGGTCGAGGATGACCGCAATGGCGGGGAGGAACGGATCGATCCACGCGTGGTGGCGCGGCTTGGCGTGTCGCCCGCGACGCTGACGATGATCACCGCGCATGGCGATTCGATGGAGCCGCTGATCCATGACGGCGACGCGTTGTTCGTCGACATGGCCGATCGCCGTTTGTCGTCGCGCCCCGGCATCTTCGTCATCCGGCTCGACGGTGCGCTGCTGGTGAAGCGGGTCTCCCGGATCGGCTTGGAGGTTCAGGTGACCAGCGACAATCCCGACACACCTGCCATTGCGCCGGTCCGCGCCGATCGCGTGGCGGTCATTGGCCGCGTCGTGCGGCTGGCGCGCGCTCTTCGATAGGGAGTGTTAGCTCAAACTGCTTTGCAAAGCGGACCCCGAATTGATGGCCAGCGGATTGTCCACCTTTGTGGTTCGACGTCATGGATTGCTACCTGACGACTAGCGTGCGGCGCGATCTTCGCGGAAGCTTTTACTTCAGCGTCATCATTTAGCAAAAACAGTTCCATATCGGCTAGTTAATCATCTCGACGAGCCCCGCAATCATGGGCATCAGCCGACATCTAACGATCGGAGACTCGCATTGTTGATAGCCCATTCAGTTTTGCTCGCGATCTTTGCCATTGGCCTGCCGGTATCCGGGGATCAGGTTGTATATAAATATGATGCGCTGGGAAGGCTCTCGCACGCGTGTACAGCTTCGGCGAGCCAGGGCGAACGTACCGACTATCAATTCGATGCCGCCAGCAATCGGACAAACTATCTTCACATCCAGACGGCATTGACGATCCAAGCCGGGTCTAGCGTAGCTTCACCCGACGGTAGATTTCATCTTACCATGCAGACGGACGGCAACCTCGTGCACTACGGCCCTACTGGCGCCTTATGGGGATCGAACACGGTCGGGAGCGGAGCGTCGGTCGCTTCGTTCCAGCCCGATGGTAATCTCGTCCTGTACCGCTCTGACGGCGTGCCGGTATGGTCTACTGGAACCAGCGCATATTTGTGCGCAAACATGTCGATTCAAAACGATGGCAATGTCGTGATCGTAAACATGGAAGGAGTTCCAGTCTGGGCGACTAATACAGGCGGGCACTAAGGCGCGGCGCCATAATGCCTTCACCGCAAAAATAGACTCCTCAGCGGTTTGCTAGCGCCGCCGGTCGATCAGGAAGATGATCGTCGCGGCGATCGCGCCGCCGGCGCCGCCGAGCAGCACGCCCAATGTCGTCTGGCCATAGAGCACGCCGGCGATGGCGCCGCCGATCAGCCCGAGCGCGAGCAGGCATCCGCCGGCGGCGGGAGCGGTCGATTGCGGCGGATTCGGTCTCATGTCCGCTGCCTGCCATGTTCCAGGATCGGACGCTAGTGTCCCGGCATGGCACGCGTGGGGCAGTGACTAACGCCATGGTGCACGGCGATTTACCACTACGTTCCGCCGGTTTCCGTCGATCACCTCGGAGTGGCACGGCCCTTGTAACGATCGGGTGCTGCCAGTCGGAGTATCGCATGCACCTCTACCTCGCCGATCGCTCATCCGTGGACGCCGCGCAGGAGCTGATGGCAACCTTTGGCGATGATGCCGGGTTCGAGGCGGCCGCGCGCGCGGACAAGAGCCGCGACCTTGGCAATCACGTCAATTTCTGTCGCTGGCGCCAGATCGAGCGGCTGATCGTGCTGATGTCGCAGGGTCGCGCCGTGGGTACCGTCCACTAATCGAAATCAGGCGGTTTTAGCGGGAGATTGTTTCGGGCTCGTTGGTTTCTGCTTGCAGGACGCCACCGAACGAGGCCGGATGACCACGCCCCAATATCTGTCGATCGCCCTGCTCGTTGCAATGATGGCGATGTTCGTCTGGGGCCGCTTCCGTTACGATATCACCGCGATGCTGGCGCTGCTCGCGGGGCTCGCGCTCGGCATTGTCAAACCCAAGGAAGCGTTCACCGGCTTTTCCGACGACATCGTGATCATCGTCGGATCCGCGCTGGTGATTTCGGCCGCGGTGCAGCGATCGGGCATGGTCGAGCGCGCGCTGGCGCTGATCGCCGGCCGTGTCACTCGAATCCGGACACAGTTGTTCGTGCTGACCGCCTCGGTCGGCGTGACGTCGGCGCTGGTCAAGAATGTCGGCGCATTGGCGATGCTGATGCCGGCGGCGTTCCAGATGGCGAAGAAGAACAAGGCGTCGCCGTCGGTCTTCCTGATGCCGATGTCGTTCGCCTCTTTGCTTGGCGGGCTGATGACGCTGGTCGGCACCTCGCCCAACATCATCGTCAGCCGGGTGCGGCAGGACATGGTCGGTCAGCCGTTCCGCATGTTTGACTATTTCCCGACCGGCTTTGGCCTCTTGGTGGTCGGCCTGATCTTTCTGCGTTTCGGCTATCGCTTGCTGCCGCGCGACCGGCGCGGGGTACCGACCATGGGCGAGGCGCTCGACATCAAGGACTATGTCACCGAGGTGACGATCGCCGAGGGCTCGCCGGCGATCGACGAGACGGTCGACCAGTTCACCGATCGCCATGATGGCGACGTCACCGTCACCAGCGTGATGCGCGCGGGCATGCGCAGCCAGCCGCGCCCCTGGATGACCTTGCGCGACGGCGACACGCTGATCCTGGGCGGCGAGCCCGACGTGCTCGAACGCGTGATTGCCACCAACAAATTCGCACTGGCCGGCTCCGAACGCGACGTGCCCGGGGATCGCAAGGACGACGAGATCGGGGTGATCGAGGCGGTGATCGCGACCAACTCGCCATTGATCGGCCGCACCGCCAGCCGGATGCAATTGCAGCGGCGGCTCGGCATCAACCTGATCGCGGTGTCGCGCGAAGGCGAACGGCTGACGCATCGGCTGGGCGGCACCGTGTTGCGCGCCGGCGACGTCGTCGTGCTGCAGGGGCCGCTCAGCCTGCTGCCCGAACGCCTGGCGGAACTCGGCGCGCTGCCGCTGGCCGAGCGCGCGCTCCGGCTCGGCAATTCGGGCAGGGGGGTGTTGCCGGTGGCGATCCTGGCGGTGGCGATGATCGCGACGGCGACCGGGTACGTGCCGGTAGCGGTCGCCTTCTTCGCCGCTGCGGCGTTGATCCTGGCGATCGGCGCGCTGCCGCTGGCCGAGGCCTATGCCAGCGTCGAATGGCCGATCCTGATCATGCTCGGCGCGCTAATCCCGGTCAGCGACACGCTGCGCACGACGGGGGCGTCGCAGATCATGGCCACCTGGCTCGCGCATGTTGCCGCCAGCCTGCCGCCCTGGGGCGCGGTCGCGCTAATCCTGGTCGCGGCGATGGCGGTGACGCCGTTCCTCAACAATGCCGCGACGGTGTTGGTGATGGCGCCGATCGCCGCGGTGTTCGCGCACGATCTCGGCTATCGGCCGGAAGCCTTCTTGATCGCCACCGCGATGGGCGCGGGATGCGATTTCCTCACCCCGATCGGCCACCAGTGCAACACATTGGTGTTCGGTCCCGGCGGCTACAAATTCGGCGATTATGCCCGGCTGGGCGCGCCGCTGTCGCTGCTGGTGGTGCTGTTCGGCACGCCGCTGATCCTGATGGTCTGGCCGCTGCATTGAGCGGGAAGGGGAAAGCCCCTCCCTGCAAGGGAGGGGTTGGGGGTGGGTGCGCGCGTCTGCGCGCCCACAAAGACTCACTAGCCGCTCAGCAAAACAGCGTTGGTCGAGGCATCGAGCCTCGCCCAACGCTCAACCCACCCCTTGATCCCCTCCCTGCAAGCGAGGAGGGGAGATTTTAGCGGATGCCCGCCGCAATTCTCAGGCCGGTTCGCCGACGATCGTCTTCAATTCCATGAAGTCGGCAATGCCGTATTTGCCGCCCTCGCGGCCATTGCCGGATTGCTTGTAGCCGCCAAATGGCGTGCCGCCGCCGCCCGCCCAGGCGTTGATCGTCACCAGTCCGGCGCGCAGTTTCGGCGCGACCTTGGCGGCCTCGGCGGGGTCGCCGGAGATCGTCGCCGATAGGCCGTAAACGGTATCGTTGGCCATTTCGATCGCCTCGTCGGCGTCGCTATATTTGGTGATCGTCGCGACCGGCCCGAACGTTTCCTCGCGATAGATGCGCATGTCGGGGGTGACGTCGGTGAGCAGCGTCGGCTTGACGAAGAAGCCGGCATTGCGGCCATCGGTGCGTCCGGTGCCGCCGGTGACGAGCGTCGCGCCTTCGTCGATCGCCGACTGGATCAGCCCCTGGATCTTCTCATATTGCGCCTTGTTGACCACCGGGCCGATATGCGCGCCCATCGTCGAGGCTTCGGCGACCTGGGTCGCTTCCATGATCCCCTTCACCACATTGGTGGCGTCGGCGACCTGGCTTTCGTGGACCAGCAGGCGGGTGGGGGCGATGCAGCTTTGCCCGCTATTCGCCAGCACGCCGGCGATCGTCGGCGGCAGCACTTCGGGCAGATTGGCGCCCTTGAGCACCAGGTTCGGCGCTTTGCCGCCCAGTTCCTGGTGGACGCGCTTGACCGTCGGGGCGGCGGCCTGCGCCACCGCGATGCCGGCGCGAGTCGATCCGGTGAAGCTCACCATGTCGACATCCTTGTGGCTCGAAATCGCCGCGCCGACGCCGGGGCCATCACCATTGACCAGGTTGAACACGCCCGCCGGCACCCCTGCCTTGTCGAGAATCTCGGCCAGGATCACGGCGTTACCCGGTGCTTCTTCCGACGGCTTGAGCACCATCGTATCGCCGGCCGCCAGAGCAGGCGCGACCTTGGCGCAGATCTGGTTGAGCGGCCAGTTCCACGGCGTGATCATGCCGACCACGCCGACGGGCTCGTGGACGACGCGGTTCTTGCCGATGCGCTCCTCGAACTTGAATTCCTTGAGCGCAGCCAGCGTGCCGATGAAATAGCCCAGACCGGCCGGCGCCTGCGCCATCTGCGCGAAGCCGATCGGCGCGCCCATTTCCTCGCTGGTCGCCGCCGCCAGATCTGGGATGCGCGCTTTATATTCCTCGATGATCCGCTCGAGCAGTGCGATGCGCTCGTCGACGCTGGTCTGCGAATAGCTCTTGAACGCTTTCTTGGCCGCCGCGACCGCCTTGTCGACATCGGCCGCGGTGCCGAGCGTGATCTCGCTGACCGGTTGCTCGGTCGACGGGTCGATTACTTCGTGGCGGGCGCCACCTTCGCTATCGACCCATTGACCGTCGATATAATGCTTCAGGTAGCTCTTCATCCTCGCCTCCACTTTTCAAATATCGGGTATGGTTGGCGCCTAGATGGCGCGCGGCGAGGTAGGTTGCAACCCGAAACGAGACTCCCCAGTTGAGGGCTCGTCGCAACGGGAGAACGGGACATGGCGCGCGTCGCACGGATCGAGCAGCATGGTGGGCCAGAGGTGATCCAATGGGTCGATGTCGACCTGCCCGATCCCGGTCCCGGCGAGGTACGGATCCGCTCGACCGCGGTCGGGCTCAACTTCATCGAAGTCTATCAGCGCACCGGCCTTTATCAGCTCAAGCTGCCAAGCGGGCTCGGCACCGAGAGCGTCGGTGTGGTGGAGGCGCTGGGCGAGGGCGTTACCGATATCGAAGTCGGCGACCGCGTCGGCACGTTTGGGCCGACCGTCGGCAGCTATGCCACGCACCGAAACCTGCTCGCCGAAAACCTGATCAAATTGCCCGACAGTGTCGATGACCGCACCGCCGCGGCGATCCTGCTCAAGGGCGGCACCACCGAATTCCTGATCGAGCGCTGCGCCAAGGTGCAGTCCGGCTGGACCGTGCTGGTCCATGCCGCAGCGGGCGGGGTCGGGCATCTCGCGGTCGGCTGGCTCAAGGCGATCGGCGCGACCGTGATCGGCACCGTCGGATCAGCCGACAAGGCGGAGCGCGCGCGCCGCGCCGGCGCCGATCATGTCATCCAGTATCGCGAACATGACATCGCCGAGAGCGTGCGCGAGATCACCGGCGGTGACGGCGTGGAGGTTGTGCTCGACGGCGTCGGCGCGGCGACCTGGGAAGCGTCGCTCAAATCGACGAAGCGGCGCGGGCTGATCGTCAGCTACGGTAATGCCAGCGGCCCGGTGACCGGCGTCGCGCTCGGCCAGCTCAATACGAACGGGTCGCTGTTCGTCACCCGGCCGACGATGTTCCATTATTATGCGACCAAGCCGGAGCGCGACGCAGGGTTCACGCGCGTGTTCGAGATGCTGGCCAAGGGCGCGATCAACCCGGAGATCGGCCAGACCTTCGCGCTCGAGGATGCGGCCGAGGCGCATCGCCAGCTCGAAGCCGGCAAGACCGAGGGCGCGTCGGTGCTGCTGCCCTGATCACTGCTCGGGAAGCTGCGGCCCGCTTTCGCCCTTGTCGGCCTTGGCCGGCCGCAGCGTGAAGTCGATCCGGATCTTGACCCATGCGCCGACCAGCACCTTGCCGCCGCGGCGCGGGGGACGGACGAGGAATTGCCACGCCGCCTCGCGCATCGCGCGGCCGAGCCCCGATCCGACCGGCGATTCGCCCAGCGAGCGGCAATTGTCGACATGGAATTGCGGCATCGTCTGGCACGCGATCAATGCCCAGCTATTCGGCGGCGCCCCCTTCGGCAGATAGCCGTTGAGCTGCGCATCGGTCGGCTCGCGATACCATTCGGCATTGTATAGCGGCTGGCCGCCCGGGCCCTCGCCGGGTCCGTAAGCGAGCTTGCTGTCGGTGCCCGTCTCCGCGCCGTCGTCGCTGCTCGCGCTCGATTTCAATTTGCTGATGTCGCTGGCGCCGAGCGTGATCGGCAACACGCCGGGGAGTGCTGCGGGCGGCGTCGGAAGCTTGGACGGCGTGACGACGGGCGGCATTGGCGGGATCGGCGTCGTCGCTCCGGAAGCGGGCTTGGCCGCGGCATGGGCCTTGGTGCGATGTTCGGGCGCAGTTGCCGCTTCTTTCTTTGAGGGCGACAAACTGAAACTCGTCGCGCGTCGCGGTTCGGGCTTGGGTGCCGGCGTCAGATGCGGGCCGAACAACAGCAGCACCAGGATCAATAATGCTTCGACGACAAGCGCCAGCACGAACGAGACGGTGCGGCGGCGGTCGGGCAAAGCGAAGGGCAGGGACAGCCGCATTGGCGAGCCGCCTAGGAGCGCAAGTCTCCCGCGGCAACGGCTGATCGCTCGGTTCGTCGCATTCCGGGGTGCAGATCGGGTAATAGCGACCTGCGCTCGGTGGTAGGCTGACGGGAAAATGCAGGTGCATGGCGCCAGCGAGCGGTTTCCCCGTGATTTTTCCGCTTGCAGTCGCGCTACAAATGTAGCACGCTACAAATGTAGCCAAGAGGTGAGTCATGCTTCCGCAACTGCCCCCGCGCGAACGTCAGATCGTCGACCTGCTCTATCAAGGCGGGTCGCGCACCGTGTCGGAGATCTGCAGCGCGCTGCCCGATCCGCTGACCGGCTCGGCCGTTCGCGCGATGCTCAAGCGGCTCGAGGATAAGGGGTTCGTGCGCCGCGAGGACAGCGATCGCGGCTATATCTATTCGCCGACCGTCTCCGACAATCAGGCGCGGCGAACCGCGCTCAGCCAGATCGTGCGGACCTTCTTCAAGGGATCGCCGGTCAGCGCGGCGAGTGCCCTGGTCGGCATGGCGGAGGACCTCGACACGAGCGAACTCGACGAGCTCGAAGCGGCGATCGCCCGCGCTCGTAAGGCACGAGAGGGCGGGAAATGACGATGACCTTGCTCCTCCTCGCGCTGAAGTCCCTGCTCGTAGCGGCGGTCACGCTGGGCTTGCTGCGAATGACCCGCGCGCGGTCGGCCGCCGAGCGTTCGACCATTGCCCATCTCGGCCTGTTCGCGCTCGTCGCCTTGCCGCTCGCCAGCCTCGCGCTGCCGGCGCTGAACCTCCCGTTGCCCGCGCCGATGGCGCAGATCGCCGCGGTTGATCCGGTTGAGCAGACGGCAACGCCGCTCCCCTCACGCGATAAGGCGGCTCCGATAGCCGCCGTTGCGTCGCCAGCCGTGCCCGCCGAGTCCCCATGGGTCAGCGCTCTATCCGGCGCGGCGCGATACGCCTTCCTTCTCCCCACGCTCGTGCTGCTGGCACTGACACTCGCCGCATTGCTCCGGCTCGTCGGCTTACGCGCCCGCGCCGAGGTGCTGGTCGACCCGGTCTGGCTGAGCGCGCTGGCGCGTGCGCAGCGGCGCATGGGGTTCAAGAACGGCACCGCCTTGCTGGCGAGCGACGAACTCGGCTCGCCGGTCAGCTGGGGCCTGATGCGTCCCGTCATCCTGCTCAACGACGCAGCGGTGCTCGCACCCGAACAGGCCGAGGCGATCATCGCGCACGAACTGGCGCACGTCGTCCATTTCGATTGGGCGAAGCTGATCCTGGCGCGGGTCGCCACCGCGGCATTCTGGTTCAACCCGCTGGCCTGGGTGTTGGCGCGCGAGGCGCACCAATTGCGCGAGGAAGCGGCCGACGACGCCGTGCTCGGGGCGAACATCGCCGGGCCCGATTATGCCGAATTGCTGATCGGCGTCGCGCGCCATCAATGCCGCGGCACCTTGCTCGGCGCGCATGGTGTCGCGCCGTCGAAAAGCTCGCTCGGCCGTCGCGTCCGGCGCGTACTCGACCAGAGCCCGGCGCGCGGGCCGTCCGGGCGTTCCTGGGTGGCGGGTTTCGCGACCGGCATGTTGAGCATGGCGGTGCCGCTCGCCGCGATAACCTTTGTGCCGTCGCATACGGCACTCGCCACGATGCAGGCGCCGGCTGCCGGGAAACGCCCGGCCTCGGGCGTCTCGACTGCCGAGTCGCCGCAGGTCGCGACAAGCGACGGTGCGGCGCGCCTCACGCCCGTCGTCGCCGCTCCGAATGCCGCCGGCTCACCATCGGCGACGATGCCGGCGGCGCCCGCAGCAGGGCAGGGTCAAGAAGCCCAAACGTCGCGCCCATCGGACGACGGCGATGACGCCGACAATATGCGCGTACTCGGTATCAGCGTCGATTATCAGCGTGCGATGGCGCAGGCCGGATTTCCCAATCTGTCGAGCGACGATCTGGCGGAAGCGCGTGCCGGCGGCGTGTCCCCGCAATATGCCCGCGATATGCGGGCGACCGGCATGCGCCTCAGCCTGGATGACGTAATCGAAGCGCGCAACATGGGCCTCAGCGCGGCCTATATCGCGGCGATGCGCGGGTTCGGGATCAAGGGTGGCCTCGACGATTACCAGGGCATGCGGTCGGTCGGCGTCACCGCGGATTTCGTCCGCAAGCTCAGATCGCGGGGTATCAAAACCACCGACCCCGATGAATTGACCTCGCTCCGAGCTGCGGGTTCCGCCGGCGATCCCTAAGGTCTGACGGCAATCGCCGTTCCCTAAGCAACATCAAGTAACGCCCAAGGGCGACCGACCACTCACGACTCCGCCCTCCCATTCGCCCGCACCGTGCGGCGCGGACCGATGGCGCGCGTCCAAAGCGCGTCGCCCGGCCGAGACACATCAAGGAGTAGATCATGCCCGCTCACCTGCAGCGCGCCGTTGGGCTTCTGGCGCTGGCGACCGGCCTGTGCGCCCCGACCGCCGCTTTCGCCGGCCAGGACACGCCTTCCGCATCGGCCGGCGCCGACGCCGCGCCCAAGGACGCCAACGTCTTCACGCCCGACTTCTTCGCGCGCTTCGCCCCGCAGACCGCCTATGACATGCTGTCGCAAGTGCCGGGCTTCACCATCCGCGCCGCCGACGATACGCGCGGGCTGGGCCAGGCGTCGGAGAACGTGCTGATCAATGGCCAGCGCGTGACCGACAAATCGGGCGGCGCGGCGGCGCAATTGCAACGGATATCGGCCAGCGAAGTGCTGCGCATCGAGGTCAGGGAAGCTGCCTCGTTCGGCATCGCCGGCCTGACCGGCCAGGTCGCGAACGTCATCCTCAAGACCAATCGCAAGGGCAGCGGCAATTTCAGCTGGAGCCCGCAAGTGCGCGCGCATTATGCCGAGCCGCGCTGGTTCGCCGGGGCGATCAGCTATAACGGCTCGACCGGTGGCCTGGATTATACGGTGTCGCTCGAAAACAAGCCGTCTCGCGGCGCACTGGGCGGCAACGACTATCGCGTGCTGTCGCCGACCGGCACCTTGCTCGAACGCCGCGACCAGGTGAATTGGTCGAGCAATGACGACGCCAAGCTGTCCGCGATCCTCAAATATACCGGCAAAGGCGGGATCCTGGCCAATCTGACGATGGACTATGATCCCTATTGGCAGCGGGGCGCCAATGATCAGCGCCGCATCCGCACCGACGGCAATGACAATATGTGGATCAGCCTCAATCACACCTGGGGCTTCCGCTACGACGTGAACGGCGACATCTCGGTGCCGCTGGGCGGCGGCCGGCTCAAGATCATCGGCCTGCGCCATTTCGAGCACGCGCCCTTCCTCCTCGACCAACGCACCGATTATGACAGCGGAGCGCCCAGCGACGGCATTCGCTATGGCCAGGATGCCAAAACCAGCGAAACCGTGGGGCGGCTGGAATATCATTGGAAGGGCGGGCCGAACGACTGGACGATCTCGCTCGAGCGCGCCGACAACAGGTTCGAACAGCTCAGCACGCTCGCTAATCTCCGGCCCGATGGCAGCTATCTTTCGATTCCCTATCCGCAAGGCAGCGGCATCGTCGCCGAGACGCGCTATGAAGCGCTGGCGACGCTGAGCCGGCCGCTGTCGCCCAATCTCGATCTGCAGGTGGCCGGCGGTGCCGAATATTCCGAGCTCGGCGAACGCGGCAGCGGCGAAAAGCCGCGGCGTTTCTTCCGGCCGAAAGGGAGCCTGTTGCTGGCATGGCGGCCGGCGCGCGGCTGGGATGCCAGTCTCAAGCTCGAGCGCAGGGTCGGCCAGATCAGCTTTTCGGATTTCCTCGCCAACCAGGACGTCACCAACAATCGCGGTAACGACGCCAACCCCAATCTCGTCCCGCCGCAAAGTTGGGAAGCGACCGCGGAAGTCGCGCGCACGTTCGGCCGCTGGGGCAAGACGCGGTTGAAGCTCTATCATCTCCGGATCGAGGACATCGTCGATCATATCCCGGTCGGGGTCGACGGCGACGCGGTGGGCAATCTGCCTCGCGCGACGCGCACGGGCATCGAGAGCATCAGCACGATCCAGTTCGATCCGATCGGTTGGAAAGGGGCGAAGCTCGACGCCGATATCGGAATCGAACGTGCCCGCGTCCGCGACCCGCTGACGGGCTTGCCGCGCGTGATCAGCAATACGCATGATCGCTGGGCCCAGCTGACCTTGCGGCACGACGTGCCCGGCACCCAATTCGCCTGGGGCGGTGGCCTGTCGTTCGACCATTACAGCCCGGTTTATTATCTCGACGAGGTCAACCAGCAATGGGAAGGGCCGTATGTCAGCGCCTTTGTCGAGTTGAAGAATATACGCGGGATGAAGGTCAATTTCGAGGTGTTCAACCTCAATGACGGCCATGTCCGCTATTGGCGCGACGTCTATTCCGGCCGTCGCAACGTGGCGCCGCTGGCGTTCCTGGAGCGCCAGCACCAGCGGGTCGGGCCGATCTTTACGCTGACGATTAGTGGGACGTTTTGACGGTCATCCGCGTCGACTCGGCGAGGCAGCTGAAGTGTTGGGAAAAAGGGCGCCAGGATTGCTCCTGGCGCCCTTCTTTGTTGGTCCCGCCGCGGCAAAGCCGCGTCGTCGGTCCTCGCGAGCGAGGCCGGCCGACAGCGCATATGCAAGCTGGGCTCGCACCAGCGCGGTCGTGGCCGCGCTTTACGCGCTGTAGTACATATCGAACTCGACCGGGCTCGGGGTCATCTCGAACCGCGCGACATCGGCACGCTTGATTTCGATATAGGCCTCGATCTGGTCCTTCGAGAACACGTCGCCCTTGAGCAGGAAGTCCATATCGGCTTCCAGGCTGTCGAGCGCTTCGCGCAGCGACCCGCATACGGTCGGCACTTCGGCCAGCTCGGCCGGGGGCAGGTCGTACAGGTTCTTGTCCATCGCATCGCCCGGGTGGAGCTTGTTCTGGATGCCGTCGAGGCCGGCCATGAACAGCGCCGCATAAGCGAGATAGGGATTGGCCATCGCGTCGGGGAAACGGACCTCGACGCGCTTGGCCTTGGCGCCCGTGCCGTACGGGATGCGGCACGACGCCGAGCGGTTGCGCGACGAATAGGCCAGCAGCACCGGCGCTTCGTAGCCCGGCACCAGCCGCTTGTAGCTGTTGGTGGTCGGGTTGGTGAATGCGTTGAGCGCCTTGGCGTGCTTGATGATGCCGCCGATGAAATACAGGCACATGTCGGAGAGGCCGGCATAGCCGTTACCGGCGAACAGCGGCTCCTTGCCGTTCCAGATCGACAAATGGGTGTGCATGCCCGAGCCGTTATCTTCCTTGATCGGCTTGGGCATGAAGGTCGCCGACTTGCCATAAGCATGGGCCACCTGGTGCACGACATACTTGTAGATCTGCATGCGATCGGCAGTGGTGGTCAGCGTGCCGAAGGTCAGGCCGAGCTCGTGCTGCGACGCGGCCACTTCGTGGTGGTGCTTATCGCAGGGCAAGCCCATCTCGATCATGGTCGAGACCATTTCGCCACGGATATCGACCGCGGAGTCGACCGGCGCGACGGGGAAGTAGCCGCCCTTGGCGCGCGGACGGTGGCCGAGATTGCCGCCCTCATATTCGCGGCCCGTATTGGTCGGCAGCTCGATATCGTCGATCTTGTAGTAAGACGTCGCATAGCTCGTTTCGAACTGCACGTTGTCGAACATGAAGAACTCGGCCTCGGGGCCGACATAGACGGTGTCGCCGATGCCCGTGGTCTTGAGATAGGCTTCGGCGCGCTTGGCGGTCGAACGCGGGTCGCGCGCATAGAGCTCGCCGGTCGACGGCTCGACGATGTCGCAGACCAGGATCAACATCGGCGTCGCCGAGAACGGATCGACATAGATCGCGTCGAGATCCGGCTTCAGGATCATGTCCGACTCGTTGATCGCCTTCCAGCCTTCGATCGACGAGCCGTCGAACATGAAGCCGTCGGTCAGCTCGTCCTCGCCGACCACCGACGAGACCATGGTCAAATGCTGCCACTTGCCCTTCGGGTCGGTGAAGCGGAGGTCGACCCACTCGATCTCCTCGTCCTTGATCTTCTTCAGAACGTCACTGGCTGTCGTCGCCATAACCCCAGACCCTTTCTCTTTCAGTCGTAAATCCGGCGAACCGGAGAATCATGTTGCTCGTGCGTGCGCCCTGCTGTCACATTATGTTGCAGTGCGTCAAATGCCGTAGTTGCCCAACTTGGGCGTCGGTCGTCTTTTTTCAGGTCGCTGCCCTAGATTGCTGCTTCGTCGCGCTCGCCGGTGCGGATGCGCAGCACGGTTTCGACCGGCATGACGAAGATCTTGCCGTCGCCGATACGGCCGGTCTGCGCGGCTTGCGCGATCGCCTCGACCACGCGTTCGGCCATCGAGTCCTCGACCACCACTTCGAGCTTCACCTTGGGCAGGAAGTCGACGACATATTCGGCGCCGCGATAGAGTTCGGTATGGCCCTTCTGGCGGCCAAAGCCCTTGGCCTCGGTCACGGTGATGCCGCTGACACCGACTTCGTGCAACGCCTCCTTCACCTCGTCCAGCTTGAACGGCTTGATGATCGCTTCGATCTTCTTCACGCGGAATTGTCCCCCGTCTCTTGCCCTATGGGTTGATTGCACATCAGCCTTACATAAAGCGTGCCAGAACTCGCGCGCGAAGAGCGTGGGCCGAGCGGGAGCCGGTATCGGCTCTAGCAAATGCCTCGAAATTAGGCAGCCCTGTTTCGACTGCCCGTTGGCGCGGCACGACGGCTGCGCACCGAGGCCAGTCGATCGGCGAACGGCCTGGCTTCCAGCGCGGCATTGGCGCGGTTGATCACCTCCACCAGCACGCCCCCAGTTTCGGTATCGAGCGCCGCGGTGGCGGCGCGCGCGGCATGCCAATGGTCCTCCAGCCGGGGGAGCAGCGCAGTGCCCGCGCGGGTGAGCGCGACGATCCTCTGGCGGGCATCCTCCTCGCCGCGCGTCACCGCGACCAGGCCGGCGGCGGCCATTTGCGATACTGTCTGGCTGACCGCCGAATGCGATACGCCGAGCCGGTCGGCCAGCGCGCGAATGCCCTGTGGCCCGTCGGCAACGAGCGCGCGGACAACCGGCGTATAGCGCGGGCGGAAATCGATCCCATCCTCGCGATATGCCTGTTCCAGCGCGCCGTCGAGATGATCGATCAGCCGGCGAAGCGCGGTGCCGAAACTGGCGGCAGTGTGCGTGGTCATACCCCACTTATTAGCCACTTTACTCCTGTCGAGCAAAATGTATAAGCGCTTACGCTTACAAATGTAGTCGGAGGGGTTGAGGGATGGATCGGCGCATATTCTTGGGACTATCGGCGGCCGCGATCGCGACGATCACCGGTGGCAACGCGATCGCCATGGACGGGCCAGCCGCGGCCGCCGGCGACCCCGCTCTCGCACTCGCCGACCTTCTCGAGACCGGCTATGTCATCCCCGAGATTGGCAAGCGCTACGCCGCGATGCTGCGGCAAAAGGCGGCGGCCGGTGCCTATAAGCAGATCGCCGACCCCGCCGAACTCGGCCAGCGGCTGACCGCCGATTTGTTGGCGGTGTCGCCCGACCGCCATCTGCGCGTCGTGCCCGCGACGATGCTCGGTCCCAATGATCGGCCGCAACCGCGACCGGCGGACGGGGCCAAACCCCAGCCTCCCGCCGCGCCACCTCGTGCGCCGGCGGGCCCGCGGCCGCCCCGCCGCGCGCCGATCGAGGATGCCGGCTGGATAGCGAAAGACGTCGCTTATATCCGCTTCACCGAATTTCCCGACGACCCCGACATCGCCGCGGCGAGCGACCGCTTCATGCGCGAGCATGCCGCGGCCAAGGCGGTGATCGTGGATTGCCGTTACAATGGCGGCGGCGGCGTCGCGCAGATGAATGCGATTCTGCCCTATCTCTTCGCCAAGCCGGCGGTGCTGGTGCAGATGGAAATGGTCGAGTCGATCGCCAAGGCGCGCGGCAATCCCTTCGCCGAAGATGCCTTCATGCGCCCCGCGAGCGGTGCGGCGCCGGGGATCGTCCGCACCGAACATTATGTCGTGCCCAAGACGGGCGAGACCCGGCTGTTCGGTGCGAAGGTCTTCTATCTGACCTCGGCTCGCACAGCGTCCGCCGCCGAACATCTCGCTCTCGCCTTCAAGCATACCGGCCGCGCGACGCTGATCGGCGAGACGACGGCAGGTGCCAATCATTTCGGCGGATTCGAGCCGATCGGCGGCGGGCTGGCAGTGTTCCTGCCGGTCGGCCGGACGATCGATCCGGCGACCGGCAAGGATTGGGAAGGGACGGGGATCGTCCCCGACGTCGCGGTGGCGCCGACGCTCGCGCTTCAGGAAGCACTCAGGCGCGCCGGCGCGATCGCTTAACCGCGAACGAAGCGGGCGATGTCGGCGACGAGCTGCTCGCCGCGCGTCAGTGGCAAGGCATGCGAGGCACCCTCATAGACCAGCAACTCGCTGCCCGGGATCATCGCGTGCGCCAGCTCGGCGCTCCTCTCCAGCGGGCAGCTTTGGTCGGCGCTGCCATGGATGATCAGGGTCGGGCAGGTGAACGCCGCCATATCGGCGCGGACGTCGGCGTTGATGTTGGTGCGGGTATGCTCGATCGCCGCGTGCAAGGTCGCGCGCAGCACCAAGCCGGTGCCCCAGGCGATCAGGTGCGGCGACACCTGCTCGGGCGCGAAGAACGGCTCGGCCATCGTCGCGACATAAGCGGGGCGGTCGGCCATCATCATGGTGACTTGTGCTGCAAGCGGCCCGGTGCGGCTGGCCGGATCGGGGAACAGACCTGGCGCGGTGCCGGCAACGAGGATGGCGCCGGCCACCCGCTCCGCGCCATAGCGCGACAGATAGCGCGCGACCTGACAGGCGCCCATCGAATGCGCGACCAACGTCACCCGGTCGAGCCCGAGCCGCTCGATCACCGTGGCGAGATCGTCGGCCAGGCCGTCCAGGTCGTGCCCGGTAGCGGCGGGCGAGGACCGGCCGCAGCCGCGCTGGTCATAAGCGACGCAGCGATGCCCCTGACGGACCAGGTCGGCGGTCTGGCGCTCCCAGAATTCGGTGTTCATTGCCCAGCCGTGGACGAACAATAGCGTTGGGCCATTACCCATATCCTCATAGTAAAGCTGCTCGCCGTCGGGAGTGGGGATCAGGCCGCGGCTCGGGCGGAGCGTCTGGCGGGGAGCGAGGTCGGCGATCGCGTACATGGCTGTTCTCCTTGGGGGTGGTGCCGCCATGATGCGGATTGCTGCAGCCGAACCAATTACCTGACAGGTAATGGCGCGTCGGCGCGGGGCGGCTAGGATGGCCGCCGAAAGGATGGCTCATGGTGCAGATGTCGGGTGAGGTGGGAGCAATGCTGCGCGACTGGCGTGCGCGCCGGCGGGTGAGCCAACTCGACCTCGCGCTCGATGCCGATGTCTCGCCTCGCCATTTGAGCTTCGTCGAAACCGGGCGCGCGCGACCCAGCCGCGAGTTGCTGTTGCGCCTGTCCGAACAGCTCGATGTGCCGCGCCGGGAGCAGAATGCCTTGCTACTGGCCGCCGGCTTTGCGCCCGCTTTCCCCGAACGCGATCTCGCCGATCCCGCGCTCGATGTGGTGCGCGCGGCGCTCGAAACGGTGCTGTCCGCGCACGAGCCGTTCCCCGCGCTGATCGTCGACAGGCACATGACGATGATCTCGGCCAATCGCGCGCTGGCGCCGTTGATCGAGGGCGTCGATTCCGCTTTGCTCGAACCGCCGGTCAACGTGTTGCGCCTGACGCTTCATCCCGACGGCGTGTCGAAGAACATCGTCAACCTCGCCGAATGGCGCGGCTTCCTGCTGCGGCAACTCGACCGCGAAATCGCGCAGAGCGGCGACGCCACACTGATCGCGTTGCGCGAGGAAATGGAGCTTTATCCCAAAGGGCCGGCGTCGGACGTCCGGCCGCGCGACTTCGCCGGGGTGGCGGTGCCGTTCCGGTTTCAGCGCGGCGATCGCATCCTATCCTTCTACAGCGCGCGGACGGTGTTCGGATCGCCGATCGACCTGACGCTGGATGATCTCGCGTTGGAAACCTTCTTGCCCGCCGACGCCCAGACGGCGGAGGCGATGCGGGAACTTTGCCCGCCAGCACCCTAACCGTCACCCCAGCGAAAGCTGGGGTCTCTAGCGATGACGCGATGCGGCTTGAGATCCCAGCTTTCGCTGGGATGACGATGGTGGTGCGAGCTATTTACCCGTGCCTTCCACCCCCTGCGGCAAATTCTTCTTCGCCCAATTCGCCTCGTCGATCACATAGAGCCGGATCAGTTGCGCCTGCTCCGGACTCATCACCTTGGCGAAGCTGACCATGCCCTGCTTGGCCAGTGCACCGTCGATCAGGATCGACTTCCATGTATCGGCATCGGCCAGCACAGCCGAGCGCTGAAGGTCAGGGAGGACGCCGCCGCCGCCCGCGCTCGCGCCGTGGCAGACCTGGCAATAGCGGCCGAACAATTGCTGGCCCTGGGCGATCTGGCCGGGTGTCGCCGTCGACGGCGGCGGGTTGAATGGCGCCGTCGCAGGTGGGACGAGCGAGGGGAGCTTCGCCGTACCGCCCAGCTTGAACACCAGCAGGCGCGGCAGATTGGGGACATTCTTCGCCGCGCCGATCGCATAGCCGATCGACAGCGGCAGCGCGCCGCCGCGTCCGGTCAGCACCGCGATATATTGCTGTCCCTTGACCGTGAACGTCGCCGCGCCCGCCATGATCCCCGATTGCGTCGGATAGGCCCAGAGCTGCTTGCCGCTATCGGCGGCATAAGCCCGGAACTCGCCGAGCGCGGTGCCTTGGAACACCAGATTGCCGGCGGTGGTCATCGTACCGCCATTCCAGGGCGTCGGGTAATCGACTCGCCAGCGTTCCTTGTTGGCGACCGGATCCCAGGCGACCAGCGCGCCGGTTGCGCCCGCTGTGATCGCGCCGATCATCTTGGCGTCGTGCGGGTACATCCCCGCCGCCATATTGGTACCGACGTTGAAGCCGATCGGCTCGCGCGCGCCGCCCGCGGCATCGGGCGGAATATAGGCGAGCCCGACCTGTTCCTGCGCGGGGACGTAGACCAGCCCTGCCTTGGGATTGAAGCTCATCGGCTGCCAATTATGCGCGGCCAGTGCCGACGGCACCGCGAGGAACGGCTTGCCGGTCTTGTAGAAGCGCGCGTCGGGATTCTCGTTGGGTCGACCGGTCTTGAGGTCGTAGCTGTCGGCCCAATTGACCGTCTTGATGAACGTGCCGGCGTTGATCAGTTTGCCGTTGGTGCGGTCGACGACGAAGAAGAAGCCGTTCTTGGGCGCCTGCATCAGCACCTTGCGCTGCTGCCCGCCCATATTCAGGTCGGCAAGGATGATCGGTTGGGTGGCGGTGAAGTCCCAGCTTTCGGCCGGCGTCTCCTGATAATGCCAGAGATATTCGCCGGTATCGGGCTTGAGCGCGACGATCGACGACAGGAACAGATTGTCGCCCTGGCCCTCCGACCGCAGCCCATGGTTCCAGGGCGAGCCGTTGCCGACGCCGAGATAGAGCTGGTCGAGTTCGGCATCGTAGACGATCGAATCCCACACCGTCCCGCCGCCGCCCGATTGCTTCCACTGGCCGTTCGCCGACCAGGTCGCATTCGCTGCCTTGGACAGGATCGCGTCAGACACTTCGCCATCGGCGCCGAGATTGGCATTGGGTACGGTATAGAAGCGCCAGCGCTTGGCGCCGGTATCGGCGTCATAGGCGGTGACATAGCCGCGCACGCCGAACTCAGCGCCGCCATTGCCGATGATCACCATGCCCTTCACCACGCGCGGCACGCCGGTGATCGTATAGGGTTTGGCATTGTCGGTGGTCTGGACGCTCCACAGCGGCTTGCCGGTCGGCGCATCGATCGCGATCAGCCTGCCGTCGATTGTGCCGAGATAGAGCTTGCCTTTCCACGCCGCGACGCCGCGATTGACCACGTCGCAACACGCCTGGACGCCCTTGGTCTTGTCGACGCCGGGATCGTATTCCCAGAGCTTCTTGCCGGAGAGGGCGTCGTACGCGAACAGCTTCGACCACGGGCCGGTGACGTAGATCGTGCCGTCGATCACCACCGGCGTCGATTCCTGGCCGCGCGCGTCGGGCAGGTCGGCAAACCAGGACAGGCCGAGCGTTCCGACATTGCCGGCGTTGATCTGGGTCAGCGGGCTATAGCGCTGCTCGTTGTAATTGAACCCGGTCATCGCCCAGTCTGCGCCCGAGCCACCACTGGTGAGATAGGCGGAGTCGATCTTCGCGGCACCGACCGCGCCCGACGGCGCCGGCGAATTGTCGCTCGACGATCCGCACCCGGCCAGCAGGGCCGCGCTCAGCAACGCGATATAGGTCCGCATGTCGTTACCTCTCCGCCATACTCTTTCTTCGAAGAGTCGCGGGCAGTCGATAGCGCGGCGGGGGGCTGCGTGGTAGAGGGTGCTTAACCGTATCGGGATAGGGGACACCGATGGCCAATCCACTCGACCATTTGCGCGATGAGCTCGAAGCGCCCGTCGCGATCCGCAATTTCGGCAGCGGCTGGTATTCGGGCTTTTTCGCGCTCGTCCTGGCGATCGCCGGCTTCGGGCTGGTGGTGGCGCTGCGCTGGCCGGGCTGGTTCGCGACGCCCGAATTGCAGGCGGTCGAGAAGACTTTGTGGTTCCGCCCGGTCGTCCATGCCGTACTGATCTCCAGCTACGCGCTGGCATTGCTCAGCCTGATGCTGCGGACGAAGAAGGCGATCGGCTTTGCCGCACTCGCGATCGGCATTGCCGCGGCCTTGCTCGGCGGCGCAAATGTCTCGCCGCGCGAGACGCACGATTGGGGCATCTTCTTCGGGGTCGATTTCTTCGTCGTCAATCTGATCGTCGCCGGGTTGATGTTCGCCCCGATCGAGCGGTTCTGGCCGCACAACCGCGACCAGCGCCTGTTTCGCACCGAATGGCGCGAGGATCTATTCTATTATCTGCTGAGCTCGATGCTCGTGCAGATATTCACCTATCTCGCGCTGGCGCCGTCGAGCATCATCAACGCCAATACCGTGTCGCTCGCCGGCATCCGCGCGGCGATCGGCGGACAGCCCTGGGTCCTGCAATTCGTCGAGGCGATGCTGCTGACCGATTTCGTGCAATATTGGTTCCACCGCGCCTTTCACCGCGTGCCGTTCCTGTGGGGATTCCACGCGGTCCATCATTCGGCCAAGGCGATGGACTGGCTGGCCGGCGCGCGGATGCATTTCGTCGAGATCATCCTGCTGCGCAGCGTGACCTCGTTACCGCTCCTGACCTTCGGCTTTCTGCCCTCGGTGATGCAGGCCTATGTCGCCCTGGTGTATATCTATTCGGGGCTGGTCCACGCCAATCTGAAGGGCGATTTCGACCGCTTCGGCCATTTCATGGTGACGCCGCGCTTCCACCATTGGCATCACGGGCTCGAGGCGGAAGCCGTGGACGTCAATTTCGCGATCCACTTTCCGTTATGGGACAAATTGTTCGGCACGTTCCACTTGCCGGCGGGGCGCTGGCCGCAGGGCTACGGTATCCCGGAGAAGATGCCGAACGGCTATCTGAAGCAACTCGCTTATCCGTTCGTGCGCAGCCAGAAAGCGATCGACGCGGCGAAGGCGGAATAGGCGATGTCGCATCGCATTTATGCGACAAGCGTCGCGAGCGTGTACGTCCATTACGTCGCCAAGGCCGAGCGGAAGGGCCGAACGCGAGCCGAAGTCGACGAGATCATATGCTGGTTGACTGGCTATACCCGCGAAGGATTGGCCGAAGAGCTGGCAAGCAAGGCGAGTTTCGAGGATTTCTTCGCCCGCGCGCCCGGCCTCAACCCTGCACGATCCGCGATCACCGGAACGATCTGCGGCGTGCGCATCGAGGAGATTGATGAGCCGCTGATGCGCGAAATCCGCTACCTGGACAAACTGGTCGATGAGCTGGCGAAGGGCCGGCCAATGGAAAAAATCCTCCGCCAGTAAAGCGCTCGATCGTACGTCAGTAAGGCGGCTGGTCGTACCCCTTGGGGCTCGACGTGAAGATCTCGCAGCCGTCCTCGGTGATGCCGATCGAATGTTCGAACTGTGCCGACAGCGAGCGGTCTCGGGTGACCGCGGTCCAGCCGTCGTCGAGCAGTTTGACGTCGGGCTTGCCGATGTTGATCATCGGCTCGATCGTGAAGATCATGCCGGGCTTGAGCTCGGGTCCAGTGCCCGGGCGGCCGACATGGACGACTTCCGGCGCGTCGTGGAACAGCTTGCCGACGCCGTGCCCACAGAAATCGCGCACCACGCCGAAGCGGTGGCGCTCGGCATGCGTCTGGATGGCATGCGCGACGTCGCCCATCGTGTTGCCGGGCTTGGCCTGCTCGATCCCGAGCATCAGGCATTCATAGGTCACGTCGACCAGCCGTTTCGCCTTGATCGGCACATTGTCGCCGACCAGATACATCCGGCTAGTGTCGCCGTGCCAGCCATCGAGCAACGGTGTCACGTCGATATTGACGATGTCGCCATCCTTGAGCTGGCGGTCGGACGGAATGCCGTGGCACACGACATGGTTGATCGAAATGCAGCTCGAATGCGTATAGCCGCGATAGCCGAGCGTCGCGGGGGCGGCGCCGCCGGCGATCATGAAATTGCGGATCAGATCGTCGAGCTCGGCAGTGGTCACGCCCGGCACGACGTGCGGCACGAGCATGTCGAGCGTTTCGGCGGCGAGGCGCCCGGCGCGGTGCATGCCCTCGAAGGCGTCGCGGCCATAGAGCTTGATCGCGCCGTTGCGCGCGAGGTTCATGTCGCTGGTGACAGTCACATATTCGGTCATGGCGAACGATATAACGATGACGCGCCGATTTTGCGAGGCTATCGCTGACCCCATGACCGGCCAAGCGAATGAGAGGATCTGGACCGCGGCGCTCGTCGTGATCGGCGACGAGATCCTGTCGGGGCGCACCCAGGACAAGAATGTCGCGCAGATCGCCGCGTGGCTCAACGTCCAGGGCATCAGGCTGGCCGAGGTTCGCGTCGTCGGCGACGTCACCGCAGCGATCGTCGAGGCGGTCAACCAGCTGCGCGCGCGCAACGATTATCTCTTCACCACCGGCGGGATCGGCCCGACGCATGACGACATCACCGTCGACGCGATCGCCGAGGCGTTGGGGGTGGGCGTCACCTATCATCCCAAGGCGGTCGCCACGTTGGAGCGCTATTACGAAAGCCGCGGCGGGCTGACCGAGGCGCGCAAGCGGATGGCGCGCGTGCCCGAGGGCGCCGATTTGATCGAGAACCGGATGTCGGGCGCGCCGGGCATCCGCATCGGCAATCTGTTCGTCATGGCGGGCGTGCCGCACATCACCGCGGGGATGCTCGACGGACTGACCGGCAAGCTCGAGGGCGGCCGTCCGGTGGTCAGCCGCTCGATCGGGTGCTGGGTACCCGAGAGCGAGGTTGCCGACATTTTGCGCGAGGCGGAAAAGGCGCATGAAGGGGTCGCGATCGGCAGCTATCCGTTTTTCCGCGATGGGCGGGTAGGAGCCAACTTCGTGGTGCGGAGTCCGGATCAGGCATTGGTCGACACCACTATTGCCGATCTGACGGCACGACTGGAGGCGGCGGGCCGAGAGGTCGTCGCGGACGGCATTTGACTGCGCCCAAGTACAGCATCATCGAACGTGAGCGGCGCTTCCTAGTCGATCGGGAACTGGCGCCCGCACTCGATTCCGCGACGGCGCGGTTGGTCGAGGATCGCTATTTGCCCGGCACCGGCTTGCGGTTACGCCGCGTGACCGCGCCTGACGGATCGGTAGTGCACAAGCTCGGCAAGAAATATCCCGGCGCGGGCCTGTCGTCGCGGCCGATGACCAACATCTATCTTGACGCGGCTGAATATGACGCACTGGCCGCGCTGCCGGCGGCGGTGCTGGTCAAACGGCGGCACGACGTCGGCGGCGGGTTCGCGATCGACGTGTTCGAGGGCGCGCTGGCCGGACTGATGCTCGCGGAGATATCCGCGGACGACGATGCTGAGTTGGCAGCGATCGCCCTGCCGTCCTGGTGCGCCGAGGAAGTCACCGAGGACGTCGCTTATGCCGGCGGTACACTTGCGATAGACGGGCGGCACGCGACGAGCGCCCCACGCGTTGTCACGGTAGCAGAAGGAGACGAGCGATGAAGATCGGTGCGATGATGCTGGTGCCTGCGATCCTGCTTGCCGGCTGTGGCGGCGGGGGTGCCGGCGGCAACGCTGCGGCGCCGGCCGCTCCGGCAACGCCCGATCCGGTCGAGGTCAAATTCCGCGCGCTCAATGCGGTGCAGCAGCGCGTCGCCCTGTTCCGCGCGATCTACGACGCCAATTATACCTGCAAGAAGATCGTTTCGATCGCCGAAAAGCCACGTAATGAGGGTCAGCCGGTATGGCTGGTGACCTGCGACGACCAGGGCGAATACGTGATCACGCTGGTTCCCGGCGGCACCTTCACCGTCAGCGGCGTTCCGCAACCCAAGGGTGGCTTCCGACGCGCGAGCCCGAGCCCGGCGCCCCAATAGGTGGCGATGCCACAGCCGCGGCCCGTTGAGTTCGAAGACCGAGCGGGCTCTCTCGCGAGCCCGCTCCAGCACAGGTCTGCCGGATCGCGTTCTACATGCTCAACGCGGCGAACAAGTGTCCGGTCGGCAATTGGCCCGTGCGGAGCGTCCGTTCAGGAGCGATCCGGGCGAGGAAATAGCGCCAGCTTTCCAGGCTCCAGAAGTTGATGTGGCCCGCATAGGATTCGAATTCCGAATGATATTCCTTGGCGGGAAGGTGGTCCTCCCGCCCATCGGGAACGGTCAAGATGAGCGTGCCGGTGGCTGACACTATGTCGAGCAAGCGCCTGACGACCGTTTCAGGATCCACCGTGTGTTCCAGCACTTCCATCAGAAACACCACGTCGTAGCTTGATGACTCCGGGAGGTCCGAAAGCGCGCTGAAGAACAGTTCGGCATCAGGGCAGGCCCGTTTGGCCATCGCCAGCTTCACATCGCTGACGTCGCATCCGGAGAGGGAGCAGTCCGGATACCTTGCGCGTATGAGATGCAACAGGCACCCCGCGTGGCACCCGATGTCCAGAACGCGTTTGCCGGCAATGTCGACGCCTTCCGCATCGCATCGATCGAGTAGCAGGCGCGCCATCGCCAGACGGCTTGCGTCGAAATAGTGCTCTAGGAATGCCGGTGTCGGCCATTCTCCGGTCAGCGCGTTGTGCTGCACCACCGGAAGGATTGCCCGGAGGAAGCTCGCGGCGTTGCGCGCATCGGCGGAGGTCGGCCGATACCGTGCGCCAGGATCGGCTCTTACGATCCTGTAGCCGCACCGCGCAAATGCGGACTGAACCAGGTTTTTGCCTAGGGACATCGGGGCGTGGATCATCTGTCCTCCGTCGCGCGCAAGCACGCCAGTTCTGGGAGTCCGAAGTCGAGCTTGTTTCATCATATGGCGCCGCAGGCGGCTTCTCTTGGGACTCCGATTGTCGCGCATCTCCGTCTCAACACGATCGAGTCCAACCTAGGTCGGCTGCGCCCCAAACGACCGATGCGCATGCATAGCAACGTGCCGCACCTCCCTGATCACCCTCTATGAACTGCAGGGGGTGGGAAAGTGGACGAAATCGACGGTTGCCTGCGGCACGACAGCCATTGGATGGCCTTTTGGGGCAACCGGAAAGCGGTCATCCGTTCATCGGTCCCGACCGATGTCGGAAAACGAGGCGGTTATTGCCAAATGGCATTAAATTACGTATATGGTGCCATATGGAGAACCGCCATGCTGGCTTTGCAACCCGTTGATACTGCTGCTCCGGCATTTCGTCCGAATCCGATAACCCAGAGCGAGGCTGCCGCGATGTTCAGGGCGGTACTGAACCTGTTCGGGAAATGGGAGCTCACCGACGAGCAGGCCGCGACGCTGCTCGATATGCCGGTGCGTTCCTATCGGCGCTGGAAAGCTGAAGGGCCGGGCCGGGTCTCACGCGATGGCGCGGCTCGCCTCTCCAACTTGATGGGCATCCACAAGGCGCTACGGATCGTCTTCTCCGAAGCCCAGCGGGGTTATGCCTGGATCAAGGCAAGCAATACAGCCTTTGCAGGATCGAGCGCACTCGATGTCATGCTCGGCGGCGAACTTACCGACATCATGCGTGTGCGCCGCTATCTCGATGCCGAGCGCGGCGGCTGGTGAGCGAACGGGAGACTCTCCCGGTCAGCAGGATTGAGTGGACCGCCGCGGTCAGGATCATCCGCAGCACTTTTCCGCCGATCGACCTGTTCGAAGACATCGCCGACCCTGCCGACTGGCCCTTGCTGATTTCTGCAGAGCAAAAAACGAACCCGCGCATCATGGCCACGATCGGCAACCTCGATCTGGTTCCGACCGAGCGCCGGGTCGGCGGAAACGGCGCCTCCTATTTGATGGCACCGTTCACCCACGCCAGCATGGACCGGCCGAGCCGCTTCACGGATGGCAGCTATGGCGTGCTATATGTCGGAAACGCTTTCGAGACGGCGTTGTTCGAAACGATCCATCACCATGCGCGGTTCATGACCCGGACTGCGGAAGCGCCCGGCTGGACCTCCCAGTTCCGGGAGATCGTCCTTTCGGTCAGCGCAGACTTGCATGACCTGAGAAGCGCCAATCCGGCCGATCCGGCACTCGATCCGGACAGCTATAGGGCATCTCAAAGGCTGGCGATGGCGCTTAAAGCGGATGGAGCT
Source organism: Sphingomonas sp. P4_G2 (assembly GCF_056401155.1). Lineage (NCBI taxonomy): Bacteria > Pseudomonadati > Pseudomonadota > Alphaproteobacteria > Sphingomonadales > Sphingomonadaceae > Sphingomonas > Sphingomonas sp. P4_G2. The sequence continues at coordinate 774,327 of NZ_JBFUJY010000002.1, read as the reverse complement.
GATGGCGTCGTCTACCCCAGCGTCCGGCACGCAGGGGGAGAATGTGTCGCTTTATTCTACCCTGACTGCGCTTCAGATCCTGTGCAAGGCCGACACCTCGATTACCATTGGGATGGTATGGGTGTCGATCTCGTGCGCGATGCAGGGACGGGGGCTGTGTTCCGCGTCGTGGATGTGTCCCCCAGTCAGCTTTGACGGCCGAGGCATTCTGGTTCGAAACGCCCCCAATCTGTCCGGCTACGCATGGTGCGCGCAACCTTCGCTGGCTCGACGGAGCGGAAGTGCCCAAGATTTCAGCGGGTTGCAAAGCCTCGCATGGACGTCGGTGGAGGGTGGGCTGGAGCGCTCGACCGTCAGGTCGGCTTTACTGTGCCTGTCCGACCTCTAGGGACCGACTCCAGCAGGACCACGCCATGCGCGGGGACGGTGAAGCGCGTCACCCTGGCGTCGACCGGCGCGCCGTTCCACACATCGCGCAACGCCCCGATCGTCGACAACCCGACAAGATCGGGCGTCACCGTCATCGTCGCGGGCGCCTCGCCACGGTTGAACAGCGCAATTGCATAGCCACCGCTCGCCAAAGGCTTGAGCCATATCTCCGTGGCGCCGTCCTTGCGCACCGCCTTGCCCTGAACCCCTTTCGGGTCCTGATCGATCGCGATCACGCCACGATTTTCCAGCAGGCGCTTGGCGGACTCGCTGGTCGTGCGGACGTCATGTCCCATCATCAGCGGCGCGGCGGACATCGCCCATAATGTCATATGGGTGCGGTATTCGTCCTCCGACATGCCGCCATTGCCGACCTCGAGCATGTCGGGGTCGTTCCACCCGCCTGGGCCGGCATCGGTCGGATCGCCATTCTTCTCGAACCCGATCCGGGCCATCGTCGCATAATCGTCAGTGATGTCGCCGGTCGTCCGCCACAAATGCCCGCCGACCGAGCGGCCCCAGGTACCGACGCGGAAGCGACCATATTCGCATAGCGAGTAGACGATCTGGCGCCCGGTCGCGCGCAACGCGGCGCCCATTTCGGCATAGCTGCGTCGGACTGTGTCGGCGTCGGCATAAAACCATTCGCCCGAGCACAGATCATATTTGAGATAGTCGACGCCCCAGCCGGCAAAGGTCCTGGCATCCTGCTGCACATGGCCATAACTGCCTTCGTAACCGGCACAGGTCCGCGGCCCCGGTGAGGAATAGAGGCCGAGCTTCAGGCCACGCGAGTGCACGTAATCGGCCAGCGCCTTCATGTCGGGGAACTTGGCGTTGGGGCGAATCTGACCGTCGGGCCCGCGCGTGCCCTGCCAACCGTCATCGATATTGACATAAAGATAGCCCGCGTCGCGCAAGCCCGTCGTCACCATCGCGTCGGCGATCGCCCGGATCGTCGCATCATCGATCTTTTCGGCGAACCTGTTCCAGCTGCTCCACCCCATTGGCGGCGTCTTCGCCAAACCATCGGATGCTAATGTCGTCAGGGGCGGAAGCGCCGTCTCGTGGAACGTCAGGGCGGCGGCCTCCGCGTCGCTGGCACGCCGCCCGACCAGCGCGACCTTCGAATCCCAGACGCCACCCTCGAGCGCGATGCCCTGGGGCGTGACGCGCGCGGTCCAGTGGCGGATCGGTACCCCCGGCGTGTTGATGTTGCGTATGTCGAACGTCAGCAGCGTCGGGGTCACGACGATGTTGTCCATCGTCATGTTGCCATACCAGTCGGAGACAAGCTTGCCCGATACTCGCTTGTCGGCCGTCCGGTTCAGTTCGAGCATCCGAATACCGGGATTGGCGGGCGCATCGGGGAAGACGACGGCGAGGTGATAGGGACCGTCCGCAGGGATGAAGCTGAGCGGCTGGGCGGCGGCCGGCGACGCGGCGAGCACCAGTCCGAGACACGCGATGACAAACGCGGCCAGGATCTTGACGGCGGGCATGATCTAAAGCGCTGCGGCCGGTGCCGTGCCCAGCGTGACCTCGCTACGCCGGCGGCTATAGGCGAAGTAGATTATCAGGCCGATGACGTTCCAGCCGACGAACCGCAACAGCGTCATCGGCGGCAGGCTGACCATCAGATACAGGCATCCGAGGATCGTCAGCGTGCCGACGACATAGGGCGCCGGGCTCCGAAACAGTCGTTCCGCATCGGGCGCGGTTCGCCGCAACGCCATCAGGCACGCACCGACGGAAATGAAGGCAAGCAGGGTTCCGGCATTGGCGAGCTCCGCGATCTCGTCGAGCCGGAAGATGCCCGCGACGGCGGCGATCGTCGCGCCGGTCAGCAGGGTGATCAGGGTCGGCGCGCCAGTGCGCTTCGACACCTTGGCCAGCCCGCGCGGCAGCAAGCCATCGCGCGCCATCACGAAGAACACCCGGCTCTGCCCGTACATCATCACCAGGATGACCGAGGGCAGGGCGATGATCGCCGCCAGCGCGATCAGATGCGCCGCGAGCGGCTGGCCGAGATTGCGCAAGACCAGCGCCAGCGGCTCGGGCGAGTTAGCCAGCGCGGTGAAGGGCAAGGCGCCGACTGCGGCGATGGCGACGGCCATGTAAATGATCGTGCACAACAGCATCGACCCGATGATACCGATTTTGAGGTCGCGTGCCGGATTTCTGGTCTCTTCCGCGGAGGTCGCCACCGCGTCGAAGCCATAGAAAGCGAAAAACACGATCGCCGCCGCCGCCATCACACCATGCTTGCCATCGCTGCCGAAACCATAGGGCATGAACGGATGCAGGTTGGCGGCGTGGAAATTGGGGCTGGCGAAGCCGACGAAGATCCCCAACGCGACCAGCTTGATCACCACCAGAATGATGTTGAGCGTCGCGCTCTCGCGCGTGCCGGCGACGAGCATACCCATCACCGCCAGCGCGACGGCGACCGCGGGCAGGTTGACGATGCCCCCGCCGTGCGGCCCCACCAGCAAGACATGCGGAAGATGCACCCCGGCGGATTCGATCCAGCCGACGAGATAGCCTGACCAGCCGACCGCAACGGTCGAGCAGGCGAGCGAATATTCCAGGATCAGGCTCCAGCCGACCACCCAGGCGATGCCTTCGCCAAGCGCCGCATAACTGAAGGTATAGGCGCTGCCGGCGGCGGGAATCATCGTCGCCAGCTCGGCATAAGCAAGTGCGGCGCACCCGCAGACAAGGCCACAAATGACGAAGGCGAGGATCACCGCCGGCCCGGCGCGCTCGGCACCGACCCCGACCAGGGTATAGATTCCGGTGCCGACGATCGCGCCCACGCCTAGTGCGACAAGGTGCGGCCAACTCAAGGTCTTGGCGAGGCGTGCGTTCTCGGGGTGACTCGTAACGCTGTCGAGCGACTTACGTGGTCCGAACATGACCTCTCCTGGAAGGGTGAATCAGGTCGCGGCGGACGCCGCGAATTGCAATCTCAGATCATCGAGCGTCGCGGCGATATGCTGGCTCAGCAATGACACAATGGCCGCCTCGTCGCGCGCCAGCCAGGAATCGAGCAGGCCGCGATGCTCGAGATGAGCGCGCTGATCGCGGCCGGCTGGCGCGAGATGCGCGATGACATAGCGCTCGGCGAGGATCGTGAGCCGCTCGACGACCTGGGTGGTCAAGATACGGTCCCCGGGCCGAACGAGCGCGGTGTGAAAGTCGCGATTGCGCATCGCCACTTCGGGAAGATTGTCCGATGCCGCGCGATCGAGCCGTTCGAATGTTTCGATCGCCGCGCGTCGATCGGTTTCAGTGGCATAGCGCGCCGCGCGCGCGGCCGCGACCGGCTCGATCGCCAGACGAAGCTCGAAGATTTCCTCGGCCTGCGCGCTCGACATCGGTTGCACGAAATAGCCGCGATTTGCGTGGCTGGTGAGCAACCCTTCCTGCTCGAGCCGCGCCAGCGCCTCGCGCAACGGTATCTTGCTGACGCCAAGTTCGGCGGCCAGCGCGTCCTGTCGAATGGGCAGATCATGCGGCAATTGACCGGTCACGATCTGCTCGCGGACGATCTCGAAAACGCGTTCCGATAAAGTTCGGACGACGATGCTCATGCTGGGATCCTCCGGAAAACGGCGGGCTTACTCATTGTACCTGAAAGCCTTCCCAGAAGTGATCTGCGCGATCAATCCAGATCGTGTTGAACCCGGTGGCAATTGCCGATCCTTCGACCGACGGAATGATCGCCGGCACGTCGCCCACCATGGTTTCGGCTTCGACGCGGCCGATGAAACGGCTGCCAATATAGCTTTCGTGTACGAAGCGATCGCCCACCGACAGCCGTCCCGTCGCCGCGAGATGCGCCAGACGCGCCGATGTGCCGGTCCCGCAGGGCGAGCGGTCGATTGCCTTGTCGCCATAGAATACAGCGTTGCGCCCGTCGGCGCCGTCCGCCAGCGGCGCATCCGCCCACAAAATATGGCTCACCCCGCGGATCGTTGGGTCGAGCGGGTGGACCGGCTCATATTGCGCGCGAATGGCTTCGCGAATCCGCCCGCTCAATTCCACCAGCCGCGCCGCGCCGAGCGCATCGAGGCCCGTATAGGCGCCTTGCGGCTCGATGATCGCGTAGAAATTGCCGCCATAGGCGACATCGATGGTCAGCGGCCCGATTCCGTCGATATCGACCGCGAGGCCGCGGCGGGCGACATAGGCCGGCACGTTGGTGATCTTCACCGCCGTTACCTTATCGCCTTCGGCCGTATAGCGCACGTCAATCGCGCCGGCGGGCACTTCGATGCGCAATTGCCCCGGGATCGCAGGCTGGATCAGCCCATGCTCGAGCCCGAAGGTCACCATGCCGATCGTGCCGTGCCCACACATCGGCAGGCACCCCGAGGTCTCGATGAACAGGATGCCGATATCTGCATCGGCCGTGGTCGGCGGATATAGGAAGCCTCCCGACATCATGTCGTGCCCGCGCGGTTCGAAGCACAAACCCGTGCGGATCCAGTCGAACCGCTCAAGAAAGTCCTGCCGCCGAGCGGACATGCTGTCGCCCTTGAGCAGTGGCGCCCCGCCCGCGACCAGGCGGACCGGGTTGCCGGCGGTGTGGCCGTCTATGCAGAAGAAGGTATGGCGCACGCCCGCTTTGCCTCAGGCAGCCTTGGCCAGTTCAATCGTCGGCCGCGTCGCCGCGGCCTTTTCGACCATCGCGATCACTTCGGCCCGACGCTCCCCGATCAGCGGCAAACGCGGCGGAAGCACGCGCTCCGAACCCCGGCCCATCACTTCCTCGGCAAGCTTGATCGACTGCACGAGATCATGCTCGGCATCGAGATGCAGCAAAGGCATGAACCAGCGATAGATCTCCAGCGCCTTGACGTGATCGCCGCGCTCGAACGCCTGCACCAATCCGACCGATTCCTTGGGGAAGGCGTTGGTCAGGCCCGACACCCAGCCCTGCGCACCAAGGTAGAGTCCTTCGAGCGCCACATCGTCGAGCCCGGCGAACAGCACGAAACGATCGCCGAAATCGTTGCGGAAATCGGTGAACCGGCGCGTGTCGGGCGCCGATTCCTTGATGCAGACGATGTTGGGTACGTCGATCAACTCGGCCAACACCCCTTTGTCGATCACCGTACGATAGGCCGGCGGATTGTTATAGAGCATGATCGGCAGCGCGGTATTGCTGGCGACACCCTTGAAATAGGCGACGAGCTCGTGGCTGTCCGGCACGTAGACCATTGGCGGCAGCAGCATCAGGCCGTCGGCGCCCACCTTTTCGGCTGCCTGCGAATAGCGCACCGCGCGGCGCGTATCATATTCCGAAACGCCGGTGAGCACCGGCACACGCCCCGCCACGACTTCGACAATCGCGGTCAGGACGGACACCTTTTCGTCATACATGAGCGAGTTGTTTTCGCCGACCGTGCCGAGCGCGATGATACCGGTCACCCCGTCGCGAATCAGGTTGTCGACAACACGCTGCGTGTCGTCCAGGTCGATCGACAGATCGGCGCGCAACTGCGTCGTGACTGCCGGAAAAACACCCTTCCAACCGATTGCCATCTTGAGAAATCCGTCCTTCTGTTTCATCTGGAATACGGTATACGAAATGAATTGCTGCGGAGCAATAGGGGATAATCGGTTTGAAGATTACGGTCATTGGCGGCGGCGTTGTCGGACTCTGTTGTGCCCTGCATTTGGCCAGGTCCGGGCACGCGGTCACGCTGCTGGAGCAATCCGTCCGCCGCGATGCAGCATCATGGGGCAATGCGGGACACATCGCGACAGAGCAGGTCGCTCCGCTCGCGTCGGTCGCGACGTTGCGTTCGGCGGCGGGTCGGTTGTTCGTGCGGGGCGGCGCGCTCGATCTGCCGCTTGCCGGTATCGCGACCTGGCTGCCGTTCGCGCTGCGTATGATCGCTGCCTCGCGGCCGGCGCGTTTCGAGAAGGGTAGGCGCGCGCTCGGCACGCTGCTCGCCGAGGCCCTGCCCGCCTGGCAGCGACTGGTCGCGGCAATCGGCGCCCCGGGCCTGCTCAGCGACGCCGGACATTGCGTGATGTGGGAAAGCGCCGCCACAGCGGCGGCCGGGCGCGCGGCCTGGGCCGCCGCCGACACCGGGACGGCGCGCTTCGCCGAGGCGACTGCGGAACAGCGAGCAGAATTGGCGAAGGTCACGACGGCACCGGTCGCCGGCGCCATCTGTTTCTCCGGCACTGCCCAGATCACCGATCTGGACGCGCTCGCCACCGCGCTGAGCGATGCCTTCCGCGCGGCAGGCGGCACGATCCTCCCGCAGCATGCGGGCTTGGTGCTGGAAGACGGCCGGGCCGTGGTTCCCGGCCTCGAAAGCGACCGGGTGCTCGTCACCGCCGGTGTCCGTTCCGGCCCCTTGGTCGAGGCGATCGGCCACCGCGCGCCGATCGTCGCCGAGCGCGGCTATCATATCCGCGGGACGGCCAGGCGCTGGCCGTCCGATCTACCGCCGATCGTGTTCGAAGACCGCTCGATGATCGTCACGCGCTTCGCCGACCAGGTCCAGGCGGCGAGCTTCGTCGAGATCCACGCCACCGACGCCCCGCCCGATCCGCGCAAATGGGAGCGCCTCGAACGGCATGTCAGGGAACTTGGGCTGGCGATCGACGAGCCGTTCACTCGCTGGATGGGTTCGCGGCCGACCTTGCCGGACTATCTCCCGGCAATCGGTCGCTCGCGCCGTGCCGACAATCTCTTCTATGCCTTTGGCCATCAGCATCTCGGATTGACCCTCGCGCCCATTACGGCGGAGATCATCGCGGCGATGGTCGACGAGACGCCGGAGGGCATCGACATGGCCCCATTCGATCTCGAGCGGTTCGGCGGTAAGGGAGGCAAACGATGATTGGTGGATCAAACGCGACGGACGAACTGGCGACCCTTCCTCCATGGCCGGCGCCGCCACCGCCGATCGGACGCGACGAGCGCGGCGCCCGCCTGAACCGCGCCCGCGCGCTGACCGACGCTATCGGCGCCACCGCCTTGCTTGTGAATGCCGGCCCCAGCCTGCGCTATTTCGCCGGCGTCCCGTGGAGCCCGACCGAGCGGCTGGTCGCCTTGTTGCTGCCAGTGGTTGGCGAGCCTCGCCTGATCTGTCCGGCGTTCGAACGTGGCTCGCTAGAGGCGGTCCTGGAAATTCCGGCGGAGGTGGCCTTATGGGAAGAGGACATCGACCCGTCGGGCCTCCTCGCCGATATGATGCCGGCCGGAGCGACGCTTGCGGTCGATCCGCTCCTGCCATTCCACTACGGCGAAAATTTGCGTGCGCGCGGATGCAGACTGATCGACGGGAGCGCCGCGATCGACGGGTGCCGCATGGTCAAATCCGGCGCCGAACTGGCGCTGATGCAGCACGCCAAGACGATCACGCTCGAGGTGCAACGCCGCGCGGCGCGCATTCTCGCGCCCGGTATCGCAGCGAGCGCAGTGATTCGCTTCATTGACGCCGCGCACCGCGCGCTCGGCGCGGCCGGATCGACCTTCTGCGCGGTTCAGTTCGGCCAGGCCACTGCCTTCCCGCACGGGCTGCCTGGCGACCAAAAGCTCGAGGAGAACAGCCTCGTCCTGATTGATACCGGTTGTACCGTCGACGGCTATCACAGCGACATCACCCGCACCTACGCCTTCGGCCGAGTCGACGACGATGTCCGGACATTATGGACGCTGGAAAAGGAAGCGCAGGCCGCCGCCTTCGCCGCGGTGCGGCCCGGCGTGCCCTGCGAAGATGTCGACGCGGCGGCACGAGCCGTGCTCGAGCGCGCCGGGCTTGGCCCCGACTACCAGCTGCCCGGACTGCCGCATCGCACGGGCCACGGCATCGGTCTCGCGATCCACGAGCCGGCATATCTGGTGCGCGGCGACCGCACGCCGCTCGCGCCGGGCATGTGCTTTTCGAACGAGCCGATGATCGTCGTGCCCGACCGCTTCGGCATTCGGCTCGAGGACCATTTCCACGTGACCGACACGGGCGCGGCATGGTTCACCGAACCACAGCCGTCGCTCGACCGCCCTTTCGCCACCTGATCGGATCGTGGCGGCGCGAAACTTGCCCCGCGATCGAAGCCGCGGTCGCATATCGCCGTTGCCGGCGGCTCACTTGCCGCAGGGCTCTGGCCGATGCGCGCCGGCCGCGACCGGCGGCACCGGCTTGGGCGCGAGCACTTCCCACTCGGTCACCGCGACACCGGCGGTGGCGCCAGCCGCCTGCGACGCGTCGAAGGTTGCGCGCAGGCAGCGCGTGGTGACGGCGGCGAAGCGCGTTTCCTGCGCGGCCGCGCCCGCAGTGCCATAGCCGCTCGCACGCGGCACCGGCTTCCATCCGCTGTCCCAATAGTCGATCCGCCAGCTCTTCGGCGGCGCGACGCCTTCGCCCGCGCCGGCCGGATGATCGCCCCAGAACCAGAGACGCGACCCGTTGACCGTGACCGGCTTGTTCCACCGATATTCGATCCATGGATGCGCGGGAATGGCGTCGGGCACCCACGTGCCCCACATGTCGGGTGGCAACGGCGAGTCGCGGCGAATGCCGTCGTTGATCGCGTTGATCCAATATTGCACCGGCACGGGCATGTTCGAGGCAAAGGCGGTTGCCGACCCGGCGATGTTGCGCGTGGCGCGTGGCGCGGGCTGGGGCAGCCGCGTCGGCACGACCGGGCGGATCAACGCCGGCGTGACGCTATCGTCCCATGCGATCCGGTCGAGCGCCACGCTGCGCCGGAAATGCCCGCCGCCAACGGCATCGGCGGTGTGATAGGCGAGATACCATTTGCCCTTGAACTCGACCGCCCCCGAATGCGACGTCGTCGACGATACCGGCTTGAGGATCACGCCGCGATAGGTCCAGGGGCCAAGCGGAGACGGTGCCGTGCCGTAAGCGATGCACGCATGATACACCGCCGGCGTGCAATCGCTGTCGGGTCCGGCGTTATTGCCGGCGTAGAGCATGTAATAGACGCCCTTGCGCTTCATCAGCCATGGCGCCTCGAAGAAGCCGCGAAGTCCTTCGACCCGTACCTCAGGTCCCCTCGCCGTGATCATGTCGCGGTCGAGCGCCATCCCGCGCAGCTGGCCGAAGGTGCCCCAATAGATGAACGGCGTTCCGTCATCATCGACCATCACCGTCGGATCGATGTTCTGGATCGTGTTGCGCTCGGGTGTCCGCTGCGAGATGATCGGTCCTAAAGGATGGGCATCGCGCCATGGCCCGACCGGATTGTCGGCGACCGCGACGCCGATCGCGAAACGGTCGGGCGCATCGCTCTTCGCCTCGAGCACCGGCGCGTACAGATAGAATTTCCCGTCGCGGCCGGGGACGATCTGTCCGGCATAGGCACGACCCGGCTCGGCCCATTTGAACAGTGTTTCGGGTCGCGCGATCGCGGGATAGTGCGTCCAGTCGCCGGTTGCGGGATCGCTGGTCGCGAGCAATTGCCACTCGTTCATGATGAAGTCGTTGACGCCCGGTGGGGCCTCGTCGCGCCCGGCGAGAATCCACAGCCTGTCGCCGATCACCACGGGCGCCGGATCGGTAGAATAATAGCGCCCGTCAGCGAGGATCGGATTGCCGCTGCTGTGGATTTTTTCCGCGCGCGGCATGGTTTGCGCAGTGAGCGGGGCCGCCGCCAGCAGCGCGATGAGAAGGGAAGGGCGCTTCACGTCATTCCTCGTCGGGATAGGGGCCCTTGCCGCCATCCTTGATCAGTTGGTCGGTGCGCGCGTCTAGCACCGGCAACGGCACCGAGCCGAGCTGGAGCATGGCGTCATGCCATGCCCGCACATTGAACCTGGCGCCCAGCGCCTTTTCGGCCCGCGCGCGCGCCTTCTGGAACGCGAGTTCGCCCATGTAATAGCTCAGCGCCTGGCCCGGCCACGCGATATAGCGATCGACTTCGGTTTCGATCTCGTGATCCGACAAGGCCGTATTGTCGTGGAGGAACTGCTGCGCGCGCTCGCGGCTCCAGCCCTGGGTGTGAATGCCGGTATCGACCACCAATCGAGCGGCGCGCCACATTTGATAGCTCAGCATCCCGAAGCGGTCATAGGGATCGTCATACATCCCCATGTCGTCGCCAAGCTTCTCGCAATACAGCGCCCAGCCTTCGCCATAGGCCGAAAGATACGCGTCGCGGCGAAACTGCGGCAGACCGCTATTCTCGGCGGCGAGCGGCATCTGCATGGCGTGGCCGGGAGCGGATTCGTGCAGCGTCAGCGCAACCATCTGGTAATAAGGCCGCGACGGCAGGTTCCAGGTATTGACCAGGTAGATGCCCGGGCCACCGCGCCCGCCGGTATAGAAAGGTGCCAGATCCGCCGGCACCGGCTTGATCGCGAAGCGGCTGCGCGGCAGGCGGCCGAACCAGTCGCTCGCCTTGCCGTCGAAGGTCTTGGCGATCCACGCCGCGCGGTTGAGCAGATCCTGCGGCGTCTTGGGATAGAAGCGCGGGTCGGTGCGCAGGAAGTGCAGGAAGGCCGGCAGGTCGCCGTCGAACTTCACCTGATGCAGCACATCGAGCATCTGCCCATGGATTTTGGCGACTTCGGCGACTCCGATCGCGTGGATCGCTTCCGGCGGCATGTCGAGCGTGACGAATTCGCGGATCTTCGACTGATAATAGGCTTTGCCGTCGGGAAGGTCATAGGCAGCGAGCGTCGTGCGCGCGCCGGGGATGTATTCCGTGCGCAGGAAAGCGAGCAGCTTGGCATGCGCCGGCACCGCGGCCTCCGCGAGCGCTGCTTCTCCATCGCGGCGCAGCGCGGCTTGTGTCGCGGCGGGGATCGTCGCGGGGAAGCTCGCAAAGGGTGCGTAGAGCGGGTTGTCGGCGAGCGACCTGGCCTCGGCGACTTGTGCCACGCCGATGTCGCGTCCCTGCAGCGTTACTTTCGGAGGCGTGAAGCCGCGCTGCAATCCCGCGCGCATATTGCCGATCTGTTGGTCGAAATAATGCGGCAAGGCGCGCAGCATCGCGATGTAGCTGCGATAGTCGCCCTCGTCATGAAAGCGCCCGCGCGCCGACTCCGCGACATCGCCCCAGAAGCTGGTGTCCGAGTTGAGCGGCTTCTCATACTCGCGATAGATCTGCGCGGCGAGCAACGCGTCGATCTGTCCTTTGTAGACTGCATAATCGACCTTCGCCGTGGCGGAGAGGTCGGCGATACGGATGGTGGCGAGTTGCCGCTCGGTGTCGGTCCAGCGCGCGAGCTTCGCCGCCTGCGCCTGCGGTCCGACATCGGGCAGACGGGCCCGTGTGTCCGCTGGGCTGTTCTCGTCGGGACCCTGCATCTTCTGCCGCCACGCATATTCGGCGGTGTAGATCGCCTTGAGCCGGTCGTCGGCCGAGATCGCGCGCCTCGCGACCTTCTGTTCCGCCGCACCGGTGGCGGCCGGTGAAGTGCCCAGCACCAGCGCCAGAGTCAGCCAACCGTACCGCATCGTCATGCTCCTGCCACCAAGGCGTCGATATCGGCGAGCAACTGCGCCGGAATATGCACGCCGTGGACCTTGCTCTCAGCGCGCGCTGCATAACGGCGCTGCGAGGGCAAGCGCGCGCCCTGTCCCTCGACCGCGGCAAAGAGGCTCTCCGCGCGGGCGAGATGCGCTTCGACCTGGTCGCCGAGGAAGCCGGCCGGGTCGATTGCCACGATCAGTTCGCCGCCGAGTGGCGACCCACCCGCGCCGCCGTCGGCGGCGAGCGACTGAGCGCTGGTCAGGTCGCCGATCAACGGCCCCGCGATCAATTCGACCATCGCCGCCAGTGCCGAGCCCTTGTGTCCGCCGAAGGTGCGCATCGCGCCGTCGAGCACCGCCTTGGCGTCGGTCGTCGCTTGCCCGTCCGCGTCATAACCCCAATCGTCGGGCACGGGTTTGCCGGCACGGCGGTGCAATTCTATCTCGCCCCGCGCGACCGCACTGGTCGCGAAATCGAACACGAACGGTTCGCGGCCCGGCCGCGGCCATCCGAACGCGATCGGATTGGTTCCGAACACCGGCCGCGTGCCGCCGGCAGGTGCGACCCAGGCATGGCTCGGCGTGAAGGCGAGCGCCACCAGCCCTTCTCCCGCCAGCCACTCGACCTCAGGCCAGAGCGCTGCGAAATGCACCACATTGTTGAGCGCCAGCGCGGCGATGCCGTGGCGGCGCGCCTTATCGGCCAGCACGGCCCGGCCGGTCTCGAACGCCAGTTGCGCGAAGCCGCCACCGCCCTGGACTCGCACGAGCGCGCGCGCCGGTTCGGACAGCACCGGCGTCGCGTCCGCCACCACCGTTCCCGCGCGCACGCTCCTGGCGGCAACCAGCAGGCGGTACAGCCCGTGCGAGGCGCAGCCATCGCGCTCGCCCGCCATCATCGTCTCGGCGACCGCATCGGCATGGTCGCTCGACAGCCCGACGCGCAGCAACACGCTACGCGCGAGCGCGCGGACCTCCGCAAGCGTCATCACGACGGTAGGCGACGTTTCGGCGTCGATCACTTGGTGGCGCCGGGCCTGGCCGTGAACAGCACCACCCCGAACACCGGACCCGCCGTGCTGCGCTCGTGCGGCACGAAGCGTACCTTGAGCTGCGTCTTCTTGTCTGTCAGCGCGAGTGGCAGCGGATATTCGATGTCCACGAACTTGCCGGGCGCGTCGGCGCCAAGATGCTGCGTCGCGACCTTCACATTGTCGACCAGGATGTCGAAGTCCCGCCCGCGCTCCTCGCCCCAATAGGTTGCTTGCAGAACGAGCGGGCCGGGCTTGGCCTTCATCGTGAACTCGAAGAAGCCGCCGGCGCGCGCATCGCGCCCATTGCGATTGCGATAGCTGACCGGCCATGATTGGTCGGACGTCAGGCCATGATCGTGCTCGGGCTGCATCTCGCCGAGATGGACGACGTCGACCGAGCGCGCCGCGATATCCTTGAGCCGCGCCTGTTCAGCGACATAGGCCGCTTCCTCGGTCTTCCACTCGCCTTCCGAGAAGTGCTTGAAATAGACCGCGCTGCGCCGCTCATATTGCTTGTAGAATGGGACGAAGGTCAGATCGCCAGGCCGCACCACGCCACTGGTGGTGTAGATCGCCGGGATCGCGCCAGCGCGAAAACCGCCGAGCACGTCGGCGCCGACGAGTGCCGGATCGGGGCCGGCCCAGTCGCCTTCGGTCGTGCCGAGGTCGGCCGCCAGCACCATCGGCCCACGCAGAATTGCGATCGTTTTCCCGTCACCTGGCGTCGCCTCGATACGGAGGTCGAGCGGCAGCGTGATCGCGACCGCGTCCCCCGCCTTCCATCTGCGCTGAACGATCGCATAACCACCGGCGAAGCTGGGGCGTACCGGCCGGCCATTGACGGTCACCGCCGCCTTGCCCGCCGCCCAGCCCGGCACGCGCAGCGCGATCGCGAACCGGCCGGGCCTGGCGAGCTTGCCCAAGGTCAGCGTCGAGGTCGGTTCGAAGGGATATCGTGTGTCGAGCGTCAGCACGGCGCCGCGCGCGCGCCACGTCGCGTCGGCGGGGATGTAGAGGTTGACCAGCAGCGCGCTCTCGCCTTCCCAGAAGATCGACTCGCCGTGCTTGGCGTGACTTTCCATGCCGGTGCCGACGCAGCACCAAAAAGCATCGTCGGCGGGTGTGGAATAACCCCGGACGGCACCCGTGAGCAGCGGCGTCATATAGGTGAAGCCCGCGGTCTTGGGATTCTGCGCCGCCATCACATGGTTGAGATGCGCGCGCTCATAATAGTCGAACAACGCGCCGTCGGGTTGCCAGCTATACAGCTGCCGTGTCAGCTTGAGCATATTGTATGTGTTGCAATGCTCGCAGGTCTGCTCGGTGATATGGCGGCTGAGCGTGTCAGGCTCGGAAAAATATTCCCGATCGGCATTGCCGCCGATGACGTAGCTGTAATGCTGCGTCACTGTCTGCCAGAAGAAGCGCGCTGCGGTCGCCTTGGCGGGCTCGCCGGTCAGTTCGTGGATTCGCGCCAGTCCGATCAGCTTGGGCACCTGCGTGTTGGCGTGGAAATTGGCGAGCTTGTCCTGTTGGGCAGCAAGCGGATCGAGCACCTTGCGATCGTACAAGCGCTCGGCGATCGCCAGCCACTTGCGGTCCCCCGTGCGCACCGACAACTCGGCGAAACTTTCGTTGAGCCCGCCATATTCGGTGCCGAGCATTTCCTGCATCTGCGCGTCGCTGAGCGCCGCGAAGACCGGCTCGAAATAGCCCGCAAACGCGACTGCGACCGACAGCGCCTTAGCATTTCCCCAGCTGGCATGAATGTCGAGCAGGCCCGCGAAGAGTTTGTGGACGGTATAGAAGGGCGACCAGGCGCCGTTGAGGTCGAACCCTCCCGAACGGATTTCACCCTTGATGAGTTCGGGGAAGATCTCGATCGCGTCGACGACCGTGCCGTCCTTCCGCTTGCGCTGCATCGCGCCGATATAGCCGTTGCCGCGCGCCGCCTGCGCCGCCGCCAACTCGTCGACGATATAGTCGGCGCGGACCTTCGCCTGCGTATCGCCGGTCTGCTCGTGGATCAGAACCAGCGCCGACATGTAATGGCCGAGAGTGTGGCCGGCGATCGTGTCGCTTTCCCACCCGCCATAGATTTCACCCTTGGGCGCGAGCCCGGCATAGGCGCGGAAATTGTGCAGCAGCCGGTCCGCGCTCAGCCGCAGCAAATAGGTGCGGTTGACCTCGACGGCGGTCGCATAATCGGATGGCCGCAAGCGCACCGCCGAGAGCGGCAGGGGCTTGGCGTTGCGCGGCAATCCTGCTCCCCGCGCGATCGCGGCAAGACCGGCAGACGGCCCCGCCAGCGCGGCCAGCGCCGCCGCTCCGGCCATCAATTCGCGACGCGTGCTCTGCATATGCCATTCCCCGTAGAATACTGTATACGATTACTGTGTCTGCTCAGCGAGGTCAATCGCCGAACGCGGCATATGCTGGCGCAAGGATCCATACATCGAGTCCTGCAGAGGGGGGCAGACGCAATTATCGCGGACCGCACCAAAGCGCTGGAAAGATGTCATTTTTGATTTGGCATGCCTCCACGCGTGATGTTGTGCGCCCATAAGGCAGCCCGCTCCTCGGGCATGGCTGCGTTATGGATCATGGGATGATCATATACTGTATAATATTTGTTGACGCGCGAAGGGCCGCCTGCTGTAGACATTGGCGAAAGGGGGATTGCCGTGCCGTCTCGTGTCATGCCGCCCGTTCATCAGACCGCCCCCGGAAGAGCCCGCGCGGCACTCCTGCTGGGCGTGGCCTGCGCAATGATTCCCGCTGCGGCGTTGGCCGGCCCGACCGGTACCGCGCCCACCGTCGAACAGCGCTACAAGCTTGCCGACCGCTATCTCGGTGCCGGGATGCGTGCGCTGATCGTCGACCAGAATCTCGACGCCAGCTTCATCGACAATGGTAATGGCATCCTCTTCCGGCGCGGCGCCGCCGACAAGCGCGAGATCCTCTTTCTCGACTTGGCGACGCGGCAGGCGCGCCCTGTCATTGCCGAGGCGGCGTTGGCCGGCCTCCTGTCCAGCGCGGCCGGCAAGCCGGTCGTCCCGGCCGAGCTCCACCTCGAAGACCCCGAATATGACGTCGCGGCCGGCACGCTGAGCTTCGGCGCGTTCGACAAGCGCTGGATGCTCAAGAGCGACGGCACTCTGGCCCAAGCGGCGAAAGGTTCGCCCAAGGGCGACGACGCCACTTCACCCGATGGTCGCTTCCGCATCGTCGCCGAGAACCATAACCTCGTGGCGATCGACCTGAAGACCGGCCGCAAGGTCGCGCTAACCACCGACGGCACGCGCGACAGGCCCTATGGCCGCGGCATCGCGGAGCTGTCGGATATCCTCAAACAGGGTACCGAAGACCCTGTGCTCCCGGTGTCGATCCGCTGGTCGCCCGACAGCAAGCGCATCCTCACCTGGCGGCTCGACACGACCGGGGTTCAGCGGCTGACCATGACGCAGGAGACTCCGCCGGACGCCTTCTATCCGCGCAGTTTCTCGTACGTCTATCCGCTCGCGGGCGCATCGAAGCTGCCGCAGGCGAGCCGCCTCGTGATCGACGTCGAGGCTGCGCTCAAGCATCGCAGGGCGAAGATTGTGCCGCTGCAGGTACCGAGCGAATCCTTGCTCTACCCGGCCGACCCCGACATGGGTTGGTCGGCGGGCAAGGTGCGCTCGATGTGGATCGAGCGCGGCTATGGCCAGCTCGTCGTCTATTCTTCCGACCCTGTCACCGGCGCCTCGACCGTCACCGCGCGGGAGGCGACGAAGCCGATCGTCACGGTAACCTCGAGCTTCCTGCAGCCCGCCCCCGAACTCGGCGGCGAACTCGACGTGTCGGAGCGCTCGGGTTGGGCGCAGCTCTATCTGGTGCGGCCCGACGATCCCAATGGCGGCCTGCCGCTGACCCGGGGCAATTGGGAAGTGACGGCGATCGAGCATGTCGATGCCGAACACCGCTCGATACTGCTCACCGGGGTCGGCCGCGAAGCCGATCGCAATCCCTATTATCACGCGCTGTACCGCGTGAACCTCGATGGCACGCGGCCGATCCTGCTGACGCCCGAACCGCTCGAACACGATGTGCACGTGTCAGAGGACGGCCGCTTCGCGATCGACGCGATGTCGAGCCCGACAGTGCCGACGCGCACCGTGGTACGCGACACCAGCGACGGGCATATCGTGTACGAGCTCGGCCATGCCGACGCCTCGGCGCTGATCGCGAGCGGGTTCACCATGCCCGAGCCGTTCAAGGGCCTCGCGGCGGACGGCAAGACACCACTCTATGCGATGATCTATCGCCCGGCGAACTTCGACCCGACCCGACGCTATCCGGTGATCGATAATGTCTACACCGGCCCGACGATGCACGTCGTCCCCAGCGCCTTTGGCGACGCGCTGACGAATGGTCCGGCCAGCGTAGCGCAGATCGGTGCGATCGTCGTGGTGATCGACGCGACCGGCACGTCGCAGCGCGGCCAGGCCTTCCGCCTGCCCGCCTACCGGAATCTCGGCGAAGTCGGTCTGGACGATCATATCGCGATGATCCGGCAAATGGCGGCGCGCTACTCCTATATCGATATCAGCCGGGCCGGCGTCTATGGCGGATCGGCCGGCGGCTATGACGCGGCGCGCTTCATCCTGCGCCGCCCGAATTTCTTCAAGGTCGCGGTCGCGTCATCCGGCAATCACGACTTGCGGCTCGACAAGGCATGGTGGCCCGAAGTGACGATGGGCAATCCGGACCCCGCCGTGTGGGATCGCAATTCGAACATCTCCGTCGCGGCCAATTTGCGGGGCAAGTTGCTGCTGATCCATGGCGATATCGACGATAACGTGCCGATCACCGAAAGCTTCCGCCTCGGCGCCGCGCTGATCCAGGCGCATCGTAGTTTCGACATGGCAGTGCTGCCCAACACCACGCACCGCGTTGCCCAGCCCTTCTTCTGGCGCAAATTCCGCGATTATTTCGTCCGCAACCTGCTCGACGAAGCTCCGCCGGCCAGCGCCGAATTCGAAGACCAGACCGCCAAGCCAGCAGCGCTGGCCGCCGCAGCCAATCAGTGAGACCTCCGATGACTCGTTTCCCAATGTCGCGTGTTTCGCTGCTGGCGCTGGTGGCGACGCTGCCGCTCGCCGCCTTGGCCCAGGACGGCAAGCCGACCAAACCGGTCTATCCGCCGATCGCGACGACAACGCTGCGGATAGGCACCCTGCAGCTTATCCTACGCCGAGACACACAGACTCTCGCCGGCCTGTCGCCGCTTGCCGATCCGGCGTTCGACTTCGTCCCCGGCAAGCGCGAGGCCGAGCGCCAGGGCGACGGCTTCAACCATGTCGGCGACATCGATATCCGGCTCCGTATGGCCGGCGGCCAATGGCGCGACTTCGCTTCGGCACACCATCGCGCCCCGATCAAGCCGCTGCCGACCGGCGGCATGACCGTGGCCGCGGCGGATATCACCGCGTCGATGGGGAGCGACATCCCGCTGCGGATCGAGCGCCGCTGGGTAAACGTCCGTGGAGCCCCGGCACTGCGCTTCACGCTGGTCAACACGTCAGACGCACCTGTCGAGATCGGTGTGCTCGGCATGCCGATGGTGTTCGACAACATCATCGACGACCGCACGCTCGAACAGGCGCATGCCGAGGCGAGCTTTGTCGATCCGTATATCGGGCGCGACGCCGGTTATCTGCAGGTCACGCGACTGAGCGGCAAGGGCCCCGCTTTGCTCGTCCTGCCCGAGGGCCGCAGCCCGCTGGAGGCCTATGTCCCGCTGCCATGGGACCGCGGCGTCCCCAAGGACACGACCTTCACCGAGAAAAGTCCCCGTAGCCAGACGTCGGAAGGCTTTTACGACTGGACCGTCGCGTCAAAGGGCTATGCGGACAAGGAATGGAGCAAGGCCGGCACACAATGGAATGTGCCGACCAGCATCATGCTGGCGCCGGGCGAGCGGCATGAGGTCGGCGTCCGCTTCGTGCAATCGCCCACTATTCGGGCGATCGAGGGCACGCTTGCGGCGCAGCGCCGACCGGTCGCGGTCGGCATTCCAGGCTATGTCATACCGACCGATCTGCGCGCGTCGCTGTTCCTGAAATATGCCAGCGCGGTTGCCAAGATCGAATCCTATCCGCAAGGCGCCCTGGTCGCGACGCCAACCGCATCGGCCAAAGGCTGGGCGCGCTACGATATCCAGGCGCATGGCTGGGGCCAAGCGCGGCTGAGCATCACCTATGCCGACGGCAATGTGCAGACGGTGAGTTACTACATCACCAAGCCGCTCGAGCAGGCGATGGCCGATATCGGTCGTTTCACCACGACCAGGCAATGGTTCGACGACAAGGCTGATCCGTTCCGCCGCGCCCCCGCAATCCTGTCCTACGACCGCGAGGCCAGCAAGATCCTCGCCCAGGAACCGCGCGTGTGGATCGCGGGGATGAGCGACGAAGGCGGCGCCGGCAGCTGGGTTGCGGCGATGATGAAGCAACTCGACAATCCTGACGCGGCCGAGGTCGGCAAACTCGAGCAGCTGGTTGACGAAACCGTCGTCGGCAAGCTGCAGGTGGCCAGCGGCGAGCATGCCGGCGCGGTCAAGAAGAGCATCTTCTACTACGACCCCAAGGAGCATCCCGGCTATTACGACCCGGCCGAGAATTGGCGCAACTGGACATCGTGGTCGCACAAGGATGCCGACGATCTCGGCCGGGCCTATAATTACCCGCATGTCGCGATCGGGCATTGGGTGCTTTACCGCCTCGCGCGCAACCATGCCGGGCTGGTGACGCGGCACGACTGGCGCTGGTATCTCGAGCACGCCTACGGCACCGTCACCGCGATGATGCGCGATGCGCCTTATTACACGCAGTTCGGGCTGATGGAGGGCGACGTGTTCGTCGACATCCTCAAGGATCTCAAGCGCGAGGGGTTGACCGCCGAAGCCGCCAATATGGAAACCTTGATGAAGGGCCGCGCCGACCATTGGAAGACGCTGCAATATCCGTTCGGCAGCGAGATGGCGTGGGACTCTACCGGCCAGCCCGAAGTGTACGCCTGGATGCGCTATTTCGGATACCAGCCACAGGCTGACACGACGCGCGAGGCGATCCTCGGCTACGATCCCACCATTCCGAGCTGGGGCTATAACGGCAATGCCCGCCGCTATTGGGATTTCCTCTACGGGGGCAAATTTCCGCGGATCGAACGGCAGATCCACCATTATGGCTCCACGCTCAACGCCGTGCCGTTGTTCGACGCCTATCGCGCCAATCCGGCCGACACGCATCTATTGCGCGTCGCCTATGGTGGCATGATGGGGGGGATCACCAATATCGATCGCGACGGCTTCGGTTCGGCCGCGTTCCATTCCTGGCCGGACCGCATGGCATGGGACCCTTATACCGGCGACTATGGCATGGGATTCTTCGGCCATGCCTATGCCGCGGCGACCTATCTGATCGACGATCCCACCTTCGGCTGGGTCTCGTATGGCGGGAACCTGACCAAGGCTCGCGATTCTGTCAGCGTCGTGCCCAGGGATGGCGCGCGCACGCGGCTGTTCGTGGCGCCGACGGGTACGTGGATCACGCTCGAGGCCGGCAAGATCGCCAATGCCGTCTATGCTCCGACGACCGGCACGATCACGCTGACGCTCGACCCGGCCAATGCCGCGACGCCTGCGGCTCGATTGTTCGTCGAGACCACTACCAAGGCCGGGCGGCACTACGCCACCACGGCTGGAACCGAAGAGCGCGGTGCCCGCACGATTACGCTGTCGGCCGTGCCAACCACCGTCGTCTTGACGCCGCGCTGACGCCCCAGCCAGCGCCGCGCCAGCCTGCGTCGCCGGGCAATTGGCCGTGGCCCTCTCGCCGACAATAGTGCCAGTCCAGTATCAGCGCGCGCGTTTCGCGTTCCGCTGAACAGGAAACGACACGCAACTCGCGCCGGCCGAATTGGCCGCGCGGCACCTCGAACATGTCCGGCAGGTCTATCGCGACGTCTTCGGCTTTCGTGAGCCGGACTGCGACACCGCGGCGCCGAACCCGGGCCCGTAGCTCCGACGCCACATCCAAGGAGGGGCTGCGACGTCTGTCGCAGCCCCTCCCAAATGCCCGAACAGCTACCGGCGAGTCATCAGAACCTGAAACGCGCGCTGGTCTGGATCGTCCGTGCCTGGACGCGGACACCCACTGGAAGCGCGTCGTACGCTCCAAAATAGGAGGCGGCGTTATCGTGCAACAGGTTGGTGGCTTCGACGCTGAAGGTCACGAACTTGAACGGCGTATAGTTTATGGCCGCGTCGAGCCGGGACGTCGACCGGGTGTAGATCGAATATCC
The DNA here is from genome assembly GCF_056401155.1 of Sphingomonas sp. P4_G2. Lineage (NCBI taxonomy): Bacteria > Pseudomonadati > Pseudomonadota > Alphaproteobacteria > Sphingomonadales > Sphingomonadaceae > Sphingomonas > Sphingomonas sp. P4_G2. The sequence continues at coordinate 753,050 of NZ_JBFUJY010000002.1, read as the reverse complement.
CGGGTTCACATAATCGATGCCGGTCTTGTACTTCGAACGATAATTGTAGGCGATGCGGGCGCTGAATACCGGCGTGTCATAAAGAAGCGCCAGATTGCCGGAATATTTGGACGTATAGGGTGCGTCATACAGCCCTTGGGTATCCGCAGCCGCATCCGCGTAGGCGAGCTGGAGCGACGCTTTCGGGATATAGGTGAAGTTCGCACTGATGCCGAAATGCTTCGCGAAACCGGGCAGGAAGTCGAAGAACGTGTTCACCTGCGCCTCGAAACCGAAGATCTTGCCCGGCCCGGCGTTGCGCGGCTTGCCGACAATATACAGGCCGTCGGCAGCTCTGGGATTGGGGGCCAAGCCGACAACTGCCTCGCGTATCTCGGTATAATAAATGAACCCGGTCTGGTTCTTCAGGAACGTGCCCAGCGAGGCCATATTGCCACTGCCCCAGTAATATTCGAGCGAGGCATCATAATTGTTTTCCTGGGTCGGCTTCAGATTCGGATTGCCGGCATAGACCCGGCCCGCCGTCGTCGCATCGAGGATGTTGACGGCCGAGCGCATGCTGTAAAAGTCCGGGCGCTCGACGTTGTGGGTATAGGAAAGGCGCAACTGGAGCTTCGGCGTGAAGTGCAGGATCGCCGTCGCACTGGGCAACAGGTCGACGTAATTCACCTTGCTGCCGGTCGGGATGAAGGCCACGCCCTGACCATAATCGGGCGTGCCGTCGGGCAGGAAAGCCTTCCATGCGTAGCGCGAGCTTACCGCCGTACCCCAGGTGTTGACGTAGCGCAGGCCGATCGTGCCATCTACCGGGAAGGGCGCATTGAAGCCGTAGTTGAGCTGGCCATAACCAGCGAAGGTTCGCTCATGCTCCTTGAAGCTTTCGCCCGGGTCGGTGGTCGCGGGCTCGGACAGCGTCCAATCGCGCCCGGTGAGATCGGCGCCGTTGCCAATGAGGTAGTTCCGCATCGCGGTGAAATTGTCGAACAAGCTGGCACCGCCGAGATGGTACCAGGTCGGCGCGCCCGAGATATCCGGCGTCGTCGCAGCGACGCTGATGCCGGTCGCACTGCCCACCGCGTTCATCGTCGGCGCGGCGGCCGTATTGAAGTAGAAGGCATCGCGATAGCCGTAATCGCGTGCGATGGTGTGCTTGGTGAAGCGCGCACCGAACTGCACCGATCGCAACAGGCCCGTCGCGCTGGTCTGGACGGTGAAGTCGAGGTTGGTCGCGAACATCGTGTCGTTGTTGGTGCCGCGTTCATCGTGGATCTGGTACAGCTTGTAATTGGCCGGATTTCCGATGTCGGTATTCGGGTAAGTGACGAAGGGGCCGCCGCCGGGGACGTTGGGCGAATTGAAGTCGACATTGATCACGTTGCCGCCCGTAAGGCGGTACTGACTTTGGTCAAAATATTGGTGCAGATTTGACCAGTTATACTGAGTCCCAAAATTGATCTGAACCTTGTCCGAATGCCAGTGCGTCTCGAAATTGGCGTTGTAAGTGTCGCTCTTGGTCTTTTGATAGATGTTGAGCGGGCCACCTTGGACACCCTCGGGGCCGTTATTCGTGATCGTCACCGAACGGATTGTTCCATCTGGGTTGACGACGAGGTTACTATAGGAACCTTGATCGCTATTGGTCTGAATGCGGAGATTGTTGCGCTCGTCGTTCGAGCGAACGCCGAGATACGATCCTTCGAGGACGAAATCGAGATGCTCGTTCGCGCGCCACTGCCAAGAAGCATTAAGCGACGGGCGCTTGATCGATCCCGATTCAACGCCATAATTGATGGCATAGGGAATGATCGTGTCCTGCAGCGCAACGGGCAACTGCGCGTTGGACTGGCTGCCAGTGAAGAAGCCGATCTGCTGCGGCGATTCGCTGACGATGTAATTCTCGAAATAATTATTCTTGGTGTATGAGCCGTTGAGCAGGAAGCCCATCTCGCCGATCGGGGTGTCGAAACGCTCGGCGAGCAGCAGGCTGGCATAGGGGCTCTTGGTGTCGCCGAGATCCGAGAAGGTCTCGCGGAAACTGCCGGCGATCGTCAGGCCCTTTTTCAGATCGAGCGGACGGCGCAATTCGACGTTGACCGTACCGGCGATACCTCCTTCGACTTGGTCCGCACTGCGGGTCTTGTAGACCTGCACCGACTTGAGCAACTCGGCGGGGATATCGGCGAGATTGAGCGAGCGCGAGCCGGCGCTCGATGCCTCATTGCCATTGATCGTCGTCTGCACGTCGCTCAGGCCGCGAATGGTGACGCCGGTGCCTTCGCCATGCGAGCGGTCGATCTGCACGCCCGACACGCGCGCAAGCGCCTCCGGCACGTTGTTGTCCGGCAGCTTGCCGACATCCTCCGCGTCCACCGAATCGACGATCTGTTTGGAATTGCGCTTGCGATCGCGGGCAGACTTCAGGCTGCCCCGCAAGCCGACCACGACGATATCGTTGCCTTCCGCGCCCACGTAGGTGACGGTGTCGGCACCAGTCGCGGCCGCCTGCTTGACGGCCTTGTCCCGCCGCCGCGCAGCCGCGCGTTCCGCGCGCGCCTTGCGCCGGGCCGCGGCGCGATCGGCTTTACTGACCGGCTCTGCCGACGCCGCGGTCTGCGTGCCTGCGGTCAACGGCGTCGCCGACGCAGTGCCAGGAACGCTCGTGGCGAGCAGCGCTGATGCGCAGCTTGCAAGGCTTAAAACGACCTTCGTCTTCATCGCCAAATCCACCCCCAACTTTAGCAAAGGCGCTCCGCCGTGCTTCCAGCCAGGCATTATATGACATACAATATAAAGTATACAAGTTACTTGTCTGACATTTTAAGTGGAACGGAAAAGCAGAATTCGAGACGCATGCGGCAGACGAAAATTGTCCCCCGCAGGTTGGCGGAGCCCCCTCGATACCCGTCACGAATCGCCGATCGTCTCCAGGTGCATCAGGCGGATCACGAACGGGCTAAGCGCCATCACCGCGACGCCCACGGCCATCGAGAACCAGGCGATATTGGCATAGACGTGCAAGATTGTGTCCGGCCCGCCGCCGGCGCCGCCGGTGGCTTGCGCGATCAAGGCGGCAATGAAATTGCCGGCGGCGGTCGAAAGAAACCACGTGCCCATGATCAAGCCGGTCATGCTGGCGATCGGCAGCCGGGTCATCGACGACAGGCCGATCGGGGAGAAGCACAGCTCAGCCATTGAATGGAACAGATAGAGCAGGACGATGAAGACCGCGGGTGTCAGCGCACCGCCGCCGGCCGCACCGGCGACAAGCACGAGGAATCCCAACCCGACCAGGACCAGGCCGAGGCCAAACTTCAACGGCACGTTCGGTTCGAGCCGCCGCTTGGCGAGCCAGTTCCAGGCCCAGGCGAAGACCGGCGCGAGCAGAATGATAAAGGCCGAGTTGATCGACAGGAACACCGATGCCGGGACCTCCCAGCCGAAAATCACGCGGTCGACACGCTCGTCCGTGAATATGTTGAGCGACGATCCGGTCTGCTCGAACAGCGCCCAGAACAGCGGACTGAGCGCCACCAGGAAGAGCGCCGCGAAGATCCGGTCGCGATCGACCGGCGAGAGAGTCCAGACCGATCGGTAGACGATGTAGCTCACCGTCAGCACCGAAAACCCGATCAACAGCAGGCCGACAGTGTCCTGCGAACGGATCAACCACCATGACACGCCGGTAGCGCCAATTGCCCCGATATAGATCAGCGACTCTCGCGATAGTCCGGCGAATGCGGGTGCGGCCAGCCGTTGAGCCGAAGGCGGCGGACCGGCGCCGTGCAGGGCTTTCCGGAACAGCACGAACACGACGAGTCCGAGCAGCATGCCGACGCCCGCGGCGCCAAAACCATAGGACCAGCCGACCGTCTCGCCGAGAATGCCGATGAAGATCGGGCCGAGCCAGGCGCCGGTATTGATCCCCATATAGAAGATCGAGAAGGCGGAATCGCGGCGGATATCGTCGCGGGCATAGAGTTGTCCGACCAGCACCGAGACATTGGCTTTGAGAAAGCCGGTGCCGACCACGATCGCCGCCAATCCAAAGTAGAAGCCGTTGAGATACGGGCCCTGCTCACCGACCCGCCCTTCGAACCCCGCGATCAGCAGGTGGCCGATGACGATAAAGATGCCACCGGCGATCACCGCCTTGCGCGCGCCAAGATAGCGATCGGCCAAATACCCGCCGATAACCGGCGTAATATAGACCAGCGAGGTGTAGGCGCCATACACGGCATAGGAATGATCTTTGGCGAACAGGAAGTGCTTGGTGAGGTAAAAGATCAGGATCGCGCGCATGCCGTAATAGGAAAAGCGCTCCCACATCTCGAGGAAAAATAAGAGGAAAAGCCCGAGCGGATGGCCGAGAAAGGTTCCGCCTCTCGTGCCGTTATCGACGACCGCAAACGCATCAGCCCTGGGCGGATCACTCAGATCTGGGCCGACCATTATCGGCAGCTCACGGTACGCGTCCTTGGTGGCGCGCCTGTTCGCCACAGATCGGCCGCGCGCGCGCCAGGCGCAAAGGAGACGGCCCTCTCAGCGGACACCATCAACCTGCGGTTGACGACAGACAACCTCAGCGCTTGCTGAGCACCTTTTTCTGATCTCATCGCTTGATAGTATATAGTATAATGTTCAGGGCAACGCGAAATCGCTCCGGCTTCCTTGCCAGATCGAGCACATCGGCTGGCAAAAACAACGGTATACCGGATATCGTATAAAATAATTGACCCACGATGCCATTCGTCATACTGATCTGCACAGCAGGCAATCAGGAGGATGGGCGTGGCAAAGGGGAAATTTGCGGCGGCTTCCGCCGCCTTGGTGGCGGCGTTGCTGTCGACGAGCGCAATGGCTCAGGTCGCGGCTACCCCTTCGACGGACTCCGCCGCGCCGCCCGAACAGGAGGGCGGCGAGATTCTCATAACCGGCACACGCATCCGCCGCTCAGACCTTCAGAGCAATAGCCCTCTCACCATCGTCGGCCGCGACGAAATCCAATATCAGGGCGCCACGACGGTTGAGAGTGTGCTGAACCGCCTGCCGCAGTTCACCGCGGACGCGAACGAGAACGTGTCGAACGGATCGGACGGCACGTCGAACATCAATCTGCGCGACCTGGGCTCGAGCCGAGTGCTGGTCCTGCTCAACGGTCGGCGCCTGTTGCCGCAACAGGCAGTCGACCTGAATTTCGTGCCGAGCGCGCTGGTTGAGCGCATCGATATCGTCTCGGGCGGCGCGTCAGCGGTCTATGGTTCGGATGCGCTATCCGGCGTGGTCAACTTCATCATCAAGGACAATCTCAACGGCTTGCGCGCCGATGCGCAGGTCAGCCTTGCCCAGCACGGCAACGGTAATGACGATGTGCGCTCGATCATGCGCAGCCGCGGTTTCGACCTGGCGCCCCGAACCGTCAACGATGGCACCAAGCAGGACCTCAACATCGCGTTCGGCAAGAATTTTGCGGGCGATCGCGGCAACATCACGGTGTATGCCGGCTACCGGCACTTCGACCCAGCCCTGCAATCGAGCCGCGACGTGTCGGCGTGTGCGCTGCAGCCGGCCGACGACGCCGGGACCGCTTTGGTGTGCGGCGGATCCAGCAACACGCCCTATGGCACATTCGTTCCGCTCGCGGGCCCCAATCAAGGCATCACCTTCACCAACGTGAAGGAAGGAAGCCGGAACTGGGTGCCCTATGATCAGAGCTTCGCGTATAATTACGCTCCCACGAACTATTTCCAGCGTTCCGACAACCGCGTCACCGCCGGCGGCTTCGCCAAGTTCAAGTTCAGTCCCGCCGCCGAGGCCTATGGCAGCTTCATGTACATGCGGGACCACACCTTTTCGCAGGCCGCGCCTTCCGCGCTGTTCCTCGGGACCACGTTCAACGTACCCTGCAACAGTCCGCTATTGGGCACGAGCCAGGCCACTGCCTTGTGCGGCGCCGATGCCGGAACCGCCACCCTGCAGCCCACGCTGATCGGCTATCGCCTGGCGATCGCGCCGCGCCGCGACAATCTCCGGCACGAGGATTATCGCTGGACCGCCGGCCTTCGCGGCGAGATCGCTAGGGGTCTAACCTACGACCTCAACTACCTGCATTCGCGAGTGAATTTCGACGAGACCTATCTCAATAACGTCGACAATGTGAAAGCGCAGCGGGCGCTTGACGTGGTAACGGTCAATGGCACGCCCACCTGCCGATCTGTCGTGGACGGCTCCGATCCGTCCTGCATCCCTGCCAATGTGTTTCAGGCCAATGGGGTGACCGCCGACCAGGCGACCTATCTGTTCAGCCCCAGCAACACGGCGGGCCGTAACCGGCAGACGGTGTTCTCGGGCACCATCACCGGCGATCTCGGCCAATATGGCATCACCAGCCCCTGGGCATCGCGGGGCATCTCGCTGGTGCTTGGTGCAGAGCACAGGCTCGAGACGCTCACCTTCACCGGCGACGCTATCGCGAAGCAAGGCGGCACCACCGACGCGGACGGTCGCATCCGCGTGATCGAAGGCTATGGCGAGATCGAGGTCCCGATCCTGGAGGACAAGCCGTTCTTCCGCGAACTTACGGTCAACGGCGCGCTCCGCTATTCGCGTTACAAGAATTCGCAGCAGTCGACGGGTTTCGAGTCGAGCTTCAACGTCTTCACCTATAAGGGCGAACTGGCCTGGCGCCCGGTCGACATGCTGCGCCTGCGCGCAAGCTATAACCACGCGATCCGCGCGCCCAATATCGGTGAACTGTTCGCCTCGCAGCAGGTCGGCAATGTCGCGGCGCAAGATCCATGCTCGGGTGCTACGCCCGACGCCAGCGCGACAGCCTGCGCTATAACCGGCGTGTCGGCCGCTCAATATGGTCATGTCATCGCCTGTCCGGCCGACACCTGCTCGGCGCTTGGCGGAGGCAATCTCGCGTTGAAGCCGGAGATCGGCGACACCTATACCGTCGGCCTGGTGCTGACGCCCAGGCAGGTCCCGAATTTCTCGCTGTCGGTCGATTATTACCACATCAAGGTAAATGGCTATATCGGTTCGATCGACCCCTCGCTGATCATCGAGAAGTGCGTGGAGACGAGCGATCCGTTCTTCTGCGGCTTGTTCCACCGCGACCCCCGCAGCGGCGCGATCTTCGGAACCGACGGCTATATCGTCTCCACCACGCTCAACACCGGCTTCCTCAAGACATCGGGGATCGACGTCACCGCCGACTATACGCTCGGCCTCGGAAGCCTCGGCAAGCTCAATCTCAATCTGGTCGGTACCTATCTGATCAACCAGACCGCCGAACCGCTGCCCGGCCAAGGCACGACCGAATGCAAGGGACTGTATGGTTACACCTGCGGCCAGCCTTCGCCGGAATGGCGCCATGTCATGCGAACGACCTGGGTCCTGGAGCAGGGCACGACGCTGTCATTGTCCTGGCGGTATCTCGGCTCGACCAAATTGTCCCCCTTTGGAGCGCCCAGTGTCGTGAACAACCGGATCGGCGCGTATAGTTACTTCGATCTCGCCGCGACGGTGCCTGTCACCAAAGCCTTCAAGTTCCGCGCGGGGGTGAACAATCTGCTCGACAAGGATCCGCCAGCCATCGCCGCGGGTATCTTGTCGGCGTTCGGCAACGGCAATACCTATCCCGGCGTATACGATCCGCTCGGGCGGACCATCTTCATCGGCGCGACGGTGAATTTCTAGCCGACGGTACTGGCGCAGCGGACATCGGGAGCGCGTCGGCCCATGGGCCGTCGGGCTGCCTCGGGCCTGGAGCGTGCTGCGTTTTGATCGAAATGCGGCACGCTCCAGATGGCGATCGCGCGCTTGTTTGCGAAGGCCTCCAACGCCGTCGAACCCGACCGACTCGACGTCTTCCAACCACACGTCGCGCACTGATAGAGATGCGCCTCACAGCTTCCTTTGTAAGAGGTCCCAATGTGGCGGCGCTCCACCGGCCCTTCGCGCTAGTCGCTTCAGTAAATTCGCTAAGTGAAGGCCTCGCCGACTGGGGATCAAATGTCCGCTTGTGGGAGAGTGAGTTGGATAGCTGAACGCCTGAGATTGGGGCGCATCGCGGTCGCAAGCAGTGCCACTCCGCTCCAATAAATCTTTGACCAAGTGGTGGGAAAAACGCGGGGTAACCAGCGGTTGGTTGGAATATTTTTACGTAAAATCAGATCGTTATCTGAGAACCTGAGCTTCCTTTGTCGGAAGCCAACACTCCTAGCGGGCGATTCGCGCTGGGTCAGGTCTCAATTAGGCTGGTCGCGACGTTGGCCCGCCGCAACGCCCATGATTGTCCGAGGATGTTTTCCGTACTGCGCCTCGTGCAAGCTGTTAAGTCGTTGAAATCGTGACGCACCCGACAGGATTGGAACCTGTGGCCGCTGCCTTCGGAGGGCAGTGCTCACGCCTTAGTGCGAATGGTTTCCGGTGGAGCGGGTGAAGGGAATCGAACCCTCGTCGTAAGCTTGGGAAGCTTCTGCTCTGCCATTGAGCTACACCCGCATCGGAACATTTGGCTGCATGACCGCACGTGTTTTGCCGTGCTTCGTGCCGTTGGATGTTCAGCGGGGTGGCCAGTGCCACACTCGCCGGACGGCGGTCAACGGTATTTGCGGTGCGAATGACCCCGCTTGCCGGCCGCTAAATCCCCGAAACCGTCACCCAGTCCAATCCGAACCGGGCGAGATATTTGCGCAGCCGATCCGCGTCGTTGGCCGAACTGCGGCGAGCGCGCGACGCTGCGAACAGGGTGCGGCCGGCTTCGGACAGCGAGCGGCTTGTGCGGCAAACGCGGATCGTCTCGGCCAGTTGGACGCGGTCGAACGGATCGACCGCACTCAACGCATCGGCATCGAGCACGCCGGCTAAAATGCCAAGGCCATCGTCGGTCTGGCCCGACCATAGCCGCTTGAGCCTCACGATCTCCGCCTCGACGCAGTCCAGGTCGATCCGTCCCTTGGGCGACAGCGTGGCCATGCGCGTGACGCTTGCCGCCAGGTCGCGAAAATTGCCGGGCCAGCGGGCGTCGGGTGCGGTCGCGAAGGTGAGGTAGCGCTGACGGGCTTCCTTGTTGAAGCTGGCGCGCTCGCCTTCGCGCTCGGCAAAGCGATCGAGCTCATAATCGAGATTGGGCGCGATATCCTCGCGTCGGTCGGCCAGGCCGGGGAGGGTGAAGGTCCAGAGGTTCAGGCGCGCATAGAGGTCGTCGCGAAACGCCCCGCCTGCCACGGCTACGCCCAGATCGCGATTGGTACCGGCGATCAGTTGAAACTCGGATGACGATTCCTTGTCAGCGCCGACCGGCAGGAAGCATTTGTCCTCGATCGCGCGCAGGATCATCGCCTGCTCGTCGAGTCCGAGTTCGCCGATTTCATCGAGGAACAGCATGCCCTTGTCGGCGGCGCGCAGCAGGCCGGGGCGGTCGGCGACCGCGCCGGTAAACGCGCCTTTGCGGTGCCCGAACAGCGCCGACATCGCGCCATCGCCTTTCAGCGTCGCGCAGTTCACCTCGACGAACGGGCCGGCAATCTGGTGCTTCAGTTTCTTGAGCTCGTAGACGCGCCGCGCCAGCAGGCTCTTGCCGGCTCCAGTCGGTCCCATCAGCAGGATGGGCGCTTTCGAGCGTAGCGCGACCCGCTCGATCTCATCGATCATGCGGTTGAAGGCGGCATTGTGCGTGTCGATGCCCGATTTGAGGAATGACGCGCTTTCGACGCTGGCGACGGCAAAGCGCGTGGCGATACTGTCGTAGCGCGACAGGTCGAGGTCGATCGTATTCCAGGTCCCCGCTGGATTTGGCGAACCGCGCTCCGGCTGCGTCTGCAGCAGTCGACCCGGCAGATAGCGCGCTTCGGTCAGCAGGAAGAGGCAGATCTGCGCGACGTGCGTACCGGTGGTGATATGCACCAGATAGTCTTCGGCCTCGGGATCGAAGGGCTCGGCGCGGGCGAAGTCGAGCAGCTTTCCGAACACTTCCTCGAAATCCCAGGGATCACGGAAGTCGATCAGGCGCATCTCGACATTCGTCTCGGGTGACACCGACGCAATGTCCTCCGCGACATATTCGGCGAGCCTGCGATGCGCGCTGCCGTGGATCAGGATGAAGCGGTCGACGCGCAAATCTTCGTGCATCGTCAGGCCGACGCTCGGCCGCCATTTGCTCCAGCGCGATGGCCCGAACTTGCTGGCATCCAGGGTCGAGCCCAGGAATCCGATGACGGTAAGCGGCTTCATGATTATCCTGTAGGATAAATCCTTATCAATTTCGATCACAAAATGCGGAGCGGTGACCTTGGGGCGTTGGAGGGTGGTTCATGCGCACTGCCAATTTATTGTATTATAATCAGCATCTTGTGAGATTTTCGGCGCGATACCCGTGCAACTGGCACGCCTCCTGCTGTGTAGCTGGCATCGAGCGAGGCGATATTTCGGCCTTCTCGGTAGCGGAAGCAGACGGGGGCGGCCGGAATAGGCCGGCCGCCCCAAAGGGATTTCACAGGGTGTAGCTCAGGCTGCGCAGAGCACCGGCTTTGGAAGCCGGGGGTCGCAGGTTCAAATCCTGCCGCCCTGACCAAATGAAGGAGTTGGACGATGGCCAACAAGGGACTTTTCGCATCGGCGGTCGCGAAGTTTTTGCCGCGCTCCGACGCGATGAATCGCGAGGGAGCGCCGGCCTTTGCCTATGGGCCGGAAGCCAAGCTCGCGCAGCTGGCCGCGACCGGCACGCTGGCGGACAATTTCTACGGTGTGGCGGAAACGCAACTCGCCGACGTGCTGAAGGCGGCCAAGGCAGTCGATCCGTATTTCGTGGCGCAGGCCGCGATCTATGCTCGCACGTCGGGTGCCATGAAGGACATGCCGGCCTTGCTGGCGGCGTATCTCACGGTCGCCGATCCCGATTTGTCGGTCGCGGTGTTCAACCGTGTGATCCACAACGGGCGGATGCTGCGCAATTTCGTGCAGATCATGCGTTCCGGGCAGGTCGGGCGGACGTCGCTCGGCACGCGGCCGAAGCGGCTGGTTCAGCTTTGGTTGGAGCAGGCGACGATGCCGCAATTGATGGCGGCGGCGACGGGCAGTGCCCCGAGCCTCGCCGACATCGTCCGGATGGTTCACCCCAAGCCGGCCGATGCCGCGCGCAAGGCGTTTTATGGCTGGCAGATCGGGCGTCCCTATGACGTCGCGGCTTTGCCCGCCGAAATCGTCGCGTTCGAGGCCTGGAAGGCGGACGGCACGTTGCCGCTCCCGCCGGTGCCGTTCGAGTGGCTTACTCAATGCCCGCTGACCGCGGCGCAATGGGGTGAGCTCGCCGGTCGCATCGGGTGGCAGGCGCTGCGGATGAACCTCAACACGCTGGCGCGCAACGGCGCGTACGATGTGGACGGGGTTACCGATGCGGTTGCGGCCCGGCTGGTCGACCGTGACGCGCTGCGGGCGGTCCGGCCCATGCCCTATCAGTTGATGGTGGCACTGGGTCAGGTCGGCGATAGCGTGCCGCTCAAGGTCCAGGCGGCGCTGGAGGAAGCGCTGGAGCTGTCGCTCCGGGGCGTGCCGAAAGTGCCGGGCCGGATCGTCGTCTGCCCTGACGTATCGGGGTCGATGGGATCGCCGGCGACGGGCTACCGCAAGGGTGCTTCGTCGAAGGTCCGGTGCGTCGATGTCGCGGCGTTGGTCGCGGCGGCGATGCTGCGGAGCAACCGGGACGCGCGCGTTCTGCCGTTCGAGCAGAGGGTCGTGAAGCTGAAGCTCGAGGCCAATGCCTGTATCGCCGTCAATGCGGCGAAGCTGGCGGCGGTCGGCGGGGGCGGGACGAACGTCTCGGCACCGCTGGCGTTGCTCAATGCCGAACGGGCGGCGGTCGATCTGGTGGTCATCGTCTCGGACAACGAGTCCTGGGTCGATGCCAGCCGGCGCGGGTCGACGGCGACGATGGAGGAGTGGCACAAGCTGAAGCGCCGGAATCCGGACGCCAGGCTCGTCTGCATCGACATCCAGCCGTACGGGACCACGCAGGCACAGAGCCGGGCGGACATCCTCAACGTCGGGGGATTCTCCGACGCCGTGTTCGACACGATCGCGCGGTTCGTCTCCGGCGAGACGCGCGACTGGGTCGAGATCATCAAGCAAGTGGAGGTATAAGAACCGGGTCGTGGCGAATGCTGGTGGGACTACATCCGCCAAGATGGTCCGACGAGTAAAGCGCCCGGAAAGCCGCAAGGCCGGATGGGAGATGCGGGTTCGAATCCCGCCGCCGGAACGTAGCTTAAGGACCGCGTCTCGCCGTTCCTCGTCGCCACGGCCCATAACAACAACACGGCGAATGCCGGCAGGACTACATGGTTGTCGCGGGTTCGATTCCCGCTCCGCGCAAGCGGGTAGCTCAGTCGGTGGAGCACAAATGTCCTCCAACTCTCGTCGCCGTGGACGAGATCAACATGGCGAATGCCTGACGGACTACATCGACTGTTAATCGCCAGGTCGCGGGTTCGAATCCCGCCGGGCCTTCCACGGGCCCGTAGCTCAGTTGGTAGAGCAGGAACGTCTGTCAAACACCTGGTCGCCATGAACGACTAAATCCGGCGAATGCCGCGCAAGGACTACATCTTGTCACGATGTCCCTTAGGGGGCCGTCTTTCGCATTTCTCGTCGCCGGAACCGCAGATACAAGCTGGCGAATGCCGGCGGGACTACATCGGTAAAGGCCGAAAGGCCGAGCGGTTCGATTCCGCCCCGGAGCAATCCGGGTGTCCCGCCTCACCTCGTCGCCAGCACCCAAATTTCAGTCGGCGAATGCCGGTGGGGCTACAGGTAGAGCACCTGCCGAGAGGCAGGAGGTCGGTGGTTCAATTCCGCCTCCGGGCAACCGGATAGCTCAGCAAGAATGTCTCGCCACGCCTCGTCGCCGGCACCATGATGAACGAAGGAGGTCGCGATGACCGAGACGACGTACGATTACCAGCATGTCGAGGGCGGCGTGCCGATCAAGATGTGGACGCGCGGGGTGCCGGTCGAAGACGGCGCGCGAGCGCAACTCGCGCGCGCGGCGCAGATGCCGTTCGTGTTCAAGCATGTCGCGGTCATGCCCGACGTCCATGTCGGCATCGGCGCGACCGTCGGTTCGGTGATCCCGACCAAGGGCGCGGTGATTCCGGCGGCGGTTGGCGTCGACATCGGCTGCGGCATGATGGCGGCGCGCACCTCGCTGGTCGCGAGCGACCTTCCGGACAATCTCGAAGCGATCCGCTCGGCGATCGAACAGGCGGTGCCGCACGGCCGTGTGGTCGGACGCGGTAAGCGCGACAACGGCTCCTGGGGTGACCCGCCGGCGCCGATCGTCGAGGCCTGGGCGACGCTCGCGCAGCGGTTCGATCGGCTTTGCGACAAGCATCCGCGGCTCAAGAACACGAACAACCTCGTGCATCTCGGCACGCTCGGCACCGGAAACCACTTCATCGAGCTGTGCCTCGATGAAGAGCAGCGGGTGTGGGTCATGCTCCATTCGGGATCGCGCGGCGTGGGCAATGCCATCGGCACGTTCTTCATCGAACTGGCCAAGCAGGACATGCGCAAATGGCATATCAACCTGCCCGACGAGGACCTGGCGTACTTCCCGGAAGGGACCGACCATTTCGACGATTATGTCGAGGCGGTCGGCTGGGCGCAGGACTTCGCCGCGCTCAACCGGCGCATGATGATGACCAACGTCATCCGCGCGCTGCGGGGCCAGATCGCCAAGCCGTTCGACGCGGAAATGGAGGCGGTGAACTGCCACCACAATTACGTCCAGCGCGAGAATCACTTCGGTGAGAATGTGCTGGTGACGCGGAAGGGCGCGGTTCGCGCGGCCAAGGGCGTGATGGGCATCATCCCGGGATCGATGGGCGCCAAGTCGTTCATCGTGCGCGGGCTGGGTAACCCGGAATCGTTCGACAGCTGCTCGCACGGTGCCGGTCGGGTGATGAGCCGGACCGCCGCCAAGAAGCTGGTGACGCTCGACGAGCATATCGCAGACACGGCGGGCATCGAGTGCCGCAAGGACGAGGGCGTGATCGACGAGACGCCCAAGGCCTACAAGCCGATCGAGGCCGTAATGGCCGCGCAGGCGGACCTGGTCGAGGTCGTCCACACGCTGAAGCAGGTGGTGTGCGTGAAGGGGTGAAACGGGATAAGCGGCATCGCGGGGCGATGCCGCCCCGTTTCACCGGCCGCGCAAGCGGCCGCGGAAAACCTCCACACGCGTCACCGATCATAAGAGAAACACCATGATCATCATCGACGGATCGGAAGGCGAAGGCGGGGGACAGGTCGTGCGCAATGCGCTCGCGCTGTCGCTGGTCACGGGCCAGCCGTTTCGTATCACGAACATTCGCGGCGGGCGCGAGAAGCCCGGGCTGATGCGTCAGCATGTGACCGCGATCGAGGCTGCGCTCACGATCGGCGGCGCGGTGTGCGAGGGCGTGTCGGTCGGCTCGTCCGAATTGACCTTCACGCCGGGTCGCATCGTGCCCGGCGACTATCGTTTCGCGGTCGGTACGGCGGGCAGCACCAGCCTGGTGCTGCAGACCGTGCTGATGCCGCTGTTGCTCGCCGACGCGCCGTCGCGGCTGGCGCTGGAAGGCGGCACGCACAACATGATGGCGCCACCGTTCGAGTTCATCGAGCGCGCGTTCCTGCCGGTCATCAACCGGATGGGACCGCAAGTGTCCGCGCGGTTGACGCGACATGGCTTCTTCCCTCGCGGCGGCGGGCGGATCGAAATCGACATCACGCCCGGCAAGCTGTCGGCGCTGGAGTGTCTCGATCGTGGTCCGTTGAAGTCGGTCTCGGCCACCGCGTTGTTCGCCGGACTTCCGTTCGACATCGCCGACCGCGAGATCAAGGTTGCACGCAAGCTGCTGCCCGACTGGCCAGAGGACGCCTTCTCGGTTCGTCAGCTGCCCGAGGAGCAGGGCCCGGGCAACGCGTTGTTGCTCGAGGCAGTGTTCGAGAACGCGGTCGAAGTGGTGACCGGGTTCGGCAAATTGGGCGTATCGGCCGAATCGCTGGCGAAGACGGCAGCGCAGCGGATGGCGGGATTCCTCGCGTCGGACGCCTTCGCGGGTCCCTATCTGGCGGACCAGTTGCTGCTGCCATTCGCACTTGCCGGCGGCGGGAGTTTCACCACGGTGAAGCCCAGCCAGCACGCGCGGACGGCAGCGGAGGTGATCCAGCGGTTCACCGGCCAGCATTGGACGTTCGAGCAGCTACCGGACGGTAGCCATTTGGTGCAGAGCAAATAGGCAGCTGAGGTGGATCGAAGCCATTATCCCACAAACCGCGAAAATTGCGGTTTGTGGACTAATCGCGGGGGTGAGGAAGCAAGCGCGACGGCGGTGCCACCAAACGAACGATGCCCTAGGTCGCGCTGGCGGGTGATGGTATAGGACGGCATTGCCCATCCGCCCCGCAGGCAACGGCAACCGAGAGACGAACGTGCTCCCGCCTGCAAGCGGAGGCATTCCCATCGATCCGATTCACGATCTCGCCGAGGCACAAGTGCTCGCGCTGGCGATCGTCAATACGATTCCCGAGCCGTTCCTGATTCTGGACGAGGAGTTTCGCGTGCTTACCGCGAGCCGATCCTTCTACGAGGTCTTCAAGGTCGAAGCCCACCACACCGACGGCCGCCTGCTGTTCGATCTGGGGGATGGGCAGTGGAATATCCCCGCGCTGCGTCATTTGCTCGAGACGGTCATTCCGGATCGCATCGCGATGGACAATTTCGAGGTCGAGCATGATTTTCCCGATGTCGGGCGAAGGATCATGCTGCTGAATGCCCGCAAGGTCATCTACCAGGACAGCCCGAACATCACCATCCTGCTGGCTTTCCGCGACATCACTGCGCGGCGCGCAATCGAGCGCGAGAAAAGCGCGCTGCTGACGCAGACCGAAGATCTGCTCGGCCAGAAGCAGGTTCTGCTCGAAGAGATGCGCCACCGGGTCGCCAACAGCCTCCAGATCATCGCCAGCATCCTCTTGTTGAAGGCGCGGGCGGTGCTGTCGGAGGAGACCAGGGGCCATTTGCACGACGCCCATCAACGCGTGATGTCGGTGGCTGCGGTCCAGCAATATCTCCACACCACCGACGGCATCGATCAGATCGACGTTGCTACCTATCTCGCCAAATTGTGCGCCGGGCTGGCGGCGTCGATGATCGGCGAAGCAAGTCCCGTCACTATCGAAGCAATGGCCGATGAGGGAATGATCGAATCGGCTACCGCGGTCAGTCTGGGGCTGATCGTGACCGAGCTCGTCATCAACGCGATCAAATATGCCTTTCCCGGCGGCAAGGCCGATGCCCGGATCATGGTGACCTATGAGGTCAAGGGGCCCGACTGGAAGCTTACCGTCTCCGACAACGGCGTAGGCCGGTCCGTCCCTCAAAAAATACCCGCGGAGGCCGGGTTGGGTACGACCATCATCAAGGCGCTGTCCAAGCAATTGGGCGCAAGCGTCGAGCATTCGGATACGGGGCCGGGACTGACCGTCTCGGTGACGCGGGCATCCTTCACTTCCCGGATGCCAAAAGCTGCCTGAGGGCCGCGTTTCAGCCTAGGTTGAGGACTTATATTTCAGTCGTATCCCCGCGAAAGCGGGGACCCATCTCCTGCTCGCTCCAGCTTGCCAAACAGCCGTGGCACGCGTGACTTCTCTCCGAGATGGGTCCCCGCTTTCGCGGGGATGACGAACTTGGAAATGGATCGCTTAAAGAGCAAAGGCTTATTTGGGTTCTCAACCCAGCGCTTCGACCTGTTCGGCAAGCTCGAGCCAGCGTTCCTCGGCGGCATCCTTTTCGGCGCGCGCGGCGTCGATCGCTTTGGTCAGCGCGGCGAACTTTGCCGGGTCGCTGACGTAGAGTGCGGGGTCGGCCAGTGCCGCTTCGTCTCGCGCGATCGCGGCTTCGATCTCTTCGATCCGCTTGGGCAGCAAATCGTAGTCGCGCTGGTCCTTGTAGCTGAGCTTGGCCGCCCTGGGCTTCTCGGCCGGCGATGTCGCGGCGGGTTTCGCCGCCGCCTTCTTCGCTTCCGGCCGCCGCTTGCGCCGGGCGTCCCAGTCCGCATAGCCGCCCGCGACGACGTCGACGGTGCCCGACCCGTCGAGACCGAGCGTCAGCGTCACCGTGCGGTCGAGGAAGTCGCGGTCGTGGCTGACGATCAGTACCGTGCCCTCATAGTCCGCGATCACTTCCTGGAGCAGGTCGAGCGTCTCGAGGTCGAGGTCGTTGGTCGGCTCGTCGAGCACCAAGAGGTTGGATCGCCGTGCGAATTCGCGCGCCAGCAATAGCCGCGAGCGCTCGCCGCCCGACAAGGTCGCGATCCGCGCTTCGACCATATTGGGATCGAACAGGAAGTCCTTGAGATAGCCGTGGATATGCTTCTTGACGCCGAGCACCTCGATCCAGTCGCCGCCATCGGCCAGCACGTCGCGCACGCGCTTCTCCGGCGCCATCAGCTTGCGCTGCTGGTCGATCACGACGCCATCGAGCGTCTTGGCCAGCTTGACCACGCCGCTATCGGGCTCGAGTTCGCCGGTCAGCATCCTGAGCAACGTCGTCTTGCCCGCGCCGTTGGGGCCGACGATGCCGATCCGGTCGCCGCGCGTGATGCGCAAATTGAGGTCGCGGATGATGACGCGGCCTTCGAACGCCTTGGTCGCGTGCTTGGCGTCGATCACCACCTTGGTCTTGACGTCGTCGCTGCCGGTGACGAGCGCGGCGGCACCCTGGGGGCCTAGCATCGCGGCGCGTTCGGCGCGCATGTCCTTGAGCTTGGCGAGCCGCCCCATGTTGCGGCGGCGGCGCCCGGTGACCCCGCGCTGCAGCCAATGCTCCTCGAGCTTCAGTTTGGCGTCGAGCTTCTCGGCGGCGCGCTGCTCCTCGGCATAGACCTGCTCGGTCCACGCCTCGAACCCGCCATAGCCGATCTCGCTGCGGCGGATCGTCCCACGGTCGAGCCACAGGGTTTGACGGGTCAGGCGAGTCAGGAACGTGCGGTCATGACTGATCACGACGAAGGCGCCGGTGAACCGCGTCAGCCATTGCTCGAGCCATTCGATCGCGGCGATGTCGAGATGGTTGGTCGGTTCGTCGAGCAGCAGCACGTCGGGGTTCTGCGCCAGCGCGCGGACGATCGCGGCGCGACGGCGCTCGCCGCCCGAGGCCGAGGAGGCGTCGCGCGACAAATCGATGCCGAGCTGATCGGCGATCGCATCGGCTTCGTGGCGCGCGGGCGCATTGGGCCCGGCCATCACGAAATCGGCGAGCGTCGCGCAGCCATCGACCCGCGGATCCTGTTCTAGCAGCACGACATTGGTGCCCGGCACGATGGTGCGGCGCCCTTCGTCCGAATCGATCGCACCGGCAATCAGCTTGAGCAAGGTGGTCTTGCCCGCGCCGTTGCGCCCGATCAGCGCGAGCCGGTCGCGCTCGCCGATATGCAGGTCGAGATGACGGAACAGCCAACCGGCGCCCTGAACGAGGCCGAGGTCTTCATACGATAGGATAGGGGCTGCCATGGCGTGCGCACCTAGCGATTTAGCAACGCTAAATCGAGGGGCCGCGCACGCCCGGCCGGCCTCGCTCCGGGCGAGGGTCGACGACGCGGCTTTGCCGCGGCGTGATGGGATGAAGGCGAGGGGCCGACACGGAAGTAAATTCCGTGTCCTCGGCCAGCTCGCTTGCGCGACCTGCCGGCCGGCCTTGCGCGAGTCAGCCGGACGTGGCCGTCTGCCGCGCTTCGGCTCATTCACAGGGTGTTCAAGCCCGCCTCTCTATGCAACCAGCCATGTTGATGTTCGCGTCGCTTGCCTTGACCCTGTCTCAGACGGCGTTTCCGCCGCCCGTCGAACCGCATTTCCAGCGCGACCAGCGGCGCGCGTGGGAAGCGCGGCGCGAAGGCCGCGTGCTGCCGCTGCCTGAAATCGAGCGTCGCGTGGTGCCTTCGATGCGCGGCGCGCAATATCTCGGACCCGAGCTCGATCCGGATAGCGGCATTTACACGCTCAAGTTCCTGCGCGATGGAACCGTCATCTGGGTGAAGGTCGACGGCCGTTCGGGCCAGATCATCGGCCGCACCGGCTAATCCGAGCTCCTGTGAAGGGGCTCGCGCGAAGGGGATTACAATGCGCGTTCTGATCGTCGAGGACGAACCCAATCTCCGCCAGCAGCTGCAGAATACGCTCGAAGGGGCGGGCTATGCGGTCGACACGGCGGGCGACGGCGAGGAAGGCCTCTTTCTCGGAGAGACCGAGAATTACGACGCGATCGTGCTCGATCTCGGCTTGCCGGAAATCGACGGGCTGACCGTTCTCGACCGCTGGCGCAAACAGGGCAAGACTACCCCGGTGCTCGTGCTGACCGCGCGCGACAGCTGGTCGGACAAGGTAGCGGGACTCGATGCCGGCGCCGACGATTATGTCGCCAAGCCGTTCCAGACCGAGGAATTGATTGCCCGTCTGCGCGCACTGATCCGCCGTGCTTCGGGCAATGCTTCGTCCGAACTGATAGCGGGCGATGTCCGGCTCGACACGCGATCGGGCAAGGTGACGCTCGCCGGCGATCCGGTGAAGCTGACCGCGCAGGAATATAAGCTCCTGTCCTATCTGCTCCACCACAAGGGCAAGATCGTCAGCCGTACCGAGCTGATCGAGCACATCTACGACCAGGATTTCGACCGCGATTCGAACACCATCGAGGTATTCGTGACGCGCATCCGCAAGAAATTGGGGCAGGACGTCATCACCACGATCCGCGGCCTGGGCTATAGCCTGGACGATCCCGACGGTCCGCCGCGCGCGGAATAGGAGATAGCGCGTGGCCGAGGGACGCGATCTGATCGCCGTGCCGTCGGCGGATGAACTGACCAAGGACGCTCAGGCGCGTTTGACTGTCGTGGGGGCCGACGCGCCGCCGGAACGGCCGATCAAGCGCTGGCGCGTCTTTGTTCGCAAATACCGCCGGCCGGGCGAGATCGCGGCGCTGATCGCGCTCGGAGCCGGTTCGCTGGCGACTATCTTGCTGCTCAGTCCCGATCAGGTGTGGACCGCGCGCGGCCTGCTCGTCTTGTCGGTGCTGGCATTGCTGCGATTGGCATGGGTGTTGTGGCGGCGATCGCCCAACACCGCGCGCGCCGTGGTGACGGGGTCGCTCGGGCGGCGCATGATCATCATCGCCGCGATCTGGATTTGCCTGTTGCTTGCCGGCGGCGGGTACGCGCTCGACCGCGTGCTGACCGGCGCGGTGACTCGCAATTTCGACGACCAGCTCAATTATGTCCTGACGTCGCTGTTCACGTCGGCCGAAATCGGCCCGGACGGCGAAGTCGTGTTCAACCGCGCCGCCGCCGATCAGCGTTTCCTCGAGCCCTATTCCGGGCTGTACTGGCAGGTTGCCGCGCGCCACCGCGAGCCATTTTCGTCGCAATCTCTGTGGGATCGCCGGCTTGCTTATGGCAGCGATCATAACGACCTCGAAGTCCACACCTATGACAGCGACCAATTTGCCGGCGAGCAGCTGAGGATCGTCGAGCGCGACATCAAGCTGCCTGGCTCGCCGGTGCGCTGGCGGTTTCAGGTGGCGCAGAGCCGTGACGGACTCAATGCGCAGATCAACGCGCTCAGACGAACCTTGGTCAGAAGCTTCCTGCTGCTCGCGCTCGGCCTCATCGTCCTGGCGGGGCTGCAGACCTGGTACGGTCTACGTCCGCTCCGACGCTTGCGTGGCGAGATCGCGCGGCTGCGCGGTGGCCGCGCGCGGCGGATCGAAGGCGCCATGCCGGCCGAGGTCGCGCCGATGGTCGACGAGCTCAACGCGCTGATCGAACATAACGACAAGCAGGCCGAGGAAGCGCGGCGCCATGCTGGCAATCTGGCGCACGCGCTCAAGACCCCGCTGACGGTGATCATGAACGCCGCCACCGCCAAGGCCGATGATCTCGGCGATACTGTCGTGCG
The DNA here is from genome assembly GCF_056401155.1 of Sphingomonas sp. P4_G2. NCBI lineage: Bacteria > Pseudomonadati > Pseudomonadota > Alphaproteobacteria > Sphingomonadales > Sphingomonadaceae > Sphingomonas > Sphingomonas sp. P4_G2. The sequence goes on along the minus strand of NZ_JBFUJY010000002.1, from coordinate 732,056 downwards.
CGAGGCGCGGACGATGCGGCGTCAGGTCGACCATCATCTCGCCCGGGCTCGCGCAGTCGGCCGGCGCGGATCGGCGCACAGCCGTGCCGAAGTATGGCCCAGCCTGGATTCGGTCGAGCGCGCGGTGTCGCGACTTTATCCGCACGTCCGCATCGACGCCGACGGGCCGCACGATTTACAGGTCCATGTCGAACGCCAGGACCTCGACGAGATGCTCGGCAATCTGATCGAGAACGCAGCCAAATATGGCGGCGGCAGCGTGTTCGTGACGGTGAGCGCGCAGGCCGGCTTCGTCGAAATGCTGGTCGAGGACGACGGCGTAGGCATCCCCGAGGAGGAACGCGTCCGCATTTTCGATCGCGGCGTCCGGCTCGACACCGGCAAGCCTGGTACGGGCCTCGGCCTGGCGATCGTGCGCGATGTCGCCGAGATCTACGAGGGCACGGTCAGTCTGGAGGAAAGCGAGGATCTCGGCGGGCTGCTGGTGCGGCTGAGGCTGCCGGCGGCGACCTAATCGCGTTTTTCGCCGACCAAGCCGCGCTCATGATCGCCGATTTCCTTCTGCTTGCGGATCTGCTCGATGGCAGCCTGCTTCGCCGGATCGAACGCGCCCATCAGTACGTCTCCAACCGCGGCACCCGATCCACGCCCGCGTCTCGACCGACGCGACGAGCGCACCATCATCGGCATCAGCAACAGGAAAGCGACCACCGCCACAGCGCTGATGATCCATTCGGTCACGCGGCGATCGTCACGCCGCGCATCACCTCGGCAGCGATCGCCACGCTCTTCCTGCGCGCCTCGACATCGTAGATCGAGCTGACGATCATCAACTCGTCGACCTTGGTCCGCTCAACAAACGCCGCGATGCCACGCTCGACCGTTGCCGGACTCCCGACCGTCGAACATTGCAGGACATGGTCGAGGATGGCCGCGTGCGACGGCGGCAGGCTGTCGCGATATCCGGCGACCGGCGGCGGCAGCTGGCGCGGATTGCCGGTGCGCAGCGCGACGAACGCTTGCTGCTGCGAACTTGCAAGGAACTCCGCTTCCTCGTCGCTATCGGCGGCGAACACGTTGAATCCGGCCATCGCATGTGGCCGGTCGAGTTGCGCCGAAGGACGGAAGTCGCGGCGATAGATCTCCAGCGCCTGGTCGAGCGCGTCGGGCGCGAAATGCGAGGCGAAAGCGTAGGGCAGGCCGAGCATCGCCGCGAGCTGAGCCCCGAACGTGCTCGACCCCAATATCCACAATTCTGGCTTGGCCCCGGCGCCGGGCGTCGCGCGGATGCCTGTCTGGCCGTCATCGGCGAAGTAGCTTTGCAGTTCGAGCACGTCGCGCGGGAACGCCTGGGGATCGGTGTCCAGCGCTCGCCGGATCGCGCGCGCGACGCGCTGATCGCTGCCCGGGGCGCGCCCCAGACCGAGGTCGATGCGGCCGGGAAACAGCGCGTCGAGCGTCCCGAACTGCTCGGCGATCATCAGCGGTGCATGATTGGGAAGCATGATGCCGCCCGCCCCTATGCGGATTGTGGATGTTGCCGCACCGACATGCGCGATCACCACCGCGGTCGCCGAGCTGGCTATGCCGTCCATTCCGTGATGTTCGGCCACCCAATAGCGATGATAGCCATTGGCTTCGGCATGACGCGCCATGTCGGCGGCATTGGCCAGCGCCTGGGGCACCGAGCCGCCTTCGACGACAGGGACCAGATCGAGCAGCGAATAGGGGATCATCGCGAGGAGATAGTGTGTCGTCGCGATTGCTCAAGGCGCGCCTTGCCGCTGCCCGGCGCGCACCGTAGAGCGCCCGGCATGCATGCGCGGCTCGACCACGTCCGGAACTGGATCTTCGATCTCGACAACACGCTCTATCCGCATGGCGCGCGATTGTTCGAGCAAGTCGATCGGCGGATCACCGATTACATCGCGCGCTTCTTCAAGGTCGATCGCGACGAGGCGTACAAGATCCAGAAGGGCTATTTCCACACTCGCGGCACGACCTTGTCGGGGCTGATGGCCGAACATGGCGTCGACCCGTACGAATATCTCGCCGACGTCCACGATATCGAGATGGACGTGCTCGACGAGAATGCGCCGCTCGCCGCGGTGATCGCGCGGCTGCCGGGGCGCAAGATCATCTTCACCAATGCCGACGCGCTTTATGCCGGCAAGATCCTGTCCAAACTGGGGTTGGGGGAGAGTTTCGAGGCGATCCACGACGTGCACGCCGCGCAATATCGCCCCAAGCCCGCGCCGGAGGCATACCAACATCTCTGTGACGCGTACGAGCTCGATCCCGCGCAAAGCCTGTTCGCCGACGACATGGCACGCAACTTGAAGCCGGCCAAGCTGATCGGCATGACCACCTTGTGGGTCGACAACGGCTCCGAACAGGGCGAGGAGGGCGACCGCGATTTCGTCGACTTCACCACCCGCGATATCACCCATTGGCTGCACGATATTTTGGAGGAAGCATGACCGACCTGCCCGCGACGATCGACGCCGCATGGGAAGACCGGGCCACGATCAGCACCGGCACGACGGGCGCGGTCCGCGACGCGGTCGAGGCGGCGCTGGAACTGCTCGACAGCGGCCAGGCACGCGTTGCCGAACCGGGCGCCGATGGCTGGACGGTCAATCAATGGCTGAAGAAAGCGGTGTTGCTGTCGTTCCGGCTCAACGACAATACGGTGATCGACGGTGGCGCGGCGGGCGCGCCTGCCTATGACAAAGTGCCGTCCAAATTCGCTGACTGGGGCGAGAACCGCTTCCGCGATGCCGGCTTCCGCGTCGTCCCCGGCGCTGTCGTGCGGCGCGGATCGTTCATCGGCAAGAACGCGGTGCTGATGCCCAGCTTCGTCAATATCGGCGCCTATGTCGGCGAAGGCACGATGGTCGATACCTGGGCGACGGTCGGAAGTTGCGCGCAGATTGGCAAGAATGTGCACATTTCCGGCGGCGCTGGGATCGGCGGCGTGCTCGAGCCGCTCCAGGCCGATCCGGTGATCATCGGCGACGGCTGCTTCATTGGCGCGCGATCCGAAGTTGCCGAAGGTGTGCGCGTCGGCGACGGCGCGGTGCTGTCGATGGGCGTCTATCTCGGCAAGTCGACCAAGGTGATCGACCGTGCCACCGGCGAAGTGCTGATGGGTGAAGTGCCGCCTTATGCCGTGGTCGTGCCCGGCTCGATCGGCGGCGGGGACGGCAAGCCGGGCCTGTACTGCGCGGTCATCGTCAAACGCGTCGACGAGCAGACGCGATCGAAGACCAGCATCAACGAGTTGCTGCGCGACTGATGCCGATATCGGGCGTCTTGTTCTGGCTGCTGGGCCTGGTTCCCCAGGTCGGCTCGACGCCGCAATCGGTGCCGATCCAGTCCGCGCAGATCGTCGCGACCTTCCCGCACGATAATCGCGCCTTCACTGAAGGTTTGTTCTGGCAGGACGGCTACCTCTACGAGAGCACTGGCGAGCTCAATCGCTCGGGCATCCGCAAGGTGCGGCTGAGCGACGGCAAGGTGATGGCGCGCGTCGCGGTCGAGCCGCCCCTCTACGGTGAGGGGATCGCTCCATGGAACGGCACGATCCTCAGTCTCACCTGGAAGAACCAGGTCGGCTTCCGCTGGTCGGCCAAGGATTTCAAAAAGCTCGGCAGCTTCAAATATCAGGGCGAGGGCTGGGCGCTCGCCGCCGACGACAAGGGTGGGCTGATCATGTCCGACGGCTCGCCGGTGCTGCGCTTCATTGATCCCGCCACCTTCACCGTCAAGCGCCACCTGACCGTGACCGATGGCGGCCGGCCGGTGAAGATGCTCAACGAACTCGAATATGTCGATGGTGAGGTCCTCGCCAATATCTGGCTGACCGATCTGATCGCGCGGATCGACCCGGGCGACGGCCATGTCATCGGCTGGATCGACGTCAGCGAGCTTCACCGCCAGTCGGGCGCGACCGCCGAGAATGACGTGCCCAACGGCATCGCCTGGGACGCCAAGAAGCGCCGCTTGTTCGTCACCGGCAAGGATTGGCCGTACGTGTTCCAGATCAAGGCGCCCAAGGATGTGGCGTCCTCCGCCGACGCCGCCGCCTCGACTCCGTAACGCGCCGCGCCTATCCGCGCGCACAAATCTAACGAAATCAGACAAGAGGATTGCCCCGAATATGACGACTGCCAGCGACGTTCTCGACCGCGTGCTCGTGCTCGAAATGGTGCGCGTGACCGAGGCCGCGGCGATTGCCGCATCCACGCTCGTCGGCCGCGGCGATGAAAAGGCTGCCGATGCCGCCGCCGTCGAGGCGATGCGCGCCGCGCTCAACAGCCTCTACATGGATGGCACGGTCGTGATCGGCGAGGGCGAGCGCGACGAGGCGCCGATGCTTTTCATTGGTGAGAAGGTCGGCTCCGCGCCGGGCAAGGGACCCAAGATCGATATCGCGCTCGATCCGCTCGAGGGCACGACGATCACCGCGAAGGCCGGACCCAACGCGCTGGCGGTCTTGGCGATCTCCGAAGAGGGCAACCTCCTCAACGCACCCGACGTCTATATGGACAAGATCGCGGTCGGTCCGGGCTATCCCGAGGGCGTGATCGACCTCGACAAATCGCCGACCGAGAACGTCAACGCGATCGCCGCGGCCAAGGGCGTCAAGCCCAGCGAGATCATCGCCTGCGTGCTTGATCGCCCGCGGCACGAAGCGCTGATCGCCGAATTGCGCGCGATCGGCTGCGGCGTGATGCTGATCGGCGACGGCGATGTCGCGGGCGTGATCGCGACGACCAATCCCGACACGACGATCGACGTCTATATGGGCTCGGGCGGCGCGCCAGAGGGCGTGCTGGCCTGCGCCGCGCTGCGCTGCGTCGGCGGGCAATTCAAGGGCCGCTTGTTGTTCCGCAACGACGACGAGCGCGGCCGCGCGCGCAAATGGGGCATCACCGATCTCGACAAGCAATATGATCTGTCGGAGCTGGTCAAGGGCGACGCGATTTTCGCCGCCACCGGTGTGACCGACGGCTCGCTGCTCGCCGGCGTCAAACGCCGCGGTGATCGCATGACGACCAATTCGGTCGTGATGCGCGCGAGCTCGGGCACGGTTCGCTGGGTCAAAGGCGAGCACAGGATCGGGTAGGACAACAAGTTCCCCTCCCGCTTGCGGGAGGGGCTAGGGGAGGGCGTGTTCGAAACGATGCGCTCACCCCAACATGCCCTCCCCCAGCCCCTCCCGCGAGCGGGAGGGGAGTAGAGCGATGACCAACGCGATCCTCCTCGCGGTGATGCTGGCCATCGTCGCGCTCAACGTCGTCGCGGGCCCCCGTGGATACCGTCTATTGGCCGAGGCGGGTGGGGTAGGTCGCAAGACCTTCTACCGTCGCATGCTGACGGTCCAGTTGCTCCAGTTCACGCTGCCGCCGATCATCGGCTTGCTGCTACTCGGTCGGATCGGGGCGGTGGCCGAATTGCCGCCCGAATTGTGGCCTGCCTCCGCGATGCTGCGTGGCGACGCGCCGGGGGTGGAGATCGATCCGTTGCTTACGCCGATGTTTGGCCTCGCTGTACTGGCCGCGATCCCGCTTGGTTCCTTGCTGACATGGCGGCGCTGGCGCAACGGCAAGGGCGCTCCTGCCTATCTCGCACGCCTGTCCGCCTTGCTGCCGCGCGACCGCGACGAAGTCCTGCTCGGCGCGGCGATCTCGGTCGCGGCGGGGATCGGCGAGGAATTGTTCTTCCGCCTGTTGTTGCCGATGCTGCTCGCTGCATTCATCGGTGCTATCCCCGCCGTTGTTGCAGCCATCCTGTTGTTCGGACTGGCGCATGCATATCAGGGGTGGAAGGGAGTCACCGTCACGAGCCTGGTCGGAATCCTGTTCACCGCGATGTATCTGATGAGCGGGTCGCTCGCGATCGCGATGCTGTTCCACGCCACGATCGACCTGATGACGCTGGCGATCCGTCCCGCGATCCGCGGCGCGTGGCGACAGGCGGCGGCGTGAACCGATGGCTGATCGCGGCGGGAGTGCTGGACGGTGTCGCTGCGCTGCTCCACCTCGGTTGCATCCTCGGTGGTCCGGCCTGGTATCGCTTCTTCGGCGCGGGTGACGCGATGGTGGTTATGGCTGAGCGCGGGATGATGAAGCCGACATTGATCACTTTGGCGATTGCGGCGATCCTCGCGATTTGGGCGGTTTTCGCCTTTTCCGGGGCGGACCTGTTGCCGCGCCTGCCGCTGCTTCGCCCAGCCTTGATCGCGATCACGGCGATTCTCCTGGCGCGTGCAGCCGCCTTACCACTTCTGTTCCGCGTGATGCCCGATCGCAGCCCCAATTTTCTGTGGACTAGCTCGGCGATCGTCCTGGCGATCGGGATCGTCCACGCCATCGGCGTGGTGACGCTCACGACCGATTGACCCTTTCCGCGCGGCCCGACAGGGTATGCGCCAAAGGGAGAATCACATGCGCGCCAAGGGGCTGATCGCCGCCATATTGTTGCTGGGTGCGAGCGGGATCGCGCTCGCCCGACCCCAGGCCGCGCCGCCACCCGCGGCGAGCGATGTGACGAGCCAGTTCACCTACACCAAGGTAATGGTGCCGGTGCGCGACGGCGCCAAGCTGGAGACGGTGATCATCGCGCCGAAGAATGCGAGCGGCAAGCTGCCGATCCTGTTCCAGCGCACGCCCTATGGCGTGCCCCAGGCACTGCCGCCGGCGATCCCGGCGAGCTGGAAGCCGTTGGTCGCCGACGGCTATATCTTCGTGTTTCAGTCGATGCGCGGGCGGTTCGGGTCGGACGGCGTGTTCACGCTGTCGACCGCAGTCCATCCCAACGATCCCAAGGCAACCGACGAGGCGAGCGACGCTTATGATGCGATCGACTGGCTGGTGAAGAACGTGCCCAACAATTCGGGCAAGGTCGGGATGTGGGGCGTGTCCTATCCGGGCTTCGCCGCCGCCGTCGCGCTGGCCAAGCCGCACCCGGCGTTGAAGGCGGTCAGTCCGCAGGCGGCGTGGATCGATTATTGGCTGTCGGACGATCTCCACCGCAATGGCGCGCTCCGGCTGAGCTATGCGACCGAATGGGTGTCGAGCTTGCAGGTCGACAAGACGCAAAACAAGGAACTGAGTCTCGACGGGCTGACCGATGCCTATGACTGGTATCTGCGGATGGGGCCGGTCGAGACTATCGACAAACAGGTGTTCAAGGGTAGCGTGCCGATGTTCACGGCGCTGCTCGACCATCCCAATCACGACAATTTCTACACCGATCAGAATTGGACCAAGGCGCTCGGCAAGACGGTGGTGCCGACGCTCAACGTCGCCGGCTTCTGGGACCAGGAGGATCCCTGGGGGTCGTGGCAGATCTACGCCAAGCAAAAGCAGAACGACCCGAACAATCTCGCGCAGATCGTCTCGGGCCCGTGGCGCCATGGCGGTTGGCAAGGCAAGGGCGATTTCCTCGGCCCGATCCCGCTCGGTACCGACAGCGGCACCCAGTTCCAGACCCAGATCCAGGCGCCGTTCTTCGCCTATTGGCTGCACAATAAGGGCGCTCGGCCCGACTTCACCGCGAAGATGTTCGAGTCCGGATCGAACGTGTGGAAGACCTATGCCTCCTGGCCGCCCAAGGGCGCCAAGCCGACCGAGCTTTATCTCCACGATGACGGCTCGCTGTCGTTCGATGCGCCGGGCGCGGGAGAGGCGTGCCGCGACTATGTCAGCGACCCGGCGAATCCGGTGCCGTTCCGCAAGCGCCCGATGAGTCGCACCTATGCGACGCCCGATTGGGCCTGGTGGGAAAGCGACGACCAGCGCTTCGTCGATCATCGCCCCGACGTGCTGAGCTATGTCTCCGAGCCGCTGAAGCAGGACCTGACCGTCACCGGCAAGATCGCCGCGACCCTGATGGCCTCGACCAGCGGCACCGACAGCGACTTCGTGGTCAAGCTGATCGACGTCTTGCCCAGCGATTTCGAGAATACCGAAAATAAGCAATGGGCGGTCGGCGATTATGCCAAAACATTGAACGGCTATCAGTGGCCGATCGCGATGGACGTTCGTCGCGGGCGCTTTCTGGCGAGCGACACCAATCCCCAGCCACTGGTGCCGGGCAGGGTCGTCGCCTGGGACGTGCCGCTGCGCGACCACGACCATGTGTTCAAGGCCGGGCACCGGATCATGGTCCAGATCCAGTCGACCTGGTTCCCGGTCATCGATCGCAATCCGCAGAGCTTCGTCGCCAATCCCTATCGGGCCAAGGCGAGCGACTTCGTCAAGGCGACGCAGAAGGTGTGTTCGGGGTCGAAGGTGACGCTGCCGGTGATGGGCTGATAGCCTCTGCGGCGCGGTTCAGCGCGCCACAGCCGGTTCCTTGACGAACACGAGGGCCATCATCCGCCATCCGGCTGGTGTGCGCAGCATCAATGCCCGATCGGTCCATTCGCTGCCGTCGCGCGCCCGGAACGACCAGCGCGCGACGCCGATATCACCGCGCGCGTCGATCACTCGGCTCGTCTCGGTGACGGCGTTGCCGGGGGACGTGGCGCGCCGGTCGAGATAGCGCGCCTGCCACTCGGCAAGCGTTGCCGCGACCAATTCACTGTCCTCGACCGTCATCACCAATGCACGCTGGTCGATGCTCGCGGCGAGCAGGTCGGTATCCCATGCCCGGTCCGACGCGAGCTTGGTATCGATCACCGCGCTAACCGCGGTGTGCGATGCCGGAATGTCTCGCGCGTCGGCCTGACACAATTTGCCGATCACTCGCCAGCTGTCGCCGATCCGGGCGAGCAATAGATAGTCAGTAAAGGTCTTCTCGCCGCGCACCGCGGCAACGCGTGCGAGCGCGGTATCGGTACCCTGATCGAGCCAGTCGATCTTGGTCGAATTTGGCCCGGCCGCGGGCGTTTCGGTGCGCATCCGCGTTTTCCATTGCGCCTGGTACGTCGCGCGGATCGCACCGTCGCGGATGCAGTACATGATCGCGCTCGGCTGAAACGCCCGAGCGAGCATCGCTGGATCGTTACGCGCGATCGCCTCACCATAAGCGGCAATTGCGGCTTGCGGTGTCGGGTTGGCGGCCGCGAGCGCCGCGGCAAGAACGATCATCGACATCATGGCCTCCTGGAATGACCATCACGTCCTAACCCTGCCGGAACTCGTCTAAAATTCAGAAGATCACAGCTCTTCGTTCACCAGAGGCGAATGGTTGGGCATCAGTTTTTGAGCCGATATCCAGTCCGGAAAATCCATGTGATCACCACCAGGCACAGCAGCATGAACCCACCGGTCGCGGCCAGGCTGATCCCGACCGGCACGTCGCCCTTGTCGAAGAAGCTCCAGCGGAATCCGCTGACCAGATAGACGACCGGGTTGAACAGGCTGAACGTGCGCCACGGGTCGGGCAGCTTGCTGATCGAATAGAAGGCGCCGCCCAGGAAGGTCAGCGGCGTGATCAGCAAGGCAGGCACGAAGTTCAGTTGCTCGAATCCCTTGGCCCACACCCCGATGATGAAGCCGAACAGGCTGAAGGTGATGCTGGTCAGCAACAGGAATGCGACCATCGCGAACGGGTGATGGATCGGGATCGGCACGAACAAGGCCGCCGTCGCCAGGATGATTAGCCCCAGCACCACCGACTTGGTGGCCGCGGCACCGACATAGCCGATCACCATCTCCATCGAGTTGATCGGTGCGGACAGCAATTCGAAAATCGTGCCGGTGAATTTGGGGAAGTAGATGCCGATCGACGCGTTGCTGATGCTCTGCGTCAGCAACGACATCATGATCAGCCCCGGCACGATGAAGCTGCCATAGGCAATGCCGTCGACTTCCTTGATCTGCGATCCGAGCGCGCCGCCGAACACGACGAAATAGAGGCTGGTGGTGATCACCGGGGTGACCAGGCTCTGCCACAAGGTGCGCAGCGCGCGCGCCATCTCGAACTTGTAGATGGCCAGGATACCGTGGACGTTCATTTGCCGCCCTCCTTCACGAGGTCGACGAAGATGTCTTCCAGGCTCGATTTCGACGTCTCGAGATCCTTGAAGCCGATATTGAGGTCAGCGAGCTTGCGCAGCAGCGACGGGATGCCCGTCCGCTCGGCCTGCGCGTCGAACACGTAGCGCAATGTCTTGCCCTCATTCTCCAGGCTGAGATCCCAATCGCCCAGCTCGCCCGGGATCGTGCTCATCGCCTCGTTGAGCGCGATGTCGAGTTCGCGCTTGCCGAGCTTCTTCATCAGCGCGGCTTTCTCGTCGACCACCAGCAATTTGCCGCCCGAGATCACGCCGACGCGGTCGGCCATCTCCTCGGCTTCCTCGATATAGTGCGTGGTCAAAATGATCGTGGTGCCCTTTTCGCGCAGGCGATGGACCAATTTCCACATGTCGCGGCGCAGTTCGACATCGACGCCGGCGGTCGGTTCGTCGAGGAACAGGATGTCGGGTTCGTGGGCGAGCGCCTTGGCGATCAGCACGCGGCGCTTCATGCCGCCCGACAGTTCCATGATCTTGGCCTTGCGCTTGTCGTAGAGCGACAGGTCCTTGAGCACCTCGTCGATATGGCCCGATTTCTGCGGGTGGCCGAACAGGCCGCGGCTGAAGCGGCAGGTTGATTCGACCGTCTCGAACATATCGGTGGCGAGTTCCTGCGGCACCAGACCGATCTGCCGGCGCGCGCGCTTGGGCTGGCCGATCGCGTCGAAGCCGCCGACCGTGATCGTCCCGGTCGACGGCGTGACGATGCCGCAGATGATGCTGATCAAGGTCGTCTTGCCGGCACCATTCGGGCCGAGCAGCGCGAAAATCTCGCCCTTGTTGATGTCGAGGTCGACGGCGTGCAGCGCGTGGACGCCCGAGGCATAGGTCTTTGAAACGCCGCGGACGCTCAGGATCGGTTCGGTCATGCAATTCCCCTAGAAACGGGGAAATGGGGCGGGGCGGTCGCGGGTGCAACCGCTCCCGCGCGGCTTATTTCGTCCGCGCCGCCGCGACCGCCGCCTGCATCGTCTCGAGCGGCTGCAAGCCCGACAGCACCTTGTCGCCGATCACCCAGGTAGGTGTGCCCGACATGCCGAGTGGCGCGACCATCGCCAGGTTGTTCTCGATAGCGCGACCGACGTCCGGCGCTTTCGCCGCTTCCTTGACCGCCGCCGGGTCGAGCCCTGCGGTGCGCAAGGCCGCGTCCATGCTCGCGTCGCTCAACGGGCCACCGGCATAAAGCGCATCGTGCAGCAGGCGATATTTGCCTTGTTTGGCGGCGACCACGGCATAGCGCGCCGCGACCTTGCTTTCCTCGCTCAACACGGGAAGTTCGCGGAACACGATCTTCACCTTGGGATCGCTCGCGACCAATTTGTCGAGGATCGGTAGGCTGGCGCGGCAATAGCCGCAATTATAGTCGAGATATTCGACCACCGTGACGTCGCCATTGGGATTGCCGGACCAGGCGCTGCCCAGAGCAGGGAAGATGCGATCGCGGTTGGCGGCGATGAAAGAGCCGGTCTGCCGCGATTGCTCGGCCGCGTCGCGCTCCCGCAATTTCTGCATCGCTTCGGGCAGCACTTCGGGATGGGAGAGGAGATACTCACGGATTTCGGCGCCATCGGTCGGCCGTTGCACCAGCCAGGTGGCGCCGGCGCCAAGCAAGGCGGCGGCGACCGCGACCAGCGGCAGCGCGAAGCGCGACGACAGGAAATCGCTCATCGCTTGCGCTTCTTCTGGTCGAGTTCGTTCTGTCCGGTCATAGCGATGTCCTGGGCGCGGATCCAGTCCGAGCTGTTGGGCGGGAGGTTGGCCATCGCGGCGCGGGCGCTCATCACGGCACGCGCGGTTGCGCCAGTCAGGCTCGCTTGCTCGGCGGCGGCCAAAGAGGCGCGGGCGGTATCGCCGGTCAGCTCATAGGCGGTGCCCAGCTGATACCATCCGAACGGATTGTCGTCGTCCTTGTTGGTCGCGATCTTGAGCACGCGGATCGCCTCGGGATAATTGGCCTTGTTCTCCGTCGCGATCAGCGCATGGCCATAAGTGGTGGCGATCAGCGGGCTGTAGCGGGTCAGCTCGGTCGCTTCCTTCAACGGCGCGAGTGCGTCGGCGGGCTGGCCGGCTTCGAGCAGGATCTGGCCACGAATTTCGAGGAAATAGGGATCGTCGGGCTTCAGCTTGACCAGTGCGCGCGTCTCGGCATCGGCTTTGTCGGGATAGCCCGCTTTGTGCCAGGCATAAGCGCGGGCGTAATGCGCGTAGATCGACTGGTCGCTCTCGGGATATTTGTTGAGCGTCGACGCATAGGGCGAGACATAGCCATAGAGCTTCGCCTTGATCCGCTTGAACCGCTCGTCGAGCGCGGTGTCGGGCGGATTGTTCCAGGCGGGGGACGCCTTCACGTCGGCATATAGCGTGTTGATGCGTTCGTTCGACAGCGGGTGGGTCTGCGCATACGGATCGATATTCTGCAGGCCGTAGCGATATTCCTCATTGGCCAGCTTCTTGAAGAAGCTGATCATGCCCTTGCCGCTGACGTTGCCCTCGCGCAGGAACTTGGCGCCGGTGGCGTCGGCAGTGGCTTCCTGGACGCGGGTGAAGGATAGGAACTTGCCCATCGCGGCCTGCTGGCCGGCGGCCATGATGCCGGCGCCGGCATCGCCTGCGCCCGCCGCCATCGCCGCGATGCCGAGCACCAGGCTGAGCAGCGAAATGCCCATGGCAGGCTTGGCGCCGGCATCGGCCAGCACGACATGGCCGTCGGCGATATGGCCAAGCTCGTGCGCGATGACGCCCTGCACCTCGTTGGCATTGTCCGCCGCCTGGATCAGGCCCGAATGGATATAGACGATCTGCCCGCCCGCGACGAAGGCATTGATCGAATCGTCCTGTATCAGCACGACCTGGACGTTGGCCGGGGACAGACCGGCGGCGACGATCATCGGCCGCGACATGTCCTTGAACAGGGATTCGGTCTCGGCATCGCGCAGGATGCCCTGCGCATAAGCCGGCTGCGCCCAGAGAAGGATTGCCGTCGCGAACAGCGCGATCAATCGCCTCATCGTCCGGTCATCCGTTCGGGTCCCATTGGGCGCATGCGGCCGGCCCCTGCGCCGGGACGGGTGAACCCGTCCTGAAGCGCGAGGGACCGGCCCGTGCGATCATGCGCCGAAAGTGCGCTGCCACCAGCCACGGCGCGGCGAGCCGTCACCGTCGGTGTCGTCAGCGGCATCATCGGCCGGTGCTGCGCCGTCGGCATCGGCCGCCATCGGCGTCTTGTCGGCGTCGTTGGCCGCCGCAGGCGAGGGGGTCGGTGCGTCCGATTCGGTCGCGGCGTCGGCCGGCGCGGCCTTCTTGCGGCTGCGCTTCGGCTTGGCCGCGGGTTCCGCCAGCTCGATCGACGGAGATGCCGCCGCCGCCTCTGCCGCCGCGGGCATTTCGGCCGGGACGGGTTCTGCATTGGCTGCTTCCGCTTCAACCGGCGCGGCTTTTTTGCGGCTGCGCTTGGGCTTGGCCGCCGGCTCTGCTGCTACGGGCTCGGGTTCCGGCGCGGGGGCCGCTTCGGCCACCGGTGCTGCAGCGGTTTCCTCGGCGATCCGCGCCTTGGGGCGACGGCGCGTGCGCTTGGGCGCGGCCTCCGCTTCGGGCGCTACGTCGGGCTCAACCGCCACAGGCACGTCGGGATTGGCGTGCGTCGCGATCACCGCACCGGCATCGCCGGCATCGGCTTCCCCGGCGTCGACGATAGCGTCGGTCGGCCCTTCGGTGCGACGTCCGCCGCGACGGCCGCGACGGCGGCGACGGCCGCGCGTTTCGCCTTCGCCTTCGGTCTCACCGGCAGCGGCGTATTCGACGGCTTCTGCCTCTTCGCCATCGCTCTCGGCGTCGCCCTCTTCGCGCGGTTGCTGCGTGGCGACATCCTCACCGCCTTCGTCACGGCCACGACCGCGGCGGCCACGGCGGCGGCGGCGGCGCTTGCGGCCGGCATCGCTGTCGTCGTCCGAGCGTTCGCGCGGTTCGCCACGCTCAGCACGCTCCGTCCGCTCTTCCTCGGCTTCTTCTTCCTCGTCGAGATCCTCCTCGACGAAATCGTCTTCTTCCTCTTCCTCGATCAGCGCTTCGAAGCGCGGCGCGTGGACCGGCGGCGGACCCGACGCCTCGACCGTCATCCGCGCGCCCTCGGTCTCGCCATCGGACAGGATGACGACCTGGACGCCATAGCGATCCTCGATCTCGGCGATGTCCGCACGCTTCTTGTTGAGCACGTAGAACGCCGCTTCCTGCGATGCGCGCAAGGTGATCTGCGAGCCGCGGCCGCGCGCGGCCTCATCCTCGATCATGCGCAGCGCCGACAGGCCGGCCGACGAGGCGGTGCGGACCAGGCCGGTGCCTTCGCAATGCGGACACTGACGAGTGGAGGCTTCGAGCACGCCGGTGCGCAAGCGCTGGCGGCTCATTTCCATCAGGCCGAAGCTCGAGATGCGGCCGACCTGGATGCGGGCGCGATCGTTCTTCAGCGCCTCCTTCATCGCCTTCTCGACCTTCCGGACGTTGGAGCCATTGTCCATGTCGATAAAGTCGATGACGACCAGCCCCGCCATGTCGCGCAGGCGCAACTGGCGCGCGATTTCCTGCGCGGCCTCGAGGTTGGTCGCGGTCGCGGTCTGCTCGATATTGTGCTCGCGCGTCGAGCGGCCCGAGTTGATGTCGATCGAGACGAGCGCTTCGGTCGGGTTGATAACCAGATAGCCGCCCGACTTGAGCTGCACCACCGGGTGATACATTGCCGACAGCTGATCCTCGACCCCGGCACGCTGGAACAGCGGCACCGGGTCCGAATAATGTTTCACGCGACGGGCATGACTCGGCATCAGGAGTTTCATGAACTCCTTGGCCTGACGATAGCCGTCATCGCCCTCGACAATCACCTCGTCGATGTCCTTGTTGTAGATGTCGCGGATCGCCCGCTTCATCAGGTCGCTGTCGCCATAGACGAGCGCCGGTGCCGCCGAGGCGAGCGTGGTCTCGCGGATCCCATCCCACAGCCGGGCGAGGTAATCGAAGTCGCGCTTGATCTCGACCTTGGTGCGTTGGAGCCCCGCGGTGCGGACGATGCAGCCCATCGACGGCGGCAGCTTGAGCTCCGCCATGATCGTCTTGAGCCGCTTGCGGTCGGCGGCGTTGGAAATCTTCCGCGAGATGCCGCCGCCATGCGACGTGTTGGGCATCAGCACGCAATAGCGGCCGGCGAGCGACAGATAGGTGGTCAGCGCCGCGCCCTTATTGCCGCGCTCTTCCTTGACGACCTGGACCAGCAGCACCTGACGGCGCCGGATCACGTCCTGGATCTTGTAGCGGCGGCGCAGGTTCATGCGGCGCTGGCGCAGCGCCTCGACCTGATCCTCCGACCCATTGTCCTTGCGGCCACGGCGGCGACCGCCACCGCTGCTTTCCTGCTCGGCGGCGACGTCCTCGTCGGGCGCGCCGTCATCGTCGAGCCGCTCGATCTCTTCTTCCGAAGGCTCGTGATCGTCGTGCTCGTCATCCTCGGCGTCGAGTTCGGCGCGCAGTGCGGCTTCCTCGGCGGCGTGCTCGGCTTCCTCGCGGAGGAGCGCGTCACGATCCTCCTTGGGGATCTGATAGTAATCGGGGTGGATTTCCGAAAAGGCCAGGAAGCCATGGCGGTTGCCGCCGTAATCGACGAACGCCGCCTGGAGCGACGGTTCGACGCGGGTAACCTTGGCTAGATAGATATTGCCTTTGAGCTGCTTGCGCTCGGCACTTTCGAAATCAAACTCCTCGATGCGGTTCCCTTTGACGACCGCCACCCGGGTTTCCTCCCGGTGGCGTGCGTCGATCAACATACGCATGGTCATTATTTTCTCTCCGGGCGCGCCGGACCTTCGATAAGGGTAGGGGCGCGCCAATAAGTCGCGCGGCGTCGGTGGACGGATTGTCGATCCGTGACCGGCCGGTGCGGGATGGTGGATGTGCGTCTGTTCGCTGCGCACGCCCGGGCATCACGGCCGGGGCACCCGCGCCAACGCGCTCGCCGGCGATGGCCGGGTCGAGCACTAGGCGAGGGAAATGCAGCATGCGAACGTCAACCTGATGGACCGCCTGCCGATGAACGCCGGGGCGGCCGTGGGGCCGGCGACTTCCGGACAAATCATTGTCGCGGTGCCGGTTACGATTCAGGTAGCACCTGCCATCGTCCGCTTCAACTGGCAGGTTTCTGCCGATCATGTCGGCAAAAACGTGCCGAACGACGGATTAACCCTGTCGTTTCACCGAGTCTGAGTAAGCGGCGCGGTAACCCCGTTTCAGAAGAGCGAGTAAAAGGGGTTCTTCCAGATGGTTTTTCGCTGGACCGGTTACCGGCCCGCGCGCCATTACGTGCGTGTGTCGTTCATTCTTGCCATGTTGGCCCTGTGGCTCGGCGGCAGCCCCGCTTGGGCAGCGACGATCCAGCGCGTGGACGTCAGGGATGACTCCATCGTGGTCACGTTCGACCAGAAGGTCGCCGACGCCTCGAGTTTCCTGCTGGTCGCGCCCAAGCGTGTCGCGCTCGACATCGCGGACGCCGCGCCGGGCGGAGCCGTTGCCACCGGCGGGTTGGTCGATGCGGTGCGCGAGGGCGCGCGCGACGGCGGCGCCCGCGTCGTGTTCGACCTGACTCGCCCGGCCGTGGTCACCGATGGCTCGTTCGGTGCCGATGGCCGCGTGCTGACCTTGCAACTCCGCACCACCGACGATGCCGGCTTCGCGCGCGCCGCGGCGGCCGGTCGGATGAGCTTCCTGCCGCCGTTCAACCTGCCCGACACCGTCAGCAGCAGCGCGCGCTATTCGGTTTCGGTGCCCGTGCCGGCTGCGAGCAAGACGCTGGCACTGCCGCGGATCGACGGCGATGCCGGCCGTCCGCTGGTGGTGATCGACGCCGGCCATGGCGGGTTCGATCCCGGCGCGATCTCGCCGACCAGCGGGATCAAGGAAAAGGACGTGACGTTGCGCATCGCCAGGGCGATCCGCGACGAATTGCTCAAATCGGGCCGAGTGCGGGTGGCGTTGACGCGTGATGACGACCGTTTCCTGGTGCTGCAGGAACGCTATGGCGTGGCGCGCAAGCTCAAGGCCGATCTGTTCATCTCGATCCATTGCGACAGCGTCGGGGCGGGCGATGCCTCGGGTGCCTCGGTCTATACCCTGTCCGAAGTCGCGTCTGACAAGGAAGCCGCCCGGCTGGCGGCGCGCGAGAACAAGGCCGACGTCATCGCCGGTGTCGATCTGGGCAGCGAGAATGCCGACGTCTCGTCGATCCTGATCGATCTCACCCAGCGCGAGACGATGAACGCCTCGGCCGCGTTCGCGCGCTTGCTCGGCCGCGAAGCCGAACCGAACATCCCGCTGCGCCCCGGCTTTCACAAATTCGCATCGCTGATGGTCCTGAAGGCGCCGGATATGCCGTCTGTATTGTTCGAGACGGGCTACATCTCGAACCCGAAAGACGCGGCTTTCCTGGACTCTCCGGAGGGTCGCAAGCGTATCGCGCAAAGCGTCGAACGCGCGGTACAAGTGAATTTCGCCAAAAAGCTTGCGTCGAATTGATGCGGTGCTTTTGGTTTCAGCAGAGCTGAAACGGTTGCGGCACCAGCCCGCTCCCCCACCCGGCCGCCCAACAAGGTATTCTATGGGTGGCCGGGTGGGGGAGCGGGCTGGTGCCGCGAAAATCAAACTAGGGCGCTGGCAAGAGCCGCCGGACCTGCTAAGGCCCGGACGATTATGGCGGCGGACAGTTCGGACTCGGTCAATTTTCGGATCAAGCGAGAGGCTGGCGGCGTCGCCGGCTTCATGCGCGGCGCGTGGCAGCGCTGGTGGGTCAAGGCATTGGTCGTCCTGGCGGCGCTTTGGGGCATCGCCTGGTTCCTGATCTGGCTGTTCGTCGCGCGCGATCTGCCGTCGGTCGATCGGCTCAAGGCCTATGAACCCGATCTGCCGTCGAACGTCCGCGATACCAATGGCATGCCAGTCTTCAGCTTCGCGCGCGAACATCGCGTCCAGCTGAAGTTCGACGAATATCCCAAGCTGTTGGTCGCAGCCTATCTGTCGGCCGAAGACAAGACCTTCTTCTCGCATCACGGCGTCGATTATCCCGGCATCGTCTCGGCGATGATCGACAATATGCGTAGCAAGCGTTCGCGCGGCGCCTCGACGATCACGCAGCAGGTCGCCAAGAACCTGCTGGTCGGCAACGAGCACAGCTATACGCGCAAGCTCAAGGAAGCGATCCTCGCTTACCGCATCGAGGATACGCTGACCAAGCAGCAGATCCTGGAAATCTATCTCAACACGATCTTCCTCGGCCGCAACGCTTATGGCGTGCAAGCGGCGTCGCGCGCTTATTTCGACAAGGACCTCGACCAGCTCACCATCCCGCAATTCGCCTATCTGGCGATCCTGCCCAAGGCGCCGTCGGGCTACGATCCCGATCGCCAGACCGAGCGTGCGACCGCGCGGCGCAATTGGGTGTTGGGGGAGATGCAGGCCAATGGGTACATCAACCAGCAGCAGCATGATTGGGCGGTCGCGCAGCCGCTCGGCACGGTCAACAAGCGCACCGTCCAGTTCGAATCGGCGTCGGGCTATTTCATCGAGGAAGTCCGCCGCCAGTTGATGGACAAGTTTGGCGAGGCCTCCGAAGCCGGCCGCAATCCGTTCAGCGTCTATGGCGGTGGTCTGTGGGTGCGGACGTCGTTCGATCCCAAGCAGCAGGCGCTGGCGCAGAAAGCGTTGCGCGACGGCTTGCTGCGCTATGACGGCAATCGCGGCTGGACCGGGCCGCTCGGCCATGTCGACGTGTCGCAGAACTGGCTCAACGCGCTGCTCGCGAGCAACATCGCGCTCGATTACGAGGATTGGCGCGCGGCCGTCGTGATCGACGACAGCGGCGATTTCACGCTTGGCTTCTCGAACGGCGCGACCGGCACGCTGCCGCGCGGCGCTGCGTCGATGCCAATCCGCGGCGGCGGCGGGCCGGCGTCGAGCGCGATCAAGGCCGGCGATATCATCGCCGTGGCGCCGTCGGGCGGCTCGTACGTGCTCAAGACTCTGCCCAAGGTGTCGGGCGGCTTCGTCGTCGAAGAGCCCGCGACCGGCCGGGTGCTTGCCATGCAGGGCGGGTTCGACAACCGCGTCCAGTCGTTCAACCGCGCGACGCAAGCGCTGCGCCAGCCGGGCTCGACGATCAAGCCGATCGTCTACACCGCGGGCCTCGAACATGGCCTGACCCCGTCCTCGATCATTCAGGACGGCCCTTATTGCGTGAACCAGGGCACGCAATATTCGAAATGCTTCCGTAATTTCGGCGGCGCCGGGGGTTCGGGATCGCACACGATGCGTTGGGGCCTCGAGCAATCGCGCAACCTGATGACGGTGCGCGTCGCGGCGCAGACCGGCATGCCCAACGTCGTCAAGTTGATGGACGAAATCGGCGTCGGCAAATATCCGCCTTATCTGGCGTTCTCGCTCGGCGCGGGCGAAACCACCGTGCAGCGCATGGTCAATGCCTATTCGATCCTGGAGAACAATGGCCGCGGCCGCGCGCCGACCTTGGTCGATTACGTCCAGGATCGTCGTGGCAACGTGATCTGGCCGGAAAATTGGCGTGCCTGCGATCGCTGCAATGCGCCCGACTGGAACGGCAAGCCGATGCCGCGTCCGGTGGTCAAGCTGAAGCAAGTGGTCGATCCGCTGAGCGCGTTCCAGATGGTGCATATCGCCGAAGGCGTGGTCCAGCGCGGCACCGCGACGATCCTGCGCGACCTCGATCGCCCGATGTTCGGCAAGACCGGTACCAATTCGGGCCCGACCGACGTGTGGTTCATCGGCGGCACGCCGCAGATGATCGCGGGCGTCTATCTCGGCTATGACAAACCGAGCGGCCTGGGCGGCTATGCCCAGGGCGGAACCGTGTCGGCGCCGATCTTCAAGGAGTGGGCGGTCAAGGCCTATGAAGGCCTGCCCAAGATGCCGTTCCGCGCACCGCCGGGGATCCGCATGGTCCGCGTCGACCGCCTTTCCGGCAAGCCAGTCTTCGGGGCGTGGCCGTCGCCTGGTGGCGATCCCAAGGCGCAAGTGATCTGGGAAGCGTTCAAGCCCGAGAGCGAAACGCGTCGCTCGCCGATCCGCCGCGACTTGCCGACGCCGACCGCCACCAAGGCAGTGCCGCAGGAATCCAAACCCAAGGAATCGAGCGGCGATCGCGATTTCTTGCAACGGCAGGGCGGTATCTACTAGGGGGCGTCACCCCGGCGAAGGCCGGGGCCGCTGGCGGCAAAGGACCGATCTTCTTACGTAACGGCCCCGGCCTTCGCCGGGGCGACGAACTAGAATTTGGAGTTACCGATGCGCGCCGAAGCGCAATCGCATGTCGATACGATCAATGATGCGCTCAGCCTGTTGCGCCGGTTCCTCGATTGGGACCGCGCGCTGCGGCGGCTCGACGAACTCAACGCGCGCGTCGAGGATCAGAGCCTGTGGGAAAATCCCAAGGCGGCGCAGGACGTGATGCGCGAGCGCCGTCGTCTCGACGAGGCGATCGCCGCGACGCGCGCGATCGAAAGCGAATTGAGCGACAATGTCGAACTCGTCGAGATGGCCGAGGCCGAAGGCGATTCCGATATGGAAAGTCAGGCGGTCGAAGCGCTGGCCGAACTCGCGACACGCGCCGAAGCAGACAAGGTCAAGGCGCTGCTCGCGGGCGAGGCCGACGCCAACGACACCTATATCGAAATCAATGCCGGCGCCGGCGGCACCGAGAGCCAGGATTGGGCCGAGATGCTCCAGCGCATGTATTCGCGCTGGGCCGAACGTCACGGCATGAAGGTCGAACTGGTCGACTATCATGCCGGCGAACAAGCGGGCATCAAGTCGGCGACGTTGCTGCTCAAGGGCGAGAATGCCTATGGCTATGCCAAGACCGAAAGCGGCGTCCACCGCCTGGTCCGGATCAGCCCCTATGACAGCGCGGCGCGGCGCCACACCAGCTTTTCCAGCGTGTGGGTCTATCCGGTGATCGACGATTCGATCGATATCGAGATCAACGAAAGCGAACTGCGCATCGATACCTATCGCTCGTCTGGCGCGGGCGGCCAGCACATCAACACGACCGATTCGGCGGTGCGCATCACCCACTTGCCGACCGGAATCGTCGTCGCCTGTCAGAACCAGCGCAGCCAGCACAAGAACAAGGCCGAGGCCTATAACCAGCTGCGCGCGCGCCTCTACGAGCATGAACTCAGGAAGCGCGAGGAAGAAGCCAACGCGGTCAACGCGACCAAGACCGATATCGGCTGGGGCCACCAGATCCGCAGCTACGTGCTGCAACCCTATCAGCTGGTGAAGGACCTGCGCACCGGCGTGACCTCGACCAGCCCCTCCGATGTGCTTGACGGCGATCTCGACGCCTTCATGGCGGCCGCGCTTTCGCAGCGCGTGACCGGAGAGGCGGTCGAGGTAGAGGACGTCGAGTGATGCGGTGGTCGGGCGCGCTGATCGTCGGCTTGCTGATGCTCGCCGCCTGTGACGGCGGCCCGCCGGTCATCCGTAACCAACAGGACAATGTCGGTCCGTTCCCCGCCGCCGACCGCCCGGTCGCGCGCATCATCTCACCGCGCTGGTCGACCGAAGAAGCGCGCGATCGCCTCAACGAAGCGGGCGAGGTGATGAACAAGGCGGGCATCGCCAAGGGCATGACCGTCGCCGATATCGGCGCGGGCGAGGGTTATTACACGATCCGCCTGGCCAGCCGCGTCGGCAAGGACGGCCGCGTGCTGGCGGAGGACATCGTGCCGGAGGTGCGCGATGCGCTGGCCGAGCGCGTCGCACGCGACCGGCTCGACACTGTCAGCGTGCGGCTGGGCGAACCGGCCAATCCCAAATTGCCCGACAACAGCTTCGACCGCATCCTGATGGTGCACATGTACCATGAGATCGAGCAGCCTTACGAATTCCTCTGGCGGATGCGCCCGTCGCTCAAGCCGAACGGCGAAGTGATCGTCGTCGACGCCAATCGCCGCACCGAAAATCACGGCACGCCGCCCAAATTGCTCGAATGCGAATTCGCCGCTGTCGGCTACAAGCTCGTTTCGTTCGACGAGATGCCCTCGGCGGGCGGCTATCTCGCACGGTTCCAGGCGGTAGGGCCTCGCCCTGAACCCAAGGACATCCGCGCCTGCCGGCTGGTGCCGACGCCGGCCCCGACGCCGCCCGCGTCCTGACCGCATCCGAATAGCGGGGCGTTTTCCACAATTCGATACATGCTCGGCTTGGCGGCGCGCGCGGTGCGGAGTAAGCCATCATCATGCGGCAATATCTCGACCTGATGCAGCGCGCGCTCGACCATGGCGCCGAGCAGATGGATCGCACCGGGACCGGTACGCGATCGGTGTTCGGGCACCAGATGCGCTTCGACCTGGCGCAGGGCTTTCCGGTGCTGACCACCAAGAAGCTGCACCTGCGGTCGATCATCGTCGAATTGCTGTGGTTCCTGCGCGGCGACACAAACGTCCAATGGCTGCGCGACCGCAAGGTGAGCATCTGGGACGAATGGGCCGATGAGAATGGCGATCTCGGTCCCGTCTATGGCAAGCAATGGCGCGACTGGGCGACCGCCGAGGGCGGGCATGTCGACCAGATCGCCGAACTGATCGAGACGCTGAAGATCAATCCCGCCAGCCGCCGCATGGTGGTGAGCGCGTGGAACCCCGGCGAGCTCCACGCCATGGCGCTGGCGCCCTGCCATTGCCTGTTCCAATGCTATGTCGCCAACGGCAAATTGAGCCTGCAGCTCTATCAGCGCTCGGCCGACATCTTCCTCGGCGTGCCGTTCAACATCGCGAGCTATGCGCTTCTCACCCATATGCTCGCGCAGCAAGCGGGGCTCGACGTCGGCGAGTTCGTCTGGACCGGCGGCGATTGCCACCTTTATTCGAACCATCTCGACCAAGCGCGCGAGCAATTGGGGCGCGAGCCGGGGCCGCTGCCCAAGCTCGAGATCCTGCGCAAGCCGCCCTCGATCGACGCTTATGAATATGAGGATTTCCAACTCGTCGGCTACGAAGCGCAGGCGCATATCAAGGCGCCCGTGGCGGTTTGATCTCTTTCCACCTCGCACGCGCCGATAACGGCGTGATCGGCCGTGACGGACGGCTGCCTTGGCATTTGCCGGCCGACCTCAAGCGCTTCAAGGCACAGACGATCGGGCGCCCGATGATCATGGGCCGCAAGACGTTCGAGAGTTTTCCGTCGCCTTTGCCCGGCCGTCGCCACATCGTGCTGACGCGCGATCGTGCCTGGAGCGCGGAAGGAGCAGAGGTCGCACACTCAGTCGAGGAAGCGATGGCGCTGGCCGGCGACGACGCCGCGGTGATCGGCGGGGCCGAGGTCTTTGCGCTGTTCCTCGACCGCGCCGATCGAGTGGAACTGACGGAGGTCCATGCCACGCCTGAGGGCGATGCGACGGTGCCGGCTTTCACTGGTTGGCGCGAAACCGCGCGAGAGGATCACCCGGCCGACGGCGAGCGGCCGGCGTATAGTTTCGTGACGCTCGCCAAACTCTAGTCGTCACCCCGGGCTTGTCCCGGGGTCCACCGTGCCGCACACCCTAAACGACGTAGCTTGCAGCACGGTGAATGCCGGCACAAGGCCGGCATGACGGGGAGGAGAAGGCGGTATGCGCAAATGGCTGCTGGGGATTCTGGCGCTGCTCATCATCGCCGCCATCCTGTTCTTCATCCTCGCTCCCGGCATGGTCGAGAAATCGATGAACAAGGTGCAGCCGGTCGCGCTCAGGATCACGCCGCGCGCGCTGGCGTTGCAGAAGACGCTCGACGTCGCCGACATGCACGCCGATTCGCTATTGTGGAAACGCGACCTGCTGACGCGCTCCGATCGCGGTCAGGTCGACCTGCCGCGGCTGCAGGCGGGGCATTACGCGCTGCAAGTCTTCTCGTCGGTGACCAAGACGCCCAAGCACCAGAATTACGACGCCAATTCGGGCGACACCGACAATATCACCCAGCTGGTGATCGCCGACCTGCAGCCGATGCGGACATGGAATTCGCTGCTCCAACGCTCGCTCTATCATGCCGAGAAACTCAAGCGCTTCGCCGACCGCTCGAACGGGCAATTGCGGCTGATCACCTCGCTCGCCGACCTCCAGAAGCTGATCGCCGATCGCCGCGCGGGCAGGGGCGTAGTCGGCGCGATGCTGTCGATCGAGGGACTTCAAGATCTCGAAGGCAAGATCGGCAATCTCGACAAACTCTACGCCGCCGGTTTCCGCATGGCCGGCCTCGCGCACTTCTTCGACAACGACCTCGCCGGGTCGATGCACGGTGTGAAGAAAGGCGGCCTGACCTCGCTCGGCCGGGCGGCCGTCGCGCGGATGGAAAAGCTCGGCATGGTGGTCGACATCGCGCATTCGAGCCACCAGACCGTCGCCGAAGTGATCGCGCTGGCGCGGCGCCCGATCGTGTCGAGCCATGGCGGTGTCCAGGCGACGTGCAAGGTCAATCGCAACCTGACCGACGACGAGATCCGCGGCATCGCGAGGACCGGCGGCGTGATCGGGATCGGCTATTGGGACGCCGCGATCTGCTCGAACAAGCCTGAGGATGCCGCCAAGGCGATTGCCTATGTCCGCGATCTGGTCGGGATCGACCATGTCGGACTGGGATCGGATTTCGACGGCGCAGTGACCACCGGATTCGACGCGAGCCAGGTCGCGGCGATCACTCAAGCGTTGATCGACCGCGGTTTCTCCGACGACGACATCCGCAAGGTGATGGGCGGCAACGTCATCCGCGTGCTGACGGCGGGGATGGTGCCCGGCAAATGACGCCCCTATAGGCACCCGCCATGGAGCGGCTTTCCGGCGGCTCGACGGTGCCCGAGCGGTTTCGCGGGGGCTATGTCGCGCTCGGCAATTTCGATGGATTTCATCTCGGGCACCAGGCGGTGGTCGGCCGCGCGGTCGAGCGTGCGCGGGTAGCCGGCCGGCCCGCGATCGTCGCCACCTTCGATCCGCACCCGATGCGCTATTTCCGTCCCGACAGTCCCTGGTTCCGGCTGACCAGCATGGATCAGCGCGCGCGGCTGTTCGCGGCGGCGGGCGTGGACGCGATGTACGTATTCGAGTTCGACGCGGCGCTCGCCGGGCTCTCGGCGGAGGAATTCGTCGGTCAATGTCTGGTCGAGCATCTCGGCGTCGCCGGCGTGTCGACCGGCGAAGACTTCACCTACGGCAAGGGGCGCAGCGGCGACATCCCGCTGATGCGGCAATTGGGCGAGCGCCACGGCTTCACCGTCGACACGATCGCGCCGGTCCAGCTCGACGGCGAGACGGTGTCCTCGACCCGTATCCGCGAGGCCTTGCGCGCCGGCGATCCGCGCGAAGCGGCGCGGTTGCTTACCCGACCTTACACGATCGAGGGCGTGGTGCAGCACGGCGACAAGGTCGGGCGGACCCTGGGGTTCCCGACCGCGAATATCGACATGGCCAATTATCTGCGGCCGAAGTTTGGCATCTACGCGGTGCGCGGGCATCTGCCTGGTGGGCGCGTGGTGGAGGGCGCGGCCAATCTGGGCGTGCGGCCGAGCTTCGATCCGCCCAAGGAATTGCTTGAGCCGTATTTCTTCGATTTCTCCGGCGATCTGTATGGCCAGACGATTGAGGTCGAACTGGTCGATTTCATCCGGCCCGAGGCGAAGTTCGATAGCATGGATGCGCTGATGGCGCAGATGGCCGAGGATGTGGCGACGGCGCGGCAAATGTTGTCCCCCTCTCCGTAAGGGAGGGGTTAGGGGTGGGTGCGACCGAAGGGAGCTCGCTGCGCTCGCCACCCACCCCTCGGCCCCTCCCTTGCAGGGAGGGGAGTTTGTAGTGACGTGAGATATTTCCCACGCTAATGCCCGCCGACTTATGACTGACGAAACGCCCAGCACCGCGGATTATCGCGACACCGTCTTCCTGCCCAAGACCGACTTCCCGATGAAGGCCGGCCTGGCACAGAAGGAGCCGGCGATTCTCGCGCGCTGGGAGAGCGAGGATCTGTACGGCAAGCTCCGCACGCAGCGCGCGGGGCGCAAGCGCTTCATCCTTCACGACGGCCCGCCCTACGCCAATGGCGACATCCATATGGGCCATGCGATGAACAAAGTGCTGAAGGACATCATCGTCCGCAGCCAGTCCTTGCTCGGCAAGGACGCGCCCTATGTGCCCGGCTGGGACTGCCACGGCCTGCCGATCGAATGGCAGGTCGAGAAGCAATATAAGGACAAGAAGCTCGACAAGGACCAGGTGCCGGTCGACCAGTTTCGCGCCGAATGCCGAGCCTATGCCGCCAAATGGGTCGAGGTGCAGCGCGTGCAGTTCAAGCGCCTGGGCGTGATGGGCGATTGGGAAGATCCCTATCTGACGATGAAGTTCGACGCCGAGGCGGCGATCGTCGGCGAATTGCTCAAGTTCGCCGAAAGCGGCCAGCTCTATCGCGGCGCCAAGCCGGTGATGTGGTCGCCGGTCGAAAAGACCGCGCTGGCCGAGGCCGAGGTCGAATATGAGGATGTCGTCTCGACCCAGATCGACGTCGCGTTCGAGATCACCGAGGCGCCCAATGCGCCAGAGCTGGTCGGCGCGCATGCGGTGATCTGGACGACCACGCCGTGGACGATCCCGGTCAACCAGGCTTTGGCGTACGGGCCGGAGGTTGAATACGTTGTCGTCGAATATGGCGATGACAACGACCTGGCTTACCCATTCGCGAGCAAGAAGTTTCTGGTCGCACGGGAACTGATGATCCCTTTCCTGGACCGGGTGCAGAAAACGCTTGAGCACCTCGGTCCGCAAGGAACCTTCAAATGGGATCGCGCCGGCGAACCGATCAAGGGCTCCGACCTTGCCGGCGCCGTCGCGCGCCACCCGATGCACAAGCTCGGCGGGTTCTTCGCCAAGCCGCGTCCGTTCCTGGCCGGCGATTTCGTCACCACCGACGCGGGTACCGGGCTCGTCCATATGTCGCCCGACCATGGCGAGGACGATTTCCTGCTGTGCAAGGCGCACGGCATCGATCCGGTGTTCGCGGTCGACGGCGCGGGCTTCTACCGCCCCGACTGGCTGTGGCTGGGCGGGCAGGGCAGCGTCATCAACAAGAAGTTCGTCGCCTCGGACGGGCCGATCTGCAACGACTTGCGCGAGGCAGGCGCGTTGCTCGCCGCGTCGGACGATTTCGCCCACAGCTATCCGCATAGCTGGCGGTCCAAGGCCAAGGTGATCTTCCGCGCGACGCCGCAATGGTTCATCCCGATGGACCACTCGCAGAAGAGCGCGAATGCCGCCGCGGTCGCGATCGACCTGCCGGAGCCGGGCGATCTCGCCGGCTTCATGCCGTCGCTCGGCCATGCCGTGGGCAACGGGCCGACCTTGCGCGAAGTCGCACTCGACGCGATCGAACGCACGCGCTGGGTGCCCGAGCGCAGCCAAAACCGCATCCGCTCGATGGTCGAGGGCCGCCCCGATTGGGTGATCAGCCGCCAGCGCGCCTGGGGCGTGCCGATCGCGCTCTACCTCAACCGCGCGACCGGCGAGTATCTGCGCGATCCGGCGGTCAACGATCGCATCGTCAAGGCGTTCGAGTCCGGCGGCGCCGATGCCTGGTTCACCGCGGACCATCAGGCACTGCTCGGTTCCGATTACAAGCTCGAGGACTTCGAGCCACAGAACGACATTCTCGACGTGTGGTTCGATTCGGGCTCGACCCATGTCTTCACGATCGAGGCGCGGTACGGGGAGGGCGTGCGCGCCGACCTCTATCTCGAAGGGTCGGACCAGCATCGCGGCTGGTTCCAGTCGTCGCTGCTCGAAAGCTGCGGCACGCGCGGCCGCGCGCCGTATGACGCGGTGCTGACCCATGGCTTTGCGCTCGACGGTAATGGCCGCAAGATGTCGAAGAGCCTCGGCAATGTCGTCGACCCGCTCAAGATCATCTCGGAATCGGGTGCCGACATCCTGCGCATGTGGGTGGCGTCGGTCGATTATTTCGAGGACGTGCGGATCGGTAAGGAAGTGCTGGCGACGACCAGCGACGCCTATCGCAAGCTGCGCAACACCTTCCGCTACCTGCTCGGCGCGCTCGATGGGTTCAGCGAGGCCGAGCGCGTCGCGCCCAAGGACATGCCGCAGCTCGAACTCTATGTGCTCGATTTGCTCGGCAAGCTCGATGTCGAATTGAAGGCGGCGACCGACGCGTTCGAGTTCAACCGTTACCTGCGGCTGCTGACCGACTTCGCGCAGGACGATCTGTCGGCATTCTTCTTCGATATCCGCAAGGATTCGCTCTATTGCGATGCGCCGACGGACTTGAAGCGCCGCGCTTATCGCACTGTGCTCGACGTGCTGTTCCACGCGCTGGTGCGCTACGCCGCGCCGATCCTGGTCTTCACTACCGAGGAAGCCTGGCAGGCGAGGTTCCCCGACGCGGACTCGGTGCACCTGCTGGAATGGCCCGATCTGCCCAAGATCCCCGCCGATAAGGTCGTCGCGACCGAATGGACCGGGCTCCGCGACTTGCGCGCGCAAGTGACCGAAGCGATCGAGCCGTTCCGCCGCGACAAGGTGATCCGCTCGAGCCTCGAGGCCGAGGTCACCGTGCCCGAAATGCCGCTGTCGGCCGCCGATCTCGCCGAGGCGTTCATCGTCGCCAAGGTGAGCAAGGGGCCGCTGGCGGTCGCGCGCACCGACTATCACAAATGCGGTCGCTGTTGGCGCCTCCTGCCCGAAGTAACGGCGGACGGCGCTTTGTGCGATCGTTGCACCGGAGTTCTCTCGTGACCTGGAAACTGCCCAAGATCGGGCTGATCAGCGCGCTATCGCTCTTCATCCTCGACCAGCTCGTCAAATGGCTGGTGATCGGCCCGATCGGGCTGACCTATGAAGGCGATGAGCGGATCGTGCTGCCGATCTTCACCCTGCGCAACGTCCATAATCACGGCGTGTCGCTGGGTTTCCTGCGCGCCGACAGCGCGGCGTCGACCTGGCTGTTGGTCGGGATGACCGGCGCGATCGCGGTCGCGGTGCTGGTGTGGATGTGGCGCGAGCGCAATCGCCAGGACCAGTTCGCGCTGGGCATGATCGCCGGCGGCGCGCTCGGCAATATCCTCGATCGCGTGCGGCTGGGCTATGTCCAGGATTACGCCGATCTGCACTTCGGCGCATGGTCGCCGTTTTTGAACTTCAATCTTGCCGACGCTGCGATTACGGTGGGGGTGCTCATCCTGCTCGCGCGGGCACTTTTGGTGCGCGACAAGCCGCGAGCGGATGGAGCGGACGTGGAGAAATCGAATGCGTAAGGTTGTGCCGATTGTTGCCGTGGCGGGCGTTGCTTTGTTGCTCGCCGGATGCGGCCATCGCGGGTTCGACCGCGCGCGTCCCGACGAATATGCCGTCGCGCGCGCGCAGCCGCTGGTCGTGCCGCCCGATTTCTCGCTTCAGCCGCCACAGCCGGGCGTGACTCGCCCGCAGGACAATAACCCGTCTGCGCAGGCGCTCGATGCCCTGTTCGGCGGCCCGGCCCCGCGGAGCCAGGCCGAGAACGGCACGCTCGATTCTGCCGGCGGCGATTCGGCCAGCCCGGGCATTCGCTCGGACGCCGGCGACCCCGACACCAAGATCGTCGACAAGGGCGGCACCACCCGCGACATCGTCGCCGCGCCCGAAGGTGACGGCCAGAGCGCGCGGACGACCGCGAACTGAGTTTTCGCACTAAGTCCGTCGAACGGCGGATTCAGAGGTGCGTCAGCTAATTGCAATCACGTCATCCCCGCGAACGCGGGGACCCATCTCGTGCACTCTCCACCATTGCGTCAGCAGTGTTTGTTGCGCTCGTCGGAGATGGGTCCCCGCGTTCGCGGGGATGACGGTTGGGTGGAGTGGCGAGGTCACCACATCCGCTTCGACAACGCGCACGCGACCAGATAATGGCGCGCGATGAATTCCTTCTCTCCCAATCGGAAGCGTCCGCGCGCCATCGCGGCTTGGCTGTGGTGCGTCGCCGTTTTGATCGTCGCGATCGTCGTGGTCGGCGGCATCACCCGACTGACCGAATCCGGCCTGTCGATCACCGAATGGAAGCCGCTGACCGGCATCATCCCGCCGCTGACCGATGCGCAATGGCAGGCCGAGTTCGCCAATTACCGCAAGATTCCGCAATATGAGGCGATCCATGCCGGCATGACGCTGGCCGGGTTCAAGAGCATCTTCTTCTGGGAATATATCCACCGCCTGCTTGGGCGAGTGATCGGCATGGCGTTCGCGTTGCCGCTCTTATGGTTCGCGGTCCGGCGGCAGATTCCGCGCGGTTATTGGTGGCGGCTGGTCGCCCTGTTCGCGCTCGGAGGACTGCAGGGCGCACTCGGCTGGATCATGGTGCGCTCGGGATTGTCGGTGCGGACCGAGGTGGCGCCGTTGCTGCTCGCCGCGCATCTGTTGACCGCCTTGTTCACGCTCTCCGGCATCGTCTGGACCGCGCTCGACCTGCAGGCGCTGGCACGTGATCGCCGTTCCCGGCCCGCGCGCCTGACCGGGCTCGGCCTGGCCGCCGGCGTCATCCTGTTCGTGCAATTATTCTATGGCGCGCTGATGGCGGGGCTGCGCGCCGGGCTGGTCAGCGACACCTGGCCGGGGATGACCGGGGCCTTCTCGACCTTCTTCCCCGGCGCCAGCCAGTCGGGCGAATCGCTCGGGCATCTGCTGACCGACGATCCGGCGATCGTCCATTTCATCCATCGCTGGTGGGCCTGGGTGGTGGTCGTGGTTTTGGTCGTGCTGGCTCGCGCGGTGAGGAAGATCGATCGCCCGGCCTCGGTCGCGATCCACAGCGCGTTCGGCATCCAGATCCTGCTCGGCATCGCGACGGTGATGACCCAGGTGAACATCGCATTAGCCGCGTTCCACCAATTGGTAGGCGCGCTGCTGGTGATCAGCGTGGTATGGGGAGCCCATGCCATCGGCAGGAGGCGCGCATGACCGACATCGCTATCGTCCAGTCAAGCTTCGGCGATCCCGCCGAAGCCGCGCTGGTTGCGCGCAAGCTGCTCGAAGAACGGTTGGCGGCGTGCACCTCGCTCGTCCCGGTCACGTCGATCTATCGCTGGGAGGATGTGACCCAGGAAGCGGCCGAGACCGTAATGACCGCGAAGACGACGATCGAGCTGGCGACGCAAGTCGCGGCGCGGATCGGCCAGCTGCACAGCTATGAGCTGCCCGTGATCGAACGCTGGCCAGTCGCGGTCGATGAGGCGGTAGCGGCATGGGTGAAGAACACGACCGGTTGAAGGGCCGGGCAGGCCAGTTAATCGACAGGTATCATAATACCCGTCAGCAAAAGCCCGGTTTTGCTTGACTTTCGCGGGGTCCGGCGGCATTTGCCCGCCACGGACGCGGCTCGGTGACGGGCCGCGCGTTTGTTTTTAACGCCATAACCGGAAGGTCAACAGCCCATGAAGGCGCTGATGAAGACCACCAAGTCGGTCAAACCGTACGAAGTGGAAAAGAAGTGGCACATCGTCGATGCCACCGATCTGGTGGTCGGCCGCGCTGCGGTCGTGATCGCCAATGTGCTGCGCGGCAAGCACAAGACCAGCTTTACCCCGCACGTCGATTGCGGTGACAATGTCATCGTCATCAACGCTGACAAGATCAAGTTCACCGGCAAGAAGCTGGCCGACAAGATCTATTACAAGCACACCGGCTATGCCGGCGGCATCAAGGGGATCACCGCGGGCAAGGTGCTCGAGGGTCGCTTCCCCGAGCGCGTGCTCGAAAAGGCCGTCGAGCGGATGATTCCGCGCGGCCCGCTGGGTCGCGATCAGATGCGCAACTTGCGCATCTACAAGGGTAGCGAGCATCCGCACGAAGCCCAGAACCCCGAAGTCCTCGACATCGCCGGCATGAACCGGAAGAACAAGGTGGGCGCATAATGGTCGACACCAACAACACCGACGGGCGCCAGTCGCTTTCCGATCTCGGCACTGTCCTGCAGCAGCAGGGTGAGGCCGCCGAAGCTGCCGCCGAGCAGCGCGCCGAAGATTATCTCGAAGGCAAGATCGACGAGCCGGTCCAGACCGCGCCGCTGCGCGCGCAGGAACTCGACAAGTTCGGTCGTGCTTACGCGACCGGCCGCCGCAAGGACGCCGTTGCGCGCGTCTGGCTGAAGCCGGGCACGGGCAAGATCACGGTCAATGGCCGCGACCAGGAAGTCTATTTCGCGCGTCCGACCTTGCGTCTGGTGATCAACCAGGTGTTCGGCGTCGCGGGCCGCGAAGGTCAGTATGACGTGATCTGCACCGTCAAGGGCGGTGGCCTGTCGGGCCAGGCCGGCGCGGTCAAGCATGGCATCAGCCAGGCGCTGACCAAGTTCGAGCCGATCCTGCGGACCCCGGTCAAGCGCGCGGGTTTCCTGACCCGCGACAGCCGCACCGTCGAGCGCAAGAAGTACGGCCGCGCCAAGGCGCGTCGCAGCTTCCAGTTCTCGAAGCGCTAAGACGCGGGCGGCTTCGGATTGCTTCGGCGATCCGGCCAAAGATCAGAAGGGGCGGTCCGGCAACGGGCCGCCTTTTTTGCGTTCGCATCGGGTTGCGGGCTCGCCTGTCGGACGCTTCGATGGCATTCTGAAACGGCCGGGGCGGGCGATTCGACAGGAGGCAATCATGGCG
This sequence comes from Sphingomonas sp. P4_G2, assembly GCF_056401155.1. Lineage (NCBI taxonomy): Bacteria > Pseudomonadati > Pseudomonadota > Alphaproteobacteria > Sphingomonadales > Sphingomonadaceae > Sphingomonas > Sphingomonas sp. P4_G2. Next base: position 699,316 of record NZ_JBFUJY010000002.1, on the reverse strand, counting down.
ACGATCACTACCCGCGACGGTACTACGATATATTATCAGGATATGGGGTCGGGTCAGCCGATCCTGTTTTCGCATGGCTGGCCTTTGTCGTCGGAAGCATGGGACCGGCAATTGGTCGATTTTGCGCATCTGGGTTTCCGCACGATCGCGCATGACCGCCGCAGCCATGGCCGTTCGTCCCAGACCTGGGACGGCAACAATATGGACCAATATGCCGACGACCTCGCGGAACTGATCGAGCAACTCGACCTCAAGGACATCATCCTGGTCGGCCATTCGACCGGTGGTGGCGAGGTCACTCATTATTGCGGGCGCCACGGCACCGATCGTGTCGCCAGGATCGTGCTGGTCGGCGCGGTGCCGCCGATCATGCTCAAGAGCGACAGCAATCCCGAAGGCACGCCGATTGAGGCGTTCGACGGTATCCGCGCGGGTACGCTCAACCGAGCGCAATTCTACAAGGACCTGTCGATGCCGTTCTACGGCTTCAATCGCGACGGCGCGACGGTGCAGGAAGGGCTGCGTGAGAATTTCTGGCTGCAGGGCATGCTCGGCGGCCTCAAGGGCCATTACGACTGCGTCCGCGAATTTTCGGAAGTCGATTACACCGAGGATTTGAAGAAGATCGGCGTGCCCGCTTTGGTGATCCATGGTAGCGACGACCAGATCGTACCGATCGCCGCAGCTGGGCTGAAATCGGCCAAGATTCTGCCGAATGCGACGCTCAAGATCTATGACGGCGCGCCCCATGGCCTCGCCGAGACCTTGCCCGAGAAGTTCAACGCCGATTTGCTGGCGTTCATCAAGGGTGAGGTTTCGGTCGATCACGAGCAGATGTTGATCGCGCAGCCGATCGCTTAGGTAACGGATGAAGGGGGGCGGTCCGGTGACGGGCCGCCCATCCTGATCATTCGGCCGCAAGTCCGTCCCTGCTTGATCCGACGATCTTTGGCGGCATCTCGGGTGCCCGTCGCTCGGCGGCTGTCGGTACGGCTTCGTCCAACGGCTGTAGCCAGCCCGAATAGCGGACGATGCGCCCAGCGAGCGGTGCGGACACCGCGACGGCGAAGCGGAAACGATCGCCCTCCTGCCATTCGCGTGCGTCGATCCGCGGTGCGAGCAAGCGGGGCAGCCGCACGCCGAAGACGCTCCAACGGCGCAACTCCATCCTCAGTCCGTCGCCGTCGGACGGAAGCGCGAAGCCAAAGCGGATCGGGCCGAAGCGCTCGACGGCCAGCCCCTTTCGTGCGCTCAGTTCGCTTCTGAAGCGGTTTCCGCCAAAATCGCGTGTCCAGGTCTCGCGCCCGTCCCGCTCGGCAAAGCCAACGTGGAGCGGATAATTGCCCGCTGGCGGCATGCCCATCAGCCCACCGAGCAGCCGGGCCAATAGGCTTCGACCGCGCTCAACCGCCCCTTCGCCCGCCGCACCACCATCGCCGCTGATGCCGTGGATCATCTGGACCAGCCGCGGCAGGTCGCCGAAGCGCTCGCCCATCAGCCGCTGGTAAAGCGGCGGCGGCAGCGCCCGCTCAACGGTCTCGTGCTGGATCGCCAGCCTGGCGAACAGGGGCTCGAAATCCTCCGGCTCCAACTCGTACCACGCATGGCGCGCGCCGGGTTTGACCTGGCCGGCGAGGATCCGTCCGGCGAGAATCTCCGCCGCAAGCGTCGGAATTTCGGGACCCTCGCCGTTGGTCGCTACGATCGTCCAACGCCGCTCGATGCCCGCGCCGCCGCGCCGGCCCTTGAGCGTGATCGTCATGCCGGAACGGTCGCCTCCCAGCCTGGCGGAGGCGCGATAGAGCGCCATCAATCCGCGTTTCCATGGTAGCAGCGAGCCGAGCCAACCCCAACGCACCGGCCAACTAAGCAGCCATAGCGACGCCATCTGGAAATCGAGTTCGGTGCCTGCGCGGAAGGTCACCGCGGGGCGGCCGGGCAGCGCGTCGGGAACGATCGCGTGATCGGGCACATCGGCGATCCCGACAAGGCGGCCAGGAAGCCCGCTGCCCCCCACCAGCATCGGCTGGCGGCGCAGTTCCTGCCAGCCGTGCACCGTCTGCCAATGCTTGCCGCGCCACAAGCGCACCGGTTGACCTATATAGCTCAACATCGCTTCGGCGATCGACTTGCCGGCGCTCGCGCGGTTCGAGGCGCTCAGCGCCATTTCGATGCTGTCTACCTGGGTGAGGTCTGCGGCGAGTCGCCGCACGATGGCGCCGGAAAGCGCAGGCACGCTCGAAGCCCCCGATATGATCGCGACGCGCGCGACGCGGGCTTGCCTGTCGAGCGCGCCGATCCCGCAGACGAAATCGCGCGCGTCAGCGAGGTCGAGATAGGGGATGCTCATCGCCACGCACGCTTCGGGGACGATATATCCGCTGCCCTGGAACGGTCCGGCGGCGTCGATCACCAGATCGGGACGGTGGCGCGCCATGACGAGGCCAATGGCGTGGTTGCGATCGGCGACGACCGGCTCGGCGCGGTCGAGCGAGGCGCAGAACGCCGCCGCCTTGTCGGCGCTGCGCCCAGCGACGAGCACGTCATGCCCCGCTGCGATCAGCCGTCGCGTCAGTCGCGCGCCGAACCCGCCATAGCCGCCGATGACCAGTATGCGGCTCATCGTGGCTCGATCGGGCGCGCGCCGTACAATGCTCGGAAGACCAGACCCGCCGCCGTGCCGGACAGTGCGAGCATCGCCAGCCCGTTCAACGTGTCGGCGATGGGGTAAGGCTCATCGCCCCAACTTACGAAGGGCGCGCGGACGAGAACGAACAGCGTGGCCGGGAACGCAGCAGCGAGTGTCGAGGTGATCGCCGAACTTCCCCAGCTCACCGATCCGCTGCCAATGATCCATTTGGCGAGCGGAGGGGCCGCAAGGCCGCCAAGGAAGAGCGCGATCATGACCGAAAAGAACACCATTCCCATATAAGCGCTGACATCGACCCGGCTATTGCCCCAGCAAACCAGCGTCGCGGCGACGATGCCACCGGTGACCGCAGCGATCACTCCGGAAGCGAGCAGGCTCATTCCTGGCTCAGCGACTGGAGGGCGGCTCATAACATACGATCCCTGAACGTGGGGTCGGGCAACCAGCAGGTGTCGCGCCTGCCGAACAGCCGGTAGCGATTGCGCGCAACCCAGCGATAGACGGGGTCGCGCAGCAGTCGCGGAACCAGGCCGAACATCGCGCCCGCACGCCACGGCCAACCGAGCCCGGCCCAGATCGCCAGGATCGCATTGCTGTCGCGCCGCACGCGATCGCCTTCCACCACGATCAGCGTGTCGGGGTCGGCGGGATCGATCCCGAACCGGCGATAGAGCGCGCTGCCCGCTTCCCCCTGCATCGAGGCGAGCAGGAAGCGGCCGCGCCGATCGTGATTGAGCACGAATTGCGCATTGGCCGAGCACAACAGGCATTCGGCGTCGAACACGATGATGGGATGCGTCTTGCTCACGGTTCGATTGGATCCGTGAACAAGGCGACCTGATGGAGCAGCTCGCCGAACCAGGGGTGGACGAGGTCGAGCGCGAAGACGAACCGGCCGCTGCCGATATCCTGATGCCGGATCACCAATGCCCCGGGCGCGAGCCAGCGTGGCCAGCGCAACCGTACACCGAACAGGCGCAGGAAATAATGATCGCCGACGAACAGCAGGGCTCCGTCCTCGATCGCCAGGCGCAACGCGATGCCAATGCCATGGCCGAGATATTCCTCGAGCCCGGTCGGGCCGGCGAAGCGCTTGGCGCTTTGAATGACTTGCGGGAAACCCGCGGCGCGGCCGTAATTGCGGCTCCAATATTGGCCGTTGCCGGCGCGATCCTCGGTGATGCAGACGGTCGCTGGAACACCCGTATCGCGCCCCAACGGCAAGGGCGCGCCGATCAACCGCGCGGCCTGGGCCAACAGCCAGCCCGCCGCGGTCATCCGGCATTCGACCACTTCGCCGGCATAAGTGATCGCGGCGCTGGCGGTTGCCTTGCGCTCGAAGCGATGGCGGACGGCGGCGGGCAGGGCATTCCAATGTCCAGGCGGCAACAATCGCGCGAACTGGCTCGTGCCAAAGGCTGACGGCCGGGCGGTATTCCGCCGCCATCCCGCATATCCCGCTCCCGTCACCTCGTTTGCCAGCGTCGCCATGATCGATCCCCTGTGTTCAGGTGTCCTTCTTGGCCTTGGGCAGAAAGGCGAGGATACGCTTGCCCATGCCGATCAGCATCATCAGCCGGCTCGGCGGCACCTCGATCATCTGCTGGTACCAATCGTCGATCGTCATCACGAAGTCGCGCATGTCGTCGATCCGCTGGCGCGCGACGCGGCCGATTCTGGGATCGCGCGCAGCGGTGTCGGCGCAGGTACGCAGCGCCGCGACCGCCGGATCGATCTCGCGCTCCTTGCGGCCCTGGGCGATGCGAGTCAGCATCTGCCACAGATCGACTTCCGCCTCGTAATGGTCGCGGCGGTCGCCCATCACCGGCACGCGGCGGATCAGCTTCCAGCCCATCAGCTCCTTGAGCGAATTGGAAATATTGGAACGCGCGATGCGGAGCATGTCGCTCATCTCCTCGGCATGGAGCGGTCGCTCGCTGAGGTAGAGCAAGGCATGGATCTGCGCGACCGAGCGGTTGACGCCCCATTGCCCGCCCATCTCTCCCCAATGCAGCACGAACTGGAGCACTGCAGGAGGTAGCTGGTTCGACTCATCGGTAATTTCTGTCATAACAGAAATATCTGACAGAACGCGCTTGGAGTCAATCCTGGGTCCGGTTATCGTCGCGGGCCATGGAGCATGCCGAAACCCTGGCGACGATCATCGATTTCATTCGCGGCGTCGGCATTGCCGTCGAGACGGCGGCGCTGCCGGAAGACGGCTTCCTGCCGGCGATCGCGGTGCGCGATGGACGGCTGATTTATGATCCCGACCGCCTGCAATATCCGGGCGACTTGCTGCACGAAGCTGGACACATTGCCGTGACCGATCCGGAGCTGCGCCCGACGGTCAGCGAGTTTGACGGCAATGGTGGCGACGAGATGGCCGCGATGGGCTGGTCCTATGCAGCAGCACTGGCGGCGGGGATCGATCCGCGCGTGGTGTTTCATGACTTTGGCTATCGAGGAGGGGGCCAGGCCATCCTGGAGAATTTCGCCGAGGGCCGCTTCCTGGGCGTCCCGATGCTGCAATATTACGGACTCGCGCGCCGTACAGCCGATGACGGCGAGCAATATCCGGCAATGATCAGATGGCTCAGATAACTCGATCAATCGACACGAACCGGGCGCTGGGGTAAGGCGGTCCGATGGCTGATCTTCCTTCGACGCCGCTGCTCGACACTGTTTCGACGCCGGCGGATCTTCGCAACCTGAAGCCCGAGCAACTGCGCCAGCTGGCGGACGAGTTGCGCGCGGAGACGATTTCGGCGGTGGGGACGACGGGCGGGCATCTCGGCTCGGGGCTGGGCGTGGTCGAACTGACGACCGCGATCCATTATGTGTTCAACACCCCCGACGACCGGCTGATCTGGGACGTCGGGCATCAATGCTATCCGCACAAGATCCTGACCGGGCGACGCGACCGCATCCGCACGCTTCGCCAGGGCGGCGGGCTGTCGGGCTTCACCAAGCGCTCCGAGAGCGAATACGACCCGTTCGGCGCGGCGCATAGCTCGACCTCGATCTCGGCGGCCCTGGGGTTCGCCATCGCCAACAAGCTGGCGGGGAGACCCGGCAAGGCGATCGCGGTGATCGGCGACGGCGCGATGTCGGCGGGCATGGCGTATGAAGCGATGAACAATGCCGAAGGAGCGGGCAACCGGCTGGTCGTCATCCTCAACGACAATGACATGTCGATCGCGCCGCCGGTCGGGGGCTTGTCGGCCTATCTCGCGCGGATGGTCAGTTCGAGCGAATATCTGGGCTTGCGGAGCCTGGCCAAGCGGATCACCGCCAAGGTSTCGCGTCGGGTCCACAATGCCGCGCAAAAGGCCGAGGAACTGACCCGCGGCTGGGTCACCGGSGGCACGTTGTTCGAGGAACTGGGCTTTTATTATGTCGGSCCGATCGACGGGCACAATCTCGACCATCTGATCCCGGTGCTGGAGAATGTCCGCGACAGCGAGCACGGTCCGATCCTGGTCCATGTCGTGACCAAGAAGGGCAAGGGCTATGGCCCGGCCGAGGCAGCGGCCGACAAATATCATGGTGTCCAGAAGTTCGACGTGATCACCGGCGCCCAGGCCAAGGCACCGCCGGGGCCGCCGGCTTACCAGAACGTGTTCGCCGACCAGCTGATCAAGGATGCGACACGCGACCCGACCATCGTCGCGATCACTGCCGCCATGCCCTCGGGCACGGGCATCGACCGCTTCGCCAAGGCGTTCCCCGACCGCACCTTCGATGTCGGCATTGCCGAACAGCATGCGGTGACCTTTGCCGCGGGTCTCGCCGCACAAGGCATGCGGCCATTCTGCGCGATCTATTCGACGTTCCTGCAGCGGGCGTACGATCAGGTCGTCCATGACGTCGCGATCCAGAACCTGCCCGTCCGCTTCGCGATCGACCGCGCCGGCCTGGTCGGGGCCGATGGTGCGACCCATGCCGGCAGCTTCGATGTCACCTATCTGGCGACGCTCCCCAACTTCGTCGTGATGGCGGCGGCCGACGAGGCCGAGCTAGTGCACATGACGCATACCGCTTCGCTCCACGACAGCGGACCGATCGCGGTGCGCTATCCGCGCGGCAACGGAGTTGGTGTCGCGCTCCCCGAGACGCCCGAGCGGCTCGAGATCGGCAAGGGTCGCATCGTCCGCGAAGGCAAGAAGGTAGCGATATTGTCGCTCGGCACGCGCTTGCAGGAAGCCTTGAAGGCAGCCGAYGCGCTCGATGCCAAGGGACTGTCGACCACGGTCGCCGACCTGCGCTTCGCCAAGCCGCTCGACGAGGAGCTGATCCGTCGTCTCCTCACTACCCATGAAGTGGCGGTGACGATCGAGGAAGGGTCGATCGGCGGACTTGGCGCCCACGTGCTGACGATGGCGAGCGACACCGGGCTGATCGATGGTGGCCTCAAGCTGCGCACCATGCGTCTGCCCGACCTCTTCCAGGACCAGGACAAGCCCGAGCTGCAATATGCCCAGGCCGGGCTCGATGCCGATGCCATCGTCGACAACGTGCTCAAGGCGCTGCGCTATAACGAGGCGAGCGCGATCGCGGAGTGCCAGCGCATATGAGGCGATTGGTGTTGGTTTTCCCCGCATTGTTGTTCTTGCCGGCGGCAGTGGCACCCCCGCATGGCGTTCTGACGATCGAAATTGGCAATGTCCGCATCGCCAAGGGCAATGTCCATGTCGACGTCTGTCCCGAGGCGCAATTCCTCAAGGATAATTGTCCCTGGACGGGGAATGCGCGGGCCAGGCTGGGCGACACTCGCGTGACGGTCGCCAACCTGCCGGCGGGGCGCTACGCGGTGCAGGCCTTTCTCGACGAGAACGGCAATGGCGAGGTCGATCGGGCATTGTTCGGCATCCCGAAGGAGGGCGTCGGATTCTCGAACGATGCCAAGATCCGCCTCGGCCCGCCCAAATTCGCCGAAGCGGTGTTCGCCTTCGACGGCAATGCCCGGACTATCCGATTGAACCTGCGCTATTTCATGGGCGCCAAAGGTCCGTCGGCGCGCTGATCGTGCGGTCCCCGGTCACGCCAATCGTCGCGGCTAGCGTACGCCGCCCATGGCTGACGGTCATCCTGGTGCTGGTACTCGCCGCGATGGCGCTGTTGGTCACCGTCGATCGTTTCGCGATGACCACCGACACCGCCGAACTGATCTCTCCCAATGTCGAATGGCGGCAGCGGGAACGGGCGATGGAGCAGGCGTTCCCGCAACTGCGCGACGTGATGCTGGTGATGGTCGACGGCGCCACCCCGGAACTGGCCGAGGACGGCGCGGCTCGGCTCGCCGCTCGATTGGCATCCGACAAGGCGCATTTCCGGCTGGTCACTCGGCCCGACGGCGGCGATTTCCTGGGGCGCGAAGGCCTGTTGTTCGGCTCAGAACAGGATGTGCGCGATACCAGTGCCGCGCTGGTCGAAGCGCAGCCGATGCTCGGGCCGCTTGCCGCTGACCCCAGCCTGCGCGGCGTAGCCGGCGCCTTGTCGACTATCGCCGACGGAGTCGAAGCGGGCCAGGTCACGTTCGACCGGATCGACAAGCCCGTCCGTGCGCTCGGGGATGCCGCCGACGGCGTGCTGGCCGGCAAGCCGAAGCCGTTTTCCTGGCAGAAGCTGTTCGCGAGCGGCAAGGGGGCATTGGCGCCGCCGAGGCGACGGCTGATCCTCGCCCAGCCGGTATTGGATCATAGCGCGCTGATGTCGGGCGAGGCGGCGAGCGATGCGGTCCGGACGGCCGCCGCCGCGCTCGGGCTCGATGCCGCGCATGGCGTAAAGGTGCAGCTGACCGGCGAGGTGCCGCTGGCCGACGAGGAATTCGGTACGCTCCAGGAGAATATCGGCCTGGTCGGACTGGTGATGCTCGCGGCGATGCTGCTCACCTTGTGGTTCGCGACACGGTCCGCGCGCCTGGTCGCCGCGATCCTGGCGACGATCGTGCTCGGCCTGCTCGTCACCATGGCGGCGGGGCTGGTCGCGGTCGGCCGCTTCAATCTGATCTCGATCGCGTTCATTCCGCTGTTCGTCGGGCTGGGAGTGGATTTCGGTATCCAGATCTGCGTCCGCTACAATGCCGAGCGTGCGGTCGGCGCCCCGTCCGATGCGGCGCTTCGCCAGGCCGCGATCGCGCTCGGCGCTCCGCTCACGCTGGCGGCGGGCGCGATCTTCCTAGGCTTCGGCGCGTTCCTGCCGACCGCTTATATCGGTATCGCCGAACTGGGCGTGATCGCCGGGCTGGGCATGATCGTCGCGCTGGCGCTGAGCGTCACCTTGCTGCCGGCGTTGGTAATGCTGTTCCGTCCCGGACAACCGCGCGGCGACGTCGGATTCGCCATGCTCGCGCCGGTCGACCGGTGGCTGGAACGCAAGCGCGCCATGGTGCTGTGGGGATTCGCGATCGCGCTCGTCGCCAGCATCGCCATCCTTCCCTGGGTGAGCTTCGACTTCAACCCGCTACACCTGCGCAATCCCGACGCACCGGCAATGCGGGCCTTGGCCGATTTGACGCGCGATCCCGACCGTACGCCCAACACGATCGACGTCCTCGCCGCCAATCCGGCCGAAGCTCGATCGATCGCCGGAAAGCTCGCGCGGCTGCCCGAGGTTGCGCGGGTGATCTCGCTCGGCAGCTTCGTGCCCGAAGACCAGCAGGCGAAGCTGTCGATCATCCAGGACGCGGCCTTGTTGCTCGATGTGACGATCAATCCGCTCGATATCGCACCACCGCCGACGGATGCCGACCTGGTCGCCTCGCTGTCGCAAAGTGCTGCTAAGCTGCGCGCGGTCGCCGGAGAGGGGAAGCAACCCGGCGCGCGCGACGTCCGGCGGCTTGCGATGCTGTTCGACCGGTTGGCCAGAAGCTCGCCCCAAAAACGCACCGCGATGAATGCAGCGGTGTCCCGGCCGCTCGACGTGATGCTAGCCCAGGTCCGGCTTGCCTTGCAGGCGGCGCCCGTCACCCGCGCCGATCTCCCGGCCGAGCTGGCTCGCGACTGGGTCACGCCCGACGGGCGGGTGCGGCTCCAGGTCTTTCCCAGCGGCAATAGCAACGACAATGGCGTGATCCGCCGCTTCCGGGCCGCCGTTGCCGGTGTGACGCCAGCGATATCGGGCTTGCCGGTCGCGACCCAGGCCGCGGCCAATACCGTGGCCGGCGCCTTCGTCCAGGCTGGTATTCTTGCCTTCCTGCTGGTGAGCGCATTGCTGTTCGTGGTGCTCCGCAACGTGCGCGAGGTGGCGTTCACGCTAGCGCCGGTCGTGCTGTCGATCTTCCTGACCTTGGGTAGTTGCGTGCTGATCGGCCAGCCGATCAACTTCGCGAACATCATCGCTTTCCCGTTATTGTTCGGCGTGGGCGTCGCTTTCCACATCTATTTCGTGATGGCGTGGCGGGCGGGGGCAACGGGGCTGCTCCAGTCGAGCCTGGCCCGCGCGGTCATGTTCAGCGCGCTCGCCACCGGCACCGCGTTCGGCAGCCTCTGGCTGTCGCATCATCCCGGCACGGCTAGTATGGGCGAGATTCTGATGATCTCGTTGATCTGGACGCTGATCTGCGCCCTGATCTTCGAGCCCGCGCTGCTAGGACCGCCGAGGCGCGAGCGGACGTAGGTGTAGCTGGGCGATTTTTCCGCAGTGGCTCCCGTTCGTGGAAGAAATTCGAAATTCGCCACGGGAGAACTCGAAGGAAATCGGCTTGTTGCTGGCTAGGCATCGGCTCCCAACGGAATGGGCCGCTTTCGATTTGTATCTCATATCAAGGCGCTAGCGTCGGCGTGCCAGGGATGCGATGTTAATTGCTTGCCTATCATACAATCCGGCGACAGTTTGTCAGGCGTACAAACCAGGAGAGGCGCTATGAAGTCATGGCGATTGGCCGCCGGCGCGAGCTCGCTTGACGACCTGACGATGATCGAGGCGGCCAAGCCCGAGCCGGGGCCGGGCGAAGTGCTGATCCGCGTCCGCGCCTGCTCGCTCAACTATCGCGATCAGATGATCGTGAAAGGCCAGTATTTCGGCGGGACGATCGCGCAGGATCTGACCCCGCTGTCGGACGGTGTCGGCACGGTGGAAGCGGTGGGTGAGGGCGTCACCGGCTACCAGCCCGGCGATCGTGTCGCGAGCACATTCTTTCAGAACTGGCTGGCCGGGCCGCCCAACCCTGCCCCCGGCGTCGCGCTCGGCGCACCGCCCGCCAAGGGCATGCTCAGCGAATATGTCACCTTGCCCGAACGCGGCGTGGTGCGGCTCGCCGAAAGCCTGTCGTTCGAACAAGCGGCAACTTTGCCTTGCGCTGGCGTGACGGCGTGGAACGCGCTGATGGAAGGGCGGCATGCGGTGGGGCCGGGGCGCAGCGTGCTGGTGCTGGGCACTGGCGGTGTCTCGCTGCTTGCGTTGGCGCTTGCCAAGGCGGCGGGTGCCCGGGTCATCGCCACCTCGTCGTCGGACGAGAAGCTGGCGCGCATCCGCGCGCTCGGCGCCGACGAGACGATCAATTACCGGACCACGCCCGACTGGGGCGCGGCGGCGGCAGGGCTGGCGGGTAGCGGAGTCGATCATGTCGTCGAGGTCGGCGGCGCCGGAACGCTGCAGCAATCGATGGCCGCGGTGGGCTACAACGGTGAGGTCGCGCTGATCGGCGTGCTGACGCGCCAGGGCGAGACCGCGCCGCACGCGTTGATGCTGAAGGGGGCGAGCCTGCGCGGGATCTTCGTCGGGTCGGCGGCGATGGCGACTGCCCTCAACCGCGCAATCGACGCGACCGGCATCGAGCCTGCCATTGACCGCGTCTTCGCCTTCGACGAGGCGCGGCAGGCATATGAATATCAGTCCTCACCGGACTTGTTCGGGAAGGTGGTGATCCGCGTCGACTGAGCCGCGTCGAACGCGGCGGCGGGCGCCGTATCAAGAACGGAGGATGCAGATGCGCTTTATCCTGAATGCCTTTGCCGCGTTTTTCATACTCGCCGCCTGTCCCGCGACGGCTCAGGAAAAGCCGCTGCGAGTGGAAGTGCTGCGGTCCAGCGAAGGATCGCTGTACGCCAATTCCACCCTGATCATCGGCGACAAGGATGCCGTGCTGGTCGACCCTCCGTTTACGCGGGCGGATGCCTATCGGCTCGCCGCGATGGTGCTCGAAAGCGGTAAGCGCCTGACCTATGTCTTCGTGACCCACGACCATCCGGACCACTTCTTTTCGATGGAAGTGATCCAGGACATTTTTCCCGAAGCCAAGATTGTGGCCAATCCGGTCGTCGTGGCGGACATCTGGCGTTCGCTTCCCTACAAGATGAAGCGCTGGGGCCCGGTGTTGGGCCGCAACGGGCCCGTTCACCCGTCGGCCCCGTTAGCGCTCGATGGCGATACGATCCTGCTCGAAGGGCGTGAGATCAAGGTTCTTGGCCCGATGGAGGGCGATCACGTTCACGCGACCGCCTTATGGGTGCCGTCGATCAGGGCCCTGGTGGCAGGCGACCTTGTTTTCAACCAGGTCTTCCCATGGCTCGCCGAACATCGCGCGGCGAACGTCGCGGCCTGGTCGGCATCGTTGGACCGGCTCGCCGAGCTGGATCCGCTGACCGTCGTCCCCGGCCATTCGAAGCCCGGACTGCCCAACGATGCCAGCGGTCTGGCCTTCACTCGCGCCTATCTCACCGCCTGGCCCAAATTGGCGGCCGCGTCGAAGGATTCAAAGGAGCTGGAAGCGCGCGTGCGCAAGGCCTTTCCCGACGCGATCGACGTGCTCGACAATTTCATCCTGACCAATTCGGCACAGGTCGCGAAGGGAGAGGTGGCGCCCTGGACGGAATAGGGAATTCCGTCCGGCCCCGTCCGATTTCTTCGCAGCAGTCCAATCCCGCTGCGCGCCAGTCCAAGACCGAATTGGGCGGCCCGTTAGGATGCCCTTCAACGCCATCGCCGTGAATGCGAGGCGACGGAGAGCTGATCGACATGGCCAATCCGCCTTCGCACCGCTTCCATCGACCGATCGCGCGGGTGCCGATCCGTGCCGGGTGATGTCGAAGGGCGCCTGCTCGGCTTCGGCCAGCGCGTCGGCGGCATCGCCCAGATGGCCTATATCGTCCCCGACATGGAGGCGGCGATCGACTGGTGGGTGCGCGACACGCGGACCGGGCCGTGGTTTCTCCTCGAAAGCTTCACGGGCGCCGACCATGTCTATCGCGGCGCGCCGTCGCGGGCCGATGTGCGGATCGCGATGGCCTTTGCCGGCCACATGCAGATCGAGTTGATCCAGCCCAAGGACGATCACCCTTCGGTCTATCGCGAGATGGTCGAGCGGCGCGGCCATGGCTTCCATCATGTCGGGATTGCCTGCGACGACGTCGATGCCGAAATCCCCGCCTACCTGGCGCGTGGTTATTCGCTCGCCTTCACCGCGAGCGTGCCGACCGGCAGCCATGTCGCCTATCTCGACGGCGGCGATACGCATCCGCATTTCGTCGAATTGATCCCCGCGACGCCGGGAATGGACACCGCGTTCACGGCGTTCTGGCGCGCCTCGATCGGCTGGGACGGCAAGGATCCGATCCGGCCATTCGCCTGATCCGGCAGGCTTGTGGGAAGAAGAGGGATATTGTATGCTCTGCGTACAAAAAGAGCGGCCGCTCCGGTTCGTCCGGAAGACGGTGGCACTACAGGGATGGAGAGGAAGGCTTGATGGCTAGCAAGGCCAGCAACCGATCCGGGTCGTACCAGGTGCTGCTGGTCGGGCTGCTCAGCCTGAATTTCGGCATCGTCTTCTTCGATCGCAATTCGCTCAACTTCCTCATGCCGTTCGTCAAACCCGATCTCGGGCTCTCCAACGAGCAGGTGGGAATCTTCCAAAGCGCCTTGTCGTTGACCTGGGCGCTTGCCGCGTTCGGGATCGGCCGGCTGTCCGACCGGACCGGCAACCGCAAGCTGCTGCTCGTACTCTCGACGCTGATCTTTTCGGTCTGCTCGTTCCTGACCGGGCTTGCGCAGGGCTTTGCGCTGCTGCTCGGCGCGCGGCTGCTGATGGGCGCGGCGGAGGGCGGCGTGATGCCGATCAGCCATGCTATGGTAGCGAGCGAGGTATCTCCCGCGCGGCGCGGCCTCGCACAGGGCATCGCGCAGAATTTCGGGTCGAACCTGCTCGGCTCGTTCGTCGCACCGGTGTTGCTGGTATCGTTCGCGGCCGCCTTCGGCTGGCGGCAGGCTTTCTATCTAGCGGGCATCCCGGGCCTGGTCAGCGCGTTGATGATCTGGTTGCTGATCCGCGAACCGGAGGCCCCCGCGCATATCGTGGATGACGCCGTCGACAAGGAGTCGCCCTGGGCGGTGCTGCGCGAGCGCAACGTCTTATTGTGCTGCCTGCTGTCGGTCATTCTGGTGTCGTATCTGGTCATCTGCTGGGTCTTCATGCCGCTCTACCTGACCGAGGTGCGCGGCTATCCGCCCGAGACGATGCAGTGGCTGATGGGGACGCTCGGCATCTCGGCGACGATCGGCAGCTTCGCGATCTCCGGCCTGTCGGACCGTATCGGGCGCCGTCCGGTGATGATCGCGATGCCGTTGATCGGGGTCATCCTGCCCCTGGGCGCGATGTTCTTTGCCGGATCGCCCTGGCTCCTGGCAATATTCTTCTTCTTCGGCTGGGGCCTCAACGGCATCTTCCCCCTGTTCATGGCGACGGTGCCGTCGGAAAGCGTGGATCCGCGCCGCGTTGCGACGGCGCTCGGGCTGAGCATGGGATCGGGCGAAGTGCTGGGCGGCGTGCTGGCGCCCTGGATCGCGGGGCGCTCCGCCGACGCGACCAGCCTGGCCGCGCCGCTCTGGATCATGCTCGGCCTGACGATCGTAGCCGGGATCGTCGCCATGGGGTTGCGCGAGACGGCGCCGCGGATCGTCGCCGCGCGGCGCGGCGCGGAGTTGCGGGAGGCAGCCACATGAACGCGGTACAGAAATACGAGACGCTCAGCCTGGCGCCGGCCGAGCGCCTGCCATTCTGGAACGACGTCGTCGATCGGGTCTATACGGGGACCTGGGTCAACACCGCCAAGACGGACTTCGTCGCCGAGATGTGGCGATGGAAAGTCGGCGATCTCGACATGATCCGCCCGCGGTCGGATCCCGCGCAGGTCGGGCGCGCGGCGGATCGCGCGGTCGACGAGGAGCAGATCGTTCTTCACCTGCAGCGACGCGGCATCAGCAACCACCGCCAGGATCACCGCGAAGCGGCGCTGGCGCCCGGCGATTTCATCCTGATGTCGACCGATCGACCCTATAAGATCGATCTCCCGCACACGCATGAGTTGATGGTGGTGCAATTTCCGCGGCGGCTGATCGAGCACAAGATCCGCCGGCTCGACGACCGGCTCGGTACCGCCATTTCGGGCGCTTGCGCCGGCGGCAGGGTCTTCCACGATTTCCTGTTGTCATTGTGGCATCAGGGCGACCAGAGCCATGCCGATCCCGATTGGCAGGCCGGCGTTGCGTCGGTGTTCGCGGATCTCGTCGCGCTTGCCATCAACGTCGCGCCGACGGCGCCGCCGGCGCCGGGGGCGAGCCGGACGCGCGAACGCGTCCTCGCCTTGGTCAATGCCCGGCTCGGCGACCCCGATCTCCGCACCGCGAGCATCGCCGGCGAATTGGGGATCAGCGCGCGCACGGTGCAGAACGTTTTCGCCACGATGGGAACGACGCCGGTCGGCCATGTCATCGAACAGCGGCTGGAGCGCGCCGCGGAAATGCTGGTCAGCAACCCGGCGACCAGCGTGACCGAGATCGCCTTCGACATGGGGTTCAACGACAGTGCCTATTTCGCGCGCTGCTTTCGCCAGCGTTTCGGGAGAACGCCCAGCGCCTATCGCACGGGCCGCTGAATTTCGCGTCAGTCCGGCCCCGTTGCGCGTCAGTGCAAGACGGGATCGGGTCGTGCCCCCTAGACTCGCCCACACCTGGACCATCGCGACGAACGCGAGGCCAAAGGGGAGGATTCGATATGGGCAAGCCGCGTATCACCGTTTCATTGAGTGCTCTGGCCGTCGCGTTGCTGATGCCGGCCGCGGCGCAGGCGCAGGACGCACCGCCCCCGGCACCGGCCGCCAACGGGCAAACCGCACCGGCCGATAATGGCGGGATTCCCGACATCGTCGTCACCGCGCAGCGCCGGTCGGAAAATATCCAGACCGTGCCGATCGCAATCAGCGCCTTCACCAACGAGGCGTTGCAGGAGCGCGCCATCGGCGACGTTTCGGCTCTGTCCGGGATCACGCCCAACGTCACGCTCGACGCGTCGACTCCCTTCTCGGGCTCCTCCGCCGTGCTCGGCGCGACGATCCGCGGCATCGGCGCCAGCGACTTCGCCTTCAACATCGATCCCGCGGTCGGCGTCTATCTCGACGGCGTCTATCTTGGCCGGTCGATCGGCGCCAACCAGGACCTGCTCGACGTCGAGCGGATCGAAGTGCTGAAGGGGCCGCAGGGCACCTTGTTCGGCCGCAATACGATCGGCGGCGCGATCTCGATCGTCACCACCACGCCGGGCGATACCTTCAAGGCCAAGGGCGACATTACCGGGGGCAGCTACAACCGTTTGCAGGCGCGCGGCGTCGTGGAAATCCCGCTGGCCAAGGGTCTCAGCTCGTCGATCGCGTTCGGCATCCTCAGCCGCGAGGGATATCAGCGGCGCATTCCCTATCCCGGCACGCCGAGCGCGACCGATTCCTACACCCGCTTCGTTGCCGCGGATTACGAGACGCGCAATCGCCAGGGCGGGGATAATAGCTGGAACGTCCGCGGCAAGCTGCATTGGGACAATGGCAGCGGCATCCGCGCCACGTTGACCGGCGACTATACCAATATCGACCAGGAATCGACCGCCAACACCATCCTTGCGGTCACGCCGGTTCCGGGGCCGTTTGCCGGCGTCGCGGCGAACAACATTCCCGGCACGGCACTCGACGTGGTGACAGGGAGTTCCGGGTTCCTGTTCGCCGGCCTCTATAATTTCTGCATTGGCGCGACCCCGGCGCAGATCGCCGCGCGCAACGCGCAAAATCTGTGCGGGCCGCGCACCAGCGTGAACGGCTACAACACGCTTCCCGGCCTGGGCAGCGTCAATGTCGACGCCAATCCCAATAACGATCTGCTGCCATATGACAGCCGCTGGGTGAATACCGACATCGACACGACCTATGCCAATGGCAACAACTTCTCGCGGCTGAAGCAGGGCGGTGCCGCGCTGACGCTTGAGTTCGACGTAGCCGACAAGATGCTGATCAAATCGATCTCATCCTATCGCAAGATCAATTTTTCGGCCGGCGTTGACCTCGACAATTCGCCGCTGCCGATCCTGCAGACCAGCTTCAAGGTCAATCAGTACCAGCTCAGCCAGGAACTCCAATTCTCGGGCAGCCTGCTCGACGACAAATTGAAATTCGTCCTGGGCGGCTATGCCTTCAAGGAAAAGGGCACGCTCAACGACTATGTGACCTTCGCCGCCGGGCTGCTGCAGGTCGACGGACCGGGCAAGGTCGATACCACCGCTTATGCCGGGTTCGGCCAGATCGACTGGCGCATCACCAAGCTCTTCGGCTTGACGCTGGGCGGACGCTACACGTCCGAGGACAAACGCTATGACGGCATGCAGTCCGACGTGAACGGCTTCAATTACAAGCTGTTCAACTGCACGCCGCCGGGTGCCGCCTGTGCGGCCGCTTTGGGTTTCCCGTTCCCCGACCAGCCGTTTCGCTACTATCCGGGCACGCCCAACAAGCAGAATTTCAGCAACTTCTCGTTCAAAGCCGGTGCCCAACTCTATCCGACCGACGACGTGATGGCCTATGCCTCGTTCTCGCAAGGGTACAAAACCGGCGGCTGGACGACACGCCTATCCAACCCGCTGCCGGTCGCACCGACCTTCGGCGAGGAAAAAGCCGAGACTTATGAAGTCGGCATCAAATCGACCCTGCTCGACCGCAGGCTGCAACTCAATCTCGCCGCCTTCACCACCAAATATGACGGCATCCAGCTCAACTTCCAGCAGGGCGTTTCGCCGACCATCCAGAATGCCGGCAACGCGCGGATCAAGGGGGTCGAGCTCGAAGCAGTGGTCGCCCCGGTCAAGGGTTTCACGATCAACGGATCGGTCGGCTATCTCGAGGCCTATTATACGATGGTGCTCGCGCCCGCGCAGGTCGCGCCCAATCCGTTCCAGGAAGGCGTCGGCGTCGGATCGGCGCTGCCCAAGGCCCCGCATTGGAAGATCAACGTCTCGCCGCGGCTCGAACTGCCGGTGGGCGACGGATCGATCGTGCTGCTCGGCGACTGGACGCACACGACGAGCATGCGCAACGACACCGAGGGCACGTTCCTGCTGATGCGGCCGGTGACCGACATCGTCAACGCCAGCCTGACCTATAACGCACCGAGCAAGAATTGGAGCGTGACGGTCGGCGGCACCAACCTGACCAACGACCGCTATCTGGTGACCGGCCAGGCGCAGATCGCGGGGGGTGAGATCTACGGCACCTATAGCCGCCCCGCCGAATGGTACGTGCGCGTCGGGTTCAACTTCTGACGCTCTCCGGGGCGGCGTCCGCGCCGCTCCGCTTTTCCAGTCGAGAAAACAGAGAACGACATTGCCCAGCGACGCCCTTGCCCAGATCATCGAGACGATGCGTCAGGGCGGTCCCGATCTATCGGCACCGCCCGAACAGGCGCGCGCCGCGTTCGATGCGATGGTCGGGGCGATGCCCGCGCCGCCCGACGCGGCGTTCGCGCACGATACGCTCGGCGGTATCCCGGCCTTGCGCTACGGCCCCGCCGATCCGTCCGCGCCGACATTGCTGTACCTGCACGGCGGCGGCTATGTCGTCGGCAACGCCTGGGGATATCGCGGTCTGGTCGCGGCGCTCGCCGACGCGTCGGGCATGACTGCCTATGCGATCGATTATCGGCTCGCCCCCGAACACCCGTTCCCTGCCGCGATCGACGATTCCGCAGCAGCGTTTCGCGCGTTGCTCGATCAGGGCCATGAGCCGGGCAATCTTGTCGTTGCCGGGGATTCGGCAGGCGGCGGGCTGACCGTCGCGACGTTGCTCCGCTTGCGCGATACCGGCGCACCGATGCCGGGGGCAGGCTTCCTGATCTCGCCCTGGACCGATCTCGCTTGCAGCGGCGTCAGCATGACCGGCAAGGCCGCCGCCGATCCCGCGCTCACCGAGCTCGGCTTGCGCAGGCTGGCGGCCTATTATCTCGGATCGACCGACCCCGCCGATCCGCTCGCCTCTCCGATCCATGCCGATCTCAGCGGCCTGCCGCCATTATTGGTCCATGTCGGAACGGCGGAGATATTGCTCGACGACGCGGTCCGCCTCGCCGCGTCGGCGGGACGTGACGACGTCGCGCTGACGCTCGACCTCTGGCCGGGGCTGATCCATGTCTGGCACGCCTTCGCCTTCATGCTGCCCGAAGGAGCGGCGGCGGTCGCCGCGGCGGGGGCTTTCCTGCGCGAGCACGTCGCCGCGAGGCGCGCGACATGAGCTCCGACGCCGCCACGCCGCTCGACGCCCTGGTCGTCGGGGCCGGATTTGCCGGGCTCTACATGCTCCATCGCCTTCGCGAGGCCGGCTTTTCGGTTCGCGTCGTCGAAGCCGGGTCGGGCGTGGGCGGCACCTGGTATTGGAACCGCTATCCCGGCGCGCGCTGCGACATTCCGAGCGTCGAATATAGCTATTCCTTTTCGCCGGAGCTGGAACGCGACTGGCGCTGGACGGAGCGTTATGCCGCGCAGCCCGAGATTCTCGCCTATCTCGACCATGTCGCGGATCGTTTCGATCTCCGCCGCGACATCCGGTTCGACGCGCGCGTTACCCGGGCGACCTGGGACGACCGGACCGCCGTCTGGCACGTCGATATCGATAGCGGCGCGACGTTCGATGCTCACCATCTGATTCTCGCAACCGGCGCGCTGTCGGCGCCCAAGACGCCCGATTTGCCGGGGCTCGACCGCTTCGCGGGCGACATTCTCCACACCGCGCGATGGGATGAGACGGTGCCGTTGGCCGGCCGCCATATCGCGTTGTTCGGCACGGGGTCGTCGGGCATCCAGGTGCTGCCTCAACTTGCCGCTCGGGCGGATGCCGTGACCGTGTTTCAACGCACGCCCAATTTCGCGGTGCCGGCGGGCAATCGTCCGCTCAGCGAGGACGAGCGCGCCGCGATCGAGCCGCAGCTGCCGCAATTGCGCGCCGCGGCGCGCCAATCGCCGCTCGGCTGGTTCGACGGGCCGGGACCGGGATCGGCCAAGGCGGATGACGATGCCGGGCGCGCACGGCGCTTTGCGGACTATTGGGCTGGCGGCACGACCGGGCTGTTGCGCGCCTATCAAGATCTGTTGTTCGACGAGGAATCGAACGCCTACGCCGCCGCTTTCGCGCGCGCCAAGATCGGCGAGCTGGTGAGCGACCCGGAGACGGCGCGCAAGGTCACCCCGACCGGTTACCCGATCGGATCGCGCCGGCTCTGCTCCGAGATCGGCTATTACGACGCGCTCAATCGTCGCAACGTCGCCGTGGTCGACGTGCGCGAGGAACCGGTCGTTGCGGTCACCGATCATGCCATCGTCACCGATCGCGGGACGTATCGGGCAGATGCGATCGTCTTCGCTACGGGGTTCGACGCCTGTATCGGTGCGATCAGGGCGATCGACATTCGCGGCCGCGGCGGCCGGGCGCTAGCCGACGAATGGGCGGACGGGCCGCGCGCACTGCTGGGGCTCGCGGTTGCCGGCTTTCCCAACATGTTCACGATTACCGGGCCGGGCAGCCCATCGGTGCTGAGCAACGTCGTGGTTTCGATCGAGCAGCATGTCGACTGGATCGCCGATTGCCTGATCCATCTGCGCGAACGGGGTATCGCGACGATCGAGGCGGATGCCGATGCCGAGCGCGACTGGATGGAACATGCCGATGCGGTCGCCCACCAGACGCTCTTTCCGCGCGCCGACAGCTGGTATCAGGGCCGCACCCGCGACGGACGGCGTGTGTTCATGCCCTATGTCGGCGGCGTCGGCGCCTATCGCGCAAAATGCGATGAAATAGCCGCAGCGGGCTATGCCGGATTCTCCCTCGAAAAGGTCCCGGCATGAGCGCGCTGGCGGGTAGAGTCGCGCTGATCACTGGGGCAGCCGGCGGGATCGGCGCTGCGACCGTGCGGCGGCTGGCGCGCGACGGCGCGACCGTGATACTGACCGATGTCGCGGAAGGATCCGGCAAGGCGCTGGCGGCCGAAACCGGCGGGACATTCCTGCTCCAGGACGTCTCCGATCCCGATGGTTGGCACGGGGTGGTGGACGTCGCGCTCCGGCCGACCGGTCGCATCGACATGCTGGTCAATGCTGCAGGAATAGAGGGCGATCTCGCCCAGGCCGGGCTCGCGACGAGCTATGCCGAGTTCCGCCGCGTCCTGGCGATCAATCTCGACGGCACCTTCCTCGGTTGTACCGCGGTGATGCCGCACATGATCGCGGAAGGGACAGGCGCGATCGTCAACATCGCCTCGATCGTGTCGTTCATGGCGACTCCGTCGGCGCTCGCTTACGGCGTCAGCAAGGCAGGCGTCGAGCAACTGACGCGCTCGCTGGCGATCATCGGCGCGGCGGACGGCGGCCGCGTGCGGTGCAATTCGGTCCATCCCGGCGTGATCCGCACGCGGATGACCGACAGCATCATCCAGAGCTACGCCGCCAATACCGGCATTTCAGAGGCGGACGCGGAAGCGGGGATCAATTCGGCAGTGCCGTTCGGCGTGCGCGGCGCGCCCGAGGATGTCGCCGCGATGATCGCCTATCTGGTCAGCGACGACGCGACCTATGTTACCGGCGCCTCGTTCCGGGTCGATGGCGGTTGGAGCGTGATCAGTGCCGGATAGCGACGTGGGAGCGTAAAGATGCCCGAACAGGCGCATGCCGAATTCTGGAAGGACTTGAAGCCGGTCGCCAAGGTGTTTCGCGAAGGCGGGCTACCCGAAATCTATGCGTCCAAGATCGCCGAGGGCGACGAACGTTATTGGGTGCCGATCAGCGAGACAGTGTCGTCGAAGCCGGTATGGATCAGCCCGTCGCGCAACATGTGGGCCGACGTACTGATGTCGAAGGCGGCGGGGCTGGTGAACCGGCATTATCACCCGCACCCGATCTGGGCCTACACGATCAGCGGCAAATGGGCCTATCTCGAACATGACTGGACCGCGACCGCGGGGGATTTCGTCTACGAAACCCCCGGAGAGAGCCATACGCTGGTCTGCTACGATCACCCCGATCCGATGAAGGTCTTCTTCGTCGTGTCGGGCCCGCTGATGTGGCTCGACGAGGACGGGAACACGACCGGCCATTACGACGTCTACGACTATATCGCGGCCGCGCGCGCGCACTATGCCGCGGTCGGCATCGGCGCCGATTATGTCGACACATTGATCCGTTGAGAGGAGTATCACCATGAGCGTGATGGAAGCGCCGCCGTCAACCAAGGCGGAAATCGTCAATGTCCCCTTCGCCCACCGCGAGATCGTCGCGCGGTTGAGCCCGGGCGGGCGCTATATCGATGCGCAGAGCGACGTCGACAGCCCCTGGGTGCCGTTCGGCGACAATGCCGCGATCAAGCATCTCGCCTTCGACGTGCGGCAAGGCATCTTCTCGAACATCCTGTGGATCAAGGGACCAGGGGTGATTGGCACCCACCTGCACCGTGGCACGATCATGATGGTCTGCCTCGAAGGCAGCGTGAAATATCTCGAATATGACTGGGTGGCCTCACCCGGCGGACTGATTCTGGAGGTGCCGGGCGAAAGCCACACGCTGGTCACCGACCATCCCAATGGGGTCAAATTGTTCGGCTGGATGCAGGGGCCGATCGAATTCTACGACGACCAGGCGAACTTCGTCGAAACCACCGACGTCTGGTGGTTCATCAACCACTACGAGACCCACTGCCGCGCCAACGGCATCCCGCTCAACCCCAAGCTCTATATCTGAGGGGATCGCAGCATGGGCACCATGACCGCGCCGCCGTCGAGTGCGTACAAGATCGTCGATATCGCGGAGCCGTATCTCGACCTGATCCGGCGCAAGGGGCAGGAGGGCACCTATGTCGGGTCGTCCGACGAGGAGAGCCCGTGGGTGCCGTTCGGCGACAATGCGGCGATCCGGCACCTTGCCTTCGACGTGCGGCAGAACGTCTATTGCAACATCCTGTGGATCAAATCGCCGGGGGTGATCGGCACCCACAAGCATCGTGGGCCGGTCTGGGCGATCGGGCTGGAGGGCAGCTTCCGCTATCTCGAATATGACTGGGTCTGCCGCCCGGGCGATTTCATCACCGAAACGCCGGGCACCGCGCACACGCTGGTCACCGACGATCCTGACGGGATGAAGGCGCTGTTCTGGATGCAGGGGGCGAACGAATTCTACGATGCCGAGGGTAATCACGTCGAAACGCTCGATGTCTGGTGGTTCATGAACCATTATGAGAGCTACTGCCGCGACCATGGCCTGACGCCCAACCCGCAGCTCTATCTGTGATCCGGCGATGAAGACGCTCGACCAGTTCGATATCGCCGGGCGCTCGGCGCTCGTCACCGGGGCGGCATCGGGGCTCGGTCTCGCTTATGCCGAGGTCATGGCCGAAGCCGGGGTCAGCGTGACGCTCGCCGATATCGATGCCGAGGGCGCGGAGCGCGAGGCGGCGCGGTTGCGCGGCGAGGGATTCGATGCGCGAGCGGTCGCCTGCGACGTCGCCGATCTCGCGCAGGTCGCGGCGGCGTTCGACGGCCATGTTGCTGCTTATGGCGGGTGCGATATCGCCTTCGCCAATGCCGGCTGGGACGCCGGCAACGGGTTCTGGAGCCCGGAGAACAAGCGCAATCCGGAAGGCCAGATCGACGTCTACGATCCCGAACGCTGGTACCGATCGATCGCGATCAATCTGACCGGCGTGTTCCACACCGTGCGCGAGGCGGCGCGAGTGATGAAGGCGAACGAGGCGACTATCGGCCGTCGTGGCGGATCGATCATCTGCACCTCGTCGAACGCCGCCGAGGTCAACGAGGCGATCGTCGGCGTGCCGTATATGCCCGCCAAGGCCGGGGTGAAGCATTTCATGCGCCACGCGGCCTACGAGCTCGCTGCTTACGGCATCCGCGTCAATGCGATCGCGCCTGGGCCGTTCGTGACCAATATCGGCGGCGGCTGGCTCAAGAAGAACCCCGCGGCACGCAAGGCGTGGGATGAACTGGTCCCGGTCGGTCGCGTTGCCGAAACCTATCAGATCAAGCCGCTGGCATTGCTGCTGGCGTCCGACGCGTCGAGCTACATGACCGGCAGCCATGTGATGATCGATGGCGGGATGCAGCTCGGCCCCGTCAAACCGCTCGACTGACAGGATCCTTACCGGATGCGACACCGATGACGACACAGGCGAAAGCGGCGATCTGCCGCGGCAAGCATGCCCCGTTCGCGATCGAGGAGGTCGAGCTCGACGAACTGCGCGCCGACGAGCTGCGCATCCGCATCATTGCCTGCGGTATCTGCCATACCGATCTCGCAGTGCGCGACGGGCAATTGCCCGTGCCGCTGCCGATCGTGTTGGGGCATGAAGGCGCTGGGATCGTCGAAGCGGTGGGGGAGGCGGTCACCGTCGCGCAGCCGGGCGATCGCGTGGTAATGAGCTTCAACAGCTGTGGAGACTGCCCCAGCTGCGCGGTCGACGCGCCGACCTATTGCTACAATTTCTTCCCCAACAATTGGACCGGGACGCGCGCCGACGGAACGCCGACCATGTTCGTGGGCGGCGCGCCGATGAACGCCAATTTCTTCGGCCAGTCGAGTTTCGCCACCCATGCCATCGCGCATCAGCGCAACGTCGTGCGCGTACCCGACAGCGCGGCGCATTTGCCGCTCGAACAACTCGCACCGATCGGCTGCGGGCTGATGACCGGGGCGGGGGCCGTGCTGCGCAGCATGAAGGTACGCAGCGGCCTGCCGATCGTGGTGTTCGGCACCGGCACGGTCGGGATGGCGGCGATCATGGCGGCGAAGGTGGCGGGCGCCGATCCGATCGTCGCGGTCGACGTCAACGACGAGCGGCTGGCGCTCGCGCGCGAACTCGGCGCGACGCACGCCTTCAACGCGCGCGACGATGCCCCCACGAAGATCCGCGCCTTGTGTCCGGTGGGAGTCGGCTATGCCTTCGACACCACTGGAATCAAGGCGGTGATCGAGGACGCGTTCGCGCTGCTCGCGCCCAGGGGCGTGCTCGGGATCGTCGGCGCGTCCGGCCCGGACGACACTTTATCATTCAACGAAAGCCAGTTCATGGGCGGCGGCCGCACGGTGAAGGGCATATTGGGCGGCGACAGCGATGTGGGCACGTTCATCGTCGAGCTGATCGAACTGCACCTTGCCGGCAAATTCCCGTTCGACAAGCTGATCGGCTATTTCGACTTCGCCGAGATCGACCAGGCGATCGCTGCCAGCGAAAGCGGCAAGGTGGTCAAGCCGGTGTTGCGGATGGCGGCGGAGGCGTAGGAAATGCGTGCCGTCGTCATGCAGGGGCTCCACAAGCCGCTCAAGGTCGAGACCTTGCCCGATCCGACGCCTCAGGCAGGCGAGGTTCTGGTTCGCGTCGGGCGCTGCGGAATTTGCGGATCGGACCTGCACATGACCGAGGATGCGGCTTACGGTCGTGTCGCCGGAGACGTGCTCGGCCATGAATTCGCCGGTGAAGTCGTCGCGCTGGGGCGCGGCGTCGAGCGGCTCGCGATGGGCGATCTCGTGTCGGTGATTCCGTTGGTGAGCTGCGGTCAGTGCGCTACGTGCCGTGCGGGCGAGCCGGCCTGGTGCGAGCATTTCGGGCTGCAGGGCGGGGGCTATGCCGAATATGCCGTGACCCGCCCCAATCAATGCGTGATCCTGCCCAAATCGGCAAGCCTGGCGGACGGCGCGATCATTGAGCCGCTCGCGGTCGCGCTGCACGGCGTGAACATGAGCGGACTGCGGTCCGGCGACCAGGTGCTGATCCTCGGTGCCGGACCGATCGGACTGGCGGTCGCCTTCTGGGCGCGGCGCGCGGGCGCGGCGAAAGTGGTGGTGCAGGATATTGCCGACCACCAGCGCGACCGCGCCATCGCGATGGGCGCATCGGGCTTTGTCGCCGATGCCGATGATCCGGTCGGGGCGGCGGAGCGTGCGCTGGGCGGCAAGGCCGATTTCGTGTTCGAATGCGTCGGGGTGCCGGGGCTGATCGCGCAGGCGGTGAACCAGGTGCGCAATCGCGGCACGATCCTGTTGCTCGGCCTGTGCACGCGCCCCGACACGTTCAACAGCTTCGCGATGCTGTCCAAGGAAGTGCGGCTGGTCACGTCGGCCTTCTTCACGCGCCAGGAATATGAAGCCGCGCTCGACGCACTCGACGCCGGTGCCGCCGAACCGCGCCATCTGGTCACCGGCACGATCGCGCTCGACGATACGCCCGAACGATTCGAGGCGCTTCGCCGCCGGACGCATGACTGCAAGGTTCTGATCGCGCCGTGACGATGGCGGCGCGGCGCGATTTGGAGCATGATCGCGGGCGTGGAGGAATGATGTTGCCCGCGACTCCGCCGATTCTGCCCGACATGCGCTGGTCGTCGCGCGGGCTGGGCACGCGCCATGCGATCGACCAATGGCAGGAATGGGCCGCCAGCACGATCGCGCCGATCGACATCAGCGTCCGCGACCGCGACGCCTTCGCCGCGGGGTGGCGCAGCTACGGGCTCGGCGAGCTGCGCCTGCTCCAGCTCCTCGCCCCGGCACAGCGCGTCGTTCATCGCGGCGGTGGCAGCGCCGGAAGCGCCGTACCGTCGATCCAGCTCGTCTATTCGCGGCGCGGCGCTCTGGAGACGCGGATCGCCGGGGCGCAATTCACCGTCGGCCCCGGCGAATTCGTGCTGCTCGACAATACCCGCTTCTATCAGATGGACATGGACGCGCCGCACGAAGCGCTCGACCTGATGATGCCGCGCGCCTGGGTCGAGCGCTGGGTCGCCGACCCCGACGCCTTGCTCGCGCGGCCGCTATCGGCGCGCAACGGCTGGGGGGCACCGCTCGGCAGTCTGATCGAGACCATGGTGCGGCACCTCGACGACAGCCCCGGATTGCGACCGCTTCTCGCGGAGCGGATCGGTGCGTTGTTGACGCTGGTGGGAGATGCCGAGGACGCTGTTCCCGCCGGGCATCGCGCCGCGCTGGCGGACCGCATCCTGTGCCGAATCCGGCGCGATTTCGCCGATCCCGATCTCACGCCCGATACGGTCGCGGCGAGCCTGGGCATTTCGACGCGCTATCTCCAGGCATTGCTCGCCAGGCGCGGCACCAGCTTCGTCCGCGAAGTGTCGGGCGCGCGGCTCGATCGCGCGCGCGACTTGCTCGTGGATCCGCACGGTCAGCATGTCTCGATCGCCGAGATCGCGTTCCGGTGCGGTTTCCTCGATCCCGGCTATTTCGCGCGCCAGTTCCGCAAGCGGTTCGGCACCTCGCCGCGCGATTGGCGAACGGAACATTGATCGTGCGCATTTGTCCCATGATCGTTGCGCGCGAATCCTACGCGCTCCCGCCGTCCTCGCTTTAGAGTCCGGGTCCCAAGGCGCCACAAGGCGACATGCGGGGCGAGAGGATCGATGGCAGACAAGATCAAGAGCTTCCCGCTGCCGAGCTCGGTCGCGGTGGTGCCGGGGACCGAAGCCGCGCAGGCGGCCTATCCTTATTACACCCAGTTCGTGCCAGAGGACGACGAGCGCTTCTGGTTCTACAATTCGATGCATTTCCCCGAGCCGATGCACCATTTCGACATGGTGACGGCGGAAGCCGCTTATTGCGCGCTCGGCGCGTTCAACACTCGCGTCCACATCCTGCCCACGACCAAGGGGATCGATCACCGCATCGTCAACGGCCGCGTCTATATCGGCGGCGTCGCGGTGACCGATCCCGCCGAAATCGCCGAGCGGCTGGAGCTCTTTCAGCAGCGCGCGTTCTATTATTATGAGAATTGGGAGCGCCTCTACGACCAGTGGAAGGTCAAGATGAAGGCGCTGATCGACGAGGCGAACGACCTGCCCAGGGTCGAGCTTCCCGACATCGAGCCGATCGAGACGACGCATAGCGGCAAGGGCATCGCGTCGAACCACGCGTTGCTCGACACCTATCGCCGGCAGCTCGATGGCTATTACCGCATGTGGCAATACCATTTCGAGTTCCTGCTGCTCGGCTATGGCGCCTATCTGACCTTTTTCGACTTCTGCAAGCGCGCGTTCCCGGAGATTTCGGACCAGACGATCAGCCGCATGGTCGCGGGGATGGAGGCGGAGATCTTCCGCCCCGACGAGGAAGTGCGGCGGCTCGCGCGGCGCGCGGTCGAGCTCGGCATCGACGACGTGTTCGAAGAGGGGATGACCGTCGACCAGGTGTTCGCGCGCCTCGATGCGCTCGGCAACAGCGGTGCCGCCTGGCGCGACGAGCTGGAGACGAGCCGCGATCCGTGGTTCAACGTCAATGTCGGTGACGGTTTCTATCATTATCACCGGTCGTGGAACGACGATCTGTCGATGCCCTTTTCGGCATTGCCCGGCTATATCGCCAAGCTCCAGGCAGGCGAGCCGATCGACCGCCCGGTCGCGCAACTGATCCGCGAGCGCGACCAGCTGGTCGCGGACTATCGCGATCTGCTCGACAGCGACGCGGATCGCGCGACCTATGACCAGCTCATCACATTGGCGCATCGCGTCTTCCCCTATGTCGAGGGGCATAAATTCTATTGCGAACATTGGTACACCAACCTGTTCTTCAACAAGATCAGGGAGTTCGGGGCGCTGCTCGCGGGTCACGGCTTCTTCGCTGAGGAAGCCGACGTCTTCCACCTGACGCATTACGAGCTGGAAAGCGCGATCGTCGATCTGTCGCTCGCCTGGTCGAGCGGATCGCGGCCACTGGGCCCCCAGCGCTGGCCGGCGATCGTCGCCGAGCGCAAGGCGGCGATCGCTTCATGGTCGGAGCACCGAGTGCCACCGGCGCTGGGTGCCGTGCCCGACGTGATCGACGATCCCGCGATCGTGATGCTGTGGGGCATCACGCGCGAGAATCTCGATCGCTGGCTGGCCGAGAACGGCGATGACGACGGCCGGGAATTGAAAGGCTTCGCGGCGTCTTCGGGCGTAGTCGAGGGGCCGGCCCGGGTCGTCACTTCGGCGGCGGAGATCGGGACGCTGCGCCAGGGCGAGATCCTCGTCTGTCAGGTGACCAACCCGAGCTGGGCACCGATCTTCCAGAAAATCGCCGCCGCCGTCTCCGACATCGGCGGGTCGATGAGCCACATGGCGATCGTCGCGCGCGAATATGGCCTGCCGGCGGTGGTGGGGACGGGATCGGCGACGCAACGCATCCGCACCGGGCAGCGCATCCGCGTCGACGGTGGCAGGGGAATCGTCACGATCCTCGATGAGGAAGGGGTGACCGACCATGGCTGACGCGATCGCTTGGTTTGCCGATCTCGGCATCGGCGATCGCCCGATCGCGGGGGGCAAGGGCGCCAGCCTCGGCGAGCTGACCCGCGCCGGGATCGCGGTGCCGCCCGGCTTTGTCGTGACGACGCGTGCGTTCGATCTGTTCCTCGCCGCGCTGGAAGCGCGCGCGCCGGTCCGCGCCAGGATCGAGACGTGCGATCCGGACGACCTGGCCGCGGTCACCGCATTATCGCGCGACCTGCGCCGACGCGTCGAGGAAGAAGCGATGCCAGCCGAGGTCGAGGAGGCGCTACTTGCCGCGCATCGCACCTTGTCCGGCGAGCGCGAGACGCCGGTCGCGGTGCGATCCTCGGCGACGACCGAGGATGCGGCCGATGCGAGCTTCGCCGGTCTGCAGGACACCTTCCTGTGGGTGATCGACGCCGCCGACCTGGTCGCACGCGTGCGCGAATGCTGGGGCAGCCTCTATTCGGTCGAGAGCATCACCTATCGCCGCCGCCAATCCTTTCCCGAAGCCGGGGTGGCGATGGCGGTCGTGATCCAGCAGATGGTCGACGCGCGCGCCGCGGGCGTGATGTTCACCCGCAGCCCGACCACCGGCGACAAGTCGGTCGTCACGATCGAAGGGGCCTGGGGGCTCGGTTCGGCAGTGGTGTCGGGCGAAGTGACGCCCGACCATTGGGTGCTCGGCAAGATTACCGGCGAAATCTCGGTCCGCGAAGTGTCGGACAAGCATGTCGAACATTGCCCGCTCGTAAGCGGTGGCCTCGAGGAGCGCCCGGTGCCCGATGATCGCCGGCATGCGCCGTGCCTGGATGACGCCACGCTGCAGGCGCTGCGCGATATCGGGCGGCGCGTCGAGCGGCATTACGGCGCCGCGCAGGACATCGAATGGGCGGTGGACCGCGACGGTGCAGTGCTGCTGCTCCAGAGCCGGCCGGAAACGATCTGGTCGACCAGGGCGGCGGCGCCTGTCGCCGAACCGCTGGCGAATCCGCTCGGGCACATCATGGGCGTGTTCGGGGGGCGGCGATGACGCTGACCGCCGCCGATGTCGACCGGATCATCGCGCTGCTCGACGCCTCGCGCTTCGACCGGCTGAGCCTGGAGATGGACGGGCTCAAGCTCGATCTGGTGCGCGACGGGGCCGCGCCTGTCGCTCGGCCTGCACCGCCGCCGCTCGCCCCGGGGGCACCGGCCGCGCCACCGCCACCTCCCGAGGTCGCCACGCGTGAGGTCGGACTGGTCGAGGTGAAGTCGCCCCTTCTCGGCATCTACTACCGCGCGCCGCGCCCCGGCGAGCCGCCGTTCGTCGAGATCGGCGCGCGGGTCGAGCCCGATACGATCATCGGCATTATCGAGGTGATGAAGCTGATGAACACCGCGCGCGCCGGCGTCAGCGGTGAGGTGGTCGGGATACTGGCGCGCAACGGCGAACTGGTCGAGCATGGCGAGACGCTGCTGCTTGTCCGGCCGGACTGCTGAGTCATGGCGATCCGGCGGATATTCGTCGCCAATCGCGGCGAGATCGCGGTCCGCATCCTGCGCACGTGCCGTGCGCTCGGGATCGAAACGGTGCTCGGCGTGTCCGAGGCGGATCGCGCGTCGCTTGGCGCCGAGATGGCCGATCGCGTGCTGTGTCTCGGCCCGGCGCAACCGGCGCTCAGCTATCTCCGCGTCGAGACTATAGTCCAGGCAGCTCTGGGAAGCGCATGCGACGCAATCCATCCTGGTTATGGATTCTTGTCAGAACGCGCCGATCTGGCGAACTTGTGCGAAGCCGAGGGTGTCATCTTCATCGGCCCGACCGCGGACCAGATCGAGGCGGTGGGCGACAAATTGCGCGCGCGCGCCGCGGCCGAAGCGGCCGGGGTGCCGATCATTCCGGGCGGCGCGGCGGCCTCTCCCGATGAAGCGCGCCGGCTGGCCGAGGCGATCGGCGTGCCGTTGCTGGTCAAGGCGGCGGGCGGCGGCGGCGGGCGCGGCATGAAGCTGGTCGAACAAGCGGAGGACCTCGCCGCGACGATGGACATGGCGAGTGCCGAGGCCGAGGCCGCGTTCGGCGACGCACGGGTCTATCTCGAGCGGTATGTCCGATCCGGGCGACATATCGAGGTGCAGGTGCTTGGCGACGGCGAGGGCCGTGTGATCCACCTCGGCGAGCGCGATTGCTCGGTACAGCGCCGCTATCAGAAACTGGTCGAGGAAACGCCGGCGCCGCACCTGCCCTCCGCGACCCGCGCGGCGATGCACGACGCCGCGATCCGCTTCGCCGCGCGGCTGTCCTATCGTGGCGCGGGAACGGTCGAGTTCCTCTACGACGTCCCGCGCGACGCCTTCTACTTCCTCGAGATGAACGCGCGCATCCAGGTCGAGCATCCAGTGACCGAGGCGGTGACCGGCATCGACCTGGTCGCCGAGCAGATCGCGATCGCCGATGGCCGTGGGCTCGACATAGCCCAGGACGACATCGCGTGCGACGGAGCGGCGATCGAATGCCGCATCAACGCCGAAGACCCGGAGCATGATTTCGCGCCGTCGCCCGGTACAATATCCGCAGCGCGCTGGCCGACAGGCGAGGGCATCCGGGTCGACACGCATATCGTCGACGGCGCGCGTATCCCGCCCTTCTACGATTCGATGATCGCCAAGGTGATCGCGCACGGGCCCGATCGTGCTACCGCACTCGCGCGTCTGAGGACTGCCCTGGCGGATGTGCGGATCGCGGGCGTCGCGACCAATCTCGCTTTCCAGCAGGCGGTGCTCGCCGATCCCGATTTCGCACGCGGCGGTGTCGACACCGGCTTTCTCGCCCGCTTCCTCGATCGTGCGAAGGCTGCTGCCTGATGGCCGCCATCCGCCTCGTCGAAACCTCGCTGCGCGACGGCAACCAATGCCTGTGGGGAGCGCTCGGCGTCGACACCGCGCGCACGCTCGCAATCGCGCCGGTGATGGAGCGTGCCGGCTATGCCGCGATCGACTTCACGACCTCGACCCATATGGGCGTCGCGGTGCGCTACAAGCAGCAGGATCCGTGGGAGCGCATCCGGCTGATGGCGGCGGCCTGCCCGACCACGCCGCTCCAGTTCCTCTCGACCGGCTTCCGCTTCATTTCGTGGGAGACCGCGAGCCCCGATTTCATGGCGCTCGCCTTCGCCACGCTGGCGCGCAACGGCATCCGCCGCTTCGCGCTCGCCGATCCGATGAACGACGCTGCGGCCAATGTCGACGCCGCGCGGCTGGTCAAGCAGGGCGGCGGCGACCAGGTGATCGGCGCGCTGGTCTTCACGCTCAGCCCGATCCACGACGACGCGCATTATGCCGAGGCGGCCAGGACGATGGCGGCGAGCCCGGATATCGACGCGCTCTACATCAAGGACCCGGGCGGGTTGTTGACGTCGGAGCGGGCGAGCACGCTGATCCCGGCGATCATCGCGGAGATCGGCGACAAGCCGCTCGAACTCCACGCGCATTGCACGATCGGGCTGGCCGACCGCACCTATGTCGAAAGCGCCGCGCTCGGCGTATCGGCGCTGCAATGCGCGAGCGGCGGCGCGGCGGACGGCACGTCCAACCCGCCGATCGAGCGCACTATACGCAATTTGCGCGAGGCGGGGCACGAGGTTGCCATCGACGATGACGCGGTGGCCGAGGTCGCACGCTATTTCGCCGCGCTCGCCGCCGCAGACGGGCTGCCGACCGGCGCGCCCATGGCCTATGATGCCGGCTACGTCCGCCACCAATTGCCCGGCGGGATGGTCGGCACGATGCGCCGCCACCTTGCCGACCACCGCGTGCCGCACCTCGAAGGCGCGGTGATCGAGGAACTCGGCCGCGTCCGCGAGGAACTGGGCTGGCCGATCGTGATGACGCCGTTCGCGCAGATGCTGCAGACCCAGGCGGTGATGAACGTGACGGGCGCCGAACGCTATGCGACGATCCCCGATGAGGTGATCCGCTATGCGATTGGCCGGTTCGGCCGTCCCAATCGCCCGATCGATCCGCAAGTGATGGACCGCATCCTGTCGTCGCCGCGCGCGCGCGAACTCGATGCGGAGCCGGCCATGGCGCCGCTGCCGGACCTTCGCCGCAAGGTCGGCGCGCATCTGTCCGACGAGGAATTCCTGCTCCGTGCAACCATGCCCGCGGCAATGATCGATGCGATGCAGGCCGCCGGCCCCGCGCCGCGCGATTTTGATCCGGCGGTGCGGCCAGTCATGGCGCTGGTGGAGCAATTGCTCGCACGGACTGACCTGACGCGCGTCACGGTCGAGCGACTCGGCTTCCGGCTCGAGCTGGAGGCGGCCGGTGATTGAGGCATTTCCCGCGCCCGCCGGCGTGATGTTCGACCTCGACGGCACGCTGATCCTGAGCGACCGCGCGCTTGGCGGCTATCAAGTGCTGCCGGGCGCGGTCGAGCTGCTCGCCGAGCTCGATCGGCGGGGCATGCCGTTCGTCGCGCTGACCAACGGCAGCGCCTATCCCGCATCGGAGCAGGCGCCGCGGCTGCGCGCGCTCGGGTTGCCGATCGCCGACGACCGGCTGTTCACGCCCAACAGCGTCGCCGCCGGCCTGTTCAGGGCGCGCGGGCTGGAGCGGGTCATGGTGCTTGGCACCGACGGCGTGGTCGCGGCGTTGGAGGTGGAAGGCGTCACCACCTGTGCGCCTGGCGATTCCGATGCCGATGCGGTCTATATCGCGTGGCATCCGCAGTGCACGATGGACCATATCCACGCCGCCGCTGCGGCAGTGCTCGACGGCGCCGCGCTCTACAGCGCGTCGGATGTTCCCTTCTTCGCCAGCAAATCGGGCCGCGCGTTCGGCTATAGTTGCGCGATCGGCGGCGCTGTTGCGCGCGTGACCGGAATCGAACCCGAGGTGACGGGCAAACCGTCGCAGGCCGCCTTGCGCTTTGTCGCCGCCAGGCTTGGCGTGCCGGTCGATCGCGTGGCGGTGGTCGGTGACGACCCGAAAGTGGAAACGGTCATGGCGCGCGCCGGCGGCGCGATCGGAATCGGCGTCACGACCGGCACGACCAGCGCGGCAGAATGGGCCGCCGCGCCCGAGGCGCAGCGCGCACATTTGGTGGTCAACGGCGTCGGCGACCTGGCGCGATTGCTGTTCGGATCGGGCCACGCTGACTTGTGACGCCGATCGGTTTGGCGGCGAGCAGGACGATATCCGCAACCGCATGAAGCTGGCCTATATCGACAATATCGACGACGATTTTCGGCTGGCTGATCGCCGACTACAAGCAGGACGAGCGGAAGATCATTCGGGAGCTGGAACGGCGCATGGACGCCGATCACGGCTATCTGGACGAAGGGATTCGACTGATCGGCGTCGCCAAAGACGCCAGGCGGATGTTCCAGAAGGCCGACCGGGAAGGTCGCAAACGGATCCTGTCGCTTCTACTATCGAACTGCACGTAGGGGACAATCTCAGAAAACTACCGTAAGACGTTCAATACAATAGTGAAAATTTTTCACCGCGAGACCCTTGCGAGGGGGATTCAGGCGCGAGAGCACCCAAAACCAGAAAATGGCTCCCGTTCGTGGAGCACATTCGAAATTCTCTACGGGAGCACGCGAAGGAAATCAGCGTGTCGCTCGCCAGCTATAGCCGCATCGACCTGGCCGCTATGAATTGGACCTTGTGGGGCTCGTGCTACCGAAACGTGCATAGAGCGTCGGCAGCACGAAGAGCGTGAGCAGCGTAGCGCTGATCAACCCGCCGATCACCACCGTTGCCAGCGGCTTCTGCACCTCGGCGCCGGCGCCGTGGCCGAGCGCCATCGGTACGAAGCCCAGGCTCGCCACCAGCGCTGTCATCGCCACCGGACGCAGCCGGGCAAGCGCGCCCTCCCGTGCCGCGGTCACGCGATCGCGCCCTTCGGCCACGAGTTGCTGGATCGAGGTCAGCATTACCAACCCGTTGAGGACCGCGATGCCCGACAGTGCAATGAACCCGACAGCAGCCGAGATCGAGAAGGGCATGCCACGCAGCACCAGCGCGAGTACGCCGCCGACCAGCGCCAGCGGCACGCCGGTGAACACGATTCCGGCATCGCGCATGTTGCCGAGCGCGCCGAACAGCAGGAGCAGGACCAGCACGAAGCATGCCGGCACCACCAGGGCCAGCCGGTCGCGCGCGGAAGCCAGGTTCTCGAATTGGCCGCCCCATTCAAGCCAGGTGCCCGCGGGAAGCTGCACCTTGCTTGAGATCGCCGCTTTCGCATCGGCGACGACGCTCGCCACGTCGCGGCCGCGGACATTGGCCTGCACCACCACGCGCCGCTTGCCATTCTCGCGGCTGATCTGGTTCGGGCCGTCGATCAGCCGGATATCGGCGACCGAGGCGAGCGGGACGAAGCTGCCGCCCGGTGTCGGCACGGGCGTCTGACCGAGCGTCTCCAGATTGGCACGCGCCGCGTCGGTCAGGCGGATGACGATCGGAAAGCTGCGGTCGCCCTCGAAGATTCGGCCCGCCTCGCGTCCGCCCACCGCTGTGGCGACAGTGTCGGCGACATCCTGCGCGCTGACCCCGACCCGCGAGGCGCGGTCCTGGGCATAGGCGATGTCGAGCATCGGCAGACCTTCGGTCTGCTCGACCTTCACGTCCTCGGCACCAGCCGTGCGGCGGAGCACGCCGGCGATGTTCGCAGCGGTCGCGTTCATCTCGGCGAAGTCCTCGCCGAACACTTTGATTGCGACATCCGATCGCACGCCGGCGATCAGCTCGTTAAACCGCATCTGGATCGGCTGCGTGACCTCATAGGCATGGCCGGGAACCTGGGCGAGCCGTGCCTCGATCCGTTCGACGACCGCTGCCTTCTCTTCGGACGGATTGGGCCAATCCTTCCGGTCCCTGAGCATGATGAACGTGTCGGTGGCGTTAGGCGGCATCGGGTCTGATGCGACCTCCGCGGTGCCGGTTCGCGAGAAGACCGTCTTGATCTCGGGCATGCCCGCAAGGGCGCGCTCGATCTGCGCCTGCATCTTCTGACTTTGCTCGACCGAGGTGCCCGGCACGCGGAAGGCCGAGACGAGGACATCGCCCTCATCGAGTTGCGGCAGGAACTCCTGGCCGAGCGTGGTGTAGGCGGCGCCGGCCAGCGCGAGCGCACCGACAGCGATGCCGATAGTCAGGCTCGGCCGCTGCATCGCTCGGTCGAGGCCGGGCTCATAGCGCCGCCGCAGCCAACGTACTGTGCTCCCTTCCTTCTCCTCGACCGGGCGCGACAGCGCGACCGCGATCGCCGCGGGTACGAAGGTGAGCGAAAGGATGAACGCGAAGACGAGCGCCATGATGACGGTCAGCGCCATTGGCTCGAACGTCTTGCCTTCGACGCCGCTCAAGGTCAGCAGCGGCACATAGACGAGGATGATGATCGCCTGGCCATAGACCGAGGGTCGGATCATCTCGCGCGCCGCGGCCGCGACGACGGCGAGCCGCTCCGGCAAGGCCAGTGTTCGGCCCTCGCTGTGCTGACGCTCGGCGATGCGGCGGAGCGCATTCTCGACGATGATCACCGCGCCATCGACGATCAGCCCGAAATCGAGCGCGCCGAGGCTCATCAGGTTGGCCGAGACGCCGACCCGCAGCATGCCGAAGCCGGTGAGCAGCATGGTGATCGGGATCACCAGTGCTGCGATCAGCGCCGCCCGAAAGTTGCCGAGCAGCAGGAACAGCACGACGATGACCAGCAGCGCGCCTTCGGCGAGGTTCTTTGCCACGGTCGTGATGGTGGCGTTGACCAGCCTGGTGCGGTCGAGCACCGGCTCGACGACGATGTCGCGCGGCAGGGAAGGGGCGATCGCCTTGAGCTTGGCGTCGACCCCTGAGGAGACGGTACGGCTGTTCTCGCCTATCCGCATGATCGCGGTGCCGGTGATCACCTCGTGGCCATTCTCCGAACCGGCGCCCATGCGGACACCCTGGCCGAGCCGCGCTTCGGCGACCTGATCGAGCGTGACCGGCACGCCTTCGCGTGTCGCGATCACCGTGCCGCGCAGCTGAGCGAGACTGCGGATGCGCGCGTCGGCGCGAACGGCGAGGCCCTCGCCGTTACGGTTCACCGTGCCGCCGCCGGTCGCGACATTGTTGCGCTCGAGCGCGGCGGCGAGATCGGACAGCGACAGCTTCAATGCAGCGAGCCGCTGGATGTCGGGGACGACGAGATATTCTTTCTCGAAGCCTCCAAGCGAGTCGATGCCTGCGACGCCTTCGACCGTCTTGATCTGCGGCGCGACGATCCAGTCCTGGACGGTATGGAGATAGGTCGCCTTGTCGGCCTCGCTCGCCAGCCTGTCGCCTTCGGGTGTGATGTAGCTGCCGTCGGGCTGCAGCCCGGGCTCGCCGGGGCGATGCTGTTCATGCGCGCGCTCGGCGTAGCGCAGGGTCCAGATATAGACCTCGCCCAGGCCGGTCGCGATCGGCCCCATTGCTGGCTTCACGCCTGCGGGGAGCGCTTCTTGTGCCGCCGTCATCCGCTCCTGCACCTGGCTGCGCGCAAAATAGATGTCGGTCGAATCCGAGAAGATCGCGGTGACCTGGACGAAGCCGTTGCGGCTGAGCGAACGGGTGCTTTCCAGCCCTTTGATCCCGGCGAGTGCGGTCTCGATCGGAAAGGCCACCTGCTTTTCGATCAACTCGGGCGATAGCGCGGGTGCGAGGACATTCACCTGGACCTGGTTGTTGGTGATGTCGGGCACCGCGTCGATCGGCAGGCGTGCGAGCGAGATGCCGCCAATGATCGCGGCGACGGTAGTGAGCAGCAGGACCAGCCAGCGCCGGTCGACTGCCCATGTGACGATGCGGTCGATCATGGCTCAGTCCTCATGCCCGGCTTCGGCCGCACCGAGCGCGGACTTGAGCGTGAAGCTGTTGGCCGCGGCGATCCGTTCGCGGCCGGTGAGCCCGTTGGTCACCACGACCATCGCGCCGTCCTGCCGCCCGAGCGTGACCGGAACCGCGCGAAAGCCGGTGCCGGTGCGCACGAACACGACGGTCTTGCCTTCCACTGTCTGCACGGCGGTCGACGGGACCCGGATCGTGCCGTCGCTTGTGCCTGGCAGCTGGATCGAGGCGGTGACCGGCTCGCCGGCGCGCCATTGCCCGCTGCGATTGTCCAGCATCGCGATGACGGGCACCTGGCGCGTTTCGGCATCGAGCACGGGCGAGACGAAGCTGATCCGCGCCGATTGGCTGCGCCCCGGTGAGGTGACCGCGACCGTCATGCCCGGCCGTACGCGTCCGGCATCGGCAGGGGACAAGGAAAGTGTGACACTCAGCCGATCGAGACGGGCGATGCGGAATAGTTCGGTCTCAGCGGCATCCGTCGCGAAATTCTGTCCGAGCATTGCGGACCGCGCGATGACCCGGCCCGAAATCGGCGCGGTGATGACGATGCGGTTGTCGCTACCGCCGCGCCCGCCACTGGCGGCGACCTGCTGGCGGGCGAGCCGCAGGGCGACATTCGCCTGTTTGGCGGCGGCGCGCGAGATCTCGACTTCGCGTAAGGGTCGGAAGCCCTTGGCGTAGAGAGCCTCGTCGCGCGCGAGCGTGGTTCGCGCCAGCTCGGCGGCGGCGGCGGCGCGCTGCACCTCGGCCTGAAGACCCGCCGCCTCGCGGCTTTCCAGCACTGCCAGCGTCTCGCCGCGCGTCACACCGTCGCCGAGATTACGGCGGAGCTCGACGATGCGGCCTGGCACGGTGGCAGCGACGATCCGTGTCGCCTGGGGATCGCTCGTCAGCAGCGCGGGCAGGTCGATCGCGCCACCGTTGCCGCCGATCGTCGGACTGACGACTTCGATCCCTGCGGTGGATATCTGTTGAGGCGTGAGGGTAACGACGCCTTCCTCGCCATGGCTGGCTTCGGCGTCCGCCTTGTTTTCAATGGGCTGGCTCGCGCCGCCGCAGGCGGCCAGGGCAAGCAGCAGCGGCAAGGCCGCGATATTGGGCTTCATGGGCAACTTCCCAGGACCGGCGGAAAGTCCGCGCGGGTCGAGCGTCAAGGATGGGCGGGTGCGCGGGCGCGCGGGATCAGGCGCGTGGCGGTTCGAGCGCTGGACTGACCATGCCTTGAGCGAGGCGCGATGTGCCGGATGCCCTGGGCGTATCGAGCGCGATCAGCATAGGCGGAAGCGCCAGAGAGGCGACCGGTGCCGTGACGTTGTGCCCGTGGCACGCGCCATGATGATGGGGAAAGGGCTGGCTGCCATCGGCGGGAGCCTCGTCCGCATCACCTTCGATATGCGCCATTTCGCTGCAGGCGGCCTCCGCTAGATAGTTCTCCTGTGCGTGTACGGTCGACGTCGCCACCAGGGACGACGCGAGCAGGCAGAGGAGAAGGAGCCATGCACGGTGCAGCATTGATGCCCGGATAGCGGTTCGCGGTCGCGCTGTCATCGCAAAGCCTCGGGGCGTTGCGGCCGCGCGCCGCGCCATGCCGGGATCGCCTCAGCAAGCACGCGCCACGCCGAGCGCAGGAACAGCAACGCGACGACCGTGCCCACCGCAATATCCGGCCAGGCCGCGCTGGTGGCGGCCACCAGTCCAGCCGCGACGAGGACGCCGATGTTCGAGAGGACATCGTTGCGCGAGCATTCG
This sequence comes from Sphingomonas sp. P4_G2, assembly GCF_056401155.1. Lineage (NCBI taxonomy): Bacteria > Pseudomonadati > Pseudomonadota > Alphaproteobacteria > Sphingomonadales > Sphingomonadaceae > Sphingomonas > Sphingomonas sp. P4_G2. The sequence goes on along the minus strand of NZ_JBFUJY010000002.1, from coordinate 659,511 downwards.
AAGGTGCTGCGCATGTTCACATTGGCGCCGCGGAAGCGCCATAGCAGGCCCAGACAGAGGAGATTGGCGGCGAGCGCGCCGGAGCCGAAGGCAAGCATGAGCGTGCTCGACGGCGGAATGCCATGCGCGAGCTTGTCGGCGATCTCGACCAGCACCACCATGCCGAACCCGAGAATGATCACGCCCTTGGCGATCGCCGCACCGGCCTCCCATCCGGGGCCGCGGTGCAGCGCGTAGAGGCTCAGCGCATAGACAAGCGCATCGCCGAGCATGTCGACCGAATCCGCCATCAGCGCGGAGGATCGCGCGGCCAGACCGCCGCCAAACTCGACGAGGAACATGGCGAGATTGATGGCCATGACGATGACCAGCACCCGCCGCTGCCCGGCCTTCGCGGCGAGTGAGGCAAGCGTGTCACCCTTCCTGGAGCAGCATTCGTCGGCCACGCGTGGATCCTGAGTCGTCGGTGTGCGGCTGGACCCATGCACCCTGAAGCCACTATAGGGTCAAGCTATGAAGATTGGCGATCTCGCACGGGCCACTGGCACCAAGGTGGAAACGATCCGCTTCTATGAGGCGGAGGGGTTGCTTCCCTCGCCTGCCCGCAGCGATAGCAACTATCGCATCTATGAGCAGGGACATCTTGTGCGCCTGTCCTTCATCCGCCGCTCGCGTGACCTAGGCTTCACGCTCGACCAGGTGCGCACACTGCTGCATCTGGCGGACGACCGCGATGCGCCCTGCGCCGAAGTCGACGCGATCACGACCGCGCATGTCGCCGAGATCGACCGCAAGCTCGCGGACCTGCAAGCGCTGCGCGGTGAGCTGGTTCGACGCCTGGATACCTGTGCTGGCTCGACCATTGCCGACTGTCGGATCATCGAGGCGCTCTCGCCAGCACTCTGAACGCAGGTCCGGGATTATTTGCCCGTCTCGGATCGTTACGGCGGTGGCTCCCTGAGTAGGATTCGAACCTACGGCCGCTCGATTAACAGTCGAGAGCTCTACCGCTGAGCTATCAGGGAACGTCACCGGAGCGCGCGTCTATACCTTCGCGCATTAACGATGCAACCCCTGATTTCCCGTTAAAACCTCAGGCGGCGAACTGCTCCATGGTGATGCGGTCGTCGAGCGCATGCTCGGGGTCGAACAGCAGGGTCAGCTCGCGCGAACGGTCGATCGCGATATCGACTTGTGCGACATCTCGTACCTCGTGCTGGTCGGCGACGGCCGATACCGGCCGCTTGGCCGCTTCGAGTACCTTGAGCGTGATCCGCGCCTTTTCGGGCAGGATCGCGCCGCGCCAGCGGCGTGGGCGGAAAGCGGAGATCGGGGTCAAGGCGATCATCGCCGAGCCGAGCGGGAGGATCGGGCCGTTGGCCGACAGATTATACGCGGTCGATCCCGCCGGCGTCGCGGCCAGGATACCATCGCAGGCCAGTTCCGGGATCACGACGCGATCGTTGACCGTGACTTCCAGCTTGGCGGTCTGGCGCGTTTCGCGGAGCAGCGAGACTTCGTTGATCGCCGGGTGGACGAACGTCTCTCCAGCGATCGTCCGCGCGGTCATCTGAAGCGGCGTGACCTTGAACGGACGCGTGCGCTCGAGCCGCGCGTCGAGCCCGTCGCGCCGCCAGTCGTTCATGAGGAAACCGACCGTGCCCAGGTTCATGCCGAATACGGGTACCGGATCGCGCCGATCGAGCATCGCGTGCAGCGTCTGGAGCATGAAGCCGTCACCGCCCAGCGCGACGACCAGATCGGCCTGTTCGACGGGCACCCACTCGTAGCTGTCTCGCAGCTCGCGCTCGGCGGCCTGGGCGGGTGGGGTCGGCGACGCGACCAGCGCGCGCTTCATCCGCCGGTCACGCTCATATGCCGCCCGACCGCGGGCGCGGCGCCGGCGGCGATGCGGAAATCGTGGCGCGCGGGCTTGATCGCCAGCGCCTCGTCGATCGCGGCATCGAGCCCAGTCATCCCGTCCGTGCGCAATGCCGCCTTCAGATCCACCTGATCGTCATGGCCGAGACAGGCATAGAGCCGTCCCTCGGTCGTCAACCGGACGCGGTTGCAGCCATCGCAGAAATTGGCGGTGAGGGGAGAGATCAGTCCCAATCGGGTAGGGCTGGCGCCGACGCGCCAATAGCGTGCCGGACCGCCGGTCGATCGCGGGTCGCGGATCAGGTCGAACCGCCGCGACAGATCGTCGAACACCGCGGTCAGCGGCACGAACCGGTCGGCGCGATCCTCGTCGATCGCACCCAGCGGCATGGTTTCGATCAGGCTGAGATCATGACCCTGCTCGACGCACCAGGCGAGCATTGCCGGAATTTCGTCCTGATTGAGATCCTTGAGCGCGACCATGTTGATCTTGATCGCCAGTCCCGCCGCCTTGGCGGCGGCAATGCCCTCGATCACACGCGACAGATCGCCATGGCGGGTGATGTGGTGAAAGCGATCGGGATCGAGGCTGTCGAGGCTGACATTGATCCGCCGGATGCCGGCGGTCCGCAGATCGCCGGCACAGTCGGCCAGCCGTGTGGCGTTGGTCGTCAACGTCAGTTCGTCGAGACCCTTCCCGACTTGCCGCCCCAACCGCCGAGCGAGATCGATAACGCCACGCCGCACGAGAGGCTCGCCGCCGGTCAGCCGGATCTTGGTCACACCGCGCGCGATGAAGCGTTCGGCGATGACGGCGATCTCGTCGAGCTCGAGCAACGCATCGCGCGGGAGGAAGCGCATGTCCTCGGCCATGCAGTAACGGCATCTGAGGTCGCAGCGATCGGTCACCGACACGCGCAGATAGCTGATCGTGCGGCCATGTCGGTCGATCAGGGCGGGGGCTGTCGCCATCGTGCTTTGACAGCTAGGGCGTCGTACCCCCTGCGGCAACCCCGATTAGCTGCGCGCGTTCCGATTGCGCATGGCCGATTGCGGATTGGCGAAGTCGCGTCGGCATGCGTAGAACCGCGCGCAATGGTCCCCAGCGATCCTCACACCGGAAACTCCCTGTTCTTGCTGTCGTTCCGGCAGCGCGGTGAATTGTCGGCGATCGCGGCGGAGGCGGGCTGGCGCGTGGTGGCCGCCCGGCGCGGCGACGGCGCAGCGCGGCGGTATCTCGGCAGCGGCGCGGCCTTGGCGGTGCTCGACGCTCGCGGAGCGCTGGGCGAGGGGCTTGCCGCCGCCAAGGCATTCGGTGAGGCCGCGCGCGTCCGCGGCGGTGCCTTGCTCGTGCTGGTGTCGCGCGACGACGTCGCCGCGCTGGGCGACTTCCACGCCGCCGGGGCGACGCATTTCCTGGCCAGCCCGTTCACCGAGCTCGAATTCGCCCAGGCGCTGCGGTTCGCCTGGCGTTTCGTCGAACGGATCGCCGGCGATTGGGATCGCGGCCGCGCGGTCGATCTGCTCGGCTGGCGCTACAATCGCCGCACGCGCCGCGTGCGCTTGACGCCCGCTTTGGGCAAACGGCTCGATCTGGGCGAAGAGGTCTCGCTCGGTACGGCGCTTCGCGCGCTGCCGCCCGACGATCGCGCGGCAGCGGCGGCGGCAGTCCGCCGTGTCGGCCGCGGCGGGGCGACCGCGTTCGCGCACGATCATCCAGGGGTCGGGCGGCTGGTCCATCATGTCCAGGCGACGACGGGCGATCCCTGGGTTCACGGATTGATCGAGGAACTCGGCACCGCGCCCAACGCGGCGGCGGAAACCGAGGAGGCGATCGAAGGCTCGTTCGACGCCGGCGCGGCCCGTGCATGGCTCGATCGCCGGCTGCAGCGCGGCGAACGCGCCAGCGCGATCCTGATCGCGCTCAGCCGCTTCGATCTGGTCAATAGCGGTTATGGCCGCCCGGCCGGCGACGCGCTGATCCGGGCGGCGGTCAGGCGGATCGCCGGCGTCGCCCGCACGACCCTCGGCAAGCGCCAGATCGTCGCGCGGCAAAAAGGCCCCGAATTCCTGGTCGGGCTCGAGGAGGCGGCGGACGCGGAAGCGCTGGCTGGGGCACTCGCTGAAGCGTTGGCGCGGCCTTTCGCGATCGACGGCACGTTGGTGGCCGTCGGCGCGCGGCTGGGCGTCGCCGCGGCGCGGGCGGACGAAACGGTCGAGGCGCTGTTGCGGCGCGCCAATGACGCGCTGGACGATGCGCGCGCGTCCGACGGCGCGACGATCCGCATCGCCGACGAACCCGCAATCGCCGAGGCTTTGTCGGTCGATCTGCGCCGGGCGATCGACAGCAACGAGATCGCGGTGCTGTTCCAGCCCCAGGTGGCGATCGCGACGGGCAAGATCGTCGGGGTGGAAGCCCTCGCTCGTTGGGAGCATCCGCGCTTCGGAGCGATCGGCGCCGATCAATTGTTCGCCGCCGCCGACCGCGCCGATTTGGGGCTGGCCTTGTCCGACCATATTCAGCGGCTGGCGCTCAGTCGGGCGGCGGCCTGGCCCGAAGCGTTGTCGGGCCAGCGGCTGTCGATCAACCTGACCGCCGCCGATATCGCGCGGCCAGGCTTTGCCGATATCCTGCTGGACCGCATCGATGCTTCGGGATTCGCGCGGTCGCGCCTGACCGTCGAGATCACTGAAAGCGGCCTGATCGACGATCTTGGTGCGGCGTCGACTTTACTTACCGGACTGAGACAAGCGGGCTGCCGCGTGGCGATCGACGATTTCGGCACCGGTTATTCGAGCCTCGCCTATCTCAAGGCATTGCCGCTCGATTACCTCAAGATCGATCGCAAGCTGGCGCAGGACATTGGCGGATCGCCGCGCGACCGTATCGTCGTGCGCGGCGTGATCGAAATGGCCTTGTCGCTCGGCCTGTCGGTGATCGCCGAGGGCGTCGAAACCGCCGAACAGCTCGACCTGCTCGCCAAGGAAGGCTGCCAATATTATCAGGGCTTTCTGTGCGCCGAGCCGCTGACCAGCGCTGCGCTTGCCGATCTGGTCGCGGCGTGAGCGGAGCCGGAAGCCGCCGGCCCTCAGGACGCCGTCTTCATCTCCTGATCGACGATGCGTTCGAGTTGCGCCCCGGCACCCTTGGCCAGCATGTCGAGCAGCACCAGTGCGTCATCGTCGATCGGATGGCCGCTGCGCCAATAGGCGCCGATCGCCGCGACCGGCTTCCCGACGCCGATCGGGGCGATCGCCACGCGGGAGACGAAAGTGGACTGATAGAGGTCGAGCGGCACACGCGGATCGGCGCGAATATCGGGAATGACGATCGTCCGGCGCTGGGTCATCGCCATGCCCGAGATGCACGAGCCGATCGGAAAGCGCTGACCCGTCCATAGGGGAGCGATGGCATCCTCGCCGACATAATGAACCTGGTCGCGCTCGCGCATGATCACGGTGACGCCGTCGCTGCGCAGGATCGCGCGGGCATCCGATCGCAATACCTCCAATATCTCGGCAAGCGAGCCAGCTTGCATCAAAGCCTCGGTGGCCGCGGTCATCAGCCGCCAGCGCTTGAAACGGACCGTCTTCCCCATGGCTCCTATCCCGTGCGCAAAACCTAGCGTTAGGCTCGGAGAAGTCCAGATTAGTCCATTTTGGATCAATTTTTTGTTATGGGCTAGCACGCAGGTGTACGCTGCCGCTCCAATGCTGGACGACGTACCGGGTATCAACGCGCGGTCGCGGACTCGTTTCGTCACGGTATCGCTTCTACAGCCAATTCGTCCCCGGCCGTCACTCCGGACTTGTACCGAGGCTCGATCGTCCTCCCGGCAGATCAAACTGCCGTTGCTCCCTGGATGCCGGAACAAACCTGACATGACGGGCAGGGCTCAACCCGCCGCCTTGGCTAGCCCTTTCGACAGGCGCTTGCCGATCTGGTCACGGTGTGAGCGAGGATCCGCAGAATCTCGGCGGGGTCTGGTATGGTCGCTACGACGCGCTGGGCTATGCCGATACCAATAATTTCGTCGCGCGGCTCGACGACGATGGCGGCGCGATCTCCGGAACGATCACCGAGCCCGATACCAGCGGGGGAACAGGCGTGCGGCGGGCCTTCGTCAGTGGCAGCCGAAACGGATCCGGACTGCGGTTCGTGAAGCAATATGACGGTGGCGCGCTAGCGCATGCGGTCCGCTATTCGGGCCAGATCAATAGTGACGCGACCGAGATATCAGGCACTTGGATAATCGTGAGCCATCACGGCATCTTCACGATGCGCCGCGAGAAATTCGCCGAGATCGACCTCGAACGCGAAGAGGAGGTCGAACTTGTCGGCCCTCAGGACGCCCACTTCATCCGCTGATCGACGATCCGCTCGAATTGCGCGCTGGCGCCCTTGGCCAGCATGTCGAGCAATACCAACGCGTCCTCGTCGATCGGGCGGCCGCTGCGCCAATAGGCGCCGATCGCCGCGACTGGCTTGCCGACACCGATCGGGGCCATCGCCAGGCCGACGAAATAGATCGAAAGATAGGCGTCGAGCGGCACGCGGAGATCGACGCGGATGTCGGGAATGACGATCGTCCGGCGCTGCGTCATCGCAATGCCCGAGATGCACGAACCGATCGGAAAGCGTCGCCCTGCCCATAAAGGCGCGATCGAATCCTCTCCGACATAATGGACCTGATCGCGCTCGCGCATCGCCACTGTCACCCCGTCACTGCCCAGGATGGCGCGCGCGCGCGACCGTAATATCTCCAGTATCTCGGCGAGCGACTGGGCTTTCGTCAGTGCCTCGGTCGCGGCGGTCATGAGCCGCAAGCGTTTGAAACGGACCGTCTTCTCCATCGCTCCTACCCCACGCGCGAATCCTGGCGTTACGTTCAGGGAGTAAAGATTAATTCTTTTTGGACCAATTTCTTGCCAGGTCAATCGATCGCGCAAATGCACGCCGATCCGCATCGCGTTGGCGACGATGGTCAGCGTGGGATTTAGAGCGATGGGCTTATCCTGCTGCCTTCGCCAGTCCCTTCGACAATTGCAGCGCGCCATTGAGCCGCGCCTGCGGATCGCCCCATTCGCGCGCGATCACCAGCTTGCTGTCGGGACGCAGCTTGGCGACTCCTTGCAGCCGCGCGACATAAGCGAGCAGGCCATCGATATTGGGCGGCTTGTCGTCGTGGAAGCTGACCAGCGCGCCCTTCGCGCCGACGTCGATCTTGGCGACACAGGCCTTCTTGGCGTTGAGCTTGATCTCGATGAGCTTGATCAGGTTCGCGGTCGGCTCGGGCAGGGGGCCGAAACGGTCGATCATCTCCGCGGCGAAGGCCTCGATCCCGTTCTGGTCGTCGAGTTCGTTGAGGCGGCGATATAGGCCCATGCGCAGGTCGAGATCGGGGACGTAATCCTCGGGAATCATGATCGCCGCGTCGACGGTAATCTGCGGGCTGAAATCGCGCGGACGCTGCGCCAGGCCGCCGGCGCGGGCGTCGAGGATCGCTTCCTCGAGCATCGATTGGTAGAGTTCGTAGCCGACTTCGCGAATATGCCCCGATTGCTCGTCGCCGAGCAAATTGCCCGCGCCGCGAATGTCGAGATCGTGGCTGGCGAGCTGGAACCCGGCGCCCAGCGTGTCGAGATCCGACAGTACCTTGAGCCGCTTGTCGGCGGTCTCCGTGATGATGCGATTGGCCGGCGTGGTCAGATAGGCATAAGCCCGTGTCTTGCCCCGCCCGACGCGGCCGCGCAGCTGATACAGCTGGGCGAGGCCGAAACGGTCGGCGCGGTGGACGATCATCGTATTGGCGCTGGGGATGTCGAGCCCGCTTTCGACGATCGTGGTCGACACCAAAACCTCGAACTTCTTGTCGTAGAAAGCGGACATCCGCTCCTCGACTTCGCCGGCCGCCATCTGACCGTGCGCGACGACATAGCGCACCTCGGGCACGTGTTCGCGCAGGAATTCCTCGATCTCGGGCACATCCTTGACTCGCGGCGTCACGAAGAAGCTCTGCCCGCCGCGATAATGTTCGCGCAGCAACGCCTCGCGCAGCACCACCGGATCCCAGGGCATGACATAGGTGCGTACCGCCAGGCGATCGACCGGCGGCGTCTGGATCACCGACAATTCGCGCAAGCCCGACATAGCCATTTGCAAGGTGCGTGGGATCGGCGTGGCGGTCAGCGTCAGGACGTGGACGTCGGTCTTGAGCGCCTTCAGTCGTTCCTTATGAGTGACGCCGAAACGCTGCTCCTCGTCGACTACGACGAGTCCGAGCCGCTTGAACTCGATGCCCTTGGCCAGGATCGCGTGCGTGCCGATGACGACGTCGATCGTGCCGTCGGTCAGACCTTCCTTGACGGCCTTTGCCTCGGCACTGCCGACCAGCCGCGACAGCCGCCCGACCTTGATCGGGAAGCCTTCGAACCGCGCGACGAAATTGTTGTAATGCTGGCGCGCGAGCAGAGTGGTCGGGCACACCACCGCGACCTGCATCCCGCCCATCGCCGCGACGAACGCGGCGCGCAATGCGACCTCGGTCTTGCCGAAACCAACATCGCCGACGATCAGCCGGTCCATCGGCTTGCCAGAGCCTAGATCGTCGAGCGATTCGGCGATCGCGCGGTCCTGATCGTCGGTTTCCTGATAGGGAAAGCGGTCGACGAACGCCGGATAGCCCGACGAATCGGGCTCGGCGACATCGGCTTGGCGGAGCGCGCGCAGCGCGGCGGTCGCGATCAACTCGCCGGCAATCTCGCGGATGCGCTCTTTCATCCGCGATTTGCGGCGCTGCCACGCCTCGCCGCCGAGGCGGTCGAGCGTGCCGCCTTCGTCGCCGCCGTAACGGCTCAGGACTTCGAGATTCTCGACCGGAACGTAGAGCTTGTCGCCGCCGGCATAGGTCAAAGCGACGCAATCGTGCGGCGCCTTCTGCACCGGGATCTGGGTCAGGCCTTCGTAGCGGCCGATGCCGTGATCGGCATGGACGACGAGGTCGCCTGGCGTGAGCGTCGCGAGCTCGGCGAGGAAGGCATCGGCCGACTTCTTACGGCGATTGCGGCGGACCAGGCGGTCGCCGAGCATATCCTGCTCGGTGAGCAAGGCGATGTCGGGTGCGGTGAAACCGTGATCGAGCGGCAGGATCGTGAGCGCGACACCGCGCTCCGCGGCGCCCTGCGCTTCCTGCCAGGTGTCGACGAGCTTCAGCCCGGTCAGCTCATGGTCCTTGAGCAACCCGGCAAGGCGTTCGCGCGACCCGGCCGAATAGCTCGCCAGGATTGGTTTCTTGCCGTCTTTCCGCAGCTTGTCGAGATGCTCTACGACCGCTTCGTAGATGTTGACGCCACTCGCGCGCTCGGGCGTGAAGTCGCGCGGGCCATCGACCTCGAAATCGAGCACGGTGTCGCTCGGTGGTTCGTGGAACGGCGTGGCAAGGTGCACCTTGGCCTGATCGAGCCGCGTCGCCCATTCGTCGGGCAACAAATAGAGCGCGTTCGGCGCGAGCGGACGATAGCTGCCCGGATCGCTCGACTGCGCCTTCAGGCGATTGGCGTGATAGTCAGAGACGGCCTCGAACCGCTGTTCGGCCGCCGCGGTGACGCCCGATTCGCGGATCACCAGCGCGTCGTCGCCGAGATGGTCGAACAGAGTCTCCAACCGCTCTTCGAACATCGGCAACCAATGTTCCATGCCGGCCAGCCGACGCCCGTCGCTGATCGCCTGATAGAGCGGGTCGCCGGTCGCGGTGGCGCCGAACTTCTCGCGATAGCGTGTGCGGAAGCGCTTGACCGATTCCTCGTCGAGCAGGGCTTCGGAGGCCGGCAGCAGAGTGAATCCATCGACTCGGCCGGTGGTGCGCTGGTAGGCGGCATCGAAGGTGCGGACGCTCTCGATCTCGTCGCCGAAGAAATCAAGGCGCAACGCCTGTTCCTCACCGCTCGGGAACAGGTCGACCAATCCGCCGCGCACAGCGAACTCGCCCTGGTCGTGGACCGTGTCGGTGCGGACATAGCCATTGGCCGACAGCAATATCGCCAATTTGTCGCGGCCGATCCGCTCGCCCGGCGCGAGGCGCGCGACGAGTTGGCGGATGCGGAACGGCGTCAGCGTGCGCTGAGTCGCGGCATTGGCGGTGGTGACGACGAGCTGCGGCTTCTTCGGCGCCTGTTGCAAGCGGTGGAGCGCGGCCAGGCGTTCGGCCATGACGCGTAAGGTCGGGCTGGCGCGGTCATAGGGCAGACAATCCCAGGCCGGATAGGTGACGATCTCGATCTCGGGCGCGAAATACCCCGCGGTCGCCGCGACAGCACGCATTTCGGCCTCGTCGGGCGCGATCAGCACCACGCGGCCCGGTGCCTGCGCGCGGGCGAGGTCGGCAAGCAACACCGGCAGGAACCCCGCCGGGACGCCGGCGAGGGTCAGGGGTGCTTTCGCGGAGAGGATCTTGCGCGGGTCGGTCATTTTTCTTCTTGTTCCCCTCCCTGCAAGGGAGGGGTTAGGGGTGGGTTCGGCGCGTAGCGCCGATCGATTGGCTTAGGGCTCGTTCCGGACGCCCGCCCGGCTTGCGCCGGGGTCGCGACCCACCCCTTAATCCCCTCCCATGCAAGGAGGGGAGAACTACTTCTGGATCGGCACGAAATTCAGCTGCTTCATCGCCTCGATCATCGGCCCTTGCCATTGCGCGGGCACGTCCTGCGTTCCGATCGCCCAGGCCATGATGTCGACGTCCTGTTCTTCCAGAAAGGTTTCGAACCAGTCGATCTCGGCATCGTTCCACGTCGCGCCATGCGCGTCGAAAAATCCGCCGATCATCAGATCGGCTTCCTTGGTGCCGCGGTGCCAGGCGCGAAAGCGCAGGCGCTTGAGGCGGATATCGCGGTCCATTGGTCTCCAACGACAATTGGCCGGCAGCGCTTTGACGCGCAGTCGGCTGGGGCTAGGGAGAGCGAGATAGCTATGCGCCCCGATATCCTCAACCCGCTCTTTGCCGAAGTGACTGCGCTCAAGGGCGTGGGACCGGCGCTCGCCAAGCCACTCGACCGGCTGGGGCTGCACCGGGTGGTCGATGTCGCCTTCCATCTGCCGACCGGGTTCATCGACCGGCTACCGCGCGACGAGCTCGACATGGCCGATGCCGGACGGACGATCGCGATTACCGTGACGCCGGTCGATTACCGCATCAGCAGCAGTCCGCGCGGGCCGACGCGGGTTCACGCGACCGACGCCAAGGGCAATTATGTCAGCCTGATCTATTTCGGCGGCTCGTCGGGCTGGGTGAAGAAATTGCTGCCGCTCGGTGAGGCCAAGCGCATTTCGGGCAAGCTCGAAATGTATGGACAGGAATTGCAGATCGTCCATCCCGACCTGGCCGATCCCGGCGAGGGCTTTCGCGAGCGCGAGGCGATCTATCCGTTGTCGGAGGGGCTGACCTCGCGCCGGCTGGCGCAGATGGCGCATCAGGCGATCGAGCGCGCGCCCGATCTGCCCGAGTGGATCGAGCCGGGGGTCAAGACGCAGCATCAATGGCCCGACTGGCGCGAAGCGCTCGCCCGGGCGCATGCCGATCCCGCCGATCACAAGGCGCGCGAGCGGCTCGCCTATGACGAATTGTTCGCCAACCAGCTCGCTTTCATGCTGGTGCGGCAATCGTCCCGCGCGCGGCGTGGACGCGCGCTTAACGGCGACGGGCGGCTGCGTGCCATGCTCAACCTGCCTTATGCGCCGACCAATGCCCAGGCACGGACGATCCGCGAGATCGAGGGCGACCTCGCGCAATCGGCGCCGATGCTGCGGCTGCTCCAGGGCGATGTCGGCTCGGGCAAGACCCTGGTCGCGACGATGGCGCTGTTGATGGCGGTCGAGGCGGGCGCGCAAGGGGCGTTCCTGGCGCCGACCGAGATCCTGGCGCGGCAGCATTACGACACGCTGCAGCGTATGCTCGCCGGGCTGTCGGTCAATGTCGCGGTGCTGACCGGACGCGACAAGGGCAGGGTGCGCGAATCGACCTTGATGGGACTGGCGGATGGATCGATCCATATCCTGGTTGGGACGCACGCCATCTTCCAGGAAGCGGTAGCCTATCGCGATCTGGGGCTGGTCGTGGTCGACGAACAGCATCGCTTCGGCGTGGCGCAGCGGCTGTTGCTGCAGGAGAAGGGTACCGCGCCGCATTTGCTGGCGATGACCGCGACGCCGATCCCGCGCACGCTGACCCTGGCGCAATATGGCGAGATGGACGTCAGCCGGCTCGACGAGATGCCGCCGGGACGCCAGCCGATCGAAACGCGGGTGATGTCGGAGGACCGGCTGGGCGAGATCGTCGAAGCGCTCGGCCGGCATCTCGACAGCGGAGGTCAGGCCTATTGGGTGTGCCCCTTGGTCGAGGAAAGCGAGAAATCGGACCTCGCCGCGGCCGAGGCGCGTGCGGGGTCACTACAGGCGCGGTTCGGCGATCGTGTCGGGCTGATCCATGGCCGCATGAAACCGGCCGAGAAGGATGCGGTGATGGCGCGCTTCGCCAGCGGCGATCTCGGCGTGCTGGTGGCGACCACGGTGATCGAGGTCGGGGTCGACGTACCCAATGCGACGCTGATCGTGATCGAGCATGCTGATCGGTTCGGTCTCGCCCAGCTTCATCAGTTGCGCGGTCGCGTAGGGCGCGGCACGGGGCGCTCGATCTGCTTGCTCATCCGCGGCAACGGCCTGAGCGAGACATCGCGCGCGCGGCTGGCGTTGATGCGCGAGACCAACGACGGCTTCCGTATCGCCGAGGAAGATTTGCGGTTGCGCGGGGCTGGCGAGATGCTCGGGACGCGTCAGTCCGGCGAGCAAGGCTATCGCCTGGCGACGCCCGAGCATTTCGCTTCGCTGCAACAAACCGCGCATGACGACGCCCGACTGATGATCGATCGCGACGGTGGCCTGGACGGCCCGCGCGGTCAGGCGGCGCGGATCGCGCTGTACTTGTTCGAGCGCGATGCCGGGGTGCAATTGCTGCGGTCGGGCTAGGGCGGCCTGCCCCTGGGCAACCGCCCTCAGCGAACGTTCTTGAGCAGGGCCGAGAGCAGTTCGTAATATTCGGCCATGCCGATCGGCCGGTCGAGCTCGCAGCCGATCCGCCCGCCAAGCGACCAGCGGACCTCGGCGACGATCACGCCGACCACAGGAAGGGTGATGTGCAGCCGTTCGCCGATCGGGCGGTCGGCATCGACTCGCGCCATCAGCCCCTGGGCCGACATGTTGACGACCAGCACCGATACCGGCCGGGCATCGCCGCCGAAAGCGCGCGCACGGTAATGAACCTCATCCCGTGGAGCATCGCGTTGATCGCTATAGGCCAGTGCCGCGCCCATCGAGTCCTTTCCCGTTCGCTACAATGAGTAACGACCAGCCCATGAAAAGCTTGAAAAGGAACGTGTTTAACGGCTGTTAGCCATATTCACGCCGGCGTGAGCAAGCCGTGATGCTTCTTGCCCGCCGACACGCGCACCGGATTTCCCGCCATCACGATGGTGAACGCCTCGTCCGCCACCTTCTCCCCATCGACCCGCGCGCCGCCACCGGCGATCAACCGCCGCGCCTCGCCCTTGGATGTGCAGAAGCCGAGCCCGATCAGCGCATCGACCAGGCCGGTCGAGCCGGACACCGCAAACGTGGGCAGGTCGGCGCCCGCCGATCCTTCCTCGAACGTCTTGCGTGCAGTCTCGGCGGCCAGGTTCGCTGCCTCCTGGCCGCGGCACAAGGCCGTCGCCTCGTTGGCGAGCACGATCTTGGCCTGGTTGATCTCTGCACCCTCGAGCGATTCGAGCCGGGCGATTTCGTCGAGCGGCAGGTCGGTGAACAGGCGCAGGAAACGGCCGACGTCGCGGTCGTCGACGTTCCGCCAATATTGCCAATAATCATAGGCCGGCAGCGCATCGTCGTTGAGCCACACCGCGCCGGCCGCGGTCTTGCCCATCTTCGATCCGTCCGCATTGGTGATCAGTGGGGTGGTCAGCCCGAATACCTCGGTCCCGTCGACTCGCCGCGACAGCTCGATACCGTTGACGATATTCCCCCATTGATCCGATCCGCCCATCTGCAGCCGGCATGCCGAACGGCGCGACAATTCCAGGAAATCATAGGCCTGGAGGATCATATAGTTGAATTCGAGGAAGGTCAGCGGCTGCTCGCGATCGAGCCGGAGCTTGACCGAATCGAACGCCAGCATGCGATTGATCGTGAAATGCCGCCCGACATCGCGCAGGAACGGAATATATTCGAGCTTGTCGAGCCAGTCGGCATTGTTGACCATCACCGCATCGGTCGGCCCGTCGCCGAACGTCAGGAAGCGTTCGAATACGCGACGGATCGAGGCGATGTTGGCATCGATCGTGGCGTCGTCGAGCAGCCGCCGGCTTTCGTCCTTGCCCGATGGATCGCCGACCTTGGTCGTCCCGCCGCCCATCAGCACGATCGGCTTGTGGCCCGCTTGCTGCAGGCGGCGCAGCATCATGATCTGCACCATCGATCCGATGTGCAGCGACGGCGCGGTCGCGTCGAAGCCGATATAGCCGGGTACCACCTGCTTTGTCGCGAGCGCGTCAAGCGCGGCCGCGTCGGTCACTTGATGAATATAGCCGCGCTCGTTGAGCAGGCGGAGCAGGTCGGATTTGTAGTCGGTCATGATGGCGGCGCGGGTAGCACCGCCACTAGCGACTCGGCAACTTCGACAAGGGATCGACCGGCGTACGGCCCTGCCTGAGTTCGAAATGCACTTCCGGGCGGTCGGCGAAGCCGGTGTCGCCCGACAGCGCGATCGTCTGCCCGCGTTTCACCGCCTGGCCGCGAGTCACTATGACGCGGCTGGCGTGGCCATAGACGCTGGTCCAGCCATTGCCGTGGCGGACCATGACCAAGCCACCCAGTCCAGCGATGCTGTCGGTAGTGTAGATCACCACACCATCGGCCGCGGCCCGGATCGGCGTCCCCAGCGGCACCGCGATCTTTATCCCGTCATTACGCTCCCCGCTCGCGCCGCCGCCGAACCGCTTGACGACCCTGCCGCTCGCGACCGGCCAGAGGAAAGGCCCGCTGAGCGGCGAGGGCGCGCCCACCGCGACAGTCGAGGGCAGCGCCCTGGTCACCGAGGTCGCGGGGCGAACCGGCCTGACGTTATCCGGAATGGCGGGCTCGCCGCCGCCAGTGGCGATGTCGCCAAGGTCGATCTTGAACGCTGCCGCGCGCTCGGCGAGCGTTTGGGGCGGCCGTGTGCCGCCGGGGATCAGGATACGACGGCCCGACCGCAGCACATAGGGTTCGACCAGGTTATTGGCAGCGACGATGTCGGCCCAGCGGACGCCATAGGCCCGCGCGATCGCGATGCCCGATTCGCCCGGCCGGACCAGATGGTAGCGGCCGCCCGGAATGCGCAATTGCTGCCCGGCGCGAATGGTGAAGGGCGATTCGAGGGCATTTGCCCTGGCGATGATCTCCGAACCTGACCCGGTCTTGTCGGCAACGCCGCGCAACGTGTCGCCGGGCCGGACGATATAGCTCGATTCAGCGATCGTTCGCGCATCGGGTGTGACCGGCTTTGCTTCCCAGGCAGGCGGCGCCGAGGGCGGGGCAGTCATTTCGGTCTGCGGCGGCGGCGGGTCGTAATCTGCGACGGGCGGCGACCCCGCGTCAGATGGCCGCGCATAATTGGTCTGCGGGATGCATCCCGAGAGTCCGAATATCAAAAGGACAAGTGTGATCATTCGCATCGCGGGCCCCCCCTGCGTCATCGATACGCTTTCTCCAGCATAGCCAATGAATCACGATGCGTCAGGTCCATCTGTAACGGCGTCACGGTAATGAAGCCGCGCTCGATCGCCTCCAGGTCGGTATCGGCGGCCGGCGTGTGCTCGACGCGGCCCAGGCCCATCCAATAATAAGCGAACCCGCGCGGGTCGGTGCGCTCGATCACCTTGACGCGGCCATAGTCGCGCAATCCCTGATGGACGACGCGCACGCCCTGCACATCATCGGGCGGAATCGGCGGAAAGTTGACGTTGACCACGACGCGCGGATCGACCGGTGCGGCGATCAACGGCGCCAGCACGCGTTCGCCCCACGCCTCAGCGGTCTCGAACGTAACGTCGTGGCCGGGCGCTTCGGCACCATAACGCTGGCTGATCGCGATCGAGCGGATGCCGGCGAGCGCGCCTTCCATCGCCGCGCCGATCGTGCCCGAATAGAATACGTCCTCGCCCAGATTGGCGCCGCGATTGACTCCCGACAGGATCAGATCGGGCTTGGCGTCGCGCATGACATTGGCCAGCGCGAACATTACCGCATCGGTCGGCGTGCCGCCGACGGCGTAGCGCTTATCGTCGAACCGCTTGACCCGCAGCGGTTCGGTCAGTGTGAGCGAGCGACCCTTGCCCGATTGCTCCTCGGCCGGCGCCACGATGGTGATGTCGTCGGAAAAGCACCGCGCCAGACGTTCGAGCACGGCAAGTCCGGGCGCGTGATAGCCGTCGTCATTGGTGAGAAGGATTCTCACGCCTTGGGCTCGAGCCGGTTCAGCCCACCGAGATACGGTTGCAGCGCATCAGGGATCGCCACCGCGCCGTCTTCCTGCTGATAATTTTCCAGGATCGCGACCATCATCCGCCCGACGACCAGCCCCGAGCCGTTCAGCGTGTGGACGAACGCCGGCTTGCCGTCCTCGCCACGGAAGCGCGCGTTCATCCGCCGCGCCTGGAAATCGGTGCAGGTCGAGCAGCTCGAAATCTCGCGATAGCGCCCCTGGCCCGGCAGCCAGACTTCGAGATCGTAGGTGCGGGCCGCGGAAAAACCCATGTCGCCGGTGCACAGCTTCATCCGACGGAAAGGCAGGCCGAGCCGGGTCAGCACGTCTTCCGCGGCGGCGGTCATCCGCTCATGCTCGGCTTCCGACTGATCGGGCGGCACGATCGAGACCATCTCGGCCTTTTCGAATTGGTGCTGGCGGATGAAGCCGCGCGTGTCGCGTCCGGCGGCGCCTGCCTCCGAGCGGAAGCAGGGCGTCAGGGCGGTGAAGCGCAGCGGCAGCTCGGCGCCGGCCAGGATTTGTTCGCGCACGATATTGGTCAAGGACACTTCGGAGGTGGGTATCAGCCAGCGACCATCGGTGGTCTGAAACAGGTCCTCGGCGAACTTGGGCAATTGCCCGGTACCGAACATCGCCTCGCTGCGCACGAGCAGCGGCGGCACGACTTCCTCATATCCATGGTGTTTGGTCAGCACGTCGAGCCCAAACTGGCCGAGCGCGCGGTTGAGTCGCGCCGCGGCGCCACGAACCAAAGTGAAGCGCGCGCCGGCAAGCGCCACGCCGGTTTCGAAGTCCAGTCCGAGCGCCGGGCCGATGGCGTCGTGCTCGCGAATTTCGAACGCGAAAACGGGCTTGGTGCCACGCTCGTGCATCAATTGGTTATCATCTTCATCCGCGCCGGCGGGCACGTCGTCGAGCGGGAGATTGGGGATCGCGGCCAGCGCCTCATTCAGCGCCGCCTCGGTGGTCCGTTCCTCTTCCTCCAACTCGGGCAAGCGCGTCTTGAGCGTCGCGACTTCGGCCATCAGCGCGCCCGCGGTCGCTTCGTCCTTGGCCGCCTTGGCCGCGCCGATCGCCTTCGACGCCTCGTTGCGGCGAGTCTGGCCGGCCTGCAATTCGGTGATCACAGCGCGGCGCTTTTCGTCCAACGCGAGCAGGTCCGATGCCATCGGTGACAGGCCGCGACGGGCCAGCCCTGCATCGAAAGCTTCGGGATTGTCGCGGATCAGGCGGATGTCATGCATAGCGGCGAGGCTATGGCGGGGCGGGACGAGGCGCGCAACCCGGTGGCGTACTGCGGCGTTCAACTCCCAAACCCGAGGAGAACATCATGCAGCTTCGTCACAATACCCTCGTCGTCGTCGCCGATGGGCGCAAGGCGCTGTTCCTGCGCAATGAGGGCGATGGCGTGCACCCCAATCTGGTGGTCGAACATGCCCAGGACCGGATCAATCCCGCCGATCGCGACCAGAAAAGCGACGCGCCGGGCAGCACCGCCAGCTCGATCGGATCGGCGCGCAGTTCGATGCAGGAAGTCGATTTTCACCAGCAGGAAGAGGATCGCTTCGCCGCCGATGTCGGGGCGATGCTCAAGGAACGCGCGCTCGCCAACGAATTCGAATCGCTCATCATCGCCGCGCCACCGCACACATTGGGCGAGCTGCGCAAACATTATCATGTCGAGGTCGCCAACAGATTGGCCGGCGAAGTCCCGAAGAACCTCACCGGCCATCCTATTCCCGAAATCGAGAAAGCGTTGAGCGCAGCTTAGGCCGCGATCGTCTCGGTCTTCTTCTTCGTCAGGCGCTTACGCGCGACCATTGCGGCCGCGGCACCGCCGAACAACAGGATCATCGGCGGCGCCGGCACCGGGGCTGGTGTGCCGCCGGTCGACCCAGTCGAGGAGCCGTGGCCACCGGTCGAGCTCCAGCCGCCGTTCGACGACCAGCCGCCGTTCGAACTCCAGCCCCTGGACGACGAGCCGTAGCTCGACGACGAGGTCGACGAGGAGCCAGACGTGGAGGAAGAGCCCGAGCTGGCGGACGAGTTGGACGAGCTCGATCCGTTCGAGGATGAAGACGTCGAAGACGACGAGCCGTTAGAGGAACTCGAGGTCGACGAGGAGGACGAGACGTCACCCGAAGATGAGGTTGAGGACGACACGTCGCCCGACGACGACGAGGAGACGTTACCCGACGAGGTAGAGGAGGTGCTGCCCGACGAGAAGCCGCCGGTTGAGGAAGAGGTCGAGGACGAACCGCCCGAGCTGGACGAGGTCGACGAGATCGCAATCCCGCCGCTGCCACCGCCGCCGCCGCCAAACCCGCCGGCGAAGAACCCGCCGCCGCCGCCGCCCCAGCCGCCACCGCTTCCGCCAACGATCGGCACACCGCCGCTCGATCCGGTGAATGCGGGCGGCATCGGCAATGGAGCGCCACCGGCAACCGTCACGATTGCGGGTGGGCAGGTCGTCGTGGTCGTCACCACCTTGCGAACGCGCGATCGGGCGGCGCTCGCTACCCGGGCCCGCACGACATGTCGCTTGTACGTCTTGGCATAAACGGGACGAGCCTTGGCGCCGTCGGCCACTTTGACCGCACCGCCGCCGATAATGGCGCCCCCGCATGCGCAGGCGCATAGTTTAGCCATCGCCATCCGGACAGACATCGCGTCTACTTTCTCTCTAACCGTCGCTGACCCCACAGAGACGGTGGTGATTCTCGCAGTTACTTCGCTGCTAGTGCGATAGTGCAAAACAAAGAATTAAGCGCAATTCCGTTAACCAATTATAGTCGCCCGATTTGATCTTTATATCGATCGATGGAGGTGCGGTTATGGTTAACGTGTCATTGTGATACGGCCTGGGTTAACTTCTTCGCCCGATCCAGGGTCTCGACATGTGACCAAAGGGTGAAGGGGCGGTTCACGCCGTCGTCATCAACTCCCCATTATCGTGCCGCGGACGCGACGGGCTTTTTGTTTGTCGCCAATCGCTTGTGGAGCCGCTTCCACGCCGCTATAGGCCCGCTCGTCATTAGGGGTCCGACAGGCGCACGGGAACAGTGTTCCAAGGGCCAAACGGAGAGTGGGGATGGCAACGGCTTTGAATCGCATGGATGATTCCAGTTTCAGCGTACCGGCCAACGATGGCGACGGCTATCGGCCGAGCCCTGACGAACCTTTTATGAATCCGCGTCAGCAGGAATATTTCCGCGACAAGCTGCTGCGCTGGAAGGAAGCGATCCTCAAGGAAGCGGAAACGACGCTGTCGCAGCTTCAGGTCGAGCCGCTGCGCGAGGCGGATCTAACCGACCGCGCATCGAGCGAGACCGACTGGTCGATCGAATTGCGCACGCGCGATCGCCAGCGCAAGTTGATCTCCAAGATCGATGCCGCGCTGCGCCGGCTCGATGAAGGCGAATACGGCTATTGCGAAGTCACCGGCGAACCGATCTCGCTCGGCCGGCTCGAGGCGCGACCGATCGCGACGATGACCGTCGAGGCGCAGGAGCGTCACGAGCGCAACGAGAAAGTGTCGCGCGAGGACTGATCCGATCCGTTCTGGATCGGATTTTTCGTTGGGCCTGCGGTTTAACGCTTTCGATAATCTTTCGGCCTAAGCGTTCGCGGGCGGCATGGACGCGTTTTTGGCAGGCATATGGACCACGTTTCGCACGATCCCTTAACCGACGGCGGCGCCGAAGACGCGGTGGCACAGCGTAACGACGCGCGCGACAGTCTGTTGCTGGTGGCGCGGTTTCGCATCGAAGGCTCGACTGAAACCACGCAGGTGCGCGTCCGTAACCTGTCATCCGGCGGACTGATGGCCGACGTGCCCAAGCCGATCGATATCGGTACGATGGTCGAGATAGAGGTGCGCGGCGTCGGTTGGGTCAATGGCCGCATCGCCTGGATCGCGGCTGGCCGCGCCGGCGTGGCATTCGATCACCCGATCGATCCTCAGGCCGCGCGCAAGCCGGTCGTAGCCAACTCGGGTCCGGTCAAGGACAAGCCGATCAAGCCGCTATTCTGACGGGACGACCCGGGCGCATCGCACCCGGGCCCCGGTGCACGCGGGATCAGATCGCCGCGATTGCTTCCTTCACACGCAATTTCTGCTTCTTGAGATTCGCGAGGATGCGGGTGTCGGGCGCTGGGCGCTGGCTTTCGGCTGTGATCTGCCGGTCCAACACCAAATGCTTCGCCTCAAGAGCTGAAAGGTGCGAGTTCTGCATGGGAGCGACCTCCTTCATCAAGGTGGGTGGACCAATAGAACACGAGTCGCGCGATTTGTCGCCATCGATTTCACTTTCGATTCGACGCGGCGCATCGTTTTGGCGACAGAGCGGTCGTCGAGGGCCCAAAGGACGCGAAGAGCGATGGACGAAGCGCAGATCCACAAACGGCTGGACGCCCTCAGGACCGAGCATCGCGACCTCGACTCGGCGATCGAGGCGTTGCGGGTATTGGGGTCGAGCGACCAGCTCCAGATCGCCCGGCTGAAGAAGCGCAAGCTGTTGCTGAAGGATGAGGTTACCGCGCTGGAGAACCAGTTGATTCCCGACATCATCGCGTGATCGAATCCGGCCCTGATCGAATTTGGGACGCGGTGGTCCTTTCGCCGCTTGCGGGAACCGTCGTTTGTGGCAATCGTATTGCGCATGACAGGTGAAGTCACCGAACTGCGCATCCATCGCAAAATGATCGACTCGCTCTACGTCGAGGCGATGGTGCTGGCGGACGAGGCGCGCGGCTATTTCGACCAGGGCGCGCGCGTCGAGCGCGAGGCGCTGGATCCGCTCGGTCGCGTCACCTTCTCGTGCGAATCGCTCAAGGTGACGACGCGGCTGATGCACGTCATCGCCTGGCTGCTGACCCAGCGCGCGGTCGATTCGGGGGAATTGTCGCCACGCGACGCGCTCGATCCCGCGCGGCGTCTTGGCGATGCGCCGATCACCGACCGCGGGGTGATCGAGCAGATGCCGGCCGATGCGCGCGCGTTGATTACCGCCAGCATCGATCTCCATCGTCGCGTCGCGCGTCTGGACGGCGCGCAGGCCGACTCGTTGCCCGCCGATAGCCCGGTGCAGTGGATGCAGGCCCGTCTGGCGATGGCGTTTTAGAAGGTCGTCATCGCCCGTCGCACTATGTGAGGGTTACAGCGCGGCAATGCGCGCCTTCGCTGCCTTATACTCTGCTTCAAGCCGATCGACGCGTGCGGCGACCGACTCGACCTTGTCGATCACGCCGATGCCCTGGCCCGATCCCCAGATGTCCTTCCAGGCCTTCGCCTCGCGATTGCCGCCGAAGTTCATCGTGCTGAGATCGCCTTCCGGCAGATTGTCGGGATCCATGCCCGCCGCGACGATCGAGCCGCGCAGATAATTGCCGTGCACGCCGGTGAACAGGTTCGAATAGACGATGTCCGCCGCCTTGCTCTCGACGATGCCCCGTTTGTAGGCCTCGACGGCATTGGCTTCGTCGGTCGCGATGAAAGGCGAGCCGATATAGGCGAGGTCGGCGCCCATCGCCTGAGCGGCAAGCACCGCGCCGCCGGTCGCGATCGCGCCCGACAGGACCAGCGGGCCATCGAACCATTGCCGGATTTCCTGGGTGATCGCGAAGGGCGACAGGCGTCCGGCATGGCCACCGGCGCCCGCCGCGACCGCGATCAGCCCGTCGGCGCCCTTTTCGATCGCCTTGCGCGCGAAACGGTCGTCGATAATGTCATGAAGCGTGATCCCGCCCCAAGCGTGCACGGCCTGATTGAGTTCCTCGCGCGCGCCGAGCGACGTGATGGTGATCGGCACTTGCCATTTCGCGCAGATGGCGAGGTCGCCTTCCAGCCGGTCGTTCGACTTGTGGACGATCTGATTGACGGCGAAGGGGGCGGCGGGGCGATCGGGATTGTCGCGATTCCACGCCGCGAGTTCCTCGGTGATCCGATGCAGCCATTCGTCGAGCAGGGTCTGCGGCCGCGCGTTCAAGGCCGGAAAGGACCCGACGATTCCCGCCTTGCACTGGGCGATTACCAAATCGGGTCCGGAGATGATGAACAGCGGCGACCCGATCACGGGCAGGCGCAGGCGATCGAATATCGGCGTCCTCATGCCGGTTTCATAGCGCAACCGAAACCACAGTCCAGCAGCCCGGACAAATTTTCGAATTGACGGTACGGAATGGGCGAATCGGGCCGAATCGATCCATTTGCCATTCGCACGCACCGCGTTATGGCCAAACAATACACCATATCACCAAGGTCCAAGAATCGCATGAAGATCGCCGTCACTGCCGCGCTGCTGCTCGCCACCGTCTCCACGCCGGCGCTCGCCGCAGCGCGACTGCCGACAGACGTCGTGCCGGTGTCCTACGACATCAAAGTCGATCCCGACGCGCAGAAGATGACCTTCACCGGCACCGAGACGGTCAACGTCACGGTGAAGAAGGCGACCAGCACGATCATCCTCAATGCCGCCGACATGACGATCAGCCGCGCGACGATCGACGGCAAGGCGGTGCCATTCAAGCTCGACAACGATGCGCAGCAATTGACCCTGACGCTCCCGGCGCCGGCCAAGCTTGGCAACCACGTCATTACCTTCGCCTGGACTGGCAAGATCAACGAATCGGCCGCCGGCTTCTTCGCGATCGATTACACCAATGACGACGGGTCGAAGGCGCGGATGCTCGCGACCCAGTTCGAGGCGCCCGATGCGCGCCGTTTCGCGCCGATGTGGGACGAGCCCAGCTTCAAGGCCAAGTTCAAGCTGTCGGCGGTGGCGCCCAAGGGGCAGCTCGCTTTCTCCAACATGCCCGCCACCATGACCAACCGTCCCGACGGCACCCAACTCTATAGCTTCCGGCAGAGCCCGATCATGTCGAGCTACCTCCTGTTCCTCGGCATGGGGGACATGGAGCGCAAGACCGTGATGGCCGGCAAGACCGAGATCGGCGTCATCACGCGCAAGGGCGTCAAGGATCAGGGCGATTACGCGCTCGCCTCGGCCAAGCGGCTGCTGACCTATTATAACGACTATTTCGGCCAGCCTTATCCGCTGCCCAAGCTTGACATGATCGCTGGTCCGGGCTCGTCGCAATTCTTCGGTGCGATGGAGAATTGGGGCGCGATCTTCTATTTCGAGCCGGAGCTCCTGTTCGACCCGAAGCGCGCGACCGAGAGCGACAAGCAGCGCATCTTCGCCGTGGTCGCGCATGAAATGGCGCACCAATGGTTCGGCGACCTCGTCACCATGAGCTGGTGGGACGATCTGTGGCTCAACGAGGGCTTCGCCTCGTGGATGGAGAACAAGACCTCGGGTGATCTCAATCCCGACTGGTTCGCCCGCGAATCGGCGGTAGCGTTCGACCGCGAAGGCGCAATCGGGACTGACGCGACCAGCGCGACGCACCCGATCATCCGCCATGTCGAAACCGTCGATCAGATTGGCGAAGCGTTCGACGGCATCACCTATCAAAAGGGCCAGGCGGTCATAACGATGATCGAGTCGGTGCTGGGTCCGGACAAGTTCCGGGACGGCATCCGCCGCTACATGGCGAAATACAAATACGGCAACACCTCGACCGATATGTTGTGGGACGAGCTGGAAGCGGCGTCGGGCGTCAAGATCAAGGATAGTGCGCACGATTTCACCTTGCAGGGCGGCGTGCCGATGGTGACGCTCACGTCGGGCAAGTGCGTCAACGGTCAGACCGTTGCGACGCTGGCGCAGGGTCGGTTCGGGCTGGACGAGGCGTCCAAAACAGCGACGACTTGGCGTGTGCCGTTGCGGGTCGGGACGGTCGGCGGCGAGCCGGTACGGGCGATCGCGACCGGTGCGTCGACCAACGTCACCATGCCGGGCTGCGGCCCGGTGGTACTCAACGTCGGCAAGGGCAGCTATTTGCGCGCGCGCTATGCGGGCGACGCCCATGCGGCGCTGGTTGCTGACTACGCCAAGCTAGCGCTCGCCGATCGGCTGGGAACGTTGGGCGACGATTTCGCGCTGGCGCGATCGGGCGATCAGGATTTCTCAGCCTGGGCGGCGACGTTTGCCGCGGTGCCGAACGATGCCAGCCCGCTCGAATGGTCGCTGCTCTCGGCCGAGCTGGGTTCGCTGTCCGGCCTCTATGAAGGCAGTCCGCTCCGCGCTCAGGTCAACGCGCTGACGATCAGGCGGCTCGATCCGGTGCTCGCGTCGATCGGTTACGAGGCCAAGGCCGGCGAGTCGCCGCTGGTAACCAATTTGCGCGAGGATCTGGTCGGGCGCCTGGGGGCGGCCGGCGATCCGGACGTGCTGAGTCGGGCCCGCGCCTATTTCGCCAAACTCCGCACCGATAGCTCGGCGATCCCGCCGGCGATCCGCGCGCCGATCCTCGCCACCTTCGCCCGCAATGCGACGCCGGCCGATTGGGACGCGCTGCTCGCGCTGACCAAAGCGGAGACGAATCCAGTCGTGAAGAACGAATACGTCCGCCTGCTCGGGGCGACGCGTGATCCTGCGCTGGCGCAGAAGGCGCTCGACCTACTCAAGACCGACGTGCTGACCGCGCAGCAAAAGCCGGTGATCCTGGGCGCAGTGGCGGGCGGGAATCCCGATTTGGCGTTCGACTATGCCGTCGCCAACGCCGACATGGTCAACGGCTTCCTCGAAGCGAGCACGCGCGCTGGCTATATCGTCCGCCTGGGAGCGGGGTCGAACGATCCGGCGATGCCGGGCAAGATCACCGCTTATGCCGAGAAGAACCTGCCGGCGGCATCGCGCGGTGGCGCCAAGCGCGCGCTGGCGACGATCGCCGTGCGCAAGGCTGCGGCGGATCGGCTGCGAGCGGGGGTGATGGCCTGGGCGGCGAAGGGGAACTGAGGGGCTAATCTAAGCCACGATCATCATGCCGGGCTTGTCCCGGCATCCAACGCGGAACGGCGGCTGGATTCCGTTGTGGAGGGTTGGCGTTCGAGCGAGATCCTGTCCCCCGGACACGATCTTGGCTTGCCGGGGGCAAGCCAAAACTCGAACGGGCACAAGGCGGGGGTGACGATTGGGACTCCGGAGTCTGGTGCGGATCAGTCGATCCGCTTCAGCCCTTTCGCGAAACGATGCGCATTGGCGATGTAATGCTCCGCCGACGCCTTCAGGAACGCGCGCTTGCCGGGGTCGAGCGTCTTGGTCGCGCGCGCCGGCGAGCCGACGATCAGGCTGCCAGTCTCGAACGTCTTGCCCTCGGTGATCAAGGCGTTGGCGCCAATCACAGATTCGTCGCCGATCACCGCCTGGTTGAGGACGGTCGCTCCCATGCCGACCAGGACTCGATTGCCGACGGTGCAGCCGTGCAGAATCGCGTGATGGCCGATCGTGCAATCCTCACCGATCGTCAGCGGCACGCCATAATCGGAATGCAGCATCGTCCCATCCTGGACGTTGGTACCGCTGCCGACGGCGATCAGGGAGGTGTCGCCGCGGATCACTGTGCCGAACCACACGCCGACATTGTCGCCCAGCACGACCTCGCCGATGACATGCGCGTCGGGGGCGATCCACACGCCGCTGCCGATGACCGGGACTTTCCCGTCGAGTTCGTAGATGGGCACCTGGTTCTCCTCGCGAGACGACTAAGATCAGAAGATGCCGGAGCGCAAGGCCGCGGAGAATTGCGCGACGGCATCGCCCAGCGGGTGCTGTCCCGCCCAACGCCGCAACGATGCGGCGGCGTCGATCGCGGCCATGATCGCGTGCCCCGCAATCTCCGGATCGACCGCGCGAACCGATCTGTCGGCGACGCCGTCGGCGATAGTGCCGGCGATGTGCCGCGTGACGCGGTCGGTCCGCTGCAGCATCTGTTCGCGCAGGTCGATCGGCAACGCTTGGTAGGCGCTGGTGCGCAGCAACGGGCTGTCGGCGGCGAATTGCAGCGCGACAAGGCTCGACACCATGATCGCCAACCGCTCGCCTTCATCGTTGCCGGACGCGTCAGCGCGCGCCTGGGCCGTGTCGAGCAACGCATAGCTGCGGTCGAAACAGGCGACGACCAGATCGTCCTTGTTCTCGAGGTGATGATAGAAGCTGCCGGTCGACACGCCGAGCTCGGCGGCGATCTTTTCGACGCTCGCGCCGACATAGCCTTCGCGATTGATCAAATTGGTGGCGGCATGGAGGAAGCGCGTCTGCGCGTCACCGCCGTCCGGCGGATCGAGCGGGGCGATGTCGACCGGCCAGTCGCGGGCGGCAGCAAGACCGCGATCGAGGATGTCGAACAACCGCGCCTCGGCCCGATCGAGGTCGCGTTCGAGATAATGCGGCAGCCAGGCCGGCAGCCAATGCACATTGTGGATCAGGATCGAGCTGGCAATGAGCGTGCGCGATTCCGCCTCGGGCGCTTCGCCGGCGTCGAAAAAGCCACGCACCAGCCGCGCCATCTCGGTGTAGAGCGCATCGAGCGGCGCGCGCGTGTCGGGGTCGAGCGCACGCATATCGGACAGCAGCGCCAGTTTCGTCGCGCCCGGCAGCCGTTGGCGAAGATGCAGTTCGAACTGGTCGTGCAGGAAAGCGCGGGCGCGCGAGCGGGGATCGGGCCCGTGCGCGGCCGTCGCCGCGCTGTCGCGCAGGCGAAGCAAGGTGCGCT
This sequence comes from Sphingomonas sp. P4_G2, assembly GCF_056401155.1. Taxonomy (NCBI): domain Bacteria; kingdom Pseudomonadati; phylum Pseudomonadota; class Alphaproteobacteria; order Sphingomonadales; family Sphingomonadaceae; genus Sphingomonas; species Sphingomonas sp. P4_G2. The sequence continues at coordinate 632,449 of NZ_JBFUJY010000002.1, read as the reverse complement.
CCAGACAGGCCGCCGCCAGCACGTCCTTGCGTTTGAAATAATAGGTCACGCTCGACGTATCGAGCCCGAGTGCCTTGGCGACCGCGGTCAGCGTCATGCCACGCGTGCCGTGTACATTGATGAGGTTCGAGGCGACGTCGAGAATCTCGCCGCGGCGCCGCGCGAAGCGTGGCGTCTGGCGGGCGGGGTCGACGGTCATGGCGCCACTATACTGGCTAGCCCAAGCGAGACAAATCGTCGCTGAAGAGCGGTCTCTGCTTGAGATGCGGAAGTTTCGATCAGCCGGCCACGGCCGTCGCACGCAACGCGTCTGTCACCTGGGCGAGCAACTCCTTGCGGCAGATCAGCAGATCGGGGACCCAGGTCTCGGCGCAATTATAGACGAAGGGTGATCCGTCGAGCCGCGTCGCGTGCAGGCCGGCGGCGAGGGCAACCGCGACCGGCGCCGCATTGTCCCATTCATGCTGCCCGCCGGAATGAAGGTAGATATCGGCGAGGCCGCGGACGACCGCCATCGCCTTGGCGCCGGCCGATCCCATCGGCACCAATTCGGCGCCGATCGCTTCGGCGACTGCGATCGCCTCGGGCGCCGGGCGCGTGCGGCTGACTACCATGCGCGGCGGGTCGTTGAGCGGCTGCAGGGCAGGGGGAGCGTCCGAGCGCAGCACCAGACCGGCGTCGGGCAGCGCGACCGCGCCCAGCTCGGGCCGTCCATCGATGCAGAGGGCGACATGGACCGCCCAATCGTCGCGTTCCTCGCCATATTCGCGCGTGCCGTCGACCGGATCGATGATCCAGGTCCGCGACTTCGCCAGGCGGCTGCCGTCGCATTTGCGCTCTTCCGACAACAGGCCGTCGTCGGGCCGCTCGGTGCCGATGGCGTGGCACAGTAATTCATTGGCGGCGGCGTCGCCAACCTTGCCCAGTTCCTTGGCATCCCAGGTGCGTGAGGCGCGGACTTCCTGCAGCAATTTGCCTGCCGCCGCGGCAATCTCCGCCGCGAAATCGGCGTCGGCCTGGGTCCAGCTCACAGGTCGGGGCTCCACACGCCCATGATATGCTCGACGATGCGCTCGGCCGCCGCTTCGGGCGTTTCGCGCGTCGTGTCGACCCGGATATCGGGCCGCTCGGGGCGTTCATAGGGACTCGAAATGCCGGTGAAGTTGCGGATCTCGCCCGAGCGCGCCTTCTTGTAGAGCCCCTTGACGTCGCGCGCTTCGGCGACCTCGATCGGTGTGTCGACGAATATCTCGACGAAATCGCCTTCGGGCAGCATCGCGCGTACGATATCGCGCTCGGCGCGGAACGGCGAGATGAAGGCGGTCAGGACGATCAGCCCGGCATCGGTCATCAATTTGGCCACCTCGCCGACCCGGCGGATATTCTCGATGCGGTCGGCATCGGTGAAGCCCAGATCCTTGTTGAGCCCGTGGCGGACATTGTCGCCGTCGAGCAGATAGGAGTGGCGTCCGAGCGCGTAGAGCTTCTTCTCGACCAGATTGGCAATGGTCGACTTGCCCGAACCCGACAGGCCGGTGAACCACAGCACCTTGGGCTCTTGACCCTTCTGCTGCGCGTGCGCGGCGCGGCCGATGTCGATCGACTGCCAATGGACGTCGCGCGCGCGACGCAACGCGAAGTGCAGCATACCCGCGGCAATGGTGGCGTTGGTCAGCTTGTCGATCAGGATGAACCCGCCGAGATCGCGGCTGTCGGCATAGGGCTCGAACACCAACGGCTTGTCGGTGACCAGATTGGCGACGCCGATCGCGTTGAGATCGAGCGTCTTGGTCGCGATCTGCTCGAGCGTGTTGACGTTGACCTGATATTTCGGCTGGTGGATCTGCGCGCTGACGGTCTGCGTGCCGAGCTTGAGCCAATAACCGCGCCCGGGGAGCAGTTCCTCGTCGGCCATCCACACGATCGTCGCTTCGAACTGGTCGGCCGCTTGGGGCGGGGAATCGGCTGCGGCGATCACGTCACCGCGCGAGCAATCGATCTCGTCAGCCAGCGTCAGGGTGACCGACTGGCCAGCGACCGCGACGTCGAGATCACCATCCAAGGTCACGATGCGCTCGACCCGGGTGGTCTTCCCCGAGGGCAGGATGCGCACAGCGTCGCCCGGCGCGATCGTCCCTTCGGAGATCAATCCGGCAAAGCCGCGGAAATCGAGATTGGGACGGTTGACCCATTGCACAGCCATGCGGAACGGTTTGGCGCGGTCGGTCTCGCTGTCGAGTTCGACCGTCTCGAGATACTCGATCAGCGTCGGGCCGACATACCAGGGCGTGTTGCCCGACAAAGCGGTGACGTTATCGCCCTTGAACCCCGAAATCGGGATTGGGGTGAAGTGCTCGATACCGATGCTGGTCGCGAAGTCGGCATAGTCGGCGACGATCGCATCGTACGTTGCCTGATCGTAGCCCACCAAATCCATCTTGTTCACCGCCAGCACGATGTGGCGGATGCCGATCAAATGGGCGAGGTACGAATGACGCCGCGTCTGGGTGAGGACGCCCTTGCGCGCGTCGATCAGGATCACCGCGAGGTCGGCGGTCGACGCGCCGGTGACCATGTTGCGGGTATATTGCTCGTGGCCCGGCGTATCGGCGACGATGAACTTGCGTTTTTCGGTCGCGAAGAAGCGATAGGCGACGTCGATCGTGATGCCCTGTTCGCGCTCGGCGGCAAGCCCGTCGACGAGGAGGGCGAAATCGATCTCCTGCCCCTGCGTGCCGACCCGCTTGCTGTCGGCCTCGAGCTGGGCGAGCTGATCGTCGAAGATCATCCGGCTGTCGTAGAGCAGCCGTCCGATCAGCGTGGACTTGCCGTCATCGACCGAGCCACAGGTAATGAAGCGCAGCAGCGTCTTGCGCTGATGCTGTGCGAGATAGGAGTCGATGTCCTCGGCGATGAGCGCGTCAGGGCGGTAGGTTGGGGTGGTCATGACGGATCACCGTCATCCCGGCGGAGGCCGGGATCGCCGGCGGCAGGCGGGAGGGCGCGATCGCCAGCGGCCCCGGCCTTCGCCGGGGCGACGATCTTGGATAGCTCCCGCCGCATCAGAAATACCCCTCCTGCTTCTTCTTCTCCATGCCCGCGCCGCCGGCATCCTTGTCGATCGCGCGACCCTGGCGTTCCGACGTGGTGGTCAGCAACATTTCCTGGATGATCTGCGGCAAGGTCGCCGCATCGCTCTCGACCGCGCCGGTCAGCGGATAGCAGCCGAGCGTGCGGAAGCGGATCGAGCGTTCGACCGGCACTTCGCCGGGATTGAGCAGAAAGCGGTCGTCATCGACCATCAGGATCAGCCCATCGCGCTCGACCGTCGGACGCGGCGCCGAGAAATAGAGCGGAACGATCTCGATCCCCTCGAGATGGATGTACTGCCAGATGTCGAGCTCGGTCCAGTTCGACAGCGGGAAGACGCGGATGCTTTCGCCCTTGGCCTTGTGCGCATTATAGAGGTGCCAGAGCTCGGGACGCTGATTCTTGGGATCCCAGCGATGCGAGGCGGAGCGAAACGAGAAGACGCGCTCCTTGGCGCGGCTCTTCTCCTCGTCGCGCCGCGCGCCGCCGAATGCCGCGTCGAAACCATATTTGTCGAGCGCCTGCTTCAGCCCCTCGGTCTTCCAAAGATCGGTGTGGAGCGCGCCATGGTCGAACGGGTTGATCCCGCGCGCCATCGCATCGGGATTGTGATGGACGAGCAATTCCATCCCGGCCTCGCGCGCGGCACGATCGCGCAGCGCGTACATGTCGCGGAACTTCCAGGTCGTATCGACATGGAGCAGCGGGAAGGGCGGCGGCGCGGGGTAAAAGGCCTTGCGCGCCAGATGCAGCATGACCGCGCTGTCCTTGCCAACCGAATAGAGCATCACCGGACGCTCGGCTTCGGCCACCACTTCGCGCAGGATATGGATGCTCTCCGCTTCCAACCGCTGCAGGTGTGTGAGCGCCGCGGGTTCGATCGTCTCGGAAGTCTGGGCCAACGGCCGGGTCGCCATGCTTTACCTTTCGGGGCGCAGCCTAGCCAGCTGCGCCGGAAATGCACCAATTTCGAGAGCGCTACATAGGGATAGTGCGCCGCAGGCATAACTGCGCTTTCTTTAGCGCCGGAAAGGGTCGGTTGAGTCCGGGCGTATCCAATGCGGACCTCCTTTGTGGCTTCGTGTCTTCGTGCGAGTTGAAATCAGGCCGACGGTGCGAGCCCGACGGGATAATTGGCTCGCACAAAGACACGAAGGCGCAAAGAAGAGAAAAGTTTGGTTGGCGCGCAGGTCGATTGAGCTTCGCGTAGCGAAACTCCTTGATCAGTTGACCCTGGCGAAGGTGATCGACCGGTGATCCGGGTCAGCGACGGTTAGCTTCACGCGGATCGTGTCGCCGGGTTCGACGCCGTGCGCGTCGACTCGTGCGACGACCGGTAGGTCGCTCAACTGGATGCGCGCGCCGCGATCGTCGAGGTCGGTTACGACCGCGCCGAAAATCTCGCCGACATGGTCCTTCAGCATTACTGCTTCGCCCAGATCGATCACGGCGCGATCGATCTGACCGCCGGTGGCGTCGGCATGGGCCATCACGCTGGGCAGCTTCTCGAAGGCCTGGACGACGACGCCCGGCACGGGCTGGCCGTTGGCGATCGCCAGCGTCGCGCGCACGACATAGCGATCGGCTAGCCGGCGCAGCGGCGCGGTCGCCTGAGCATAGGTCGCCGCCATCGGCGCGTGCCACGGTACGACCCCATCGCGATAGGGCTGGTACGAGGCGCCGCCGCCCGCGCGCCGGATCGCCAGCATGAACGCGGCCTGGCGCGGGTCGTTGGGGTCGAGGCCCTTTTCGTAATCCTCGAGCGCGACGGTGGCGGGCCAGTCGAGCTTGAGCGCACGGGCGGTGTTGCGCAGGCGGAGGATCGCGCGCTCGTCCGGCGCGGGCATGACGCGAAACAGGCCGGTATGGTGCGCCTGGAGCGCATTGGCGATCGCCAGATTGGTCGCCAGCGACATGGCGGCGTTGCGGTCCTCGGCTTCCAGCCGCGGGCGGAAATGGAGTTCGAACGTGCCGTCGGCTTGCTCGGACACTTCCTGTTCCGGCGGATCGACGCGCGAGGCGCCGCGCGCATCCTCGGCGGCGGTGATACGGCGCGCGAGTTCGGCGAAATCGGGCGGCAAGTCGCTGTCGCGGACGCTGTCATAAGCGAGCTTGGCCCGGCTGCGGATCAGCGCGCGTTCGGCGCCATCGAGCTTGACCGACCCATCGGACGCGACGCGCACCGTGAAGATGATCGCGGGGCGGGGCCCGTCGGGGAGCAGGCTGGCGGCGCCTTCGGCCAGCACCGGCGGATAAAGGCCCGCTTTGCCGTCGGGCAGATAGAGCGTCGTGCCGCGTGCCCATGCTTCAAGATCGATCGCGTCGCCATCGCCAACGAACCAGGCGACGTCGGCGATCGCATAGCGGAGCAACAGATCGCTGCCGGCCGCTTCGATCGCGAACGCCTGATCGAGATCGGTCGAGGTCGCCGGGTCGAGCGTGACGAAGGGCACGGTCGTGCGATCGACATGCTCGGTCGGCACGCGTTTCGCGGCCGCTTCGGCGGCGGCGAGCACAGTCGGGGGGAAAGCGGCGGGAACCTTGAACTGGCTGCGGACCGTAGCGAGTCCCTGCGCGAGCGCATTGGACGGATCGACGAGCGTCTTCATCGCCGGTCGGTATAGCGGGCGATCAAGGCGGGGAAAGCCCTGGCGCAGCAGCGGAGCGCGAGTGAGGCAGGGGCTGCGAGATCCCGGCGCCGGTTGACACCCGCCGTCGCGAGGTAAATCGATACGGCGTGAATCTCAGGTTACTCGAATATTTCGTGGCGGTCGCACGCGAACGGCATTTCGCCCGGGCAGCGGCGGCGTGCAACGTGTCGCAGCCGACCTTGTCGGCCGGCATCGCCGCCTTGGAGGAACAGCTCGGGCGACGGCTGATCCAGCGCGATCGGCGCTTTACCGGGTTGACCGACGAAGGACGCGCGGCGCTGCCCTGGGCGCAACAGGCCATCGCGATGATCGAAGGACTGGAGCATGCCGCTGAACTGGCACACGGGCCGCTGACCGGCACATTGCGCCTCGGCGTCATCCCCGCGGCGATGCCGGTGGTCGGGCAATTCGCGCGCGCGCTCGCGGCAGCGCATGCGGATCTGGTGCTGAGCGTGCGATCGCTGACCTCGCGCGAAATCGAGCGCGGGCTCGCCGCATTCGAGCTCGATGCAGGGATCACCTATCTCGATCACGAGCCGCCGACCTCGGTGCTGGCGGCGCCGCTCTATGCGGAAAGGGCGATGTTCCTGTGTCACCGCGATGCGCTCGCCGATTGCGCGGGGATCGGCTGGAGCGCGGCGCTTTCCTTCCCGCTCTGCCTGCTTCACGAAGGCATGCAGAACCGGCGCATCCTCGACGATCATCTTTCGCGTAAAGGACTGGCCGTGCGGCCGGCGGCGACTGCGGACAGCTATGTCGCCTTGCTGGCAATGGTCGAGGCGGGGCCGTTCGCGACGATCGTTCCTGATACTTATGCCGAAATCATCCCTAGTGGCGGCTGGGCCAGGATCGTTCCGTTCGATGATCCGCTTCCGCCGAGCCGCATCGGCCTGATCGTGCTCGATCGCGCGCCGATTGGTCCGCTGGCGAGCGCCGCGCTTGCTACTGCCCGATCGCTAGCGGCGCTGCTGTGATAGAGACTTTCTATCGAAATCAAGGATTGTCGATTTGACTTGGCGCCGGCTCGGGCTCCTAATCTCTGGGTGAGTGCAGCACGGAATGACAGGTCGATCGCCAGCGATGCGACCCATGCGAACGATTACGCCGCAGCCGTTGCGCGCCTGGTCGAGGATTTCGGCAGCGAACAGAGCGCGCTGCTGCCGATGCTGCACGCGCTGCAGGAGGAATTCGGCTATATCGACGACCTGATGGTGCCGGCGATCGCATCGGCGCTTAACATCAGTCGCGCCGATGTGCACGGCGTGGTGACCTTCTACCACGATTTCCGCCGCCAGCCCGCTGGCCGGCACCGGGTACGGCTGTGCCGCGCCGAGAGTTGCCAGGCGCGCGGTGCCGCGGCGATCGAGCGTATTGCGACCGACCGGTTGGGCCTGCGGATGGGCGAGACCAGCGCAGATGGGCAGGTGACGCTCGATGCCGTCTATTGCCTGGGGCTTTGCGCGACCGGCCCCAATGCGATGATCGACGACGTCCCGGTGTCGCGGATCGATCCCGCGACGCTCGATCGCCTGCTCGGGGAATTGACGCGATGACGCGCGTCTATGTCAGCAAGGACATGGCGGCGGTCGCGCTCGGCGCCGATGCTGTGGCTGAGGCTCTTTCTGCCGCCGGCGCTCAGGTCGTGCGGACGGGTAGCCGCGGGCTGTTTCGGCTGGAGCCGCTGGTCGAGGTGGATACGCCGGAAGGCAGGGTCGGGTTCGGCCCGGTCGCGGCCGCCGATGCCACCCTGGTGCTCGACGGCAGCCATCCCGCGCGGCTTGGCGACGTATCCGCCATGCCGTTCTTCGCGCGGCAGCAAAGGTTCACCTTCGCCCGCTGCGGCGTGATCGATCCGTTGAGCCTGGACGATTACGAAGCGCATGGCGGCTGGCGCGGACTGACGGCGGCGCGCGCGCTGCCGCCGCAAGCCGCTGTCGACGCGGTCAAGGCGAGCGGGCTGCGCGGGCGCGGCGGCGCCGGCTTTCCCACCGGGATCAAATGGCAGACCGTCCACGACGCGCCGGGCCCCATCAAATATGTCGTGTGCAACGCCGACGAGGGCGACAGCGGGACCTTCGCCGACCGCATGCTGATGGAAGGCGATCCGTTCTGCCTGATCGAGGGGATGGCGATCGCCGGCCATGCGGTCGGGGCCGAGCGCGGTTACATCTATATCCGTTCCGAATATCCGTTCGCCATCCGCACGATGCGCGAGGCGATTGCGCGCGCGGCGCCAATTGTCGCGCCGTTCGCGCTGGAAGTCAGGGTCGGGGCCGGGGCCTATGTCTGTGGCGAAGAGACCGCCTTGCTCGACTCGATCGAGGGCAAACGCGGCGAGGTGCGGGCCAAGCCGCCCTTGCCGGCAATTGCCGGGCTGTTCGGCCGCCCGACGGTGATCAATAACGTGCTGAGCCTGGCGGCGGTGCCGTTCATCCTGAGCGAAGGTGGCGAGGCCTATGCCGCGATCGGGTTTGGCCGGTCGCGCGGCACTATGCCAGTGCAGCTTGCCGGCAATGTCAGGAATGGCGGGCTGTTCGAAGTTGGTTTCGGCATCACGCTCGGCGAACTCGTCATGGATATCGGCGGCGGCACCGAGAGCGGCCGCCCGGTCAAGGCGGTCCAGGTCGGCGGTCCGCTCGGGGCCTATTTTCCGCCGTCGATGTTCGATCTGCCGTTCGACTATGAAGCCTTCGCCGCGGCCGGCGGGCTGATCGGCCATGCCGGCATCACCGTGTTCGACGACACCGTCGACATGGCGCACATGGCGCGCTTCGCCATGGAATTCTGCGCGCATGAGAGCTGCGGCAAATGCACGCCGTGCCGGATCGGATCGACGCGCGGGGTCGAGCTGATCGATCGTATCATTGCCGGCGAACGCCGTGCCGCCGACGCGGTCGAGCGGCTTCCCCAGATGCGCAATGTCCACGGTGGTGCGCGGCCTCCCGAGCAGGAGATCGAGCTGCTGCGCGATTTGTGCGATACGATGAAGTTCGGATCTCTCTGCGCGCTTGGCGGGTTCACGCCTTATCCGGTGCTGAGCGCGCTCGACCATTTCCCGCAGGATTTCGGTGCGGGCGCACCCATTTCCTCGGCGGCGGCGGAGTAACGACCATGGCATGGATCGGCGAGCAGGATCTCGGCACCAAGGCGGTTTCGGCGATGGCGCCCGCGATGGTGACGCTCAGGATCGACGGACAGGACGTGGCCGTGCCCGAAGGGACATCGATCATGCGCGCGGCGGCGCTGATGGGCACCGATATCCCTAAATTGTGCGCGACTGACACGCTCGAGGCGTTCGGTTCGTGCCGGCTCTGCCTGGTCGAGATCGATGGCCGCAACGGTTACCCCGCATCCTGCACCACGCCGGTCGCGGACGGCATGGTGGTGCGGACACAGACCGATCGACTGGCCAAGTTGCGGCGCGGGGTGATGGAGCTCTACATCTCCGACCATCCGCTCGATTGCCTGACCTGCTCGGCCAATGGCGATTGCGAATTGCAGGACCAGGCCGGCGCGGTGGGCCTGCGCGACGTCCGCTACGGCTATGAAGGGCGCAACCACCTCGTTGCCGAGAAGGATGAGAGCAATCCGTATTTCACCTTCGATCCCGCCAAATGCATCGTCTGCTCGCGCTGCGTGCGCGCTTGCGACGAGATTCAGGGGACGTTCGCGCTGACGATCGAGGGCAGCGGCTTCGCCTCTAAGGTCGTTGCCAGCCAGAACGACAGCTTTCTGGAGTCGGACTGCGTGTCGTGCGGCGCCTGCGTCCAGGCCTGTCCGACCTCCGCGCTGATCGAAAAATCGGTGATTGCCCAGGGAACGCCCGACAAGGCGGTCATCACGACCTGCGCCTATTGCGGAGTCGGGTGCACTTTCCGGGCGGAAATGCGCGGCGAGCAGCTGGTCCGCATGGTGCCGTGGAAGGATGGCAAGGCCAATCGCGGGCATAGCTGCGTCAAGGGGCGGTTCGCCTGGGGCTATGCCAATCACCGCGACCGGATTTTGAAGCCGATGATCCGCGCGTCGGTCGACCATCCGTGGCGCGAGGTGTCCTGGGATGAGGCGATCGCCTATACCGCCGGCGAATTCCGCCGCATCCAGGCCAAATATGGCAAGGACAGCGTTGGCGGCATCACCTCGAGCCGCTGCACCAATGAAGAGACGTTCCTGGTCCAGAAGCTGATCCGCCAGGGGTTCGGCAACAACAATGTCGATACCTGCGCGCGGGTCTGCCACTCTCCGACCGGCTATGGCCTCAAGACGACGTTCGGCACATCGGCCGGAACGCAGGATTTCGACAGCGTCGCGCAGGCCGACGTCATCATGGTGATCGGCGCCAATCCGACCGACGGCCATCCGGTGTTCGCCAGCCGCATGAAGCAGCGGTTGCGCGAGGGCGCGAAGTTGATCGTGATCGACCCGCGGCGTACCGACATCGTCCGCACGCCGCATGTCGCTGCGACGCATCACTTGCCGTTGCGTCCCGGCACCAACGTCGCGGTGCTGACCGCGATCGCGCATGTGGTCGTGACCGAGGGGCTCGCCGATGAGGCCTTTGTCCGCGAGCGGTGCGACTGGAGCGAGTTCGAGGATTGGGCGGCGTTCGTCGCGCAGCCCCAGCGCTCGCCCGAGGCGACTGAGGCGCTGACCGGCGTGCCGGCCGCCGACCTGCGCGCCGCCGCACGCTTGTTCGCGACCGGCGGCAACGGCGCGATCTATTATGGCCTGGGGGTCACCGAGCACAGCCAGGGGTCGTCGACCGTGATGGCGATCGCCAATCTGGCGATGGCGACCGGCAATATCGGCCGCGAAGGCGTCGGGGTGAACCCGCTGCGTGGCCAGAACAATGTCCAGGGCGCCTGCGACATGGGCAGTTTTCCGCACGAATATTCGGGCTATCGCCACGTTTCCGACCCCGCGACACGGGCAATGTTCGAACAAGCCTGGGGTGTCACGCTCGACGCCGAGCCGGGCCTGCGCATCCCCAACATGCTTGATGCCGCGACCGACGGAACGTTCAAGGCGCTGTTCATCCAGGGCGAGGACATCCTGCAGTCGGACCCGAATACGCACCACGTGGCGGCAGGGCTCGCCGCGATGGAATGCGTCGTGGTGCAGGACCTGTTCCTCAACGAAACCGCCAATTACGCGCACGTCTTCCTGCCCGGATCGACCTTTCTCGAAAAGGACGGCACCTTCACCAATGCCGAACGCCGAATCCAGCGCGTGCGCAAGGTGATGGAACCGCTCAACGGCTATGGCGATTGGGAAATCGTCCAGCTCGTGGCGAATGCGATCGGGCTCGATTGGAGCTATAGTCATCCGTCCGAGATTATGGATGAGGTCGCCGCGTTGACGCCGACCTTCGCCACGGTGAGCTATGACGCGCTCGACCGGCTGGGATCGATGCAATGGCCCGCGACCGAGGCCGCGCCCGAAGGTACCCCGACCATGCACATTGACCAATTCGTGCGCGGCAAGGGGCATTTCGTCGTCACCGATTATATCCCGACCGACGAGAAGACCGGACCGCGTTTCCCGCTGCTGCTGACGACCGGCCGCATCCTGAGCCAGTACAATGTCGGCGCCCAGACGCGCCGGACCGAGAATATTGCCTGGCATCCCGAGGACCGGCTCGAAATCCATCCGCACGATGCCGAGAATCGTGGCATTCGCGACGGCGACTGGGTCAGTCTGCGCAGCCGGGCGGGAGAGACGACGTTGCGCGCCTTGATCACCGAACGCGTCGCGCCGGGTGTGGTCTATACGACCTTCCACCATCCCGCGACCCAGGCCAACGTCATCACCACTGACTATTCGGACTGGGCGACCAATTGCCCGGAATATAAGGTCACCGCGGTTCAGGTCGCGATATCGAATGGGCCGAGCGATTGGCAGCAGGCCTATCAAGCGCAAACCGAGCGCTCGCGCCGCGTCCTTCCCGAACCGGCCGAGTGAGGCGCGGGCGATGTCGACCATCGACCACCTCGTCTACATGGCCAACCAGATCGCGCGCGAACTCGGCAGCCAATGCCCCGGCCGCCCGGTGGCGGCGACCCGGGATCATCTCCGCCAATTCTGGGATCCCCGGATGCGCCAGGCGATCGTCGCCTATCTCGATGGCGGCGGCGAGCATCTGAGCGATACCGCACGGGACGCGGTTGCGCTGCTCCGCGAGACTGCGGAACGGGCCGGTTGACCGGGACATTGCCCGATCGTTCCCGGATCGCCGGCGTCTCCGCGAGACGCTTTCAACGCCACGCCGCCGACGGCACCGGCGCCGACGAGGTCGAGCGGGCCGTGGCGGTCGAGCGGCCGCTGGCGCTCGAGTTCAACGGCATCGGCTATGCCGTAATGATGGCGACGCCGCTCGACATCGAGGATTTTGTCGTCGGGTTCGCCCTGAGCGAGCGGTTGATCGACCATGCCGGTCAGATCGAGGCGATCGACGTGCATGCCACGCCCAGCGGCGACGTGGTCCGCGCGTCGCTCGCGCCGTCGCGCGCCGAGGCACTGGTCGAACGGGCGCGGCATCGCGTGTCGGAATCGTCCTGCGGACTTTGCGGCATCGAAAATCTCGACCAGGCGATCCGGCCGCTGCCCAGGGTCGAAACGGTTTCGCGCGCCGCACCCGACCAGATATTCGCGGCACTCGCCGGGTTGCGCGCGCGCCAACCACTCAACGAGCAGACTGGCGCGGTCCATGCCGCCGCCTTGTGCGACGCAAGCGGCGCCGTCGTCGAGGTCCGCGAGGATGTCGGCCGCCACAATGCCTTCGACAAGCTGATCGGCGCGATGGCGCGATCCGACCGAACCTGGGATGGCGGATTCGCCTTGTTGTCGTCGCGCTGCTCCTATGAGCTGGTCGAAAAAGCGGTGCTCGCGCAATGTCCGATGCTGGTGACGATTTCGGCGCCGACCGATCTCGCCATGGCGCGCGCGGCCAATGCCGGGCTCAGGCTCGTCGTTCTCGCGCGCAGCGACGCGCTGCTCGAGCAGGCACCGTGACCCGACTGCTCGGCGTTGTCCTTGCGGGCGGGCAGGCGCGCCGGTTCGGCGGCGACAAGGCGCTCGCGACGCTCGCCGGGATCGCCTTGCTCGACCATGCAGCCCGGGCGTTGCGGCCGGTTACCGAGGACATCGCCGTGGTCGGGCGCGACAGTCCGACCTATGTCTCGATAGCCGACTGGCCGGCGCCTGGGCTCGGCCCGCTCGGCGGGTTGTGCGGCGCATTGCGTCATGCGCGGGATCGCCAATTCGATGCCATCCTCACGCTTCCCTGCGACACGCCGTCGCTTCCCGCCGGGCTGCTCGGCGATCTCGCCGGGCGCGGCGTGGCGAGCTTCGTCGCCAACACGCCCGTGATAGGATTATGGCCTTGCGCGTTGGCCGACAGGCTCAGCGACTATCTCGAGCACGGCGGGAACCGGGCGGTCAGAGCCTGGGCGGAGGAGATCGGCGCCGCGGCGCTCGATGGCTGGCCGCCTATCCCTAACGTCAATCGGCCCGACGACCTGGCGGCGCTGCGTGCTATGTCGGAGCCATGAATCGCATCGATTTTTCGGCAGCGCTCGCGTGTATCGAGGACGTCGCCCCGCGCCTGCCGGTCGAACCCGTGGCGATTGGCGCGGCGCTCGGTCGGATCATCGGCGCGGATGTCGTGGCGCAAGCCGATTATCCGCGGTTCGATTGCTCGGCGATGGACGGGTTCGCGGTCGTGGCCGCCGATGTCGCCAATGCATCGCCTGAGCGGCCGGTTCGCCTGGATCTGGTCGGGGAAAGCCGGGCCGGTGCGGCGGCGACTTTGGTCTCGGCGTCGGGCGCCTGCGCGATTAGCACTGGGGCGCCGATCGTCCTGCCATTCGACGCTGTGGTCGCCAAGGAACGTGTCTCGCGCGAGCGAACGGCCGTCCTGCTGACAGAGCCCGTCGGCCTCGGGCGGAATATCCGGCGCCGGGGCGAAGACGCGCGGCAAGGCGAGGTCGTCGCCACTCGCGGCCAGTTGGTTACGCCTGAAGTGATCGGCGCACTATGCTGTTATGGCGTGCCCGAGATCGACGCGATCCGGCTGCCGCGCGTGGTCGTGCTGACGACCGGCGATGAATTGAGGCGGGCGAGCGGGACGAGCGACCATTTCGTCCACGATTCGAACGGACCGATGATCGCCGCGATGATGCAACAGGCCGGTCTTGCTCCGCAGCTCGTCATGCCGGCACGCGACGATCCCGCGGCAATGGTGACGAGCATCAAACAGGCCATGGCCGCCGCGCCGGACCTGATCATCTCGACGGGCGGGATATCGGTCGGCGATTATGACCAGGTGCCCGCCGCGCTGCAGGCTCTAGGCGCGACGATCCACTTTCGCGGCGTGGCGATGCGTCCTGGTAAGCCGGTGCTCTTCGCCACCCTGCCCAATGGCTGCCTGTATTTCGGATTGCCGGGGAATCCGGTTGCCGCCGCGGTAGGTGCCCGCTTCTTCGTGATCGCCGCGATCCGCGTGATGCTCGGTCTGGGGCGTGAGCGCGGATATACCGTCGCGATGGACGTTCCCGGCGGGACGGACACTGTCGGTACCCGAATCCTCAAGGCGCGATGGCATCCCGGCCCGCCGCCCGCGGTCACTCTCGCCGCCGACCAGCGCTCGCATACCATGCGACCCTTATTGGATTGTAACAGCTGGGTCGTGCGCTCGGTGGATCCGAACGGCGATCCTGTCTGGACCTGTTTCGCGATGACGCCGAGTTTCGCCGACGATCAGGGAGCCGGCTGCGGCCAGTAAGCTGCCAGCCCGAAACTCCGGGCCCGGTGCCCTTACTCGTGTATCCGTCGCAACAACTCGATCAGCATCGCCGTCTCGCCCGGCGTGAACCGGTTCTTGAGCCATTGCTCGTGCTCCAGGATGCACGCGCGCGCCGCGATCAGGCCGTCATGGCCGGCATCGGTCAGCTTCAGCGTCTGGCGGCGGCGATCGTCGGGAGAGGGGCCACGCACCACGAAGCCGCGTTTCTGCAGGCGGTTGATGATCGCCATCACCGTCGCGCGGTCCATCTGTAGCCGCCGGCCGATATCCGCCTGGGCGATGCCCGGATGATCGTCGATCAGCCATAGCACTGAGACCTGTTTCTGGGTCAGGTCCAGGTCGTTGAACGTCTCGCTGAAATGGCGGTACACCGCGCCATAGGCAAGGCGGATGTGAAACCCGACGATCTGATCGAGACCGCCGATCTCCCCATCGTCGGACGCGGGGGCGCTTTTGGCGGGAAACGATCTCAGCATTGCGCCAGCCTGCCCCCCGGGGGTGTTCAGGTCAACCATCACGGATTGAAAATAATGTTTGCGTTGCATACAATGCCGCGCAGATAATAGAGAGAGGATCGGCCGTGACGCATTTCCCCGACACGCCGTCGTTCACCGGTTTCAACACGCCGTCGCGGATCGAGGCGGATATCGCCGACCTCGACGTGAAAGGCACGGTTCCGGTCGAGCTCGACGGTGCCTTCTATCGCGTCCAACCCGATCCCCAATTCGCGCCGCGCCTGGGCGACGACATCGCCTTCAACGGCGACGGCATGATCACGATGTTCCGCTTCCATGGCGGCCGCGTCGATTTCCGCCAGCGTTGGGCCAAGACCGACAAATGGCAGTTGGAGCATGAGGCCGGTCGTGGCTTGTTCGGCGCCTATCGCAACCCGCTGACCGACGATGAGAGTGTGAAGGGCCGGATCCGCGGCACCGCCAACACCAATGCCTTCGTCTATGGCGGCAAGCTCTACGCGCTGAAGGAGGACAGCCCAGCACTGGTGATGGACCCGGCGACGCTAGAGACCGAGGGCTATACCTGGTTCAACGGCGCGATGACCGGGCAGACCTTCACCGCGCATCCCAAGGTCGATCCCCTAACCGGCGACATGATCGCGTTCGGCTATGCCGCCAAGGGCGTGCTGACTCGCGACATGACCTATTATGTCGTGTCGCCCGATGGCGAGCTGAAGCAGGAATTGTGGTTCGAGCTGCCTTATTACGCGATGATGCACGATTTCGCGATCACGCCCGATTACGCGCTGTTTCACGTGGTGCCCTCGACCTCGAACTGGGAGCGGCTCGAACAGGGCCTGCCGCATTTCGGCTTCGACACGACCTTGCCGGTCTATCTCGGCGTATTGCCGCGGCGGGCGGACGCGACGGCGGAGGACATACGCTGGTTCAAGCGCGACAATTGCTTCGCCAGCCATGTCATGAACGCGTTCCAGGACGGGACCAGGATCCATTTCGACACGCCGGAAGCGAAGAACAACATGTTCCCGTTCTTCCCCGACATCCACGGCGCGCCGTTCAATCCGATGGAAGCGGCGAGCTTCCTGACGCGCTGGACGGTCGATATGGCGTCCAATTCCGACACGTTCGAAAGCTTCGAGCGGCTGACCGGGATGATGGGCGAATTTCCCCGCATCGACGAACGCCGCACCGGATTACCCTATCGCTATGGCTGGATGCTGGTGATCGATCCGACCAAGCCGGTCGAGCTCAAGGGCGGTAGCGCCGGGGGCATGATCATGAATACGCTTGGGCTGGTCGATCACGAAACCGGGCGCGAGCAGAAATATTGGTGCGGCCCAGTTTCGTCGCTGCAGGAACCCTGCTTCATCCCGCGCGGCCCCGATGCCGCGGAGGGCGACGGCTGGATCGTCCAGGTCTGCAACCGGCTCGAAGAACATCGCTCGGACCTGCTGCTGTTCGACGCGCTCGACATCGAAAAGGGGCCGATCGCCGAAGTGCGCATCCCGATCCGGCTGCGCTTCGGCCTGCACGGCAATTGGGCGACCGCCGAGGAGATCGGGCTGGCCGAGGCGGCCTAAGCCGAAAGCCGTCCCAGGGTTTCCGCAGAAGCGGGGCCCCTGGGTGGGGACTCATATTCCTATCGTCATCCCCGCGGAATCCCGCCGTCACCCCAGCGTAAGCTGGGGTCTCTGGCGGTGACGCGATGTCGCTTGAGATCCCAGCTTTCGCTGGGATGACGAGCTTTGGAAATGGATCGCTTAAGAACAACGGCTTATTTGGGTTCTCAACCTAAACCTTTTCCCCAGCCGCGCGCGTTCGGTCGAGCAATGACGCCTGGTCGCGATTGACGCGCAGGGCGAGGATCACCAGCATGATGACGATCGGCGGCGCGACCCAATTGACCGAGAGGATCGCGGTGGCGAGGTCGCCGTGCGTGGCGTCGCTTACCAGTCCGACGGCATAGGGCCCGATGCCCAGGCCGATGATCGTCATCGCGAACAGATAGATGCTCGAAGTGATCCCCCGCATCCGCGGCAGCACCTGATCGTAAAGCACGGCATAAAGCGGCGGCATCCACATCGTCAGCACCAGGCTGTAAAAGGTGAAGCGGAAGTAGAAGGCGCCCGCCGAGGGCGCGCGATAGACCCAGAAGGCGATTAGCGGCGATACGCCGAGCGCGAACAGCGTGACCCATACCCGCTCGCGCGGCCGGCCACCGCTCAGCCGGTCCGACAGCGGTCCGGCGATCAGTGGCCCGATCACACCGAGCGCCGCCGCTAGCAGCCCGAACTGGAGCCCGGTCGCGCCTGGCGATAAGTGATAGGTCTTCATCAGGAACGAGGGGGTGAACCCCATTACGCCATAATTGACCACGCCCTGCAAAGCGCCGACCGCGATGCATAGGATCACCGAGGGCGACGTCGCAATCGCCGCGAAGGCCGGCGGATCGTTGCGGCGCAACGCCTGGAGCAGATTGGCGATGACGAAGATGCCGAAGCCGATCACGCTCCATTGCAGCACGTGCGGGCTGACCGCGACGCCGCCGAGGATCAACGGCGGCCGGGGCGAAAAGGCTTCGGCCCAACGGATCGCGGCGACCATGGCGGCAACGATCAGGACGAGGATGCCGGCATTGACCAGCCAGTCGCGCGCGGTCGCGCGCCGCCGCGCCAGCGCGACCCAGTGGATGCCAGGCGTGATCGCGCCGAGCACGCCCAGGCTGGCGCCGAACGGATGGGGGTCGCGCGGCGTCGCGATGCCGTCTACCGCGCCGCGCTCCGGCTCGCGCACGCGCCACATCAGGGGAGCGATCAGCAGCCCCGGCAAGGCCGCGACCAGGAAGGCGAATTGCCAGCCGGCCAGCCCCAGCGGCGCGCCGCCGGCCGGATAACACCGATGCCACCAATCGGCCGCGCCACCGCCGATCACCAGCGACCCGCCAAGTCCGATGGCGACCGCAGCGGCCAGGATGGCCATCACCGTCCCGCGGCGCCGGCGCGGGAAATAATCGTAGAGCAGGCTGGTGCCGGCGGGCTGTGATGCGGCCTCGCCGATGCCGACGCCCAGCCGCGACAGCATCAGCAGCAGAAAGCCGCCGGCGAACGCAGCCGTGCCGGTCGCGAGCGACCAGAAGAGGATGGCGATCGCCAACAGCCGGGTGCGGACCCAGCCGTCCGCCAGCCGCCCCAGCGGCAGCGAGAACAGCGCGTAGAACAGCGCGAATACCGTGCCGTAGAGCAGACCCATCTCGGCATCGCCGATCTTCAGGTCGGCCTTGATCGCCGGCGCCAGGATCGCGAGGATGTTGCGATCGAGCAGGCTGATCGCCTGGGTCGCGGCGACCAGCGCCAACGCGTACCAGGCGCCGGGAAGCGGCCGGGTGGCGGCCTGGCTCACAGCGCGAACACGCGTTCGGCGTTGCTCTGCATCAGCTTCTTCTTGGTCGTATCGGGAATGTCGAGCAGGTCGTGCGCGCGTACCTCGTCGGCGACATATTCGTAAGGATAGTCCATCGCGTACATCACGCGATCCTCTCCCATCACGTCGAGCATCAGCTTGATCGCGGGCGGGAAGGGGAGGCCGCTGGTGGTCGCCAGCACATTCTCGCGCAGGCAGGCGACCATGCCCTTTTTGAGCGGTTTGAGCCGCTCGTAACGCTGCGAGGCGACGCCCGCTTTGTGCATGAAGTCGATGCGATAGAGCCAATAAGGGATCGCTTCGCCGCCATGGCCGACCGCGATCTGGAGGTCGGGATAGCGATCGAAGATGCCCGTGGTGATCAGCCGGAGCAGATGCATGCCAGTCTCCACCCCGAAGCCGAAGATCGCGCCGTCCAGCCCCGCCTCGATCATCCCGCCGATCATCGCGTCGGGCAGCGTCTGCGGATGGATGTAGAGCGGCTGGCCGGTATCGGCGAGCGCGCGGAAGATCGGGTCGAATTGCGGCTCGTCGAGATAATGGCCGTGGGTGTGGCTGTTGACCATCACGCCCCTGAAGCCCAGCTCGGCCGCGCCGCGTCGGATCTCGGCTGCCGACCATTCGGGATCCTGCGGCGCGATCGAGGTCATGCCGACGAACCGCGTCGGATAGGCGGCGCAGCGTTCGGCGAGATAGTCGTTGGCGCGCGCCACCATCGCCTTGGCCTCGTCGGTGTCGAGCAGCGGCTGAACCCCGGGCGAGGTGAGCGACAGGATCGCGACATCGATCCCGGTCGCGTCCATGTCGGCGATCCTGCGCTCGCCGAGATCGAGCAACCGCTCGATGATCAGCATCGCGCGCTCCGACGGCGACCGCGCATAGAAGCCCCATAACGACGTCATGCCCTTATCGGCGGTGCCGTCGCCCACCATGCGCAGATAGGCGTCGATCTGCTCGCGCGTGGCAAACGCCTCTTCGGTCGCGATACGAAGATAGCCGCGGTCGCCGCCGGTGTTCAGCGCATGGGTCATTGGTGGGCCTCGCGATAGGCGCGGGGCCAGATGCCCTGCTTGCCGGGGGACAGGATGCCGTTCGGATCGACACAATCCTTGATCGTTTCGGCGAAGCGGCGCTGGGCGTGATCGCCAAAGCTGTATTGGTCGGCGACCAAGTCCATGAAATCGAGGTGCGAGCGATATTCGCCATAGCCGATCTTCGCCGCGTCGGTGACCATCAATTTGCACGCGGCATAAGCGGCATCGGCTTGCTTCGCATTTTGGGTGTCGAACACGACCAGCCCGACATGGATCAGCGCGCGCTTGGTGACGACATAGACGCCGCTATAATCGAGCCCCGCCGCGTAAAGGCGCTCGCGCACCAGATCGCGGATCGCGCCGCCGTCGCGCCCGGTGATCGGTGTCGCCGAGGAAAAGCCGATATGGCCGCCCTGTTCGCCGCCGTACCAGCGTGTCATCTGGTCGAGGGCAAGGCTGGGGACGCCGGCTTGCACGCGGTGATGCGGGTTGTCGAATTCAGGCAGTGCGTGCCCGTCATATTTGGTGAAGTCGATTGTTGCCCCGGGAATCGTGCCCAGCGCATCCTGAACGATCTCGCGCTGACGCTCGACGATCTTCTCGTCGCCATAGAGCGCGAAGCGCATCACCCAGCGGCCGAAACCGGGGGTCTCGGCGATCTTGTCGATCACGTCCTCCGGGATCGGACCGTCGCCCGTGTACCAGTGATCGCGCTGCCAGAAAGCGGAGGCCGCGCAGACCGCGTTGATGATCATCGGCTGGTTGGGGATCGTGCCGTCGAGCATCAGCGGGCGGAGCCGCTCGAGCATCACCTCAAGGTCGCTGTCCTGCTTCAAGGTCAGCCAGCCGGGCATATAGCAATCGGGAGCGGGCATCAGCCACGTTCCCATTTTCGTGACGACGCCGAAATTGGATTGGCTGAACAGGCCGTCCAGTGTCGGTCCGCAGCCATGTTTATAGACGTGCCAGGCGCGGGGCGCCTCGAGCCCGCCGAGCCCGGTGCGCAGCAACTCGCCATTCGCGAGCACCACCTCCATCCCGCATTTGGCGTCGAAGTGATCGCCGAGCGGCGTATAGCCCACGCCATGTTCCAGCGCGTTGCCGACAATGCTGCCCCAGCCGAGATCGGGCACCGACATCCAGAGCCTTGACCCGGTCGATTTGAGGTGGTCGTGCAGGTCGAAGAAAGTGACGCCGGATTCAACCAGCGCCCAAGCGGAATCCTCGTCGACGTCGAGGACGCGGTTCATCCGCCGCATCGACATGACGAAGGACCCCGACACCCGCGGCGCCGGCCCGCCATAACCGTTGTTGCGGCCCTGGCCGTTGACCCAGAGCGGCGTCTTGTAGCTGTTGGCGACGCGCAGCACTTCCTGCACCTGCTCGACGCTGGTCGGCATCAGCACCGCGCCGGGTTCGTACCATCGGCCCGTCGGCGGCGCGAAAGGGTCGCGGAATTCCGCGACCTTGGCTTCATCGACGATCAGTCCGTCCTGGCCGAGGATATCGGCCAGCTCCTTGAGCGCAGCATCGATCGCCGCAATTGGAATGTCCGCTGCGCCCGGCATTAGCCGTCTCCCTCTACCCCTCGTGGACCGCTTTGGTGACCAGGCACGCATCGACGCCCTCCGGCCCGTCTTCCGATCCATGTCCGGACCATTTGACCCCGCCGAACGGCGCATCGGCGCCGCCGATCATGGTCGTGTTGATGCCGACCATCCCGCTCTCGATCTCGCGCGCGATCCGCCGCTGGCGTCCGGCATCGCCCGTCCAGGCATAGGCCGCCAGCCCGTAGGGCAGGCGGTTGGCTTCGGCGAGCATCGCTTCCTCGTTGGCGAATGGGTTGATCAGCGCGACCGGGCCGAACGGCTCCTCGTTCATGATCGCAGCGTCGAGCGGGATGTCCGACAACACGCTCGGCTGATGGAAGAAGCCGCGATTGCCGATCCGCCCGCCGCCGGCCAGCAGGGTGGCACCGCGTGCGGTCGCGTCGCCGATCAGCCGCTCCATCGCATCGGTGCGCCGCGGATTGGCCATCGGTCCCATCTGGTTCGCCGGATCGAGCCCGTCGCCGACGGCGATCCGTCCGGCGCGCTCGGCAAAGCCCGAACGGAACCGATCGTAGACATCCTCCTGAACGATGAAGCGCGTGGGAGAGACGCAAACCTGACCGGCATTGCGATATTTGGCGGCGACCATCGTATCGAGCACCTGATCGACATCGACGTCGTCGAATACCAGCACTGGACCATGGCCGCCCAATTCCATCGTCGTGCGCTTCATGTCGTCCGCCGCCAGCTTGGCGAGATGCTTGCCGACGACGGTCGAGCCGGTGAAGCTCAGCTTGCGGATGATGGGAGAGGCAAGCAGGTGCCGGGACACCTCATCGGGCACGCCGAACACTGCCTGCGCCACCTCGCCGGGCAGGCCGGCGTCGAGCAGGCATTGCAGCACGCCGAGCGCCGAGGCCGGGGTTTCTTCAGCCGCCTTGAGGATCACCGAGCATCCCGCCGCGATTGGCGCGCCCAGCTTGCGGCCGGGATTACCGATCGGGAAGTTCCACGGCGCGAACGCCGCGACCGGCCCGACCGGTTCCTTACTGACGGTCGATCGCTGGCCGGTCGGACGCACCAGCGTCCGTCCATAGAGGCGGAAGACCTCGCCGGCGTAGAAATTGAACAGGCCGACGTTCATCAGCACCTCGACCTTGGCCTCGGCCAGGGTCTTGCCCTGCTCGAGCACCGCGACGCGGGCGAGCTCGTCCTGGCGTTCGAGCATCAACCGCGCCGCACCTTGCAGCACGGCGGCGCGTTCGTGCGGGGTCGAATTGCGCCAGCGCCGGAAACCGCGCGCGGCAGCATCGAGCGCGCGGTCGAGATCGGCGGGGTCGGCCAGCGGCAACGCGGCGAGCGTTTCGCCGGTCGCCGGATTGACCACGTCATGCGTTCGCCGCCCTCCGCCGCGAACGCGCTCGCCGTCGATCACCATGCAGAGTTCGGGATAGGTCATCGGCGTCCTGCGTTGTTGGTGAGCGCTGCTCGAGACTAGACCGCGGGCTCCGCCGTCCTGGCCTGTTCGCGGTCGACGTCCCCCTGCCAGCGCTCGGCGACGATCTCCTTGCCGGTCACCGGATGCTTCATGTGGAAGGGCACCAATTTGTGGGTCGGCCATAGCCAGCTGTCGGCGATCAGCTCGTCGGGGCCGGTCGGATCCTGGGGAAAGGTCTGGGTCGGGAAGGGGACGTATTCGGGCCGCGTATTGGCCCAGCCGGTCTCGAAATCGGCATGCCATTGCGGCAGGTAATTCAGCACCTTGATGCGCCAGACTCCGTCGACCTTCTGATAGGTGTTCTCGTAGATTCCGCCTTCCCACCATTGGCGCGCGCCCATCATCGGGTTGCTCGAATCGGCATAATCCTTGTGTCGGCCGGCCTGCATCATCGAGCGCGCGCGGCCATAGGCGATCTCGCCGTCGGGTTCGACGTCGATAATGTCCTGGAGCTGCGGGTGATCGAGCAGGAAGCCATCGATCGGCCCGTTATTGCCGTGGGTGAAGCGCTTCTGGAACCGTTCGACATAGAGCCGGCGGATACCGTCCTTGCCCTTCCACACGCCGCCGAAAAAGCGCACTTCGCCATCGTCGGTGAACAGGTCGACCGTCTCGTTGTAGAGGCATTTGTCGATGAGATAGCCATAGAGGTGCTGGAGCTTGCGGATATCGAGCTCGTCCTCGCGCTGCAGCAGGCGGCGAGACAATTGCTCGACGGTATCTTCGAGCTTCGCGATGCGATCGGCCTCGGACATCAATCTCTCCTAATTGTATGCTTTGCGTACAATGTGCGCCGCCCGCGCGAGCGAGTCAACTTCCCGCCGCTTCCAGCCGCTCGACTTCCTCGCGATAGGGTTTGATGGCGCGCACCATGCACAGAGTGGCGATCGGCAGCAGGATCGACGCGGTCAGCACCAGCGTCTTCCACAACTGCGCTTCGTCGCCGATCACATAATCCTGCACCAGCCCGACGACGAAGCTGCCCATCGCGCCGAAGAAGGTGAACATGAACAGGTAGATCGCGGTGACCTGGCCACGCATCGCATTGGGTGCGACGCGCTGGATCGCGGCATTCTGGGGCACCGCGCCGGCGATGCCGAACATCGCGCCGACGCTCATCACGCCGAGCGACAGATAGCCGTTGGGCATCAGCGGCGACAGGATCGAACAGATCGTCACGCCGCCGAACAGGATCGCCGCGGCGCGGACGTTGGCGTCCTTGTGACGCCGTGCCAGCCACTCGACCAGCACGCCGCCGAGCACCAGTCCCGCCAGCGAGGCGATCAGGATCATCCCGCCCATCACCGCGCCGATCTGGCGCTCGTCCCAACCGAAGGTGCGGATCATGAACGGGACTCGCCAGAATTGAAGCCCGAACACCTCGATCGCGCTCAGCGCGAGTCCGGCGAACAGGGGATAATAGACCCGGCGGCGGGCATGGATCGCGCGGATCGCGTCGAGCCCGGTAAAAGTCAGCATGCGGCGGGCGAGCGAGGCGTCGCGCGGCGGCTGTGGCGCGTCGGGCGCGGGCGCGAGGCGGGGCGGTTCCTTCACCGTCAGGAACAGCAAAGCAACCAGCAGGCCGGGCAGGCCGACCCAGATCATGATCCATTGCCAGGCGAAGATCCGGAGGCCGCCAAATTCGGTCGGCGCCCAATGCGCGGTCATCGCGATCAGCATCCCGCCGACGATCGGGCCCAACGTCGTGCCGCCGATGAAGCCGAACTGGAGCAGGGCGAAGGCGCGAGTCAGCTTGCGCGGCGGAAAGGCGTCGGCCAGCAGCGAATAGGATGCCGGGGCGTGTGCCGATCCTCCAGCCGCGAGAAAGACGCGCGAGCCGACGAACTGGGCGAAGTTCTGCGCCAGGCCGCCGAGTGCGATGATCGATCCGATCACCGCCACGCCGCCCGCCAGCACGTATTTGCGCGGATAGATATCGGCGAGCCGCGCCAGCGGAATGCCGACGAACAGATAGCAGATGATGCTGGCCGGTCCGCCGAGAAAGCCGAGTTGGGCATCGCTCAGGCCGAAATCGGTCTTGATGCGCTGCGCCAGCATGCCGAACACGACCTGATCGAAAAAAGTCAGGAAGGTCGCCAGCACGATCACCGCCAACGCCCAATAAGCGCGCGGTGTCGAGGGCCAGATGCGCGAAGGATGCGGCGCAGCCTCCGCTTCCCGTTCGCCGGTCGTCATGTCCGCCGCCGTCGCGATCCCGATCGCCATGGGCATTCCTCTCACCGTGACGTGAGCCGCTGACGGGCCCATCGTTTCCGCTTGGCAAATTGTACGTGTTGGATACAAAAGGCGAGACAAAAATGCGTGCGGTGGGAAACAAATTTCCGCCGGTCATGGGAGAGACGAATTGCAGGATCTGGCTGGACGCACGGCGTTCGTCACCGGCGGTGCCAACGGCATCGGACTCGGGCTCGTCCGCGCCTTGCTGGCCGAAGGGTGCAAGGTCGCGCTGGCCGATATCCGCCAGGACGCGATCGACGCGGCACTGGCGACCCTCGACAATCAGGACGTGATCGGCGTGCAGCTCGACGTCGCGTCGCGCGACGGCTTTGCCGCGGCGGCCGATCGGGTCGAGGCGGACCTGGGACCCGTCAGTCTGGTGTTCAATAATGCCGGGGTAAACCTGTTCCAGACGATCGACGATTCATCCTATGATGATTGGGACTGGGTGCTCGGCGTCAATCTCCACGGCGTCGTCAATGGCGTGATGACCTTCGTTCCGCGGATGAAAGCGCGAGGCGGCGGCGGGCATATCGTCAATACCGCCTCGATGGCCGCCTTTCTCTGCGGGCCGCAGCCGGGCATCTACAATACCGCCAAATTCGCCGTGCGCGGGATGAGTGAATCGTTGCGCTACAGCCTGGCGCCGCACGGCATCGGCGTCTCGGTGCTCTGCCCCGGCCTGGTCAAGAGTCACATCTTCGCGAGCGACGAGGTGCGCCCGGACGAGTTGAAGGCGGGAGCGAAAGCGGTCGACCCGACGAGCGTCGGACGGCTCGAGCAGATCCATCAGGCCGGGATGGAGCCCGATGTCATCGCCGCGCGCGTGATCGAGGCGGTCCGCGCCAACCGCTTCTACATCTTCTCGCATCCGGAATTTCGTGACGAATTGCGCGAAGTGTTCGACGATATCCTCGACGCGTTTCGCGATTATCCGGAGGATTCGGCGTTCCAGCAGCGGCTCGCCTTCGAGAAGATGCGACGCGACGGCTATCGCGCGGCACGGCAAGCAGCTCGTGGCGACGGCTAAGGTCCCGCGACTCGACGAGTCGCCATAGCGCCCCGCGCTTGTGCAAAAAGTATGATAGGGATACAATATCGCCATCAGCCCGGCGCAGATCGGGCGGAGCATAGGTTCGTCCGGTAACACCGGTGAGCGGGAGGGGCGATGGATCGCTGGTACGACGGGTTAAAGCGCGACACGCGGGCGACGCCGGAAAGCGAGAGTGGCCTTTCGCTGCTCGCCGAGCCGCCAGGGCAAGTCCGTTGAGCACGGTCGAGCTGTTCACCACCCGCATGGTGCCGCACGAACGGCGGCAGGACTTCTGGCGCTCGCTGGTCGCCGAGACCTTTCCCGGCATGGTCGCCGATGTGCCTGCCGGAATCCGTGCCGATCTGGCGCGCTGGTCGATCGGTAAGATGGCGGTCGCACATGCGCGCAGCGACCGGGCCCGCGTCGAGCGCACGCGCGACGTGCGCGACGACCGCAACTTGGTTTTCCACTTTCAGCGCCGCGGCAGGCTGATGATGACCCAGGCGGGCCGCGTCGCGATCGCGGGGGGAGGGGATATCGTCATCGCTGACGAAGCCACGCCCTACACGATCGACATTTCCGATACCAACGATTGCCTGATCGTCCATGTCCCGGCGCCCATGCTCGGCGCCGAAGCGGCAGCGCGCGACTGGCACGCGCATATGCTGGACGGGCACGACCCGCACGTTGCGCTGTTCGGCAGGATGCTCGAGGGACTATGGGCCGAACGCGCGAAGCTCGACCGGTTGGAAGAAGGCGTGGACGGTGTGCTCGCGGGTCTTGCCCGGATGGCGTGTCTCAGCGGCTCGCCGAGAGAAGCCGAGGCGCCGCGCGATCCGATCGATTACGCCCTGTCGCATCTGCACGATCCCGAACTCGGCACCGCGCGCATCGCCGAGATGACCGGGCTTGGCGCGCGCGCGGTGCAGAAGGCATTCGCGCGGCATGTCGCCGCGACGCCGACCGGGTTCATCGCGGAGCAGCGGCTGCAGCGCGCGGCGGAGGCGCTCCGCCGCCGCGACGGGCGGTCGGTGACGCAGATCGCGTTCGATGTCGGGTTTTCCGATTCGGCCTTTTTCAGCCGCTGCTTCCGCCGCCGTTTCGGACAGACGCCGAGCGCCTGGCGCGATAGGGCTTAGGTTGGGGACTCATAGTCCCGTCGTCATCCCCGCGGAATCTTCCCGTCACCCCAACGAAAGAACATCGGGTTGAGCATGCCCCGCATGCTCAAGGATCGTCCGGGGGACGATCCGACCCGATGTTGGTCTCTGGCGGTAACGCGATGCCGCTTGAGATCCCAGCTTTCGCTGGGACGACGAGTTTTGGAAGTAAATCTCTTTAAGAGCAACGACTTATTTTGGTTCTCAACCTAGCGATCACCTCCGTCCGATCAATTGACGTTGCGACCGGCCCCGGACCAGAATTCGGCGCGCATCGCCTTTTTGTCGGGTTTGCCGACCGGGGTGCGCGGCAATTCGCTACGGAACAGCACGGTCTTGGGCGCCTTCACGCTGCCCAATTGCGCCTTGCAATGCGCGCGGATCGCCTCGGCGTCGAGCGATTGTCCGGGCAACAGAACGACCAACGCCGTCACCGCTTCGCCCCATTTCTCGTCGGGCACGCCGATGACCGCGGCCTCGATCACCTCGGGCAGTTCCATGATCGCGGCTTCGACCTCGACCGGGAAGACGTTGAACCCGCCCGAGACGATCATGTCCTTCTTGCGGTCGACGATATAATAGAAACCGTGCTCGTCGCGCCGGCCGACGTCGCCGGTATGGTGCCAGCCATGCTCCCAGGCTTCGGCGCTCGCCTCGGGCAGCTCGAAATAGCCGCCGCCGACGATCCCGCCGCGCGCGACGATCTCGCCCGCTTCGCCGGTCGGCAGGATGTTGCCGTCATCGTCCATCAACTCGACGCGTACCGAAAGCGTCGCCGTGCCGCAGCTGCCCAGCCGTTCCGGATGCTCGCCGCGCGCAGCCGCCGCGACGACCTCAGGCGACAGCCAGGTGGCGACGAGGTGGCATTCGGTCTGGCCATAACTCTGGCACATGCAGGGGCCGAACACGCCAACTGCCTGGCGCAATTTGTCCGGCGAAACCGGCGATCCGGCGAGCAGGAAATAACGCATGCTCGAATAATCGAATTCGCCGACACGCGGATGCGCCAGCATCGAATAGAGCGCGGTGGGGGGCAGGAACATATGGGTCACGCGATGCTCGCCGATCGCCGCCATCACGGTATCGGCGTCGAAGCCGGACAGGACCACCACTGTCGCGCCCATCGCGATTCCCGCCATGGTGAAGGGGCCGGCGGCATGGGTCAGCGGCGCGGTCGCCAGGAACACCGGAGTCTCGGCCGGCATGAGATGGGCGATCGTTTCCAACATCGTGCCCCAACTGCGGTTGAGCACGCGCACGCCCTTGGCCGGGCCGGTGGTTCCGCCCGTCGCGATGATGGCGGCCAGATCCTCACCATTGCCGGTCGGGTCGCCGCCATCGGGCACCGGGGGCGAACCCTCCGGCAGCATATAATTGTCAAGCGAGGCATTGCCGCCTTCCTCGGCGTCGAGGCAGATCAGACGCCGGATCGTCGGCACTTGCTGTGCGACGGCGTGCGCGTCGGCGGCATAGCTCGAATGATAGAATAGCCAGCTGGCGCGGACATAGTTGAGATATTGGATATTGGCGTCGAGCGCGTTGCGCGTGTTGACCGGAATCCAGGCGGCATCCGCGCGCCACAGCC
The DNA here is from genome assembly GCF_056401155.1 of Sphingomonas sp. P4_G2. Lineage (NCBI taxonomy): Bacteria > Pseudomonadati > Pseudomonadota > Alphaproteobacteria > Sphingomonadales > Sphingomonadaceae > Sphingomonas > Sphingomonas sp. P4_G2. The sequence goes on along the minus strand of NZ_JBFUJY010000002.1, from coordinate 603,914 downwards.
CGAGCATCGCGATCAGCACCGAGCCGTGATTGGGCGACATTACCGCGACGGCTTCCTGGCGCTCCAGGCCGTCCGCGATCAGCGCGCCGGCCAGCCGCTGCGACAGCTTGGCCATTTCGGCATAAGTGTAGCTTTCGTCGCCGGCAACCAGCACGATGCGATCGGGATGCAGTCGCGCCTGCTTGTCGAAATAATCGATGTTGCGCATCGCCGCTCTCTCCCTGCGCCATACTTATCGTTGTCGAACGCTTCCGCATTCCGACGCTCGGCCGTTCGATGGCCCATTCCCGCCGGCTTACAGTCGGATTCGTCCGTGTGTCTTACATACAATTTTCCGAACGGAAATGCCTGTCTTCACCCGACGCCGAACCGATCGCGTTTTTCATCCGATCTAGCCCCCGGCACTCGCTCGATCTCAGTCGCTGTGCTGCCCGACGGGCAGGGCGCCAGATAATCCTCGCCAAGTTCCGCCGCGCGAAGCCGTGCCAGCAGCGCCCTGGCGGCGTCGGGCGATATTTCCTCGCCGACCGGGCAGCGGTCGGTCCGGATGGTATATTCGATCCACTGATTGGATGCGCGGTCGAACGCCAGGTCGCAGCTTTCGATGCCGTCGACCTGCAGCGTCAGCTGGCGCGCGAGGTCCGCCAGGATACGCTGCGCGTCGGGATTGATCCCGGACCGGAAGGAAAAGCGCCGCAACCGATATTGCCGGCGCGCGGCCTCGCCATGACTGCCGGAAGCCGCGGGGTCATTGCCCATCGTGCCGCTCCCGCCGCGTCAACGCTATCCGTACCGAGGCGGTGCCGCGGGGCAGGGCCTCGGGTTTCGCGACGATGATCTCGACGCGCTCCACCGGCCCCAGTTCGAGGCAGCGTTCGCCGAGCAGGAGAGCGTAGGTCTCGATCAGCTCGATATGATCCGACCCCAGATCCTCGGCTTCGGCGGCGATCCGGCGATAATCGACCGACTGGCCAAGCGAGGCGACCGGCCCTCTGTCCACGAGTTGGAGGTCGACGGAGACGAGCAAGGGCTGTCGCCGGTCACGTTCGTCCGGATTGATCCCGATGCGCGCGGAAATCGGGAGGTCCTCGACGCGGACATAGGTGGCGAGCGCATAGCGATCGCGGACCGGCCGCGGCATCGCGGCATCGCGCGGCGCGCTATCGAAAAACGACGGTGCGGTGGCCATTGAGCAACACCCGGTCCTGGAGGTGATAGGCAACCGCCGCCGCCAGCACGCGCCGTTCGATGTCGCGCCCCTTGCGGACGAGGTCGTCGGGCGTATCGGCGTGACTGATCGGCTCGACGTCCTGGGCGATGATCGGGCCTTCGTCGAGATCGGCGGTGACGTAATGTGCGGTGGCGCCGATCATCTTGACGCCGCGCTCATGCGCCTGGTGATAGGGCTTGGCGCCCTTGAACCCGGGCAGGAAGCTGTGATGGATGTTGATGCAGCGGCCTGACAGGAACCGGCTGAGATCGTCCGACAGGATCTGCATATAGCGCGCCAGCACGACCAGCTCGGCGCCGGTTTCGTCGACGATCCGCTTCAGCGCCGCTTCCTGCTCGTGCTTGTTGTCCTTGGTCACCGGCAGATGGTGGAACGGGATGTCACCGATCATCGTGGTGTGGAGTGCGGTCTTGGGATGATTGGAAACGATCGCCACGACATCCATCGGCAATTCGCCGATGCGCCGGCGGTAGAGCAGATCGCCCAGGCAATGGTCGAACTTCGACACCATCAGCAGCACGCGCTTGAGCTCGGCGGCATCGTGGATCGTCCAATCCGCGCCGATCGCCGTTCCCACTGGAGAGAAAGCGGTGCGCACATCGTCAATGCTGCCGCCGCCCGTCACGATGAAGACGACGCGCATGAAGAAGCGCCCGGTGGCGGGGTCGTCGAATTGCTGGGCGTCAGTGATGTTCGCGCCATGATCGGCGAGCACGGTCGCGACCTTGGCGACCAAGCCTGGTCGATCGTCGCAGGACAAGCGCAGGACGAAGGTTGGATTCACGTCAAACTCCGCAAGAGTGACGCCGGTCAATGCGACGCGGCCCGATAAGTGTTGATCCACTCGACCGTTCGGGCGAGCCCGCCAAACGGGTAGAAATGCAGCCGGACCGCGCCATGCGCCGGCGTTAGTCCGCGCTCGAAATCGGCGACCAGCCGGTCGGGCCCGGCCGACCCGAGCAAGCGCGTGAGCGAGACGCCATATTTGGCCATCACCGTCGTCGACGCCCCGACGCCGCAATGCGCCGCGTAACGCAGCAAGGTCTTGATCCCGGCCGGGCCCGGCACGCCGATGCGGACCGGGCAGTCGATGCCGCGCGCGCGAAGTTCCGCCAGCCAGGTAAGGATCGGCGCGGCGTCGAAGGCGAATTGGGTGACGATCAGCGTGGCCATGCCGCGTTCGGTGATCGCCGCGTGCTTGGTCGCCAACGCGTCCCAGCGTTCGGCCTCGTTCATTGCCGGATGCCCTTCGGGATGGCCGGCGATGCCGATCGCCTGGATCCCGTGACGTTCGAACAGCCCGGTCTCGAGCAATGACATCGTGTCCGCAAATGGCCCGGCAGGGACGGGCGGATCGCCGGCGACCAGGAAGACGCGACGCACACCGGCCTCGGCGGTGGTCCGCGCCACCATCTGGGCCAATTCGTCGTGCGACGTGATGCGACGCGCCGAGAGGTGCGGCATCGGCTCGAAGCCGAGCGCGCGCAGGCCGATCGCGGCGTCGATCCGGGCGTCCATCGTTTCGTTGGGCAGGAACGTTATCGCGACAGGCGTTTCGGGCGCGATGGCATTGGCCACCTCGTACAAAGCGGGGCGATCCTTGGCCGTCATTTCGAGCGAATAGCCGTCGGTCATGCCATTGGCTGGCCGCGTCCAGGCGGGGTGCAGGACAGGAATTCCCATGGGCCCTCTCGCTCTTGCGCGGTTTCGACCGCCGCGTGTCGATAGCCTCTATCGCGACTTTGATATTTCGTATAGATGAAAACTTCATGTCTGTGAATTTATCTGAGCCTGCCGTCGAACCTCTCCCGCTCGTGATGCTGCCGGGACTGATGTGCGATTCGCGCGTCTTCGCGGCGCAGGCGGGGGCCTTCACCCAAGCGTGGCCGGTGCCCGATTATGGCGATGCCGCCACGCTGGGGGATATGGCGCGGCGCGTGCTGGATGCTGCTCCCGCACGCTTCGCGCTGCTCGGCCATTCGATGGGTGCGCGCGTCGCGCTGGAAATCGTGCGAGCGGCAGGCGATCGAGTCGATCGGCTGGCATTGCTCAGCACCGGCGTCCATCTGCCGGGGGAAGGCGAGGCGGCTAAGCGCTATGCCTTGCGCGATCTGGGGCGGCAGCGTGGCATGGCGGCGCTGGTCGATGCCTGGCTCCCGCCGATGATCGCGCCGTCGCGACCGCGCGACGATCTCTACCAAAAGCTCCACGCGATGTGCGTCGAGGCCGGCCTGGCGCGTTTCGAGGCGCAGATTGCCGCCTTGCTGTCACGGCCGGAAGTCGAAAGCCTGTTACCGGCGATTACCTGCCCGACGCTAGTCGCGGTCGGCAGCGAGGATCGCTGGAGCCCGCCCGTCCAGCACGAGGCGATCGCCGCGCTTATTCCGGACGCGCGCTTGGCCGTGATCGAGGGGGCAGGGCACATGCTGCCCGCCGAACGTCCCGACTCGCTCAACGCCGCGATCGCGGACTGGCTGGAACAGCCCGCCCTATCATCCCAATCATATTGTCCTGAAGGAGCCTGAGATGACCGAACAGACCCTGCAACAGCTGCTGGATGCCAGCGGCGATATCGTCGAATTGCTGCGCAACCAGCAAAGCGGACCCAATGTCTATCCAGGCGTGCCGGCCGAATATTCGAACTGGCGCAGCGAACAGCAAGCCTGGGCGAAGACCTGCGTGCTGTTCAACCAGTCGTTCCACATGGTCGACCTGGCGGTCGAGGGACCCGATGCGTTCGCGATGCTCAACCATCTCGGCGTCAACAGCTTCAAGGGGTTCGTGCCCGACCGCGCCAAGCAATTCGTGCCGGTGACGCCCGACGGCTATGTCATCGGCGACGTCATCCTGTTCTATCTCGACGAGAACAAGTTCAACCTGGTCGGCCGTGCGCCGACGATCGAATGGATCGAATATCACGCCGCGACCGGCGACTGGAACGTCACGGTGTCGCGCGACGAGCGCACTGCGGTCCGTCCCGATCCGGAAAATCGTCGTTCCTACCGGTTCCAGCTTCAAGGGCCGAACGCCATGAAAACGCTGGAAAAGGCGATGGGCACGACACCGCCCGACCTCAAATTCTTTCACATGACGCGGCTCGCGATTGCTGGAAAGGAAGTGCGCGCGCTGCGCCACGGCATGGCGGGACAGCCCGGCTATGAACTATTCGGGCCATGGGGCGATTACGACGTCGTGCGCAACGCGCTGATCGACGCCGGCAAGGAATTCGGTTTGGCGCTGGTCGGCGGGCGCACCTATTCGTCGAACACGATCGAATCGGGCTGGATCCCGTCACCCTTGCCGGCGACCTATACCGGTGAAGGGACGCGCGGTTTCCGCGAATGGCTGTCGGCCAATAGCTATGAAGGCAAGGCGTCGATCGGCGGCAGCTTCGTGCCCGATTCGATCGAGGGCTATTATCTGACACCCTGGGACCTCGGCTACGGCCCGTTCGTCAAGTTCGACCACGATTTCATTGGCCGCGATGCGCTGGAACGGATGGCGGGCCTGCCGCATCGCAAGAAGGTGACGCTGGCGCTCGACAATGAGGATCTGATGCGCGTCATCAGTTCGCAATTCACGCGAGGAGATCGCGCCAAATATATGGAATTCCCATCGGCCGTCTATTCGATGCACCCCTATGACCAGGTGCTGAAGGACGGAAAGCAGGTCGGTATTTCGACCTGGATCAGCTATAGCGCCAATGAAGGGCGGATGCTGACGCTGGCGATGATCGAGGCCGATCACGCCGTACCCGGCACCGAAGTCACGTTGTTATGGGGTGAGCCCGATGGCGGCACGCGCAAGCCGACGGTCGAGCGCCATGTTCAGACCGAGATCAAGGCGGTTGTGGCGCCGGTCCCCTATTCCGAGGTCGCGCGCGACAGCTATGCCGAGAGCTGGCGCACCCACCAGCTGACCTGACGGACTCCGTCCCCGCATTTCCGGCGATGCTTTCGTGTCGCTGGAAATGCGGTCAGGCGGCTTCGAATAGAGCCACCGTTCGCTTGAGCAACTCGGCGGCATGGCGTTCGATCTCGGCGTCGAACCGGACCGAGGGGATGGCGACGCTGAACGCGCCGAGCAATTCGCCGTCGACCGATACGGCGCAACCGATCCCCTGGATGCCCGGCGTATGCTCCTCGCGCGTCCGAGCAATGCCTGACTGACGGATCGCGGCGATCTCGGCGCGCAAGGCATCGGCATCAGTGATCGTAGCCGGCGAGAAGGCTCGCCGCTCCGACTCGTCCAGATAGGTTTCGAATTCGGCCTGAGGCAGAGCGGCCAGGATGGCCTTGCCCGCCGCGAAGCCGTGGAGCGGGGTGCGCGTGCCCATCTGGACGGCATAGCGCAGCGCATGCTCGCTGGTTTCGGTGACCAGCGCCTCCACTTCCCAGCCGACGCGGACAAAGAAGGATGCGGTTTCGTTGAGCTGGACGCGCAACGAGCGGACCAATGGCGCGACCCGCTCGGCCAGCGAAAAGCCGTGCGCGCGTGCCTGTAGCCGGGCGAGGCCGGGGCCGGCGGTGTAGCGGCGGCCGGCGCGCGCCAGATAACCGCGATCGATCAGCGTGTTGAGCAGATAGGACAGGCTGCTGACCGGGATGACCAGGGCCGCCGCAATCTCTTGGGCGACGACGGGGCGATCGCGCGCCACGACATATTCGATGATGTCGAGCGTGCGTGTCGCCGATTTGACGGGGGATGATGCGGCATCTGCCATGAACGTTTATTGCCCGATCGCGGCGCCGCCCGCTACTCCCGTGCGATGCTTTAGAGTTTGTTTCAGCAAAGCTGAAACAGTTGCCACCCGACCTCCCAATCAGGGTATTCTATGGGAGGTCGGGTGGGGGAGCGGGCCGGCACCGTCACAGCGACGCTGAAAAGACTCTAGATCCGGGCGGCGGCGATATCGGCGCCTTCGCGCAGGTTGCGCAGCTTGGCCCAGGTCACGATCGGATCGATCTTGCCGTAACCAGCAAAGGTGCCGAATCCGCAATCGGTGCTCGCGACCACGCGGTCTTGGCCCACAATGCCGGCGAAACGTTCGATTCGCTGCGCGATCAGCTCGGGATGTTCGAGATAGTTCGAACAGGTGTCGATCAGGCCGGGGGCGAGCAGCTTGTCGTCGGGGATGGCGGCGTCGCGCCAGATCACCCATTCATGCTCGTGGCGAGGGTTGGCCGCTTCGAACAGGATGGTCGCCGGCCGCGCCCTGAGCACGATGTCGATGATCCGCTCGAGCGGGATGTCGTGGTCGTGCGGGCCTTCGTAATTGCCCCAGCAGATGTGCATCCGCATCCGTTCGGGCGCGATATTGGCGGTCGCGGCATTGAGCGCGTCGACATTGGCCGCGATCGTCTTGAGGAATGTCGGCTCGTCCATTTCCTGATAGCCGGTGTGGCGCGACATGGCGAGATCGGGACAATCGAGCTGCAATTCGAATCCGGCCGCGACGATCGCCTCATATTCGGGCTGCATCGCGGCCACGAGGTCGGCGAGATAGGCCTCGTGGCTGGGATAATAAGCATTCTTCTGGAACGCAGTGATCAGCCCGGGCGAGGCGGCATTCATGAACGCGCGCGTGCCCTTGCCGTGGCGGTCGAGCGCGCCGCGGAAGCGCCGGATATCGTCGTGCAACGGCTGAAGGTTCACCAATCGGACGGGCGCGATGCACGAGGCACGGGTGAATTCCTGCGCCCCCATGATATGCGCCAGCTTGGCGCGGAGATCGGGCAGTGGGGCGAGGTCGAGTGCCGGATGGCGGTCGGTATGGCCGCCAAAGCCGGACAGGCGTTCGATCATGTAGGTCGAATAGCCGACCTTGCCGAGTTCGCCGTCGCTGATCACCGTGACGCCCGCGTCGATCTGAGCCGTCACCACCGCATCGACCGCGGCCTGGACCGCGGTGTCGAACGCGTCGGCGTCATAGGGCTCGCCATGGTCACGGGCGAGCAAGAGCGGCGTCAGTTCGGGGCCGCGCGGCAAACTACCGACATGGGTCGTCGCGATCGGCATGGGCGTTCCTCGTCTTTGGACTATCGAACGACCATGCCGTCATTTCATGTTTGTGTATAGATCATATACGCGAATAATCACGCATCCTCGAGCGCGACGACGTTGATGATGTGCGGCTGGGTATATTCGTGCAGACCCGCTTCACCCAGTTCGCCGCCCAGGCCCGATTGCTTCGATCCGCGGAACGGGATGTTGGGATCGATCGCCAGATATTGATTGACCCAAACGGTGCCCGAATCGATCCGTTTCGCGACATCGGTGGCGCGCACCAGGTCCTTGCCCCAGACGGTGCCGCCCAGGCCGAATTCGGAATTGTTGGCGCGCGCGATCACGTCGTCGATATCGTCATATTTGAGCACCGGCAGCACCGGACCGAATTGCTCCTCGCGCACCAGCGGCGCGTCGTCGTCGAGGTCGCGGACGATCGTCGGCGGAATGAAATAGCCGGGCCGATCGAGGGCTTCGCCGCCGGCCAGCACCGTGCCGCGCTCCTTCGCATCGTCGAGCAGCGCCATGACCTTGTCGAACTGCATCTTGTTCTGGACCGGCCCGACCTGCGTGCCCTGCTTGGCGCCGTCATCGACCACCGCTTCTTTGGCAAGGCGGGCGAGCTCGTCGCAGAATTCGTCGTACATCGGCTCGGGCACGTAAGCGCGTTTGATCGCGACGCAGATCTGGCCGGCATTGGCCATGGCGCCGCCATAGACTTTTTGCGCGACCTGGCGTGGATCGACATCGTCGAGCACGATCGCGGCATCGTTGCCGCCGAGCTCAAGCGTCACGCGCTTCACGCCTTGCGCGGCCGCGGCCATCACTTTCTTGCCGGTGGCGGTCGATCCGGTGAACGCAACCTTCGCCACGTCCGGATGCGTGGTCAGCACTTCGCCCAGATCGTTCTGGTCGCACACCGTGTTGAACACCCCGGCGGGCAGGATATCGCGGCAGATCTCACCGACCAGCAAGGTGGTGAGCGGCGTCGTCGGCGCGGGTTTGGCGACCATCGTGTTGCCGGTGACGAGCGCCGGGCCCAGCTTGTTCATCAGCAGGATGACCGGGAAATTCCACGGCGTGATCGACGCGACCACGCCGAGCGGGGTGCGGTGCTCGATCACCGTGTTGCCGCCTTCGTCGCGCAAGGTCTTGGGCTCGATCCGCATGGCGGCGAACGCGCGCAGCGTGAAGATGCTGCCCATCATCTCGAACATCGCCTGGTCGAGCGGTTTGCCCTGTTCGCTGGTCAGCAGGCTGGCGAACTCGCCCGCCCGCGCCTCGATTGCGTCCGCGATTTTGTCGACCAGGGCCGCGCGTTGTTCGATGGGAGTCGCCGACCAGGCCGGGAAAGCGCGCTTAGCCGCGGCGACGGCGCGATCGATCAGGGCGCGATCGGCCTTGGGGCAATGCGCGAAGCTCGACCCCGTCGCCGGATTGATGACGTCGAATGTCGTCGCGCCCTCGACGAGTTCGCCATCGACCAGCATCCTGAAATCGCGTTCCATCATCACTCTCCTTGTTCGGCTGCCGGCATTGCGCTGGCAATCAGCGTCGCAATCGGGAAAAGATGCGACACGTTTCGGCCTTTGTGCGCCGGGCATACAATTTTGACAAGATGGTATTCAGCCGATGAAACAAGGAAGCGATCTCGACGGGCTACTGGGGTACAGGATCGAACTCGCCCATTTGATCGCGATAGAGGATGCGCGGCTGGCGCTCGCGCCATACGGCCTGACGCCGGCGAAGCTGACCGCGTTGTTGCTCATTCGCGCCAATCCGGGCTGCGATCAGACCGCGCTCGGCAAGGCGTTGAGCGTGAACCGGTCGAGCGCGATGAAGCTGGTCAACGTGCTGGTCGATCGCGGCCTGATCGAGCGTCGACCTGGACGCGATCTGCGTACCAATGCCCTGCATCTGCTGCCCGGCGGCGAGGAGCGGGTGGCGGAGATGCTCGACCGATTGCGCGAGTCCGATCGACGCCTCGCCGGCGATCTGACCGCAGCCGAGCGAGCGATGCTGATGGCATTGCTCAAGAAACTCCGGAAACCGCGCGCGGTGCGGCGTGACGACGACTGACGGGTAGCACCCAGCTTGCCAAATTGTTTGCTTGAGATACAATCTGGCAAACGCTCGCCACATACGAGCGAGATCGGAGTGGGCGGGGATGTGTCGAAACATCGAATGGAATGACGGCGATTCCGCCCGTCTTGTCGCGTGCGAATCGCGCCGATGACGACTGGAGGATCGCCGAATAGCGGCCGCAGCTGGCTAGGTGCGGCGGGCCGGCTCGAGGCGATATTGAGCAATCTGGAATTCCTGGCCGGCCGCGAGGATCGCATGCGCGAGATCGTTGCCGCGCGCCGCGACCTGACGGCGGAAATCGGCGCGACCGGACTTCTCATCGACAGCGAATCGTGCCCGCCCGAGTTGCGATCGGATGCACGTCGGCGGCTGTCGGGCGTCCGGCACGTCGTGTCGCTGCACCAGGCGACCTGGCCGGTTGTTCGGGCGCGCGAGAGTCCGGAAGCCTATCGCCGGTCGGCAGAGGATGCGACGCTGGCGCTTCGCGATTTCATCGCCTGGCTGCGGGTACAAGATTTCGAGATTGAGGACGGATTTTGATGGCGACGATTGCGACGACGGCGAAGAACGACATCATCGGCAACGGAGCGGACGCGGGCCTGCGATTCGAGCGATTGCTGCGGCCGCGCTCGGTCGCCATCGTCGGCGCTTCGGATAAACCCGGCGCGCTCGGAGCGTCGGTTCTAGGCAATCTCGAGCGGCAGGGGTTCGACGGCGAGATTCATCTCGTCAATCCGAAGCGTGCGGAGATTGGCGGCCGGCGCTGCGTCGCCACGGTCGACGATTTGCCCGAAGGGATCGACGTCGCGGTGCTCGCGATTCCTCGCGCAGGCGTGCTCGACGTGATCCGTGGCCTGGCCGGGCGCCGCGTTGGCGCGGCGATCGTCTTTTCGGCAGGCTTCGCCGAGGATGGACCGCAAGGCCTGGCCGACCAGCGGGAGATTGCGCGGATCGCGGCGGAAGCGAACATGATCGTCGAGGGTCCCAATTGCCTCGGCTTGGTCAATTTCGTCGATCGCATCGCGCTTACCTTCATCGAGCTACCCGAACCGCGCGTCGATGGCGACCGCCGGGTCGGCATCGTGTCGCAATCGGGCGCGATGGCGGCGGTGCTGGCGACGACGATGATCGCGCGCGAGGTGCCGCTCAGCTGTTACATTTCTACCGGCAACGAAGCGGCCAGTGGGGTCGAAGATTATCTCGACCATCTTGTCGGCGATCCGGCGACGTCGGTGGTCGGCATGATCGTCGAACATTTCCGCAAACCTGCGCGCTTCCTGGCGGCGGCACGAGCCGCGCGCGCCGCCGGCAAGCGAGTGGTGCTGCTCCATCCCGGGCGCAGCGCGGCGGGCGCGGCAAGCGCGGCGACACATACCGGCGCGATGGCCGGCGATTACGAGGTGATGCGCGTCCATGTCGAACGTGCCGGCGTCATTCTTGTCGATACGCTGGAGGAGTTGGGCGATGTCGTCGAAATGCTCGCGCGTTACGCCTCGCCGGTCGCCAAGGGCCTGGGCGTGATCGCGGAATCGGGGGCGTTCAAGGCGATCATGCTCGATCAGGCCGAAGCGCTCGGGCTCTCCCTGCCGCCGCTCGGCGATGCCGATAGTCCGGCATTGCGTGCGGCGCTGCCCGACTTCGTGCCCGTCAGCAATCCGCTCGATGTGACAGCGCAAGGCCTGGTCGATCCCGGCATCTATGGTCGGACGATCGCTGCACTGGCGGCCGACGACCGCATCGGGGCGATCCTGGTGACCTTGATCCAAACCGACACCGGCACGTCGCACATCAAATTCGATGCCGTGCTCGGCGCATTGCGTGCGAGCCCGCCGGAAAAGCCGGTGATCGTCGCGGGCGTGGACGAAGGCGGCATCATCCTGGCCGAGGACGTCGCTGCGCTTCGCGCGGAAGGCGTGATGTATCTGCCGACCGCGGAACGCGCCTTGCGCGCACTGGCAAGGATGCGGTCGGCCGGGGGGGGCATTGCTCCCGTTGCGGCGGACGAAGCACTACCGCTGGCTGGGCTACCAGAGGCCGGCGCGACGGTGCCCGAATATCGCGCCAAGGACCTGCTCGGTGCGCGCGGCATCGCGTTCCCGTCGGGCACACTCGCCGGATCGGCCGATGAGGCGGTCGCCGCCGCCGAACGGCTCGGCTATCCGGTCGTGCTCAAGGCTCAGGCTGCGGCGCTGCCGCACAAAAGCGATGCCGGTGGCGTGGTCGTCGGGCTGGCAGATTCACAAGCGGTCCGCGCCGGATGGGCGAAACTACAGACTGCGGTTGCCGCGGCGCGGCCCGATCTCACGCTGGATGGCGTGCTGGTCGAGCCGATGGCGGCGCGCGGCGTCGAACTGATCGTCGGCGCGCGCAACGACCCGCATTGGGGAGCGACCATCCTGGTCGGATTCGGCGGCGTCAGTGCCGAACTGCTCCACGACGTGCGGTTGCTTCCCGCCGGCCTCGATCGCGACGCCATCGCCGCCGAATTGAGCCGCCTGCGTCTCGCGCCGCTGCTCGACGGGTTCCGTGGCGAGCCGGCGATGGATGTCGACGCGGTGGCGGCACTCGTCGAAGCACTCGGCAAGGTGGTGGCCGCGACCCCGGGGATCCGTGAAATCGACCTCAATCCGGTGATGGTCTATCCGCGTGGCCACGGCGCGATCGCGCTGGACGCCCTGATCCAGACCTGAGCTTCGGGCGGCGACCGCCGGGGCCGCCGCGCCGCATCAGTTTCGGGAGGCGTCGGCCTTTTGCTGGTCGTAAGATCCCAGCCCGGGCTTGTAGCTTTTCTCGTCGATGAACTGGCGGATGCCTTCCTTGCGGCCTTCGGTCTTGTCGTGGAAATTGGCCGCTTCCTGCATGCGGACCAGATAATCCTCGGCCTCGTCGTACGTCATCGAGCCGACGCGGCGCACGGCGTCCTTGGCGAATTTGAGCGCGACCGGATTCTTCTTGAGCAGCATCTCGGCGACTTCGCGGACGCGGGCTTCCAGCCGCTCGAGCGGCACGCTCTCGTTGACCAGCTTCCATTCCGCCGCCTTGCGGCCGTCGATCAGATCGCCGGTCAGCGTCATCCACATCGCGTCGCGCATCGACAACAGGTCGACCACGACCTTGGTCACGCCGCCGCCGGGCAGGATGCCCCAATTGATCTCGCTCAGGCCGAATTGCGCCTCATCGGCGCAGATCGCGAGGTCGCAGGAGAAAAGCGGGCCGAAGCCGCCGCCGAAGCACCAGCCGTTGACCATCGCGATGGTCGGCTTCTGGAACCAGCGCAGCCGCCGGAACCAGCCATAGCTCTCACGCTGCGATTGGCGGACCCCGCGCAGCCCCTTCGCCTCGGTTTCGCGAAAATATTCCTTGAGGTCCATGCCCGCCGACCAGGCGGTTCCTTCGCCGCCCAAGACCAGCACACCGACATCGTCGCGATATTCGAGCTCGTCGAGCACTTCCATCATGCGCCGGTTGAGCGCCGGGTTCATGCAGTTGCGCTTCTCCGGTCGCGCGAAATAGACCCAGGCGATTCGGTCCTCAACCCGATACGACATCACATCCTGCGCATTGTCTTCGCTCATCATTCGCCATCCCAGTCTGCGCGGGGCAGATGCCGGTCGGTTAGGTGCCGACTCTCCCTCGCCGTTATTTGTATGCTAGGCGCACAATAGCGACGATAGCGCAGGAAGCAAGCGAGCGCGTGATGCGGATCGCAGCGGATGCCCGACCGCTTGAGAGTCGGGTACCGGCTGGCCGGGGGCCGGCCGGCACCCGTAAATGCATCAGGCGGGAACGGCGTCTTCGGGCAGGGCGCCGATCACCGATTTCACCTCGAGGAATTCCTCGAGCCCGAACTTGCCGAATTCGCGGCCGTTACCCGATTGCTTGTAGCCGCCGAAAGGCATGTCGAACGCGAGGCCGCCGGCATTGACGTAGACCGCGCCGGCCCGAATCTTGCCGACCATCGTCTTCGCCTTGGCCGGATCGCCGGCGATATAGGCGCCCAGGCCGTACGGCGTGCCGTTGGCGATGCGGATCGCGTCGGCATCGTCGGCATAGGGCATGATCACCAATACCGGGCCGAAAATCTCCTCACGCGCGATCGTCATTTCGGGCGTGACATTGGCGAAGACGGTGGGCTTCACATAGAAGCCGGTGTCGAACCCGTCGGGGCGGCCGGTGCCGCCGGTCACCAGGGTCGCGCCTTCGTCGATGCCCGTCTGAATCAGGCCCTGGATGCGTTCCCATTGGCGCTGATTGACGACCGGCCCGATATGATCGCCTTCGCTGAGCGGTTCGCCGACCTTTTTGGCGGCGAACATCGCGCCGACCTTCTCGGCCGCCTCGTCATGCTGCGACGTATGGACCAGCATCCGCGTCGGCGCGACGCAGCTCTGGCCCGAATTCAGCAATACGCCGCCGACGCCGCCGGGCAGCGCCTGATCGAGTGGGGCACCTTCGAGAATGATGTTGGGCGACTTGCCGCCCAGCTCCTGCGCCACGCGCTTGACCGTATCGGCGGCGTTCTTGGCGACCATGATCCCGGCGCGGGTCGAGCCTGTGAAGCTGACCATGTCGATATCGGGATGTTTCGCCAGCGCGGTGCCGACGCCTTCGCCATCGCCCTGGACCAGGTTGAACACCCCCGCCGGCACGCCCGCCGCGTCCATGATCTCGGCGAAGATCGCGGCCGAGCTCGGCGCTTCCTCCGATGGCTTCAGGATCATCGTGCAGCCGGCAGCGAGCGCCGGGCCGACCTTGGCGACGATCTGGTTCATCGGCCAGTTCCACGGCGTGATCAGCGCGACGACGCCGATCGGCTCGCGCACGACTGTATTGTCGCCGATCTTCTCGGCGAAATCATAATCCTGCAGCGCCTTCAGCGCATTGCCGAGATGGCCCAGGCCCGAACCGGCCTGCGCGGTCTGCGAGATCGAGATCGGGCAGCCCATTTCGGTCGCGATCGCCTCGGCGATGTCGGGAATCCGTTTCTGATATTCGGCGATGATCCGCTGGAGCAGGGCAATGCGCTCGTCCTTCGACGTCTGCGAAAAGCGTTCGAACGCGCGCCGCGCGGCATGGACCGCGTCATCGACATCGGCCGCGGTGCCGAGCACGATCTCGCTCGCCGCCTGCTCGGTCGCGGGGTTGATGACCGTATGTTTGCGCCCGCCTTTGCTGTCGACCCAGCGGCCGTCGATATAGTTCTGCGGATAGCTCTTCATTGTGTCGGTCCTTTTGCGGAAGGTCAGGCGGGAACAAGCCCCAATTCGGCGTCGGTGGCGGGTGCACCCCATTTGTCGCGCGGCGGCATCGGCCGCGCGTCCCAGGCGGGGTCGAGCGTGAAGCTGGAGACGCTGCGCCCATCGGGGATGCGTCCGTTCCCGCCGCCCTGCGAATAATCGTAATAGAGCGTCATCAGCTCGCGATGGCTGTGGTGGCGCTCGACGATCGGGTGCGCCAGGCACGCTTCTCGCCAGCGCAGCACGCGAACGAGGTGCTGCGGGATTTCGTACGCCTCGTAATAATCGAGGAACCACAGCCGCTTGAACATTGGCGCGAACGCGATCTCGGCCCAGCCGAATGCGTCGAACAGGAAATCGCGGTCGGGCGCGTAATGGCGCAGGAAGTCGTCGAGCCGGGCATATTGCGCATCGACTTCCGCCCGATGCTCCTCGCGTTTGGCGGAATCGCGGTTGAGGATCATGCGATAGCCTGCGCCGGTGAACTGACCGTCGGTCGCGCACAACATCGCTTCGACCGCATGCTCATAGGGATCGCTGCGCGCGACGGGGCGCTCGGGGAAACGATCCTCGAAATAGCGCATGATGACCATGCTTTCCTTCAGCGTCTCGCCATTTTCCAGCTCGAGCGCGGGCAGGGCAGTGGTGCCGCGCGTCTTTCGCAGCAGCCAGTCGGGGCGCGGCTTGGAAATATCGATCTCGTGATCGGCCATGATGCCGTCGAGCCCCTTGAGGTCGAGCAGCAACTCCACGCGTTCGGAAAACGGACAGCCCGGAATATGGTACATCCTGAGCGCGCCGCCCGCGGGTTCGTCGTTCCAGGTCATGACGGTCTCGGTCTCCTCAGGCAGTTGACGCAGGCGCAGGCGCGCGCGACGGCATTTCGCTTTGCGATCGCGCGAACATCTCGCGCACTGCCGGGCGTGTATTGATCCGCTCGATCCAGGCGACGAGATGGGGAGTGGCGTCGCGATTCACAATTTCCGCGAAACCGTGCTGCATGCCGTTGGCGATCGCGAAGTTGCAGATGTCGGCCAGCGTATAATCCTCACCCGCCAGCCAGGGACTCTGCGACAGCCTTTTCTCCAGTCGGTCGACCGACACGCCGATCTTGCGCATCTCCTCGTCGAGCACTTCCTTCGGAAAGCCGTTGCGGGCGTTGCGCCATTTGACCTTCTGTTCGGGAACGGGGATGCGCTCGAGTTGCTCCTCGAACTCGGAATCGGACAAAGCGCGCGCCATCGGACCGATCATCCGCTCCCAGCCGATGGTCGAGACGCACCAGCAGAAATATTCGTCGACCCATTTGGTCCAGACGCGCATCTCAGCAGTCGCTACCGGGTCGGCCGGGCGCAGCCGCGGCGCGTCGGGAAATGCGTCCTCGAGATATTCGCAAATCACCGTCGACTCGGTGATGATGTGGCCGTCGTGATCGAGCGCCGGCACCTGGCCGCGCGGATTGATCTTCTTGAACCACTCCTCATGATGCTCGAACTTCCGCGGATCGATGAAGCGCGGGGTGAAGGGCAGGCCCTTTTCATACAAAGCGAGCAGCGGCTTGAGCGAGTTGGCGGCCGGACCGAAACTATACAGGGTCAACATCAGCGCTTCCTCCTCTTCCCGGACCGTGCGTTTTCACACGTTGCGGTAGCGGTGACGATGGTTGGCGCGCTTCGCAAGAAGACCAGCGGTTCTATTAGTCGAGCTACCCCTCAGGCGGGCGCAATGCGCGATCCAGGGTGTCATCGGCAGTGATAGCGTAAGCGGTCACCTTGTAGGCGAGGCGTCGCTCTGCTTGGCTTGCCGGCCAGGAGAGAAAAAGGCCCGCATATGCTCGAATTGCTGACGTCGGAAACCCCGAACGGCTGGAAGGCCGCGATCATGCTCGAGGAATTGGGCGTACCATACCAGGTGACGGCGATCTCGCTCACCAATCTCGACCAGAAGCAGGATTGGTACGTCGCGCTCAACCCAAATGGCCGGATACCGACCCTGGTCGACCATGACGAAGGCGATTTCGCGGTGTTCGAATCGGGCGCGATCCTGATCTATCTCGCCGAGAAGTTCGGCCGCTTCATGCCCTCCGACGTCAAGGGCCGCAGCCGCGTCATCCAATGGGTGATGTGGCAGATGTCCGGATTGGGGCCGATGATGGGCCAGGCGACGGTATTCAATCGCTATTTCGAGGACCGCCTGCCCAAGGTGATCGATCGCTACGTCCGCGAAAGCCGCCGCCTATTTGGGGTGATGGATGCGCGGCTGGCAGAGCACGAGTTTTTGGCCGGCGATTATTCGATCGCCGACATCGCCTGCTTCCCCTGGGTCAGGGGCCATGACTGGGCGCAGGTGCCGATCGACGGTTTCCCGCATCTGCAGCGCTGGTTCGATGCGATCGCGGTGCGTCCGGCCGTGCAGCGCGGCCTGCTCGTGCCGGAACCACCAAAGGCTACGGAAATGGAGAAGAAGACCGTCCTCCAGGGCAAGACGATCCTGTCCTAGGCGAAGGGAAGGCGGAAAACGGCGATGGCGACGCTCATCAATCGCAGCACGGCGGGGCCGGCGGTCGAGACCAGCATCGATTATCTCGTCCCGACATCGAAGATCAATCGGCGGTTCTGGGCGCCGGGGCACGAAGTGAATACCGGAATCTACCAATCCTATCCGGTGACGATCCGCAACGCCCGGCTGGCGCCCGAGCCGTTCACGCTCGACAAGCACGGTTTCTGCCTGGCGCGCCACGTCAGCGGGGTGGGGGACTTTCGCGACCCCGACGCGGTGGCGGATTATCCCGCCGAGGTGGCGGAGGTCGCGCGCATGCTCACCGGCTGCGACCTGGTCGTGCCGATGAGCGGACAATTGCGCTCGCCGGTCATTTCCGGCGCCGGCATCCAACCGCCGGCGGCCGAGGCGCATGTCGATTTCAACACCGGCACGGCGCACCGGATCGCCAGGGCACTGCACGACAAGACGGCCCCCGGCGCCAGCTTCAGCCGGTTCATCGCGTTCAGCCTGTGGCGCACCTTTTCGCCGCCGCCCCAGGATTGGCCGCTTGCTCTATGCGAGGCCGGCAGCGTCGGCGACGAGGACGCGGTCGCCAACGTCAAAGTCGACGTCGACGAAATCCCCGAGGGGGATGCGCTTTATGCGCCGATCGAAGGCGAGGAAGAAATGGCGGCCGCCACCATTTTCCATCACAATTCGGCGCATCGTTGGTGGTATTTCCCCGACATGACCGCCGACGAGGTGATCTTCATCAAGTTTCACGACAGCGATCACAGCCGTGCCTGGAGGGCACCGCACACGGCATTTCACGACACCAGCCGTCCCGATGCAGTGACGCGCGAAAGTTATGAATTCCGCGCGATCGCCTATTTCAACTGATC
This sequence comes from Sphingomonas sp. P4_G2, assembly GCF_056401155.1. Lineage (NCBI taxonomy): Bacteria > Pseudomonadati > Pseudomonadota > Alphaproteobacteria > Sphingomonadales > Sphingomonadaceae > Sphingomonas > Sphingomonas sp. P4_G2. The sequence continues at coordinate 585,972 of NZ_JBFUJY010000002.1, read as the reverse complement.
AGCGTTTGGCGGCGAGCTTTGCCAGCTTGGCGGCGCTTTCGGGATCGTTGGGCGCGAACAGGATCAGCCGCTGGCCCGGCGCTTCCTCGATCGCGTAGGAGGTATGCCGAAAAATGATCTCGCCCACGTCGGGCATGTCGGCGACATTGGTGTGCTCGAAATGGGCGAGGATTTCCGATTCCTGCCAATATTGCCGGAACAGCTCGGACCGCTCGTACATCTCAGCGATGATCGCGTCGAACACTTCGGGTCGCGCGGTGCGGCTGTAGTCCCATTTGAACCGCGCGGTCAGCCGCTGCCCCATTTCGCGAAAATGGTCGGGGTCGCTGCGATAGCGGTCGTCGAGCATCAGGATCTTGAACAGGTTGCGCTTGGCGAGCGGCAAGCTGCCATAATCGCGGAAAGCGCGCGCGACGAGGTCGTTCCAGCCGATCACCGTCCAATCCTCGACGATGACCAAAGCCGGGATCGACAGGCTGTCGAGCAAATGCTGCGTCCCGGGATGGACCTGCTCGTCGGCGACCGCGGTGAGCGGGGGTGGGCGGTGCTGGGCGAGCGCGAACAGGAATTCGCGCTCGTTCTTATCGAGCCGCAACGTGGCGCTGAGCCGCTCGATCATCGGCGCCGAGAGCCGGACTTCGCGGCCTTGCTCGAACCAGGTGTACCAGGTGACGCTCATCCCCGCGAGCGCAGCCACTTCCTCTCGCCGCAAGCCCGTCGTGCGCCGCCGCGTGCCGCATGGCAGGCCGACATCCGCCGGCGACAGCTTGGCGCGCGCCGCCTTGAGGAATCGGGTGAGTTCTTCGCGATGGGCCATGGTTTATCCAGTTAGCACCAATAATGGCATAGCCAGCGGTCTTCTAGTTCTATCCAGCTTCTGCAAGCTAAACCGCAAGCACGTGGCGCCGCGGCCGGGGACGATCGGGAAATGACCGGAAATACCGGCCTGCCGATCATCCCTGACCGACGGCGGGCACGATAAAAGGAGAGTGAGATGTCGGAAGTAACGGCCGCGCCGCGGCCTGCCCCCATGGCCGATGTGGCCGGCCGCACGGCGTTCATCACCGGGGGTGCCAACGGCATCGGGCTCGGCATCGCGCGCGCCTTGGTTCGCGCGGGCGCCAATGTCGTGATCGCCGATATCCGCGCGGAGTCGCTGGCGGAGGCGCGCGCCGCGCTCGGCGACGACACGCGGGTCGAAACCGTCGTACTGGACGTCACCGACCGTCCCGGTTTCGCGCGAGCCGCCGACGCCGCCGAGGCGCGGTTCGGCAAGATCCACATGCTGATCGGCAATGCCGGGATCGGCATCATGGGGCCGATCGTCGATGCCCGCTACGACGATTGGGATTGGGCGATGGGAGTCAATTTTGGCGGCGTCGTCAACGGTCTCGTCACCATCCTGCCGAGGATCCGCGCGCATGGCGAAGGCGGGCAGATCGTCACCACCTCGTCGCAATCGGCGCTGATCCCGATACCCTTTTCGGCGACCTACACCGCCGCCAAGGCAGCGGTGCTGGGGCTTTCGGAAGCGATCCGCGGCGAGCTGGCGGCGGAGAATATCGGCGTTTCGGCATTCCTGCCCGGGCCGGTCCAGAGCAATATCGCTTTGTCGGGCGAATTGCGCCCCGACCGGTTCAAGAGCGACAGCGGATATCAGACCCGCGAGGCCGAACTGGAAAAGCGGCCGGTGTCGCCGCTGTGGATGGAGGCGGACGAGGTCGGCGAGCGTGTCCTCGCGGGCATCCGCAACAACGACCTCTATATCCTCACCCATCCCGAATTCGCTGCCGGCATGCGCACGCGGTTCGACGCGATCCTCGCTTCCTTCCCTGACGAGCCGATCAACCGCGAGCGCGCGGAGGCGATCGGCTTCCTGCTCGGCAATCCCGTGTTCGATGAGGAACTCGCTCGTCACGGCAGGGAAAAGGGCGTCAAGGAACAGGAATCGGCACGATGACCAGGGTGGCGGGGCGCACCGCCTTCATCACCGGCGGCGGATCGGGAGTCGCGCTCGGCCAGGCGAAGATATTCGCGCAGGCAGGATGCAAGGTCGCCATCGCCGATATCCGCCAGGACCATCTCGACGAGGCGATGGCCTGGTTCGATCAGACCGATTTCGAGGTGATGCCGATCAAGCTCGATATCACCGACCGAGCCGCTTATTCGGCCGCGGCGGATGCGGTGGAGGCCAGGCTCGGCCCGGTCGAATTGCTGTTCAATACCGCCGGCGTGTCGATCTTCGGGCCATTGCAAAAGGCGACCTATGACGATTGGGACTGGCAATTGTCGGTCAATCTCAACGGCGTCATCAACGGCATCCAGACCTTCGTGCCGCGCATGATCGCCCGCGGCAATGGCGGCCATATCGTCAACACGGCGTCGATGTCGGCCTTCGTCGCGCTCAAGGGCACGGGCATCTATTGTACGACCAAGATGGCGATCCGCGGCCTGTCCGAATGCCTCGCGCTCGACCTTGCCGAACACCGGATTGGCGTCTCGATGCTGTGTCCCGGCGCGGTCAACACCAATATCCACGAAGCGGTGCTGACGCGGCCCGAGCATCTGCGGAACACCGGCTATTACGGTGCGGACCCGGCGATGTTCGCGCATCTGAAACGCGTGATCGAGGTCGGCATGGAGCCGGAGACGCTGGCGCGCTATGTTCTCGATGGGGTCGAGCGGGACCAGCTCTACATCCTGCCTTATCCCGAATTTCGCGGCACGCTGGAGGAAATCCACACGCGGGTAATGGCGGCGCTTGCCCAACCCGAGGACGATCCCGAATATGAGAAACGTGTCGCGCACGGCGTGCCAGGCGGCGAGCGGCGTCCGGCCGACGCTTGACCCCCGCCGACCGGGCGCGAGCGGGAGGGAAAAGGATGCTTCGCAATGAATCTGGGCGCTGAACTTTCCGCTGGCGACCAGCGCGCGATCGAATGGGACTGCGCGCGGCTGATCAACCTCTACGCCCAGCTCAACGACGCCGCGCGCTGGGAAGAGGTCGCCGCGCTCTACGCGCTGGACGGGCTCATGACCCGGCCGACCGCGCCCGACGTGCCGATCGTCGGGCGCGAGGCGATCCTCGCCGCGTTCCAGGCGCGGCCGCCGCGTGTGACATGCCATATCTGCAGCAACATCGTCGTCACCGTCGAAAGCCCGCGCCGCGCTCGCGGCACCAGCGCGATGCTGCTGTTCACCGCAGCAGACGCGCCGCCGCTGGTGGGCGGGTTCCAGGATATATTCGTTCTGACGGAGCAAGGCTGGCGCTTTGCCGAGCGTCGCGGCTCGCTCGCCTTCTGACTCTCGCCGGCGCACTGGCCGCCTCACCAAGGGCGTCCGCGTACGCGCGAGCGAGAGTCTGGGTAGCTGCCGCTCAGGACGAACGCTGGCCCAGATCGAGCAGCAATTCGCGTAATTGCTGCGGCTGGTCGGTCATCACGTCGTGGCTCGCCTCGGCACGATGCACTTCCCAGGCAGGATCGTCCTTCACCGCATCATGGAAACGCGTGAAAGGTGTCGGCGCCCATCCGGTGGCGAATAGATAGGCCCGCCGCGCGACCTTCGCTTCCTCGCCGGTGAAACGTACCGGCTCGAGCAACGTCAGCAGCGGGTGCCGTCCCAGGCGCGGTTCCGGCGGCAGGAACGGCAAAGGTGCGACAAGTCCGGGCGTATCGCGTTGGCCGTCGATATAGAATTGGTGGTCCTGCTCGCCGGTCAGGTCCCACAGCGACTGGCCATCGCCCGGCAGAAACGCGTCGATATAGGCAAGCGCGTCGATCCGGCTGCCCAGGTGCGTCGCCACGCCGGTGATCACCATCCCACCATAGCTGTGCCCGGCCAGCACGAAGCGGTCGAAACCGGCGGCCTCGATTTGATCGATCACGTCCGCGACATGGCGCGACAGGTCGACCGCCGGAGAAAGCTCGGCGGCGCGGTCGCCCAGCCCGGTCAGCGCCGCGACAAGGACACGATGTCCGTGCGCCTCGAGATCGGCAGCCAGGCCGGCGAGCGTCCAGCCGCCACCCCAGGCACCGTGCACCAGTACATAATCCGTCATCGCACCCTCCCCGGACGTGGTCGATTGGTCGCGGCGATTACGCTGTCTGGGTGGTGCGCCAGCCTTCGTGATAGGTTTCGCGCGCGACCCGCGAATAGGGGACCGGGCTGACGATCGCGCGGACCTCGATCTGCTTGTGCGGCTCGACGGTGGTCTTGCGGGTGCCGCCATTCTCCTCGCCCCACACGACGCGGACTTCGCTGCCGACCGGCACCGACGGATCGATCGTGGCGAGGCTCAATGCCTGCTTCTCATTGTAACTGTAGCCGGTGAACATCGACAGGCCGATCGTCCTGCCGTCGGCATCGACCACGCGATCGTAATTGGACGAGGCATAATTGGCGAGCGGCACGTCGAAGAACTTATACTGCTCGCCATCGGGGTCGAACAGCGATGCCATGATCTTGGCCATGTCCTCGGGATGCCAGGCGAGCGTCACTTTCTGGCGCTGCGCTGCGGGATCGAGTCCTTCCAGCGCCTCGCGGCCGTGGAAGTCATGGTCGAACTTGACGAACGGGCCGTAGCCCAGCTCCCACGGGTTTAGATAATAATCCTCGATCCGCTCGGAAACGAAGCTGCCGCCGATCGAACCGGTCGCCTCATAGCTGTCGGCGCCCAGCCACTGGCGATAATCCTTGAGCTTGTCGCCCGTATAGATGGCTGGCAGCGGGGAGGGGATCCAACCCGATTCGAGCGTGTTCGACGGATAGGCGCGGCTGCCGCACGGCACGATGCCGAATTCCTTGCCCGCGTCCAGGATTGCCGCCCTGATCTCTTCCTGCTCGGCATAGGGACCCCAGATTTCCAGGCCCGGCGCGCCCGACATTCCGTGGCGGAGCGTGCGCACCTCTCGGCCGGCAATGGTCATCGTGCTCATGTTGAAGAATTTGAGCTTTTCGAGCGGGCCGCCGTTGAGCTTTTCGATGATAGCCCAAGCGCTCGGCCCCTGGATCTGAAAACGCCAGACCGACCGGGTGACCGGCTTTCCCATTGGGCGCATCGGCGAGCGGTCGTCGAGCTCGACATCCAGGTCATAGCCGCCGGTCGCGGCGTGATAGCGTAGCCAGTTCGATGCCGGCGCGCGGCCGACGTAGCAGAATTCTTCCGGCGCCAGCCAGAAAATGATGCCGTCGCCGATGACATGGCCATAAGGCGTGGTCGGCACATATTGCTTGGCCTTGCCGACTTCCCAGCCCTTGGGCGAATTGATCATCGTGTCGGTGAGCAGCTTCAGCGCGTCCTTGCCGCGCAAATACAGGTTCACCATGTGGTGCGACTGGTCGAACAATACCGCCGAATGCTGCCAGGCCCATTGTTCGGATCGCCAATTGTGGAATTCGGGCGCGACGACCGGATAGACATAGGCGCCCAGCTGCGAATTGCGCAGCATGTCGACGATGTTGCCATTCCGCTGCAGCACGGTTTCCAGATTGTCGGCCATCGATCCACTCCCGTTTTCCGGCGGCCGCTACCGCAGCCGCGCTGTCGCTGTGCTTTGCTCGCCTCTCGCGGGTGGCAAAAGCTTGGCGCGGATCATAGGAAATTTTGTATGTAAGGCAAACAATTTTCGCGCGTCGCCAAATCGAGAGCGCCACGGAAGGCCGTGCGTCTTGCGTACTTGTGAACTACGCGGTTTGGGACGAAGCTGATCGCCGTGTCGAGGAGAAGGGCATGGCCGTCGAAGCGCTCGATCATTTCAACATCGTGACCCGCGATCTCGATCGTGCGGAAGCCTTTTATCATGAGCTGCTGGAACTCGAGTCGCGGCCCGCGCCGCCGCCGCTGACGCGCGCGACGGCGCGCTGGATGTACGATAAAGGCGAGCGGGCGGTGCTCCATATCAACGGGCTGGGCGCACCGCGCGTGTTCGATCGCGACATGGCGCCGGCGCCGACAGGCGCGCTGCACCATATCGCGCTCCGCTGCAGCGGCTACGATGCCATGCTTGCCCGGGTCGCGGCGATGGCGCTCGATCATCGCATCAATACGGTGGCTGCCGCCGGTCTGCGGCAGTTGTTCGTCCACGATCCGGACGGGGTGTTGCTCGAGCTAAACTTCTTCGGCGACTGACCGCCTTGCGCCCGATCGCCGCGCCTCGACGCGTGCACGGGCGGCGGTCAGCGTGTTCTCCATCAGGCAGGCGATCGTCATTGGTCCCACACCGCCGGGAACCGGGGTTATCGCGCCAGCCACGTGCTTGGCTTCCTCGAACACGACGTCGCCGACAATGCGATGGCCGACCTCGGGCTTGGCGACGCGAGTGGTGCCGACGTCGATGACGATCGCGCGTGGCTTGATCCAGTCGCCGCGCACCAACCCGGGCTTGCCGACCGCACTGACCAATATATCCGCCCCGCGGCAGATGAACTGGGTGTCGCGGGTATGGATGTGGGTCTGGGTCACGGTGGCGCGCGCATCGAGCAGCAACGCCGCCATCGGCTTGCCGACGATGTTCGAGCTGCCGATCACCACCGCATGGCTGCCGGTCAGGTCGGGGACGAGCGACCGGATGATCTTCATGCAGCCGAGCGGCGTGCAGGGGATCAACCCGCCCGATCCCTGGCTCAGTCGCCCCGCGTTGAGCGCATGGAGGCCATCGACATCCTTTGCCGGATCGACCGCCGCCATGACCCGCAAGGTGTTGATGCCATCGGGCAGCGGCAATTGGACCAGGATGCCGTCGATCTCGTCGCGCGCGTTGAGCGCCGCGACTTCGGTCAGGACGCGCTCCTCGGTCGTGTCGGCCGGCAGCAGCACGACCTCGGCGTTGAAGCCGATCTCGCGCGCCAGCTTGACCTTGCCATTGACATAGACGTGGCTCGCCGGATCGTCGCCGGCCAGTATGACGGCCAGTCCCGGTGCGCGATCCAGCGCGGCCATGCCCGCACGGACATCCTCCACCACCTTGCGGGCGAGCGCGCGTCCGTCGACGATCTCGGCCAGCATCAGCGGGCGTGTCCCGACCAGGTGCGCAAACCAGGTTCGGTATGGTCCGGCATGTTCAGCGCCTGCTGCATCGCCGGGCGCGCCGTCACGCGATCGCGCCACTCGACCAGCCGCGGCGCGCGTTTGGCGATTTCCATCTCGGGGAACATCCGTTCGACCATCATGCCGCAATGCGAATAGAAGTTGATATCGGCAAGCGTGAAACTCTCGCCGGCGAGCCAGGGATTGCCGTCGAGCTGCCGCTCGACCTTGTCCACCGCATATTCGGTCTTGACGGTGGCGTCGGCCAGTTGGGCGTCGGAAAAGCCCGAGCGCGCCGCCATCCATTTCCTGCGCTGGTCGGGCAGGGGGATACGCTCCATCAGTTGTTCGAACTCGCCTGTCTCCAATTTGCGCGCGATCACGCCAACCAACCGGTGCCAGCCATGCATCGAGACATGGTTCATCACATGCTCGTCGACGAACTTGTTCCAATACCGCATCCGCGCATTGCCCGTAGGCGTGTTCGGCCGGAGCGGCGGTGCATCGGGAAAGGCATCCTCGAGATATTCGTTGATGACGGTGGAGTGCGTCACGATCGTCCCGTCATGGTCGAGCACGGGCACCTGGCCCTCGGGGTTGATCGCCAGGAACCAGGATTCGTGCTGCTCGAACTTGTGAAGATTGACATAGATGCTCTCGAAAGCGAGCTGCTTCTCGAACAAGGGGGCCATCGACTTGAGCGAATTGGCAAGCGGTTCGGCATGATAGAGTTTCAGCGCCATCGATCTGCCTTCAAAGGGTGAGCCTGTTGGGGTGCCGTCGTCCGGCACGCGGCGGGCGCTCCCGTCATCCCAAGCCCAGCACGCGCACCGCATTGTCCTTCATGATCAGCGGCAGCACGTCGTCGCGGAAACCCGCCTCCTTGGCGGCGTCGATCCATTTCTCGGGGCGGATCAGCGGCCAGTCCGAACCGAACATCATCTTATGCTTGAGCTGGGTGTTGGCGTATTGGATCACTTGCTTGGGGAAATATTTGGGCGACCAGCCGCTCAGGTCGATGAAGACATTGTCCTTGTGCAGCGCCATCGACAGGCTCTCGTCGGTCCATGGCCAGCTCGGATGGGCCAGGATGATCTTCATGTCGGGGAAATCCACCGCGACGTCGTCGACCAGCATCGGCTGGCCATATTTCAGACGGACGCCGCCGCCGCCCCGCATTCCTGTGCCCATGCCCGAATGGCCGGTGTGGAAGATCGCCGGCAGCCCGTATTCGGCGATCACTTCGTAGATCGGATAAGCGACGCGGTCGGCCGGGTGGCAATCCTGCATGATGCTGTGAAACTTGAAGCCCTTGACCCCGTAATTCTCGACCAGATCGCGCGCCTCGCGCGCGCCGTATTTGCCCTTGCGCGGATCGATCGAGGCAAAGGGGATGACAATGTCGTCATGCTGCCCGGCGAGCTCGGCCACTTCGTAATTGCTGATGCGCTTGGCGCCGATGCCGCTCTCGCAATCGACCGTGAACAGGCAGAAGGCGATATTCTGCGCGCGGTAATAGTCGATCGTTTCCGGGATGGTCGGCCGCTTGCGATCTGCCTTGAAATAGGCCGACGCCGCGTCGAAGAATTTGGCCATCACCGGATCCTCGGGGTCGTGGCACGACACCTCGGCATGGACGTGGACGTCGATGGCGACGACCTTGCTGGGATCGATGGGCATGAACTCTCCTCAGACGCGTGGCGACCAATCGCTAACGATCGACTCCGCCCCGCAGCGCATAGTCGATATTGTATGCCATTGATACAATATCGACTAGCTTTTCTTCATTTTCCCGATGCCTTCTCCAGCGCCTTGTCCTCATTGGCCCGCTTGATGACATAGGCACGGATCGTCTCGATCTCCTCGGGCGTCATCACTGCCTTGAAGCTGACCATGCCATTGTCCTTCAACGCGCCCTCATAAATGATCTGGCGCCAGGTCGCGGCGTCGTTGAGCGCGCCGCTATGGCGGAGGTCGGGGACGAGGCTGCCGGCGACCGCGGCATCGCCGTGGCACGTCCCGCAGAAGCGCCCGAACCGTTCGCCGCCAGCGGCGATGGCTGCGGGGGGCGCGGTAGAAGCGGGCGGATCGAGCGGCGTTTTGTTGAGGGGCGGCGCGGCCGGCAACGTCGCCGATCCGTTGAGCTTGAACACCAGCAGGCGGCTGATGTTGCGGCTCGGCCCGCTCTTGTCCGACAGAACGCCGGGGGCGAGCGCCCAGATGCCGCCCCAGCCGGCGAGCACGGCGACATATTGCTCGCCACCGATCGAATAGCTGATCGGCGCGGCGATCACCCCGGTCTGGGCCGGGAAGGACCATAATTTGCGGCCGTCCGCGGCGCCATAAGCGGCGAACTCGCCCGTGGCATTGCCCTGGAAGACCAGGCCGCCGCCCGAGGCGAGCAGGCCGCCATTCCAGGGCCCTTTATAGGAGACGCGCCAGCGTTCCTTCTGCGCGACCGGATCCCAGGCGATCAGCGCACCGGTCGTCGCCTGTGCCGCCGCCGCGCGGATCTGGGGATTGGCTGGCATCGCCGCGGCGCCCATGTCGACGCCGACGTTGAAGCCGAGCTTGGCGGCCTTCCAGTCCTTTGCCGGGAAGTAGGGGAAAGCGGCTATATTGGCCGGAATGAAGACCAGGCCGGTTTTGGGATCGAAGGCCATCGGCTGCCAGCTATGCGCGCCGCCGGCGCCCGGCGAGCCGATGAACGGCTTTCCGGTCTTGTAATAGCGCGCCTCGGGCGTTTCGATCGGACGGCCGGTCTTCATGTCGATACCGGTCGCCCAATTGACCGGCACGAAATTCTTGGCGGAGATGAGTTGACCGTTGGTGCGGTCGAGCACGTAGAAGAAGCCGTTTTTCGGTGCCTGCATCAGCACCTTGCGCTTCTGACCGTTGATGGTGAGGTCGGCGAGGATGATGTGCTGCGTCGCCGTGAAGTCCCAGCTGTCGCCCGGCGTGGTCTGGTAATGCCAGACATAATCGCCGGTCTTGGGCCGGATGGCGACGATCGACGACAGATAGAGATTGTCGCCTTTGCCGTCCGACCGATAGGCCTGGTTCCAGGGCGAGCCATTGCCGACGCCGATATAGAGCAGGTCGAGCGCCGGATCGTACGCCATCGAGTCCCAGACCGTGCCCCCGCCGCCTTGCTTCCACCATTCGCCGAACCAGGTCGAGGCGGCTTTGTTGAGGTAATCGGGTTGTTGTTCCGTGCCGGGCTGGGCAGGGACGGTGTAGAACCGCCAGCGCTGCGCGCCGGTCTGCGCGTCATAGGCAGTGACATAGCCGCGCGCGCCGAACTCGGCGCCGCCATTGCCGATGAGTACCAGCCCGTCGACCACGCGCGGCGCGCCTGTGATGGTGTAGGACTTGCTCTGATCGACCGTGACTACCGACCAGACCGGCTTGCCGGTGGCGCGATCGAGCGCGATCAGCCGCCCGTCGAGCGTGCCGACGAACACTTTGTCGCCCCATGCCGCCACGCCTCGATTGACCGCGTCGCAGCAGGTCTTGACCAAAGTCTCGCGCGGCACCTGGGGATCGTACGACCAGAGCAACTTGCCGCTTTGGCCGTCATAGGCCTTGACCATGCTCCAGGCGGTTGAGACGTAGAGCGTGCCATCGACGAACAGCGGCGTCGCCTCTTGGCCGCGCGCGGTGTCGAGATCGGTGGACCAGGCAAGTCCCAGCTTGGCGACGTCGCCGGTGTTGATCGCGTCGAGCGGACTGAAGCGTTGTTCGTCATAGGTTCGGCCGGTCGAGAGCCATTGGTCGGGAGCCGCCGCGGTAATGCGCGCCGCATCGACGCCGCCACTCGTTTCTCCACTCTCGCTGCCGGCGTTGCGGCTGCAACCGGCGGCCGCCAATGCCATGCCGGCGGCGAACAGGACTATGAAATTGGTACGCTGCAGTGCCGAAGCCATTCGGTGCCTTCCTCCAGAGATGACGATCGACACGCGATCAGCCCCAGCGATTGATCTCGGGGCCGGGCGCCCAGATACGTTCGGGCGCGACGCTGGTCGCCAGTGCGAGCGCGCGTGCCACGGCGGGCCGCGCCTTGACCCGCGCCAGCCACGCGGCGGTACGCGGGCGGTCGGCAAAGGCCTCGGGAACGAGCTCGGTCATCCCGGCGAGCCAGGCATAGCTTTCCAGGTCGGCGATCGAGAATGCGTCGATCAGCCAGTCGCGGCCGTCGCTCAATTCGCGCTCGATCCGTTCGACCGCCTCGACGATCTTGCCGCGGCTATCGGCGCGCCTGGCATCGTCGATCCGCCCCATAACGGCATCGCTCCAGCGCTCGGCGAGATCGACACTGGCGATGCGTTCGGGAATACGCGTGGGCGGACTCGCCTCGACTCCCAGATAGGACGCAGCCGGTGCGACTCGCTCGACGATGTAGCGGCACCAGGTCATCATCCGCCAGCGGTCATAGGGGTCGCGCGGGCGCAACGCCGGTCCGGGGCCAACGTCGTCGAGATAGCAGGCGAGGAATACGCTGTCCGCCATCGGGATACCGTCGACCACCAATATTGGACCTTCGCCCTCGATCGAATGATCCACTTCCATCGCGTGCGGCACGCGCGCGCTGTGGCGCTCTCCCGAGGCAAGATCGATCCGCTCGAGCGCGGCGTCCGCGCCTTTCTCGAACAGGGCCGCCAGAACGGTCAAAGAGGGGCCGTTGGGTTCGCCGTGATAAAGGGTGGTCGTCATGCCGGTTCCCCTTCCAGAATCGTGACGCGCCTGGCCATGTCGGTGCGGCCGAGTGCCCAGCACGATCTGGTCGCCGGCCGCGCATAGATCGCCCGCAACCAGCGCATGATATTGGGCGTGAGCTCGTCATTGGACAAATGCGGCTGCGACAAAGGCAGCGCGTAAGCCAGGTTGAACCCGTTGATATCGGCAAGGCTGTAGCTGTCCGACGCGAGCCATTCGCGCTGGCCGAGCGCTTGTTCGAGCAAGCCGATGCCGACCGCGACGCGGCGTTGCGATTCGGCCATCTCTTCCGCCGAAAACGCGCCGCTGATCGCTTTTCGCCAGGCGATGCGGCGCTCGGGCAGCGGGATGCGCTCGATCGCCGCGTCCAGCTCCGCCGGGTCGCGGCTGCGCACCGACGGGCCGACGAATACGCTCCAGCCGATCATCGAGAAGCTCGGCCCGAGCCATTGGTCCATGAACTTCATCCACCAGCGTACGCGCCAGCTGTCGACAGCGGAGTCGGGCATCAGCCGTGGACCGGGAAATGCCTCATCGACATATTCCATGATCGCGGTCGATTCGGTCAGCACGAGGTCGCCGTGAGTCATGGCCGGGATCGTGCCGAGCGGATTGATCGCGAGATAATCGGGCTTGTGCTGGTCGAAGTTCAGCAGGTCGAGATAATGGCTCTCGAACGTCACGCCTTTCTCGAACAGGGTCAGCATGGGCTTGCCCGAATTGGCGTTGGGTTCCCAATGATAGAGAGTGACGCTCGCTGTTTCCGCCATGTCGCTTCGTTCCTCGCGATACGCGGCAGGGACAGTCATGCCGGCCCTGCCGCGTTCGCCTTGTAATTGCCTCAGAACTTCTTCTTGATCGTCACCGCGAATTCCTGCGGTGATCCCGGCCGACCCTTGCGGAAGCCGGCGCCGGCGCCGCGCAGATCGAAGATCGTCAGCAGATAATATTTGTCGAAGAGATTCTGCGCCTCGAGCGAGACGCTGAGGTCTCCCTTCTCATTGGCCCAGGTCAGCCGTGCGTTGACCAGGGTATAAGAGGGGATGAAGTTCAGGATCCGCGTCGCACCGATCACGGTGGGTCCGGTATATTGCTTGTCCTGATAGGTCATGTCGATGCGCGGCGTGATGCTGCCGGCGCTGCCCATCTCGATCTTGTATTGGGCACCCGCGCTGAACTTCCATGGCGGCACGGTCGGCGGATCGTTGGCCACGACGCCGCCCGGATTGGTCGGATAGGCTGCCGCCGGATTCAAGCTGCTCGCATCATATTTGAACGACAAATAGCTAAGCGACGCGTCGATCGCCAAACCCTGGACCGGGAATAGCGACAATTCGGCCTCGAACCCCTTGATCTTGCCGGCCCCGGCATTGAGCCGTGCGGCGCATGGTGCGGTTGGGCAGGTGAGCACGGGGATTTGGATGTTCGTATAATCGTTGATGAAACCGGCAACGTTGAAGCGGACCTTGCGGTCGAACAGGTCGCTCTTGAAGCCGACTTCATAGGCGCGCAGCTCTTCAGGCTGGAAGGAGATCACCTGTTGCGCGTTGAACGGCCGCGGATTGCTGCCGCCGCCCTTGAAGCCGGTGGAGAAGGACGCATAGACCATCAACTCCGGAGAGAAACGGTAGTCGGCCGCGATCCGATAGTCCCAGCGCTTCGCCTTATATTTGGCGGTCAGTCCCGACAGCGCGGTGACGGTCTCGGCGGTATTGCCGTTGCCGTTGTAATCGATCGTATCCGGTCCCGAATAGCCGATCCCGTAGATCGCGCCGACCGGATCGAGGAAGGCATTGACCGTGCCGTTGTAGTTCAGGCGGTAATAGGTCTGGTCCTTGGACTCGTCGGTGTACCGGACGCCGCCGCTGAGCGTGAAGCCGTGGAACGCTTCCCAGGACAGATGCGCGAAGAACGCCTTGGCCTCGGCCTCGGTTGGATCGGGTTGGAGGAATTGCAGCGGGATCACGACGTAGCGCAAATCCTGCTGTGAATCGTAGACCGACTTCTGCTTGAAGTAATAACCGCCGACGGTCAGGTCGATGCCCTTGGCCAGCTTGGCGCTCAGCCGCAATTCCTCGCTCAGGCTCCAGTTCTTCAGCCGGTTACGGCCAAAGCCGATATTCGCCGGCGACAAATCATCGTCCGAATCGAAACGCGTGTCGAACTTGCGATAGCCGGTGATCGAGGTGAGCGAGATAGCCTCGCTCAGTCGGTAGTTGATCTGACCCGAAACGCCCCAGCCATCGTACAGGCTGCGGTCGTTACCCTGCGTCGCCGCCATGGGGACGCCGGGCGCCACTGGCCCGGCCCAGGTCGCCGCCGGCTGCCCGACGGTGATATAATTGCAGAAGCGTCCGCAGATGAAGCGGCTGTCGTACGGCACGCCCGGTGCCGGATTGACGTTGGGGTTATTGACCGTCTGCACCCCCAGCAACACTTCGCCGGCGATCGTGTGTTCGTCATGCGTATAGTCGCCGATCACGGTCACATCGAGCTGGCTGCTCGGTTCCCAGCGCAGAATGCCGCGGACCGCCTGATAGCCGATGCCGCCGAGCTTATCGATCTTGCAATGGCCAGCCGCTTGCGTCGCGGGAACCCCGCTGCCTGGGTTGGCGCAGCCATAATCGATCCGGTCGACAAAGCCGTCCTGCTGTTTGAACACGCCGGAAACGCGGCCGAACAAGGTGTCGGTCAGCTTGAAGTCGGCGCCGGCGCGCAGGCCGATCCGATTGCGCGAGCCATAGGTTGCCTCGACATAGCCGCTGGTTTCGCCGTTCGGCATCTTCGAATAGAGTTTGATCGCGCCGCCTTCGGAATTGCGCCCGGACAGCGTGCCTTGCGGACCGCGCAGGATCTCGACCCGGTCGACGTCGAGCAGGTCGAACACCGCGCCGGTCAGCTGCGGGTAATAGACATCGTCGATATAGATGCCGACGCCCGGTTCATAGGCCGGGTTGAAGTCGTTCTGGCCGACGCCGCGGATCGAGGCGGAAATCGACGGACCGAACGAGGCGCCTTGCGGCTTGAGCGACACGTTGGGTGCCGCGTCGGCCATCTGGGCGAGGTTGGTCTGGCTCTTCGCTTCGAGCTGGGCGGCGTTCACCGCAGTGATCGCGAGCGGCGTGTCCTGCAGCCGTTCCTTGCGGAACTGCGCGGTGACGATGATGTCCGGCGAGCCCGACGCATCGTTCTGGGCGGGCGGCTGAGGTGCGGGGGGTGTTGCCGTTTGCGGCGCGGGGGCCGTGCTCGGCGACGAGGCGTTCGCGTCCTGGGCAAGGGCTGGTGCTGCGCACAATAATGCCGCTGCTGAAACGCCGGTCAACAATGCCAATGAGGCGTGCGAACGAATGGGGTTCTGCATCGTAAATCCTCTCCTGATACGGTGTCGCCTCGCTCCCCCTCCCGGAAAGCGTGCCACCCGTGCGCACCTTCATGGGTGCGTATTGTTAGTAGGACATACGATTGATCGCTTGACAAGGAGTAGTAGGACTACCCCTATAATTGCCACTCTTTTGCCGTTGGGCCGATGATGTAGCCTTTGTGGGGCGCCCCGCTAAGCGCCTCATGCTGCGCAAAAAAATTGCAGCATCGGCGGACTCGATGGCACGGGCCGTTTTTGGAGAGGTGCTCAATGCAGGTCGGTATCAACTATGTCGCCCGCAGCACGGAGCGGATGCGGTATTTCGCCAATGATTCGAGCCGTGACACCGTCATCCTCGATCCCCGCCCGATGGCGATCCGCAATGCGCGGGAGATCGGGGCCACTCTGGACGGCGAAGGGTTCGCGCTGGTGCCGCATCGCAGTGTCGTGACCGACTTTGCGGACGCGGCCGAGGTGAAACGGGTGCATCCCGAAGAGATAGCCGAATTGGTGCGGCGCGTGTCGGGCGCGGACGAGGTTGTGGTGACCGGGACGGGCGTGTTGCGGTTCGCCGAGCGCTCGACGCTTTCCGGTGCGCTCGACAATTCGAAGCCGGCACGATTCGCCCATGTCGATGTATCCGATGCCACCGCGGTGCAGTTCGGCGTACGGTCACTACCCGCCGGTGCCGACGAACCGCGGAGGATCGCGCATTACAACGTCTGGCGCGCGCTCTCGCCGGCGCCTCAGGACGTGCCGCTTGCCTTGTGCGACGCGCGTAGCGTCGCGGCCGCCGACCTGCTGCCGGCGGACGCGATGTTCGACCAGGACGGAGAAATAGCCTGGTCATTCGAGGGGCTGGTCGTCACCCATTCGCCGGCGCATCTTTGGCATTGGTTTCCGGATCTCACACGCGACGAGGTCATCGTGTTCAAGACCAATGACAGCGATCCCGACCGCGCACATTCGGTGCCGCATGTCGCGTTCGACGATCCCCAATGTCCGGCCGATGCGGTGCCGCGCGCCTCGATCGAGATGCGCGCGATCGCCTATTGGTTCTAGGGTGCCTGGCCGCTACGCTCCGCCCAGCGAGGTTTTACGTTCGCATCGGCCTTATAATTCGTTAGTCTAACATACAAATAATATGCGGGCGGACGCTGTCGGGACGGACGAAATTTCTTGTTCCGCGTGGTCGACCGAAAAAAGGGAGGAGGACGGCGTGAAACATCAGGATCCGCGCATCACGATCGATGAGGCGCCGATGGGCGCGCTTCAGATCGCGGCGGTGGCGATCACCGTAGGGTTGAATGCGCTCGACGGATTCGACGTGCTGTCGATCAGCTTTGCCGCACCCGGAATCGCCACCGAATGGGGAATCGACCGCGCCGCGCTGGGCGTGGTGCTGTCGATGGAACTGATCGGCATGGCGGTGGGATCGATGCTGCTCGGCGGCGTCGCCGACCGGATCGGACGACGGCGGACGATCCTCGGCTGCCTGGTGGCGATGGCGGCGGGCATGTTCATGGTCACCACCGCGCACGACATCGTCACCTTGTCGGTCTGGCGCGTGATAACCGGGCTCGGCATCGGTGGAATGCTTGCCGCGATCAACGCGGTCGCGGCCGAGTTCGCCAACCGGCGCCGCCGCAATCTCTCGCTCGCGATCATGGTGATCGGCTATCCGATCGGCGCGGTGCTGGGCGGCTCCATCGCCGCCCAATTGCTCAAGGGAAGCGATTGGCGCGCGGTGTTCGAATTCGGCGCGATCGTCACCGCATGCTTCGTGCCGTTGGTCTGGTTCCTCGTTCCGGAACCGGTCCAGTTCCTGATTTCGCGCCGCCCGCCGCGCGCGCTCGATCGCGTCAACGCGACGCTGGCCCGAATGGGGCACGCGCCGGTCGATGCGCTTCCCACGGTTTCGCCGGACGAAGACCGCGCGTCGCTGATCGACATTCTCAAGCCGGGCCTTCGGGCCACGACCTTGCTGCTGACGCTCGCCTATTTCGCGCATATCGTCAGCTTCTACTTCATTCTCAAATGGGCGCCCAAGATCGTCGTCGATCTCGGGCACGCGCCGGCCCAGGCCGCCGGCGTGCTGGTGTGGGCGAATGTCGGCGGTGCGGTTGGCGGCGCGGTATTCGGGCTATTTGCCCAGCGCTTCGCGTTGAAGCCGATGACGATCGGCGTACTGCTGGTCTCGTCGGTGATGGTCGCCTTGTTCGGCGCCGCGGGCGTGCGCTCATTGTCCGGCCTCGCTATGCTGGCCTGCGCGTCGGGGCTGTTCACCAACAGCGCCGTGGTTGGGCTCTATACGATCTTCGCCCGGGCATTTCCGACCCATGTGCGCGCGACCGGTACCGGGTTCGCGATCGGCGTCGGGCGAGGCGGGGCGGCGCTGTCGCCGATCCTGGCCGGCCTGTTGTTCAATGCGGGGCTGCCGCTGGCGGGAGTCGCGATCGGGCTGGGAACGGGGTCGCTTGTCGCGGCGCTCGCGCTGATGCTGGTCAAGCTGCGGTTGGATGACGCGAAATAGTTTGTTTGGCATACATTTCGAGAGGTGGCCGACGCGATAGCGCCGTCTCAGCAAGATGGTCTTAAAGCGGCAGTCCCACGTAATTTTCGGCGATCGCGGTCTGCATCGCCGGCGACCCGGCGAGATAATCGAGCTCGGCCTTTTGCATCCGGCGCTCGAACGCTCCGTCCTCGGGAAAGCGGTGCATCAGCTTGGTCAGCGACCAGCTGAACCGTTCGGCTTTCCAGATCCGGGCTAGCGCCCTTGCTTGATAGTCCAGCAATCCGCGCTCGTCGCCGCGTCCGAAAAACCCGATCAGCGCGTCCGACAGATAGGCGACATCGGATGCCGCGAGGTTCAATCCCTTGGCCCCGGTCGGCGGGACGATATGTGCGGCGTCGCCAGCCAGGAACAGGCGGCCGTGCCGCATCGTTTCGAAAACATAGGACCTGAGTGGCGCGATCGACATTTCGAGTGCGGGCCCGCGCGTCACCGGATGATCCGCGAGCGGGGCGAAGCGCCGTTCGAGTTCGTCCCACAGCCGGTCTTCGGGCCAATCGTCCAGCCGTTCACTCGACGGGACCTGGATGTAATAGCGGCTGCGCGTCGCCGAACGCATCGACGCGAGGGCGAAGCCGCGGTCGCTGTTCGAATAGATCAGCTCGGGATGGCATGGCGGGACATCGGCGAGGATGCCGAGCCAGCCGAACGGATATTCCCGTTCGAAAACGCGTTCCGGGCTGGCCGGTATCGCCTTGCGCGACGGTCCGTGAAAGCCGTCGCAGCCGGCGATGAACGCGCAGTCGACACGATGGACGATCCCGTTCTTGGTATAGCTGATCGAAGGGGCGTCACTGTCGGGATCGTGGATCGCGACCTCGCCCGCCTCGAACACGATCTCCAGCTGCCGCTCGGACGCCGCCGCGATCAGGTCGCGCGTCATTTCCGTCTGGCCGTAGACGACGACATGCTTGCCGGTCAGCCGCGTGATGTCGATGCGGATCACATGCTCACCGTCGGCCAGGTTGAAACCCTCTTCCCGGATGCCATGCGCTTTCAAGCCTGCGTCCACGCCGAGCCGGCCGAGCAGATCGGTCGTCAGCGTCTCCAGCACGCCCGCGCGGATGCGCGCTTCGACATGCGCGCGGGTCTGGCGCTCGACGATCAGACAGTCGATTCCCTCGGCGCGCAGCAAATGGCCCAGCAACAAGCCTGCAGGTCCGCCACCAACGATCGCGACCTGCGTTCGCCGCGTGGTCACGATCCGGCGAGCTGCTTCTCGAGCGCGTCGAGGACGCGGTAGCACGGCATGACCTGCGCTACGCTGGCATTGGGTTCGCGGCCCTCGCGAATGGCGGCAACGAATTCCCTGTCCTGCAACTCGATGCCGTTCATCGACACGTCGACCTTGCTCACGTCGACAGGCTCTTCTTTGCCGGTGACGAGGTCGTCATAGCGGGCGATCCAGGTGCCGTTGTCGCAGATATAACGGAAGAAGGTGCCGAGCGGCCCGTCATTGTTGAAGCTCAGCGACAAGGTGCAGATCGCGCCGCTTTCGGCCTTGAGCTGGATCGACATGTCCATCGCGATGCCCAGCTCGGGATGGATCGGCCCCTCGATTGCATTCGCCCGGACGATCGGTCCCGCCTGATAGGCGAACAGGTCGACCGTGTGCGCGGCATGATGCCACAACAGATGATCGGTCCAGCTCCGCGCCTCACCCTTGGCATTGATGTTCTGGCGACGGAAGAAATAGGTCTGCACGTCCATCTGCTGGACGGCGAGCTCGCCGGCCGCGATCTTGCGATGGATATATTGGTGCGAGGGATTGAACCGACGGGTGTGGCCGACCATCGCGATCAGGCCGGTTTCCTGTTGCCTGCGCAGCACTGCTTCGCCGTCGGCCAGATTGTCGCACAGCGGAATCTCGACCTGCACATGCTTGCCCGCGTCGAGGCATTGCAGCGCCTGGCTGGCATGCATCTGGGTCGGCGTGCACAGGATGACGGCGTCGAGCCCCGGCTGATCGAGCGTTTCGGCCAATTCTGTGGTGGCATGGCCGATGCCGTATTTGGCTCCGATCGCCTGGGTCGGTTCGAGCCGGCGGCCGACCAGGGAGATCACCTCGACCCCGTCGATCTTGGCCAAGCCGTCCAAATGTTTCTCGCCGAAAGCGCCGGCGCCGGCGAGGGCGATACGAAGCGTCAATGCGTGTCTCCTGATCGGAATCTGGGCGGGGAGGCCGCTATTCGGCCGTCAGCGCCGCGTGGTAGTCACCGCCGGTCATATCCAAGCCTTCGCCATTGTCGGGCCGCAGCACGATATGGCCGATCGCGGTATTGCTGCACGGCACGTGATAATGGCGGTGCAGCGCGCGGGTGCGCTTGCCCAGAGCGCCGCGCATGATCAGCCACATCACCATCTCGATCCCTTCGGACCCGGTCTCGCGGAGATACTCGATATGCGGGATGCGGCGCAGATGGTCGCTTTCGCCGATCAGCCCGTCGAGGAAGCGATTGTCCCATTCGGGATTGATCAGCCCCGCGCGCGGACCCTGAAGCTGATGGCTCATGCCGCCGGTGCCCCAGACCTGGACATTCAGATCCTCCGGGAAGCTCGCGACGGCGCGCGCAATCGCCTCGCCGAGCGCCCAGCAGCGATTGCCCGAGGGTGGCGGATAAGTGACGACGTTGACCGCCAGCGGGATGACTTTGCACGGCCAGGCATCGGGCTTGCCGAACATCATCGTCAGCGGAACGGTCAGGCCATGATCGACGTCCATCTCGTTGATGATGGTCATGTCGAATTCGTCGAGGATCAGGCTCTGCGCGATATGCCAGGCGAGATCGGGATGGCCTTCGACCTCGGGCACCTGACGCGGTCCCCAGCCTTCGTCGGCCGGCCTGTAGCGCTCGCCGCAGCCGATCGCGAAGGTCGGAATGATCTTCATGTCGAAAGCGGAAGCATGGTCGTTATAGACCAGGATGACGACATCGGGCCGTTCGGCCTGTTCCCAGGCGCGGGTCCAGTCATAGCCGGCGAAGATCGGGGCGAAATAATCGTCGGAATCCTTGCCGAAATCGGAAGCGACGCCAAGCAGCGGCACATGGCTGGAGGCGACGCCGGCGGTGATGCGCGCCATCTCAGCGGCTCCCTTCTTTGTCTTGCTGGTTGGCCTTGATCGAGCGTTGGCCCTCGGGCGAGCGGCCGCCGGCGACCATCATCTTGGTGTAGTCCTCGAAATTCATGTCGGTCATCGTCGAGACCGCCTGGGCAAAGCTGAACCCGTCGGTCGAGAACAATTTGGCGAGGAAATAGACATTGCCGCCGAGGTCGAGGCAGCGATTGTAATCGCGCGCCAGAAGGGCGTCCTTCTGGTCGTCGGATAGCGGCCATTCGTCGAGATAGGCGCGCTCGTCCGCTTTGAAGCGCTCGCGATTTTCCGCCGTCATCAGGCTCATCGCGAACTGGTTCATATGGTAACCTTGGCGCGCGCGTTTTGCAGTGAACACGCGCGTGCCGGGAATGTCGTCCAACTCGGCGAGGTACGAATGGATGTCCTCGGGCTCGCTCATCGCCCCTTCTCCTTCAATTGCTGGTCGAGGCGCGGGAAGACGCGGCGGGCATTGCCCTCAAAGATCGCGTGCCGTTCGCTATCGTTGATCGGCAGCGCGTCGACATAGCGTTTGGTATCGTCGAAATATTGGCCGGTTTGGGGATCAATCCCGCGCACCGCGCCGACCATCTCGCTGCCGAACAGGATATTCTTGCTGTCAATCACCTTGGCGAGAAGGTCGATGCCGGGCTGGTGATAGACGCAGGTGTCGAAGAACACGTTGTTCATGACGTGCCCGGCCAGCGCCGGTTTCTTGAGCATATCGGCCAGACCGCGATAGCGGCCCCAATGATAGGGCACCGCGCCGCCGCCGTGTGGGATGATGAAGCGCAATGTCGGGAAATCGCTGAACAGGTCGCCCTCGATCAACTGCATGAACGCAATCGTGTCGGCGGCGATGTAATAGGCGCCGGTCGCGTGCAGCCCCGAATTGCAACTGCCCGAGACGTGGATCATCGCCGGCACGTCGAGCTCGACCATCTTCTCGTAGAACGGATACCAGAAACGGTCGGTCAGCGGCGGCGCGGTGAAATGGCCGCCGCCGGGATCGGGGTTGAGGTTGCAGCCGATGAAGCCGAATTCGGTGACGCAGCGCTCGAGTTCGTCGATCGACCCGGTCAGATCCGCCTTCGGGTTCTGCGGCAGCATGCAGACGCCGGCGAAAACATCCGGATAGAGATCGACGCAGCGCTTGATCAGGTCGTTATTCACCCGCGCCCAGGCCATCGCGACCGCTTCGTCGCCGACATGCGGCGCCATGGCCGAAGCGCGCGGGCTGAAGATCGTCATGTCGGCGCCGCGTTCGCGGATCAGCCGGATCTGGTTCGCTTCCAGGCTTTCGCGGATCTCGTCGTCGGAGATGGCGGGGTAGGGGGGCGGAGTCCGGCCCTCCTTGAACGCGGCCTTTTGCGCCTCGCGCCAATCGCTATGGGCGGCAGGCACCGTGGTATAATGGCCGTGGCAGTCGATCACCAATGTCATGCAGCCTGGTCCTTCGAACGATCGAGCAACGCCGCGACCTTGGCGTCGAGCGTGGCAGCGGGCGTCATCGCGCGCGACCCGATCGCGCGCTGGCGCTCGACCGTTCCGCGGCTCATCGCCGATCCGGTGCCGAGCGCGTCCAGCGTCCGCACCACTTCCTCCATCTCGGCCGCGCGGCGCAGGCCATGCACCATCATCCGGTCGAGATTGTAATCGGCCCGGCGACCCCAATTGGCGCCCGGCCAGCTGGCGTCGAGCGAGGCGATGACTTCGTCGCGCACGCCCGCCGCTTCGGCCGCCAGTACGCATTCGGCGGTCAGCGCCTCGATCCCCTTGACCATCACCGACCGGATCATCTTGATCGCCGAAGCGGTACCGACGCCGCCGGCGATGACGCGGACATTGCCGAAGCCGGTCGCGCCCAAAGCCTTCGCCGCCCGTTCGGCTTGGGGTCCGCTGACCAGCAGCGGAACGGCACGCCCGGCGGGATGCACCGGTGCCATCACCGCCACGTCGACATAATGCGCGCCGGCTTGCTCGATCGCACCCGCCGCCTCGCATTTCGTCTGCGGCGCGACCGAGTTCATGTCGCAATAGACCGCACCCCGCTCGATGCCGCGCGCGGTTTCGCGGGCCGCCGCGAGCGCCTTGTCCGCGGTCACCAGCGACAGGATCAGCCCGGCGCCTTCGACCGCGGCCTGGTTGGTCAATGCGCCCTGCACGCCCAGCCGGGCGTAATCGTCCAGCTTGGCCCGGCGGGTCGGGCCGACATAGGTCTTGCGGTCATAGGCGCGGGCTGGGCCGCCGAGTCCGTCGGCGAACGCCTGCCCGGCTTCGCCAAACCCGATAAAGGCAATCCCTCCGTCCATTGCCCAGCGCTAGCCTTTATGGCCGCCGACGCCCCAATCGGTTTGCCGG
This sequence comes from Sphingomonas sp. P4_G2, assembly GCF_056401155.1. Lineage (NCBI taxonomy): Bacteria > Pseudomonadati > Pseudomonadota > Alphaproteobacteria > Sphingomonadales > Sphingomonadaceae > Sphingomonas > Sphingomonas sp. P4_G2. The sequence continues at coordinate 562,841 of NZ_JBFUJY010000002.1, read as the reverse complement.
GATCGCTATCGGAATTCCTGAAGTCCGGATCAGGCGATGGTCGCGCGCAGCAATTCGATAAAGCGCGCCTGGGGCAGAGTCGGCCGCCAGTGATCGCGCGTCGTGATGCCGATCGTGCGCGTGCTGTGTTCCAGCCGCGGGCCGATGGTCGTGAGCATCCCGCCATCGACTTCCAGCGCCACCTGGTCGGGTGACAACAGGGTCAGGAAGTCGCCATCGGCGAGCACGCCGCGAATGACCATTACCGATCCGCATTCGATCGGTGCGCGGGGACGGGGATGCCCGGCGAACAAGGCTTCCCATTGCAGGCGGAGCGGCGTCCCGGGCTGGCCGACAATCCACGGATAGCCGGCCAGTTGCTCCAGCGAGGGCTGCTCGACCCGCGCCAAGGGATGGCCGGCGCGGCCGATCACCGCGAGCCGGTCGATCATCAACGGCATCTGCACGCAATCGGGCGGTGCGGCCGGGCGAAGCGCGCCGATCATCAGGTCGAGCACGCCATCGCGCAACGGATCGACCAGCTCGCGCCACGATCCCTCGACCACGTCGATCATCGTCCCGGGATAGTCGCGGGTGAACTGGGCGATCGCGGCTGGCAGGATCAGCGCGCGGCAGAGCGGCATGGCGCCGACCACCACGCTGCCGCCGCCCTCAGGCTCGGCCGCGACTTCCGCGATCAGCGCGGCGAGTTCGCTCCGCGCCAGCCGGATTCCCCGGGCCAGCTTGGTGCCTGATGGCGACAGCGCGACGCCGCGGCCGCGCCGTTCGACCAGCGGCGTGGCGCAGAGCTGTTCGAGATCGCGGACCGCGCGATGAATGGCCGGCTGCGACAGACCCGTGGCATCGGCTGCACCGACGAAGCTACCGGCATCGGCTACTGCAAGAAACGCGCGCAGCTGCGTCGCGGTCATCAGCAATTCGGGCCGCGCGAAGCTGCGCGCGCCGCCTCGCGCGGTGGCGCGGGTGGCGACGGTCAGATGGTTGAGCGCGGCATCGACGCGTTCGCTCGCCAGCCGACCCTCGGCCGTCGCCGACATGCCGTCGGGGTGGCGTTCGAACAGCGTCGCGCCGAGTTGGCGTTCGAGCTTGGCGAGGCCTTGGGTCAGCGCGGGCTGCGACAGGCTCACGGCCTCGGCGGCGGCGCTCATGCTGCCGTGGCGGACGATCGCCGATATTGCTCGCAAATGCCGGATGTTGAGATCGAAGGGCTTGGTCATCGGCGGCGATCATAGCAAAAACTTATCGCTGGGGGATAATTGTGAATGCCGCCCCGCCAGCGCCTTCTCTAGCGCTGACGGCGAAATGTTTTGAGGCGAGGTGGACATGGCTGGTCGAGTGGTTCGCAACATCGCGCGCGCCGACGCGTCGGTAATCGATGGCCTGGCGCATGCCGGCGTCGCCACGGTGCACGAAGCGCAGGGCCGGATCGGACTGCTCGCGAGCCGGCTGCGGCCGATCTGGCCGGGCGCACGGATCGCGGGGTCGGCGGTGACGATCTCCGCGCCGCCGGGCGACAATTGGATGGTCCATGTCGCGATCGAGCAGTTGCAGGATGGCGACATCCTGGTGCTGGCGCCGACCAGTCCGTGCGAGGACGGCTATTTCGGAGACTTGCTGGCGACGTCGGCGATGGCGCGGGGCTGCCGCGGGCTGGTGATCGATGCGGGCGTCCGCGACGTTCGCGACCTGACGCAGATGGGTTTTCCGGTCTGGTCGAAGGCGGTGTTCGCGCAAGGGACGGTCAAGGCGACCCTGGGATCGGTCAACGTGCCGATCGTCTGCGCGGGTGCAGCGATCGAGCCAGGCGACGTGATCGTGGCGGATGACGACGGCGTGTGTGTGGTCCGGCGGGCCGATGCCGCCGCCGTGCTCGAACAGGCCCAGGCGCGCGAGGCGAATGAGGAATCCAAGCGCCAGCGGCTGGCGGCGGGTGAGCTCGGTCTCGACATCTACGACATGCGCGGCAAGCTCGCGGCGATGGGGCTGAAATATGAGTGACTTGGCCGCCCCGGGCAGTCAGGGCATCCGCTGCATGTGGATGCGCGGGGGCACGTCGAAAGGCGGGTTCTTCCTTGCCGATGAACTGCCCGCCGACCCCGCCGCACGCGATGCTTTCCTGTTGCGCGTGATGGGATCGCCCGATCCGCGCCAGATCGACGGCATGGGCGGTGCCGATCCGTTGACCTCTAAGGTCGCGGTCGTCTCGCGGTCGACCCGGCCCGGTGTCGACGTCGATTATCTGTTCCTGCAGGTGTTCGTCGACCAGGCGATCGTCACCGACGCGCAGAATTGCGGCAATATGCTCGCCGGGGTCGGTCCGTTCGCGATCGAGCGCGGTCTGGTCGCGGCGGCCGGCGAGGAGACCCGCGTCGCGATCTTCATGGAGAATACCGGGCAGATCGCGGTTGCTACCGTGCGGACGCGCGATGGCGCACCGGTCTATCATGGCGAGGCGCGGATCGATGGCGTGCCGGGTACCGCGGCGCCGATCCCGCTCGAATTCCGTGATACCGCCGGGTCGTCCTGCGGCGCGTTGCTGCCGACCGGCAACGCGACCGACGAGATCGAAGGCGTCGCGTGCACGCTGATCGATAACGGCATGCCCTGCGTGGTGTTTCGGGCGGAGGATGTCGGAGCGACCGGCTATGAAGATCGCGAGACGCTCGACGGCGATACCGCGCTCAAGGCGCGGATCGAGGCGATCCGGCTCAAGGCGGGGCCGTTGATGAACCTGGGCGATGTGACCGCGAAGTCGGTGCCCAAGATGATGCTGGTGGCGCCGCCGAAACATGGTGGAGCGGTGACCGCCAGAAGCTTCATCCCGCATCGCGCGCATGCCACGATCGGCGTGCTGGGCGCGGTCAGCGTCGCCACGGCCTGCCTGGTTCCCGGCTCGCCCGCCGCCGCGGTCGCTGTTATTCCGGACGGATCGGTCAAGACGCTGTCGGTCGAGCACCCGACCGGCGAAATGAGCTGCGTGCTGACGCTCGACGACAACGGCCAGGTCGCGACCGCCGCGTTGCTCCGCACCGCTCGCAAGCTGATGGATGGCGAGGTGTTCGCATGACTCTCGACGCGAATGGGCGCATCCGCAGCTGGACGGAATCGCCCTCGACGCCGCATTTCGTTCCCCCGCCCGGCGCGATCGACGCGCATTGCCACGTGTTCGGACCGGCCGCGCAATTCCCGTTCAGCGCCAAAGCGAAATATCTGCCGCAGGATGCCGGGCCGGACATGCTGTTCGCACTGCGCGACCGGCTGGGGTTCGACCGCAACGTGATCGTTCAGGCGAGCTGCCACGGCACCGACAACGCCGCGACGTTGGACGCGATCGCACGATCGGACGGCAAGGCGAGGGGAGTCGCCGTGGTCGACCCCGCCATTGGCGAAGCTGAGTTGCAGGCGCTGCACGACGGCGGCTGCCGCGGCATCCGCTTCAATTTCCTCAAGCGGCTGGTCGACGACGCGCCCAAGGACAAGTTCCTCGACGTAGCGCGGCGGCTGCCGCCGGATTGGCATGTCGTGGTCTATTTCGAGGCCGATATCCTGACGGAATTACGGCCGTTCCTCGATGCCATCCCGGTGCCTTTGGTAATCGACCATATGGGGCGCCCGGATGTCACCCAGGGGCCCGATGGCGCCGACATGCAAGCATTCCGCCGGTTGCTCGACAGCCGCGACGACATCTGGTTCAAGGCAACCTGTCCCGACCGGCTCGATCCTGCCGGAGCGCCCTGGGACGATTTCGCCGCCGCCGTCGCGCCGCTGGTCGCCGATTATCCCGATCGCGCCCTCTGGGGCAGTGATTGGCCGCACCCTAATATGCAGGACGCGATCCCCGACGACGGCGCGCTGGTCGACATGATCCCGCGCATCGCCCCGACGGCCGAACTGCAGCGCAAGCTGCTGATCGAAAATCCCGAACGGCTATACTGGCCCGAGACAATCGGCTGAACCCACCTCTCCCGGGGCAGCTCGGTTCGCGTGAGTCCATGGCCGCCATTCGCTCCAATCCAAGCCGACGGGATCGGCGAGCGCTACTAAGCTTCCTCAGACCGTTCGAAGCGGCCGGGTTCAGGGGAGGACAATTTTGCGCACGTCAATCATCGGCATCCTGTTGGGGACCACCGTCATCCTGCCGTCGCTCGCGCATGCGCAAGCGGCGCCCGCGACGCCACCCCAGCCGGACCCGGCCCAGGTCGAGACCAATAGCGGCATTCCCGATATCGTCGTGACCGCGCAGAAGCGGTCCGAGAATGTGCAGGACGTGCCGATCGCGATTTCGGCCTTCACCGCCGATACGCTGAAGGAGCGCGCGGTCACCAGCATTTCGCAGCTGTCGGCGATCGCGCCCAACGTCAATCTCGATGCGGGAACGCCCTTTTCCGGCTCCACCGCCGTTCTCTCCGCCTATATCCGCGGCATCGGGTCGGACGATTTCGCGTTCAACATCGATCCGGGGGTCGGCATCTACCTCGACGGCGTCTATCTGGCGCGAACGGTCGGCGCCAACCAGGACCTGCCCGATGTCGAGCGCGTCGAGATCCTGAAGGGACCGCAGGGCACGTTGTTCGGCCGCAACACGATCGGTGGTGCGATCTCGATCGTCACGCATGACCCGGGCAAGACTTTCCGCGTCAGCGGCGACATCACTACCGGCAGCTTCAACCTCCTCCAGGCGCGCGGCACGGTCGATATCCCGATTACCGACGGCCTGTCTTCGTCGCTGACGTTCGGTGTGCGGACGCGCGACGGCTATCTGAAGCGCATTCCCTATCCCGATGCGCGCGCGAACAATTCGCCGTCCTTCACCGCTTTCGACGCCGCGGGATATGACAGCGCGCGGAGCGAAGGCGCCAATGACAATTTCAACCTGCGCGGCAAGCTCAAATGGGACAATGGCGGCCCGGTCCGACTGACCGTGTCGGGTGATTACAGCCGCGACAAGGGAACATCGGCGAACAAGCTGCTGGGAACCGCCGAAACTGTACCGGGCAATTTTGCCGGCACGACCAATCTGCCAGGCACGGCCTTCGACCCAACCGGCACGACCGGCTTCCTGTTCGCGGGCCTGTACAATTTCTGTATCGGCGCCACCTCGGCGCAGATCGCCGCGCGTGGCGCGCAGGCGCTGTGCGGCGTGACGAGCACTCAATACAGCCCGCAATTCAAGCTGCCGAGCGTGGCCAGCGTCAATGTCGACGGCAACCCCAACAATGACCGGTTGCCATGGGACAGCCGCTTCGTCACCGCAGATCCCAATCGCAGCTACGCCACCGGCAACAGCTATTCCGACCTGAAGAATTGGGGCGTGTCGGGCATCGTCGATATCGACCTGGCGAAGAACTTCGCGATCAAGTCGATCACCGCGTATCGCGCTCTCCATTGGAATGCCGGTCTCGATGCCGACGGCTCGCCGCTCAACTTCCTGCAGCTCAGCTTCAAGATGAACCAATGGCAGTTCAGCCAGGAAGTGCAGCTGCTCGGCAAGGCGTTCGACAACAAACTCAACTATGTGCTTGGCGCCTATTATTTCAAGGAAGCCGGCGACCTGCATGATTATGTCACCTTCGCCGAAGGGCTGGTCCAGGTCGACGGTCCCAACACGCTCAAGACCGAGAATTATGCCGCCTTCGGGCAGGTGGATTTCCGCCCGATCGACCTGATCGGAATCACGCTGGGGGGGCGCTACACGCGCGAAAACAAGCAATTCGAGGGCGGGCAGCAGGAGCTCAACGGGTTCAACTACAAATTGTTCGGCTGTTCCGACGCCAATGGCAACATCACGCCCAACGGCCCGTTCCCGCTGGCGCCAGTGACTTGCCAACAGGGATTGTCCTTCCCCGATCCGAGCAATCCGGTCCGCGTCTATGTGCCGGGCGTCAACCGCAAGACCTTCACCAACTTCTCGCCCAAGGTCGGCATCCAGCTCCACGCCGCCAAGGACATCCTGCTCTATGGCAGCTGGTCGAAGGGCTACAAGACCGGCGGCTGGACCACGCGCCTGACCAATCCGCAGGGCAATGTCGCGCCGGGTTTCGATGAGGAAAAGGCGACGACCTGGGAAGCTGGCGTCAAATCGACCTGGTTCGATCACAAGCTCCAGCTCAACGCGGCCGCCTATACGACCGACTATCAGGGTATTCAGCTCAACATCCAGATCGGGACGTCGCCGACCATCGCCAATGCCGGCAATGCCCGGATCAAGGGCTTCGAGGTGGAGATGGTCGCAGCGCCTGTGGCCGGCCTGACGATCAACGGATCGGTCGGCTACACCGATGCCTATTACACCTATGTGTCCCCGGCCGCGGCTGCGGTGGGCGGCGCCAATATTTTCCAGGCGGGAACGCTGGTAGGGGCGTCCTTGCCCAAGACGCCGAAATGGCAGATCAGCCTCAGCCCTCGCTATGAGACCAGGCTGGGGAATGGCGGAGCGCTGGTGTTGCTCGCCGACTGGAGCCATACCACCAGCGCGTGGAACGACGCGCAACGCACCTATTTATTGTTCCGGCCCACGACCAATACGGTCAATGCCAGCCTCACCTATCGCGAGCCCGGCGACCATTGGACGCTGACGGTCGGCGGCACCAACCTGACCGACGGCCGCTACCTCACCTCGGGCGGATCGAACGTATCGGCGGGGGTCTTCTTCGGAAGCTATAACCGGCCACGTGAATGGTATGCCAAGTTCGGCTTCCGGTTCTGATCCGATGGAAGGACTGACAGCCCAGGCTGCGATCGTCGAGGCGCCCGGCGGCGAGTTCACGCTCACCGCGGTTACCATCGATCCACCGGGTCCAGAGCAGGTCCGGGTCGCGATCCACGCCTGCGGGGTCTGCCATACCGACATGGTGATGCGCGACGGCGGGTTGCCGATCCCCTTTCCGGTGGTGCTGGGCCATGAAGGCGCCGGGGTGGTCGAGGCGGTGGGTTCGGCGGTCGAGGGGATCGCGCCAGGCGATCATGTGCTGCTCAGCTTCCACAGTTGCGGCCGATGCGCGGCGTGCGACGATCATCAGCCCGGCTATTGCGACGAGTTCGTCCCGCGCAATTTTCTCGGCGCGCGGACGCCGGGCGAGGGCGATATCCGACGCGATGGCGCGGCGGTCGGAGGCAACATCTTCGGCCAATCGGCCTTTGCCACCTCGGCGCTCGCCCATGCCGACAATGTGGTGCCGATCGACCCCGCACTCCCGCTCGACCTGCTCGCGCCGCTCGGCTGCGGCATCCAGACGGGCGCGGGCACGGTGATGGAAACGCTGCGCCTGCAACCCGGCCAGTCGATAGCGGTGTTCGGTGCCGGCGCGGTCGGGCTGGCGGCAGTGATGGCCGCACGGATCCTCGGCGCGGGCAGAATCGCGGTGCTCGACCTCCATCCGGGGCGCCTCGATCTGGCGCGCGACCTCGGCGCGACGGAAACCGCCGATGCGATCGAGCGGCTGTCGGGCGCGTTCGACCATATCGTCGACACGACCGGCGTTCCGGCATTGGTGGAGCGAGCGGTCGATCTGCTCGCGCCGCGTGGCACGCTTGCGCTGGTTGGTGCCTATCCGCCCGGCGGGTCGATCTCGATCGATCCTTCCGCGATCATGGCTGTCGGCCGACGGGTCGTTGGGGTGGTCGAGGGCGGCATCGATCCGCGCCGCTTCATTCCGCGGCTCATCGATCATTATCGAGCCGGCGAATTGCCACTGGAAAAGATCGTCCGGACCTATTCCTTCGCCGAGATTGAGCGCGCCTTCGCCGCCTCCAGCGACGGATCGGTGGTCAAGCCGGTGCTGGTGATGCCGGTGGGCGAGGGGCAGGCCGAGTGAAGATAAACGGCTCGCCAGTTTCCAACGCCCATGTTTACGGACCGGTGTTGGTGCCGCGGCATCGGGAGCGGCTTCGCCACCAAAAAGCCGAATTGGCTAGCGGCACGAAAGCCAACACGGGCGCCAGCGCCGCCCTTTCTATTCCGACCAGATAAAGCGCGCGCCATCGCTATCGTCCGGCATCGGGCCGGGGCTGTCGGCTCGGATATTGCCGGTCTTCGGATCGATGCGGAGGAAGCGGTTGGTCGCCAACGACATCAGCACCAGTTCTCCAGTCGGCGTTTCAATCCATTGGAAGTTTTGCGCCTTGCCGGACTGGCCGGCCACGAGTGTCACCTCTCCATTCGCGCCGACGGTAACATAGCGTCGGCCCGATTGCAGGGCGATGCGGCCCAACTTGCGGTCGACGACCTCGAACCGCGTCGGGACTGCCGAAGCCAGGCCCGCAGCGCCGGCCGCGAGCCCGGTCGTCGCATGAAACGAGGTCAGCCGGATCGATCGGCCATAGGGAATGGGTCGCATCAGGCCGCGGGTATGCGGCTGATAGATTTGGATATTGTCGAAATCGGCGAACCCGCCTTCGGCGCCGGTCCTATTGTAGCTGAACAATCCGTAGCGAACGCCCTGGAAGGTGAAGGTCTGATAGACCAGCACGACCTGCTCACCGATCGGGGTAAAGGTGACGCCGTCGAACGAATAGCTGAAGCGCGCGCGTTCGGTGAGGAAATCGCAGTCGGCACGAAGCCAGATGCGCGTCCCCGTCATCTTCACCCGTACCGTCTTGTCGGAGCGCTGGTCATGGAGGACGATGTCGAGCCCGTCGGTACGTTTTTCGACGCCCAAAGTCGCATAGGGCAGATTGAGTAGCCCCAGGCCGGCCATGTCGCCAGGCTTCAGGTGCGACGCATCGAGCAGGACGGTCGGGGTCGACATCGGCCCGATCGCGCGCTGCGTCAGCGTATCGCGCGCGTCATAGAATGAGGTCGCCGGCAAGGCATGAAGCCGCAGGAAGCCGGGCCGTTCCGACAACGACCATTTGCCGTCGACCGGGACATGGTTCCACTGCCATATCGGCTGGAGCCGCGGCGCCGAGAAATCGTCGCTGCGGCGGTAGGGCACCCGCACGGGCTGCGGCGTGGCGGTCTTGGGCTTCACCCAGGTCCGCGGCGTACGCGTCAGATTACCCGGCAGCCCGAAATAGGGCCAGCCGTCCTTCCAGGTGACCGGCGACAGGTCGAGCAGGCGGCCGACAGAATTGAAATCCATCATCGAAAAACCCCACCATTCGCCCTCCGGCGTCTGGACGATGCCCCCCTGGTGCATCGCCAGGCCGTGACTGGCGGCGGCGCCGGGCGCCCAGAACTTGAACGGCGGTTTGGCCGTGGCCGTGCGCTGGCCCGCCGCCATGCCGAAGTCCTCGTGCAAGCTGATCGCTCGATCGACCTCATAGGGGCCCAGCACGCGATCCGCCCGCGCCGCCGGCATCCGAAAGCCGCCGGCATATTCGGCGCTGATGATGTAATATTTGCCGTCTATCTTGTAGAAATGCGCGCCTTCGCCCATCCCGGCATCGGCGGTGAACAGGGCGCGCTCGGTGCCTGGAACCACGTCGGTCAGGTCATCGGTAAGTTGGGCCAGGTGCATGTCCTGATGACCCCAGACGACATAGGCCTTGCCGTCGTCATCGAACAGGACGGACAAATCGTGAAAGCTGCGCTTCATCGGCGTGCGCGTCCACGGCCCCTTGGGATCGGTGGCCGTGAACATCTGGGTCGTCTGGCCGTTGACGTTCGAGAAGATGTAGAATTTGCCGTCATGGTAGCGGAAGCATGGCGCCCAGATACCCTGACCGTAGATATTCCGGCCATCCTCCAGCCGGTAGGCCGGGCCGAGGTCGAGCTTGTCCAAAGCATAGGCAACGAATTCCCAGTTGACCAAGTCCTTCGAGCGCAGGATCGGCAGGCCGGGCATGGCGTGCATGGTGGTGCCGGTCAGGTAGAACCAGTCGCCGACGCGGATCAGGTCCGGATCTGAAAACTCGTCATAGAATAATGGATTAGTGAACGTGCCGTCACCGTTATCCGGCGTCCAGGTCTCTGTCGACATGCCCTTGGACGTGCGCGCCACCGGACCGTCCCGATCCACGGCGGATGCGGGCGATGCTCCTGTAACCAGGGTAAAGGCCAGGCATGATGCCAGCCCGGATATGACGAGTCCGGACGATTTCGACCCAGGCCGCATTATGCCTCCCTCATTTTGTGCCCTGATACCACAAAGCTGGAATCTGATAACGCTACCAGAGATCGGCTATAATGTGCCTTGCGAACTGCCTATGCCCGGACGAGCCTATTGCATGCCTATCAAGTCATTGAAAGAAAATCGGATATATTAGAGCTCGGATCTAGGATCCGCTGATACCTCTAATGTTCCTGATTCGGGCTGGTGAGCCGGCGCTGCAGCCAGTTCGCAGTCGCCGTGTCCATTTCGCAGCCAGCATTTTCCGGCCCGAAACAATTCCCGGCGCGCTATTTTCGTTGACGTATAGCCCGCATGAACTCGGCGCCAGTGCGCAAGGGTTGTCGGCCAACGTGCCTGGGGATGAGGACATGAAATTTTGTGGGCGAGTGCACCGACGGGTGCCGCTGTCGGGGCTGGTTGCGCTCGGTCTGACTGCTTGCGGAGGCGGCGCCGCGGCCGGAAGCGGAACGGTGACACCCACCCCAGCGCCTGCGCCGGCTCCCACACCGATGCCGGCCGCCACGCCGACCCCAACACCAACCCCAGTGCTTGCGGCGGTCACCACGGCGGAGCTCGGCAAGGGCTGGAACATCGGCAATACGCTTGAGTCGTTAAACGACTACGGCAAGCCCCACACGACTTCGCAGGAGACCGTTTACGGCAATCCCGTGATAAACCAGAAATTGCTCAACGCAGTCGCGGCCGCCGGTTTCAAGAGTGTGCGCATTCCCGTCGAGTGGGCACAATATGCCGACAGCGCCGGGACCATCGCGCCGTTCTGGCTCGCCAGGGTCAAGGAAGTGGTCGATATGGCACGCAACGCCGGGCTGTACGTGATCATCAACCAGCATAAGAGCGATTGGTACACGCCGACGGCTGCGAACCAGGTTGCCGGCAACGCGGCGTACAAGAATTTGTGGACGCAAGTCGCGAACAATTTCAAAGATTACGACAACCATTTGCTGTTCGCCGGCACTAACGAAATCCACGTGGACTATGGCGTGCCGTCGCAGGAAAATTGCTCGGTTCAGGAGGGTTTCAACCAGGCGTTCGTCGACGCGGTGCGCGCGACCGGCGGGAACAATGCGTCACGAACTTTGGTCTTCCAGGGTTATAACACCGACATCACCAATACGATTACGGCGTGTGGAGCTCCCGTCCCAACCGACACCGTCAGCGGCAGGCTGATGATGGAGTTCCATTATTACGACTCATACAACTTCACGCTGAACGACAAGAGCGCCATCTGGCAGTGGGGATCGATCGCAACCGATCCCGCAGCAACCGAAGCATGGGACAACGAGGCGCATGTCGACGCCCAATTCGACAAGGCGAAGACCGCCTATGCCGACAAGGGCATTCCCGTCATCATCGGCGAATATTGTGCCATCTCAAAGACCGAATATGATCCGTCGCTGAAGTACAGGGACTATTGGACCAAATATGTCACCGGGTCCGCGATCCGGCATGGCTTCGCACCCTTTTACTGGGACACCGGCGCCTTCCCCAATCACACGTGCGGGCTGTTCGACCGCAACACCGGCGCCGACTTCAATCCATCGACGATCGCCGCGGTTTTCGCCGCGCCCTGAAGGTCCGGCCTCTCAAGATCGACGTCGCTCCGCGCGGAGGATCGTCAGTCGACGATCTTCTGACAATTTCTGGTGAGATCCGCAGCGTGAGCGGAATCTTCCATATCCTGGCCGAGTGCCAGCATCGACATGATGAAGGGATGCGAAGTGAACATCAAAGGCATAGCGCGGCTCATGTTAGGCATCTTGCTGGGTGCTGCCGCCTGCGGCAATTGCTGGGCTCAAAAGGCTGAAGGCCTGGCCAGCACCCCGCAAATGGGCTGGAACAGCTGGAACAAATTTGCCTGCGAAATCGACGAGCGCCTGATCCGCGAGACCGCCGATGCCATGGTAAAGTCCGGCATGAAGGACGCCGGCTACCAGTACGTGAACATTGACGATTGCTGGCAAGGCCAGCGCGACGCCGACGGCAACATTCAGCCCGACGCCAAGCGCTTCCCGTCCGGCATAAAGGCACTGGCGGACTATGTGCATGGCAAGGGACTCAAGCTGGGTATCTACTCGGACGCCGGCGCGACCACCTGCGGCGGCCGTCCCGGTAGCCGCGGCCACGAATATCAGGATGCGCGGACCTATGCGCGCTGGGGCATCGATTACGTCAAGTACGACTGGTGCAACACCCCAGGCATGAGCGCCGAAGCGGCCTACACCACGATGCGCGACGCGATCGCCCAGTCGGGCCGTCCGATGCTGTTCAGCTTGTGCGAATGGGGCATGAGCAAGCCGTGGGAGTGGGCCGGCCAGGTTGGCCATTCGTGGCGCACCACGCCCGATATCTATAATTGCTTCGACTGCGAATTCAGTCCCGGTCTTTCGACTGGTCTGGGCGTACTGCGCATCCTCGACAGGCAGGCCGGCCTGCGCAAGTTCGCAGGGCCCGGCCACTGGAACGATATGGACATGCTCGAAGTGGGCAACGGCATGAGCGAGGACGAAGACCGCGCCCATCTGTCGATCTGGGCCATGATGGCCTCGCCCCTCATCCTGGGCAACGACCTGCGTTCCATGTCCGAGTCGACCCGCCGCATCCTGACCAACCCCGGCGTGATCGCGGTGAGCCAGGACAAGCTGGGTGTGCAGGCGCTGCGCGTCATGGTCGACGGTCCGCTGGAAACCTATGCCAAGCCGCTCGACGGCGGCAAATGGGCGTTGATGTTCCTGAACCGCTCCAACCAGCCGACCAACGTTGACCATGACTGGAAGGCGGAAGTCCTGACCGACGGGCTGAGCAACCGGTCGGTCGATTTCAAGCAGGCCGTCTACCGCTGGTCCGACCTGTGGAGCACGAAGACGGGCGACACGAGCACCAAACTGCAAGCGCGGCTGGCGCCGCACAGCGTGCTGATGCTGCTCCTGACTGGCCCTGCGAAATCATAGGACACGCCCGGCCGCGCAGACGCTGATCGCTGGGCATCAACGCTAATGCCAGAAGGATTCGCATGATTACGCGCCTGTTTCCACGCACGACCCGTATCTCGCCGTCAGGCGAGCAGGCAAAGCGGCGCTTTTCGTCCCTGACCTGGGCTGCCCGCATCGCCCTGCTGCTGTGCATCGCCATGCCGGCAAGCGTAGCGCCTGCCGCCGATGCTCCGGTTCAGGTAACACTCGATGCGTCCAAGCCCGGCGCGGTGATTGACCGCAATATCTTCGGCCAGTTCGCCGAGCATCTAGGCAGCGGTATCTACGGCGGCATCTGGGTCGGCAGGGATTCCACGATCCCAAACACGCGCGGCATTCGCAACGATGTCGTAGCGGCCTTGAAGGCGCTCAAGGTCCCCAACGTCCGCTGGCCGGGCGGCTGCTTCGCCGATCAATATAACTGGCGCCGCGGAGTCGGCCCTGAGCGCAAGCCGGCCATCGGCGAGCCCAATAGTTTCGGCACCGACGAATTCATGGACTTCGCCCAGCAGATCGGAACCGAAGCCTATGTTTCGGTCAATCTCGGCTCTGGCACTGCGCAGGAAGCGGCCGAATGGCTGGAGTACATGACCGCGCCGACCGACGACGCCCTGGGTGCCGAGCGTGCCAAAAACGGTCACCCTGAGCCGTACAAGGTTGCCATCCTTGGCCTCGGCAACGAATCCTGGGACTGCGGCGGCCCCATGTCGCCGGACTTCTACATCAGCGAAATGAAGCGCTTTTCGCACTTCGTGCGCAATTACAACGCTGCCCAGCCGATGAAGCGCGTTGCCGTCGGACCGAGCGGTGCCGACCCCACCTATACCGACGCCGTCATGAAGGCCTGGAAGAGCCGTTCCTGGGCCTGGGATATCGAGGGCCTGTCGCTGCACTCCTACAGCGCGGGCGGCTGGCCGCCGCATATGGCGGACACCGGCTTTGGCGAGAAGGACTATGCCGTCCTGCTGAAAGACTCGATCGGCATGGAGGATACGCTCAAGACGCAGTCGGCGATCATGGATAAATATGATCCCGAAAAGAAGGTCGCCCTGGTGGTCGACGAATGGGGCTCGTGGCTGGCCCCGACGCCGGGGTCGAACCCGGGCAGCCTAGTGCAACAGAATACTCAGCGCGACGCCGTGCTGGCCGCCCTCAACATCAATATCTTCGCGCGCCACGCCGACCGCGTCCGCGTGGCCAATATCGCGCAGATGATCAACGTCCTGCAGGCCATGATCCTGACCGACAAGGGCAAGATGCTGCTGACGCCGACCTATCACGTCTTCCACATGTACGTGCCGTTCCAGGACGCGACCTTCGTGCCGCTGACCTTCGACGCCGGCACCTATATGACGAACGGGATCACCCTGCCGCGTGTCGACGTCATTGCGGCCAGGGACAAGGCCGGCAAAATATGGATCGCCGTCACCAATATCGACCCGAAGTCGCCCGCGACATTCGGCGTTTCGCTCGCCGGTGTGAAAGCCAAGAGGGCTTCGGGCCAAACCCTTTCGGCGCCGAAGGTCGACAGCGTCAACACCTTCGACGCACCCAATATCGTCGCCCCCAAGGCATTGGCGGCCAAGGTTGCGAGCGGCAAGCTGACCATCACTGTCGCGCCGGCATCGGTGACGGTGCTTGGTCTCGAATAATCGGAGCGCCCAGGAGCGGGCCAATACGCTTGCATCTTAACGGCCAGGCTCAAGCTTGAAAGATATTCATACTATGAACTTCAAAAAGAACATGCGGGGGATGAAGGCCCTGACATTCTGTCCAGCGAGCCTGGCGGCCATGGCCCTGCTGGCCGGATGTGCCGGGGCGTCTGCCGGTTCATCCTCTGCGCCGTCTCACGGAGCCTTTTACTGGAAATCAAGCGCACCGCTGATCGGGCCGCAGCCGGATCCATCCCAGACCGTTTACGCGGTAAAGGATCCGTCCGTCGTATTTGCGAACGGAAAATACCATGTCTTCATGACCACGGCCGGATCGAAGGGATGGGGCATCGCCTATACCAGCTTCGCCGATTGGTCGTCCGCATCGACGGCGCCGATATTCCCCCTCGAGAAATCGCCGATAGGCCCTGGGTACCGCGCGGCGCCGGAAGTGTTCTACTTTGCTCCGAAAAAGCTCTGGTACCTGATATTTCAGGGCGGCGATCCGATGTATTC
Organism: Sphingomonas sp. P4_G2; assembly: GCF_056401155.1. Classification (NCBI taxonomy): domain Bacteria; kingdom Pseudomonadati; phylum Pseudomonadota; class Alphaproteobacteria; order Sphingomonadales; family Sphingomonadaceae; genus Sphingomonas; species Sphingomonas sp. P4_G2. Next base: position 547,631 of record NZ_JBFUJY010000002.1, on the reverse strand, counting down.
CACCACGACCAACATCGACGACCCGATGTCATGGAGCGCTGCTCGCCCATTCTTTGCCACGGCGCCGGACATCACGAAGCCTCCGGCGGGGAAGGGGTGGCTAGATTTCTACATTCTCTGCAACGACACCAAGTGCTACCTCTTCAATACCGACGATAACGGCCACGTCATGCGGTCGGAGACAGGGATCGATCAATTCCCGAACGGCTTCCACAATACCGTCACCGTCATCACCGAGCCTCGAGAGGACGCGTTCGAGGCAAGCAGCCACTATCGGGTAAAAGGAACCAATACGTACCTCACCGTCGTCGAGGCAATCAGCCCGAAGGGGCGTTATTTCCGGATATGGAAAAGCGACGGTTTGGAAGGCACCTGGGTGCCGCTGGGTTCAGCCGCCAAAAATCCCTTCGCAACAGCCGACAACGTGGAAGGCATCTGGTCCGAGGGTGTTTCGCATGGCGAACTGATCCGGGACACGACGGATCAGACCCAGGTCATTGACCCCTGCAAGCCGCTTCGGTTCCTGTTCCAAGGTAACGACCCGTCGGTTCACCCCTCCGATTACATCCAGCTGCCATACCGGCTCGGCCTTCTGACAGCCAAGGGGGCAAATCCGATCACGGACATGTGCCACAAAAAGGACAGACCCTAATCGGGCGGGTAGAATTGCGGAGCTTCGCGGTGGTCGACGATCTCGTGCATCCCACCGTCGAGCCGCCCTTGGCTGGCCCAGGTCATGCCGTTAAGCCATTGAAAAGGTGGTGGACGCACTAGGGCTCGAACCTAGGACCCGCTGATTAAGAGTCAGCTGCTCTACCAACTGAGCTATGCGTCCATGCCGGTTTGCGGCTGCCGCTGTTAAGAGCGGCTCCCCGGACGGGGAGGGGGGCAATTACCATCGCAGGCGCGCTTTGCAACCCCTTTTTTGCGGCGCCGCAATTGGCGCCCGCCTGGCCGTTACCAGCGGGTCTGTTGTCGGTTCTGGCGGTCGAGCGACATCAGGATGCCGATGCATAACAGCACCGTCAGCTGCGACGATCCGCCGAAACTGATCAGCGGCAGCGGCACGCCGACCACGGGCGCCATGCCCATCACCATCGCCATGTTGATCGATACGTAGAAGAACAGGGTCGTCGCCAAACCTGCGGCGGTCAGCCGGGCGAAACGCCCTTCGGCCTTGAGCGCGACATTGACCGCCCACCAGATGATCGTGAACCAGGCGACGACCAACAGCACGCCGCCGACCAGCCCCCATTCCTCCATCATTGTCGCCAGCGCGAAATCGGTATGGCCCTCCGGCAAATAGTCGAGATGGCTCTGCGTTCCGTTCAGGAAGCCCTTGCCGAAAATCCCACCCGATCCGATCGCGATCTTCGACTGGCTGATATGATAGCCGGTGCCGAGCGGATCGCTCTCCGGATCCATGAAGATCAGGATGCGATTGCGCTGATAGTCGTGGAGCACGAAGTTGAACGCGATCGGCGCCAGGATCGCGCCCGCCAGCCCGCCGCCGATGAACAGGCGCAACGGAATGCCGGCCAGGAACATCACTGTGACACCGCCGGCGGTGATCATCAATGCGGTGCCGAGATCGGGCTGAAGCATGACCAGCGCGGCGGGAATGCCGATCAGCACCAAGGGCGGCCAGATCGCGCCGAACTTGCGGATCTCGGCAGGGGGTAGCATCTCGTAGAAGCGCGCGCAGGCGAGCACGATGAACGGCTTCATCAGCTCGGACGGCTGCAGGCGGATGATGCCGAGTTCCAGCCAGCGCTGGCCACCGCCGGCGACCTTGCCGAGGATCTCGACTCCCAGCAGCATCAGGATGATGACCGCGTAGATCGGCAGGCTGATCGAACTCCAGGTGCTTTCGCGTACCCGCGACAAGGCCATCGCGCCGCCGAGCAGGACAAAGAAGCGGACACCCTGCGATAGCGCCCAGGGGCGGATATGCCCGCCCGCCGCCGAATAGAGCACCAGCAGGTCGAAACAGCCGATCGCCAGGACCAGCAGGATGACCTTCCACGGCAATTGCGCGAGCGGCTCGGGCACGAAGCCGAGATTGGCGGAGGATCCCTTAGTCATTGGTCGCCTCGCGCGATCCTTCCTCGGCCGGCTGGGCGGTATTGGCGATCGCCGCCGCCGACGAATTGGCGGCGTCGGTCGCCGCCTCGACTGCCGGCGCGTCGGTCGGCGCCGCGGTGGCGTTGGTTTCGGTCTGCGCGCCCTGCACCAGCGAAATCTGACTCTTATACGCGGCGGTCTCGGCTGCCATCCGCGTGGCGATGTCGCCGCCCCAGGTCGGCTCGACCTCGGCTAGCGATTTCAGCGCGCGGTCGCGGTCGAGCAGATAGGTGATGATGTCGCGCCCGATTCCCGGCGTATCGAGATTGGTCACCGTATGGCCGCCATGTTCGAGCACCACGGCGGCGGCATATTTTGGGTTCTCGACCGGCGCGAAGCAGATAAACAAGGCGTGGTCGCGCATCTTGAACGGCAACGAGGCGTTCGAGCGGACGCCACCTGCGCGCTCGGCCATGGTGATACGCCGGACCTGGGCGGTGCCCGTCTTGGCGCCGAGCGAGGCGCCGGGAATGTTGAGCCGGGCACGGCCGCCCGTGCCGCCCTGATTGACCACGCCGTACATCGCGTCGCGGATATAGGCGAGGTGTTCCGGGTTGAGCGGCAGCGGGTTGGCGATCGGCGCATTGCCGCTCATCACGATGCGTGGTTGCAGCGACCGGCCCGACGCGATGCGCGACGCCATCACCGCGAGCTGAATCGGATTGGCGAGCACATAGCCCTGGCCGATCGACGCGTTGAGCGAATCGGCGACGGTCCAGTCGGCTTTGTATTTCTTGAGCTTCCACGCGCTGTCCGGGACGGTGCCATAGCGCTGGGTCGAAAAGGGCAGGTCGAACTTCTGACCGAGCCCCAGCGTCCGCGCGACCGGCGCCACCTGATCATAACCCAGCCGCCGCACCATCTCGTAGAAATAGATGTCGCAGCTTGCCATGATCGCTTGCTTAAGATTGAGCGGACCGTGCCCCGATTTCTTGTGGCAGTGGAAGATGCCGTTGCCGACCCGGAGTGCGCCGCTGCAGCTGATCCGGTCGTCCGGGCTGACACCGGCACGGAGCAACGCCAGCCCGTTCATCGGCTTGACCGTCGACCCCGGTGGGTAAAGCCCCTGGAGGATCTTGTTCATCAACGGCACGTGGTCGTTGTCCGACAACATCTTCCATTCGAGATGGCTGATGCCGTCGGAAAAGCTGTTGGGATCGTACGCCGGCATCGACACGAAGGCGAGCAGGTCGCCGCTGGTGATGTCGATGACTACCGCCGAGCCCGAATTGGTGCCGAGGCGGCGCGCGGCATATTCCTGCAACCCCGCATCGATCGTCAGCCGCTGGTTGTGACCGGGCACGTCCTGCCGCGTTGCCAGTTCACGGATCAGTTTGCCATGCGCCGTAACCTCGACGCGCTTGGCGCCGGGGACGCCCTGCAACTTCGATTCTAGCGCTTTTTCAAGGCCGTCTTTGCCGATCTTGAAACCAGGAGTGATGAACAGAGAATTCTTGGTCTGTTTGTATTGCTCGGCTGACGCCGCACCGACATAGCCGGTCAGGTGTGCGACCGCGGGCCCCGCCGGATAGCTCCGTGAATAGCCGCGGGTCGGCGCCACACCGGGCAGTTCCGGCAGGCGCACCTGGACCGCGGCAAACCGGTCCCAATCGAGATTTTCCGCGACCTGGACCGGCTGAAACCCGGCAGCGCGCTTGAGGTCGGTCTGGATACGTGCGACCTGTTCGGGGGGCAGCGACAATAATTGCTGGAGCAGTTTCAACACCTGATCGATCTGCTCTTTGGGCAGGCGATCGGGAATGATGTCGACGCGGAAATCGGTGCGGTTGTTGGCGATCGGATGGCCATAGCGATCGAGAATCCAGCCACGTCGCGGCGGGATCATCGACGAACTGACGCGGTTGCTTTCCGCTAGCACCTGATAGTGCTGGTTCTCGATCACCGCGAGCCAGGTCATGCGGCTGGCCAACGCGACCGCGACCGCACCCTGCGCCGCACCCAGCACGAGCGCGCGGCGCGAGAAGCTGTAGGATTGCTGGACCTCGTTGACCAGGCGCGTCGGGCGATTCACGCACGGCCCCGTTTGCGGTCGAGCCAGGCGACCAAACGAGCGACGAAGGGATAGAGCAGCACCGCGACGATCACCTGAAACAACAACAGGGTATCGACATGCGCCTCTATCCCGGTCGCAATCAAGCGTCCTCCGATCAACGCAAAGGCGATCGCGCCGGTCGCCAGCACCCAATCCTGCCAGAAATCGCGCGCCACCAACCGCTGGTCGAGCATATCGATGGCCAGAAACGCCATGCTCCACAGCATCACCGCGCTGCCCAATGGCTGGCCGCTGACCAGATCGTCGAACAGCCCGAACGGAATCGGCGCCCAGACACGCAAGGCCTCGGGACGCATCAGCCGCCAGCCGAGCAGAATCATCAGGCCGAACGGCGGCAGCACGGGAAAGGTCGCGATGAACGGAATCACGGTGACCAGCGACCCCACCATCACCGAACTGACGGGAATCAGCCATCGGCCAGTGGGCGAGGTCTGGGGAGCGAACGCGCTCGGCGGCCGACTCACGGACGCGTATCCTGCGCCGGCGGCTGCGGCGGCAAATAGGTCTTCATCACCGTGGCGAAATCGAGTGCGTCGGGGCGCGCCAGCGGCATCGCCAACGCGCTGTCGCGGCCGCGCTCGGTGACCTTGGCGACCGGTACGTTGGGCGGGAAGATGCCCCCGGTTCCCGACGTCACCAGGATGTCGCCCGGGGCGAACTGGCCGGTCGTCATCGCGATCGGCCGCACTTCGAGCAAGCCGTCGCCGCGCCCGGCGGCGAAGCCCGGCGCACCGTCTTTCAGGCGCCGCACCGGGATCACACTTTCCGGATCGATGATCATCAGCACCCGTGCGGTATCCGGACCCGCCTCGATCACCCGACCGACCAGACCATCGGGTCCGCGTACCGGCATGCCGGCATGCACGCCCTGGGCAATGCCGGCATAGATCAGGGCATAACGCCGCGTGCTCGACGCCGACGAGCTCACCAACCGCGCATTGATGATGTCCTCGATTGCCGGCTCACGCATGTTGAGCAGCTTCTTGAGGCGGATATTCTCATAGGCGATCGCGCGCGCCTTGAGCAGAACCTGCTCCTGGCGCTGGACCTGCTCCTTCAGCCGCGCATTCTCGCCATGCACGCCGAAATAGCTGCCGATCCAGCCGGGGATCGATCCGATCCCGCGCACGACCGAGCCGACGCCCCAGCTGACCGGCGCGGTGACTTCCGCCGTCCCGGCGCGTAACGCCGAGAAAGCGGGTGGGTCGAGCTTGGAGATCAGCAGCAGAACGGCGCCCACGAGCACGCCCGCGATCGCGATCACGTAGCCGATGAACAGACTATATTGCGCCCGCCGCGAATAACCCGGGCGCCGGTTGCGTGGCGACGCCATTCACTTCCCTCGCACCCCGAAGCCCCGGGATTCTTTCGCTCTCAGGCTTGGATCAGGCCCGAGACTCAATCAAGCGTTATGCAGCACGCCGCGGAACATCGGATCTTCCAGCGCGCGGCCGGTACCCAGCGCGACGCAGGTCAGCGGGTCCTCGGCAATCGTCACCGGCAGGCCGGTTTCATCGCGCAGCACTTCGTCGATCCCCGCGAGCAACGCACCACCGCCGGTGAGCACGATACCCTGGTCGACGATGTCGGCGGCGAGTTCGGGCGCCGTATTCTCGAGCGCGATGCGCACGCCCTCGACGATCGTCCCGACCGGCTCGGACAGCGCCTCGGCGATCTGGCCCTGGTTGATCTGGATTTCCTTGGGAACGCCGTTGACCAGGTCGCGACCCTTGATGTGGATCGTCTGACCGATGCCGTCCGCGGGCGGCTTGGCCGTGCCGACTTCCTGTTTGATCCGCTCTGCAGTCGCTTCGCCGATCAGCAGATTATGGTTGCGACGGACGTAGGAGACGATCGCCTCGTCCATCTTGTCGCCGCCGACGCGGACCGAGGTGGTGTAAGCGAGGCCGCGCAGCGACAGCACGGCAACTTCGGTCGTGCCGCCGCCGATATCGACGACCATCGATCCGATCGGTTCGGTCACGGGCATGTCGGCGCCGATCGCCGCGGCCATCGGTTCCTCGATCAGCCACACCTGGCTGGCGCCGGCGTTCGACGCGGCATCGCGGATCGCGCGGCGCTCGACCGAGGTCGAGCCCGATGGCACGCAGATCACGATCTGCGGCCAGCGCATGAAGCGGCGTTGCCCGCCATGCACCTTGTGGATGAAGTGCTTGATCATCTGCTCGGCGACGTCGATGTCGGCGATGACACCGTCGCGCAGCGGACGGATCGCCTGGATGCTGTCGGGGGTCTTGCCCATCATCAGCTTGGCGTCGTCGCCGACCGCCTTGACCTTCTTGACCCCGTTGATCGTCTCGACCGCCACGACCGACGGTTCGTTGAGGACGACGCCGCGGCCACGCAGATAGACGACGGTATTGGCCGTCCCCAGATCGATCGCCATGTCATGCGACATGAATTTGAAGAAACGCGAGAAGACCATTCGATGTGACCGTCCGAATTCGAGACCGTAGTGACGGCATGCGCCGGGTTGTTTCACCCCGTCCGCCAAAGCCAAATCCGGGCTCCGGTTTGTTGGCATTTGCAGTCGCGGGATGGCGTCGCTTGGTCTAGAGTCAAACCCATGTCAATACGCCGCCTTCCAGAGCATCTCGTCAACCGTATCGCCGCCGGTGAAGTGGTCGAAAGACCCGCCAGTGCGTTGAAGGAATTAGTCGAAAACGCGGTCGATGCGGGGGCGACCCGAATTGCCGTAAAACTGGCCTCTGGCGGCATCGATTTGATCGAAGTGATCGACGACGGATGCGGCATGTCCGCGGCCGATATGGCGCTCGCGCTGGAGCGCCACGCAACCTCGAAACTGCCCGATGAGGCGATCGAAAATGTCGTCACGCTCGGCTTTCGCGGCGAGGCGCTGCCGTCGATCGCCAGCGTCGCGCGACTGACGCTCGAAAGCCGGGTGCGCGGCGCCGATGGCTGGCGACGCGTGGTCGACAATGGCGCGGTGCTGGAGGAGGGGCCTGCCGCGCTTCCGCCCGGCACGCGCGTCCGCGTCGAGGCGCTGTTCGACCGCGTCCCCGCCCGCCGCAAGTTCTTGCGGAGCCCGCGCGCCGAATATGGCGCGAGTCTCGACGTGGTGCGGCGCCTGGCGATGGCGCGGCCCGACATCGCCTTTTCGGTCGAGCATGATGGCCGGCGCGCGCTATCGACCAACGCGCCAGAGGATCGCCCCGGCCGCGTCGCCGCGCTAACCGACCGCGCGCTGATCGAGAACAGCGTCGCGATCGACCTCGAGCGCGAAGGGGTGCGGCTGGGCGGAGTGGCCGGCTTGCCGACCTTCAATCGCGGCGTCGCCGATCATCAATATCTGTTCGTCAATGGCCGTCCGGTGAAGGACCGGTTGCTCGCCGGCGCAGTGCGCGGCGCTTATGCCGAGATGCTGGCGCGCGATCGCCATCCGGTGGTGGCACTCTTCCTCGATCTTCCCGCCGACATGGTCGACGTCAACGTCCATCCCGCCAAGACCGAGGTGCGCTTCCGGGAGCCGCAGATGATCCGCGGGCTGATCGTCAGCGGCCTACGCCGCGCGCTCGACGAGGCGGGCCATCGCAGCGCGCAGCGTCCGAATGAAGCCGCGTTGGCGGCGTGGCAGCCGGAACCGCAAATCCGTCATCCCGACGAAGGTCGGGATCTCTGGCAGTATTCGGAATCGCCCGCGGCCCCGGCCTTCGCCGGGGCGACGTCGGTGATGGAGCACCGTTCCACCTTCTCCATGCCGCCGCCGGCGGCGCGCGCCGAACCGGCCTGGGCACCGCCACCCGAAAACGTCGCGCATCCGCTCGGCGTCGCGCGCGGTCAGGTCGCCAAGACCTATATCGTCGCGGAAGCCGAGGACGGATTGGTGCTGGTCGACCAGCATGCCGCCCACGAACGCCTCGTCCTCGAACGCATGCGCGCCGCGCTGGCCGGCGGCAAGGTCGCGGCGCAGGCGCTGCTATTGCCCGAAGTGATCGAACTCGACGAACCCGCCTGCGACCGGCTTGAGGCGCGGATCGAGGAATTGGCCGAACTCGGCCTTGACCTCGAACGCTTCGGTCCGCGCGCGATGCTGGTCCGCTCGACCCCGGCCTTGCTGGGGCAGGGGGATGTCACCGGCCTCGTCACCGACCTCGCCGACGAACTCGCCGCGTTCGACGAAGCGCTGAGCCTCAAGGAACGCCTCGATCACGTCGCCTCGACCATGGCCTGCCACGGCTCGGTCCGCGCCGGTCGCGTGCTGTCGGTCGCCGAGATGAACGCTTTGCTTCGCGAGATGGAAGTGACGCCGCATTCGGGCCAGTGCAACCACGGCCGCCCGACCTGGGTGAAGCTGGCGCATGGCGATATCGAGAAACTGTTCGGTAGAAAATAGAGAAGGTTAGACGACTTCATCTATGGTTGCGTCTGAGGTCGAGCGGCCAGGTTGAATGATCCCGTCGGCCCATTTGCAGACATTCGGACCTTGCAATTCGCCCCGTCACCGATCATTCTGGAAATGCCGAAAATAGAGTTGCAGGTCGGTAGCTCCTGCGCCCGTTCATCGGGTTCTTCCCAGCCGCGGCGTCCACCCAACTCGTTTGGGAGGGCGCTGACATGGGTCTCGCGTCCTCCCGGCTGATGCCGAGGAACATTTATGCTTCAACTCTCGATAGCGGCTCTCGTTTTCGCCACGCTGTTCGCCGGTGCCGCATTCTACATAAGTCTCGTGGAGCATCCTTCACGTCTCGGATTGTCGGATGGCCCTTTGCTGGCGCAATGGCAGCCCAGCTACAAGCGAGCGCTACCGATCCAATCCGGGTTGGCGATTGCCGGGGGCGCGGCAGGACTGATCGTCGGGTATCTTTCGGCGGATTGGCGGTGGTTTGCCGGAAGCATCCTGTTGCTCGCCAACTGGCCGTTCACGCTATTCGTCATCATGCCCGTCAACAAACGCTTGATGGCGACGCCGGTAAGCGAGGCGGGCGCTGAAAGCCGCGCGATGCTGGTTCAGTGGGGAAAGCTGCACAACCTCAGGAGCGCACTGGGCGCAGCCACGGCGCTGCTCTTTGTCTGGGCGTTGGCAGGCGCAGGCTAAACGGCCGCTTCGACCATTTTTCTCGTGCAGCGGCTGAACAGCGGGCGCCGGGCCTGATAGTCGACCGGCGGGTTTCGGGTGGGGAAAGCTGCCGGGCCGGAAGCGCCTCACTTGCAGACATTCGTTGCCTGAGCGATGATTGCAGTGTGCAGATCCTAAGCTTCATCCTGCTGACACTGGCACTGCTCGTCTGCAACCTGATTTATTGCGGCCAGCGCATCACAGCGGACGTGCGGCATTCTCGGCACGCCCAGGTGACATGGGGCTTGTTGGCGTTCTCCGGCTCGCTCCTGGCAATGGTGGCGATGGTCTGGGCCACGCTCGCTAGTCTCGCTCATTTTTGACGGCGGCTTTCCACCCGATTGCCGCCTCCGCCTTCACATTTGTAAGGCTGCCTTCGAGAAGCTGGCGAATAGCGAGATCAAGAAACTGTTCGGGCGGCAGTGACGTTCCGAAGCGGCCAAGCGGCTATTCTCATCCTGAAACGATAAGTTTCCCGTTCATCTTCTGGAAAGAAAGCGGTCCCGTGCACATTTCACTGCCAACGGCCATGACGGCCGAAGGAAACGAAGCCGTGAGCAAGGTTCTGCCTGTAATCTTCGCGCTCATCCCGCTGACAGCGGTCGTCGGCGCCTACGTTACGACGCTCTGATCCCCCCGAGAGCGTCGACCCGCGACCCCAGCCCCCGAAGGGTCGCACAAGAAAAGGGCCGCCCGGAGCGATCCGGACGGCCCTTTTTCTATGTCTGAAGCTGAAAGAACTCAGCCTTCCGAGGCTTCCTCGGCGGCCGGAGCGGCTTCGGCCGGAGCCTCGGCGGTCGCGCCTGGCTCGGCGTTCGGATCGTAATCCTCGGTGAAGCCGGTGACCTCGCGGCCTTCCTCGAACATCTGCGCCATGACGTCGACGCCCTTCGACTGCATTTCGGCCTCTTCGGGCGAGCGGGCGACGTTGACCTTGACGGTCACCGCGACCTCGGGATGCAGCTGGACCTTCACGTCGTAGACGCCGATCGCCTTGATCGGCTTGGCGAGCACGATCGCCGACTTGGCGACCTTGTGGCCGTCGGCTTCGAGCGCTTCGACCAGATCGCGGACCGCGACCGATCCGTAGAGCTGGCCGGTGTTCGACGATTGACGGATCAGGGTGATCGCCACGCCGTCGAAATTCTTGGCTTCCTTCTCGGCATCGGTACGGCGCGACGCATTGTCGGCCTCGATGCGGGCGCGGTTCGATTCGAACACCTTGCGGTTGGCTTCGTTGGCGCGCAGCGCCTTCTTGTTCGGCAGAAGGTAGTTACGGGCAAAGCCGTCCTTGACCTTCACGACATCGCCGATGGCGCCGAGCTTCTCGACGCGCTCCAGCAAAATAACGTCCATCGCGGGCGCTCCTTACTTAACGAGGTAGGGCAGCAGGCCCAGGTGACGCGCGCGCTTGATGGCCTGGGCCAGCTCGCGCTGCTTCTTCGCACTCACCGAGGTGATGCGCGAGGGGACGATCTTGCCACGCTCGGAGACGAAGCCCTGCAGCAGCCGGACGTCCTTATAGTCGATCCGGGGGGCATCCTTCGCGGAGAACGGGCAGCTCTTGCGGCGGCGGAAAAAGGGTCGTGCCATGGTCGTTGCTCCTTATTCGCCGTCGAAACCGCCGCGGGGACCGCGGTCGTTGCGGTCGCCGCGCTCGCTGCGACGCTCGCGATCGCGCTCGTTCTTGCGCATCATCACCGACGGGCCGGTCTCGTGCTCGTCGACCTTGACGGTCATGTAGCGGATCACGTCTTCGTTGATCTGGGTCTGGCGCTCCAGCTCGGCGACGACCGAACCCGGTGCGTCGATCTCGAGCATCACGTAATGCGCCTTGCGGTTCTTCGCGATGCGATAGGCCAGGCTGCGCAGGCCCCAGGTCTCGGTCTTGACGACCTTGCCCTGATTGTCCTCGATGATCTTGGTGGCGGCTTCCGCCAGTGCGTCCACTTGCGCTTGTGCCAGATCCTGGCGCGCAAGGAACACGTGCTCGTAAAGAGCCATGTCTTACCTCTATCTTGGCCGATCGCTGACGCCGCACCATACGGACGCCCCTCCGGCTATCGTCTTCAAAGCAACCGGGGCGGAGAGAACGCGTCCCTCCACCCCGATGGCGGCTCCCATACAGGTTTCCGGACGGAAAGCAAGGTTGCGGGAGCAGAGCCCTCTCGCGCGTGGAAAGCCCTCTCCCGCATGCGGGAGAGGGTTGGGTGAGGGTCTTCTTTCTACTTTTTTGATTCCGTGAGGAGGAAGAAGAAAGAAGACCCTCACCCTCCCACCGCTTCGCGGCGGGCCCCTCCCTCTCCCGCACGCGGGAGAGGGGCTTTACATCAGTTGAACGCGCCTGCGATAACCGCGCCGATCACGCCACCCGCGACCGCGACGAGCACCGCGTCGTTGCCCGACCGCACCCAGTGATAGCCGCGCGGCGGTGCGTAGAGGCGGCGGCCGCGATATTGCTGCCAATTGTTCACCACGCGATAATTCTGCGCATAGCGATAATCGAAGCGCTGGCCCTTGTTCCAGCGACGAAAGCTCGGGCGCGCCGGTGAAGTGACTGCATGCGTGATGAGGACGGGGCGCCCGTCCGGGCCGGTCCTGACCTTGGTGCGATCGTCGCGCTGCGGCGCGGCGGAAGCCGGCGCGATCACGAGCGGGCTGGCAAGTAGCGAAACGGCCGCAGCCGTGAGGATCAGCTTTTTCATCGTTACCTCCATTCGGACGACGTCGTGAATGGCGTCGGAGGGCAATTTGGGAAGCGCATGTCGTGAAGGTGTCGCGGGAAGCGAGTGATTTTGTATCAACCTGTAGCAGGTCGAAGAGGCGGTCGGTCGGCGCCGCGGAATACTTCATCAGCGGAACGCATCTCGGTGCGAATTTCGGCCCGCACCAAAACGACCGAACTTGCCTAACCAGCGCAGCATTTCTAGTGCCGCAGCCTCAATCGGGGAGACGACGATGCGCGCTTTCATATTTCCGGGCCAGGGCAGCCAGGCGGTCGGCATGGGCAAGGCGCTCGCCGAGGCCAGCGCCGCTGCGCGCGAGGTGTTCCAGGAAGTCGATGAGGCGCTCGGCCAGCATTTGTCGGCGCTGATGTTCGACGGGCCCGCCGACGAACTGACGCTGACTGCCAACGCTCAGCCCGCGATCATGGCGAACGCGATCGCGACATTGCGCGTGCTGGAGAAGGAAGGTGGGCTGAAGCTGGCCGACAAGGCCGACTACGTCGCGGGCCACAGTCTGGGCGAATATAGCGCCTTATGTGCCGCCGGCGCGCTCGACCTTGCCACCACCGCATTGTTGCTGCGCCACCGCGGCGAGGCGATGCAGGCGGCGGTCCCGGTAGGCGTGGGCGCGATGGCGGCGTTGCTCGGCGCCGACCTGACGATCGCGCAGAAGATCGCCGAAGCCGCCGCGCAGGGCGAGGTCTGCACCGTCGCCAACGACAACGATCCGTCGCAAGTGGTGATCTCGGGCGCCAAGGCAGCGATCGACCGTGCGATCGAAATCGCGAAGGACTATGGCGCCAAGCGCGCCATCGCGCTGCCGGTATCGGCACCGTTCCACTGTCCGCTGATGCAGCCCGCCGCCGATGCGATGGAAAAGGCGCTGGCCGAGGCGCGCATCGACACGCCGCTGGTCGCCGTGTTCGCCAACGTCACCGCGCAGCCGGTCAGCGACGTCGATACGATCCGCAAGCTGCTGGTCGAACAGGTGACGGGCATGGTGCGCTGGCGCGAGTCGGTGATCAACATGGCCGACACCGGCGTCGAGCGCTTCGTCGAATTCGGCGGCAAGGTGCTGAGCCCAATGGTCAAACGCATCGTTCCGGACGTGGATGCGTCAAGCGTGATCTCGATGGAGGACATCGAGGCGTTGGCTAAATCTTTTTGATTCACGCGGAGGCGCGAAGGCGCGAAGATTGCAGGATATATAGGCTCTGGCGTCTGCTGTCGTTGACGACGCGTTGCGAATGCGGCGAGATGCTCAAGAAGAGCTCCGTCGCGTAGCCAATGACTACAAACCCTTTGCGCCTTAGCGCCTCCGCGTGAACCAAAATCAAAATCTGGAGATGAAATGATGTTCGACCTCACAGGCATGACGGCCCTCGTTACCGGCGCGTCCGGCGGGATCGGATCGGCGATCGCGCAGGCTTTGGCCGGGCAGGGGGCTCGGCTCGCAGTGTCGGGATCGAATGCCGACAAGCTGGAGGCGTTCCGGGCTTCGCTTGGCGGGGATCATGTCGCGTTGCAATGCGATCTGTCGGACGGCGCCGCGGTCGACGCGCTGGTGCCGCAGGCGGTCGAGGCGCTGGGCGGCAAGCTCGATATCCTGGTCAATAATGCCGGCGTCACGCGCGACAATCTCGCGATGCGGATGAAGGACGAGGAATGGGAGCAGGTGATCAAAGTCAACCTTGAAGCCGCGTTCCGCCTCGTCCGCGCCGCCGCCAGACCGATGATGAAGGCGCGCTACGGTCGCGTCATCTCGATCACCTCGGTGGTCGGTGCCACCGGCAATCCCGGACAGGCCAATTACGCCGCGTCCAAGGCCGGGCTGGTCGGCATGTCCAAGGCGCTGGCGCAAGAGCTCGCCAGCCGCAACATCACCGTTAATTGCGTCGCGCCCGGCTTCATCCGTTCCGCGATGACCGACGTACTGCCGGAAGCGCAGAAAACTGCGTTGCTCGGCCGGATCCCGGCGGGCGATCTCGGCACCGGCGAGGATATCGGTGCCGCTGTGGTCTATCTCGCGTCGAAGGAAGCCGGATACGTCACCGGCCAGACAATTCACGTCAATGGCGGGATGGCAATGCTGTGAGGATCATCCTGATCGCCGCCGCCCTGCTCGCGCCCGGTACTGCCTGGGCGGCATCAGGCGATATCGGTTGCATCGAGGCGAAATTGGGTCCGACCGCGATGCAGCGGATTGGCGACGGCGTCGTCGCCGCGGCCGACAAGGGCGGCAATCCCGCAGCCGCGCTCGATACCGACCGCGACGCACTGCTCGCCGCGCGCCAAGCCTGCCGCACCGCCGGCAGTTGGTCGCCGGACGCGGTTCAGGCTGCCGTTTCCTACACCCAAGGAAGGGCGACGAAATTGGGTGCCGAAGCCGCGTTGCGGAGCGATGGGCTCGACGCCACCAAACTCGCGACAGCTTACGCAGCTCTGCCGACCCAGGACCGCAAGAGCCTGATCGAAAAGGCGTCTTCAGGTGCACTGGCATCGGTGAGGGGTGCGGCGGCGCAGCCGCGCGCGCGCCGCCACGTGCTGCTATATTTCTCCGCACTGGCCGCAATCGAGTTCTATCCGGCGGAGTTCGCCGCCGCGTGAACGTGCCCCCTCTTGCGCGGGCACCACTCGCGTTCTACGTGCGTTCAGGAAATTCCCCGGGGTACCCCGGAACAATAGAGGGAAGCTGACGAATGAGCGATACTGCCGACCGGGTGAAGAAGATCGTGGTCGAGCACCTGGGCGTCGAAGCCGGTTCGGTGACGCCTGAGGCTAGCTTCATCGACGATCTCGGTGCCGACAGCCTCGACATCGTCGAGCTGGTCATGGCGTTCGAGGAAGAATTCGGGGTCGAAATCCCGGACGATGCCGCCGAGAAGATCACGACCGTCAACGACGCGATCACCTATATCGACGCACATCAGGGCTGAGCCCTCTTTTCCGTGGCTGACCGCCGCGGGCGTATAGAGTAACGAGCGGCTCCCCGTCCCAGGGTTACCCAGGGCCGGGGGGCCGTTTCGCTGTAAGAGACTTGGATTGGAGAAGACCATGCGGCGCGTAGTCGTGACCGGCCTGGGCCTGGTGACCCCCTTGGGGGCGGATGTCGAAACGGCCTGGAAGAACATCATCGCAGCCAAATCAGGCGCGGGGACGATCACGCGCTTCGACGCGACCGACTTCCACAGCAATTATGCGTGCGAAGTGAAGCCGGCCGATCACGAATATGGCTTCGACCCCGACAAGCGCGTCGACCATAAGGTCCAGCGCCAGGTCGATCCGTTCATCGTCTACGGCATCGATGCCGCCGGTCAGGCGCTCGAAGATGCCGGCCTGACCGAGATGAGCGAGGAAGAGCGCTTTCGCGCCGGTTGCTCGATCGGATCGGGCATTGGTGGCTTGCCGGGCATCGAAAGCGAATCGCTGGTGCTCGCCGCAAAAGGTCCCAAGCGCGTCTCGCCGCATTTCGTCCATGGCCGCCTGATCAACCTGATCACCGGTCAGGTGCAGATCAAATACGGCCTGATGGGCCCCAACCACGCCGTCGTCACGGCGTGTTCGACCGGCGCGCATGCGATCGGCGACGCCGCGCGGATGATCGCGATGGACGATGCCGACGTGATGCTCGCCGGCGGTGCGGAAGGCGCGATCTGCCCGATCGGCATCGCCGGTTTTGGCCAGGCGCGTGCTCTGTCGACCGGCTTCCGTGACGAACCGTGGCGCGGTAGCCGTCCGTACGACCGGGACCGCGACGGTTTCGTCATGGGCGAGGGCGCTGGTGTTGTGTGTCTCGAGGAATATGAGCACGCCAAGAAGCGCGGCGCCAAAATCTATGCCGAAGTGATCGGCTATGGCCTGTCGGGCGACGCTTATCACGTCACCGCGCCGCATCCCGAAGGATCGGGCGCGTTCCGGTCGATGGAAATGGCGATGCGCAAGTCGGGACTCGACCTGAGCGATATCGATTATATCAACGCGCATGGCACCTCGACGCCGCTCGGCGACGAGCTCGAGCTCAACGCCGTGCGCCGCCTGTTCGGCAACAACATCGCCACCATGTCGATGTCGTCGACCAAGTCGGCGATCGGCCATCTGCTCGGCGGCGCGGGCGCGGTTGAATCGATCTTCTGTATCCTGGCGCTGCGCGATCAGATCGTGCCGCCGACGCTCAACCTCGACAATCCAAGTGACAATTGCGCGGGCGTCGACCTTGTCCCGCACGTCGCCAAGGAGCGTAAGGTCAAGGCGGTGCTCAACAACTCGTTCGGCTTCGGCGGCACCAATGCCAGCCTGGTGATGAAGGCGGTCTGACCCCGCCATGGCCCGCAAGAAGCGCGGCGGCAGCCGGTTCGGATGCCTCGGTCTCGTCGCCGCGCTGCTATTGGTCGCGGGCGGTTTCTGGCTGGTCTATAGCTGGGGCGGGCGCGGCCCGTTGCCGAAGAACGTCACCGTCTCGATCGCGCCGGGCACCAGCCTCAACAAGGCCGCCGAGCAACTCGAACAAGCCGGCGCGATCTCATCCGCCAGCCGCTTCACCTTGCTCGCCAAGGTCTTTGGCGGTGGGGCAGGGATCAAGGCCGGTGAATATCGCATTCCCGCGCATCTCAGCCAGTCGGACATCCTGAAGCTGCTGCAGGGCGGCAAGACGCTGCAGCGTTTTATCACCATTCCCGAGGGGTGGCCGTCGATCATGGCGCAGGAGCGGCTGATGGCGATGTCCGAGCTGACGGGGAAGATCGACGTGCCCGCCGAGGGCTCGCTGCTGCCCGACAGCTACAGTTTCGAACGCGGCGACAGCCGTGAGGCGATCATCCAGCGCATGCAGCACGCGATGGCGCTCTATCTCGACCAGGCCTGGGCGAAGCGCTCGCCGACGACCGTTGCCAAGACGCCGCGTGAAGCGCTGATCCTCGCGTCGATCGTCGAGAAGGAAACCGGCAAACCGTCGGAGCGGCGGATGGTCGCCGCGGTCTATTCGAACCGGCTGAAGCGCGGCATGCCGCTCCAGGCCGATCCGACGGTGATCTACCCGGTGACCAAGGGCAAGCCGCTCGGCCGCCGCATCCTGCGCTCGGAGCTCGAGGCGAATAACGGCTACAATACCTATGCGATGACGGGGTTGCCTAAGGGGCCGATCGCCAATCCGGGGCGGGCGTCGATCGACGCGGTGCTCAATCCGGCGGATTCGCAGGCGCTGTATTTCGTCGCGGACGGGACGGGCGGGCATGTGTTTGCCGACACGCTCGAGCAGCATAATGCCAACGTGCAGAAATGGTACGCGATCAGGAGAGCGCGGGGCGAGATGTGAGATTTTCCCTCTCGCCTTGTGAGAGAGGGAAGGGGCCCGCGCCGAAGGCGTGGGAAGGGTGAGGGGGACTCATAAGCGATATCGCTCGTGACTCCCCCTCACCCTTCCGCGGCTTCGCCGCTCCCTCCCTCTCCCACAAGGGGAGAGGGATTTCAGCGCAACCCAGCCGCAGCCCGCGCTTTCGCCTCAACCTCTTCTGGCGTGCCCGAACACACCCAACTTCCGCCAACGCACAGCACGGGTTCGAACGCCAGCCACTCGCGTGCATTGGCCTCGCTGACCCCACCGGTCGGACAGAATTTGCACTGATAGAATGGCGCCGCCAAGCTCTTGAGCGCCTTCAGCCCGCCATTGGCTTCCGCCGGAAAGAATTTGAAGTGCGTCAGCCCGAGATCGAGTCCGCGCATTAGATCTGCCGAATTGGCGATGCCCGGCAGATAGGGGACGCCGCTGGCGATGATCGGCTCGGCCAGACGCTCGGTCAGGCCCGGCGACACGATGAATTCGGCCCCGGCATCCATCACTTGCGCGAACTGAGCGGGGTTGATGACGGTGCCCGCACCGACAATCGCACCCGGGACCTTCTTCATCTCGCGGATCGCATCGAGCGCGGCCGGCGTGCGCATCGTCACTTCAAGCACGGGCAGGCCGCCTTTGACCAAGGCTTCGGCCAGCGGCCTTGCGCTCGCCAGATCCTCGATCACGATTACCGGAATGACCGGCGCCGCCAGCATGATGCGTTCGATCGGGTTGACGGTGTCGTTCACTTGGCATGCTCCTGGGCAAAAGCGGCCGCGGCGCCGTAGAGGCCGGGTTGGGGATGGGTGATCAGCTTGACCGGGATAGCGGCCATCATCTGCTGGAACCGCCCCTTGGCGGTGAAGCGTTCGGAAAAGCCCGACCGCGCGAAATGCTCCTTGAGCTTGAGGCCCAGACCGCCGGCAATGACGACGTCCTTCGCCCCCTGCATCAGTGCGAGGTCGCCGGCGAACGCACCGAGCGCGAGCACGAAGCGGTCGAGCGCGGCGATCGCCAGACTGTCCGATCCTTCGAACGCCATCGTCCAGATCGTCTTGTCGTCGAGGTGGCGGATTGCCTTGCCTTCGATCTCGGCCAGGGTTTCGTAGATCGCGACGATCGCCGGCCCGGCGCAGATCCGCTCGGCCGAGACGCGGGTGAACGTTTTGCGCAGCCGCTTGAGGATCGCATCCTCGAACGCGTCGAGCGGGGCGAAATCGACATGCCCGCCCTCGGTCGACAGCACATGATAGGTGCCGCCGGCATGGAGCACCCCCGCGACGCCCAGGCCGGTGCCCGGCCCGCAGATCGAGGTCACGCCGCTGCGCGCCAGGGGTCGCTTGGGGCCGCAAATGTGCTGGAAGTCCTCATCGGCAAGCTGGGCCACGGCGTGGGCGATCGCGCCGAAATCGTTGACGATGACATAGATGTCGGCGCCGAGCCGTTCGGGGATCAGCGCGGGGCGGATGATCCAGGGATTGTTGGTCAGCTTGATGACGTCGCCGCCGACCGGCGACGCGACCGCGATCGCCGCCGCTTTGGGCAAGTCGCGGCCGAGTTGCCGGCCGAAATCCTGCCACGCGGTCTGGAGCGAGGCGTGCTCGGCGGTCTTCTGGGTAGTTTCCGGCCCGAGCGAGACGACCTTGCCGTCCGCCGCTTCCGCGATGGCGAAGCGGGCATGAGTGCCCCCGATATCGACTGCGACGACTTCCATGTGCTTCCTCAACCTCCCCAGATCGTCATCCCAGCGAAAGCTGGGATCTCATGCGGTATTGGCACTTGGCTTGAGACCCCAGCTTTCGCTGGGGTGACGGTTCTTATAACCCAGCGCCTGCGAAAATCGCGCTGGCGCCCAATTCCGCTTCGTCAGCCGCCCCGCGAAACAACCCAAACAGCTCGCGCCCCATGCCCTCAGCCGCCGGCGGACATTCCGCAAGATCGCGCGCATCCCATTCGACCGCGTCGACCAGCGCGTCGAGCGTGCCGTTCACCGCATCGAGCCTGATGACGTCGCCGTCGCGCACGCGACCGAGCGGACCGCCGCCCAAGGCCTCGGGCGAGCAATGGATCGCCGCCGGCACCTTGCCCGACGCGCCCGACATGCGGCCATCGGTGACCAGCGCCACGCGATAGCCCTTGTTCTGGAGCACGCCCAAAGGCGGGGTCAGCTTGTGCAACTCGGGCATACCGTTCGCACGCGGGCCCTGGAAGCGCATCACCACGACGACGTCGCGATCGAGTTCGCCGGCCTTGAACGCCGCTTGGACGTCGGCCTGATCGTGGAACACGCGCGCCGGTGCCTCGACCACCCAGCGATCCTGGTCGACCGCCGACACCTTGATGCAGGCGCGGCCGAGATTGCCGGTCAGGATGCGGAAGCCGCCTTCTGTCGAGAAGGGAGCAGCGGCAGGGCGCAGGATCGTCTCGTCGCCGCTCGCGCCGGGATCTTCCCAGCGCAGGCCGTCACCCTCGACCACCGGGCGCTTGCCGTAATCGGCGAAGTTCCCCGCTACGGTCAGGATGTCGCCATGGAGCAGACCGGCGCCGAGCAATTCGCGGATCACGAACGGCATGCCGCCGGCATCCTCGAAGCCGTTCACATCGGCCGATCCGTTGGGATAGACGCGCGCGACCAAGGGCACGGCGCGGCTCAGTTGATCGAAGTCTTCCCAGTCGATCACGATCCCCGCCGCGCGGGCGATCGCCGGCAGATGGATCAGATGGTTGGTCGATCCGCCCGTCGCGAGCAGGCCGACCGCCGCGTTGACGATCGCGCGTTCATCGACGCAATGCCCAAGCGGACGGTAATCGTCGCCGTCCCAACCGATCTCGGCGAGACGATGCACCGCCGCTCGGCTCAGTTCCTGGCGCAGCTTGGTGCCGGGATTGGCGAAAGCGGCGCCGGGCATGTGGAGGCCCATCACCTCCATCATCATCTGGTTGGTGTTGGCGGTGCCGTAAAAGGTGCAGGTGCCCTTCGAATGATAGGCGCCGATCTCGGCTTCGAGCAATTCCTCGCGGCCGACTTTCCCTTCGGCGAATTGCTCGCGGACCGCCGCTTTGGCCTTGTTGGGAATGCCGGTGCGCATCGGACCGCCGGGGATCAGAATCGTCGGCAAATGGCCGAAACGCAGCGAACCCATCAGCAAACCGGGCACGATCTTGTCGCAAATGCCGAGCAAAGCGGCGCCCTCGAACAGCCCGTGAGTCAGCGCAATCGCGGTCGACAGCGCGATCGTGTCGCGGCTGAACAGCGACAGCTCCATCCCCGGATAACCCTGGGTTACGCCGTCGCACATTGCCGGCACGCCGCCGGCGACCTGTGCGGTCGCGCCGACTTCGCGCGCCCAGACCTTCATCTGCTCGGGATAGCGATAATAGACCGCGTGCGCCGACAGCATGTCGTTATACGATGTGACGATGCCGATATTCATCGCGGCATTAGTCTTCATCGCGTCGCGATCTTCCTCGGTCCCGGCATAACCGTGCGCGAGGTTGGCGCAACCGAGCGTCGCCCGCGACCGCGATCCGCGGTCGCGTTCCCGCTCGATCAGGTCGAGATAGGCGCGGCGCGTCGGGCGCGAGCGCTCGACGATACGGTTGGTGACGGCGGATACTGCCGGGTTCATGGTCTTGGGGTCCGTTTGCCAGGAGCAGGACGTGCCAGCTCTTTCAACTTCGTCCTAGACCTGCCCAACGTCTGGGCAAGCCCGCGCGCCTCACTGGGTGATGGAAATTCGTATGCGCTGAAACCGGGGCCACTCTCTCGGTGGCCTGACCGTGGCTACGGCGCCCAGTGGATGTCGACGGGAAGCTCGGTATCGGCGAGAACGCGCCCGATCGGATAGGACGAGCTCGGCCCCTGGCTGATCGCGTCCTCCAGCACCTTCTTCTTGTCGGCACCGGTGATGGCGATGATCACCGCCGCTGACGAGACGATCGCCGCACGGCTGAGCGTCACGCGCGCCACGGGCGCTTCGGGCGGCAGCGGGTCGGGCATGACGCCGAGCATCCGGCGCTCCTTGGGACCGTTCAGCGCTTCGTCGAAATCCGGACCCGGGAAGATCGAGGCGGTATGGCCGTCTCCGCCAATGCCGAGCAGGCAGAGGTCGAGCGGCCAATGCAGATCCTGCATCAGCGCGTCGGCCGATCGGCCCGCCGCTTTGTAGTCCGCCGTCGCTTGCGGAACGATCGGCATCACGCGCGCGCCGAGCGGCAGGAAGGTCTTGGCGATCATCGTCACGTTGGACAGCGGGTCGCCCAGCGGCACGATGCGCTCGTCGCCGGGGATGATCGTCACCCGCTTCCATTCGAGCTTCGCCTTGGCGAGCCGTGCGTAGATCGGGATCGGCGTCTTACCACCGGCCAGCGCGACCACCGCACCGCCGCGCGCTTCGATCGCGCTTTCGATGATGAACGCGATATCGCCCGAGACGGCATCCGCCATCTCGTCGGTATCGTCATATTCCCACCATTCGATTTCTTCGTTGGTTGCCATGTTGCTCTTCGCTCTTAAAGCCCTCTCCCGCTTGCGGGAGAGGGTTGGGTGAGGGTCTTCTTTCTTCCAGCTGTGGGGCAACAGAAGACCCTCACCGCTGCGACTAAGGCCGGCTGCGCCGACCTAAGTCTCGCTCCTCTCCCGCAAGCGGGAGAGGATTTTAGAAACTCAATCGTCCTGCCACGTCACCCCATCGCGCTCGGTCAGCGCGATCGAGGTCGACGGACCCCAGCTGCCCGAGGCATAGCTCTTGGGCTTGGTGTCGTTGGCCGTCCAGCCGGCACGGATCGCGTCGGTCCAGGCCCATTGCGCCTCCACTTCGTCGCGACGAACGAACAGGGTCTGGTCGCCCTCGATCAGGTCGAGTAGCAGGCGTTCATAAGCGATGCGGCGGCGCGTGCCGGCGAATTCCGCGTCGAGGCTGAGATTGAGCGGCACTTCGCGCAGATGGATACCCTCGCGATCGAGACCCGGCTCCTTCGCCATCACCAGCATCGAGATATATTCCTCGGGCTGCAGGCGGATGATCAGCTTGTTGGGCTGGAGCAGGCCGCCGCGCCCGGCGAACATCGAATGCGGCACCGGCTTGAACTGGATCGCGATCTCGCTGCGGCGCACCGCCATGCGCTTACCGGTGCGCAGGTAGAAGGGTACGCCTTGCCAGCGCCAATTCTCGATGCTCGCCTTGATCGCGACGAACGTCTCGGTGGTCGACGGCTTGCCGAGTTCCTCCAGATAGCCCTTGACGATCTTCCCGTCGACCGCGCCGGGGCCGTACTGACCAGTGACGGTCAGATGCGGCACTTCCTCTGGCGTCATTACGTGCAAGCTACGGAAAACCTTGGCTTTTTCGTCGCGGATCGCGTCCTTGTCGTAACGGGCAGGGGGCTCCATCGCGATCAGCGCCAGCAGCTGCAGCATGTGGTTGGTGACCATGTCGCGCAGCGCCCCGGCGCCATCATAATAGCCGGCGCGCTCTTCCAGTCCGACCGTCTCCGCGATGGTGATCTGGATATTGTCGATGCCCTGCGCATTCCACACCGGCTCGTAGAACGAATTACCGAAGCGCAGCGCCAGGATGTTCTGGACGGTCTCCTTGCCGAGATAATGGTCGATCCGGAAAATCCGGTCCTCGGGAAAGACCGCGGCGACCGCGTCGTTGATCTCGCGGCTCGAGGCGAGGTCGTAGCCGAGCGGCTTTTCGAGCCCGATGCGGACATTGCCATGCGCCAGGCCCGCGCCGTTGAGACCCTTGATCGTCGCTTCGAACAGGCTCGGCGCGGTCGACAGGAAAATCGCAAGCCCCTTCGAGGTGTCGCCGAGTTCGTCCGACAGGTTCTTGAAATGGTCGGCCTCGGTTGCGTCGAGCGCTTGATAGTTCAACCGCTTGAGAAAGGAGGCGATCTTGTCCTTGTCCTTGCGATCCTCGGGCAGGTATTTTTCGAGCGCTTCCTTCGCAAATTTGCGGAACGCACCGTCCTCGAACACCGTCCTTGCGGTGCCGGTGATCGTCATGTTGGCCGGCAACAACCCGTCTTCGTCGAGGCCGTAGAGCGAAGGCAGCAACATGCGCTGCGACAAATCCCCGGTCGCGCCGAACAGCAGCAATTTGTCGAGCGGCTGGCGCGTTCCGGGCATCTAGCTTTCCTCGTTTAGACCGTTGGCCCTGCGCTTGGCGCAGGGCGGAGAGTGTGGAGACCGACGAATTTAAGGCGTCGCGCTCATAAAGTCAGGCCCGTGACCGGGTCGAATCCCGCCATGATGTTGAGATTCTGCACCGCGGCCCCCGCCGCGCCCTTGCCGAGATTGTCGAGCGTCGCGACCAGCCGCGCTTGTCCGGCCTCGGCATTGCCGCAGACGCGCAAGGTCAGGCGGTCACTGCCGGCATCGTCCTCGATTGTCACGAACTGGGCGTCCGCCGCGCCCATGCGGATCAGCGGACTGTCCTTATAGGCTTCGGCCAGCGTCGTTTCGATCTGCGCCAGCGACGGTTTGCGTGGGAGGGCATGGAGCGGCACGGGCACTTCGACGATCATGCCGCGGTACGTGTCGGCGACCGCGGGCGCGAAGATCGGCGGATGCGCAATCCGGGCATGCTTCTGCATTTCTGCGACATGTTTGTGCGCCAGACCCAAAGCATACAGCCGGGCGCGGGTGTTGGCCTTACCCTCTTCGAACTCGGCGATCATCGATTTGCCGCCGCCCGAATAGCCCGAGATCGCGTTGACGCTGAGCGGCCAGTCGTGCGGGATCAGCCCCGCGCGGACCAGCGGCCGGACCAGCGCGAGAAAGCCGGTCGGATAGCAGCCAGGATTGCTGACGAAGCGCGCCTCGGCGATCACCGCCTGCTGGGCCGGTTCGAGCTCGGCGAAACCATAGGCCCATCCCTCGGCGACGCGATGCGCGGTCGAGGCGTCGATCACCCGCGTCTTGTCCGACGTGATCATCGCCACCGCTTCGCGCGCGGCATCGTCGGGCAGGCACAGGATGACGAAATCGGCATCGTTCAGCGCCTGTTTGCGCGCGGTCGAATTCTTGCGCACCGCTTCGTCCAGCGTGACGAGGGTGACGTCGCTCCGCCCGGACAGCCGTTCGCGGATCTCTAGCCCGGTGGTGCCGGCACCGCCATCGATGAAGACGTTGACGTTCATGCCGCCAGATCCAGTGCCGTGCGGTCGACATAGCCGGCCAGGCGGTGTTCGGGCGACACACCCCAGGCGACCTCGCGCAGGACTTCCAGCACTTCGAAGCTCTCACCGACGGTGAGTTCGGCGAGCGGCTCGGACGTGGGGGATGATTCGGCGTGCAAGGTCACGGCGCGGGTTACTACACAGGGCAGGGGCGCAGCGTAATGCGGCGCGAATACGTATTCGGCGAGCCGAACGTCGGCCAGGTCGGGGCGAATCGCGTTGTGGCGCGGGTCTATCGATATCGACGGACCCGTCAGCGCGAAGGTTCTACGCGGTGGCTCTGCGGGCGCGGGGCGGGTCGCTTTCTCCCACAAATTGTCCGAATTCTTCAAGAAAGCCTGCCCCTTCGGTGGTACGCGCGATAAAGATGTTGCGCTTGTCGGTATCGTCGCGCTGGCGGCGCAGATAGCCGAGCGCCCCCAACCTGTTCAAGGCGCGTGTCACGACGGGCTTGGAAACGTTCAACGCGCGGGCCAGACCGCGCACCGTATGCGGCCCCGGACTGAGATAAACGACGAGCAACAGCGCCATCTGGCGGTTGGTGAGATCGGGCTCGCCGGATCGGACATAATCGACCAGCGTATTCATCCACCGCGTTAGCGGGGAGCTGTCGAAAGTGCTGGCAATGTTCATGTCGGTGCTCACTGATTGTCCACAAGGCTCGAAAGGCGGTCGCTATCGCAGGCGTAACAACGTGCGCCGGGGCGATTGAGTTTCAGTGCGGACACGAAATGTCATGGAAACGCCACGTGTCGTCCGGTGGATGAGCGGTTGATCGCGGGGAAGGGGTCGCCTATGTCCCCGCTTTCTCCAGTTTCGCAGGTCACAGTCGTTCGATGCTCTTCACTTTCGTCCTTGTCGTTCAGTTGCTCGTCGGATCGGCGCTCGTCACCATCATCCTGATGCAGCGCTCCGAAGGTGGCGGCCTGACCGGTGGCGGCAGCCCGGCCGGATTGATGTCCGCGCGCGGTGCTGCAGACTTCCTGACGCGGTCCACGGCGATTTTGGCGACGATCTTCGTCACCTTGACCATCATCCTGGCGGTGATGGCGGCGACGCGGCATGCGACCTCGATCGACACCTCGCTCAATCGCGCGGCGCCGATCAACGCGCCGGCGGGCACTGCCCCGCAGCCGGCGGGTGGCGCGTTTGGTGGCGCGGCGGCCAATGCGGCGGCGGGTGCCGGCAGCAACGTCACCTTCCCGGGCGCTCTGGCGCCGGGCGAGAACAAGGTAGCTCCGGCCAGCAACGGCGCGGTTCCCGTCCGCTAAATCCATTTCGTTCTAATCGCCCGCGCGGACTTTTTGTTCGCGCGGGCGGAGTCGCGTGCTTGCGGCTTACCCCCAATACCAGCTAGGCGATGACTCCCATGGCGCGGTTTATTTTCATTACCGGCGGCGTGGTCTCCTCGCTGGGCAAAGGTTTGATGGCGGCTTCACTGGCTGCCCTCCTCCAGGCACGCGGCTATCGCGTCCGCATCCGGAAGTTCGATCCCTATCTCAACGTCGATCCGGGCACGATGAGCCCGTATCAGCATGGTGAGGTCTATGTGACCGATGACGGGGCGGAAACCGACCTCGATCTCGGCCATTACGAACGGTTTACCGGCGTTGCTGCCCGTCAGTCGGACAACGTCACCTCCGGCCGGATCTATCAGCAGATCATCCAGCGCGAACGCCGCGGCGACTATCTCGGCGCCACCGTCCAGGTCATCCCGCACGTCACCGACGCGATCAAGGCGTTCGCGCTCGCCGAGACCGACGATCTCGATTTCGTGCTGTGCGAGATCGGCGGCACGGTCGGCGATATCGAATCGCTGCCGTTCATCGAAGCGATCCGCCAGATTCGCAACGATCTTGGCCGCGGCAATTCGGTCAGCATCCACGTCACGTTGGTGCCGTACATCGCCGCCGCGGGCGAGCTGAAGACCAAGCCGACCCAGCATAGCGTACGCGAGCTGGCGGCATTGGGCGTCCAGCCCGACGTGCTGGTGTGCCGCTGCGAGCAGCCATTACCCGCGAGCGAGCGCGCGAAGATTGCGTTGTTCTGCAACGTGCCGAAGGAAGCGGTCATTCCGGCGCTCGACGCCAAGAGCATCTACGCCGTGCCGGTCCAATACCATGAGGAAGGCCTCGACGACGCTGTCCTCAATGCTTTCGGGATCGATTCCGAAGCACTGCCCGATCTCGCGCGCTGGACCGACATCATGGATCGCCTGACCAACCCGGAAGGGGAAGTGACGGTTGGCGTGGTCGGCAAATATGTCGGCCTGCAGGACGCGTACAAGTCATTGAACGAAGCGCTGGTCCATGGCGGCATCGCCAACCGGGTCAAGGTCAACGTCCGCTGGATCGACGCCGAATTGTTCGAACATGCCGATAGCGACGTCACGGCGAGCCTGGAACCCTGCCACGCGATCCTGGTCCCCGGCGCGTTCGGCGAGCGCGGGGCGGAAGGCAAGATCGCCTCGGTCAAATTCGCACGCGAACGCAACGTCCCCTATTTCGGCATTTGTTTCGGGATGCAGATGGCCTGTATCGAGGGCGCGCGGAACCTGGCGGGGATCGAGAAGGCCTCGTCAACCGAATTCGGCCCGACCGAGGAACCGGTGGTCGGCATCATCACCGAATGGATGTCGGCTGAAGGCGTTCAAAAGCGCGAAGCGGGTGGCGATCTGGGTGGCACAATGCGGCTTGGAGCCTATGACGCCAAGCTCGACGGTAACAGCGTCGTTTCGTCAATCTATGGCTCGACCGACATCAGCGAGCGGCACCGCCATCGCTACGAGGTCAATACCGGCTATCGCGAACCGCTCGAAAAAGGCGGGCTGGTGTTCAGCGGCATGTCGCCCGACGGAATGCTGCCCGAGATCGTCGAGCGCCCCGATCATCCCTGGTTCGTGGGCGTCCAGTTCCACCCGGAACTGAAATCCAAGCCGTTCGACCCGCATCCGTTGTTCGCCAGCTTCATCGCGGCGGCGGTGCGGCAGAGCAGGTTGGTCTAGACGTCACTGCTTTTAGGAGTCGCCCGGCGTCAGTACCCTCAGCGCGCCTGCGCGGATGCGGAATTCGAGTGGGGAGTCCATCCGCTTCAGTTCGCCGTCGAGTGCGATTTCGATCGATCCGCCGCTCGAACTGACGGTAAGTGTCTCGCATTCGCCGAGCGTCTCGAAATCGAGCGAGCGTTCAGCGCGCCCGACCAGCGCGCGCAGGGCGAACCAGATCAGCGCCGCGCGCCGTCGATGCGTCACGGCATAGATCGACAATTTGCCGTCGGTCAGGGTACCGCGTTTGCCAACCTCGCCGCGATCAAGCGAATAGACGTTGTTGCCGACGAACAGCAGTGGCGTGACGATCCTGCGCTCGCCTTTGCCCCAATCGAGCCGCAACCGATGATGCGGTAGCCGCTCGAGCACGGCGAACGCCGCTGGCAGCGTCGACAGCCATTTGGGCCAGCCCTTGGCACGGCGCAAACCTTCGCGCTTGCGCACCATCAACGGGTAGAGCCCGATCGACGCGTTGTTGACGAAGACCTGTCCGTTGACCTCGCCGACGTCGATCGCGACAGGCTGGCCATTCACCGCAACCTTGGCGGCCTCGCCCAGATCGGTGGGGATGCCGAGATCTCGCGCCAGATGGTTGAGCGTGCCGAGCGGCAGCAGGCCGAGTTCGGTATCGCTGCCCGCGAGGATTTGCGCAGCGCCGGCAGCGGTGCCGTCGCCGCCCGCGACGATCACCCGTCCCGATCTCGCTGCCGCCTCGATCGCTTCGGGGATTTGCTCGCCATCGAGCGCTGTGACGTCGGCCGTTGTCCCCGCTTGTGTAAAAGCTTTTTCCAGCTCTCCGACCAGCGCGTCGCCCATCTTGGCCGCCGTGCCGCCAGTCTTGTTCACGGTCACCTGCAGCGTCTTCATCGCCGACAGCTAACAGGACGACCGGCGCCATCGAAACGAAAAAGGCGCCCGGACCTGTCGGCCCGGACGCCCATTGGCGCTTTCAAGGGAGCGAGAAAGCGCCGGTCTGTCAGGCCGCCTTGGTTTCGTCAGCGGCCGGGCTGGTCTCGATTGCGGCGAGCGGGGCGCCCGTCTTGATCGCGATTGACTGCGGCTTCAGCGCCTCGGGCACTTCGCGCACCAGGTCGACGGTCAGCAGACCGTCATTGAGCCGCGCATCGTCGACCCGGATGAAGTCGGCGAGTTCGAAGCGGCGCTCGAAGCTGCGCGTCGCGATACCGAGGTGAAGATAGGCCGACTGATCGCCGTCCTTGTCCTTCTTGCCCTTGACGGTCAGCAGGTTCTGCTGGGCGACGATCTCGATCTCGTCGCGGCGGAAACCGGCGACCGCGATCGTGATGCGATAATGATCCTCGGCAATCCGCTCGAGGTTGAAGGGCGGGTAATTGTCCCCGCCATTCTGCCGCGCCGAGGCTTCGAGCATATCGAACAGGCGATCGAAGCCGATCGTCGAGCGGCGGTAGGGAGTAAGGTCGAACTGTCGCATTTAATCATCCTCCATTGAGCGATGTCACAACGACGCGACCCCGATGGGCGTCGCGTCATCGCATATCTGGGGCATTCCGGCGCCGGTTCAAGAGTGCCTGTCCGACAAAATATCGTTATCTTTCAACGGTGATAAAGTTTGGCTTGCGTAGCTGGTCAGACGATCTTGCTTTTATTCCCAGCAACTCAGTGGGGATTAAGGCGTTAATCAATCGTCTAGGGGATTACCGAATCATGCTCGCTGCGTTTCCGCTCCTGCTTGCCGCCGCATCGCCGCAAAGCATCGCGCTCGCCGACAACGCCGCTCGCCCGGCAGCGCCGGTCGTCGCGCCAGACGATACTGCCGCCAACGCACCCTCACCGGCGCCCGAGCCCCAAGCCGATCCGCAAGCCGCGCCGACGCCAGGGGGCGACATTGTCGTCACCGCACGCCGCCGGTCGGAACGCTTGCAGACCGTGCCGCTCGCGGTGGCGGTGTTGAGCGGCGAAACGCTGGCCAATGCCGGGGCGTTCAACGTCAACCGGCTCCAGCAATTCCAGCCCGCGCTGCAATTCTATTCGAGCAATCCGCGCAATTCGGCGATCAATATCCGCGGTTTGGGGGCGCCGTTCGGGCTGACCAATGACGGCATCGAGCAGGGCGTCGGCCTCTATATCGACCAGGTCTATATCGGCCGCGTCGGCGCCTCGACCTTCGATTTCGTCGACATCGATCGCGTCGAGGTGCTGCGTGGGCCGCAGGGGACGCTGTACGGCAAGAACACCACCGCGGGCGCGGTCAACATCACGACCAAGAAGCCCAACCTTTCGTCGCCAGAAGCGACGTTCGAGGTCAGCGCCGGCAATTACGGCCTGGTCCAGCTGAAAGGCTCGGCCTCGGCGCCGATCGCCGACGGCAAGTTGGGCGTGCGTCTGTCGACTTCGGTGAGCAAGCGAGGCGGGTCGATCTACGACACCGCGATCGACAAGAATCTGCAGAAGCAGGACAATTTCAGCGTGCGTGGGCAGTTGCTGTGGCAAGCGACGCCCAATCTGGATTTCAACTTCTCGGCCGATTTCAGTCTGCAGAATCCCTATTGCTGCGTGCAATATTACGCCCGGGTTGGCGCGACGCAGCGGCCGCTCAACCGCCAATATGCCGCGCTGGCCGCGGCGCTCGGCTACAAGCCGCCGAGTTTCGATCCGTTCGACCGCGTGACCGACCTCGACGCATCGATCAACTCACGCCAGGAGGTCGGCGGGCTGTCGCTGGTCGGCAGCTGGGACGTCGGCGGCGCGACAATCACGTCGGTAACCGCCTGGCGCTATTGGGATTGGCAGCCCGCCAACGACCGCGATTTCGTCGGCTTGCCGATCACCACCGTCTCGCAAAATCCGTCGCAGCAGAAGCAATGGTCGCAGGAATTGCGCCTCGCCTCGAACGGCGACGGTAAGCTCAACTACACGCTCGGCGCATTCTTCTTCGACCAGACGATCGATACGCAGGGGTCGCAGGTGCAGGGCCCGGCGGCGAGCCGGTGGCTGCTCAATCCTGGCAACGTACCGGTAGGATCGAGCGGTTGCGCCACGCCGACGGCCAATGCGTGCAATCCGCTGGTGCTCGACGGGCTGACCTCGACCAACTCGATCCATTTCAGCAATCAGAGCTTCGCCGTGTTCGGCAAACTCAATTGGGAAGCGGCGCCCGGCTTTCACATCCAGCCCGGCCTGCGACTCAATTACGACAAGAAATCAGGCTTTTACGAGTCGGTCGTCAGCATCCACAACGCCAAGTACAATTTCGTCGCGACGGCGGATAATGTCGCGACCCTGCTGCAGAACGGGACCGCGCTTGCCGATCAGCTCAATACGCTGGCGCCGCAACGTTACAGCCCGAAATTCAGCGCCTGGAACCTGTCCGGCGACCTGACCCTGTCCTACGATTTCTCCAAGGACATTCACGGCTATGCGACCTATGCGCGCAGCTTCAAGTCGGGCGGGATCAACCTGTCGGGACTGCCGCTCAATTCCACCAATACCGGAGTCGACCTGTCGACCCAGACGGTAAAGCCCGAGAAGGAGAATCACTTCGAGCTCGGGTTGAAGACGCAGTTCCTCGACCGCCGGGTGACGTTCAACCTCGCCGCGTTCTGGACCGACATCAAGGATTACCAGGCGACCGTGAACAACGGGCAGACGACCGTTATCCGCGGCTATCTGGCCAATGCGGCGCGGGTCCGCGTGCGCGGCATCGAGTTCGACTCGTCCTTCCGCCCCAGTCCGCGGCTGAGCCTGTACACCAACGGCGCCTTCACGGATGCCAAATATGTCCGCTTCCGCAATGCGCCGTGCCCGCCCGAATTGTCCGGCGGTAACCCGGCGCTTCCCGGTCAGACGCCGGCGGCGCCCGGCACGCCGGGTCTCAGCCCCTTGGTTTGCGATATCTCGGGATCGGTTCTGCCCGGCATCTCGAAATGGTCGTTCTCGTTCGGCGGCGAAGTGAACGTGCCGGTCAGCGGGGGCCAGGTCTATCTCGGCTATGACGGCAGCTATCGCTCGAAATTCTCGTCCAACCCGTCGCGCTCGCTCTACACCGATATCAATGGCTATTCGCTGTCGAACTTCCGGCTCGGTTTCCGCAAGGACAAGTGGAACCTGTACGGCTGGGTGCGCAATGCGTTCGACCAGCATTATTTCGAGCTGCTGAGCACGCAATCGGGCAGCACGGGGCTGATTGTGGGCCAGCCGGGCGACCCGCGGACTTATGGCGGGACGTTCCGGATTAGTTTTTGATCAAGGCGTCGCCCTGGCGAAAACTAACGTCAACCCTGAGGAATACTAACGTCACCCCAGCGAAAGCTGGGGTCTCAGGCAGTAGCCCCCTCATGAGATGCCAGCTTTCGCTGGCATGACGGAAGAGGGCGGCATGACGGCATGAGGGCAGGCGGGGCGCCGGTCGACGAAAGGGGCACCGGTCGGCGAAGCCGCCGTCGCTCGGGCCGCGTTGCGGACCGGCGGCCGTTTGGGGCGATGCGCTTCGCGCACCGGCTCGCAGCTTCGCTGCTCGCCTTCGCCCCAAATGACAAACGCCCGGGCCGTTTCCGACCCGGGCGCCTGCGTGACGATTGCTCGTCAGCCCCCTTGTAACTTCCGCCCGCACGCCTCTTTTAAGGCGGAGCTGGAAGCGATCCCCGAACCACGGCCATTGACCTGCGTTTCGCGAAGCAAACTGCTAAGCGGCGACTGGTGTCTTGTCATCGCCAAACAACGGGTCGCCGCACGATTGCGGCGCGCATGTGTCGAATCCGCCACAGCACCGCCTTGGTTGCCTGTAATCGCGATACGCCTTAGGGTCTGTACTCAATAGCGACGGGGTCGAGACGGAGCGGATTTTGTCGCGTGGGTAGGAGCGAGGAGGGAGCGATGCATTATGCATCGTGACCGACGAGCGACGCCCTCCACGCGACAAAATCCGCCCGCCCCGATGAGGTTGCGTTGTGGAGCCCGCCGGACGTCGTCGCTTGCTTGCGCGTAGCTCAAGCTACGCGACTGCGCTGCGCTCCTCGCCGACGGGCTCCACAACGCAATCTCGATCCCCGCCGCTATCGAGTACAGACCCTAAGCACCCGACATTCCGGGGGCGGATCGCGAGGCCTGATTGATTCTCCTGTCGAGCTACGAACGCATGATTGCCGGGCGCTATCTGTTGCCCGGCAAAGGCGAGCGCTTCATCGTTCTCGTCGCCGGGTTCAGCCTAGGCGCGGTGATGCTGGGCGTCGCCGCTTTGGTCATCGTGATGAGCGTCATGAACGGCTTTCGCGCCGAATTGTTCGACAAGATCGTCGGACTGAACGGCCATGCCGTGATCCAGGGCTATGGCGGCCGTCCGCTCAACGACTGGCGGCAATTGCTTGCACGCGCCAAGGCGACGCCAGGCGTCACCAGCGCGGTGCCGATGATCGAACAGCCGTTGATGATGACCAACAATGGTCGCGCCGAGCCGATCAGCCTGCGCGGGCTGACTGTGCCCGATATCCGCGGCAATCCGACGATTGCCGGTCATGTCGTCGCCGGCGACCTCAACAGCGTGACCGCCGGCAGCAACCGGATCGCGATCGGATCGCGCCTGGCCGAAACGCTTGGCGTCGATATCGGCAGTCAGGTCACGATCTGGAGCCCGATGGGACAATCGACCCCGTTCGGCACCGTGCCGCGGATGGTGTCCTATACGGTCGGCGCAATCTTCGAGATCGGCGTCTACGATTACGACAAGGTCTATGTCGTCATGCCGATGGAGGAGGCGCAGACCCTGCTGCTGCTTGATCCCGACACGGTGGGGATGATCGAGGTCAACACCAGGGACGCCGATCAGGTCGGGCCGATCCTGGCGCCGCTGCGCGCGTCGCTTGGCCAGACCGCCGCCGTAAGCGATTGGCGCCAGATGAACGCGCAATTGTTCGAGGCGCTGGCGATCGAGCAAGTGTCGATGTTCGTGATCCTGTGCATCATCATCCTGGTCGCGGCGTTCAACATCGCGTCATCGCTGATCATGCTGGTCCGCGCCAAGACGCGCGACATCGCGATCCTCAGGACGATGGGCGCGCCGCGCGCCGCGATGGTCAGGATCTTCATCACCGTCGGCACGACGATCGGCATTCTCGGCACGATCGCGGGGCTGATCCTGGGATTCGTCCTGCTTTATTTCCGCCAGCCGATCGTCGACTTCGTGCAAAAAGTGTCGGGGCAGAATCTATGGGATCCCTCGATCCGCTTCCTGACCGAACTGCCATCCAAGCCCAATCCGATCGAGATCGCGATGGTCGTCGCGATCACCTTGCTGCTGACCTTCCTCGCGACGCTGTACCCGGCGTCGCGCGCCGCCAGCACCGACCCAGTCCAGGTGCTTCGCTATGAGTGACGCCGTCCTCGCCACCACCGGCCTGACCCGCAGCTTCGAGCAAGGCGGGGAGACGATCCACGTCCTGCGCGGGGTGAACTTGTCGATCGCGCCCGGTGAGATCGTCGCGCTGCTCGGCCCCTCGGGCTCGGGCAAATCGACCTTGCTCCAGGCAGTCGGCCTGCTCGAAGGCGGGTTCGGCGGGTCGATCCGCATCACCGGCACCGAAGCGGCGCAGATGAGCAGTTCGGAGCGTACCGCGACGCGCCGCGACATGCTGGGCTTCATCTATCAATTCCATCACTTGCTGCCCGATTTCAACGCGATCGAGAATGTCGTGCTGCCGCAATTGGTGAAGGGGGCCTCGCGCGCAGATGCCGACGCTCGCGCGGCCGACCTGTTGACGACGCTCGGCCTGGGGCATCGCCTGACGCATCGGCCGAGCCAATTGTCGGGCGGCGAGCAGCAACGCGTCGCGGTCGCCCGCGCGCTGGCCAACCGGCCCGCCTTGATCCTCGCCGACGAGCCCACCGGCAATCTCGACGAGGCGACCGCGGAGATCGTGTTCGGCGAATTCCTGCGGCTGGTGCGGCAGGAAGGGTCGGCGGCCGTGGTAGCGACTCATAACGAGCGGCTGGCCGCGCGGATGGACCGCGTCCTGCGCCTGCACGAAGGGCACCTTCAATGAATGCTTCCGCGCGCCGCCAGATGCGGATCGTCGCGGGATTGTTCGTCATCGGATCGCTCGTCATCGGAGCATTGCTCTACCTGTGCTGGCCGGTGGTTGGTCTAATGTTCGACGGTCAGCGCACCGGGCGCTATTATTCGATCCCATCGCAAAGCATGATGCCGAACCTCATCCCGGGTGATCGGGTTCTGCCGCGCCGTCGCCAACCGGGCGAGCCGACACGGGGCGAGGTGATCGTCTATCGGCGCACGCCGGACGAGGTGCGCGTCGCCCGCGTAGCCGCCGTGGGCGGGGATACGATCGAAATGCGCGGCGGCTTTCCCTGGATCAATGGCGTGGCCGCCCGGCGGCGCGAGCTTGGGGCCGGCCCGACGTTAGACGGGAATACTCGGAGCCTGCTCTATGCCGAGCGGCTGCCGGGTGAACGCGGCTCGCATCGCGTTATCAGGATGACGATCCCGGGTCCGTTCGACGATATGCCTGCCGCCAAGGTTCCGCCCGGCACGCTGTTCGTGCTGGGCGACAATCGCGACCAGGCGGCCGACAGCCGAGCACCTGTCGATGAAATGGGGGTCGGGATGGTGCCGATCGAGCAGGTGCTGGGCGTGATCGACTATATCGCCTGGTCGAAGGTCAAGGGGCGCATGGCGAGACCGATCGACCGGCGCGATCCCGCGACTTCAGCCGGTAGCGGAAAGTGATGAGCGATCCCTGGCGGACGATTCCGACGCTGAACGGCCGGCACGTCACGCTCTCGCCGCTGACACGTGACGATCGAGAGGGCATCCTCGCGGCGTTCGCCTCTGACCTGAAGGGCGCCTTTCACACCACCATACCCAATTCGTCCACGGTCGAGGCTTGGTACCAACGGCTCGAACGCGAGTTCGAGGCCGGGCGCGCGATGCCGTTCACTGTCCGCGATGCCGCCGGAGAGATCGCCGGCGTCACGCGCTTCCTGCGCATGGCGAAGCAGCACCGCCGGGTCGAGATCGGCGGCACGGTCTATGCCACGCGCGTTCAGCGCACCGGGCTCAACACCGAGGCGAAGATGCTGCTGCTGACCCACGCGTTCGAGGCGCTCGGCTGCTTTTGCGTCCAGATCCGCACCGATTTCCTCAATCGCCAATCTCGCGCGGCGATCGAGCGGCTGGGCGCGCGGATGGACGGGGTGATACGCGGCCATCTCATCCTCAACGATGGCCATTATCGCGACAGCGTGCTCTATTCGATCCTCGAACACGAATGGCCGGGGGTGAAGCGCAATATCGCCGCCTTGATGGCCCGTTATGAGGGGAAGGGCGCATGACCGCGATCACCGAGTTTCACGTCAAGGCGGCGGATGGTAGCGACGCCGACCTCTCGGCCTATGCCGGCAAGGTCCTGCTGGTCGTCAACGTCGCCTCGAAATGCGGCTTCACGCCGCAATATGAAGGGTTGGAGGCGCTGCATCGCAAATATGCCGATCGCGGGTTCGAGGTGCTGGGTTTCCCCTGCAACCAGTTCGGCGCGCAGGAGCCGGGCAATGCCGAGGAAATCGCGAACTTCTGTTCGCTGACCTATGACGTGACCTTCCCGGTCTTCGCCAAGATCGACGTCAACGGCTCGGGCGCCGATCCGCTTTACGGCGAACTCAAGAAGCAGGCGCCCGGGTTCCTAGGTACCGAGGGCATCAAATGGAACTTCACCAAGTTCCTGGTCGGCCGCGACGGCCAGGTGGTCGAACGCTATGCGCCGACCACCAAGCCCGAAGAGATCGCGGCGGATATCGAAAAGCTGCTTTGAACGCGCGTACCGTCGAAAGTTGTGGGTAAGCTCGCCGCCGGGGTGGCCAAGGCGGGGCGAGCGACTTAGGTTGGCACCATGCCCCATTCCGGCTTCGTGCCCCTCCGGATTTTTTCGTCCTACACGATGCTCGACGGCGCGATCGAGCCGAAGGCGATCGCCAAGCGCGCGCGCGAGCTGGGCTTCCCTGCCGCCGCGGTGACCGACCGAAACGGGCTGTTCGCGGCGATGTCGTTCTCGGGCGCGGCTGCCGATGCCGGGGTGCAGCCGATCATCGGCACGATGCTGGGGGTGGCACGACCCGATCTGCCCGAGGGCCAGGCGGTGCAGACCGACTGGATCGCGCTCTATGCGCAGGATGAGGCCGGCTATCTCAATCTCTGCCGGCTGGTCAGCGAGGCGCATCTCGGTCGCCCGCTCGACCTCGATCCGCATGTCGATCTCGCCACGCTCGAAGCCAATTCGGCGGGGCTGATTGCGCTGACCGCTGGCGGCGAGGGCGGGGTCGCCCGGTTGTTCGCCGAGGATCAACCCGACGGCGCCAATGCCTATGTCGACCGGCTGCAGGCGATTTTCGGCGACCGGCTCTATATCGAGATCGCGCGGCGCTTCGATCCAGTCGAGGCCAAGGCCGAAGCCGAATTGCTCGAATTGGCCTATGCGCGCAATTTGCCGATCGTCGCGACCAATCCGTGCTGTTTCGCCGATGAGGAATTCCTCGAAGCGCATGACGCGATGCTGTGCATCGCCAATTCTTCCTACGTCGCCAGCGACGACCGGCCCAAGAGCTCGCCCGATGCGTGGATGAAGCCCGCCAAGGACATGCGCGCCTTGTTCGCCGATCTGCCCGAGGCGATCGCCAATACCTTGGTCGTGGCCCAGCGCTGCGCGGTGGCGGCGCCGAAGCGCAAGCCTATTCTGCCTAGCCTGGCCGGCGATCGTGAGGGCGAATCGCAGGCGCTGCGTGAGGCGGCGCGAGAGGGCTTGCAGAAGCGGCTCGATCGCATCGTCGAGCTCGGCAATGCGGGCGAAGGCGATTGGCAACAGCCCTATCGCGACCGGCTCGAATTCGAGCTCGACGTCATCATCCAGATGGGGTTCCCAGGCTATTTTCTGATCGTCGCCGACTTCATCCAATGGGCGAAGGCGCACGATATCCCGGTCGGGCCTGGCCGCGGGTCGGGCGCCGGCTCGGTGGTCGCCTGGGCGCTGACCATCACCGATCTCGATCCGATCAAGCTCGGGCTGCTATTCGAACGCTTCCTCAACCCGGAACGCGTGTCGATGCCCGACTTCGACATCGACTTCTGCGAAACCCGGCGTGGCGAAGTGATCCGCTACGTCCAGGCGAAGTATGGCCGCGATCAGGTCGCGCAGATCATCACCTTCGGGACGATGAAGGCGCGCGCGGTGCTCAAGGATACCGGCCGCGTGCTGCAGATGAGCTATGGCCAGGTCGACCGCCTCGCCAAGCTCGTTCCCAATCTGCCGACCGACCCCTGGACGCTCGATCGTGCGCTCAACGGCGTCAGCGAACTCGCGGCCGAATATCGCGGCGACAAGGACGTCCGCCATCTGTTCGACCTGGCGATGAAGCTCGAAGGGCTGCCGCGCCACAGCTCTACCCACGCCGCTGGCGTGGTGATCGGCGACCGTCCGCTTGCCGATCTCGTCCCGCTCTATCGCGATCCGCGATCGGACATGCCGGTCACCCAATTCGACATGAAATATGTCGAAGGCGCAGGCCTGGTGAAGTTCGACTTCCTGGGCTTGAAGACGTTGTCGGTGCTCAAGAAGGCGGTCGAACTGCTCGCCAAGCGCGGCATCTCCTGCGACCTCGATGCGCTGACCTGGGACGATGAGGGCGTCTACAAATTGCTCCAGAAGGGCGACACGGTCGGCGTGTTCCAGCTGGAATCGGAAGGCATGCGGCGCACGCTGAGCGCGGTGCGGCCGTCGAATTTCGGCGACATCATCGCGCTCGTCTCGCTCTATCGCCCGGGCCCGATGGACAACATTCCGTCGTTCGGCCGGCGCAAGAACGGACAGGAGCCGATCACTTATCCGCATCCGCTGCTCGAGCCGATCCTGGCCGAGACGTACGGCATTTTCGTCTATCAGGAACAGGTGATGCAGGCGGCGCAGGTGCTGGCTGGCTATTCGCTCGGCGGCGCCGACCTGCTGCGCCGCGCGATGGGCAAGAAGAACCAGGCCGAGATGGACGCGCAGCGCGCGACCTTCGTCGAGGGCTGCGCGACCCACAACAAGATTGACGCCGCCAAGGCCAACGAGTTGTTCGACTTGATCGACAAATTCGCCGGCTATGGCTTCAACAAGTCGCACGCCGCGGCCTATGCGCTGCTCGCCTACCAGACCGCCTGGCTGAAGGCGCACCATCCGCACGAATTCTATGCGGCGTCGATGTGCTACGACATCCATCTGACCGATAAGCTCGCGATCTTTGTCGACGACATGCGGCGGCTGGACGTTGCGATCCTGCCGCCGGACGTGAACCGCAGTCTGGCGG
This sequence comes from Sphingomonas sp. P4_G2, assembly GCF_056401155.1. Classification (NCBI taxonomy): domain Bacteria; kingdom Pseudomonadati; phylum Pseudomonadota; class Alphaproteobacteria; order Sphingomonadales; family Sphingomonadaceae; genus Sphingomonas; species Sphingomonas sp. P4_G2. The sequence continues at coordinate 508,721 of NZ_JBFUJY010000002.1, read as the reverse complement.
AGTTCGACGTCGAGGTAATCGGCTCTGCTTCCGAGGGGGAGACGGAACAGCTTGCCGTCCGCTACGCCCTGGCCGGACTCAAATCGGTCGGCGAAGGCGCGATGGAGAAACTGGTCGAGGAACGTGACGCGTCCGGGCCGTTCGACAGCCTCGACGCCTTTGCCCATCGCGTCGACCCGCGCCTGCTCAACAAGCGCCAGCTGGAAACGCTGGCGGCGGCGGGAGCGTTCGATACGATCGACCCCAACCGTGCCGGTATCTACGCCTGCGCCGAAACCATCCTGGCGACCGCGGCGCGGGTCCACGACCAGAAGAATAGCGGCCAGGGTGGCCTGTTCGGCGAGAGCGAGGCGTCGGGTACGCATATCAAGCTACCGCAGTCGGCGCGCTGGAGCCTGGCCGAGCGGATGGAGCAGGAGAAAGAAGCATTCGGCTTCTATTTCTCGGCGCATCCGGTCGACCGCTTCACCCAGCTCGCGCGGATGCACGGCGCGCGGCGCTATGCCGATCTCGGCGACTTGCAGATTCCGGAGAGTGGGCGCGCCGGTGCGGTAATGGCGGCGATGGTCGAGGATACGCGCTGGCGCACCTCGGCCAAGGGCCGGCGCTATCTGATGGCGACCCTGTCCGACCCGTCGGGCCAGTTCGTCGCGACCTGTTTCGACGATTCGGTCGCGGTCGACTTGGAGGAAGCAGCGCGCAATGGCGGTTGCGGGTTGATCACGGTTGAGCTCGACCGCCGAGCGGGCGAGGAACAGCCGCGCGTCACGGTCAAACGCATCCAACCGTTCGACGAACTGGCCAGCGCAACACGGATGAATCTCGATATCGAGATCGAGGATGCGGCCGCGATCCCGGCGATCGGTGCATTATTGTCAGAGGCGCGCGGCGCGCGCGGCGAAGCACGCCTCGTTGTTCCGCTGCCGGCGGGCGGAACGGCAACGATCCTGATCGGGCGCGATTTCCTGCTCGATCCCGAACTTGCCGACCGCATTGCCACGCTTCCCGGGGTGCGATCGGCTGAGGTCGCAATCGCGCCGCCGCAACGGCTTGCATTGGTCGGCTAGACTTCGACCGCTTCGGGCGGAATAACACTCTTCAAACATAGAGTATGGAGAGTGGGATGCAGATGGGTGCGATGCAGGATTTCGAGTTGCGCGTGATGCGGCTGCTCGACCATGTCGCTCGCGAGCATCCGACCCGCGAGATCGTGACGCGTTGGGCCGATGGGCGCGAGACTCGCAACGACTGGGCCGGCATCCATCGCAACGCGCGCAAGCTCGCGCAGCGACTGGAGAAATGGGGCATCCTCCCGGGCGACCGCGTCGCCACGCTGGCGATGAACCACGAGCATCATCTGACGTCCTGGTATGGCGCGATGGGGATGGGCGGGGTAATCCATACGATCAACCCGCGCCTGTTCGACGAGCAATTGATCTACATCGCCAACCATGCCGAAGATCGCGTGCTGTTCTACGACAAACAGTTCCAGCCGCTGATTGACCGGCTCAAGCCGCTTTGGACCTCGATCGAGCGCTACGTAGCGTTCGATGACCTCGGCCCCGACGGTTTTCAGGCGCTGCTCGATGCCGAGGATGGCGACTATGCATGGCACGAAGGCCCGGAGCGCGAGCCGTGCATGATCTGCTACACGAGCGGCACGACGGGCAATCCCAAGGGCGTGCTGTATGAGCATCGCTCGACCGTGCTGCACGCAATGCACGCCGCCGAGCCGTGGGTGATGGGCCTGTCGGCGTCGGACGTCATCCTGCCGATCGTGCCGATGTTCCATGCCGCGGCCTGGGGGCTGCCGTTTGCCGGCGCGCTGGCTGGCACGAAATTCGTCTATTCGCAGACCAATGACGCGGCCGTGCTGTGTGGACTGATGAACAGCGAGAAAGTGACGATCGGCAGCGGTGTGCCGACCGTTTGGCTGGCACTGTTCCAGCATATCGACGCGACCGGTGAAGAACCGCGTTTCCTGCGCCAGATCACCGTTGGCGGGTCGGCGGCGCCGCGCGCGATGCTGGCGCGGTTCATGGACATGGGGATCAAGCCGCTCCACCTCTGGGGCATGACCGAGACCTCGCCCATCGCGACTGCGCTCGCCCCGGGGCCGGACTGGCACGACCTCAGCCGCGACAAACAGCTCGACATCGTCTGCAAGCAGGGATCGATCCCGTTCGGGGTCGAACTGCGCATCGTCGATGATGAGGACAGGGAATTGCCGCGCGACGGCGAGACGTCGGGCCGGTTGCAGATCCGCGGGCCCTGGGTGGTGAAGCGCTATTTCAAGGCAGAGCAAGATGCCGCGAGCACCGACGGCTGGTTCGATACTGGCGACGTCGCGGTGCTGCACCCCAATGGCACGATGCAGATCACCGACCGCTCGAAGGATGTGATCAAGTCGGGCGGCGAGTGGATCAGCTCGGTCGATCTCGAAAATGCCGCGGTCGGCTGTCCGGGTGTGCACGAAGCCGCGGCGATCGGCGTCCACCATCCCAAATGGGACGAGCGGCCGCTGCTACTCGTCGTCCGAAAGCCGGGAAGCGCGGTGACGCCACAGGAGATCATCCAGCATTTGACCCAGCATGTCGCCAAATGGTGGCTGCCGGACGAGATCTTGTTCGTCGACGATCTACCGCACACCGCGACGGGCAAATTGCTCAAGACCGTGCTGCGCGACCAATATAAGGACTATAAGCTGGCGACGGCGGCGTAGAGTTTTGCGTAAAATGACGACCTTCGACCCCGCCACGTTCGCCGCTCATTGGCGCGCTGCCTGGAATGCGCACGATCTCGACGCCGTTCTGGCGCATTTCCATGATGACGTGACCTTCACCTCACCTGTTGCCGCCAGCCTGTTACCCGAGACCGGGGGTGTGATCCGTGGCAAAGCCGCCCTCCGCGCCTATTGGGAGGAGGGGCTCCGTCGCATTCCCGATTTGCACTTTACCATCGAAGCTGTGTTCGCGGGCATTAACACGCTGGTGATCCAATACATCAACCAGAAAGGCGTCAGCGTCTCCGAGGTACTGGTTTTCGATGCGGGACTGGTACGCGAAGGGCACGGCACCTATCCGACGGACATCGATAATCCGGCAGGAGCTACCGGCTAACGCTTTTGCCGCGCGTCCGCGTGACGATGTTGCTTCGCGTCGCCTCATTGTACGGTCCAGCCGGCCCGAAATCGCCGTGGCGCATGTCGGACGCGTGTCGCGAACCGGTACTTTGCCTGTCGGCTTGCCTTTCGTCCCGCGCGGCGGCAGGCTGCGCTGAATGGACATGGTGACGACCGGCTCTGTCGGTGAGAATGGCGTGACGCTGGCGGCCCGGCCCGAGGCGTTGCGCCTCGCCCCGCACGAAACCGCGGTCGTCGTGATCGACATGCAGAACGCTTATGCGAGCGAGGGCGGCTATGTCGATCTCGCCGGGTTCGACATTTCGGGCGCGGCGGGGGTGATCGGTAAGATTGCTACCGTGCTCGACACTGCGCGCAAAGCGGGCGTCCAGGTGGTGTTCCTGCAGAATGGCTGGGACGCCGAGTACCAGGAAGCCGGCGGTCCGGGTTCGCCCAATTGGCACAAGTCCAATGCCTTGAAGACGATGCGCGCCCGGCCGGAGCTTTCCGGCCAACTGCTGGCGCGTGGCGGCTGGGATTACGACCTGGTCGACGCGCTCAAGCCGCAGCCGGGCGATATCACGCTCCACAAAACGCGCTATTCCGCCTTCTTCAATTCGCAGCTCGATTCGACGCTGCGTGCGCGCGGCATTCGCAACATCGTGTTCGTCGGCATCGCCACCAATGTCTGCGTCGAAAGCACGCTGCGCGACGGCTTCCATCTCGAATATTTCGGCGTGATGCTGGAGGACGCGACGCACCATCTCGGCCCGCCGATGATGCAGGAGGCTACCGTCTATAACGTCGAGAAATTCTTCGGCTGGGTTTCGACGACAGCCGATTTCTGCGGCAGTTTTGGCCAGCTTCCTCAATCAGATAGCAAGGACTGACGTCATGGCGTTCGAGCCCATCAACCCGCAGCAATTCCCGACCCCGATCGCGCCCTATTCGGCCGGCGCCAAGGCGGGGAACGTCGTCTACGTCTCTGGCGTGCTCGCGTTGGGCGAGGGCGGCATTGTGCTCCATGTCGGTGACGCCGCGGAGCAGACGCGGCATGTGCTCGAGGTGATCAAGGTGACGCTCGAGGCGGCCGGTGCGTCGATGTCCGATATCGCGATGAACCACATCTTTCTGAAGGACCTGGACGATTATCCGGTCTTCAACCAAGTTTATGCCGAGTATTTTCCAGGTAACAAGCCGGCGCGCTACTGCATCAAGGCGGAGCTGGTGAAGCCCGATTGCCTGGTAGAGATCGCCAGCGTGGCGCATATCGTCTGATGCCCGGACCCAACCCGTCATCCCAGCTTCTTCCGTCATCCCAGCGCAAGCTGGGATCTCAAGCGGCGGCGCGAGCGCGCCGTAACAACAAGACCCCAGCTTTCGCTGGGGTGACGGAGTGGTCGTTCGCTGGGGTGACGGGAGCAGGGCGCTGATGCCGGAAGCGGCAGGCCTCTATTATGAGGAACACGGCGCGCCCGACGCCCCGCCGGTGATCCTGTCTTCTGGCCTGGGCGGGTCGGCGAGCTATTGGGCACCCAATATCCCCGCGCTGGCCGAGCATTTCCGGGTCATCGCCTATGACCATCGCGGCACCGGACGCAGCGACCGCGCCTTGCCGGCGCGGGTGTCGGTCGACGATTTTGCCGACGATATCCTGATGCTGATGGACGCGCTGGGCCTCGATCGCACCCATTTGATCGGCCACGCCGCGGGGGGTGTCGCCAGCCTCGCGCTCGCGCTCAAGGCGCCGGAGCGGCTCGATCGCCTCGTCGTGGTCAATGGCTGGGCCAGCCCGGATCCGCATTTCCTGCGCTGCTTCGAGATTCGGCTCGCGTTGCTGCGGTTGGCCGGCCCCAGGGCGTATCTGCGTGCCCAGCCGATCTTTCTCTACCCCCCGGATTGGGTGTCGAGCCACGACGAAGACATCGACGCCGAGCTGCCGCACCAGATGGAGACCTTTCCCGGCACGGACACGATGGAAAAGCGCATCCTCGCGCTCGGATCGTTCCATATCGCCGACCGGCTGGGCGAGATCGCGACGCGGACGCTGGTGATCGCCAGTCAGGACGACATGCTGGTGCCGCCGCGCGCGGGTGAGGCGCTGGCGATGGGAATCGCCAAGTCGGGGATCGGTCGGCCAGCTTATGGCGGCCACGCGGTCAACGTCACCGATGCGGACAATTTCAACGGGTTCGTGGTCGACTGGATGACGGGCGTGATGCCCCAATAGGAGTGAATGCGATGCAGGTCGGCGTTTTCGTGCCCATCAACAACAATGGCTGGCTGATCAGCGAGAACGCGCCGCAATACATGCCGTCGTTCGACCTCAACAAGACGATCGCGCAATCGGCCGAAAAGCACGGGCTCGATTTCCTGCTGTCGATGATCAAGCTGCGCGGGTTCGGCGGCAAGACCGAATTCTGGGAATATGGGCTGGAGAGCTTCACGCTGATGGCTGGGCTCGCCGCCGTCACCGAGAAGATCAAGATCTACGCGACCTGCCCGACGCTCGTCATTCCACCCGCCTTCGCCGCGCGGATGTGCAACACGATCGATTCAATCAGCCATGGGCGGTTCGGGCTCAACCTGATCACCGGCTGGCAGCGGCCCGAGTACAGCCAGATGGGGTTGTGGCCGGGGGACGAGCATTTTCGTAACCGATACAAGATGCTCGATGAATATGCTCACATCCTGCGCGAGCTATGGCAAACCGGGCGGAGCGACTTCAAGGGCGAGTATTACCAGATGGACGATTGCCTTGTCCGGCCCAAGCCCGACGGCGACATGAAGATCATCTGCGCCGGCTCATCGGACGAGGGCCTCGCCTTCTCGGCCAAATGGGCGGATTATGCCTTTTGTCTCGGCAAGGGCGTCAATACGCCGACCGCGTTTGCTTCCAATAACGACCGGCTGGCGGCCGCCACCGCCAAGACCGGGCGCGACGTGTCGGTATTTGTGCTGGTGATGATCATCGCCGCCGACACCGACGAGGAAGCGATGGCGAAGTGGAAGTCGTACAATGATGGCGTCGATATCGACGCCATCCGCTGGCTGATGGATCAGGGCGCGGCAGACAAGCACAATACGACCACCAACGTCCGCCAGCTCGCCGCACCCGAGGGTGCGGTCAATATCAACATGGGGACCTTGGTCGGCAGCCATGCCAGCATCGCGCGGATGCTCGACGAAATGGCCGAGGTGCCCAATACCGGCGGCGTGTTGTTGACCTTCGACGACTTCGTCCAGGGCGTCGAGGATTTCGGGAACAAGATCCAGCCGCTGATGAAGAGTCGGCAACGGTAGTTCGTAGAACTCCCCTCCCTGCAAGGGAGGGGCCGGGGGTGGGTGCGCGCGTCTGCGCGCCCAAAAGACTCAACTTCCCGCCAAAACAGCGCCGGACGAGGCATCGAGCCTCGCCCGACGCTAAACCCACCCCTTAATCCCTTCCCTTGCAGGGAGGGGAAATCATAATTGGCGATTAGAACAACTCCCCCTGCGGCCCCCGCGGCGGATGGAACAGGTCGGTCCGCACGCTAGGCCGTTCCCGGTTCAACCCATGCTTCTTCATCGCGATATGGAATCGCGTGCGCAGCAGGTCCGCCCAGGGACCCGATCCGCGCATCCGGGTAAAGAAATTGGGGTCATTGTCGCGGCCGTCGCGCAGCGAGTTGATGATCGCCATCACCTTGCCCGCACGGTCCGGAAAATGCGCGTCGAGCCAGGCGCGGAACAACGGCGCGACTTCGAACGGCAGGCGAACCGGCAGATAGTTGATCGTCCGCGCGCCGCTTTCGGCCGCGCGTTCGACGATATGCTCGATCTCGTGATCGGTGATCGCCGGGATGACCGGCGCGATCGACACGATCGTCGGGATGCCGGCATCGGCCAGCCGCCGCACTGCGGTCAGCCGGCGCTCGGGATGCGGCGCGCGCGGCTCGACGGTGCGCGCGACCTTGGCGTCGAGCGACGTCACCGACAGCGCGACCGCCGCCAGTCCCTTCGCCGCCATGGCCGCGAGCAGATCGATGTCGCGCACCACGCGATCGGACTTGGTGGTGATGGTGAGGGGATGATCGGTCTCCGCCAGCACCTCGATACAGCCGCGTGTGATCTTCCACTCCGCCTCGATCGGCTGATAGGGATCGGTATTGGTGCCGAACGCGATCGGCCGGCAGCTATAGCCAGGCTTCATCAGTTCGGCGCGGAGCAGTTCGGGTGCGGTCGGCTTGGCGAACAGCCTGGATTCGAAGTCGAGCCCCGGCGACAAATCGAGATAGGCATGGGTCGGCCGCGCGAAACAATAGATGCAGCCATGCTCGCAGCCGCGATACGGGTTGATCGAGCGGTCGAATCCTATGTCGGGCGACTGGTTGCGGGTGATGATCGTGCGCGGGGTCTCGACCGTGACGCTGGTCCGCAAGGGGGGTAGGGCGCCGTCCACCTCCTCCAGCGCGTCGAGCCAATCGCCATCGGCGAGACGCTCCGGCAGGCTGAAGCGGCTACTTTCGCGATTGACCGTCGCGCCGCGGACCGGACGGGCTTTTGCCATTGCCCCAGTCTACGCCGCGATGTAGAACATATCAAGAACAATGGAGAGATGAGATGGCGAAACTCAATTATGTCGAACTGCCGGTCCAGGACGTCGCGAGCACCAAGGCGTTCTTCGCCGCCGCGTTCGGCTGGGATTTCACCGATTTCGGTCCGACCTATGCGGCGACCATGAGCGGCCAGACCGATCTCGGGCTGCAAGGCGACCGCGCCGACTGGACCGCGGCGCCCCTGGCGGTGATCCAGGTCGACGATCTCGAAGCGACCGAGGACGCGGTGAAGGCGGCGGGCGGAACGATCACCCAGCCGATCTTCGCTTTTCCAGGCGGCCGCCGTTTCCACTTTCGCGATCCCAACGGCAACGAATTGGCCGCGATGCAGGCGGATTCGCACTGAACGGTCTTGCGGCCAGCAGAGCGGGCCTTAGGATCGCGGCACGCAAAAGGGGGAATTGACATGTGGGGCAAGATTTTGGCTGTCGCTGCCGCCATGGCCGTGTCGGCGCCGGCCTTGGCAGCAGATCGGATCGTCGACGTGAGCAGCGTTGATGGCGTCGCCGCGTTGTTGCGCGAGGCGGGGTACAGAGCGGAGATCAAGGTCGGCAAGGACGGCGACCCGTATATCCAGAGCGCGATCGGCGGAAACGATTTTCAGGTTCTGTTTTACGGTTGCAAGAACAAGGTCGGCTGCGATTCGTTTGATTTCTACAGCTGGTTCAAGAAGGAGCCGTTCTTCTCCACCGAAATGGCGAACGAATGGAACGCCAATCACCGTTTCCTGAAGGTCGCGATCGATTCGGACGGCGATCTGTCCGAATACGCCTACATCTCCACCATCGGCAAAATGACCTACGACAATTTCAAGGATTACGTCGCCTGGTACGGCTCGACCGACGCCGAGTTGGTCAAGTTCGTCGCCGAGCGTCGCAAGGCGGCGGCGCCGACCGCGGCGAAATAGCTATCGCTCCGTCAACCGCGGCATCAGTTCGACGAAGTTGCACGGAAGGAAACGGCTGTCGAGTTGGTCCCTGAGGATCAGGTCCCAGCCGTCCTTCACCGCGCCGGTCGAGCCGGGCAGGGCGAAGATGTACGTGCCGCCCGCCACGCAGGCGCAGGCGCGCGACTGGATCGTCGAGGTTCCGATCGTCTGATAGCTCAGCCAACGGAACAGTTCGCCGAAGCCGGGGATCATCTTTTCCGCGACGGCTTCGACTGCCTCGGGCGTGACGTCGCGACCGGTCACGCCGGTGCCCCCGGTGGTGAGGATGACGTCGATTTCGGGATCCTGGATCCACTGAGCGAGGCGCTCGACGATCGTGTCGAGATCGTCCCGCTCGATCGTGCGAGCGGCGAGGACATGGCCAGCGCTTGTCAGCCGCTCGACCAACGTGTCGCCCGATTTGTCGTCAGCAGGTCCGCGCGTGTCGGAAACGGTCAGGACCGCGATCCTGACTGGTACGAAGTCCCGGTTTTCATCAATCGGCACTCGCCGCTCCCGTTCCGCGTTGATTCGCTGATACCTAACCCCAAACCGTCATCCCAGCGAAAGCTGGGATCTCAAGCGACGGCGCGATCGCTTCGTAACCATGAGACCCCAGCTTTCGCTGGGGTAACGGGGCGGATTTATGCCCGAAGCTGAAGATCGCCGTCGTCGACGTGCGGATGCTCTTTCGCCGGGGAGAGGACTCGACCGGTCCCGCGGCGCTTAGAGCATCGCGCGGAAAAGTGGGTACCGGTTTTCCGCAAAAAGCGATGCGACAACAAATAACTAGAGCAGAGTGCGTGATTCAGAAATCACGCACTCTGCTCTAGAACGCGATAGTTACCGGCTGGACGTCAGCCTGACCGCGCTCGGCCCGGACAGGCCCGGGAATTTCGGCCACATGCCCTGCGCCAGCGCCTCGCGGCTCGGCGATTTCAGCCGGCCGTCCTTGCCCTCGTACATCCAGTAATTGCGCAGCACCGTGGTGACGTAGCCGCGCGTTTCCCAATAAGGGATCGATTCGATGTAGAGCAGGGGGTCGCCGCCATCCTTGACGATGCCGTTCCATTCCATGACCGGCACCGGGCCTGCGTTATAAGCGGCGATCACCTTGGGCAGATAGCCGCCGGTGAAGCTCTGGTCGCGCAACCGCTCGAGCGTGCGCTGCCCGACCGCCATGTTGACCGAGGGCAGCGACAGCGCGCCGCGATCGACGGTGATGCCGCGTTCGCGGGCATAGTCGACCGCGGCGGCGGGCATGATCTGCATCAGGCCATAGGCGCCCGCCGGGCTGATCACATCCTTGCGGAAGCGCGATTCCTGGAGCGCGTGGGCGTAGACCAGCGCCTTGTCGACGGTCCAGCCGCCGGCTGGCGCCCATTTCGGCGCGGGGAAGCGGGCGATCGTCGGCGCCTTGGTTCCCTCGGGGCAATTATTGCCGAGCCACATCACCGTTTCGGGCAGATTGAGCGTCTCGGTCAGGCGCACCAGCGAGGCATATTCGTCCTTGGGGCCGATCTTCGCCTGCTGCTTGAGCACATCATCGGCCAAGCCAGTCTCGCCGATCTCGACCAGAGCGGCGGCGACGCGGACATTGGGACGGTTCTGCAATTTGGCCCAATCGGCGAGCATCAGCTCGTCCGGAACCGGGGGCTTTTCCTTGATGCCTAGCTGTTGGCGCGCGAGCATGCCGTAAAAGGTCTCATCGAGCTGGGCGGCGTTCTTGAGCCGTGCCTCGACCAATTGCGGCCGGCCGCACTTCATGTCGGCGCGCGCTGCCCAATAGAGCCCGGCCGCACGGAGTTCGACATCGCTCGCCCGTGCCGCGACGTTGATGAAAGCGCGCGCCGCCTCGGTGCAATCGCCCTGGCGCCAGGCGGCGAGTCCGCCGACCCATTCGCCCTGGACTGCCCAGTCGCCGGCGCCGACGCGCGCCTTGGTTGCCATCATCCTGGCATTGGTGTCGTCGCCCTGAAGATAATAGATCCAGGCGACACGCTGCTGCCACTCGATTTGGGCGTCGGGCGTGAGGCCGGTCGTCGATTCGAGCAGTGCCTGTGCCCCGGGGCCGTCATCACTCTTGATCAGCGGCTGCATCTTGAGCGCGAGCTCGGCCGCGGCGAGGTCGTATTTGGTCGCTTTGGCGCGGCCGCGAGTCGAAGCGCCATTGGCCCAGATCAGGCGCTGCTGATAGGGAAGCGTCGGGGCGACCACGCCGCGCGCGGCCAGGATACGGGCGATGCTCGGCGCCTCGGGCAGTTCGGGCGCGGCGGTGATCACCGCGAGCAGCGGATCATTCTCGGCCTTGGGCGAGCCCTTGGCGGTATAGAGTTCGGCAAGCGCGATCGAATGGAGCGGACCCGGCTTCATCGCGGTCAGCTGCAACTGGGCATCGTCCCAGCGCTTTTCGTGGATCGCCTTGAACACCGCAGCATATCCGGTGCGTTGGTCGGAATCGAGTTGGGCGGGAATGCCGCGCGCCATCACTACGGATGAAGGCGGATTGCCAGCGGCGGCAGCGGGCACCACAGGGGCAAACACCAGCGCCGAAGCGACGAGAAAACGCGCGATTTTCACTCAAATCCCCCCATCAACACTCTGAGGTCCTTCCAGGCATCGGCTTTGGCGACAGGCTTCTCCAGCAGGAAACGAGGATGGAAGCTTACCACTATCTCACTTGTCCCGCCATCAAGGTTAACCTGACGTAAACTTCCACGGGCATGGGCGACATCCAGCCCCGTGATGGCACGGCTCGCCGCATTACCGAGCGCCAGCACCCGTTTCGGGCGCGCCAGCGAGAGATGGTGGCGGATCAGCGCTTCGAGTTTCTGGCCCATTTCCTCGCTCACCCGGCCGGCCGGAGGACGCTTTACCGCGAGTGCCGCGAGATAGATCGACTGCCGGTCGCGGCCGATCGCGGCGAGCATGCGGTCGAACAGCACACCGGCATTGCCCGACAGCAATGAGCCGGCGGCATCATCCTCTCGGTCGGGCATATCGACGACGATCATCAGCCCGCTGGCGATGTCGCCTTGCGTGCCGAGCGCCTGGCCCGGCCAGCCCGCTTCGGGCGCCGCGGGGCCGAGCCGCCAGGCGATGAATTCGTCCAAAGTCGCCGGAAGCGTGGGCGGCGCGACAACGGCTTCCGCGACTTGCCCGGGCAGCCGCTCGACGACGGATGGAGCGGGCGCGCGCGCAAGCCAGTCGCGCGGCAAATCGTCGATCTCGCAATCGACTCCCGCGTCGCGCCACCATTCGAGCGCACTGGCGATACTTGCCCGCCAATCGTGATTCTGGTCAGCCCCCATAGCTATCTACATAGAGTCCCAGCTTGACCGCGGGGTCAATTCGTTGGCACCGCATTCGCCGACAGACCGTTGTCGTCTTACGATGACTGGTCTCAAAAAGGTCCCAAGGGAGGAAAAGGGATGAGCGAACGCGAGTCGATGCCGTACGACGTGGTGATCGTCGGCGCCGGGCCGGCAGGCCTGTCGGCGGCAATCCGCCTGAAACAGCTCGCGGCCGAAAAGAACGCGGAGATTTCGGTCTGCGTGCTCGAAAAGGGCTCCGAGGTTGGCGCGCACATCCTGTCGGGCGCCGTGGTCGACCCACGAAGTCTCGACGAGCTGATCCCCGATTGGCGCGACAAGGGCTGCCCGATGGCCGAGACGCCGGTCACCGACAACCAGCATTGGGTGCTGACGAAAAAGCGCCGCTTCAAGCTGCCCGAGTTCATCTCGCCGGGCTTCATGCACAACAAGGGTACCTATACCGGTAGCCTGGGCAATCTGTGCCGCTGGTTGGCGGGGCAGGCCGAAGAACTCGGCGTTGAAATCTTCCCCGGTTTCGCCGCGGCCGAAATCCTTTACAGTGACGACGGCAAAGTGAAGGGCGTCGCCACCGGCGATATGGGCGTCGCGCGCGACGGCTCGCACAAGCCCGATTACCAGCCGGGGCTCGAACTCCACGCCAAATACACGTTCTTTTCAGAAGGCGCGCGCGGGCATCTGACTCGTCAATTGGTCGACCGTTTCGATTTGCGCGCCGATTGCGAGCCGCAGGTCTATGGTCTCGGCATCAAGGAATTGTGGGATATCGATCCCGAGAACCATGTCCCCGGCCGCGTGATCCACTCGCAGGGCTGGCCGCTCAGCGAGAGCGGATCGGACGGGGGCGGTTTTCTCTATCACCAGGCGAACGGGCAGGTCGCACTGGGCTTCGTCACCTGGCTCAATTATTCGAATCCGTATCTCTCGCCGTTCCACGAACTCCAGCGCTGGAAGACGCATCCAGCGATCGCCGAGATCCTCAAGGGCGCCAAGCGCGTGTCCTACGGCGCGCGGGCGATCAGCGACGGCGGCTTTCAGTCGGTACCCAAGCTGGTGATGCCGGGCGCGGCGTTGATCGGCGACTCCGCCGGTTTTCTCAACGTGCCGCGGATCAAGGGCACGCATACCGCGATGAAGACCGGGATGATGGCCGCCGAGGCCGCGTTCGAGGCGGTCCAGGCGGGACGCGAGGGTGACGAGCTGACCGCCTATCCTGACGCCTATGATGCCAGTTGGGTGAAGAAGGAGCTCTCGGTCGTCCGCAACGTCCTGCCGCTCGTCGAGAAATATGGCGAATTCCTCGGCACGATCCTGTCGGGCATCAACATGTGGCTCGAAAGCTGGGGCATCAAAATGCCCTATACGATGAAGCACCATGCCGATCACACGACCCTGTGGCGCAAGGATCTGGTTAAGCCGATCGATTATCCAAAGCCCGACGGCGTGCTGACCTTCGACCGCCTGTCCTCGGTGTTCCTGTCGAACACCAATCACGAGGAGGATCAGCCGGTCCACCTGACCCTCAGGGACCCGGACATCCCGGTCGACTATGATTTACCGATGTATGACGAACCGGCGCAGCGTTATTGCCCGGCAGGCGTTTACGAGATCGTCGGGCAGGAAGAAGGCAATCCGCGCTTCGTGATCAACGCGCAGAATTGCGTTCACTGCAAGACGTGCGACATCAAGGACCCGACCCAGAATATCGTTTGGGTGGTGCCGGAGGGCGGCGGAGGACCGAACTATCCCAATATGTAAGCCCATTTTTGTCGCCTGCGTCGCGCTGACGGCAGCGTTCGTTCCGGCGAGCGCGCAGGCCGACGATTATGGCGCGTTCGGCCGCGCGCGGATTGCGGCGGCGAACGGCAATGTCGGCGTGGCGGCCCAGCAATATGGCATTGCGCTGACCAATGCTCCCGGCGATCCGACCGTCGCCAACCGCGCGTTTCGCCAGGCGATGGCGGCGGGCGACCTGGCGCTCGCGCGTCGCGCCGTGGCGGCCTTGGGCACCGACGCGCCGAACGATGCCAAGCTGCTGCTGCTCGCCGACGCGGTGAAGAGCGGCAGTCCGGCCGCCGTCGACAAGGCATTGGCGTCGCTCGACAAGACGCCGTTCGATTTCTTCGTGCCCGCGGTCCGCGCCTGGCATGAATTCGGCCGCGGCGGCGATCCGACCGCGGGACTCGCGGCGACCGGGCGCACCGGCGCGATCAACCATATCCTGCTCGAACAGCGTGCGCTGATCCTGATCGCGCGGAATGATATTCCGGGTGCCGCCAAGGCGCTGTCGGCGGAATTGCGCGGCAGCAGCGGCGGCCTGGATTTACGCTATTCGGCAGCGGAATTGCTGATGGGGCAGGGCAATGACGCGCTCGCAGCCGATCTGCTCAGCGGCCCGGATCCCGAGGTGGCGACCGTGCGAAGTCACCTTCGTGCCGTCAAGGCGACGCCGATGATCGGTATCGCGCGGCTCTACACGCGCCTTGCCGCCGATCTGACCGACCCTGGCACGACCCCGATCGCGATCACGCTGGCGCGCTCGGCGCTGATCCTCGATCCCGATGACGGCCGCGCCCGCTTGTTGCTTGCCGCCGCGCTCGAACGCCAGGGCGCGCACGACCGCGCGCTGACCGTGTTGGGCGAGATCGCGCCGGGCACGGCCTATCGCGCGCTCGCCCAGTCGATCCGCGTCGAGGTGCTGCGCGCCAAGGGCGACATGGCGGGGGCAATCGCCACCGCCAAGGCGCTCGCAGAGGCCCCCGACGGCGATGCCGATAGCGCCGAGCATTTCGGCAACATGCTGCTGATCGCTAACCGTCCGCTCGAGGCTGCGGTGGCGTATGAAAAGGCGCGCGACCGGTTGGGTGACGACGCCGGCTGGTCGGTCTGGCTGCAGATCGGATCGGCGTACGACAAGGCCGGCCGCTGGGAATTGGCCCGAGCCGCGCTTGAACGGGCGGTGGCGTTGGGCCCCGATCAGGCGGTCGCGCTCAATTATTACGGTTATTCGCTGATCGAGCATGGCGGTGACGCGGTGCGCGCGCTGGCGATGCTCGAAAAGGCTAATGCCCTGGCGCCGAACCAGCCGGCCATCGCCGATTCGCTCGGCTGGGCCTATTTCCGGCGCGGCGAGGCCGACCGCGCGCTGCCGTTGCTCGAATCGGCCGGGGCAGCAGCCCCAGCCGATGCCGAGATCGCTGAGCATCTCGGCGACGTCTATTGGGCGGTCGGGCGCCGGTACGAGGCCCGTTACGCCTGGAAAGCGGCGCGCGTGGTGGCAACACCCGACGCGACGGCGCGGCTCGACGCCAAGATCCTCAACGGCCCGGCCACGAAACGCTCGTGAACGTCGTCGAAGCGGCGCCGGCCAAGATCAATCTCGCCCTCCACGTTCGCGCCCGGCGCGCCGATGGCTATCACGAGATCGAGACATTGTTCGCGTTCCTGCGCGACGGCGACAGCGTGTCGATCGAAGAGGCCGATCGCGACGGCTTCGCGCTGACCGGCCCGTTTGGCCCTGCCCTCGCCGATGAGAGCGGCAATCTTGTGCTCGCCGCGCGCGATGCTTTCGCGGCCGTGCACGGCCCGCTGCCCCCGCTCGCGATTACCCTCGACAAGCATTTGCCCGTAGCGTCGGGGATCGGCGGGGGGTCGGCCGATGCTGCCGCCACGCTGCGAGCGCTGGCGCGGCTGAAGGGGATCGATCCAGCCGGACTGGCAGGGGTCGCGTTGGCCCTTGGTTCGGACGTTCCCGCCTGCCTGCTCGGCAAGAGCGCGATCGGAGGCGGGCGGGGCGAGCGGCTTGAGCTAATCGACGAGTTGTCGGGCATTCCCGTGTTGCTGGTGAATCCCGGGGTCGCCGTCTCGACCGGTGCGGTGTTCCGTGGCTGGGACGGCGTCGATCGCGGCCCTCTTGTCCATCGTCACCCCGACCTTGTGCAGGGGTCCACCGTGCCGCACACCCCCGACCCTGAGGGTTTGTTGCACGGTGGATGCCGGGACGAGCCCGGCATGTCGGGGTGGCTTGGCGTTGCGATGGAAGGCCGTAACGATCTCGAGGCTCCAGCGCGCGAGGTCGCGCCCGTTATCGGCGCGGTGGTCGACCTGTTGCACGCGCAAACCGGCGCCGCGCTTGCCCGCATGTCCGGCTCTGGCGCCACCTGCTTCGCTCTCTTCGATAGCGAGACCTCGCGCACCACCGCCGCGCAGGCGATCAGGAGCGCCCAACCCGGTTGGTGGTGTCTCGAATCGACACTCGCGTGACAGATTTGCGTACCAGGGCGGGACCGCCGAACCGCGCTTAACCATCGTCAGCCGCGCGAGTCCTCAACTGGCCCCCAACTTGCTGGGTGACAGCTACGCAGGTCCGTCTCCACGCCGCGCCCGCGCATGGTCTCCGGCCACAAAACCGGACGTCATCGGTCGTGGGAGCGGCTTCGGCCGCTCCCCGCCACACCTTTCTCAGCAATAGTCTTGCGCAAACGGACCTTCTCGCGACATAGGCGTCGCGCCATGACCCACACATTCGACAAATCGAAACTCCCCAGCCGCCATGTCTCGGTCGGTCCGGAGCGCGCCCCGCACCGCAGCTATTATTACGCCATGGGCCTGACCGAGGAGGAGATCGCGCGTCCGTTTGTCGCGCTCGCCTCCGCCGGCAACGATTCGGCACCGTGCAACACCACGCTCGACGCGCAGGCCGATGCCGCGCGGCGCGGGGTGGAGCAGGGCGGGGGCATGCCGCGGCGGTTCAATACGATCACCGTGACCGACGGCATCGCCATGGGGCACCAGGGGATGAAGGCGTCTTTGGTCAGCCGCGAGGTCATCGCCGATTCGGTCGAACTGTCGGTGCGCGGCCATTGCTATGACGCGCTGGTCGGCTTTGCCGGGTGCGACAAGTCGCTGCCGGGGATGATGATGGCGATGCTACGCCTCAATATCCCGTCGATCTTCGTCTATGGCGGATCGATCCTGCCCGGGCGCTTTCACGACCGTGACGTCACGGTGAAGGATGTGTTCGAGGTGGTCGGCCGCTACGCCGCCGGCAATTGCCCGCTTTCCGAAGTGCACGAGCTCGAACGCGTCGCTTGTCCCGGGCACGGCGCGTGCGGTGGACAATATACCGCCAACACCATGGCGTGCGTCGGTGAGGCGATTGGATTATCCTTGCCCAACAGCAATATGGTGCCGGCTCCTTACACGACGCGCGAACAGATCGCGGTGTCGGCGGGCGCCCAGGTGATGGAGTTGCTGGCGAAGAATATCCGCCCGCGCGACATCTGCACCCGGCAGGCGTTCGAGAACGCCGCTCGGATCGTCGCGGCGACCGGCGGATCGACCAATGGCGCGCTCCATCTGCCGGCGATGGCGCATGAAGCGGGGATCGAGTTCGACCTCTTCGACGTCGCCGAGATCTTCAAGACCACGCCTTATTGCGCCGACCTCCAGCCCGGCGGGCAATATGTCGCGCGCGACATGTACGATGCCGGCGGGGTCTATATGCTGATGAAGACCTTGCTGACCGAAGGCTTCCTGCATGGCGATTGCCTGACGGTGACCGGCAAGACCTTGGGCGAGAATATCGATCAGGTCACCTGGAACCCCGACCAGAAGGTCATTTATGACGCAAAGACGCCGATCACCCCGACCGGCGGCGTTGTCGGCCTGCGCGGCACCTTGGCGCCCGATGGCGCGATCGTGAAGGTCGCCGGTCTCCATCACCTGCAATTCGCCGGTCCCGCGCGGGTGTTCGATTGCGAGGAAGAGTGTTTCGCCGCGGTCGAGGCGCGCCAGATCAACGAAGGCGAGGTCATCGTCATCCGTTACGAGGGCCCCAAGGGCGGCCCGGGCATGCGCGAGATGCTATCGACCACCGCGGCTCTATACGGCCAGGGCATGGGCGAGAAAGTCGCGCTGATCACTGACGGGCGCTTTTCGGGCGCGACCCGCGGCTTCTGCATCGGCCATGTCGGGCCTGAGGCCGCCGAGTGCGGCCCGATCGCGCTGGTCGAGGACGGCGACATGATCCGCATCGACGCCGAGGTGGGTACGATCGATCTCGACGTCGCGGAAGATGTGCTGACCGAGCGCAGTAAGGCGTGGAAAGCGCGGGTGTCCGATTATGGGTCGGGCGCTTTGTGGCGCTATGCGCAGAATGTCGGCCCTGCCTATAAGGGCGCCGTGACCCATCCTGGAGCGGCGGCCGAAACTCATGTTTACGCGGATATCTAGCGCGCTCGCGATAGGGTCGATCCTGATTCTCACTGCCTGTTCGGCCGACCCGCGATCGTCGGCCGGCAACGGCAATAGCGAATTCGACAATGCCCTCGCCCAGGCGAGTGCGGATGCCGAGGACGATGGTCGCATCGTCTGCGCACCCGCCGGCAATGCCGCTTTCTCGCGCCAATGCACGCTTGATCGCGTGCAATCGACCGAGGGGCTGATCCTGACCGTGCATAAGCCCGATGGCGGGTTCCGCCGCCTGTTGGTGGTCAAGGACGGGCGCGGCGTCGTCGCGGCCGACGGTGCCGAGGCGGCCAAGGTCACCATCATCGCCGATCACCAGATCGAAGTGGCGATCGGCGGCGACCGCTTCCGTTTGCCCGCGACGATGAAGGGCAAGGGCGCTAATAGCGCCAAATGATTCCGATTGAAGGTCAGCCCATCGTCTCCGCCGCTGTGATGCGTGCGGCGGAAGAAGCGGTGTTCGCCGGCGGGGTTCCACAAGCTGAATTGATGGAGCGCGCAGGGGCAGCCGTGGCGCGCGAGGCGGCGCGCTTTGCGATGGGACGGCCGGTGCTGGTGCTAGCTGGTCCAGGCAATAATGGCGGCGATGCCTGGGTCGCCGCGCGCCTGCTACACGAGAGTGGGCATGACGTCATGGTTGCCGCGCTTGGACAGGCTAAGGAAGGCGCTGCCGCCGCGATGCGCGCCAAATGGAGCGGCGCGGTTATCGGCCTTGCCGACGCGCCGGCAAGGCCAATCCTTGTCGATGGATTGTTCGGAACGGGCCTGACTCGTCCGCTGGCGCCCGACGTCGTCGGCCAATTGCAGCGACTGGTGACCGCGGCCCACTTCACCCTTGCGATCGATCTGCCCTCGGGCATGGACACGGATTTTGGCCGCGACTTAGGGGCGGCCGGCGCGACGGTCACGCTTGCGCTGGGTGCGCTCAAGCCCGCACATCTGCTCGGCGACGGCCTCGACCGCTGCGGCCAGCTCCTGCTCGATGATATCGGTATCCCGATCGCCACGATCTGGCGGACGGTAGCGATGCCTCGACTTAGCGAGCCCGGGCCGCACAGTCACAAATATACTCGCGGCCTCGTTGCGGTGCTGGAAGGGCACATGCCTGGTGCAGCCAGGCTCGCGTCGAACGCGGCGCTGCATGGCGGCGCCGGCTATGTCGTCTGGGTCGGCGAAGATGACCGCCACGGACCGAATGCCATCGTCCATCGGCCGATAACGGAGTTCGACAAGCTGCTCGGAGACGAACGCACGGGGGCGGTGGTGATCGGCCCTGGGTTAGGTCGGGAAGAAGATGTGAGGGAGAGGCTGGACGCGGCGATCGCCTCGGCGCGTCCGCTGGTGCTCGATGGTGACGCGCTGAGCCTGATCGGGCGCGATGTCGGCCGGCTGCGCAGTCGCGCCGCGCCGACCTGCCTGACTCCGCATAGCGGCGAGTTCGACCGGATGTTTGGTGAGGGGAAGGGGAGCAAGATCGATCGTACACTCGCGGCCGCGGCTGATGCCGGAGCGGTCATCGTGCACAAGGGGGCGGACACGGTCATTGCGACGCCTCAAGGCGATGTGCGGGTCTATGCCGGCGGATCGTCCTGGTTGTCGACGGCAGGCACCGGCGACGTGCTCGCCGGCCTGCTCGGCGCGCGTCTGGCCGGAGGCGTGGCGCCACTCGCAGCGGCTGAGGCGGCCGTATGGCTTCACGGCCGCGCCGCCCAGCTCGCGGGGCCGGCTTTTGCCGCCGACGATCTGATCCCATGCCTTCCCCGCGCGATCGCGGAGTGTCTGCGATGACTGTCGACACGATCATCCGCGTCGCCGCGCGTGGCGAGGGCGTCACGGCGGATGGGCGTCATGCAGCGCTGGCGGCGCCCGGCGACGTGCTCAACGCCGATGGCTCGGTCACGCGAGGCCCGCATCACCAGATACCGCCTTGCCGTCACTTCCCGACCTGTGGTGGGTGTCAGCTCCAGCATCTCGACGATGCGAGCTATGCGGCGTTCATCACCGACCGCATCGCGGGGGCGCTCGCCGCGCACGAGTTGGAAACCGACATCCGCGCACCGATCGTGTCGCCGCCCAATGCGCGGCGCCGGGCCTCGCTCCACGCCGAGGCAAAGGGCGGGCGGATAAGATTGGGGTTTGCCGAGGCGGGCAGTCATGCGATCGTCGATATCCAGGAATGTCATATACTTGCGCCGGAATTGTTCGCCTTGGTGGCACCGTTGTGCAAGCTGCTGGCGCGGCTGAGATTGAAACGCCGCCGGGCCGATATTCAGATGACGTCATGCGATCAGGGCGTGGAATTGCTGATCGGCGCGAGCTTCGACGGGCTCGAAGCCGCGGAAGCGATTATCGCCTTCTGCCAGCAGCACAAAGTCGCCCGCTTCGCGACCGATGACGGTATGGGTCCCGAGACGCGGTGGGAGCCCGATCCTGTCACCATCACCTTGGGCGGGGTCGCCGTGCCGTTCCCACCGGGCAGCTTCCTCCAGGCGACGCGCGACGGCGAAGCGGCGCTGATTGCCGCAGTGCGCGAGGCCGTGGGGCAGGCAGGCACGATCGCGGACCTGTTCGCCGGGCTCGGCACCTTCGCGCTCTCGCTGGCGCCGGCGCGGGTCTATGCCGCCGAAGCAGGGCGTGACGCCATAATGTCGTTGAAGGCCGCCGCCGGGCGTGCGGGACGGCAGGTGTTCGCCGACCATCGCGATCTCTACCGCCGCCCGCTGACGGTCGAGGAACTCGGACGATTTGGTGCCGTAGTACTCGATCCGCCGCGTGCAGGGGCGCGTGACCAGGCGGCCGGGCTGGCACTAGCAACGACTCCCGTAATCGCCTATGTGTCATGCAATCCCAGTAGTTTCGCACGCGATGCTCAGATAATTTGCGAAGGTGGTTACCGCCTCGACTGGGTACAGCCGGTCGGCCAATTCCGCTGGTCGACCCATGTCGAGCTTGCGGCGCGATTCAGCCGCTAGGCGGATAGTCGGCGCGCAGGAAATAGAGGCCATCGGGCGGTGCGTTGAACCCCAGAGCCGCGCGATCGGCCGCTTCCAACGCGGCCTTCAGGTCGCCTTTCGACCATTTGCCCTGGCCGACCAGTTCCAGACACCCGACCATCGATCGCACCTGATGATGCAGGAATGACCGCGCCGAGGCGAATATGCTGATCCGCTCGCCATTGCGGATGACGTCAAGGCGGTCGAGCGTCTTGACCGGGCTGTCCGACTGACAATGCGCCGATCGGAACGTGGTGAAGTCGTGTCGGCCGACCAGTATCTGTGCGGCATCATGCATCACGTCGGAATCGAGGTCCTGCGGTACGCGCCATGCCAGGCCCTTTTCCCAGGTCAGCGGCGCGCGGCGGCAGATGATGCGATATTCGTAATGGCGGGCGAGGCACGAGAACCGTGCATGCCAATCGTCGGGCACGATTGCGCAATCGAGGATCGCCACCGGATCGGGCCTGAGGCGCGCATTGAGCGCCTCCATCAAGCGGAACGGCGTGATCGCCCGCGTGACGTCAAGGTGCGCGCGCATGCCCAGCGCATGAACGCCGGCATCGGTGCGGCCGGCGGCGTGAGCGGTCACATCTTCCTGGAGGATGTCCTTGGCCGCGCGCTCGATCGCGGCTTGTACGCTGGGTCCGTGGTCCTGTCGCTGCCAGCCCATGAACGGGCGTCCATCATATTCAACCGCAAGCGCGAACCGCGTCACAGGCGCGTGCCTATGTCGATGGAAAAGCCGCGCAAAAGTTCGTTTGACGTCATGACCCCACGTCCGGCGCGCTGCACCGCGAGCGGACGGATCGTGCCTTTGCCGCAGGCGATGGTCAGCTGGCCGTCGAGGACTTCACCCGGCGCACCCGACAGCTCCATGACGGCGGCGCTGAGCACCTTGATGCGCTCGCCGGCATACTCGAAATAGGCGCCGGGTGCAGGGTTGAACGCGCGGACCTGGCGTTCGACCTCGACGGCGGAGCGGGTGAAGTCGATCCGCGCCTCGGCCTTGTCGATCTTTGACGCATAGGTGACGCCGTCCTCGGGCTGCGGCCGGGGTGGAAAAGCGGCGGGATCGTCGAGCACGCGCACCATCAACCGCGCGCCCATTGCCGCCAATTCCGCGGAAAGGATACCTGACGTCTTGCCATCGATCGGCGTACGCTCCTCGAGCAGCACTGGCCCAGTATCGAGTCCCGCCTCCATCTGCATGATCCCAACGCCAGTCTCGGCATCACCCGCCAGGATCGCGCGCTGGATCGGCGCGGCGCCACGCCAGCGAGGCAGCAGCGAACCGTGGACGTTGAGGCAGCCGAATCGCGGCGCGTCGAGCAAAGCTTGTGGCAGGATCAGCCCATAGGCCGCCACCACCGCGACATCGGCTGCCAGTGCCGCGAAAGCCTCGGTCGCGCCCGGTTCCTTCCGAAAAGACAGCGGCGTGCGCACCTCGATCCCCAGCGTCTCGGCACGCGCCTGGACCGGGGAGGGGGTCAGCGCCTTGCCCCGCCGCCCGCCGGCGCGCGGCGGTTGGCTGTATGCCGCCACGACGTCGTGACCCGCGTCGATCAGTGCATCGAGCACCGGAACGGCGAAATCGGGAGTTCCCATGAAGACGATCCGCATGGGCCACGCCTTTCGCCCCTTGGCAGGGGGGCACGCAACCCCCTATTTGTTCCCCATGGCATCGCAGGAAATCGAAGCGCTGACTCAAGCGCTGGCCCGGCTCCCCGGACTCGGGCCCCGCTCGGCGCGCCGCGCGGTGCTCCATCTGCTCAAGAAGCGCGAGGCGGCATTGGGGCCGTTGCTCGCCGCGCTGGAGGCGGTGGACCAGAAGCTCGCCACCTGTTCGACTTGTGGCAATGTCGATACCAGCGATCCGTGCGCGGTGTGCGCCGATCCGCGCCGCGACCAGCGGTCTTTATGCGTGGTCGAGGAAGTCGCCGATCTCTGGGCGCTCGAACGCTCGCGGCTGTTCCCGGGGCGCTATCACGTGTTGGGCGGACGGCTATCGGCGCTCGACGGCGTGCGGCCGGAGGATCTGGCAATCGCCAACCTGGTCGGCCGGGTCGAAGCGGGCGGGATCGACGAAGTGGTGCTGGCGATGAACGCCACGCTCGAGGGGCAGACAACCGCGCATTACATCGCCGAGCGGATCGAGCGGTTTCCGGTCCGGCTTACGCAGCTAGCGCACGGCCTGCCGGTCGGTGGCGAGCTCGACTATCTCGACGAGGGTACGCTCGCCCAGGCGATGCGCGCGCGTCGGCCGGTGGGTTGATCCTGATCTCGCGGATGAAGCTGGAATGCGCTGCTAACGCACGCGCTTGACATAGATGCGGCCGCCGTCGCGGCGCTCGGTCTGAAAATTGGGCACTGCCTCGATGAGGTCGGACAGGCGCTTATAGCCATAATTGCGCGCGTCGAAGCTCGAACGGTTGCCGGCACGCTCGCCAAGCTCGGACAGATTGACGAAACCGCGCTCGTCGCGCTTCACGGCGTCATAGGCATCGACCAGCAGCTTGAGCAGTTCCGGGTCCACCTCGGCCTTGCCATTGCCGGCGGCAGCGTGGCTGGCGTGGATGGTCTCCGGGGCAGGGGCCTGGCGGAGCGCGGTGACGTCGATGTATCGGGTGCAGGCCTGGCGGAACGCCTCGGGCGTCTTCGACGTGCCGAACCCGTAAACCGGCAGGCCGTCCTGCCGGATCCGCATCGCCAGCGGCATGAAGTCCGAATCCGACGACATGATGCCGAACCCGTGGACACGCCCGCGATAGAGCAGGTCCATCGCGTCGATCGTCATCTTCATGTCGGTCGCGTTCTTGCCCTTGGTCAGGTCGAATTGCTGCTGCGGCTCGATCCCGTAGCGGACCGTCTGATCGCGCCAGCCCTTGAGTGCGGGCTTGGACCAATTGCCGTAAACCCGGCGGATATTGACCGTGCCGAGTTCGGCCAGGATCGTCAGCACCGGGTCGAGCGTGCCGGCGGACGCGTTGTCGGCGTCGATCAGCAGGGCGATGTTGCGGCCATGAGTCTCGTCGGTCATGGCCTAGTGATAGCGGGCGCGGCGCGCGTTGCGCAATCGCGCCCGCTTCCAGGCGCTTGTTATGCGCGCGGTTGAGTGCGGAGCGCGTCAAGACTCCAGGGCCCCGCTCCTGCCGCGGCCAGGTACAGGAAAACGAAGGCATAGAGCATCGCCGCCTCTCCACCGTTACTGGCGGGGAAAAAGTCCTTGGGCGCGTGGAACATGAAATAGGCGACGGCCATCTGCCCCGACAGAATGAAGGCGACCGGCCGCGTGAATAGGCCGAGCAGGATCAGCGCGCCGCCGACCAACTCCAATGCACCTGCGACGTACAGCAGCGGGGTGAGCGGCATCGGGAAGGGCGGGAAGGCGAAGAATTTGGACGTGCCGTGTTCGATGAAACCGAGCGCGACGACAATGCGGAGCAGCGACAGCAGTCGCGGCGCCCAGCTGGCGGGAATGGGCATGGATGACCTCCTGTTCGTTACGCGATCGATCTAGAGCCTATCACGATCACCGACCAGCCACGCGAAAGAAACGGTCCGTTACGTTTTGCCCCTATTTTTTGGTCGCATCGGCGGAGGGATAGTTGACCGCCATCACTTCATATTCCTTTTCGCCCGCAGGCAAGGTCACGCGGCGCAGGTCGCCGACCGCAGCTCCCCGCAAGGCGCGGGCAAGTGGAGCGCTCCAGCCGATCAGGCCCTTGCCGGCGTCGGTCTCATCGTCGCCGACCAGGGTCAGGACGCGTCGGTTGTCTTCCTCGTCGGCGACGGTGATCGTGCAGCCGAACCACGCACGGCTGGTATCGGGCTGTTGCGCCGGATCGACCACCTTCGCCGCTTTCATCCGCTTCGACAGCCAGCCCAGCCGGCGATCGATTTCGCGCAGCCGTTTGCGGCCGTAGATATAGTCGCCATTCTCCGAGCGATCGCCATTGCCGGCCGCCCAGGCGATCGTCTCGACGAGTTTCGGGCGCTCCTCGGCGAACAGTTGTTCATATTCGGCG
Organism: Sphingomonas sp. P4_G2; assembly: GCF_056401155.1. NCBI lineage: Bacteria > Pseudomonadati > Pseudomonadota > Alphaproteobacteria > Sphingomonadales > Sphingomonadaceae > Sphingomonas > Sphingomonas sp. P4_G2. The sequence continues at coordinate 483,472 of NZ_JBFUJY010000002.1, read as the reverse complement.
CGTAGCGCGGCGAAGCCGGCTGGAGTGATGTAATTGGGTCGGTCGTTCACCGCGCCTCGATAGCCCCATCCGTCGCCCGGGCGAAACTCCTTCCGTCACCCCAGCCTGCCCGTCACCCCAGCGAAAGCTGGGGTCTCAAGCCGTATCGCGCCTTCGCCTGAGACCCCAGCTTTCGCTGGGGTGACGGAGGGAGTTTCGCGGGGGTGACGGGCAGGTCGTCAGCCCGGCCGCTTGTTGCCGATATACCAGCTCAACCGCGCATTGCCGGTCGATAGCGCGCGCTGCGGATTGATCAGGTCATAAACCACCGCATTCTCCAGCACGTGCTGGACGTAACGCTTGGTCTCGTCGAATGGGATAGCCTCGATCCAGTCGATCCAGTCGACCGTACCGGTACGCGGGTCGCCGTTCGCCGCCAGCCATTTGTTCACGTTGCCGGCGCCGGCATTATAGGCGGCGATCGCCAGCGGATAGCTGCCATATTGATTGTAGAGCCGCTGGAAATAGGCGGTGCCGAGCTGGATGTTATAGTCGGTGCTGCTGAGCAGCATGCCCTGATCCCATGCAAGGCCGAGCTTGCCCGCCTGCTCACGCGCGGTGCCGTTCATCAACTGCATCATTCCGCGCGCGCCGGCGCGGCTGATCAGCGAGCGGTCGAACTGGCTCTCCTGGCGCATGATCGCATGCGCCATCGTCCAGCTCGATGCCGACGACGCCGGAATATTGACCGTCGGGAATCCCGAACGGGTGTAATCGGTGACGCCGTTCAACAGCGCGCTGCGGCCGACCATCACCGATAGATCGGGCCGCCCCAGCGTCCGGGCCAATTCGTCGGCCAGCACATGGTCGTCGACGGTGCTTGCGAGGTTGGCGATCTGGCGCAGGAACAGGCTCTGATCCTCATGCGCGCCGACCGTGCCGAGGAACTGCGCCGCGCGGACCACCTCGTTATTGTAGAAGGCCGAGCGCTCTGCGGGCGGGATTGGCGGCGGCGTCGGCTCGGCCGGCGCCAATAAAGGCTGACTGAGGCGCTCGGCTGCCAGCTGGCCGTAGAATTGATCGCCATAGCGTGCCGCCGCGGTGAGGTTGCGAGTCGCTTCATCGCTTTGCCGGGCGGCTTGAGCGGCCCGCCCCGCCCAGTAGAAGCCCTTCGCCTTGAGCGCGGTCGACCGCGAGCCGCCGGTATAGCGGACGAACATGCCGATCGCGTCGGATGGACGGCCCAGCCGCTTGAGCGCGGTCTGCCCGGCGAGCCAGACGAGATCGGTGTACGGGTCGCGCTCGGCCAGGGGGCGAAGTGCGATGTCGGTACCGGTGGGATAGGCGTCATCGACCTGGCTCGCGATATTGTATGCGGTCGAATAGTCGCCGGCGTCGACCGCAGCCCGGGCGTTGCGCAGCAGCAGGTCGAACCAGCGGTCGACATCGAGCGGTTTGCTGGAGAAATTGTGCGGTCGAGCCAGCAGCGCGCGCGCCGATCCGGCGGCGCCCGAATTGGTCAGCCAGATCGCCTTGTCCGCCAGATAGCCCGGATCGCCGGCGCCGATCGCGTCGGCAGTGCCGGCATCGGGCGCATTGGTGCGCAGCGCGAGTCGCGCCGCGAACAGCGGACGCCGCGCGGCGCCGGTGAGCGCGAGCTGGCGCGCCGCGGCGGCGGTCTGGCCCTGCCACAGCAACTGGTCCATCCGCACATCCTGGTCCTTGGGGAGCAGCGCGTCAGGCCAGGTCGTCAGCACCTTGCTCTCGTCGGTTGGCGTCAGACTGCCCTGAGCCCAGGCATTGCGTGCGGCCGTCCGCGCGTCGTCCATCGAGCCCGTGGCGGTCAGTGCCTCCGCAAAGCGGACCCAGGACGTTCCGGTTTGCGGCGGATACCGCCGGAAGAAGGCGACCGCGGTCGATGGCGACCAGCCCGGCATGGCCAGCGACGTTTCGGCGGCACGTCGCATCGCTACATCGCCCGGCCATCCCGGATGCGCGAGCAGGAAACGGGCATAGCTTTCGAACGGGGCGCTATTGGTCTGCCTGAGTGACCGCCATTCGGTGATCGCGGCCGATAAGGCGCTGACCGATCTGGGGTCGGCGCTCGGCGCGCCCATCAATTTGGACTTGGCCCATTCGAGCTGATCCTGGAACGCCATACCCGTCGCCGCCATCCCCGAAAGGGCGGCGGCGGCAACCCCGCTTTTGAACCACGACGCAAGCATGTGGACAGGATATGCTCTCGCGCCCTATCTGTCAGGATATAAAACAACGAAAAAACGGCGGATCGCCGCCACGCGGGAGCGTTTAAGCATGTTTTCGGGATCGATCCCCGCACTGGTCACGCCTTTCGCGGCGGATGGCGCCTTCGTAGAGGACGCGTATCGCGAACTCGTCGAGTGGCAAATCACCGAAGGATCGGCCGGATTGGTACCGGTCGGGACGACCGGTGAGGCCGCTACCTTGACTGCCGACGAGCATTTCTATGCGGTTCGCGTTTGCGCCGAACAGACCAACCGCCGCGTGCCCGTGCTGGCTGGCGCCGGGTCGAACGATACCCGCGTCGCGATCGCCAATGTCCATGCCGCCAAGGCAGCGGGCGCCGATGCCGCTTTGATGGTGCCGCCTTATTACAACCGACCGAGCCAGGAAGGCATTTTCCGCCACTTCGAGGCAATCGCGCGCGAAACGCCGCTGCCGATCGTGCTGTATAATGTGCCGGGGCGCACTGTCACCGACATCCAGCCGGCGACGATGGCGCGGATCGTCAAGGCGTTCCCCGAGGTCTTTATCGGCGTGAAGGACGCGACCGGCAGCCTCGGCCGGGTGACCGAGCAGCGGCTGGGCTGCGGCCCGGATTTCGTCCAATTGTCGGGCAATGACGAAACCGGGCTGGCGTTCAACGCGATGGGCGGAGTCGGCTGCATCTCGGTCACCGCGAACGTAGCGCCGCGCTTGTGCGCCGAATTCCAGGCCGCTTGGGCCGCGGGCGATCATGTCAAAGCGCTGGCGCTCCACGATCGCCTTTACCCGTTGCACGTTGCGATGTTCACCGACGCCTCGCCGGGGCCAGTCAAATACGCGCTCGGCAAGATAAAGCCGAATTGGCCGATGCATCTCCGCCTGCCGATGACCGAGGCTAACGACGCGAGCCGCGCCGCGGTCGACGCGGCGATGGCGACGGCGGGGCTGTGAACCGGCAACGATGATTTCGACGCCGCGTCCGGCGTGACACGGACGCGGCGCCAGGATGGGGCAGCGGCCGCTACCCCAGCCAAGTCGATCAGGCGGCGACGGCGACCAGTTCGGGTTTGATCACCCTGCTGCGGCTGCCGTCGATCGCCACCGGCACGTCGCCGGCGACAGTCGCGCGGCGCAGCGTGCGGCGCTGCGGCCCGAAATCGGCGATCGCGCGGTGCTGGGTCGCGCGATTGTCCCAGATCGCCACGTCGTTCGGCTTCCAGCGCCAGCGCACGGTATTCTCGGGCTTGGTGATGTGGTCCTGCAGGATCGAGAACAGCCGTTGCGAATCCGCCGCGTTCAGCCCGACGAACTGCTTGACGAAATGGCCGAGCAACAACGCGCGCTCGCCCGATTCCGGATGAACGCGGACAACGGGGTGCTCGGTTTCATAGACGGTCGATGCGAACACCTTGCGGTGCTCCTCGACCCGCTTGCGGTCGGCCTCGCCGAACGTCCCGGCATAATCGTACAGATTGGTGTGCAGTGCCCAGAGGCCGTCGACCAGCGTGCGCAGGCTCTCGGGCAATTCCTGATAGGCGGTGACGCCATTGGCCCAGAGCGTGTCGCCGCCGGCTTCGGGAATGGTGATCGCGCGCAATATCGATGCTTCGGGATAGGCATCGACGAACGTCACGTCGGTATGCCAGCTGGACGCCGCATAGCCTTCCTTCGAATCGAGCTCGAGCAGATATTTGCTGCCGTCGACAACCGGCACGGTGGGGTGCGCGATCGGCTTGCCGAATTTCTCCGCGAACGCTTCTTGCGCCGCATCGTCGAGATGATCCTGGTCGCGAAAAAAGATCACTTTGTGGCGCACCAGCGCGGCACGGATCGCGGCGATGGCGACCTGATCGAGCTGGCCGGACAGCTTCACGCCGCGGATTTCGGCGCCGATCCGGCCCGCGACCGGCACGATGTCGAGCAGGGCGTCGGCGTCCCGCGCATTCACGAATTCATGGGTAAGATTGGTCATGGCACGTCTCCTTCGGGGTTGATGGGGGTCATTCGGCAGGGGCGAGGGCTGCCCCCTGGGCGTCCAGCGCGCGGCGGACTTCGGCATGCGCCGCCTCGTCGAGCGGAAAGCCGCTGACGAGCCAGGCGGAAAAGGCGTGGGCGATGGCGGGACCGATCGCGAAAACGATGGCGAGCCCCTGCAACGTGGCGGGGCTGTTGACCGCCTTGGGGTCGAAGCCAAGCCAGGACACGAGCGGCAGGGCGATCCCGACCGCGACCGCGGTGGCCGCCTTGCCGGCCAGGCTGAACACCGAGAAATAGAGCCCGGTACGGTCCTCGCCATGATCGAGTCTGTGCTTGTCGGCGACGTCGGCGACGATCGCGCGAAGCATCAGATTGCCCGAACCTTGGGCTAGGCCCTGCGCCAGGGTCAATGCGAGCAGCAAGCCGAAGCGGTCCGGCGTTACCAGCAGCAGGCCCAGATTGACGATGACCTGAACGATCTCGCCGGTGACCGCGGTGCGGTGCTTGCCCAGGCGGTAGCCGATCCTGAGCCAGATCGGCCCGGCCAGGATTCCGAAAACGAACTGGAACAGGAACAGACCCGCCGCCCAATCGGGCCGGTGCATGAAGAAGCTGACATAGAAGACGATCAGCGAGGCGCGGATGTTCTGGCCGAGCGTCACCGCGAAATCGGAGCCGAGCACGCGCAGCAGCAACGGGTCGGCGAGCACGGTGCGGATCGCCTGGCCGATCGGACGGCGGCGTGCTGGAGATTCAGGCAGCGGCTGCTCGGGGAAAGCGGTCAGGGTAAGCGCGAGACCGGGCAGGATCGTCGCCAGCACCAATCCGCCCATCAGCGCGAGTTTCAGCTTGCCGTCCCCCGGCTGCCATTGGTCGGCGATCGTTGGTAAAATCAGGGTCAGCAACAGCGCCGACGCGGTCACCACCGTCTGGAACGTCGCGATCCGCGTGCGCTCGTGATAGCGGCCCGAAATCTCGCCCGACCAGGCGAGCAGCGGTATCTGGATCGCGGTCCAGCCGAGATAGAAGACGAACAACGTCGCCGCGAGATAGGCCACCGAGACTTGACCCTGCGGAAAGAACAGGAACGCCGCCGCCAGCGCGAATAGCAGGCCACCCCCGGCGATCCAGGGGCGCCGTCTGCCGAAGCGGGTGCGCGTGCGATCGCTCAGCGTGCCGACCAGCGGATCGAGCAGCGCGTCCCACAACCGGCCGATCAGGAAGATCAGGCCGATCGCACCGAGCGACAGACCGTGGTCCTGGACGTATATTGGCGGCAGATAGACCGCGAGCGGCAGTCCGGCCGCCGCGACCGGTACCGCGACTGCCGACAGGGCCATCAGGCGCCATGCGGTCGGGCGGTCGGGCCCCGCGCCGTCGTCGGTCGGGGCGGTGAAGGACAACGGTCGGGGCGGGAACAGGCTAGCCATGGTTCACCTCACAATTTGATGCGGAGCGTGGCGCCGACCGTCCGCGGATCACCGAGCAACGCGGTGATCACGCCGGTGTTGGCGGCAGCAAGCGTCTGAAAATATTTCGTATTGGTGAGATTTCGGGCCCAGACCGAGAGGTCCCAGCGGCCGCTTTCCGGCCGCACGCCGATCCGCGCGTTGAGCACGCCATAACCGGGCACCTGGGCATAGCGCGAATTGGTCGACGACGTGTTCAGTGACGAACGATGTGCGAAATCGGCATGGCCGTAGAACTGGATAGCCTGGCCGGCGATACGGCCGACCGGTTGGGCAATATCGGCGCCCAGCGTGTAGGTGAACTTGGGAACGCCGGCGAGCGGCTTGCCGCTGAGGTCCTGGATCGATCCCAGGTCGAGCCGCTCGGGCGCCTGCGGTGCGTTGGGGTAATCGATATAGACCGCGTCGGTATAGGAAGCCGAGGCATTGAGGCTGACCAGGCGGGTTGGTGCGAAGCTGAGATCGGCTTCGGCACCGCGCGATCGGACGCTGGGGATGTTGGAGATATATTGGCGATAGGTGAGGCCGCCCGGCGCCTGTTCGGTGATCGCGGTCTGGTAATCGGATATGTCGGTCCAGAATGCGGCAAGGTTCGCGGTCAGCCGCTTGTCGAGCGCTTGCGCTTTCAGCCCGACTTCATAGGCATTGACCCGCTCGGGCCGCACATCGGGAGTGACGCCGGCCGGCAGCGACGTGAGGTTGAGGCCGCCGGACTTCGATCCCCTCGAATAGGTCGCATAGATCAGCGCGTCGGGCGCAATCTTGTACGACAGATTGGCCAGCAGCGAGACGCTGTCGTCGGTGAAACTGGTCGAATAGGAGGTGACCGGGTTGAACTGGTTGCGGATCGCGATCACCGCGGCGCCGGCCGCCGGAGACAGGGTCGAGGGATCGGTGCCCGCGACCCAGAACTGGTTATACGCACCCTCTTTCTTCTCGTGCGTATAGCGCAACCCCAGCGTCAGCTTGAGGCGGCTGGTCGCGTTCCACGTCGCCTGGCCGAACACGGCGGCGCTGTGGGTCGTCGGGGTCGAGGTCGAATCCGCCTCAAAGCCGTTTAGCGCGGCATTGGCGACCGCTGCGGCGGTGGTCGGGAGGTACCAATTCGGCGCGGCCGACCCATAAGCGACCGCGCCATTTCCTCTGATGATTTGCCAGAAATAGTAAGCGCCGATGACGTAATCGATGCGATTGTCACCCTTCGACGCCAGCCGCACTTCCTGGCTGAACTGGCGCTGGTGATTAGCTTGCTGCGACTTTGTCACGACGGGCAAACCAGTGGCGTCGCCATCGTTGGCCGGATCCCAATCCCACCAGCGATAGGCGGTAATCGAGGTCAAAGCGGCGGCGCCGAGGTCCCAGTCGATCTGTCCCGACGCGCCATAGCTCTTCATGTTGGCCTGGTAGGGACTGTCGGAATCGCCGAGCCGCGCAAAGGGCGTGAAGGGCAGGGGCGTGTAGCCGGCCCGGCTGGTGCGATTGAGGAAATTGTTGGCGATCGGCGTACCGTCGTCATAGGTCCCGAAGAAGCCCGACAGCACCTGGAGCACATGGTGCTGTTTCTGGTGCGAATAATCGCCGATCAGCTTGATCGAAAGGCGGTCGCTCTGCTTGATCAGCAGCTGCCCGCGCAGGCTGAAATTATAATAATTGGCCGAATCGCTGCCGTCATGGACGTTGGTCAGGAAGCCATCGCGCCTGGTGTCGGCGATGCTCAGCCGGGCGGCGACGACATCGCCGATCAGCGCGCCTGAGGCGGAGGCGCGAAACTGGCGATAGCCATAGTCGCCCAGCGACGCCTCGGCCGACAGTTCGGGATCGAAGCTCGGCGCGCGCGTGGTGATGTTGATCGCACCCGCTGTCGTGTTTTTGCCGAATAGCGTACCCTGAGGGCCGCGCAGCACTTCGACCTGCTGCAGGTCGACCAGGTCGAATTGCGACTGGCCGACGCGACCGTAATAGACATTGTCGATATAGATGCCGACGCCGTTCTCCAGCCCATCATTGGTCAGCGCGACGTTCGAGCCCAGGCCGCGGATGTTCACGTTGGTGTTGCGCGGGTTGAAGCTGAAGACCTGGAGGCTGGGCACAAGTTGCTGGATCTGCGCCAGCGAATAATTGCCGGTCGCGGCAAGCGCCTTGTCGTCGACCACGCTGAGCGCGATCGGCACGTCCTGTGCGCTTTCCGCCCGGCGCCGCGCGGTAACGACGATGTCGCCGCCACCTTCAGGATCGGCATCGGTATCGGCGACGGCGTTGGGGACGGCGCTGGTCGCGGCTGGCGGCGCCACCTTATCGTCGGCGAAGGCAGTCGCCGGAAGAGCGGACGCCAGCGTCGTCAGGCTGAGAGACGTCAGGAATAGATACTTGGTCATCAGGCGAAGGGGTCCCCTTTGCCGCAGGCAATCGCCTCCGGCCGCGCCCTCGCAGGGCACGTGCGTTCGATGGAATTCGGGCGTGCGCCGCCGGCGCTGCCGGTCGGCGTAGTCGTCAGGCGATCAGGAGCAGTCGATCAGCCGATCGGACAATTGGAATCATGACATCGCATCGTTTCATTCCCTTCACTCGGGGACAACGAAGCCGGGCGTCACGCAGCCCTGCATCGCGCTTTAGCCGTTGGTTACGCGGAGCAAGCTGCATCCCATCAAAAGCCGCGGGCCTGTCGGTGGCGTTCGCCAGAGGGACGACCATTTCCCTCTCGATCCGTTATTCCCATCATCTTGATAGGATATAAAACGGTCAATGTAGATGCGCTAGTCGGTGCTAAAGCTGGGGTTTGGCGGTCGGAGCCGGCGCAGAATGAACCGCGAAAACCGCCAGGCGAGGACAAAGACTTTCAATCCTGCTCGCCGGCGTTAGGCTGAGCCGACATAGCGAGGGGGTATTCGCCATGAACCTGCTGACCAGGCATCTGACCGGCATCGTCGATTTCCAGGGCAGGGAAAACCGTCAGCCCTTCTGGCTGTGGATCCTGATCGTCTACATCGTCCAGTTCGTCGTCATGGCGATCGCGATGATTCCGCTGATGACGTCGTGGTTCGACCAGATGATGCCAATGATGCAGGGCGATCCGCATCGGTTCGACAACGACCCGCAGGCGATGATTCAGCTGATGATGCCGATGATGCAGAACATGATCACGATGACCGTCGTGAGCGCCGTGCTGTTCTTCGTTCTGTCGGGCGCGGCGGTTGTGCGTCGGCTGCATGACAGCGACCGCTCGGGTTGGTGGTCGGCGCCTTATTACGCGATGCAGATCGTCTCGCCGATCTTCATGGCGTCGTTCTTTCCCCGTTATTTTTCGATGATGGCGTCGATGTCCGCGGCGAAACCCGGCAGCCCGCCGGACTTCAACAATCCGGCATTCCAGCAGGCGATGCAGTCGATGACCCTGATGTCGCTGGTCAACATCCTCGGTTTCGCGATCCTGGTGATGATGATCGTGTTCCTGGTCCTGCCGGGAACGGTCGGCCCCAACCGCTTCGGCGACGATCCGCTGAAGCCGCCCTTCCACTAAAGCTTCCCTTCCGGCACGCGGGCGCTTACATCGCCCGGCCCATGGCCCGTCCCAAGCCCCTCACGTTCGACAAGCAGAAGATCGTCGCCGAGAACCGGCGCGCGCGGTTCGACTATGCCATCGAGCAGACGTTCGAGGCGGGGATCGCGCTGACCGGGACCGAAGTGAAGAGCCTGCGCTCCGGCGAAGGGTCGATCGCCGAAAGCTATGCCGAAGTGTTGGCGGACGGCGGCGTCTGGCTGGTCAATTCGAACATCCCCGAATTCAGCCACGGCAACCGCTTCAACCACGAGCCCAAGCGGCCGCGCAAATTGCTGCTCAATGCACGCGAGATCAACAAGCTGCATGGCGCGGTGGCGCGCGACGGCATGACGCTAGTGCCGCTCACGGTCTATTTCAACGCGCGCGGCCGCGCCAAGGTCGAACTGGCCCTGGCCAAGGGCCGCAAAGCCCATGACAAGCGCGAGCATATCAAGGAACGCGAGTGGAAACGCGACGCCGGACGCATCATGCGGGACCACGGCTGACGCGATTGACTAGGCGTGTCACCGGGGTAGAACACGCACCATCAATAAGGGGGAACATGACGGCTCCGGTCTGTCACGCGAACGTCCGCTCCTCCGCTTCGGAAAGGACCCTCCCCAGATGAAACCCTTCGCGTTCGCACTTCTTGCGGCGACGGCGCTCGGCGCCGCGGCGTTCACCCAGCAGACCGTGGCCGCGTCCTCCGGCAAGCCCACCTTCGGCACCTTCGGCATGGATGAAGCCGGCATGGACAAGTCGGTCGCGCCGGGCGACAGCTTCTACAATTACGCCAACGGCTCCTGGGCGAAGACCACGCCGATCCCGTCGGACAAGTCCAATTACGGCGCGTTCAACCTGCTCGCCGATCTGTCCGAATCGCGGACCAAGGGGATCCTCGAAAAAGCCGCGACGGATCCGAATTCGAAGATCGGCACCGCCTATGCGACTTTCCTCGATACCGGATCGATCGAGGCGAAGGGGCTGACGCCGATCAAGCCGTGGCTCGATCGCATCAAGTCGACCGACAAGTCTGGCTATGCGACATTGCTGGCCGAAGCCGCGATGGGCGGGGTTGGTGGACCGTTCAGCGCCGGCGTCGGCCAGGACGACAAGGCGCCCGAAACCTATATCCTGGGCTTGCGTCAGGGCGGGTTGGGATTGCCCGACCGCGATTATTACAGCGACCCCAAATTCGCCGACGCCAAGGCGGGATATCAGGCGCATATCGCCAAGATGCTGACTCTGGCGGGCGAAGCCAATGCCGACGCCCGGGCCAAGGCGATCGTCGATCTGGAGACGCAGATCGCCGCGGTCAGCTGGTCGCGGATCGATAGCCGCGATGCCAACAAGCGCTACAACAAATTGTCGGTCGCCGACCTGCAGGCGAAGGCGCCGGGCTTCGACTTCCCGACTTATTTCAAGGGGATCGGGGCCCCGGTCGATACGTTGCTGGTGGCGCAGCCCTCTGCGATCACCGGGATCGTCAAGCTGGTCGCCGAGGCGCCGATGACGGTACTGCAGGATCAACTGATCGTCCGCAGCCTGGACAATTACGCCGATGTCCTGCCCAAGGCGTTCGACGAGGAGAATTTCAACTTCTACGGCAAGACGCTGTCGGGCACTCCCGAGCAGCAAGCGCGCTGGAAGCGCGGGGTGGAATTCACCACCAACGCGATCGAGGACGACGTCTCGAAATTGTACGTCCAGCAATATTTCCCGCCCGCGACCAAGGCGGCTGCCGACCAGCTGGTCAAGAACATCATCGCCGCGATGAACGCGCGGATCGACAAGCTCGACTGGATGTCGGCCGAGACCAAAATCAAGGCGCATGCCAAGCTGGCAGCGTTCCGACCCAAGATCGGCTATCCGTCGCAATGGCGCGATTATGGCTCGCTCAAGATCGTGAAGGGCGATGCCTTCGGTAACGAATGGCGCGCCAACGAATGGGGCCGCAAGGACAATATCGCCCATCTCGGCAAGCCGCTCCAGCGCTGGGAATGGGGCATGACCCCGATGGAAGTGAACGCTTATGCCAATTTCGGCATGGTCGAGATCGTCTTTCCCGCCGCGATCCTGCAGCCGCCGTTCTTCGATCCCAATGCCGACCCGGCGGTCAATTATGGCGGGATCGGCGCGGTGATCGGACACGAAATGAGCCACCATTTCGATGATCAGGGCGCCAAATATGACAAGAGCGGCCAGCTCACCGACTGGTGGACGCCCGCCGATGTCGCGGCGTTCAAGACGCGCACCGACGCGCTGGCGGCGGAATATGACAAATACGAGCCGCTGCCCGGCCAGCATGTCCAGGGCAAGCTGACCCTGGGCGAGAATGTCGCCGATCTCGCCGGCCTTACCGTTGCCTATGACGCTTATCACAAGGCGCTGGGCGGCAAGCCCGCGCCGATGATCGACGGCTATTCGGGCGACGAGCGCTTCTATCTCGGCTGGGCGCAGGTGTGGCGGCGCAGCTATCGCGAGCCCGAATTGCTCAAGCGCCTGCGCACCGATCCGCATGCGCCGTCGGAAGCGCGCGCCAGCATCGTCCGCAACATGGACCCGTGGTACGCCGCGTTCAAAGTCCAGTCTGGGCAGAAACTGTATCTCGCCCCGGCCGACCGCGTCCGCATCTGGTAGTTTTTTGGCGTAGATGATCGATGGCGCCGCCGGCGGATATCCCGCCGGCGGTGTTGGTTCATCAGCCTTGGTTCATCGCCAGGAGTTCAATGGTATTTTTTGGCGTGGTTGGGTGCTTTCAACGCGCGAAACCTTGTTGTAGGCAAAATCATGGCTCATCCGCGTACCACGTTCATCCTTCTCGCTTGCGCCGCGACCTTGCTCGGCGCGCGCGTTTCGGCGTTCCAGTCGGGCGGAAACGAGACGCTGAGCGTCGATGCCGACCATCTCGAAATCCAGGACAAGGTGCAGCGCGCGCTGGCGCAGGGCAACGTCCGCGCCCGCCAGGGAGCGATGACGGTAACGTCCGACCGGGCCGAAGTACTTTATTCCTCGAGCCTCATGAGCTCGAGCGGTGCGCCGCCGGAAATCTCGCAGATCCGCGCGTCGGGCAATGTCGTCGTGACCCGGCCCGGGGAGAAAGCCTCGGGCTCCTATGCGATCTACGATCTCAACAAGCGCATCATCACGATGATCGGCAATGTCGTGCTGAATCGCGGCGCCAACGTGGTTCGCGGCGGACGGCTGGTGATCAATCTCAACAATAACGGCGCGTCGCTCGATTCCGGCGGGAAGGTCGGCACGAGCAAGTCGGGCGGCCGGGTGACCGGCGTCTTCTCGGTTCCCAAGCGCAATACCGACGCTCCCGCGACGCCTAGCACCGCCAGCCCGAGCACCCCTGACAAGAAATAGCATCGGCTGATGCGGCGGAGAGGCGCCGGCGCGGGTCGGGGATTCCCGACGATGCTTGACCTGCCTAGCCACCGCGCCACAAGGGGCTGATGGCTTCCCGACCTGTTCCAAACGATGCACGCGCCCCCGGTCAGCGCCAAGCGCTGATCGTCGCGGCGACGTGCGGTGCGGGGGCGGCGCTGATCGCGCTGATGACTCTCCACAATTTCGCCATTGCAGGGGGATTCGCGGCCGCCATGCTGTTGCTGGTCGGCGCCGTTATCGTCTGGTCGCGGTTCGCGCCGGCGGCGTCCGACATACCCGGCGAAACCGACTGGAGCGTGGCGCGCGCGCTCGCGGCGGCAAGCGACGATGCGATCGCCGTGACCGACCGGGCTGGGCGGCTCATTTGCGCCAATGAGCGCTATCGCGCGCGCTTTGCCGGCTATCCGACGCCTCCGGGCCTGCCGCTCGACGACAATGGCCCGGGCGAGCTGGCGGCGGCGGGGCGCATCGCCTGGCGCGACGGGTCGGCCGAGCTCGACCGCATCACCACGCGCGGCGCGCCGCTCGCGGTGGCGATCGAGCGCGCGGGCGAGGGCGAGGACATGCTGGTCTGGCGCTTTCATGAGGCGCGGGGGCTCGATCTCGCCACCAATGTGCAATCGATCATCGCCGGGCCTAGCGGCGACCGGCTGGCCGCGGCCGGTATCATGGCCGCGTTGATCGCGCCCGATGGCCGCCTGCTCGCCGCCAATCGCGTGCTGCGCGAGCGGTCAATGGGGCACGAGGAAAGCGTCGTCGTCGGCCGCGACTTCGCGCGCTTCCTGATCGCCGACGACAAAGGCCAGGTGCGATTCGAGCGCGAGGGCCCGCGCGGCGCCCCGCTCCGCATCCTGCAGATCCCGTTCCTCGACGGAGAGGATGCGCCGATCCTGGTCGTGTTGCTCGACGAGGAGGAGCATGGCCAGCCGGCGATCGGCGGATCGGCTGCGGCGCATGTCAAAAGCCTGATCTCGCTGCTTCCGGTCGGGCTCGCCTTGGTCGATCGCGACGGGCGCTTCGTCCAGATGAACGATCCGTTCGTCCGCGCGGCACAAGTGGATCAGGCGCAGCCGCCGCTTTATCCCGGCGACCTGGTGGTGCGTGAGGACAAGGCCGCGGTGGCCGATGCGATCCGCCGCTTCGCCAATGGCGCGACCCATTCGATGGACATGGCGATCCGCCTGAAGGACCATCCCGACGAACCGGTCGCGCTGACCATCGCCGGCGCGCGCGGGCTGGGCGATGCCGCCGTGCTGCTGAGCCTCAAGGATAATGGCGAAGAGACCCGGCTCAAGCGCGAAGTCGCGCAGGCGACCAAGATGCAGGCCGTCGGCCAGCTCGCCGGTGGCGTCGCGCACGATTTCAACAATATCCTGACCGCGATCATCGGCCATTGCGACCTGATGCTGATGCGCCATTCGCCCGGCGACAGCGATTATGACGACATTCAGCAGATCAAGGCGAACTCCAACCGGGCAGCCAGCCTGACGCGCCAATTGCTGGCCTTTTCGCGCCAGCAGACGTTGCGGCCGCAAGTGCTGCAGCTGCCCGATGTGATCTCGGAAGTATCGCAATTGCTCAAGCGCCTGCTCGGCGAGACGGTGAAGCTCGAAGTGCGGCACGGACGCAACCTGGGGGCGGTGCGCGCCGACCCCGGACAACTCGAGCAGGTCGTCGTCAATCTGGCGGTCAATGCGCGCGATGCGATGCTGTCCAAGGATCCCAATGGCGGCGGAACGCTGACCATTACTTCCCGGGCGGTCAGCGCGGCGGAGGTCCGCAAGATGGGATCCGACATCCTGCCAATCGCCGATTATTCGGCGCTGGAGATGAGCGACACCGGCACCGGCATCCCACCCGAAATCCTCGGCAAGATCTTCGAGCCGTTCTTCACCACCAAGGAAATCGGCAAGGGAACCGGGCTGGGTCTGTCGACCGTCTATGGCATCGTCAAACAGTCGGGCGGCTATATCTTCGCCGATTCCAAACCGGGCCAGGGCGCGACCTTCTCGATCTATTTTCCCGTCCACGCCGCCGAGGCGCCCAAGATCGCCAAGGTCGCCGCCAAGGAAAAGCCGGTCGATCTGTGGGGAACCGGCTTGATCCTGCTGGTCGAGGATGAAGATATGGTCCGGGCAGTCGCCGAGCGCGCGCTGACGCGGCAGGGCTATACCGTGCTGACCGCCGAGAATGGCGAAGCGGCGCTCGAATTGCTGGCGCGAGGTGAAAAGCCGGATCTGCTTATTTCTGACGTCGTGATGCCGTCGATGGACGGCCCGACGATGGTGCGCCACGCCCGCGAGCGCTATCCCGATCTGCCGATCTTGTTCATGTCGGGCTATGCCGAGGAACAGCTGCGAAAGTCGATCGACCTCGACAACGTAGCGTTCCTGCCCAAGCCCTTTTCAGTGCAGCAACTCGCCGAAGCGGCGCGCGACATGCTGACCTCGTCCGTGGTCGAGCAATGACCCGACGTCGCGTGATCGTCGCCGCGGTGGCGGTGATAATCATTCTCGTCATCGCCATCGGCCTGTTTCGGATCAGCCGGGCATTGTGCTTTCAGTTGGTCGGCACGCCGATCTGCCACGTCGATACGCACGAGAAGCTGGTCGCGTTGACCTTTGACGACGGCCCCACGCCGGACGGCGTGACCTATATCCTGAACACGCTCAAACCCTATGATGCGCATGCCACCTTCTTCCTGATCGGCGAAGAGATGGTCAGGCATCCGGGCGAGGCCCGGCGGCTGCTGGCGGCCGGGCAGGAAGTGGGCAACCATAGCTATAGCCACAGTCGCATGTGGGGATTTTTCCCCGGCGGCTATGTCGAAGAGATCCGCAAGACCGACGCGCTATTGCGCGCCGAAGGCGCCCGGCCGACCCTTTTCCGCCCGCCTTTCGGCAAGAAGCTCACGGGACTGCCGATGGCGGTCGAGCAGACGGGATATCGCATGGTTACCTGGGACATCGCCGATCCCGACAGCGCGCACGACCCCCGCGCCTATGCCGATCGCGTGCTGGGTCAGGTCAAGCCAGGTTCGATCATCCTGGTCCACGCAATGTACCAATCGCGAGGGACCGCGCGGGACGCGCTGCCGCTGATCCTGGCCGGACTACGCGAGCGAGGCTATCGCGCGGTCTCAGTGGGCGAATTGCTCCATCATGGTGCGCCGGGCATGGCGTCCGGCAGCGGCGGAGACTAAGGCGAGTCATGGCATCGCCGCAGCGTATCCTTATCGTCGAGGACGAACCCCTGATCGCCATGATGCTCGAGGATTTCCTCGAGGCATTGAACAAGACGCATATCGCAACGTGCGACAGTGTGACGGCCGCGCTTGCCGTGATCGACGCCGAACGTCCCGATGCGGCGATCCTGGACATCAATCTGTCGGGCGGCGAGAAAAGCTGGCCAGTTGCCGACGCGCTGGCGGCGCGCAACATTCCCTTCGTCCTGTCGACCGGCGGTGGGGAAGACACGCCGGCCCATGCCGCTCGCCCGCGGCTAGTGAAGCCTTACACGATGGAAAACGTCGCCAAGGCGCTCGCGGAACTCTGACCGCGGCGGTCGCGCTGTCGACGATCGTCGATCAGGCGATCCGGTCGGGCACTTCCGCCGCATCGGCATCGAGCGAGGCCTGCGGTGCGACCGCTTCCCAGGGGAAGACGAACCAGTCCTTGCGCTCGTCACGGTCGATCACCTCGGCACGATAATCGACTTGTTCGCGCGACCGTTTGTTGTCGAGCAGGGTCGCGAAGCGGACATGGTCGCGCGCTGCGCCCGCGGTGGCCAATGCGGCGCGCAATTTGCCGATCGTCGCGCCCGTATCGTTGATATCATCGACGAACAGCAGCCGCTCGCCGTCGCGGGTGCGCGCCGCCAGTTTGATCAGCGGCGCGTCGGAAAAATCCTCGACGCGCGACGAATGGTCGACCGACAACATCGGCAGGCCAGTCGCGTGGCTGAGATAGACTGCCGGCGCCAGCCCGCCACGCCCGATCCCGATGATGAAGCTCGGCGTCCAGCCGCTGTCGATGATGTCGGCGGCAAGCACCTTCACTTGCGCTTCGAACGCATCGTGCGGGATCGGCGTGAAGGTCGGCATCAGCTGTGCTCCGCTACATAGGCGTCGAGCGCGGTGGTGTGGCGAGCGACATCGTCATCACTCAGGAACGACCCGAGGAACGAATTACGCGCGAGGGTGACGAGTTGATCCTTGCCAAGCCCGCGCGCCGCCGCCGCTTGGCGATAATTCTCGCCGATATAGCCGCCGAAATAGGCGGGATCGTCCGAATTTATCGTCGCGCGCAGCCCGAGGTCGAGCATCCGGTCGATCGGATGGGCGTCCATCGAGGCGACGTTGCACAATTTGACGTTGGATAATGGACAGACGGTCAGCGTCATCCCGGTCCGCGCCAGCCGGGCGGTCAGCACGGGATCTTCCAGGCTGCGATTGCCATGGTCGAGCCGGTCGATCGCGAGCAGGTCGAGTGCCTGATGGACGTAATCGGGCGGGCCTTCCTCGCCGGCATGGGCGACCAGCTTAAGGCCCTTTTCGCGCGCCGCCGCGAACACCCGCGCGAACTTTTCGGGCGGATGGCCGACTTCCGACGAATCGAGTCCGACCCCGGCAATGCGATCGAGCCAGGGTTCGGCCTGGCCAAGCGTTTCGAACGCCGCCTCCTCGCTCAAGTGGCGTAGGAAGCAGAGGATCAGTTTCGACGTCAGGCCATGTCTTGCCTCCGCCTCCGCCATTCCCGCGAGCAGTCCCTCGATCACGGTGCCAAAGGGGATGCCGCGATCGGTGTGCGTCTGGGGGTCGAAGAAGATTTCGGCATGGACCACGCCGTCCGCCGCCGCGCGATCAAAATAGGCGAGGGCGAGATCGCGGAAATCCGCTTCGGTGCGGAGCACGTTGGCGCCGGCATAATAGATGTCGAGAAAGTCCTGCAGGTTGGAAAAGCTGTAGGCGGCGCGCACTTCTTCGATCGATTTGAACGGAATCTCGACCTGGTTGCGCTCTGCCAAGGAGAACATCAGCTCGGGCTCCAGGCTGCCCTCTATGTGAAGGTGGAGCTCGGCCTTGGGCAGGCCGGTGATAAAGGCGTCGAGGTCGCTCTGCATAAGCAAACCATGAAGCGGGGCAGGGGCTCGGGCAAGAAATATCGGGAAAGCGCCGTTTCGGTGCGAAAAAAGTTCATGTTCCACTATTGTTCCATGAGAACAAATACGATACATGCTCTCCAACACGATTGAACGCCGGTGCTAACCCGGCTAGCGCGGAGGCCTTATCAATGGCAGCTTCTCTGAAAGTTATCGACGGCATGGCATCGCAAAATACCGACCGGCAAAAAGCACTCGAAGCTGCGCTGGCTCAGATCGATCGCGCGTTCGGCAAGGGCTCGGCGATGCGGCTGGGATCCAAAGAGACGATGCAGGTCGAATCGATCTCGACCGGCAGCTTGGGCCTCGACATCGCGCTCGGCGTCGGCGGCTTGCCGCGCGGCCGCGTGATCGAAGTGTACGGACCGGAAAGCTCGGGCAAGACGACGCTCGCGCTTCATGTCATCGCCGAAGCCCAGCGTGGCGGCGGGACGGCGGCGTTCGTCGATGCCGAGCACGCGCTCGACCCTGTCTATGCCAAGAAACTGGGCGTCAATATCGACGAGTTGATCGTGTCGCAGCCCGATACCGGAGAGCAGGCGCTCGAGATCGTCGATACGCTGGTGCGATCGAACGCGATCGACGTGCTGGTGGTCGACTCGGTCGCAGCGTTGGTGCCGCGCGCCGAAATCGAGGGTGAGATGGGCGACAGCCATGTTGGCTTGCAGGCCCGCTTGATGTCGCAGTCGCTGCGCAAGCTGACCGGATCGATCAGCCGCTCGCGCTGCATGGTGATCTTCATCAACCAGCTGCGCATGAAGATTGGCGTGATGTACGGCAATCCGGAGACGACGACGGGCGGCAACGCGCTCAAATTCTACGCCTCGGTCCGCCTCGACATCCGCCGCACCGGCCAGATCAAGGATCGCGACGATATCGTCGGCAACACCACCCGGGTGAAGGTCGTCAAGAACAAGGTCGCGCCACCGTTCAAGCAGGTCGAATTCGACATCATGTACGGCGAGGGCATTTCCAAGATCGGCGAAATCCTCGATCTCGGCGTCAAGGCCGGGCTGGTCGAGAAGTCGGGTGCTTGGTTCAGCTACGACTCGATCCGCATCGGCCAGGGCCGCGAGAACTCGAAGAATTACCTCAAGGAAAACCCCGACGTCGCCGAGCGGCTCGAACGCGCCATCCGCAATCGTACGGCAGAAGTTGCCGAAGAGATGATGGTCGGCGGCCTGGACGACGACAGCGGCGACGACGAACTCTGATACGACTTTCGAGGCAGCGCGGAAAAAATTTGCTGCAATGCAACCAACTCGCAGTTGTTTCGTTACCGGCACAACCCCCAGCGGCGATTCCCCCCTCCGCCGCAACTCCCGGAAAGGCCCGCCCACGTTGGCGGGCCTTTCATATTTGGGCTTCCGCTTGCCGATATTGTTGGGCTCTCCACTGTTGCGGTGCATAGAGCGCCGCGGATGATCCATCGCTGCGGCAGGTGGGGATCAAAACGGGAGAGTCGAATGACATTGGCGTATGATTGGGCGGGGCGGGTCGGCGATACCTGGGCGGACGAATGGCGCCGCACCGATCTGAGCTTCGCCAATTTATCGCCCCATCTGAACGCAGCGATTCTCGACGCTGCGCCGGAGACCGGCACTGCGGTCGATATAGGGTGCGGCGCTGGCGGTACGGCGATCGCGCTGGCGGCTGCTCGCCTCGCTCTAACGGTGCTCGGGATCGATCTTTCGCGGAACCTCGTCGAGACAGCGCGGGGGCGAGGAGCAGCTTATCCCAACCTCCGCTTCGAGGTCGGAGACGCAAGCGAGTTGGGCGACATCACCGCCGACCTTCTGTTCTCGCGGCATGGCGTGATGTTCTTCGATGATCCAATTGCCGCCTTCGCCAGGCTGCGGTGTGCGGTAACGGCCGACGCGCATCTGGTCTTCTCCTGCTTTCGCGACGTGACGCACAATCCATGGGCGATCGAGACCGCGACTGCGGTGACCGGCGCGGCGCCGCAAAAACCCGGAACATCGCCGGGGCCCTTCGCCTTCTCGGACGCCGATCGTGTCCGCGCCATTCTGCAAGCGAGCGGTTGGACCGGCGATGCGCAGCCGGTCGATTATTCGTATCGGGCAGGCGAGGGGGGCCACGCAGTCGACGAGGCGCTCGCCTTTTTCAGCCGGATCGGACCCGCGGCAGCTCAGCTTCGCGGGCTCGATGACGCGGCTCGGGAAGCCGGTCGCGAGCGGTTGCGCGATGCGCTGGCGACGCGCCTCCGCAACGACACGGTGGATTTCCCCGCCTCGGCTTGGATATGGTCGTGCCGGCCCGTCTGAGAATTTCATAAATAAGGCCGGGAGGAACATCGTGACGCTGATCGTCCATCATCTCAACAATTCGCGGTCGCAGCGCATCCTATGGATGCTCGAGGAACTCGGGCTACCTTATGAGATCAAATATTATCAGCGCGACGCGAAGACGATGCTCGCGCCGCCGGCGCTGCGCAAGGTTCACCCGCTCGGCAAGTCGCCCGTGCTCGAGGATGACGGTCGGATGGTCGTCGAGACCGGGGCGATCTGCGAATATCTGGTCGAGAAAGGCGATGGTCGGCTGGGGCCGCCCGCGCATCGCGACGACGTGCTGCGCTAT
Source organism: Sphingomonas sp. P4_G2 (assembly GCF_056401155.1). Classification (NCBI taxonomy): domain Bacteria; kingdom Pseudomonadati; phylum Pseudomonadota; class Alphaproteobacteria; order Sphingomonadales; family Sphingomonadaceae; genus Sphingomonas; species Sphingomonas sp. P4_G2. Next base: position 463,111 of record NZ_JBFUJY010000002.1, on the reverse strand, counting down.
CGCCAGTTCCTGCACTATGCCGAAGGATCGATGATGCCGCCGTTGCTGGTGATGCTCGTGGTAAACCGCATTCCGGTGATGGGCAAGACCGCGGCGAAGCGTATCCAGCCGATGATCGACGTCCATCTCGATTATGTCGAAAGCGAATTGGCGCAACGGCCCTGGTTCGCCGGCGACGAGATGACCGCCGCCGACATCATGATGAGTTTTCCGCTCGAAGCGGCACGAAGCCGGGCAGGACTTGGCCCATCACGCCCCGCGACGATCGCCTGGCTCGACAAGGTGCATGCGCGCCCGGCCTATCAGGTGGCGCTCGAAAAGGGCGGTCCTTACGCCTACGCCTGAGTGCTTAACGCTCGCCGCTCAGCCCGTGGCTGGGCGCGTGCGGTGGCTCGATCTCGGCGGGCTTTTCGGGATCGAGCGCGCCTTCCCAACGCGCCACCACGCTTGCCGCGATCGCGTTGCCGACGACGTTGGTCGCCGACCGTCCCATGTCGAGGAAGTGATCGACCGCGAGCACGAGCAATATCCCTGCCTCGGGCAGTTTGAACTGATTCAGCGTCGCGGCGATGACCACAAGGCTGGCGCGCGGGACGCCGGCAATCCCCTTCGACGTGATCATCAACGTCAACAGCATGAAGATTTGCGTACCGAGATCGAGCTGGATGCCATAGGCCTGCGCGATGAACAGCGAGGCGAAGGTCATGTACATCATCGAGCCGTCGAGATTGAACGAATAGCCCAGCGGCAACACGAAGCTCGAAATCCGTGACGGCACGCCAAACCGGTCGAGTGCCTCCAGCGTGCGCGGGAAGGCGGCCTCGGAAGACGCTGCGGAGAACGCGACCAGCACCGGCTCGCGGATATAACGGAACAGCGACACCGAACGGCGTCCGACGAACAGCCAGGCGAGCAGGCCCAGCATGATCCAGAGCAATGCCAGGCCGATATAGACGCACAGCATGAAATAGCCGAGCTTGCCGATCACTTCCGGCCCACGCTCGACCAGCGCATTTGCCACCGCCGCGAACACCGCGAGGGGTGCGAGGCGCATCACATAATCGGTGATCTGCAGCATGACCTTGGTCAGCGCCTCGGCCGCCTTGACCAGCGGCGCGGCGCGCTCGCCGACCGCAGTGATCGCGACGCCGAAGAACACCGAGAAGATCACGATCTGAAGGATGTCGTTCTGCGCCATGGCATCGACGATCGAGCTGGGAAAGATGTGGCCGATGATCTGGATCGGGTCGAACTTGCTCTTGTCGATGTCGGTTGCGGCGTTGATCGCCGGCAGCGGCATGTTGAGCCCGGCACCCGGCTGGAGGATGTGGACGAGGACCAAGCCAAGGGTGAGCGACAACAGGCTAGCGCAGACGAACCAGCCGAGCGATTTCAACCCCACCCGGCCTAGCGCTCCAGTGTCGCCCATATGCGCGATCCCGACCACCAGGGTGCCGAACACCAACGGCGCGATGATCATCTTGATCAGCTTGAGGAAGATCGTGGTGATCAGGCCCAGCCATTTGGCGATGGTCGCCAGCGTGGCGGCTTGATCGGGCGTGGGATGACTGCCGCCGAAGGCAGCATTCGTGACCCAGCCCACAATCAGGCCCAGCACCAAGGCGATCAAGATGTAGGTCGTCAGGCGCTTGGCCAAAATAACTCTCCCCATTTTGGTGACGCAGGGAAAGGGGATTGCGAGGCCGCGGTCAAGAACCCTATCGTTACAGCCATGCCCAATTCCCACTTTTTACCCGGCCGCCGCGCGGTACTCGCTGCTGCTGCCGCCGCTCCCTTGTTCGTCTCTGGCGCGGCCCGTGCCGCCGAGCCCGATCTGTCCGAGTTGCAGGACATGACGATGGGCGCGGTCGCGATTGGCGCCGACGAGCGCCGCCGCCGGCTCGACCGCGCACAGGCGCTGATGAAGCAACACGGCATCGGCGCGGTATTGATCGAGCCGGGATCGTCCTTGCTCTATTTCACTGGCATCCGCTGGGGTCGCAGCGAGCGCGCCTTGCTCGCCGTGCTGCCGGTCGAGGGCGAGCCATGCATCATCTCGCCCTATTTCGAGGAACCGCGGATGCGCGAGACACTTGCCATCCCCGCCGAGGTGCGGGTGTGGCAGGAGGACGAGGATCCGCTCAAGGTCGTCGCCGGTTTGCTCAAGGATCGCAAGCTCGCCGCGCGCCCGGTTGGAATCGAGGAAACCGTTCGCTTCTTCATCCCCGACATGCTCGCGCACGCTATGCCCGGCGCGAAGATCGTCTCGGCCAACCCGGTCGTGCGCGGCTGCCGCATGATCAAGACGCCGGCCGAACTCGCGCTGATGCAGCTCGCCACCGATGTGACGATCGCGGCCTATCGCTGGACCCATAAGCGGGTCGAAAAGGGCATGACCGGGCGTGATATCGGCGCGATCATGGACGCCGCGACGCGCAAGCTGGGCGGCAGCCCGGAGTTCAGCCTGGTGCTGATCGGCGAGGCCGCGGCCTATCCGCATGGCACGCAAGCGGTGCACAAGGTCGATGCCGGCCAGATCGTGTTGATGGATTGCGGCTGTACCGTGCAGGGCTATCAATCCGACGTCTCGCGCACCTTCGTCTACGGGGCGGTCAGTAAGGAGCAGCGCCTGGTCTGGAACCAGGTCCATCAGGGCCAGCAGACCGCGCTCGCCGCAGCGCGGCTCGGCGTGCCGGCGGGCAGTGTCGATGTCGCGATCCGCAAGCTCTATGAGAGTTTCGGCTATGGCCCGGGCTACAAGCTTCCCGGCTGTTCGCACCGCACCGGGCACGGCATCGGGCTCGACGGACACGAGCCGGTCAATCTGGTGCGCGGCGAAACGACCCCGCTCGCGCCGGGCATGTGCTTCTCCAACGAACCTGGCATCTACATCCCGGGCAAGTTCGGCGTGCGGCTGGAGGATTGCTTCCACATGACCGACACCGGGCCGAAATGGTTCAGCGAGCCGCCTGTCTCGATCGACATGCCGTTCCGGTAGTCATACGGGCGGCGGCAGCCACCTGCTCGCGACCTTAATTCCCTCGCCCGCTTGCGGGAGAGGGAGGGGCCCGCCGCGAAGCGGTGGGAAGGTGAGGGTCTTCTTTCTTCTTTTTTGGCTCCAACCGCCTGGAAGAAGAAAGAAGACCCTCACCCAACCTGCACCGGGTGAACAGCGCCCCGCGCTGTTCAGGTCATGCCGGGGGCATGACCGACCCGGCGCACCCGCAAGCGGGAGAGGGCAAACTCAGCCGCAGCTGAAACTCTTTACCCGGTTCTTCTCGTCGACATTGACGTTGAGACGACCGTTCAGATATTCCATCGTCACCATTTGGCCCGGTCGCAGCACGCGTGTAACCGATGCGCCCGACCGCCGCTTGGCGCGGTTGACTAACGAGGGTGTAGCGATGTGCCCGACCAGATTTCCAAGACCCTTGGCCGAACATTCGCCAGTCGGCACGCCGGGCAGCGGTGCGACCGGCGCGCACGCAGCCACCGCAAACATGGTGAGGGCAAAAGCGACGATCAGGCTCTTCTTCATTGCGCATCCTCCGTCCGGGTCATGCGAAGCTTGCCGTTCTTGACCGCGAACGCCAACCGGCCTTCGACCAGGTCGAGCGCATCGCGGCCGAACTGATCGAAGCGCCAGCCGGTCAGGATCGACAGCCCGTCGCGTTGCCCGGCTGCCAGCGCTTCCAGTTCCTCCGACCGCGCGAGCAGCCGGGATGCGACATCGATATCGCGCGAGCGGATCTTGAGCAGCAATTTGAGCAGATCGGCGACCAGCGATCCTTCCTTGCCGAGGCCGGGCTTGCGGTCGTCGCGCGGCGGCATTTCGTCATTGGTCATCGGCTTGGCATCGTCGAGCGCCGCCATCAGCCGCGCGCCGATATCGTTGCCCGCCCAGGTAGCGGATAGCCCGCGCACGCGTGCCAGATCGGCCTGTTTGCGCGGCGGATGGCTGGCGAGGTCGGCGAGCGTCTCATCCTTGACGATGCGACCGCGCGGCAAGTTCTTGCCCCGCGCTTCCATCTCGCGCCAGCGCGCCAGCGACTTCAGCCGGCCAAGCACGTCGGGTTTGCGCCCGGCAATGCGCACGCGCTTCCACGCGAGGTCGGGATCGTTGGCATAATTGGCCGGGTCCGCCAGCCGCTCCATTTCCTGGTCGAGCCAGGCGCCGCGGCCGGTCTTGCGCAGCTTGTCGAGCATGCGGGGGAATATTTCCGCGAGATGCGTCACGTCAGCGATCGCATAGACGATCTGGCGTTCCTCGAGCGGGCGGCGCCCCCAGTCGGTGAACCGCGCGCCCTTGTCGACCTGAATCCCCAGCCAGCTGTCGACCAGGTTGGAATAGCCGATCTGCTCGCCTTGCCCGAGCGCCATCGCCGCGATCTGCGTATCGAACAGCGGGTGCGGCGTCTTGGCAGTGAGATTGTAGATGATCTCGATGTCCTGCCCGCCGGCATGGAACACCTTGAGCACGTCCTCATTGTCGACCAGCAGGTCGAGCAGGGGCTTGAGGTCGATGCCCGGAGTCATCGGATCGATCGCCGCCGCCTCGTTGGCGTCGGCGATCTGGATCAGGCAAAGCTCCGGCCAGAACGTGCTTTCGCGCATGAACTCGGTGTCGACGCAGACGAAGTTCGATTGAGAGATTCGCGCGCAGAGATTGGCGAGGGCGGCGTTATCCTCGATCAGGCCATGGATATGCATCTTGACCCCATAGCGAGGCTCGCGCGCTTGACAAAGGCCTGTGTGAAGGGAATGCGCGCGGCTTTCCATCAACCGTCATCCCAGCGAACGCTGGGATCTCGTGCCACACCCGTTTCGCTCGTGGCCTGAGACCCCAGCTTTCGCTGGGGCGACGTAGTCAGAGATTACGCCATGCACGCCTATCGTACGCACAATTGCGCCGCACTGACTGCCGCCAATGTCGGCCAGGACGTCCGCCTGTCGGGCTGGGTGCATCGCAAGCGCGACCATGGCGGCGTGCTGTTCGTCGATCTGCGCGACCATTACGGCATTACCCAGGTCGTCGCCGACAGCGATTCGCCGGCCTTGCCGATCCTGGAAGGTCTGCGCGCGGAATCGGTCGTGACGATCGACGGCGTGGTCAAGGCGCGCGCCGAGGGTACCGCCAATCCGAACCTGGCGACCGGCGAGATCGAAGTGTTCGCCCGCGCCGTGACGGTCCAGTCGGCTGCCGCTGAACTGCCGATGCCGGTCGCCGGCGAGGCCGACTATCCCGAGGACATCCGCCTTCGCTATCGTTTCCTCGATCTGCGTCGCGAGCGGCTCCACAACAACATCGTGCTGCGCTCGAACGTGATTTCGAGCCTACGCCGCCGAATGATCGATCAGGGCTTCACCGAGTTCCAGACGCCGATCCTGACCGCGTCGAGCCCGGAAGGCGCACGCGACTATCTGGTGCCGAGCCGCGTCCATCCGGGCAAGTTCTACGCGCTTCCCCAGGCGCCGCAGATGTTCAAGCAATTGCTGATGGTCGCCGGCTTCGACCGCTATTTCCAGATCGCGCCGTGTTTCCGCGACGAGGACGCGCGCGCCGACCGCAGCCCGGGTGAATTCTACCAGCTCGATTTCGAGATGAGCTACGTCACCCAGGACGACGTGTTCGCCGCAATCGAGCCGGTGCTGCACGGCGTGTTCGAAGAATTCGCCAACTGGCAGGGCAAGGGCCGCACCGTCAGCCCGCTGCCGTTCAAGCGCATTCCGTACAAGGAATCGATGCTGAAATACGGCAACGACAAGCCCGATTTGCGCAACCCGATCCTGATCACCGACGTGTCCGAGCTGTTCAGGGGTTCGGGCTTCGGCCGCTTCGCTTCGATCGTCGAGGCGGGCGACGTCGTCCGCGCCATTCCGGCGCCCGGTACGGCGGAAAAGAGCCGCAAATTCTTCGATGACATGAACAGCTGGGCACAGTCGGAAGGCTTTGCCGGTCTCGGCTATGCGACACGCAAGGGCGGCGTATTCGGCGGGCCGATCGCCAATAATCATGGTGAGGAAGGCATGGTGAAGATCGCCGAGGCGTTGGGGCTCGGCCCCGACGACGGCGTGTTCTTCGCCGCCGGCAAGGAAGCGCAGGCGGCCAAGCTCGCCGGCCTGGCGCGCACCCGCGTTGCTGAGCAGCTGGAGCTGATCGACGACAAAAGGTTCGAATTCTGCTGGATCGTCGACTTCCCGATGTTCGAATATGACGCGGACGCCAAGAAGGTCGATTTCAGCCACAACCCGTTCTCGATGCCGCAGGGTGAGTTGGAGGCGCTGGAAACCAAGGATCCGCTCGATATCCTGGCGTTCCAGTACGACATCGTCTGCAACGGCGTGGAACTGTCGTCGGGCGCGATCCGGAACCACCGGCCCGAGATCATGTACAAGGCGTTCGAGATCGCCGGCTACACCCAGCAGGATGTCGACACCAATTTCGCCGGCATGATCAACGCCTTCAAGTTCGGCGCGCCGCCGCACGGCGGGTCGGCGCCGGGCGTCGACCGCATCGTCATGCTGCTGGCCGACGAGCCCAATATCCGCGAAGTCATCGTTTTCCCGATGACGCAAAAGGCCGAGGATCTGATGATGGGCGCGCCCAACTTCGCCACCGCGAAGCAGTTGCGCGAACTCAATATCCGCCTGGTCGACCAGCCGAGCGCCTCCAAGGCTTCGCCGGTCACCGAGGCGGTGGATCCGGCTGCGGGCTGAGCGCGCGACAACCCAGCGTTTCCGATCATCCGCTTTCCGCGCCGGCGTCCCTCTCCTAGGGTCGTGCCCGGATAGACGGAGATCGGACGATGAAGATCGCAATATTGGGAGCGACGGGCAGGGCGGGGTCGGAGATCGCCGCCGAACTCGCGCGGCGTGGCCATGACGTCTTGGCGATCTCGCGGAAACCGGGTCCGGCCGCCGATCATGTCACGCCGCTGGCGCTCGACGCGAGCGATTCGGCGGCGTTGACCACCGCGTTGCGGGGCCAGGATGCCGTCGTCAGCGCGATGCGCTTCGCCGATACCGACGCGCAGGCGCTGATCGCCGCCGTCACGGCGTCGGGCGTTCCGCGCTTCCTCGTCGTGGGCGGCGCGGCCGGCCTGAAGACCGGCGACGGCAAGCGCTTGTTCGACTCGCCCCATTTTCCCGACGCTTATCGTGCCGAGGCGGGGGCGGGGATCGCGTTCCTCGATGCGCTCAAGGCCAGCGCCGGTCCCGATTGGACGTTTCTCTCACCTGCCATGGTGTTCGACACTGGCCCGCGGACGGGGACGTATCGCACCGGCAAGGACGACCTGCTGACCGACAAGGACGGCAACAGCTTTATCAGCTTCGTCGATTATGCGATCGCCATGGCCGACGAGATCGAGAGGCCCCGGCATCATCGTGAGCGTTTCGCCGTCGCATCCTGAACGCCGCTCGACGGAGGCGGTTCGGCGGGGCTAGAACGGCCGCATGACGATCGATCTCAAGGATTTCGAGAAAGGCGAGAAATATGCCGGCGACTATGCCGACGATCTCGCCAAGGTGCAGAAGCGACTGGCGCATATTCAGGTCGCGCACATCCTGCACAAGCGCCGCGCGGTCGTGCTGCTCGAAGGCTGGGACGCGGCGGGCAAAGGCGGGATCATCCAGCGCCTGACCGCCGAATGGGACCCGCGCAATTTCCAGGTCTGGCCGACCAAGGCACCGACCGCGGAGGAGCTGGCGCGCCACTTCCTTTGGCGTTTCTGGCGACGCCTGCCCGGAGACGGCAATATCGGCGTGTTTGACCGCTCCTGGTATGGCCGCGTGCTGGTCGAGCGGGTCGAGAATTTCGCGACCGAGGCGCAATGGCGCCGCGGCTATGACGAGATCAACGAGTTCGAGGCGCAGCAATCCGATTCGGGCACCACGATCGTCAAACTGTTCGTCCATGTGACGCAGGAGGAACAGGACGAGCGGCTGAAGGCGCGGCTCGAACATCCCTGGAAGCGCTGGAAGACCGGCGCCGAGGACTATCGCAACCGCGACAAGCGAGACGACTATCTCGACGCGATGGCGGAGATGTTCCGCCGCACCGACACGCGCTGGGCACCGTGGATCGCGATCGACGGCAATGACAAGCAATCGGCACGCATCGCCGCGCTCGACGCCATTGCCGACCGGCTGGAAGCGCACGTCCCGATGGACCCGCCACCGCTCGACCCGGAACTTGAGAAGCTGGCGCGCAAGGCTTTGGGGATCTGAAATCACCCGGTTCACGCGGCGGCATGTCGGCGTTACCATGGCGCATGTTCGACCGCATCTTCCTGAGCCACCCCCGCAGCATCGGCGAATCCTATCCCGAGCATGCCGCGACCGCGTTCAGCTTCGGCCTCCGGATGATCGGAGGCGGGTGCGCCTGCCTGATCCATGGGATCGTGCCGGCGCTGTTCACCCGCACCGCGAGTAACACCGTCAAGGCGCTCTATGGGCGCATGAAGTCGCGTCAGCCCGCTTATCAGCAACGGCCGCCGGCCTTTACCGAGCCCGATTGGCAGCTCGAATACGAGATCTGACATGATCCGCCACGTCGCCATTGTCGGCGCGGGCTTTTCGGGCACATTGCAGGCGATCAACCTGCTGCGCCACGACGGTCCCAGCGCAACGCTGATCGAACGCGCGCCCGTGCCGGGGGAGGGGCTGGCTTACGGTGCGGCCTATCCCGACCATGTACTCAACGTGCGCGCCGCCAATATGAGCGCGCTGCCCGACGATCCCGATCATTTCGTCCGCTGGCTCGCCGAGAATGGCGAGGGCGACGCTGGCGCGACCTTCGTCCAGCGCGTCACTTATGGGACCTATTTGCGTGACCTGCTGGCAAGGGCGCTGGCCAGTGGCGGCGACCGCCTGAAGGTCGTGCACGGCGATGTCACCGATGTGGTGCGATCGGGCGACGGCGCGCGCGTTTCGCTGGCCGATGGCGCGACGATCGCCGCCGACACAGCGGTGCTCGCGGTAGGCAACCTGCCGCCGCACGATCCGCCTGGCTTTGCCGGAGCCGGCCTGTCGGACGAGCGCTACAAGAGCGATCCCTGGGATCGCAGCGTGCCGCTCGGGCTCAGCGACGACGACACGGTGCTGTTGATCGGTACCGGGCTGACGATGGTCGACATCGCGCTGCTGCTCGACTCAAGTGGGTTCAAGGGACGGATCGTCGCGCTGTCACGGCGCGGGCTGGTGCCGCATCGCCACGATTCGCCCGGCCCGATGGTCCCCAAGCTCGCCGAGCGTCCGGTCGCGCCGCCGTCCGACCTGGTCCGCAGGGTCCGCGAGCGCGGCGATGCGATCGGATGGCGCAATGCGGTCGACGAGTTGCGCCCTTATACTCAGGCGATGTGGGCGAATGGCAGCGATGCCGATCGTGCGCGTTTCCTCCGCCACCTTCGTCCCTGGTGGGACGTGCACCGCCACCGCCTGGCGCCGAGCGTCGCCGATCGCCTGGCCGCGATGCAGGCGCGCGGGCAACTGGAGATCGTTGCCGGCAAGACGATCTCGGCGGTCGAGGATGCCGGCGGCATCGACGTGAGCTGGCGTCGCCGCGGCAGCGACTCGCCCGAAACGCTGACCGCGCAGCGCATCATCAACTGCACCGGCCCGCAAGGCGATCTGACCCGCACGACCGAGCCGTTGCTCGCGACGTTGCAGCAGCGCGGCGTGATCAGACCCGATCCCGCGCATCTCGGGCTCGACGTCGATTCGCGCGCGCAAACGATTGCCGCCGACGGCACCAGCAACGACTGGCTCTATGCGCTTGGGCCGATGACGCGCGGCGCCTTCTGGGAAATCGTCGCGGTGCCTGACATCCGGCAGCAGACCTGGAACCTCGCGCGGCGCCTGTCCAACGCGCAATGGGTCGGCTGGGAAGGGCTCTGACGACCCTCACTCCTTATTAACTGCGCGCAATTAAGCCCTTGGCGAGAAAGGGCAAAGCGTGGGACGAATTCTTTTCGCCATCGGTTTCTGGGCATTGGCTATCTGGCTTGCCTCGTCTCAATACGGCCTCGGGGTCGCAATCCCGCTATCAATCCTACTCGGCGCCGTCGGGCTGAAATTCTTCGCGGCCGGCTTGACGGTGCGGATGTTCCTCACCGTCGTTGCGATATTCTGGGGGCTCATGGTCATCTCGACTTTCGTCGAGGGCGTGCGCTTGTTTCGTCGTGACTTGCTCGATCAGGCGAGCCGCCAATGGACGGTCAGCGTGTCACTGATCGGGCTCGCGATAACATTCGTCGTCGCGATCCAGTCTGCGGAGCGCAACTGGGATCACTACCGGCAAGGTATTGCGATCGGAAATGCCGCCGCGGGCTGACCTTGATCGTCAGGCGGGTGCGAAGCTGCCCTCGTCGTCCATGACGTGGAGCACGCCGTCGGCGATCGCAAAATAGGCGCCGCGCAGCTTGAGCGTGCCTGCCGCCTCGCGCTCGGGAATACACGGGAAAGTCCGCAGGTTGCGCAGCGATACTCGCACCGTTTCCAGCTCGAGCGCACGGATCGCCTCGGGTCCGGTGCCGTATTCCGCGACGATGCGGTCGCGCGCCTCATCCAGCATGTCGACCCAATGGTCGATAAAGCCGCCTGCTCCGGGAGGAGCGCCCGCAAATGCCTTCGACAACGCCGCGGCGACGCCGCCGCATGAGCCGTGGCCGAGCACGACGACTTCCTCGACTTCCAATTGGGTCACCGCGAATTCGAGCGCGGCCGACACGCCATGGCGCCCGCCGCCGAGCTCGAACGGTGGGACGAGGTTGGCGATGTTGCGGACCGAAAAGATTTCCCCGGGCGAGGCATCGAAAATCTGCGCCGGATCGACTCGGCTATCCGAACAGGCAATGACCATCACGCGCGGGCTCTGTGCCTCGCGCAATTGGGCCCAGCGCTCGTGCTGGCGGGACCAGCCATTCTCGCGAAAACGACGATATCCGGTGATGAGGTCTGCGAAGTCGGCCATGCGCGGCCTTTGCCAAGATGACGAGGGGGTGGCAAGCGCGCGCCGGCATCGCTATCTGCGCGGTTATGAACGAGATCACCTCCGTCGCGCGCGAGCCGCGCCAGCGCAAGCCCGACTGGATCCGCGTCAAGGCGCCGACTTCGGCCGGTTTCGCCGAGACGCGTGCGCTGATGCGCGCGAAGAGCCTGACGACGGTGTGCGAGGAAGCGGCCTGTCCCAATATCGGCGAGTGCTGGTCGAAGAAGCACGCCACGGTGATGATCCTGGGCGATACGTGCACGCGCGCCTGCGCCTTTTGCAACGTCAAGACCGGCATGCCGCGCGCCGTCGACCCGATGGAGCCGCAAAACGTCGCCGATGCGGCGGCACAGATGGGGTTGCAGCATATCGTGGTGACTTCGGTCGACCGCGACGACCTTCCCGATGGCGGCGCCAAACAGTTCGTCCGGGTGATCGAGGCGATCCGCAAGGCCAATCCGACTACGACGATCGAGATCCTGACGCCCGATTTCCGCAACAAGCATGAAGCGGCGGTCGAGGCGATCGTCGCGGCACGCCCGGACGTCTACAATCATAATCTCGAAACCGTGCCGCGGCTCTACCCGACGATACGCCCTGGCGCGCGTTATTATGCGTCGTTGCGCCTGCTCGAGTCGGTCAAGAAGCTCGATCCGTCGATCTTCACCAAGTCGGGCGTCATGCTCGGACTGGGCGAGGAGCGGCTCGAGGTTCACCAGGTGATGGACGACATGCGCTCGGCCGATGTCGATTTCCTGACCATGGGGCAATATCTCCAGCCGACGCCGCGCCACACCAAGGTGATGGATTTCGTCACGCCCCAGGCGTTCGACGCTTATGCCGCGATCGCGCGTGCCAAAGGGTTTCTGCTGGTCGCCTCGTCGCCACTGACGCGGTCGAGCTACCATGCCGGCGACGATTTCGCGAAGATGAAGGCGAACCGCGACGCGAAACTCTCATCCGTCGCCCCAGCGAAAGCTGGGGTATCAGGCGATTGAGACCGACACCGCTCAAGATGCCAGCTTACGCTGGCATGACGGATAAGGCTAATGCCGCGGCACACTGAAACCCGCTTCCTTCCCTATACACCCGAACAGATGTTCGACCTGGTGGCCGATGTCGGTCGCTATGCGGAGTTCCTGCCCTGGGTCAGCGCGGTCAGGTTGCGTAGCGATACGCCGACCGAGATGGTCGCAGACCTGATTGTCGGGTTCAAAGGGCTACGCGAGACCTTCACGTCGAAGGTGAAGAAGGAGCGGCCGACCACGATCCATGTCGATTATATCGACGGTCCGCTCAAATATCTCAGCAACGACTGGCATTTTCGCGCCGCGCCGGGTGGCTGTGAGGTCGATTTCTCGGTCGACTTCGCCTTCAGGAACCGGGTGTTCGAGATGCTCGCGGGGCAGGTCTTCGCGTCGGCGCTAACCCGGATGACCAGCGCGTTCGAGATGCGCGCCGCCCAGCTCTACGGTGCGGGCACGTCCGATCCGCGCGGCATCAGCAATTCGAGCGCGACCAGCGCCGCCTGAAGCCTGACTCCGCCGCGGCCGAGATCGCCGAAATCCTTGCGGTCGGCGACGACATCCGACGGATCGGCGTCGCGCTCGGCGCGCGCGAACACCACGGTGCCGACCGGTTTCTTCTCGCTGCCACCGCCAGGCCCGGCAATGCCGGTAATCGCCACGGCGAGATCGGCGTCGGTCGCTTCCAGCGCGCCCTGCGCCATCGACCAGGCGGTCGCGATCGACACCGCGCCGAACGTGTCGAGCACGTCATGGCTGACGCGGAGCATATCCACCTTCGACTCGTTCGAATAGGTCACGAACCCGCCGAGCAGAACTTCCGACGACCCGGGAATCTCGGTGATCGCAGCGGCGACCAACCCCCCGGTGCAGCTCTCCGCGAGCGCAAATTTGCGGCCGAGCGCCTTGTTGGCCTCGACGACCTTGCGCGCCAGGGTAACGAGCTCGACGGGCAGGACGGTGTCGATGCTCACGGGCGGATCGCTGCCGGCGCCGCAGCAGCCGGGCAGATCGAGAACGGGCTGTCCTTCTTATCCTTGCCGCCGGCGACCGACGCCAACAGCACGATCAGACCGGCGGTATTGGCGGGCGGCAGCGGCGACATCAGGTTAATCGCGCGGTCGATCGTCGGGCAATCCCGCGGTTTGATGTCCTGGGCAATCGCGCCTCCGATCATCGGCCCCATCATCGGACGAAGCAATTTGGGATCGATCCCTGCCATATCCTTGCCCCCGATCTTGCCAAACGCGGCCATCGCTTGCGGCCAGGCGAGATCCGCCGGCGCCTGGTAGCGCGCGACAAGCGGGGGCAGGCCGCCACGCAGCGTCGCGTTCTCGGGCAGTACAGTGCTGCAGGTCCGGCCGAGCTGCTGGAACACGTCCGGCAGCACCGCGGTGATCAGTGATTGCGCCTCCGCCTCGGTCAGGCAGGGCTGCGCCGCCTCGGCCGTCGCCTGCGCGGTCGTCGCCGTCATGCCCATCCACAGCGCGATAGCCGCGCCCGTCAACATCTTCATTGCCTGTCCCTTAGATCCTGATGGTCACCACCGCCTGTGCGGCAATCCCCTCGCCACGGCCGGTGAACCCCAGCCGCTCGGTCGTCGTCGCCTTGACGCTAATCTGCTCGCGCGACACCCGCAACAGCGCCGCGACGCGATCGCGGATCGCGTCACGATATGGGCCGATCTTCGGGGCCTCGCAAATGATCGTCAGATCGACGAAATCGATCATGCCGCCCTTGGCCGCCACCAGCGACGCGGCGTGTTCGAGGAATTGCCCCGATTCGGCGCCTTTCCACTGCGGATCGCTCGGCGGGAAATGCTGGCCGATATCGCCCGCGGCGATCGTGCCCAGCACGGCATCGGTGATCGCGTGGAGCGCGACATCGGCGTCGCTATGCCCCGACAGACCTTTGTCGTGCGGGATCAGCACGCCGCCCAGCCACAAACGCTCGCCTGCGACGAGGCGGTGGACGTCGTATCCGGTCGCGGTCCTGACGCGCATAGTGGCTCCCAACCGGGCCTCGGCGAGCGCGATGTCGCCGGGATAGGTGATCTTGTCGAGCAGGGGGTCGCCACCGATCATCGCGACGTTATGACCCGCTCGGCGCAATATCTGCGCGTCGTCGGTCGCTTCCTCGCCGACCGGCCAGGCGCGATGTGCGGCCAGGATGGCGGCGTAGTCGAACGCCTGCGGCGTCTGCACGCGAACCAGCGCCGAACGATCGACGGTGTCGCCGAGACAATCGCCTTTGCCCGCAATCGTGTCGGCGACGGGAAGAGTAGGGACCGCGCCCTTGGCGTCATCCAACGCCGTCAGCAGCCGGTCGATCACCGCGGCGGGCACGATCGGACGCGCAGCATCGTGGATCAACACGCGTTTCGCGGCGCCGATCGCCTCCAGCCCGTTCAACACCGACTCGCGCCGTGTCGCGCCGCCGATGACCGTCTGTCCCTCGACGAATGGCTCGTTGCCGGCCGCGACGACCGTGACGACGCGGGCGATCCCCGGATGCGCGGCCAGCGCACGCCGGCTATGCTCGACCAGCGGCAGGCCGGCCAGCAGCAGGAATTGTTTGGGCGTATCGCCGCCGATCCGCTCGCCTTTTCCGGCGGCAACGATCAGGGCAATGGTTTCGGCAGACATGGCCGCGCGCCTAGCGCAGCCCGCGCGACCTTGCCAGCGCCATCGCGCCGAGCTATGCGCTGCCCGATTTTTAAGCACATGACCAAGCTCGCGCCCATCCAGGTCGGTCCCGTCCGGATCGAGACCCCGGTGATCCTCGCACCCATGACGGGCGTGAGCGATCTGCCGTTCCGTCGGCTCGTGCGGCGCTTCGGCTCGGGGCTCAATGTCACCGAGATGATCGCCAGCCAGGCCGCGATCCGCGAAACCCGCCAGTCCATCCAAAAGGCGATGTGGGATGCGATCGAGGAGCCGGTCTCGATGCAGCTGGTCGGCTGCACGCCGTTCGAGATGGGCGAGGCGGCCAAGCTCGCCGAAGACAAGGGCGCGGCGATCGTCGACATCAATATGGGCTGCCCGGTCCGCAAGGTGACCAATGGCGATGCCGGGTCGGCGCTGATGCGCGACCTCAAGCTCGCCAGCGCGATCGTCGCGGCGTGCGTCAAGGCGGTCAAGGTTCCCGTCACGCTCAAGATGCGGATGGGCTGGGATCATGCCAGCCTCAATGCCCCCGAACTCGCGCGGATCGCCGAGGATCTCGGCGTGCAGATGGTCACCGTCCATGGTCGCACGCGCAACCAGATGTACAAGGGCGAGGCCGATTGGGGGTTCGTTCGCTCGGTCAAGCAGGCGGTGAACGTGCCGGTGATCGTCAACGGTGACATCTGTTCGTCGGAAGACGCGGTGAAGGCGCTGGAGCTATCGGGCGCGGATGGCGTGATGATCGGCCGCGGGTCCTACGGCAAACCATGGCTGCTGGCGCAGGTGATGGCGTACCTGCAACAGGGCCGGGCAGTCGCCGAGCCTTCGATCGACGAACAATATAATGTCATCGCAGGGCATTATGACGATATGCTCGACCATTATGGCACCGAAACCGGCGTCAACATGATGCGCAAGCATATCGGCTGGTACACCAAGGGCCTGCCCGGCTCGGCCGAGTTCCGTAACAAGGTGAACCAGGAACCTGACGCCAATCGCGTCAAGGCGATGCTGGCCGATTTCTATGCGCCCTGGCGAGCCCGCGCCGCTGCCTGACTCGCCCAATTTCGCCGAGCTTTTCGCCGGATTGCCGATCGCCATCCTCGTGGTCGATCCCGAGGGACTGGTGCGCAATGCCAATGGCGAATGCGAGTTGCTGCTCAACCAATCCGAACGCGCCATGCGCGGCCTGCCGCTTGGCGATGTCTTGACGCCACCGCCCGGCGCGGGAGACGGGCGCGCGGTGTCGGCGTTCGACTTCGATATCGGCACCGACCGCACCGGCCGGCTGCGCGTCGATTATTACGAGACACCGGTGGCGGACCATGACGGATGGCGCGCGATCGCGCTCCACGCCACCAGCGGCACGCGCAAGGTCGGCCAATCCGCCGAACGTAGTGGTGCGCGCGCGGTAATCGGCGCGGCGGCGATGCTCGGCCACGAGATCAAGAATCCGCTCTCCGGGATCCGCGGTGCGGCGCAATTGCTTGCGGCCGAAGGCGCCGGTGCCGAACTCACCACGTTGATCACCACCGAGGTCGACCGCATCGCCGCATTGATCGACAAGATGCAGGATTTCACGGGGCGCCAAGTCAATCCGCAGCCGACCAACATCTACCCACTGCTCGATCATGCCCGGCGCGTCGCCCAGACCGGTTTCGCGCGCGAGATCACCATCGAGGAGAGCTTTGATCCGTCGCTACCGCCGGTCCTCGCCGATAATGACGCGCTGCTGCAGATTGTCATCAACCTGTTGAAAAACGCGGCAGAAGCGCTCGATGACGTCAAGAAGCCGCGCATCCTGATCTCAACCGCTTATCGCCACGGCCTGGCGGTCGATGCCGGTCCCGGCCGGCCGCGCCGCGGTCTGCCGATCGAATTATGCGTGATCGACAATGGCCCCGGCGCGCCCGCCGACATCGCCGACCATTTGTTCAGTCCGTTCGTGTCGAGCAAGCCCGAAGGGCAGGGGCTCGGCCTCGCGTTGGTCGACAAATTGGTGCGCGATATGGGCGGCGTCGTGCAATATTCGCGCGAAGGGGCGCCTGAAATGACCATCTTCCGTATCCTGCTGGCGCGCGCGCAATGAGTCGACCGGGGAGCCGATCGGGCAATATCCTGGTGCTCGACGACGATTCGGCGATCCGCACCGTGGTCGCGCACGCGCTGCGCCGTGCCGGACACCGCGTCACCACGACTGCGAGCCTGGCCGAGTTCAACCGCGAATTGCGCGCCGCGATGCCCGATGTCGTGGTGAGCGACGTCGTCCTGCCCGACGGCAATGGCCTCGATATGGTGGCGGGGTTAGTCCAGGCCTATCCGCAGCTGCCCGTGATCGTGCTATCGGCGCAGAATACGCTGACGACCGCGGTGCGCGCGACCGAGGTCGGCGCTTATGACTATCTGCCCAAGCCGTTCGATCTGGACGATCTGACCCGCGCGGTGGATGGTGCCCTCGCTCGCCAGGGTGGCGGCACCGCCGAAGCGCTGGAAGACGCCGATCGCGCGCTGCCGTTGATCGGTCGCTCCCCGGCGATGCAGGACGTCTATCGCGTCATCGCGCGGGTGATCTCGAACGACCTGACCGTGCTGATCTCGGGCGAATCGGGGACCGGCAAGGAACTGGTCGCGCGCGCCATCCACGATCTCGGTCCGCGCGCGCATGCGCCGTTCCTGGCGATCAACATGGCAGCAATCCCGCGCGAGCTGATCGAGGCGGAATTGTTCGGCCACGAACGCGGTGCCTTTACCGGCGCGCAGGCGCGATCGGCCGGTCGGTTCGAGCAGGCCGCCGGGGGCACATTGTTCCTCGACGAGATCGGCGACATGCCGCTCGAGGCGCAAACGCGGCTGTTGCGGGTGCTGCAATCGGGCGAGTTCACCACGGTGGGTGGTGCGCGGACGATCAGGGCCGACGTGCGGATTGTCGCCGCGACCAACCGCGACCTCAACGCGCTGGTCCAGTCGGGGCAATTTCGCGAAGATTTATTCTATCGTCTCAATGTCGTACCGGTTACTCTTCCTGCCTTGCGCGAACGGCGTCAGGACATTGCGCTGCTCGCGCGTCACTTCCTCGACCGCGCCGCCGAGAACGGCCTTCCGCGCAAGCGCCTCGACGAGGCGGCGATCGTCGCACTCGAGGCACATGACTGGCCCGGCAATGTCCGCGAGCTCGAAAACATCATGCGGCGACTGGCGGTACTGAGTCGCGATGAGGTGATCGGCGCAGGCGAATTGGGCAGCGTGATCGGCATGCCCTCGGCCGCAATACCGGTCGGCGCCCTCGATCTCGATTCAGCGGTGCGAGCGCGCCTCGATCGTATAGCGCGCGAAGATCCGCGCGAACTCGACGACGGCACGATCTATGAGCGTATTATCGCCGAAGTCGAACGGCCGCTGATCGAGGCGATGCTGGCGCGCCATGGCGGCAACCAATTGCGGGCGGCGCGCGCGATGGGGATCAACCGCAATACGCTGCGCAAACGCCTCGACACGCTCGGCATAGATCCGGGCGGCACGGCGGACGGGGGCTGATCCACGACGGTTTGACGTCAAATATGTGTTTTCCTTGCCACGCAACCGTTGTATTCCTGCAACGATGAGTGGCGAGAGCATGACGGCCGCGCCCCGGCGTTTCTGGGACGGGCGTCCCCGAATTACCCCAGCTTTCGAGCTGACCGTGCTCGTGCTGGCGATCGCGGTCGCCGTCGCCACCTATTTCGTCGTGCGCGCCGGCGCCGCACCGCAACGCTTGCTGACACCGCCGCTCGTTGCCTTGTTGCTGGTGGTCAATCTCGGCCCCTGCGTCGCATTGATCATGCTGCTCGGCCGCCGCATCGCGAAGAGCCGCGTGGCGAAATCCGGCACGGGCGGGGAAGGGCGGCTCCACGTCCGGCTGGTCGCATTGTTCTCAACCATCGCCACCGTGCCGACGGTGCTCGCGGTTATCTTCGCCTCGGTGATGTTCCAATATGGCGTCGAGTTCTGGCTGTCCGACCGCGTCAGCAACGTGCTCAAGAACGCCACCACATTGGCGCAGGAATCTTACGAGCAATCACTCTCCAACTGGAACGCCAACGCGCTGCAGGCGGCCGATGATATCGCCGCGCATTGGACCCCCGAATGGCTGCGCACCGCAACGCCGCAGAACGTCGTCAGTAAGCGTGATCCTTATGGTTACACACTAACCAACTATCTAACATTACAACTCTATAACCGACAATTGTCCGAAGGTGCGCTATTCCGGGTCGAGGCCAACAACCAGATTCAGTTCCTAACCAGAGTCGATGAATATGGCAGTGTCGAAAAGCAGATCGACCCGGTAGCGGTAGCGTCAGTCCAGCGCGACAAACGCAGCGTCGTCACCGTCCAGGGCGATCGTATCCGCGTCGTTGCGCCAGTGCCGGGCGTCGACGGCCTATTGCTCTACGCTGGCCGAGTGACCGAAGGGGGCGGGGCCAACCGGCAATTGCAGCGGTTCGACGATGTTGTCGCCGATTTCCGGGCGCTTCAGGCGCGCGCCCGTGCGCTACAGCTGCAATTCAACGCGGCCTTGTTCATCGTCGCACTGTTGATCGTCGGGATCGCGGTGTGGATCGCGTTGGTCGTCGCCGATCGTCTGGTCCGCCCGGTTGGCGAAATGGTGGCGGCCGCGCGGCGGGTCGCCGATGGCGACCTTACTGCGCGTGTTCCCGATCCACGCACCGATGACGAGGTCGCCACATTGGCCAATGCGTTCAACCGCATGACCTTCAGACTGCAGGAACAGACGGGGGCGCTTGAAAGCCGGCGCGCGTTGATCGAGGCGGTGATGTCGGGCGTCTCGGCCGGCGTGATCTCGGTCGATGGCGGCGGAACGATCCGGCTGCTCAACGCCTCCGCGGTCGCCCAGCTGAAACTCGACGAAGCTGAGGCGGTCGGCGCGCAACTGGTCGCCGTCGCGCCCGAGCTCGCCGAGTTGCTGGAGGGCGGCCCGCGCGAGTCGATCGTGCAATTGACCACGGGCGGCGAGCCGCGGACGCTGGCGGTGCGCATCACCGCCGATGAGGACGGCCGCGTCCTGACGTTCGACGACATCACGCAGCAATTGCTCGATCAGCGCCGCGCCGCATGGTCCGACGTCGCGCGGCGTATCGCGCATGAGATCAAGAACCCGCTGACCCCGATCCAGCTCGCCGCCGAGCGCCTGCAACGTCGCTATGGCAAGACGATCGACGAGAAGGACGGCGTGTTCGCCCAGCTGACCGACACGATCGTGCGCCAGGTCGGCGATCTGCGTCGGATGGTCGACGAATTCTCGTCCTTCGCGCGCATGCCCAAGCCGGTCTTCCACCCCGAATCGCTGATCGACCTCACGCGGCAGGCGGTGTTCCTGCACGAAGTCGCGCATTCCGATATCACTTTCCGGCTCGATACGCCGGAGGCCGCACCTTTGGTCTGCGATCGCCGCCAGATCGGCCAAGCGCTGACCAACATCATCAAGAATGCGGTCGAGGCGATCGAGGCGCGCGGCGAGGATGCGCCGCCCGGCGAGATCAACGTCACGCTCGATCATGGCGAGCGTCTGATGACCGCGACGATCAGCGATAACGGCATCGGACTGCCGCTCGAGCGCGATCGCATCGTCGAACCCTATATGACGACGCGCGCGCGCGGCACCGGCCTGGGCCTGGCGATCGTCAAGAAGATCATCGAGGAACATTGCGGCACGATCGCCTTTGCCGACCGCCCTGGCGGCGGGACGGTCGTGACGATCGTGTTCGACACCCTCCAACTCGACGCCCTGCTCGAAGACAATCGTGACCCCGCGGAAACCAGCAAGGGCGAAGGCGCGCTGGCGATGCTTACCCGTACCGGACAAAAATCATGAGCCTGGACATCCTCGTCGTCGACGACGAGCAAGACATTCGCGAACTCGTAGCCGGCGTCCTGCAGGACGAAGGCTATGAGACGCGCGCCGCCGCCGACAGCGACGCCGCGCTGGAAGCGATCGCCACGCGCCGGCCGAGTCTGGTATTGCTCGACGTCTGGCTGCAGGGATCGCGGCTCGACGGACTCGAATTGCTCGAGGAAATCAAGCGGCGGGACGCCTCGATCCCGGTGCTCGTCATTTCCGGCCATGGCAATATCGACACTGCGGTCGCCGCGATCCGGCGCGGCGCGGTCGATTTCATCGAAAAGCCGTTCAACGCCGATCGCTTGCTGCTGATGGTCGGCCGCGCCACCGAAACCGAGCAATTGCGCCAGGAAGTCGCGTCCTTGCGCGCGGCGACCGGGCGCGACACCGATCTTACCGGCACCTCGACCGCGATCAACGCGGTTCGCGCGACGCTCAAGCGTGTCGCGGGCACCGGCAGCCGCGTACTGATCATGGGATCGGCCGGAGTCGGCAAGGAAGTCGCCGCGCGCCTGCTGCACAGCTGGAGCCAGCGTACCCAAGGGCCGTTCATCGTCGTCAGCGCGGCGCGGATGATCCCTGAGCGGGTCGAAGAGGAATTGTTCGGCGTCGAGGAAGCGGGCGACCTGGTACGCACCGGCCTGCTCGAACAGGCCCATGGCGGGACCTTGTTCCTCGACGAGATCGCCGACATGCCGATCGCGACGCAGGGCCGGATCCTGCGCGTGCTGACCGATCAGAGCTTCACCCGGGTCGGCGGCACGCGCACGGTCAAGGTCGACGTCCGCGTCGTCTCGGCGACCGCACGCGACCTCCAGGGCGAAATCGCCGAAGGCCGGTTTCGCGAGGACCTCTATTACCGGCTCAATGTCGTGCCGGTCACGATCCCGCCTTTGGCCGATCGCCGAGAGGACATTCCTGCGCTGGTCGACCATTTCGTCGCGCATTATGCCGCCGAACGCCGCGTGCCAACGCCAGAAGTCGCCGATGACGCCATGGTGGCGCTGCAAAGCTATGAATGGCCGGGCAATGTCCGCCAGCTTCGGAACGTGGTCGAACGGACGATCATCCTGGCTCCGGGAGATCGCATCGGGCGGATCGACGTCGATTTGTTGCCGGCCGATGTGCTGGGCGGCGCGGGCGAGGGGGCCGGTGCCTCGGCGATGATGGGGGCGCCGTTGCGCGAAGCGCGCGAGACGTTCGAACGCGAATATCTCAAGGTCCAGATCCGGCGTTTTTCGGGCAATATTTCGCGCACCGCGACCTTCATCGGGATGGAGCGGTCGGCGCTGCACCGCAAGCTCAAGCTGCTGGGAATCACCGACAGCCGCGACGAATAGGGTCGGTGCAATGTGATGTGTCCCCTGGGAGCATCGTAAGCACGCTGGACGCAGAGGCCGGGCCTCACCTATATAACGGATCGCGCGTGCCGCGTGGGCATGCGTTTCAGACGCCAGAGAACGGCGCCATGCGGGTCAAGGCCCGCCAAGACCAAGGATCGCCATATGGCCGACAAACAGACCTCGCTCCAGGACCTGTTCCTGAACGCTCTTCGCAAATCGAAGACGCCGGTGACCATGTTCCTGGTCAAGGGCGTGAAGCTCCAGGGCATCGTCACCTGGTTCGACAATTTCTCCGTTCTGCTGCGCCGCGACGGCCAATCGCAGCTGATCTACAAACACGCCATCTCGACGATCATGCCGTCCAACCCGATCGACATCGCGGCGATCACCGACGCCATCAGCTCGGATTCGAAGAAATCGCCGCTGCTGCAGGAGATCTTCCTCAACGCGGTGCGCAAGTCGGAAGACAGCGTGACCATGTTCCTGGTCAATGGCGTCATGCTTCAGGGACATATCGCGGCGTTCGACCTGTTCTGCATGCTGCTCGAGCGCGAAGGCATGGCGCAATTGGTCTACAAACATGCCGTGTCGACGATTCAGCCGGCGCGTCCGCTGAATCTTGCTGAAGAATCAAACGGTTCTGACGAGGATTGACCACAGGATTTGAACGCGATCGCGACGAGTTCGCCCGCGGTGCACGGGCGATCGTCGTGTTGCCCGACCAGGGCAATGCCAGCCGCGATGCCGACGCCCGGCTCGCGGAGACGGCGGGGCTTGCCGCCGCGATCGGCGTCGAGGTGGCGGAAAAGATCGCCTATCGCGTCCGCCAGCCCAAGCCCGCGACGCTGATCGGCTCAGGCCAGGTCGAGCAACTCGCCGCGCAGGTCCGGATGGAAGACGCGCAGCTCGTCGTGTTCGACGCCGGCCTGACGCCGGTGCAGCAGCGTAACCTGGAAACCGCGCTCGAGTGCAAGGTGATCGACCGCACCGGGCTAATCCTCGAGATATTCGGCGAACGTGCGGCGACCGCCGAGGGGCGATTGCAGGTCGAGCTAGCGCATCTCGATTATCAGGCGGGCCGGCTGGTGCGCAGTTGGACTCACCTTGAACGTCAGCGCGGCGGCTTCGGCTTTCTCGGTGGCCCAGGCGAAACCCAGATCGAAGCCGACCGCCGCTTGATCCGCGACCGCATGGCGCGGCTGCGCAAGGAACTCGACCAGGTCAGCCGTAC
Organism: Sphingomonas sp. P4_G2; assembly: GCF_056401155.1. Lineage (NCBI taxonomy): Bacteria > Pseudomonadati > Pseudomonadota > Alphaproteobacteria > Sphingomonadales > Sphingomonadaceae > Sphingomonas > Sphingomonas sp. P4_G2. The sequence continues at coordinate 439,960 of NZ_JBFUJY010000002.1, read as the reverse complement.
GCGCGGACTGCATCGCGATCGGCGCCAGCGCGCGCCCTGGCCGGTGATCGCACTGGTCGGCTATACCAATGCTGGAAAATCGACACTTTTCAATCGATTGACCGGTGCTGACGTCATGGCGGAAAACCTGCTGTTCGCGACGCTCGATCCGACACTGCGCCAGATCCAGTTACCGGGAATCGACAAGGCGATCCTGTCGGACACGGTGGGATTCGTCTCCGAACTGCCGACCCAGCTCGTCGCGGCGTTCAAGGCGACCTTGGAGGAAGTGGTCTCGGCCGACCTGCTGATCCATGTCCGCGATATCGCGCATCCCGATACCGAAGCGCAGCGCGCCGATGTCGAGGACGTGCTGCGCGAGATCGGCGTCGCCGACACGACGCCGCGGTTCGAGGCATGGAACAAGATCGACCTGCTCGACGGCGATCAACGCGAGGACGCGCTGCTCGAGGCCAGCCGGCGCGATGACGTGGTCGCGATCTCGGCAATGAGCGGGGAAGGGGTCGAGGAACTGAAGCTCAAGGTCGCCGCTCGGCTGACCGCCGGGCATCGCCGATACTCGATCACGCTCGATGCCGCCGATGGATCGAGCGCTGCCTGGCTGCATCAACATGGCGAAGTGTTGGGACAGGAGCTCGAAGGCGATCGCGCGACCTACGACGTGCGAATGGCGCCGCGCGATTTTGAGCGGTTCGGCCAGAGATAGATCGGTGAAGGGCGTCTTCGAGGTCAGCGGTAATTCGCGCTACGACGACGAAATATCGAGTCGCTATCATTTTCCCAACCGTGGCCGGTATAAGGAGATCGCGGAGCAATTGGTCGGCGATTGGATCGTATATCGAGAAACGCGCGCGGCAGGCGGTAGCATGAGCTATACCGGCGTTGGGTTTGTAGATCGAATTGATCCCGACCCCTCGGACCCTAAGCACTTCTACGCACGGATATCACAATATCTAAAGTTCGATCGCCCAATTCCCTACCGCAACCCAACTGGCAGATTTGCCGAGCAATTCTTGCGTGACTTGGATCGGCCCTCGGATGCCGGCCGTACATTAAGGGGCGGGTCGGTTCGGGAGTTGCAGGCAAGGGACTTTGTGGAGATCGTGGATCAGGGGCTGTCTGACACGCTCAGTCTTGCAAACCGCATCAAGCTTGGTCTCGATGCCACGGAAATCGATTACGAGACCGCCCGGCAGCTAAGCGAGCCGCCGACCGAACGGCGCATCGAAGCAATGCTGATCAATCGGAAAATTCGCGATGCGAGTTTTCGTCGGCAGGTGCTCGATGCCTACGACAACAGGTGCGCGGTCACGCGTCTGAGAATTGTAAATGGGGGAGGGCGTGCGGAAGCGCAGGCTGCTCATATCTGGCCAGTTGCGCACGGCGGACCGGACACCGTCCAAAATGGCATAGCGCTGTCGGCCACTGCTCATTGGCTATTCGATCGCCATTTGATCAGCCTCGATGAAAACTATCGGCTCCTGGTTTCGGACAACAAAGTGCCCTCCGAGCTGAAGCAACTTTTTCCCCCGGCGGGCGAGTCGATCCGACTCCCTTCGGATCGATCGCTTCATCCGAGCCAAGAATATGTGGCCCGGCACCGCGACATCTTCGGGGGTGTCAGCTGAATTCCGCGCTTTTAACGCTGATCCAGAGGCGTTCTTTGCTGTCCAAATCGAGCGAAGCGAAACTCTCGTCGGCGGCTTCCATCGCTTTGAAACGGCGTTCGAATTTGGCGTTGGCGGCCCGCAACGCTGCTTCCGGATCGATGTTGAGCTTGCGCGCCCAATTGACCACCGCGAACAGCAGGTCGCCGACCTCTTCCTCGCGCTCGGCGTCGCTGGTGGCGGTTTCGACTTCGGCGAGTTCCTCGGCGATCTTCGCCCGCGGGCCACTCGCATCCGGCCAGTCGAAACCGGTGCGCGCGGCGCGCTTCTGGAGCTTTTCTGCACGCAGAAGGGCGGGGAGGCCGATCGCGACGCCGTCGAGCGCGCTTTCGGCGCCCTTGGCCCCCCGCTCCGCGGCCTTGATATGTTCCCACAGGTAATGGCCACCCTCGGCCGCGTCGCCAAAGATATGCGGATGCCGGCGCTCCATCTTGTCGCAGATCGCCGCGACGACATCGTTGAGCGCGAAATCGCCGGCTTCCTCGGCCATGCGCGCGTGGAACACGACCTGAAGCAACAAGTCGCCGAGTTCGTCCTTGAGATCGGCCATGTCGGCACGTTCGATCGCGTCGGCGACTTCATAGGCTTCCTCGATCGTGTACGGCGCGATCGTCGCGAAGGTCTGGACATTATCCCATTCGCAGCCGCTCACCGGATCGCGCAGCCGCGCCATGATCGCCACCAGACGCTCGATATCGACGCTACTCATGCGAAGGGGGAGCCCCCCGCTCGGCCATCGGCAAGATTGATAATATACATTATGTAAAACTCACTTGGGGTTTGGGGTGAGGATCAGCGTCTTCCCCTCAACCCGCCAGGATTTGAGCCGCGACAGGAAATTCATCCCAAGCACGTCCTGATCGCCGAATTCGGGCGCGACGATCGTCGGCAAGTCGGTCGCAGTGATGCCGCCGACCTTGAGCGACGCGATCGTTGCCGATTTGCCGGTCACCGTTCCGTTGGCGGTCGACACGACCGCCGGCGCCGCCATGCCATCGAGATCGATCTTGGCACTCGCGGCGGTCGTCGTGGACAGCGCGGTCACCGTCGCGCCGCTATCGACCAGCATGACGCGCTCGACACCGTTGATCGTGGCGCGTGCCCAGAAATGGCCGTCATCGGCCATCGGAATGCGGACCTCGCTGCCGACCACCGACTGATCGGGTCCGTAGAATAGCGCGCGCGTGCCGGAGATCAGCCATTGGTTCTGATTGACGATCGCCACCACGACCAGGCCGGTCGCGAAGATTCCGATCCAGGCGAGCGTCATGACGGCAACGCGGCTCAGGGGCATGCGGCGCGCGAACAGCGCCGATAGCGGCAGCACGAGCAGCAGCACGTAGAAAATCACGTTCCCGGTCGTATCGTTCATCGCGCCACCTCGACTTCGAGCCCGTCATACGCTGGTTCGACGCCGTTCGGGAGTTCGGCGAGCAAGGTCGCATAGTCCATCGATTGATCGAGATGTGTCAGCGCGGCCCGTTTCGGGCGAAGCTCCTCGATCCAGGCGAGCGCTTCGGCCAGATGGGGATGGCTCGGGTGCGGATGACGTCGCAATGCGTCGACGATCCAGAGATCGAGATTTTGATACAGGCTGCGCATGCCGTCGGTCATGACATTGAAATCGGTGGCATATCCGATCGCGCCGCCATCCGCGTCGAAGCGCAATCCGGCCGAGTGGATGGAACCGTGCGGCTGATCGGTGACCGTGATCGCTACGTCGCCGATGATCAGCCGATCGGGCAACGGCTCGAGCGTCACGGTCGCCGGATAGCCATCGCGCCCGGCAAAGACATAGCCGAAGCGCTCGGTCAGTACCGCGCCCGTCGCTGGCCGCGCGAGCCCGCGCACCGGCCGCCCGGCGGCGTGGAACAACTGACGCAGATCGTCGATGCCGTGCGTGTGGTCGGCATGATCGTGTGTCCAGATGACCGCATCGACGCGATCGACGTTCGCCGACAGCAATTGCTCGCGCAAATCGGGCCCGGTATCGACCAGGATGCACGTCGTCGCGGTCTCGACCAAAATAGATACGCGGCGGCGGCGATTCCTGGGCTCGGTGGGATCGCACGCACCCCAGTCATTGCCGATCCGCGGCACCCCCGACGACGTGCCCGAACCGAGGACCCGGACCTTCACGCCAGCGTCTTGGCAAACAGACGGTGGAAATTGGCGCGCGTTGCATCGGCCAGCTCGTCGGGGTCCTCGCCGCGCAATTGCGCCAGGAAGCGACAGGTATCGGCGACAAAAGCGGGCTCGCCGGTCTTGCCGCGATGCGGCACGGGGGCGAGGAACGGCGCGTCGGTTTCGATCAGCAAGCGCTCGCGCGGCAGCCGCGCCGCCGTCTCCTGCAGATCCCTGGCATTCTTGAACGTCACGATCCCCGAAATGGAGATATAAAAGCCGAGTTCCAAGGCCTTGTCGGCAAAATCGCCGCTCGCGGTAAAGCAATGGATGACGCCGCGATAAGCCCCCTGCTCCATTTCCTCGGCCAGGATCCGCGCGGTATCGTCCTCGGCGTCGCGGGTATGGACGACCAGCGGCAATTGGGTTTCGCGGCACGCGGCGATATGCGAGCGGAAGCTGGCGCGCTGCCGCTCGCGATCCGAATGGTCATAATAATAATCGAGGCCGCTCTCGCCGATCCCGACGACGCGCGGATGCGCCGCCCGCTCGATCAGCTTGGCGGTGTCGACATCGGGGTGCTGGTCGGCCTCATGCGGGTGGACGCCGATCGTTGCCCAGACGTCAGGCTCGCGCTCGGCGACGGCGATGACGTCATCCCATTCGCGCTCGCGCGTCGAGATGTTGAGCATCGCCACGACGCCGCTGTCGCGCGCACGCTGCAGGACGTCGCCCTGGTGCTCGGCCAGGCCCTTGTAATTGAGGTGGCAATGGCTGTCGGCGAGTCTCATGCCGCGTCCACCGCCATTTCGAGCCGCGGGAACACGCCGCTCGGTGCCGGCAGGGCGGTCCCCGCCTCGATCGGCCGATTGAGCGCGTCGAAATTGCGGAGGTCCGCGCCCTGCCCCAGCAGATCGAGCAATTTGTCAGCGCTTTCCGGGATCGCCCAGCGCGCCATGATCGCGATCCGCCGCACGGCCTCTGCGGCATAGTAAAGGATCGTATCGGCGCGCGCGGGATCGGTCTTGCGCACGCTCCACGGCGCCTGATCGGCGAAATATTGGTTGGCGTCGCGCGCGGCCGACCAGATCGCCTCCAGCGCGGTATGGATCGCCAACTCGCCCATCGCGGCGTGCATGCCGGCCTCGGCCGCTTTCACGCTCTCGACCAGCGCTTCCTCGGCCGCTGTCGCATTGCCCGGTTCGGGCACGCGTCCGTCGCAATTCTTGGCGATGATCGACAGGCCGCGTTGCGCGAGATTGCCGAGATTATTGGCGAGGTCGGCGTTGCAGCGCGTGACGATCGCTTCTTCCGAATAGCTGCCGTCCTGGCCGAAGCTGACTTCTCGCAACAGGAAATAGCGCAACGGATCGACCCCGAACCGGTCGGCGAGCTCTATAGGGTCGGTGACGTTGCCGACGCTCTTCGACATCTTCTCCCCGCGATTGAGCAGGAAGCCGTGGCCGAATACCTGTTTGGGCAAAGCGATGTTCGCGCTCATCAGGAAAGCCGGCCAGTAAATGGTATGGAATCGCACGATATCCTTGCCGATCAGATGCAGATCGGCGGGCCAGTATTTACCCAACGGGCCGTCGAGATCCGGGTAGCCGATGCCGGTCAGATAATTGGTCAGCGCGTCGACCCAGACGTACATGACATGGCCGTCGCTGCCCGGCACCTTGACGCCCCAGTCGAAGCTGGTGCGCGATACCGACAAATCGGACAATCCGCCCGAAACGAACGCGATCATCTCGTTGCGCCGGGCATCGGGCTGGATGAAGTTCGGATTGGCCGTATAGAGGTCGAGCAAAGGTTGCTGATATTTGCTCAGCCGGAAGAACCAGGTCTCCTCCGCGGTCCATTCGACCGGCGTGCCCTGGGGTGACAGCTTTTCGCCCCCTTCTCCCTCGACCAATTCCTTTTCGTCATAGAAAGCCTCGTCGCGGACCGAATACCAGCCCTCATAGCGATCGAGATACAGATCGCCGGCGGCCGCCATGGCTTCCCAGATCGCCCGGCTGGCGGCGTGATGATCGGCTTCGACGGTCCGAATGAAGCGATCATAAGAGATGTTAAGGCGATCATCCATCGCCTTGAAATATCCTGACATTTCGTCGGCGAGTGCCCGCGTTTCGACGCCGCGGTCGCGCGCGGTCTGGACCATCTTGAGCCCGTGCTCGTCGGTACCGGTCTGGAAGCGCACATCGCGCCCTGCCTGGCGATGATAGCGCGCGATCGCATCGGCGGCGATCGCTTCATAAGCATGGCCGATATGCGGGCGGCCATTGGGATAGCTGATTGCGGTCGTGATATAATAGGGTTCGGCCATGCCCTGCCCTCTAGTGCAGGTCCCGCGCGGATGGAACCTCCCTCCCCTAAACCTTCTCCCCCAAGAAGAAGGCTTGAGAGCCTCAGCGCGTCGCCAGCCGAGCGACGAGTCCGGCCATCTCGAACACCGTCCCTTGCGCGTCCAGTGAGAGACCAAGCGCACTTGCCGAAAGATTGCGTGCCGCATCGTGCGCATCGAGCGCGGTCCGCAGCGCTTCACCCGAGCGCGTACGGGCCGCCGCTGCGATGAAGCTCGGAGCCCGCTCGAGAAACGCTTCATAACGTTCCTGCGCCGCCTTGAGCGACAGCGCGCGAGCAAGTTCGGCGCGGACGGCATTACTGGCGTCCCCCTGCGCCAGCTCCTCCAGCGCCTTGTCCAGCCCGGAAATGTCGAGGCCGGCCATCGCCAAAGCGCGTGCCGGCGACCCCTGCCCCACCCGAATCAGCTCGTCGATCTCGTTCGACGCGACACCGGCATCGACCAGCGCGGCACGCATTTCCGCATCGTCTAGCGCCTCAAACCGAAGCATTCGGCAGCGCGAGCGGATCGTCGGCAGCAAGCGACCCGGCGCGTGGCTTACCAGCAGGAACACCGTACCGGCGGGCGGTTCCTCGAGATTCTTGAGCAAGGCGTTCGATGCGCCGGGCCGTTCGAGATCGTCGGCGGTATCGATCACCACCACGCGACGGTCCGAATAGGTCGCCTTCACGCCGAGAAAATGGTCGAGTTCGCGGACCTGGTCGACGCGGATCGACCGCGCCAATCCCTGTTCCGGCTTCTTCTCGTCGCGTGGCAATCGTTGCAGCAGCTTGAGATCGGGATGCGATCCGGCATCGATCAGTTGCTGCGTGCGGTCGCCGGGCGGAATCTCGAAATCGTCCGGCTGCCCAGGTCCAGCCAGAAGCCGGCGCGCGGCGAGCATCGCGAACCTTGCTTTGCCGACCCCTTCGGGACCGGCGAAGATCCAGCCGTGATGCAGCGATCCGCTATCGATCGCGGCGGAAAAAGCCTGCCGCGCCGCAAGGTTACCATAGAGTGGCGTCATGGCAGCAGGTCGGCGATCGCCTCGATCACGTCGGCCGCTACCGTGTCCACGTCGCCCCCCGCGTCGATCAAGCGCACGCGATCTGGTTCTGCCGCCGCGAAGCGCCGGAACGCCGCCGCGACATCGTCGTGGAAAGCCCGTTCGCGCGCGGCGAAGCGATCGGCTGCCGCCCCGTCGCGCGCCGCGGCGCGCTCCGCACCGATCTCCGGCGGAACCTCGAGCACCAGCGTGCGATCGGGCAATAGTCCGCGCGATCCGAAGGCATGGAGCGCGAGCACCGCCGCATCGTCGATGCCGCCTGCCACGCCCTGATAAGCGCGCGACGAATCGATGAAGCGATCGCTGATCACCCAGGTGCCGATACCGAGCGCCGGCTGGATTACCTTTTCGACATGGTCGGCGCGCGCCGCTGCGAACAGCAACGCCTCGGTATGTGAGCTCCAGCGCTTGACCTCGCCCTGCATCAGCAACTCGCGGATCGCTTCCCCGCCTTCGCTGCCGCCCGGCTCGCGCGTGACGATGACGTCGAGGCCTCGCGCGCGCAGTTCGTCGGCGAGGCGGCGGACCTGGGTCGACTTGCCCGCGCCCTCGCCGCCCTCGATCGAGAGGAACTTGCCGCGCGCCATGTGTGCGTCAGCCGCCGAACAACTGCATCAGGCCGGTCCAGGCGCGACCGAAGAATCCAGCCTGGCCGACATCCTTGTCGGCGACCAGCGGGAAGCGCTGATCGGGCATGCCGGGTGAGGTCACGATCAGGTCGGCGACATGGTCGCCCGCCTTGATCGGCGCCTTGAGCGGACCGTCATAGACGACCTTGGCATTGGTATTGGGCGTGGTGCCCGAGGGCACGGTCATCGCCAGATTGTCCGCTGCGACTAGCCCGACGCTGCTCGACGATCCCAGTTGGACCTCGGCAGTGGCGATCTGCTTGCCCTTGGCGACGATCGGATGCGATTGCCAGGCGCGGAAGCCCCAGTTCATGAACTTGACCGATTCTTCCTTGCGCTGGTTGAAGCCGGTGAACCCGGCGACCACCATCACCAGGCGACGGCCGTTCTGGATCGCCGACCCGACGAAGCTGTAGCCGGCTTCCTCGGTATGCCCGGTCTTCAGCCCGTCGGCGCCGGCAACGATGCCGAGCAACGGATCGCGATTGGCCTGATCGATCGCCGAGCCGTTCATCTGGGTGCCCCAGGTGAAATTCGGCAATGCGTAATAGCGTTTGTAGAGATCCGGGAAGTCGCGGATCGTCGCCTCGGCCAGCTTGGCGAGGTCGCGCGCCGTCACATAGGTCACGCCATTGTCCGGCCAGCCGTTCGACGTGCCGAAATGGCTGTTGGTCAGGCCGAGCTTCTTCGCCGCTTCGTTCATCCGGTCGGTAAACGCCGGTTCGGTGCCGGAGACACCTTCCGCCAGCACGACGCAGGCGTCGTTGCCCGACAAGGTGACGATGCCCTTGAGCAGATTGTCGACGCTGACGCTCTCATCGGCTTTCAGGAACATGGTCGATCCCTGGCTGTGCCACTTCTTCCAGGTTTCCGGGCTCATCGTGAATTGCTGGTCGGCCTTGAGCTGCCCCTTTTTGAGCATGTCGAACACGACATAGACCGTCATCATCTTCGCCAGCGACGCCGGCGGCATGCGGTGATCGATGTCCTTGGCGTAGAGCACCGCGTCGGACGACAGGTCGACCATATAGGCGACGGGCGCCGGGGTATCGAAGGTCGGCGCGGCGGCAGTGGCCGGCATGGCGGCCAGGACCAGAGCGGAGGCAGCGCTCAGGTGGATCATCTTGGGCATAAAGGTCATGGTGACAACAGTCCGTACGCTAAAGCAGGGGTAAGATCAGTCCTGGCGGACCACACGAGCATCGCCATAGCCCCGCGCCGCTGCCGCGTCACGTGCCTCGCTGGCCTGATTTTTCGTCGCATAGGGGCCCATCCGCACGCGCCATAGCTGGCCGGCGGGCATGATCTGTCCGCCCAGGCTCCTGGCGAGCGCGGCGGCGCGCGGTTGGCTCGAAAAGGCTGCCACCTGAACGTAGAATCCACCGGCGATCGGGGCGGCCGGAATCGGCTTCCTGACCGGCGGCTTGGCCGCTTGGGGTTCGGGTGGGATACGGACAAGCGGTGGGCGCGGCTGGATCTTCGGTGGCCCAGCGACGGGAGCCGGAGCGCCAGTCAGCCGCTGGCGGAGCCCGGAGAGCAACGACGGCGGCGTATCCAGCCGCGGCACCCCGGGCTCGCCCGCGCGCAGCGCTGCGAGGTCGGACGGGCTGGCAGTGACCGCGCGGATGCGTACAGCCTCACGTCCGGTAATGCCCAGCGTCCGCGCCGCACCTTGTGAGAGATCGATCAGCAAATTGCTCTGGCGCGGCCCGCGATCGTTGATCTGGACCAGGATCGTGCGCCCCGTGTCGAGCGCGGTCACTTCGGCATAGGAACCGAGCGGCAACGTGCGATGCGCCGCGGTGAAGCCCTTGGGATCGAACGGAACGCCCGATGCTGTGCGCCCGCCGGCCAGCTCGTCGCCGTACCAGGTGGCATAGCCGACTTCATCGTAGCGCGACTCGCCGCGTCCCGACGTGGCACGGGGGCCATCCGATGATGGCGGCCCGGCATCGGCTTCGTCGGCGGAGAGCGGTGTCGGCTGCGCCGCCGCTTGTGGAACAGATGGTGGATAGGTCTGTGGATAACCGCCCTGCGGCACATTGCCATAGGCCGGATCGGGCAGGCGCGGTCCGTCGCCAGACCCACCGCTCCCCACGCACCCCATCAGGACCAGGCATGCCCCAAGTCCGGTCCCGAACGCCCCTTTATTCAACCGCATCCGCCAGCAGCCCCACGCTCAACGCATAAAAATTCGAACAATTGTAATCGAGGATGACCCGGTAATTGCCGGTCAGCAGATAGGCCGTTTTGCCTGGTCCGTCCGGCTCGATCAGCGTCGCCTGCACGTTGGCCGCCGGCCATGCCTTGGATTGCGGCACGATTCCCAGCGCCCGCCATTCGGCGATCGATCGCCAGCCGCTTTGTCGAGCGAACACTTTGGGGCAGCGCGGCGAGATCAGCTTGTTGGTGACACCCGAGCGATCGAAGGTCGCCGGTACCGAGACGGCAAGGCCCCAAGGCTGCCCGCGTCGCCAGCCGGCATTGTAGAAATAATTGCCGATCGAGGCGAGCGTATCGGCGTCGCTGTTCCAGATGTCGGCGCGGCCATCGCCGTCGCCATCGCGCGCCATGCGCAGATAGACCGACGGCAGGAATTGCGGCCCGCCCATCGCACCCGCCCAGCTGCCGATAAGTTGGCTGCGCGCGACGCCGCGATCGACCATCCTCATCGAGGCGATCAATTCGCCTTCGAACAGCGAGCGGCGGCGGCCATCATAGGCCAAGGTCGCCAAGGCCCGCGGCAGGTCGAAATTGCCCATGATCCGACCGTAATTGGTCTCATGTCCCCAGATCGCGACCATGATCGATTCGGGAACCCCGGTTTGGGTCTCGATGCTGCGCAGATGTGCCCGTTCGGCGAGGTACTTCGCCCTGCCCTGCCCGATTCGGGCGGCATCGACATGGCTGCGCAAATAGGGTGCGAAGGGCGGCGATGCGCTGTTGGTCGGGTTGGCCGGATTGCCTCCCGGCTGGGCATGGTCGAGATCGATCACGCGTTGATTGAAAGTGAGCCCGGCCAATACCGAATCGACGCTCGACGGCTTCACTCCCTGGGCAATCGCGCGGCCGCGCACGCTTTGCAGATAGGCCTGAAACGCCGCATCGTCCTGTGCGTTCGCCGACCCTGTCGCCAGCCACAACCCGGCGGCCAGCGTGATCGCCGCCGCCATTCGCCCCATCATACCCCGTCCGCGCATCGGCAGACCGTGCCACAGCGCGCCGCAAAGGTGAAATCCCATCGTCGCACGACTTGCACAAATCGCCGCCCTTGCGCAAAGCGCTGCTCGCGCGGAGAGGTGGCCGAGTGGTTTAAGGCAGCGGTCTTGAAAACCGCCGTGGGTTAACGCCCACCGTGGGTTCGAATCCCACCCTCTCCGCCAGCGCCACAGTTTGATGTCCAGAAGCCGTGCCTAGGCGCCCGCGCCAACTGTACCCATGTTTGGATGCGGCTTCCCGCAATCTCTGGTAGCATCCCGCCTGGTTTTGGGGAGCGCCAGCGATGTCGATAGGGCCAAGGGCCATTCCGCGCACAATCTTGCTGGCCGCCATGGCCCCAGTAACGATGGCGGCAGCAATAAAGGATACCGGTTCCGCATCGCGTCTGACGCCAGCCGCGGCGGTTGCGGGCCATTGTGCGGCGTGGAACACAACAGACCGCACGAAACGAGACATCCTGCTGAGGCGAGTATTTGCCCGCGACGGCGTTTATAGCGATCCTACGCCGACCTATGTCACCGGCCGCGCCGCCTTGAGCGACGAAATCGGGAGGTTTCAGCGGCAGTATCCAGGCGCGAGGTTTCGGTGCAGCGCTCCGCAAATCCATCACCGCACCATGCGCGTAACCTGGTTGCTGCTCGAACCCAACGGCAAGAGGCCGACGCAGGGGATGGATTTCTACGAGCTCGCACCAGACGGCCTTATCCGTCGCGTTACGGGTTTCTTTGGGCCGCCTCCGGTGCTGGATGCGAGCCGGTGAACGGTGCGAACTTCACGGCACTTTGGCTCTTGGAAAGAATACCCACAATAGCCCGATAGGGCATCCGCCCCCCCCTGCAATCAGTCGCTGGCTTGGAGGAGAAACACCGTGAGCAAACGTCTTCTAGCGATCATCGTCGGATTCATTGTCGGGCTATCGCTGTCGTCGGCGCACGCGGCGTCCGCCGACGATCCGGTCCTGGGGACGTGGCGGCTGAACGTGGCGAAGTCACAATTCACCCCCGGTCCGGGATGGCAGAGCCAGGTCCGGACATATCAGGCCACGCCGGAAGGGGTTGCCGTCACCTGGACGGGCGTCGATGCCAAAGGCGAGAAGATGCAGGTCAGCTACGCCTACGCCTATGACGGGAACGATTATCCGATGCTCGGCTCGGCAAGCTACGACACGCTGACCGCCGTGCGCATCGACGCCTGGACCGTCAGGTCAGAGGAAAAACGGGGCGGCAAAACGGTTGGCGTTGCCGTGCGGACGGTCTCGCGGGACGGAAAGGTGCTAACCATCACCGACAAGGGCACCAACAGAAAGGGTCAGGCTTTCGCGCAGCTGCTGGTATTCGACAGGCAGTAACCGCCCTCGCCGGCGAGCCTCCACCATAAGCCCGTTTCAACGCCCGATGCGAAGGGCGGATGAATGGCCGGAAGCTATTCGGATAGAAGCCGTTTTACGTTGACCGAGTGGCGCGCGGACAACCGGGCGCGAAGAACGTCGAACTTAGAGATGGCGCAAGCTGCCATTTTCATGGTCTGCTATATTCTGGATGGGAACCGGCGGGGGCTGAAATGTCATCATCGATCACGACTCCGGACCGCCGGACCGTTCTCGGCTGGGCGGCAAGCGGGTTCGCCTTGGCCGCCGCGGGCGGTTCCGCAGCTGCCACGCAAACATCCGAACTGATGGGGCTCGAGGCGCGGGCACTCCTGAAGCTTATCCGAACCAGGCAAGTATCGTGTGTCGAGGTCATGCAAGCCTGCCTCCGCCAGATCGACCTGTCGAACGGCAGGTTCAACGCCGTCGTGTCGATGGGCGAGCCCGAAGAACTGCTGCGCGCAGCGCGGGTCAGGGACGCCGAACTGGCGAGCGGGGCGACGGTCGGGCTGCTATGCGGTTTGCCCCACGCCGTCAAAGACCTCGCGTCCTTAAAGGGTTTTCGGTTCACGGCCGGCGGTTCGCCGCTGTTCCGAGATCGGATCGCGACACGGGACAATTTGCCGACCGAGCGACTTCGCGCTGCCGGGGTCATCTTCATCGGCAAGACCAACGCGCCCGAATTCGGCTTGGGCTCGCATACCTATAACCGCGTGTTCGGCCCGACGCACAACGCCTACGACCCTTCGCGTTCCGCGGGTGGCAGCAGCGGTGGCGCCGCCGTGGCGCTCGCTCTGCGGATGCTGCCGCTGGCCGACGGATCCGATTATGGCGGCAGCCTGCGCAATCCCGCTGGCTGGAACAATGTGTGCGGGTTCCGGACGAGCTTTGGTCGGGTGCCGCTGGACGGCCCCGACGCATGGCTGCCGTCCATGGGCGTCGCCGGGCCGATGGCGCGGACGGTATCCGATCTGGCGATGCTGCTCTCGGTCCAGGCCGGCTATGACCCGCGCGCGCCGCTGTCGATGGAGAGCAGCGGCGCCCGGTTCGCAGGCTCGCTGCAGGCCGACCTCCGCGGGAAACGCGTCGGCTGGCTCGGCGATTTCGGCGGCGCCATCACGTCCGAACCCGAAGTTCTGGCGGTTTGCCGCGCATCGCTGGGTCGATTCGCGGCAATCGGCTGCACCATTGGCGAAGCTCTGCCCGCCTTCGACATCGAAAGGGCATGGCAGGCGTTCGTGACGCTCAGGGCCTGGCAGTCGGCAGCGCCCTTGGCCGATATTGCGCGCGACCCGGCGAAACGCGCGCAGCTCAATACGCAGGCCCTGTTCGAGCTCGACCTCGCCAGCCGGTTGAGCCCGAGCGATATCCAGGCAGCCTCGGCGGTGCGCGCCGGCTGGAGCGCGGCGTTCGGCCGCTTGTTCGAGCAGTTCGACGTGCTGGTGGCGCCGACCGCGCAGCTTTTTCCGTTCGACATCGCCCAGCCATGGCCGACCGAAATCGCCGGCAAGCAGATGCGCACCTATCACGAATGGATGAAAGGCGTCTGTCTCGTCACGCTCGCGGGGACGCCGTCGCTGGCGGTTCCGGCAGGGTTCAGCCGCACCGGCCTGCCGATCGGCCTCCAGATCATCGCTCCGAACCACCAGGAAATGACGTCGTTACAGTTCGGCGCGGCATACGAGGCGGCTGAGCCCTTATGGCGAAGGCGCCCACCCAACTTGCGAACGAGTTAGCCAATCTGGCCTCGCACCACGCGTTGCGGATAGTCGTCCAACAGCGCTATCTGGCGACTGCGGGGATGCGCGGCCGGGGAGCGGAACATGGGGAATGCACCAGCGCGAGGCGCGTCGGCCTCCGGCAGAGCGGCATTACTGCTCCGACTGCTCCTGGGGTCACTCTTTATTGCGCATCTCTATTGGAAGTTCGCGATTTTGCCCGGCGGGCTCGATGCCTGGTGGGGAAATCTGCTCAAGGCGGGATATCCGTCCTTCGTTCCTGCCTATGTCCTTTCGGCAGAGCTTGCCGGCGCCCTGCTGCTGATCCCGGGCGTCCTGACCAGATATGTCGCCGGCTATGCCATGCCGATGATGCTCGGCGCGGCTCACTTTTGGATGACACGCAATGGCTTCTTTTTCACCAAGGCTGGAGCCGAACTGCCGCTCGTCTGGCTGGCGCTTCTTGGCATTCAGGCGGTAGCGGGCGACGGTTCCTTCGCGGCGCTCCGGTCACCGGATCCGCGTTGGGCGATGGCATGGTTGCGGCGCCGACGCTTTGCCGCTGCCCGGGCCTGATTGCTCATGGTGAATTCTCGGCGCTCCTTCCGCTAGGCTTCGCCGCCGCCTCGCTCGCGAGGCCAATATCCGCCAAAGGCCGGTTCGCCTCTGTTCAACAGCAGGAATGTGGAGGGCTGGACGGCGACGCGCACGCCGACTCCCGCTTTCCTGTCGAATATAACGTCATTGCTGCCAGGACGATGACTGTCTGGTCGTTTCTAAAACGGTGATCCGCAACGTTGTCAGCGCATTAGGGCTAAGGCGTTGCCTGCAGCCCCGCCATCATCACGCCAAGCAGACGCCGCGCGCTGCCTTCCCAATCTGGCTGATCGCTGCCGCTGCAGATGCCGGCCATCATACGGGCAACGTCCTCAAAACAGATTTCCGCGCGGATCGTACCCGCCGCCCGCGCCCCATCTACCAGACGACGCAGTGCTTCGGACAAGGTGGCCTCCGAGCTGCCGTGGAGTTGTGCGCCTTGTGTATCGGCCCGCAATATGTCGGCGATCACTCGCTTTGCCGCCACATAGTCGATCACCCGATCCAGCCACAGCGCCAAAGCCTCATCGGCCGGATGCTTTTCGAGCAACGTAATGGCTGCCTCGCTCAGTTGTTCGACTTCGCGTGCATAAACCCCTGCCACGAGAGCATCTCGGGTCGGGAAATGGCGATAGAGCGTACCGATGCCGACACCCGCGCGCTTCGCTACATCGCCTGGCGGTACATCAACGCCCATCTCCGCGAACGCCGCCTTGGCCGCTTCGAGCAGCAGATCGCGATTGCGGAGACCATCGGTGCGCAGCTTTCGTGCGCGGGGTGAAAATTTTTCTGACATAGGCCTTGATAAACGGAACGCTATTCCGAATATATATAAACGGATCAGCTTTCCACTTAATCCATGGGTGCAGCCAAAACAATGACCGATGTTCAGAGGCCGGCCATCGAACCGACCGTTTCATGCAAACGTATCACCGCAAGCGGCCAGGTGCGCTCCATTCGTGACCGATCCCGTGGGCTGTGGGCATACGACGAAGAGCTGGCTTGCGGGACGGTCGACCCATCGAACCCCCAAGCAGCCATCTGCACCTTCATTTGAAAGAAACCACCATGCCGAAATCTAAGGGCTTCACCGAAACCGACGTTCCGGACCAGTCCGGCAAGACCTTCATCGTTACGGGCGCCAATGCCGGCGTCGGTTTCGAGATCGCGCGTGTCCTCGCCGCCCGGCGCGCACGTGTTCTGCTTGGCTGCCGCGATCAAGCAAAGGGGGAAGACGCGATCGCCCGGATCCGAAAGGTCGCGCCCGCCAGCGACCTGGCATGGCTGCCGCTCGATCTTGGCGATCTGGACTCCGTGCGAGCGGCAGTCGAAATCGCTGGAAAAGAACCGCGCCTCGACAGCCTGATCAACAATGCCGGCGTCATGAATCCCCCGTTGATGCGGACCAAGCAGGGGTTCGAATTGCAATTCGGCGTCAACCATCTCGGTGTCTTCGCGCTGACCAATCTGCTGGTGCCCAAGCTCGCGCAGACGCCGGAATCGCGCGTGGTCGTAACGTCGAGCATCTCGCACCTGAAAGCCAGGATCGATTGGGGCGACCTCAACGCCGACAAGAACTACATCAAGACCGAACGCTACGGCGCCAGCAAGCTGGCGAGTGCGCTGTTCTTCTTCGAACTGGATCGTCGCCTGCGCGCGGCGAAGTCGCCCGTCACTGCGATCGGCGTCCACCCGGGCATCGCCGCAACGAGCCTTGGTCGTCACATGGGACTTGCCCAGATCGCAGGCCCGATCGTCGGCCTGCTACTCAACAGCGCTGACAAGGGTGCGTGGCCGGCGCTTCTGGCCGCGACCGGCAAGGTGAAGCCCGGTGGATATTACGGTCCCACCGGCTTTGGCGGAATTCGCGGTGTCGCCGGCGAAGCAAAGCGCGCGCCGCATGCCGAAGATCCAGCGCTCGCGAAGCGGCTGTGGGAGGTCTCGGTGACGATGACGGAAATCGATCCCGGCCTCCCGGCGGTCTGATTTTGCTCATGGTGTGGGATTGCGCCGCGCGTCTTACTCTTCAAACGGAAACGGTGATCATATGTCGGAGAAAGTCTGGTTCATTACGGGCGCCTCACGCGGATTTGGCCGCATCTGGGCTGAAGACGCTCTCAAGCGGGGTGACAAGGTCGTTGCTACCGCGCGATCGCTGGCCGACATCGCGCCCCTCGCCGATGAGTTCGGCGACGCCGTCCTGCTTCTGGCGCTGGACGTGACTAACCGCGACCAGGTTGCCGATGTCATCGCAAAGGCTCACGCGCATTTCGGCCGTTTGGATATCGTCTTGAACAATGCCGGCTATGCGCTCGTCGGCGCGATCGAGGAAGCGAGCGAGGCCGAGGTTCGCGCCGAGTTCGATACCAACCTCTTTGGCCCTCTCGCTGTCATCCAGGCAGCCCTTCCGCTTCTGCGTGCACAGCAGGGCGGCCATATCATCGGCGTCTCGAGCGTCGCGGGGGTCTATGCCGGGCCGATCACAGGCTTCTATCACGCCTCCAAGTGGGCGTTCGAAGCGCTCCACGAGAGCCTTTCGAAGGAAGTCGCGCAGTTCGGCATCAAAGTCACGCTCCTGGAGCCCGGTCCGTACGCGACAGACTTTTCGAGCCAATCCTCGCTGAGGCTCGCCACGGGCATTGAAGCCTATGCGGAGACGCGGGCACAAGTGTTTGCCGGCGGAGCAACCACGAATTTCGGCGATCCTGCCGCGACCTCGACGTCCCTTTTCAAGGTGGTGGATTCGGAACAGCCGCCGCTGCGCTTCTTCCTTGGCACCGAAGGGCTACCAGTGGCGCGCGCGGCCTATGCTGAGCGTCTTGCCGCCTGGGAATCCTGGGAAGATGCTTCGAACGCGGCCCAGGGCCAGCCCAGGAAACAAGCCCTTGACCTTTGATGCGATGGGCGCGCGGAGGATAGAGGGGAATGCAGGCGCCGACCAAAAAAGCGAGATGGCCGTCGTTAAGCCCCAAAGGCGCCGAAACCCGCCGATAGCCGCATAACACGGAGTATCCATATAATCGTCAGACGGTTATAACGATTTCATAGTGCTCACCATCATCGAGCGTGGCCCGTCAGCGCAGGTTTCGATCGCAACGGGGCCGCTCTCCAAGAGCAGCCCCGCCGATCGTCTTCAACGACGCCTCAGACCATCGCTGCCTTTTCCGAGGCGGCGAGCGCCGCGGCGAAGTCGCGATAGGAATGAAGCGGGCGACCCAGCAACCGGGTAAGACGCTCGACGTCACCCGCTTCCGGGATCATGCCGTCGCTGACAAAGCGCTCGGCCATCAGGCGCATCTCATAGGCTGCCCATTTCGGCATGAAGCTCGCCAGATTCTGCTCGAACGCGCTGGGGTCATCGCCACCATAGACGATCGGGCGACCGAGGAGGTCCGACCAGATGGCGGCCACGTCCGAACCCGTCAGCGTGTCGGGGCCGACAAGATTGATCGTCTCAACCGGCAGCTTATCCGGTGCCTGCGCACGACGGATAAGCTCGATCGCCGCGACTTCTGCGATGTCGCGCGCATCGACCATGGCGAGACCCTTGCCGCCGATCGGCATGGGATAGACGCCGTGGCCGACAATGACGTCCTTGCTCATATGCTCATTGTCGATGAAGTAGGACGGGCGCAGGATCGTGGCGCTGAAGCCCATTTGTTCGATCATCCGCTCGGCACCGAATTTCACCGCGAAGTGCGGCACGTTCACGAACCGATCGGCATGGATCACCGACAGATAGACGAGTCGATCGACACCCATCTCGCGCGCGATGTTGAGCGCGATGAGCGCCTGGGTGAATTCATCGCCGGTCACCGCGTTGAGCAGGAAAAATGCATCGACGCCGGTGAAGGCCTCGCGCAGCGCGTCGATATCGAGCAGGTCGCCCTGCACGACCTCCACCCCGGCGGGGACATCCGCCTTCGACGGATCGCGGGTGAGCACGCGCACGGCGATGCCACGGTGGACGAGTTGATCGACGACATGGCGCCCGACGCGGCCGGTCGCGCCGATAACGAGAATGGTCATGATGTGTCTCCTGAGATGTCGTGATTGACGCCCCTGAAATTAGTGATCCACACTTGAGCTAATAGACGCTATATCTGGACACGCCGTCTCGTAGATGGAACACATGGACCTTCTCGCGCTCGCCGATTTCAACCTAGTCGCCAGGCATGGCGGGTTCGGACGCGCCGCGCGGGCGGCGCTACGCCCCAAGGCGACCCTGTCCCGACGGGTGTCGGAATTGGAGGCCAGCCTGGGGGTGCGGTTGTTCGAGCGCGGCGGGCGCGATCTCAAGCTCACCGAAGAAGGACGAGCGCTGCACGAACGGACCGCGCGGCTGCTTACCGAGCTCGACGAGACGGCGGCGGCGATAGCGGCGGGCGGTGACACGCCCCGGGGCCGGCTGCGGATCAGCGCCCCTTCGCTCTTCTCGCAAATCGCGATGGGCAGGCTCGCCGCCGGCTTTGTGCTCGAATATCCACAGGTGCGGCTGGAAGTCACACCCGAGGACCGCGCAGTCGACATGATCGAGGAAGGCTATGATCTGGTCATACGGGTCAACCCACGACCCGATGAGAGCCTGATCGGCCGGGCTTTCCTGCATGACCGGCTGGTCGTCGTGGCAGCACCCGCGCTCGTTCGGCCGATTGACGGTTCTGCGGTTCGCGCCGTCGTGCGTGGATCGGCCGATCTAACGGGCTGTTGGAACGTGATCACGACGAGCGGACAGTCGACGATCGCGATCGATCCCATCCTGTCGCTCTCGTCGATGGTGATGGTCCGCGACGCGGTTCGACAAGGCGTCGGTGCTGGCCGCCTGCCGCTTTCGCTGGTGAGCCATGACCTGGCGGCCGGCCGGCTGGTGGCATGGGCCGATGTCGACGAGCCCGAGACCAGCTTGTGGGCGCTATATCCGTCGGCCCGGCTATTAAGCGGGCGCGTGTCCGCGTTCCTGGCGTATCTGAAAAAGGCGTTCCCCAGCGGCTCGCCCGACGAGTTGGCGGCGTTTATCGATTAGCGGTGTGTTGACGCGGCTCATCAGCGCCGCGGTCCTGATCGCAGCGCGGCTTGGGCGCGCAATGATTGGCCGATTGCCGCGCATCGCAGCGCTTCGCGCTATCGGCTCGGCGCAGCTGGACACAGTCTTTGTCGGCGGCTGAGGTGACGGCGGCGACCTGGCCGACGGGCATCTGGGTCAGGCCGAGTCCCGCTACCGCTCCGACCAGCAGCCCGATCCCGGCGAACGCGCCATAGCGGCGCATCACCGTCGGTTTGCGGGCGGGAGGATGGTAGAGCGAGGTGCCTGGTTTGCGACGCATGATATTATCTCAGCGACTTATCAGATTTCTCAGCGTCTTCCATTAACCAAGAACGCATCGTGGTTACTTTTTGATGGCCCAGCCCTTCGGATCAGGCGGCGCCCACCTCGACCAGCGCTTCGTACAGATGGTCGGGCAATGTGCAGTGGAACAGGCAACCCGCCTGGAAATCGTCGGCCCAGCGGACCGTCGCCGCGATCTGTCCGGCACCGGGCAGAGTCAGCCAGATCACGCTGTCCTTCTTGAGCGCCGAATAGGTCGAGATGCGCGCGCCTTCGGGCGACAAATCGGTCACGCGGCACAATGTCCGGTCGAGCCCACTCCTGCCCAGCTTGGCGTCCAGCGACACGGGTGCGCGCGGCGACCGCCGGCGGTTCATCACCGCAGGTTCGAATTCCGCCGAAATATTGATCTGCCTGGCTTCCATGACGGAAAGTCTAGGCACGCGATGCCTAAGACAGCGTTAAGGACGCCCCCCTCCCGACACGCGAACGCCGCGCTCCCAGCAGGGAACGCGGCGTCGAACGTCACGCAGCCGCCGAAGCGGCGCGGCTTACTTCTTCGTGAGCGAGAGCCCGCCGAAACGCTTGTTGAAGCGCGCCACCTGACCGCCCGCATCGAGCATCTGGCCGCGGCCGCCGGTCCAGGCCGGGTGCGACAAGGGATCGATTTCGAGCGTCATCGTGTCGCCTTCCTTGCCCCAGGTGGAGCGCGTTTCGTACACGGTGCCGTCGGTCATCTGGACCTTGATCATGTGGTAATCGGGATGAGCGTCTTTCTTCACGTCGCGAAATCCTTTTGAAAGCCGCCGGTTTCCGACCGGCAGCGAAGCCGCGGCGCCTAGCAGAGGGTGCCGCGCGACGCAACTATCTCGGAAAATGCCCTCAATAATATGCGGCGCATGGGGCCGGTGCGTCAGGCCGCCGCTGGTGGATCGGCGATCATCGCGGTGAAGTTCGCCTGCGCGGCCAATTGCCCATCAATCAGCGCCCGGCCCGCAAATTTACACACCGACGAGCGCTTCTGAACGAAATCGACTTCCAGCCGAAGCAGCACGCCGGGTTCAACCGGCTTGCGGAACTTGGCTTCGTCGATCGCCATGAAATAGACCAGCTTGCCCGAGCCCGCGAGGCCCAGACTCTCGACCGCCAGCACGCCGGCCGCTTGCGCCAGCGCCTCGACGATCAGCACGCCGGGCATGATCGGACGTCCAGGGAAATGACCCTGGAAGAAGCTTTCGTTGATCGTCACCGCCTTGATCGCCGCGATCGACCGGTCGAGGATCAATTCCTCGACACGGTCGACCAATAGCATCGGGTAACGGTGCGGCAGCGCCGCCATCACCCGCCCGATATCGAGCGGACCGATGGAAGCGGCTGCCGTCGCCTCTTCGCTCACCGTCCGGACGGCTTCTTGCCGGTCGACGGTGCGGGCGTCGGTGCCGGCGGCAGCGCGCCACCAGGGACGCCCGCTGGCGGATTGCCGCGCGGCGCCGCCGGGGCACCCGCGGGGTTGCCGCCCGGCTGCCAATTGGCCGGCGGGGTGATGCTGACCGTGGTCACCAGTTTGTTGAGCTCGGCGGTGATGTCGTCGGTGATGTCGGCATTGGCGTCGAAATCGAGCGCCGCTTCCGGACGGATCACCAGACTGACGCGCTTGGTCGTCTTGACCGTGGCATAGGCCTGCTGGAACTTGGCCGAGATCTGTTCGATCGCGTAAGCGCGGGCGCGCAGGGCAGGCATTTCCGCCGTCGAAGCCTGCTGTTCCTTCTGCTGGATCGAGGCGAAATTGGGCGAGGCGCGCAGCTTGGCGAGCTCGGATTCGTCGAGCTGGCCATCCTTGTTGGCGTCGAACGCCTGCTCCAGCGGCGCGAGCTCCTTGCGGATCGCTTCGGCCTGATCGAGCCCGGTCTTGTAGGTGGTCTTGATCTGGCCGATCGCATTGGTGAACGCCGCCGTCTTCAGGATCGCGGTCTGCGGGTCGGCGACGGCGACGGACTGCGCCGACGCGGCGGGCGCCAGCGCCAGGCCGGTCGTCAGCGCCACTGCGCCGATGCCGAGATATTTGGTCATGCTATTCATCAGAATTGGGTCCCTACGTTGAATGTGATGAGTTTTGTATCGTCGCCAGGCGAGTGCAGAAGCGCCTTGGCGATGTCGATGCGAAGTGGCCCGAAGGGCGAATTCCAATTGACCCCGAAGCCGATCGAGACGCGCGGCCGCGGCGTGTCGCCGAGGAACTGCTCGAGGAACGGTCCGGCCGAGGTGGTCAGTGCGTTGTTGGCGGTGCCGCCGACGCAATTGCCGCTCGCATCGGGAATACCGGTCGCGCAGGTCGTCGACACGGGTGTGCCGGTGGAATCGGTGTAGCTATAGAGCAACTGGCCCGAGCCGTTGCGCACCGGTGTAACGATCGGGTCGTAGATTGTTTTCCCACTGGCATCGACATGGGACGGGAATGTCGTCAGCTGCGGCTTGGTTACGCCCCAGACGGCGCCCACGTCGAGGAAGATCGACGGACGAAGCCCCAGCTCGCGCACGCCGCCCGAAAGCGGAGGCTGAAGCTCGAACCGCACGAGATAATAGGCCCGACCACCCAAGGCGTCGTCGATATAATTCTTCTTGTCGGGATCAAGTGTCTGGGCGGTGACGACGCCGTTCGCGTCGGTCGTATTGAGGTAATTGATACGACGGACACGCGGACCGACGCCGCGAATGTCGAACCCACGGATCTGCGGCTCGCCGAGATAGAAACGATCGGTGATGCGCACCTTGTCGATACCGGCGCCACGGCTCTTTTCCAGGCTGGCGATGTAGCCGGCTTCGCCACTGATCGAGAAAATCCAGTTATGGCCGAGGTTCACGTATTTCGACGCTTCGATGCGCGACCGGACATAGCGCACGTCGCCGCCGAGCCCAGCGAAGTCCTGGCTCAGCACCAGGCGCTTGCCCGCGGTCGGCCTCAGACGGCTGTTGAGACTGTCATAGACCAATGAATAGCCGAGAACGGACGACAAGCGGTTGCCGATCGCGTCGCACAAATAACGCCCCGCCTTGAGCGGATCGCAGGTATCCGGAATACCGTCCGCGTTCGTGTCCGAATAATAAGTCGACTTGTCGAGTCCGACTTCATCATAGGTCAGGCCGTAGCGCGCCGACAGCGACCAATATTCGGTGATCGGCACGCCGGTACGCACCTGGAAGCCGGTCGAAACCTGCGAATAGGTCGTCTGACGCTGGTCGCCGAGATAGTTGAACGAGTTATAGTCGCGGCGGAAGAGGTCGACGCCGACGGCGACGTTCTTGTTGAACAGATACGGCTCGGTAAAGCCCAGCGAGACCGACTTCGAATAGACCGAATAATCGACATTGGCGCGCAGTTCCTGGCCCTTGCCGCGGAAATTGCGTTGCGTGATTCCGGCCTGGATGATGAACCGCTCGAGGCTCGAATAGCCCGCCGACAGCGACAATTCGCCGGTCGCCTTTTCCTCGACATTCGCGTTGAGCACGACGCGGTCGGGAGCAGAACCCTGCTCCTGCTTGATTTCGAACTTGTCCTGGAAGAAGCCCAGGCTGTTGATGCGATCCTGCGAGCGCTTGACCTGGAAACTGTTGAACGCATCGCCTTCCGCCAGGCGGATTTCGCGGCGCACCACCTTGTCCTGGGTATTGCGGTTGCCGGTAATGTCGATCTTTTCGATGTACGATCTTTTGGCTTCCGCGATGTGGAAGTTGATCGACATGGTCAGCTTGTCGGGGTCGCGGTTGAACTCCGGGTTCACGTCGGTGAACGCATAGCCGAACAGCCCGGCGGTCTCGTTCAGCCGGTCGACCGAATCCTCGACGCGCTTGGCATTGTACCAATCGCCCTTGTTGATCCCCAGGCCTGTGGCCAGCTTGTTGTCGTCGAAATCGCGGATATCGCTGTCGACCGTGACGTTGCCGAACTTATAGCGCGGACCTTCTTCCACCACATAAGTGATGATGAAGTTCTTCTTGTCCGGGGTCAGCTCGGCCACCGCCGAGGTCACGCGGAAATCGGCGTAACCCTGGGTCAGGTAGAATTGGCGCAGTTTCTGCTGGTCATAGGCCAGGCGATCCTGGTCGTATGAGGTGTTGGACGACATGAAGCGGGTCAGCCGCGCCTGTTTGGTGACCATCTGCTCGCGCAGTTTGCCATCGGAGAAGACGTTGTTGCCGATGATGTTGATCGCGCGGACCTTGCTCTTGGGTCCCTCATCGATCTCGAACACGACGTCGACGCGGTTCTGGTCCAGGCTGACCATCTTGGGCTCGATCCGCGCGGCGAAGCGGCCCTGGCGACGATAGAGCTCGACGATCCGCGCGACGTCCTGACGCACCGCGGTGCGGGTGAAGATCTGGCGCGGGGCGAGCTTGATTTCCTTGGTGATCTTGTCCGACTTGAGAGTCTTGTTACCCTCCAGGATCACGCGGTTGATGATCGGATTCTCGCGAATGCGGATCGCGATCTCGCCGGTTTCGACACCGGCGATCGACACGTCGGCAAACAGATCGCTGGCGAGCAGGTCGCGCAGCGCCTGATCGAGCGTTTCGTTGGTATAGGCCTGGCCGACGCGCAGCTTGGTGTAGGACAGCACCGTTTCCGGCTCGATCCGTTGCGAGCCCTCGACGCGGAGAGAGCGGATGACGCGCTGCGGCGCCACAGCCGGCGACGTCGGCGCAGCGGGCGCGGTCTGCGGCGTGGCAGGAGCAGTCTGCGGTGCCGCAGCGGCGGGTGTGGGAGCGGCGGGCGCAGCGGCGGTCTGGGCGGCAGCTGCCACCGGGACCCCCGAGAGCATTGTTCCCGCGAGCAACACCGTCACGGCGCGCGTTCCGAACTTCGACGTATTGATAACTTTCACCATTCCACCCCAGCCGGAGACATTGCCGTCGCGTGATTTACGGGCGCGCCCGCCCTGCCCTAACCGCTTCAGCCGATCAACCCGGCGAGATGCTGCCACAAGCCCACCTTGCCCAGATCGTTGAACGTCACGACCAGGAACAAGCACAGGATCGCCGCCAGCCCGCCGCGAAAAGCCCATTCCTGGATCGCCGGCGTCACCGGACGCCGCCGCACAGCCTCGATCGCGTAGAACAGCAAATGCCCTCCGTCGAGCATGGGGACTGGCAAGAGATTGATGAACCCCAAATTAATGGAGATGATCGCGACCAGCCAGATGAAGTCCGGCCAGCCCATGCTGAGCTGCTCGCCGGAGAATTTCACCATGCCGACGACGCCTGACATGTCCTTAATCGGACGGCGGCCGGAGATCAGCTGGCCAAGGCCCTGGCCGGTCTGCCTGACCAGCGCCCAAAGCTCCCTGGCAGCGACACCCGGTGCCTGCAGCGCGCCGACTCGCACGAACACAGGCTGGGTGGCGCGAACCCCCAGCATCCCGATATCGCCTTCGTTGCCGAACTTGTCCTTGACGTGTCGCTTGCCGATCACCGTGTCGCTCGCCATCGCGACGCCGTTGCGATCGAAATCGATTCTGACCCGCTCGCCGGCGCGAAGCTGGACGTAATAGGCCAAGTCCTCGAAAGTCTCGACCGCGCGTCCACCCAACGCAGTGATTTTGTCCCCCGCCTTCAAGCCCGCGGCGGCGGCGGCACTGCCCGCTTCCACACCGGCCACGGTCGAAGGCGTGCGATTGTCGCCATAGGCCAGCGCGAATCCCATCAGGATCAGCAAAGCGAGGAAGAAATTGGTCACCGGACCGGCCAGCACGACGACCGCGCGCTGCCACAAGGGCTTGGCCTGGAAGGTACGGGCGCGTTCCGCGGGCGGTAGCGCCAGCCAGGCGGGGTCCGGTTGGCTGGCGGGGTTCATGTCGCCGGCGAAGCGAACATAGCCCCCGAGCGGAATCCAGCTCAGCTTCCAGCGGGTCCCGCTTCTGTCGGTCCAGCCGGTGATCTCCGGGCCAAATCCGATCGAGAAGACTTCCGACTTGATGCCGAACAGCCGAGCGGCGAGGTAATGACCAAGCTCGTGAAAGAAGACGAGCGGCCCCAGCAACAGCGCGAAGCCGACAATGTACAGGATCAGGCCGGGACTCTGCATCAGGTAACGCAATCCTCTACTCGCTCGCCCGCGATGGTACGCGCTTCATCATCTATAGCCAGTACGTCGTCCAGTGTCTCGGGCGCGGGCGGGTCGTAGCCGTCGAGCGTATCGGCGACGATTGCGGCAATTTCGAGGAACCCGATTTTCCCGGCCAGAAAAGCCGCCACCGCGATCTCGTTGGCGGCGTTGAGGATCGCCGGGCGTGCACCGCCCGCGGTCAGCGCGCGCCGCGCCAGCGCCAGCGCAGGAAAACGCCGGTCGTCGGGCGCTTCGAAATCGAGCCTGCCGACCGCGACCAGGTCGAGCGGCGCCATCGGCGTCGCCATCCGTTCGGGCCAGGCGAGGCAATAAGCGATCGGCGTGCGCATATCGGCCGGCCCGAGCTGCGCGAGCACCGATCCGTCGGTATATTCGACCAGCGAATGGACCAGCGACTGGCGATGCACGATGATCTCGATACGGTCCGGATCGACCGGAAACAGCCGTGCCGCCTCGATCAGTTCGAGACCCTTGTTCATCATCGTCGCCGAATCGACCGAAATCTTGGCGCCCATCGTCCAATTGGGATGCGCTACCGCTTGTTGCGGCGTGACGTCGCGCATGCGCTCCAGGCTCCAATCGCGAAATGGCCCTCCGCTGGCGGTCAGGATGATGCGGCGGACGTGTTTCGCCTGGGCCCGATCGAAACATTGAAAGATCGCATTGTGCTCGGAATCGGCGGGCAGCAGCGTCGCACCGAAACGCCGTGCGGCGTCGACCACCAATTCTCCCGCCGAAACCAACGGTTCCTTGTTGGCGATCACGATCGTGCCGCCCTGTTCCACCGCCGCCATCACTGGGCGCAGCCCGGCGCAGCCGACGATCGCCCCGACGGTGAGGTCGGCCCCCGACCGTGCCGCATCGCACACCGCTTGCGCGCCGCCTGTGACGCTGGTGTCGGTGCCGCGCAACGCATCGCGCAGCGCCGGCAGGCAGCTCTCATCGGCGACCACCGCCAATTCGGCGCGCGTTCGCCGCGCTGCCGCTGCAAGGCGCTCGACGTCGCAATTGGCGGTCAGTGCCCGCACGCTGAAACGATCGGGCTCACGCTCGATCAGGTCGAGCGTCGATGTGCCGACCGACCCGGTCGCACCTAGAATGGTAACGGTCTTCACGGGCGCCAGACGTAGAGTAGAGGAACGATGACGATCAGGAACGCGGCGACCGGCGCTACCGGCACCAGCCCGTCGAGCCGGTCGAGCACGCCGCCATGGCCGGGGAACAACGCCCCGCTATCCTTCCTTCCGGCTCGGCGTTTGAGCCAGCTTTCGAATAGGTCGCCGCCTTGGGCGAGCAACGCCAGGAAGGGAGTCGCCAGCGTCAACCGCACCGCGAGGCCGTATTGCCAATGGAGGAGCCACCCGAATGCGGTCGCCAGTGCGATGCCGCCGATCAGGCCGGCCCAGGTCTTGTTAGGGCTGATCGTCGGCGCGAGCTTCGGCCCGCCGATATGTTTGCCCGCGAAATAGGCTCCAATGTCGCACATCCAGACCAAAGCCAGCGTCCACAAGGTGTAGATCAGCCCGAACTCAGGGTTTTCGCGAATGACCAGCAAGGCCAGGACCGGCACGCCGACATAGATAATGCCGAGCCCAAGCGCGCGCGGCTTGAACACCGCGGCGACGAACACGGCCGCCGCGCCGACGATTCCTAACGCGAACCAGCCCGGCCCCCAGGTGGCGGGCGACATCACGGTCAGCGGGACAACCAGGGTCAGCATCGCGCCGCGCTTGTCGCGAGCCGTGGCGCCGGCCAAATCCGCCCATTCGGCGATCATGACCATCGCCATCGCCGCGACGACCAGCCAGAATATCCATCCGCCAAGCACCACCGCGGCCAGCGCCAGCGCCATCAGGCCCAGGCCCACCGCCGCGCGGATCAGCAATTCGGGAGGGCGCTTCGACGAGCGCGTGCGACGGTCGCTCACAGGCCTCCGAAACGACGTTGGCGCCGCCCGAAAGCGGCAATCGCCTCGCTCAACGTTTCCGCATCGAAATCGGGCCACAGCGTGTCGACGAACAGCAATTCGGCATAGGCCGCCTGCCATAGCAGGAAGTTCGACAGCCGCTGCTCGCCCGAAGTGCGGATCAACAAATCGAGCGGCGGCAGATCGTGCGTGTCGAGCAGGCTTTCGATCGCCTGGGTATCGATCTCCTCGATCGCCATGGCGCCGTCGCGGACACGACGCGCGAGTTCCTGGGCAACACCGGCTAGTTCGGCCTGCGATCCGTAATTGAGCGCGATCGCCAGCAACGGGCCGGTGTTCGCCGTAGTACGTCCGGTCGCGTCGTCGATCATCGCGACCAGATCGGGGGAGAAGCGGCGATAATCGCCGATCACCCTCAGCCGCACATTCTCGCGGACAAGCTCGTCGAGATCGCTGCGGATGAAATGCCGCAGCAATCCCATCAGATCGCCGACTTCTTCCTCGGGGCGGCGCCAGTTCTCCGACGAGAAGGCATAGAGCGTCATCGCCTCGATCCCCATCGCGCGAGCGGCGCGGGTGACCTTGCGGACCGCCTCGACGCCCTGGCGATGCCCCGCGATACGCGGCAAATGGCGCTTCTTCGCCCAGCGCCCATTGCCGTCCATGATGATGGCGACATGGCGCGGCAGCACCGCGCTGGAAGCGGCCGGCGCCATATCGGTGACGGCCACCGGCGTCACTGGCTCAGGATTTCCTTTTCCTTGGCCGTGGCCACCGCGTCGATGTCGGCGATCGTGCTGTCGGTCACCTTCTGCACGTCGTTCTCATGCCGCTTGCGCTCGTCTTCCGAATAGACGCCCTTCTTCTCATCGGTCTTGAGCGAATCCATTCCGTCGCGACGAACGTTGCGCGCCGCAATCCGCGCCTTTTCGGCATATTGACCGGCCAGCTTGGCGAGTTCCTTGCGGCGTTCCTCGGTCAGATCAGGGATCGGCAGGCGCAGCGTATTGCCGTCGTTGATCGGGTTCAGCCCCAGACCAGCCGACCGGATCGCTTTTTCGACCGGACCGATGTTCGATTTGTCCCACACCTGGACCGACAGCATCCGCGGCTCGGGCGCCGAGACGGTTGCGACCTGGTTGAGCGGCATATTCGATCCGTACACCTCGACCGTCACCGGATCGAGCAACGCGGTCGACGCCCGGCCGGTGCGCAACCCGCCGAGATCGTGCTTCAGCGCTTCGACCGCACCCGCCATGCGGCGTTCGATATCGGCCTTGTCATAGGCGGCCATGTGTCATCCTTCCTTCTGTACCACCGTCGAGACACCCTCTCCGCGCAACACCGAGGCGAGATTGCCCGGCTCGCGGATGTTGAACACCACGATCGGAATGTTGTTGTCGCGGCACAAGGCGATCGCGCTTGCGTCCATGACTTTGAGATTGTCCGCGAGCACCGTGTCGTAACTCACGGTTTCGTAACGCTTTGCCGCCGGATCCTTCTTGGGATCGGCATTGTAGACGCCGTCGACCGACGTGCCCTTGAACAGCGCGTCGCAATTCATTTCGGCGGCGCGCAACGCAGCACCGCTGTCGGTCGTGAAGAATGGCGAGCCGACGCCGGCGGCGAAGATCACCACTCGTCCTTTTTCCAGGTGGCGCATCGCGCGGCGGCGAATGAACGGCTCGCACACCGACTGCATCGGGATCGCCGACTGCACCCGCGTATCGACGCCGACCTGCTCGAGCGCGTTCTGCACCGCCAGCGCGTTCATCACCGTCGCCAGCATGCCCATATAATCCGCGGTCGCCCGCTCGATGCCCTTCGCTGCGGCCGACAGGCCGCGGAAGATATTGCCCCCGCCGACCACGACACACAATTCGTGCCCCGCGTCCTTGGCGTCCTTGATCTCGCCGGCGACGCGCGCGGTCACCTCTGGATCGATCGCCAGGCCCCCCTCACCCATCAGGACCTCGCCCGAGAGTTTCAGGAGGATGCGTTTATAGGCGGGGCTGGACATCTACACCTTCGGGGTCGTGAAGTGGCGCGGACCTTAGGAGCGCTGCGCTCCGAAGCCAAGCGGTTAGCGGATACGAAAAAGGGCCGCGCCTCACGACGCGGCCCCTTCTTCCGTCGAGACGTCGAATCAGGCCGGCTGGGGCACGCCCGACGCCGCCGCGACTTCCGCCGCGAAGTCCGATTCTTCCTTCTCGATGCCTTCGCCGAGCTGGAAACGGACATAGTCCTTCAGCGCGATCGGCGAACCGGCTTCCTTGGCGGCCGCGGCGACCACGTCGGAGATCTTGGTCTTGCCGTCCATCACGAACAGCTGGCTGACCAGGGCATTCTCCTTGCGATACTTGGCGATCGCGCCGTCGACCATCTTGGCGACGATCTCGGCCGGCTTGCCGCTTTCCGACGCCTTTTCCTGGGCGATCGCGCGCTCGCGCTCGATCACGGCCGGGTCGAGGTCTTCCTCGTTGAGCGCCAGCGGGAAGGCCGCCGCGATGTGCATCGCCAGCTGCTTGCCGAGCGCTTCGAGCTTGTCGGCCGGAGCCTCGCTCTCGAGCGCGACGAGCACGCCGATCTTGCCAAGGCCCGGCGCCTGCGCGTTGTGAACGTAAGGCACGACCGCGCCCTTCGACACTTCGAGCTTCTTGGCGCGGCGCAGCGTCTGATTCTCGCCGATCGTCGCGATATTGTTGGTCAGCACTTCCTCGACGGTCTTGCCGCCCAAAGATGCCGCCTTGATCGTCGCGATGTCATCGCCCAGTTCGAGCGCGACCGAGGTCACGTCGCGGACGAAGGTCTGGAACTGATCGTTCTTGGCGACGAAGTCGGTTTCCGAATTGACTTCGACCGCGGCACCCTTGGTGCCCGAAACCTCGACACCGACCAGACCTTCGGCCGCGGTGCGGCTCGATTTCTTGGCGGCGGCCGCGAGGCCTTTGGTGCGCAGCCAGTCCAGCGCGGCGTCCATGTCGCCGCCGGCTTCGCCAAGCGCCTTCTTGCAGTCCATCATGCCCGCGCCGCTCTTCTCGCGCAGGTCCTTGACCATTGCTGCCGTGATGTCGGCCATGTCTTCGATCCTTCTAGTCAGAATGTAGTTGCGGGCGAGGCGGGGCGTTGTCGCCCTACCCCGCCCGCATGACGGTTAGGCGACGGCTCAGGCGTCGATCTGACGCTCGCCCTCGGCGGCCAAGTCGGCTTGCTGCGCCGCGTCGGCGACGACCGGCTCGGCGTTGAGGGCTTCCTCGGCCGGGGCCGGTTCGACGGTCAGCGCTTCCTCGACCGGCGCTTCGACCTGGGCACCCAGGTCGACACCGGCATTGGCCTGACGCTGCTGGCCGCCACGAGTCGCGGCGATGGCGATCGCTTCGCAATAGAGACGAATCGCGCGAGCGGCGTCATCGTTCGCCGGAACCGGGAACGCGATGCCGTCGGGCGAAACGTTCGAATCGAGGATCGCCACGACCGGGATACCCAGCGTGTTGGCTTCCTTGATCGCCAGCTCTTCCTTGTTGGCGTCGATCACGAACATCACGTCGGGAACGCCGCCCATGTCGCGGATGCCGCCGAGCGAGAGTTCGAGCTTGTCCTTCTCACGCGTGAGCTGGAGCACTTCCTTCTTGGTCAGGCCGTGCGTGTCGCCCGAAAGCTGCTCTTCGAGGCTCTTGAGGCGCTTGATCGAGTTGGAAATCGTCTTCCAGTTGGTGAGCATGCCGCCCAGCCAGCGGTGGTTGACGAAATGCTGGCCAGCGCGGCGTGCGGCGTCGGCGATCGGCTCTTGCGCCTGGCGCTTGGTGCCGACGAACAGGACCTTGCCGCCCGACGCGACCGACGAGCTGACGAATTCGAGCGCACGCGCGAACAGCGGCACGGTTTGCGACAGATCGATGATGTGGACGCCGTTACGGTCGCCGAACAGATACGGCTTCATCTTCGGGTTCCAGCGGTGGGTCTGGTGGCCGAAATGTGCGCCCGTTTCGAGCAATTGCTGCATGGTGACGACAGGTGCCGCCATAGGGATAACTCCTTCCGGTTGTTCCTCTGGGAAGCGGGGACCGAAAATCCTGTAAGTCCCCTCGCCAATCATGGCGGAGGCAGATCCGGCACCGGGTTATGATGCTTCCCATGCGGGTTTGAGGCGCGGCCCCTAGTCCAAAGTCCGGCCAAAGGCAAGCGGCTCAGGCGCACGCTCGCCGGACTTGGGTCGGCCCGCACAGTTGTATTCACGCTATGTTCCGATTTTTCACTTGACGAACAGAACATCAACAGAACATACAGCGATCATCAACAGGACGCGGAACATCTGAATCGCCCGACGGTTGGTTCGGCACGGATCGCGATCCGCCCAAAGGGGAAGTCGCAATGTTCACGCTCGTTGCTATCCTGATGTTCGCCGGTGCGCTGGTCGCGGCGGGCGCGACCATTTATTCGACCGTCGTCCCGGCATTGCCCAGCATCCAGGCCGCGCTGGCCGGCAAGGGTCGTGGATCGATCATTCCGCCACTGCCGCCGCGTCACGCGGCGACGACGATCAGGATAACGGTGCGGTCGGTTTCGGCGCAGCCGACATATTGGCGCGCTGCCGCCTGATTCGGGCATAATTGCGCGCGCTGAACGGGATCAGCGCGAGATAGACCAGGCAGAGCCCAACCAATGTCGGCCATGGGGCAGAAATCAACGCCGCCCCGATCGCGACGATCACGGCCAACGCCTCAAAGCGGATGTTGCGCCTCAGCCTGAGCGAAGACCAGCCATAAGTCGCGATGCTTGAGATCATCAGGAACGCGATAAAGGCCATCCACGGCGCCACCAGCCAAGGTGAACGCAGCCACTGCTCGCCAGTGATGAACCACAAATAGAGCGGCAGCATCGCGCCGATCGCTCCCGCAGGCGCGGGAATACCGGTCAGATAGCCGGCAGCCTTGCGCGGCTGTTCGGTGGCATCGATCTGGGCGTTGAACCGCGCCAGCCGCAACGCGCAGAACACCGCGAACAGCAAGGCGCAGATCCAGCCGAAGCGCGGCGCGTCGGTTAGCGACCAGAGATAGAGGATCAGCGCCGGCGCTACCCCGAACGAGATGGCGTCGCTGAGCGAGTCGAGCTCGGCGCCGAACCGGCTCGTCCCGCGCAGCATCCGTGCGACCTGCCCGTCAACGCCGTCGAGCACGCTGGCGGCGAGGATCATCACCACCGCCATCTGCCAGTCGCCGGCAATCGCGAAGCGCACGCCCGTCAGCCCCGAACTTAGCGCCAACGCGGTCAGCGCGTTGGGCGTGATCGTCCTGAGCGGCAGGCCCGTGGCCGGCCGTCTCAGCCGTCGCGGGCGCGACGGTTTCACTGGGTCACGCCGCTCATCGTCTCGCCACCGATCCGGCCGATGATCGTCTCGCCCGCGATGGTGCGCTGACCGAGGATCACCTGGCAGGCAGTGTCGGCGGGCAGAAACACATCGACCCGGCTGCCGAACCGGATCAGTCCGATGCGCTGGCCGGGCGCGACCATATCGCCTTCCTTGACGAAGGCGACGATCCGGCGCGCGACGAGGCCGGCGATCTGGGTGAAGCCGATTAACCGGCCGTCCTTGCCCTCGACGACGAGGTGCTGGCGCTCATTCTCTTCGCTCGCCTTGTCGAGGTCGGCGTTGAGGAACTTGCCCGAGATATAGACGACGCGGCGGATGATCCCCTGGATCGGCGTGCGGTTCACATGGACGTCGAACACGCTCATGAAGATCGAGACGCGGATCAGCGGCGCGGTACCCAGGATATCGAGCTCGGCGGGCGGCACCACCGGCTGGATCATCGTCACCAGCCCGTCGGCCGGCGCGATCACCAGATTGTCATCGCGCGGCGTGACGCGGATCGGGTCGCGAAAGAAGGCGGCCACGCCCAGCGTCAGGAACGCGAGCGGCCAGAACAGGACTTTCCAGATGACCAACGACAGCAATGTCGCAACGGCGGCGATGATGACATAGCGGCGCCCTTCCGGGTGCATTGCCGGAAAGCGCCACTTGACGGTGGTCGTGCCGATTTCCGGCGGATCGAGTGAAGGCATGCGCGCCGTCTAACCGTGTTGCTTGTGCGGTACAATGCGCGGGAAGCACGTCAGGCTCCCTGGGCGGCGCAAGGGTACGGCGCTTGACCCTCCTCCCCGCTTCACCCTAGAGGCCCGACCAAACCCCATCAGGAAAGCGGATATGGCGAAGATCAAGGTGAAGACGCCCGTCGTGGAGATCGACGGCGACGAAATGACGCGGATCATCTGGGAATGGATTCGCGAGCGCCTGATCAAGCCCTATCTCGACATCGACCTCGATTATTACGATCTCGGCATCGAGCATCGTGACGCGACCGACGACAAGGTCACCGTCGACAGCGCCAAGGCGATCCAGAAATACGGCGTCGGCGTGAAGTGCGCGACGATCACTCCCGACGAGCAGCGCGTCGAGGAATTCAGCCTCAAGAAGATGTGGAAGTCGCCCAACGGCACGATCCGCAATATCCTGGGCGGCGTCGTGTTCCGCGAGCCGATCGTGATCTCGAACGTGCCGCGCCTGATCCCCGGCTGGACCAAGCCCATCGTGGTCGGCCGTCATGCGTTCGGCGATCAGTATCGCGCGACCGACTTCCGCGTCCCCGGCCCCGGCAAGCTGACCATGACCTGGGTCGGCGACAATGGCGACAAGATCGAGGAGGAAGTGTTCCAATTCCCCTCGTCGGGCGTCGCGATGGGCATGTACAATCTCGACGATTCGATCCGCGATTTCGCGCGCGCCTCGATGCATTATGGCCTCAACCTGAAATGGCCGGTGTATCTGTCGACCAAGAACACCATCCTCAAGGCCTATGACGGCCGCTTCAAGGACCTGTTCCAGGAAGTGTTCGAGGCCGAGTTCGCCGACAAGTTCAAGGAAGCGAACATCACTTACGAGCATCGCCTGATCGACGACATGGTCGCCAGCGCGCTCAAATGGTCGGGCGAGTTCGTCTGGGCCTGCAAGAATTATGACGGTGACGTCCAGTCGGACCAGGTCGCGCAGGGCTTCGGCTCGCTCGGCCTGATGACTTCGGTCCTGCTCTCGCCCGACGGCAAGACCGTCGAGGCCGAGGCCGCGCACGGCACCGTCACGCGCCACTATCGCCAGCACCAGCAGGGTAAGGCGACCTCGACCAACCCGATCGCCTCGATCTTCGCCTGGACCGGCGGGCTCAAATATCGTGGCAAGTTCGACGGCACGCCCGACGTGACGCGCTTCGCCGAGGAACTGGAAAAGGTCTGCATCGAGACCGTCGAGAGCGGCAAGATGACCAAGGACCTGGCGCTGCTGATCGGCCCGGATCAGGCGTGGATGACCACCGAACAGTTCTTCGAAGCGGTCCGCGAGAACCTCGAAACGCGGATGGCGACCTGGGCGTGAGGTGACGCCCAATCCTTCTCCCCTTGTGGGAGAAGGATAGCGAAGCTTGGCGGCGTGCCGCCTAGCGCAGCTTGGATGAGGGGAGCGGCGCTTCAGCGCCGCGCGAGCCTTTGGCTCGCCCCCTTATCCTCCCACTCGGCTCCGCCGAGCGGGCCCCTCCCGCATCAGGTAAACAGCGCCCCGCGCTGTTTAGGTCATGCCGGGGCATGACCGACCTGATGCGCCCGCAAGGTGGAGAGGGTTTATATCCCGACTATTTCGCTCGCCGGGAGGCTCCCCTGGCGACGCACACCCCACAAATCCTGTCACACAGCGGTCACGCCCAAGGCGCAGAACGCGGGCAACGGGATCGCGTTACCTGTCATACAGGTAGCTGGATGGGGGAATGACGATGCGTGGTCGACTTGGTGTATTGGCCTTCGCGGCCTTTCCAGCCCTCGGCCTGGCGTCCTGCGGCAGCGAGTCCGATCCAATCCGGTCAGCGGGATCCTCGACGGTCTATCCCTTCACCAAGGCCGTGTCGGACGCCTTTGTTCAGGCGAAGAGCGGACGGAAGGCGCCCGTCGTTGAATCGACCGGGACCCAGGCCGGGATCATGCGTTTCTGCGAAAGCGCGGGACCCGTTTCCTTCGATATCGCCGACGCCTCGCGCCGGATGAAGCGCGTCGAATTCGAGCGCTGCCAGAAGAACGGCGTGGGAGACATCATCGAGGTCGCGATCGGCCTCGATGGCCTGGCGCTCGCCGAATCGAACCAGGGACCCAAGATCCAGCTGAGCCGCAAACAAATCTATCTCGCGCTGGCGGCAAATCCGATGGGCAAGCCGAACACCGCCAAGACCTGGAAGGACGTTGATCCGAAGCTCCCGGCGATCCCGATCCAGGTGCTGGGCCCACCCACGACCAGCGGCACGCGCGACGCGTTCGTCGAACTGCTTCTCCAACCGGGCTGTTTCGAGGCAGTGCCGACCGCTAAGGCGATGCAGACCTCGGGCGACCCGGCCGACTTCGATCGCATGTGCCGCCAGATCCGCGGCGACGGCCCGTACGTGGTGCAAGGCGAGAACGACAGTCTCATCGTCAAGGGCCTGGAAAGCAATCCGAACGCGCTTGGCCTGTTCGGCTATTCCTACCTCGAACAGAATGCGAGCCGGTTGCGCGGCGTGCCGATCGACGGTGTCACCCCCGACTATGCCGACATCGCCAGCGGCAAATACCCCGGCGTCCGGACGCTGTACCTCTACGTCAAGAAGAAGCATCTGAAGCCAAAACCAGAGCTCCAGGCCTTCCTCGACACGTACGCGTCGATGTGGGACCCCAACGGCCCGCTCGCCAAACATGGCCTGATCGCGATGTCTGAAAGCGGCCGCAAGCGCTCCGCCAATGCGATCAAGGAGCAGTACGTGCTGGATTCGTCGCAGCTGTTTTGAGGCGGGCGACCGGCGGGGCGAGTTGTCCCCTGCTACTTTGCCTCGGGCGACCGAACGTGCTCGGGGCGGAAGCCCATGCCGATGATCTGCGCGGGAATGCGCCGCAACAGCGGGATGCGATCGAGCAGCTTCGCCGCCAGCGGCGGCCCCTCGAGCGGTTCGGTGCTGGCGAGCAATGGCGCGATGATCGTGTCTTGCACCATTCGCTGCATTCCCTGGGTCAGTTTGACCGCGCGGATGCGACGGTCATGCACCTTGTGGAGCAGCGGGTTGGGATCGTCGCCTGCCGACATCGGCCCGGCCAGGATGTTCGCGGTGGCGACCGCGTCCTGCACCGCCAGGTTGATGCCGACGCCACCGATCGGTGACATTGCGTGGGCAGCATCGCCGATCACCAGCAAGCCCGGACGATCCCATTTCTCCAGGCGGTCGACGGTGACGGTGAGCAGCTTGACGTCGTCCCAACTCGACACGCCCTCATCAATCGTCGCCGTTTCGGGGCCGACCGCGCGGACGCGGGCGCGAAAGGCATCCAGCCCCTCGCCCCGGATTTTTTCCGCGCCGCCCTTAGCGAACACGAAGGCGCATTGATAATAATCGCCGCGGTCGATCAGCACGAACAACGTGCCGGTGTCGAACACGCCCATCGTCGCGTTCTCGGGCTGGGCCACCTTGGGGATGCGAAACCAGAATACGTCCATCGGCGCGCCGATCACGGTGGTGGGCAATCCGTCGCGATGCCGCGAATCGCGGCCGTCGGCGGCAATGGTGAGACGCGCGCGGATTTCCTCGCCATCGTGCGTCCTGACGCCGCGAACCTGTCCATCCTGCTCGATCAATTCGGCGCCTTCGCAACTCTGGCGCAATTCAAAGGTCGGATAACGGCGTGCGGCATCGGCGACGAAATCGAGGAAGTCCCATTGCGGCATCAGCGCGACATAGGGCGCCGGAACGTGGAGATGCGTCAGGTCGACGATCTGCATGTCGCGATCGGCGATGCGCGCACTCAGCCGTTCGATCTTCTGATGGGGGCGTTCCAGCAATTCGTCGAGCAGGCCGAGTTCGCTGAAAATTCGCAAGGTCGATGGATGGACGGTGTCGCCGCGAAAATCGCGCAGGAAGTCCTTGTGCTTTTCGAGCACGATCGTCTTGAGCCCGGCGCGCGCGAACAGCAATCCGGCCACCATTCCCGCCGGTCCGCCGCCGATGATGCAGATATCTGTTTCAGTCATGACCTGACAAACTCCCTTCGGCCTGCTTTGATGCCGGCATGGCAATTGGTCTCGACAATAAAGGGTTCAGCGACGCGCTGGTGATTCTCGGTGCCGCAGGCATCGTGATCCCGGCGTTCGCGCGGTTCAAGGTCAGTCCGGTGATCGGCTTCATCCTGGTCGGCATGCTGGTCGGTCCCGCTGGCCTGGGCGCGTTGGTCGGACAGCAGCCGTGGCTCTATCACATCACCATCTCCGACCCGCATGCGATCGAGCCGTTCGCGGAGTTCGGCATCACGTTGTTGCTGTTCTCGATCGGGCTCGAGCTCTCGCTGAAAAGGCTCTGGGCGATGCGCGGCGCGGTGTTCGGGATTGGCGCCGCCGAATTGCTGGGCTGTGCCGCGGTGATCGGCGTGGCGTTGCTAGTCACCGGAAATCCCTGGGGAGCGGGTCTGGGCCTTGGCCTGGCGTTGGCGCTGTCGTCGACGGCGCTGGTGCTGCCGATCGCAGGGACGACCAGTCCGGTGGGTCGAATCGCCTTCGCGATGTTGTTGTTCGAGGATCTGGCGCTGGTGCCGATCATCTTCGGCCTGGGCGCGATGGGCGGGCGCGGCGGAGACATTGTCAGCGTCCTGGCCTGGGGTGCTGTGGCGATCGCAGCGATTTTCCTGTTTGGCCGGTTCGTGCTGCCGCGGCTGTTCGCCCAGGCCGCACGGACCAAGAGCCCCGAGCTCTTCCTGGCGATCTCGCTCTTGGTCGTGATCGTCGCGAGCCTCGCCACCACCGCCGCCGGCCTGTCGCCGATCGTCGGGGCGCTGCTGGCGGGCGTGCTGATCGCCGAAACCGAATATCATAACGAAGTCGAGGTCATTACCGCGCCGTTCAAGGGGCTTGCCCTCGGCGTGTTCCTGATCACTGTCGGGATGAGCCTGAGCCTCGACACGCTGATCGATCATTGGGGCGATTTCGTGCTGGCCTTGCTCGGCGTGGTCGCGGCCAAGTCGATCGTCACCTTCGCTTTGCTCAAACTGTCCAAGGCGCGCAACGGCGTCGCCGCCGAAACCAGCCTCCTGATGTCGAGCCCATCCGAGACGACGTTGATCGTGCTCGGCACGGCCGCCGGTGCCGGGCTCATCGCACCACAGGATGCGGCCTTCTGGCAGACGGTTACCGCGCTCGGGCTGACGATCACGCCGGCGCTTGCCGAGATCGGCCGCCTGGTATCACGCCGTCTGGAAGCGCGCGAGCGCCTCGCGCCCGACCTCCAGCTGGCCGAAGAAGGACCAGGCACGGTGGTGATCGGCTTCGGGCGCGTCGGCCGGATGGTCGCCGACATGCTGCGCGAGCATAACCAACCCTATATCGCGGTCGAGGCCGACATCGATGCGGTCAATGCGGCCCGGCACGAAGGCTATACCGTGCTGTTCGGCGACGTATCGCGCGGCGAGCTGGTCGATCGCCTCAATCTCGGCCGTGCCAAGGCGCTGGTGCTGACGATGGACGATCCGGTGCTGACGGCGCGATTGACCAAGCGCGTGCGCGGATGGGTTCCCGGCCTGACGATCGTCGCCCGCGCTCGCGATGCGTCCCATGCCGCGGAGCTGTATCGGGCGGGCGTCACCGACGCCGTGCCCGAAACGCTCGAGAGCTCGTTGCAATTGTCAGAGGCGGTGCTGGTCGAACTGGGCGTCGCAATGGGCCCCGTGATCGCCTCGATCCACGAAAAGCGCGACGAATTGCGCAAGTCGATCAAGGAAGAAGCTGGGCTCGATCGCGAGCCGCGGCTGCGGCGCGTCAGGAGGCCCGACCCCTCATAACGGCTTGCTGAAGCACACCACCCGCTCCTGCTCGGCAAAACCGATCGCGCGGTGGAAGGCGTGGCTGTCGAGATTGTCGATCAGCGCATCCGAGGCGAATTCGGTGCAGCCTTTGGCGCGGCCCCAATCGGCCACTGCCTCAACCAGGGCCGCGGCGACGCCCCGCTTGCGGTGATCCGGCGCGACGAAAATGCCTTCGAGGAACACCACTGGCGAGGTTGAGGTGCCGTTGACATAATCATGGCGCAGCGTCGCTTCGGCGAACCCGATCACGGCACCGTCATCGCTACGCGCGACGATGTTGAACTGCTCCGGATCGGCGGCCGCCAGCCATTCGGCTGCCTGCTTGTCGAGGGCCTCCTCATCAGGCCATAAAGCGACGCGCAACGGAACCCAGCCCGCCAGCGCCTCCGCCGAAACGGGCTCGATCCGCAGCATCAGCCAGCCAGCGCCGCCCGGATCGCCGCGACAGCCTCTTCACCCTTGCTGCCGTCGGGGCCGCCGCCCTGCGCCATGTCGGGACGGCCGCCGCCGCCCTGGCCGCCCAGCACCTCGACCGCCTTGCGCAGCAGATCGACCGCGTTGAAGCGGCCGGTCAGGTCGTCGGTCACGCCGACCGCGATCGAGGCGCGGCCGTCATTGACCGCGACCAGCACGGCCACGCCAGATCCGATCCGCGCCTTGGTCTCGTCGACCGCGCCGCGTAGCCCCTTGGCCTCCAACCCCTCGACCACCTGGCCAACAAAGTTGATGCCGTTCACCTGTTCGGGCCCAGCCGGGGCAGCGCCGCCCCCGCCGCCCAGCGCCAGCGCCTTCTTCGCATCGGCCAATTCGCGCTCCAGCCGACGACGGTCCTCGACCAGCGCCGCGACACGTGCCGGCACTTCATCGGGTGTGGCCTTGAGCACGGCGGCCGTCTCACGCAGCTTTTCGTCGCGGCTGGCGAGATAGGCGCGCGCCGCTTCGCCGGTCAGCGCCTCGACGCGGCGAACGCCCGACGACACCGCGCCCTCGCTCACCAGCTTGAACAGCCCGATATCGCCGGTCGCATTGACATGCGTGCCGCCGCACAATTCGAGGCTGTAGATCTTCTGCCCGTCGCGGCCCATCGACACGACGCGGACCTCGTCGCCATATTTCTCACCGAACAGCGCCATCGCGCCCTCCTCGATCGCCTCTTCAGGAGTCATCAAGCGCGTCGAGACGGCGTCGTTCTGGCGGATATAGGCATTCACATCGGCCTCGACCTCGGCCAGCCGCGCCGGATCGATCGCGGTCGGTTGCGAGAAATCGAAGCGCAGGCGTTCGGGCGCGACCAGCGATCCCTTTTGCGCGACATGCGTGCCGAGCCGCTCGCGCAACGCCGCGTGAAGCAAATGGGTCGCCGAATGGTTGGCGCGGATCGCGTTGCGGCGCTCGCCGTCGACCACAAGGTGGATGGCATCGCCGATCGCGATTTCACCCGCTTCGACCTTGGTGCGATGCGCCCAGAGCCGACCGAGATGCTTCTGCGTGTCGAACACGCGGCCCTTCAGCCCCTTGTCGTTGGTCG
The DNA here is from genome assembly GCF_056401155.1 of Sphingomonas sp. P4_G2. Lineage (NCBI taxonomy): Bacteria > Pseudomonadati > Pseudomonadota > Alphaproteobacteria > Sphingomonadales > Sphingomonadaceae > Sphingomonas > Sphingomonas sp. P4_G2. The sequence goes on along the minus strand of NZ_JBFUJY010000002.1, from coordinate 398,418 downwards.
CGATCCCGGCATCGCCGACCTGACCGCCGCTTTCAGCGTAGAACGGCGTCTGGTTGAGCACGATGTCGACGTCGTCGCCGGCAACGGCCTTGTCGACGCGCGCCCCGTCCTTGATCAAGGCGACGACCTCGCCCTCGCCTTCCTCCGACGTGTAGCCGATGAACTCGGTGCCGCCCTTTTCCTCGACGAGATCGTACCAGAGCTCATCCGACGCCTTTTCGCCCGACCCCTTCCAGGCGGCACGCGCGGCGCGCTTCTGCTCGGCCATCGCGGCGTCGAAGGCTTCGCGGTCGACCTGCAGGCCCTGCGCGCGGAGAGCGTCCTCGGTCAGGTCGTAGGGGAAGCCGAACGTGTCGTAGAGCTTGAACGCGGTCTCGCCCGACAAGGTCGAGCCCGTCGTCATCCCGGCGGTCGCTTCGTCGAGCAGCTTGAGCCCCTTGTCGAGCGTCCGCCGGAATTGCTTTTCTTCCTGCTGCAGCGTCGCTTCGATCAGCGGCTGGGCCCGGACCAGTTCGGGATAAGCGGCGCCCATCTCGGCAACCAGCGCCGGCACCAGCCGGTGCATCAGCGGATCCTTCGCCCCAAGCAGATGCGCATGCCGCATCGCGCGGCGCATGATGCGGCGGAGGACATAGCCGCGACCTTCATTGGCCGGCAGCACGCCGTCGGCGACCAGGAAACCCGACGAGCGCAAATGATCAGCGATCACGCGATGGCTCGCCATCTGCTCACCGACCGCTTTGGTGTGGGTCAGCGCCTCGGACGCGGCGATCAGTGCCTTGAACGTGTCGGTGTCGTAATTGTCGTGCACGCCCTGCAGCACCGCGGCGACGCGCTCGAGTCCCATGCCGGTGTCGATCGACGGCTTGGGCAGATTGCCGACGATCTCATTGGCTTCCTGCTCGAACTGCATGAACACCAAATTCCAGATCTCGACGAAGCGATCGCCATCCTCGTCCGGCGATCCCGGCGGGCCGCCGGGAATATGGTCGCCATGGTCGAAGAAGATTTCCGAACACGGACCGCACGGGCCGTTGTCGCCCATCGCCCAGAAATTGTCCTTGGTCGCGATCCGGATGATCCGCTCCTCGGGCAGGCCGGCGATCTTCTTCCACAGATCGAACGCCTCATCGTCGGTATGATAGACGGTGACGGTCAGCCGGTCGGGATCGATTCCCCATTCCTTCGTCAGCAGCCCCCAGGCGAGCGTGATCGCGCGCTCCTTGAAATAATCGCCGAACGAGAAATTGCCGAGCATCTCGAAAAAGGTGTGGTGGCGCGCGGTATAGCCGACATTGTCGAGATCGTTGTGCTTGCCGCCGGCGCGGACGCATTTCTGGCTCGACGTCGCGGTCGAATAAGGCCGCGATTCCAGGCCGGTGAAGACATTCTTGAATGGCACCATGCCTGCATTGACGAACATCAGCGTCGGGTCGTTCTGCGGCACCAATGGCGCCGATTGCACGGCGGTATGGCCGTTGGCGGCGAAGTAGTCGAGAAAGCTGCGGCGGATGTCGTTGGTCGAGGTCATGGCCGCGACTTAGGCGAGCCTCGTGCGCTACTCAAGCCGATGGTGTGCGGACGAGAACGGGGATATCATGCGCAGGCGTTCCGATTGGGGAAATGGACGATGCGCCTCTCGCTCCTGGCCTTACCGCTGCTCGCGCTGATCCCGGCATCCGTTGGCGAAGCGACGATGCGGCCGAGCGCCGCCGACTTGCTCGCCAGCATCCCGATTTGTGGAGACGAGTTGCCGGTCGGCGCGACCCCTCAACTCTATCCCGGGTACGGCAAGGGCGGTTTCCCGATCTCTACCGCCAATACGCGCGCGCAGGCATTCTTCGACAACGGCATGCAGCTTGCCCATGCCTTCGCGCACGGCGCGGCCAGCGCCGCCTTTGCGGAGGCGGCCAAGCTCGATCCGAAGTGCGCGATGTGCGAATGGGGGGCTGCGTGGAGCGACGGGCCGACGATCAATTTCCCGATCGGCGCCGAGCAACAGAAAGCAGCGCTCGCCAAGGTGCTTACGGCCGAGAAGCTGCTGACGCCGCAATCGCCGCAGCGCGAGCGCGATCTGATCGCCGCGCTCAAGCTTCGCTATGTGGAAGGCGGCGGCAAGGGCGCGGGAGACCTCGCCTTCGCGAAAGCGATGGATGCGCTGACTTTGCGGTATCCGCAGGACGACGAGATCGCGACGATCGCGGCCGATGCGTGGATGATCCCGACGGCACTGACCAGCGGCACCGCCAATCTGCCGCGTGCCGTGGCGCTGCTCGAGGGCGTGCTCAGGCGCAGCCCGGACTACACGCCCGCGATCCACTTCTACATCCATGCCACCGAGATGAGCGGTTTCCCCAAGCGTGCGGAACCCTATGCCGACAAGCTTGGCAGGCTGGCGCCGGCGTCGAGTCATCTGATCCACATGCCATCGCACACTTTCTATTGGGTCGGCCGCTATCAGGATGCCGCCGACGTGAACGTCACCGCGGTCGACCTCGGCCAAAGCGACGCGCGGATCGCAGGACTGATCAAGCCCGGCCAGGTCTGGATGCTCCCCTATCACGGCCATAACGTGCAGTACGGAGTCGGCGGCGCGCTGATCTCGGGCGACGGCAAAGCGGCGCTCGCGCTGAGCGATCCGCTGATCGCGGCGACCGCCAACCTGCCCGATCCCGGCAATCTGTTCCTCCAGATGGGAGTCGGCACCGCCTATTTCGCCGAAGGCCGCTTCGCCGACCCGGCCAAGGTGCTGGCCCTGGCCGATCCCGGCGAGAAACAAGCCTATGTCCGGCAATATTGGCTTTATGCGCGCGGCGAAGCGCAGGCCCGACTGGGCAATGCCGCGGGCGTGCGCGCCGAACGCGCCAAGATCAGCTTGCCGCCGCTTCCCGCCAAGCCGGACGATCTGGCCTATCAATCCCGGCAACTCGTGCGGATCGCGCAGCTCGTGCTCGATGGCCGCGCGGCGATGATCGACAAGCGGCCCGATGTGGCGGCACGCGCCTATCTCGCCGCCGCCAAGCTCGACGAAGCGCGATTGATGAAGACGCTGAGCGATCCGCCGGCCTGGTGGTACCCGGTGCGCCGCAGCTACGCCGCCGCGTTGCTCGCGCAAGGCAAGCCGCGCGCGGCCCTCAAACAGGCATCGCGCGTCCTGGCGCGGCGATCGAACGATCCGGTCGCGCTGTCCATTCGCGCAGACGCCGAGGAGGCGCTGGGCATGAAGGATGCGGCGGCGGCCGATCGGGCGGCGGCGCTGCGCGATTGGCGAGGCGATAAGGCGCAATTAGCGCCCGCGCTGGCCTAGCTCGTCAGCAGCGGCGTGCGGTCGCAGATGGCGGCAAGCGCCGCGTGGCGCTTCTGCACCGCCTCGCCGTAAAGCGCGATATCGTCCGGCGCGAGATGCAAGATCAGCGCCGAGCCGTCCTCGCCCAGTTTCGAACGCTCCAACGGTCCGGCAACACCGCCCGACAGGCGCTGTCCCAGGCGCATCGCCAATCCCCATTGCGCGGCGCGCCTGAGGTCTTGCACCGGCGCTAGCACATTGAGCGGTTCGGGCGTGCCGGCGCCGCCGCCTAGCGACGTCCATAGCGCCTGCGCGATCAGCGCGCGGCCGCGCCCATCGACCGCCACCCAATTACCGTGGAGCGCGATCTCGACACCGCGTTCGGCGCGGAATTCGGGATTGGCGTGCCAGCCGACATCGGCAAGCAGGCAGGCGGCGCGGCGCAACCGCTCCATCGCCGGCGCATCCTGAAACAACGGCGAGATCCAGCGGTCGAGCAAGTCGCCATGTTCGGGGAAACGGCCGAGCCGCCTCCCCTCCTCGCGCGTGGCGACGATCAGCGGATCCTGCAGGCGCGTTTCGGCATCGAGCGCTTCGTAGAGCAATCCTTCGCGCAGCCCGAAGCTGGAGACGATCGTGCGATCGCTCTTGAGGTGGCGAAGCAGCGCGGCGAGTAGCGCCGCCGCGTCGTTAAGCATCGGCGCGCGCTGCGACGAGATCCCCGGTACGGCTTTGAGCGTTCCCTTGCCGCTGTGGCTGACGCTGCGCACCAGCCGGCCGATCGTCGCGGGCGACATGGCATAATGCTGGATGACGGGCAGCGGATAACGCCGCAGGTTCATGTCGAGCCGCGCGAGGCTACGCCATGACCCGCCGACCAGATAGAGCGGCAGACCCTTGCCCTTGCCCGACCAACCGGCCTGATCGACCAGCTTGGCGACGCGGCGATCGATCATTCCCTTGCCCTTGGCACGGAGCGCCGCGATGCGCAGCACGCCGAGGGGGAATGATACGCGATCGCGAATTTCGCCTTTCTTGACGCGCACAAGTTCCAGGCTGCCGCCTCCAAGGTCGCCGACGATCCCATCAGCGTCGGGAATGGCGGACAGCACGCCCATCCCGGCCGCGGTGGCTTCCTGTTCGCCCGACAGCAATTCGACCGGAAGCCCGATCCGCGCCGCGGCATCGAGCAGGATGTGTCCGTTGGAAGCGTCGCGCACGGCGGCGGTGGCCACCGTCCTCAGGCTTTCGACTTCCATCTCACGGGCCAGCGCAGAAAAACGTTCGAGCGCTTCGATCGCGAGCTCCAAGCCCTGCGGAGCCAATTGCCCGGTTTCCCCGAGCCCCCGCCCCAGCCCCGCCATGACTTTCTCGTTGAACAATGGTGCGGGCAGCCGTGGCGGCCCCTGATAGACGACCAGACGGATAGAGTTCGACCCGATGTCGATGATGCCCGTGCGGGGCGGCGACGCCGCCGATTCGGACCTCGGCTTGCGGAACAGAAGGGTGGCCACGCTAACGCCGTCGCGTCAGCGAGAGTTTCGGAACTGCCCCGCCCTCGAGCGCGGCACCGCGGCCCGATAGCGACGGATTGGTCATGAAGTAGCGATGGAGATTGAACGGCCGCGGTCCCGGCTCGATTCGGTCATAGGTGCCGTCGGCGTGGAGCACCCAGCTCTGCTCGGTGTCGATCAGGTTGGCCACCATCACTTGGTCGAGAATCTGGTCATGCACGGTCGGATTGAGGATCGGCAGCATATATTCGACCCGGCGGTCGAAATTGCGCGGCATCCAGTCGGCCGAGGAGATGAAGATCTTGGCGCCGTCATTGGGCAGCGCCTTGCCGTTACCGAAGCACCAGATTCGGCTGTGCTCCAGAAAGCGCCCGATCACCGACTTCACCCGGATATTCTCCGACATGCCCGGCACGCCCGGCCTTAGGCAGCAGATACCGCGGATGATCAGGTCGATTTCGACGCCGGCGTTCGACGCTTCGTATAATTTCTCGATGATCGCCGGGTCGACCACCGAGTTCATCTTGGCCCAGATCGCGCCGGGCCGGCCTTCATTGGCATTGGCGATCTCGGCATCGATCAGCGCGGTCAGCCGCGTCCGCATGTCGCGTGGCGAGATTCCGACTAGGCTCAGCACCGGTTCGACATAGCCAGTGACGTAATTGAAGATCTGCGCGGCATCGCGACCGAGCTCGCGATCGGCGGTGAAGAAGCTCAGGTCGGTATAGATGCGCGCGGTGACGGGATGATAATTGCCCGTCCCGAAATGGCAGTAGGTGCGGTACTCGCCGCCCTCGCGCCGGACCACCATCGAGACCTTGGCGTGGGTCTTCCAGTCGAAAAAGCCATAGACCACCTGAACGCCGGCGCGTTCGAGCGCGGAGGCCCAGAGCAGATTCTGCTCTTCGTCGAACCGCGCCTTCAGCTCGACCACCGCGGTCACCGACTTGCCCGATTCGGCCGCCGCGATCAGCGCGTTGATCACCGCCGACTGCTTGCCGGCGCGATAGAGCGTCTGCTTGATCGCGACCACGTCGGGATCGGCCGCCGCTTGCTTGAGGAATTCAATCACCACCTCGAACGTCTCATAGGGGTGATGGACGACGATATCCTTGGCCTTGATCGCCGCGAAACAATCGCCGCCGAATTCGCGGATGCGTTCGGGAAAGCGCGGGCTGAACGGCACGAATTTCAGATCGGGCCGGTTCTCGTCGATGATCGCTTCGAGATCGTGGACGCCCAGGAAGGCCCCGCTTTCGGTGACGAAGGCATCGCCCCCCGCCAGTTCCTCGCGCAACACCACGCCCAGTGCCTCGGGCATGCCCGATTCGAGCTCGAGCCGGATCACCCGGCCGCGCCGCCGCCGCTTGATCGCATTGGCGAAGTAACGGACCAGATCCTCCGCCTCTTCCTCGATCTCGATATCGCTGTCGCGCAGGACGCGGAATTCAGCCGCGCCGTTCACCGCGTAACCGGGAAAGATCAAGGTCGAGAAGCGCTTCACCAGCGATTCGACCGCGACATAGCGCGCCGGCTCGCCGGGCAATCGCACGAACCGCGCCATCGCCGCGGGCAGCATGACCAGTTCGCGGATCATCTCGCCGTCCGAGGCGCGCGTCAGGTCGAAGATCACCGCCAGCCCCTTATTGGGCATGAACGGAAACGGATGGGCGGGATCGAGCGCCTGTGGCGTCAGGATCGGGAAAATCTGTTCGCGGAAGTGTTTTTCGAGCCAGGCCGCCTCGTCCGCGGTGACTGCTTCGTCGATCTGCCGCGAGCCCAGCACATGGACACCAGCCTCGCCCAGTTGGTGACGCAGGTCTCGCCAGACGTTGCGCTGGTCCTCGACAAGCGCATCGGCGCCGGCGACGATTGCGGCGAGTTGCTCGCGCGTGGTCAGGCCATCGGGCGAGCGGCGCTCGACCTCCTGCTTCTGCTGGCCCATCAGCCCAGCGACGCGGACCATGAAGAATTCGTCGAGGTTCGAGCCCGATATCGACAGGAAGCGCACGCGTTCGAGCAGCGGATGCGCGGTATTGCAGGCCTCTTCGAGCACGCGACGGTTGAACGCCAGCCAGGACAGCTCGCGATTGAAATAGCGTTCGCCGCTCTCCCCGCTTTCGAACGGATCGTCGTCATTGGCGAGGCGCGCGATATGGGCGGGGCGAGTCATTGTTCACCTTGTTCGGTGTTGTCGGCTGCGGACGGTCGGGCGATGATTCCCGCCTCGGCCAGTGTGGCCCTTGCCAGTGGGATCGACAAGCGCTTGCGGCGTTCGAGCACTTCCTGATCGAGCACGTCGACGACACGTTCCACCGCAATGAAGCTGCGTTCGAGTCGCGCGATCAGCCATTGGATCAGGTCCGGCCGCGCATCGAGGCCGCGCCGCAGGAACTGGCGTTCGAGCAATGCCTGCATCAGCGCATCGTCGGGCGCTCCGATCTCCGCGATCGGGCTGGCGGCGAGGCGTGAGCGCAGATCGGCGATGCCGACTTTCCACACCGGCGGCGCCGCATTGGCGACGAACAATTGCGGACGGCGCGCGGCCTGGGCGTCGTTCCAGGCGTGGAACAACTCCTTTTCGGGCCGCAGATCGGCGTCATCGACGATCCTGCCGCCGCTCCGGCTGGCGAAGACGCGCGCCAGCAGGCTGCGCCCGGATTTGCGCGGACCGACCAGCAAGGCGGTCATCACCGGCCAGGTTCCCCAGTGTTCGAGCTGGTGAAAGGCGTGCGCATTGGACGGCGTGACGAGGAACTCGTCGTCGCCCGGTCCGGGCGGCCAAGCCAGCGGCAGGCCGAATTGCTGGCTCATCCGGTCGGTCGGTCTTCCGACGGGACGGCCGGCGGCGGCAAGGACGGCCGCCGGATCCTGAGCGTCGCGCCGCTACGGCCGACCTGGAAACCGCGCGCTTCGAGCGCCGACGCCAGCGCCGCCGGATCGCCGCTATAATTGAGCCGCATCACCGACACGCCGCCGATCGCCATGCTGGTGGTGTTGGCTCCGCTGACGCCAGGCACGCCGCGAACCGCGCCCTCGATCGCCGAGACCGATGCGGCACTAGGCGTATCGAACTGGACGGTAATGGCAGCACCGCCGGCGATCGCCGTCGTGGCGTCGGCGGTCGTCGCCTCGCCGGTCGGCGTATCGGTAGGTGTCGGGGTTGCCGTCGGCGTCGCCTGGGGCGGCGGAATATAAGCGAGGCTGGGATCGACGCCGAGCGCACCATTGCGCAGTTCGTCCTGATAGATCGTGTCGATCCGCTTCACGCCCGCGTCGAGCAGCGCCGGCACGCCGGCTTCACTGTCGACGCGCAAGGCGAATCGCGCCAGCAACTCGTTGTCGGGGCCGTGCCGCGCCTCGAACACGCCAACGACCGGCCCACCCGGCCATTGGCGATAGAGCGTGACCGAGGGCACCAGGACGTCGGCGGCGGCATATTGGTCGAGTACGCTGCGCCACCAGCCGCGATCGCGCCGGCCTGCTTGCCCCTCGTTGACCAACAACGAATCGGCGCCGACGCCGGTCGGCCGGACGTAATCGACCGAGCTGTCTCCGGCCCGGAACCGCTGCCAGGCATCCGCCCAGGCCGTTTTCTGTTCGAACGCAACCGCGCTGCCGCCGGACCATTGAACCGGAATCAGCAACATCGGTGCGGATCGCGAAATGTCGCCAACCGCGCCCATCAACCCGCCCAGCCGCGCCCGGCTGAACAGCACGCCCAGCTTGGCGATATAGCGAGTGGGGCCGATTTGCTCGTTCTGGATGACGATGCCGGTCACCATCGAATCGAGCACGCTGTCGGCAGGCACGCCGCCGCCACCGCCGTATTTCTGCGACAGCATCTGGTAGGCCTTGCGCTGGGCAAGTCGCCATCCGGCGATCCGCGCGGTTTCGGCATCGGGCCCGTTGACGTCGACCTCGACATTATCGACCTGATAGCTGCCCGACGCGTCGATCGGCTGGTTCATGTCGATCTTGTCGCCGCCATCGTCTTGTGCGGCGACCATCCCGGCGGCCCCGGCAAGAGCAAGGGCCGCGGCTAAAGCGGAGGCGTGGAAGAAACGGCTGCGGCGCATGTCGGCGCCCTTTTGGCGAAGCAGACGTGGAAATCCAAGCGTGTTGTCGTTTGGGCGCACATTCATCCCTGGCGATGCCCTGGACGGAGCGGATTTTGGTGCAGGGCTAGAAGCGAGGAGGGAGCGATGCATTATGCATCGTGACCGACGCGCGACGACGCCATGCGCCAAAATCCGCCCGCCGCTTCGCGGTTGCGCTGGGAGACGCACCGGCGTTGTCGCTTGCTTGCGCGTAGCTCAAGGCTACGCGACTGCGCTGCGCTCCTAGCCAGCACGCCTCCCAGCGCAATCCAGGGCATTGCCAGGGGTGAATGTGCGCCCTAGTCGCGTCCACATGAGCGAGAATGAGCCCTACACTTATGCCCAGGCGGGCGTGTCCATCGAGGCCGGAAACGCGCTGGTTCGCGCGATCGGACCACTGGCCAAGGCAACGCGTCGACCCGGCGCGGACGCCGATCTCGGCGGATTCGGCGGGTTCTTCGACCTCAGGGCGGCCGGGTTCAAGGATCCGCTGCTGGTGGCGGCGAATGACGGAGTCGGCACCAAACTGAAACTCGCGATCGACAGTGGACGCCATGACGGCGTCGGCATCGACCTCGTCGCGATGTGCGCCAACGACCTGATCGTGCAAGGCGCCGAGCCTTTATTCTTCCTCGATTATTACGCGACCGGAAAGCTCGACAATGCGGTTGCCGAGCGGGTGGTGGCGGGCATTGCCGAAGGCTGCCGCATCGCTGGCTGTGCGCTGATCGGTGGCGAGACCGCTGAAATGCCCGGCATGTATGCCGAGGGCGATTACGACCTCGCCGGTTTCTGCGTCGGCGCGGTCGAGCGCGATCACGTGCTGACCGGCAAGGACATCGCGGCCGGGGACGTGATCCTCGGGCTTGCTTCGTCGGGCGTTCATTCCAACGGCTATTCGCTGGTCAGGCGATTGGCGGCCGACAGAGGTTGGAAGCTCGACCGCCCTGCCCTGTTCGACTCCGACACATTATTGATCGACGCGCTGATGGCGCCGACGCGCATCTATGTGAAGAGCTTGTTGCCGCTCATCGCGGAAGGGCGAATCAAGGGCCTGGCGCACATCACCGGCGGCGGCCTGCTCGAGAACATCCCTCGCGTTCTGCCCGAGGGTACGCATGCCCGGGTCTACGCCGATCGCTGGGAACAGCCGCGTCTCATGGCGTTCCTGCAAGCGCAGGGCGCGATCGAGCCCGAGGAAATGGCACGCACCTTCAATTGCGGAGTCGGCATGGCGGTCGTGGTTGCGGCGGGCGATGCCGAAGTGGTGGCGGCCGCTCTAACGGCAGCCGGTGAGATCGTGCTGACGATCGGAATGATCGAGGCCGGACAGCGCGGTTGCACCGTGGAGGGCTCGGCCGGCACCTGGAGCGCGCGCGCCGATTGGACGGCGACCCACAATGCATGATGCGTTTTTTCTCCCTTCCCGCTGGAGGGAGGGGAACGCATGAAAAAAGTCGGCATCCTGATCTCCGGTCGTGGGTCGAACATGATGGCGCTCGTCGAGTATGCGGCGGACGCTTACGAAGTCGTGGTGGTCGCGTCGGACAAGCCCGAGGCGCCGGGCCTCATCTGGGCGCGCGAGCACGGTATCCCGACCTTCGCGCTGTCGCCCAAGGGGATCGGCAAGCTTGCCTATGAAGCGGCAATTTCAGCGGCGCTCCGCGAGGCCGGTACCGAGATCGTCGCGCTCGCCGGTTATATGCGGCTTCTCTCGGACGAGTTCGTCGCCGAATGGCGTGGGCGCATCATCAACATCCATCCGTCGCTGCTGCCCAAATATAAGGGCCTCGACACGCATGCACGCGCCATCGCGGCGGGCGACGAAGAAGCGGGGTGCTCGGTGCATATCGTGACCGAGGAGCTCGACGCCGGCGAAGTGCTCGGACAAGCGCGCGTGCCGATCCTGCCCGATGACGACGCCGACACGCTGGCCGCACGGGTCCTGGCGGAAGAGCATCGCCTTTACCCCCAGGTTCTGGCAGATTTCGCGGCACGATGAGTCCCGATCCCGATGCCGACCTGAAGCAGATCCGCGCGATCTGCATGACCTTCCCCGAGGCAGCCGAAAAGTTGTCGCATGGATCGCCCGCCTTTTTCATCGAGAAGGGCAAGGTCTATGCTTATTTCTGGCACAACCATCACGGTGACGGACACACCGCCGTCATGGTCAAGACCAGCGGGCGCGAGGAACAGGCGATGCTGGTCGAGATGGACCCCGATTTCTATCATATCCCGCCCTATCTCGGCCCGTCGGGCTGGATTGGAATGGAATTGAACGGCGACGCGACCGACTGGCAACGCGTCGAGGACAGGATCGCGATGAGCTGGGAAATGGTGGCGCCGCGCCGCTTGCTGGAGGCCGGTGGGCGATGACCGACCCAGAGACGCCCATGTCGACTCCTGCCGCGGTCGAAACTCCGGCCGAGCGCGCCGAGAAGGCGGCGATCCGCCGGCGCTGGATTTCGCTGGCCGAATGGGTCGGCATCGCCGCTTTGCTGGTATCGGCTGGCGGCTTGTGGATGAGTTGGTCCGATCGCAAGGCCGATCAGGCCGAGCGCGCGACCGAGAGCAACGAGAAATCGCTCGTCGCCTTCACCGCATCCCGCAACGGGAACACTGTGCTAACGCTCAACGACCCCGATCATCGCATCCAGGAGATCGACGTCGCCTTCCCGCCGGCATTGGGAGTGGACGCGCAGACCGGACTGTCCAGCCCGCAGATCGACACAAACTGGTTCGAACGCGCCTTGCTCAAGGTCACCGACAAAGGCGCGGACGACCGTCAGGGCCGCCTGCCCGTACTGATCACCGCGACCTGGTGGGATGGCGACACCAAGAAGACCGACCGGGCAATCTATCAAGTCCGATGGAAGACAGCCGGGCGTCTGCTCGGCGGCCGCAAGCTCGAACTCGAAGGCGCCAGTCTGGCCGAACGCGGTGGGAGTCCGGCGCGGCTCGATGCCCTATGGGCGAAGGAAAAGCCGGCGGAACACTGACCGCCGACCCGGCGTCACCCGATCATAGCTGCAGCGCGTAGATCACGTCGTCGCATAAGGTAGCGCCGACCTGATACTGCCGTTCGCCGACCTTAATAAAGCCCTGCTTCTCGTAAAATGCGCGGGCGCGCTCGTTGCCGGCATAGACGCCGAGCAACATACGCTCGCCCCCCATCGCCCGCGCGTCGAGCAGCGCCTGAGCCATCAGCGCAGGGCCCAGCCCGGTGCCGTGCGCCCGCGATAGGGTATAAATGCGGCGGAGCTCGATGTCTGCGGAACTCGTTTCGATTGCGGGCAGTTCGGGCGTGGTCAGCACCGAATAGCGGATCGGCGCTCCGCCGCTCGCAATCTCTGCGACGACGACGCGGCTACCCGCCGCCTGGGCCCAAGCGCGAAATGCGTCCAGGTGATTGGCCTTGGCGCAATGCGCGACGATGTCGGGCCCTTCGAGGAGCCCGGCAAACGTCTCGAGGAAGCAGGCCGAGGCGACGAGCGACAGCGCCGCGGCATCCGCCGCGGTCGCTCGCTTCAATCGCCAACCGGCGTCAGCCGACAATTTCGTCGGGCGTGAAGAAGAACGCGATCTCGATCGCGGCATTCTCGTCCGAATCCGATCCGTGGACGGTGTTCGCCTCGATCGATTCGGCCAGCTCCTTGCGGATCGTGCCCGGCGCGGCGTTCTCGGGGTTGGTCGCGCCCATGATATCACGGTTGCGCTGCACGGCGTTCTCGCCTTCGAGCACCTGAACCACGACCGGACCCGAGATCATGAAGTCGACCAGGTCGCCGAAGAACGGGCGCTCCTTGTGGACCGCGTAGAAGCCTTCAGCCTGCTCGCGGCTCATGTGGATGCGCTTCGATGCGACGACGCGGAGACCCGCTTCTTCCAGCATCTTGGTGACCGCACCGGTGATGTTGCGGCGGGTGGCATCGGGCTTGATGATCGAAAACGTGCGGTTGGCGGCCATGGCGGTCGCTCGCTCCTCTATTGCTGGGGCTGTGGAAAACTGGCGGCTCCCTAGGCGGGGAGCGTCCGGGATGCAACCCGCGCTCGGATGCGACATGTAATCTCTACCCGCTCGGGGGATTTTGTGTCAGCCTTTGCTCCAGGGTCGATATCGGGGAGAGGATCGATGCGGTCTGCTTGGGTCATCGCCACCGCGGCCGCATTGCTGCTCGGCGGATGCGATGCGTCGCTGATGTCTAAGAATCCGCTGTTCGAGCAAGGCAAGGCCAGGCTCAAACCCGGTTTGTGGGTCATCGAGCCGAAAGATTGCCCCGCGCCTGTAGATGCCAATATTTTCGACTGGCCAGATTGCGCCAAGCCGGCGCAGGTCCGGGATGGCGAGATCAGGATTTTTTCCGGCGCGGGGCCGGTGCGGCTCAAGCTCGTTTCGAGCGACGGGATGCCGATGATCCTTCAAATCTCAGCCGACAAAGATCGAATGGGTGCCGGCGCGTCCGACCTCTACAATGACGGCACGATGGACCTGCCGCCCGCGAAGCCTGACGACAAGAAGCCTGAAATGGCCTTTGCATATCTCGCTTTCCTGCCGTCCCCGAACGACCCGGTCACGCGTGGGATGCTGATGCCGCTTTATTGTCCCCGGGATGGCGATAGGGATCCGGACATCAGGCGCATTCCAAAGCCGGACAAAACCCAACCGGACGAATGCGAGGTGACTTCGGCCAGAGCTGTGCGTCATGTTGCCCAAAAAACCGCGTCGGATTGGCCGAAATGGCAAGCGGTCTGGATTGCCGATCAACCTTACGGACCGGCTGGTTCCGACGACGCGGTGATGAACGTTTCAAACGACTGACTATCAGGCAGCTTTCGACCAGCGCCCGTTATCGTCCTGCTTCCAGTAATTGCGCTCGACGCCGTCGCGGGTTGCGAGCGATTTCCACGCCTCGCGCGCTTCGACGATGCGGTCGCCGTCGAAGAAGTGGAACGCGCGATCGAAATCGAGCGCTTCGTCGCGCCACCGCCCGTCGATCAGCGCGATGTTGCGTGCGGCGTTGGTGGGAACAGGCGCTTCTCCGATCAGCACCGGCTGGGCTGCGTCGTCCTCGCTGCCGGCCTGGCCGTGTGGCAGGAAGCTGTCGGCGGCGAACGTCCAGAGCAGGCGGTCGATCGCGGTGCGCTGGACCGCGTCGTCGCTGACCACCAGTAGCCGCCCCCCACCCGCCACCACGCGCTGGGCGATGCTGGGCAAGGCGCGGTCGAGCGGGGTGACGGTGAGGTGGTAGAAATCGACTTGCATGTGGGACCGGCGTTCAACCCTCGTAATTGTCGGCGACGAAGCGGTCGAGCAGGCGCACACCATAGCCAGTCGCGCCCTTGTCATAGGTGTTGCCGGCCTTGTCGGCCCAGACCATGCCGGCGATATCGAGATGCGCCCATTTGACGCTGTTCTCGACGAACCGCCCGATGAATTGCGCGGCGGTGATCGATCCGGCGCCGCGCGGGCCGACATTCTTCATGTCGGCGATCGGCGAGTCGATCAATTTGTTGTACGCGTCGCTCATCGGGAAGCGCCACAACAGGTCGCCCGACGCGCGACCGGCAGCGAGCAACTGATCGGCGAGCGCATCGTCATTCGAGAAGACGCCGGCATGCTCGTTGCCCAGGCTGATGATCATCGCCCCAGTCAGGGTGGCGAGGTCGACGATCGCCTTGGGATGATGCGTGCGCTGCACCCAGGTGACGCAATCGCACAGCACCAGCCGCCCCTCGGCGTCGGTGTTGAGCACTTCGATCGTCTGTCCGGACATCGAGGTCAGGATGTCGCCCGGCCGGATCGCGTTGCCGTCGGGCATGTTCTCGACCAGGCCGCACACGCCGATCACGTTCGCCTTGGCCTTGCGCGAGGCCAGCGCCTTCATCGCGCCGACCACCGCACCGGCGCCGCCCATGTCCCACTTCATGTCTTCCATGCCGGGCCCGGGCTTGAGCGAAATGCCGCCGGTGTCGAACGTCACCCCCTTGCCGACCAAGGCGAGATCGGGATCGCCCGCGCCCTTGCCGCTCCATTTGAGTGCCAGCAGGCGCCCTTCCCTGGCCGATCCTTGCGCGACTCCCAGGAGCGCGCCCATGCCCAACTCAGCCATTTGGTCGGGGCCGAGCACGGTGACTTCGAGGCCCAATCCCTCGACGCTCGCCAGCACGCGCTCGACGAAGGTTTCCGGATAGACGACGTTGGGCGGTTCCGCGACGAGCGTGCGCGTAAGGTCGAGGCCGCCAGTGACTGCCTGATTGTGCTGCCACGCAGTGTCGGCTCCATCGGGAGCGCCGACGATCGTCGCTTCCGCCAATGTCGGCTTCTGCTTTTCTGTCAGCTTGGTGCGATAGGTATCGATCCGCCACGCGCGTTGGGCGAGCGCACCCGCGAACCGTCCGACCGCCGCAGGGCTGGGCTGGACCGCACCGAGATCGATCGCCGCGCTGATCGCGTTGGTCAGCAACCGCGCGGTGACCGCGCCTCCCGCCCGCTCCCAATCCGTCTCGTTGCCGTCGCCGACCCCTAGCAACAGGATGCGCTTCACCGCGCCATCGACACCGACAAACGCTTCGGCAATCGAGCCCGCTTCGCCTTCGAACCGCGCTGCCGCGGCGGTCGCGGCGAGCACTTCCTGACCGGTACGACCGCCAATCGCCGTGTCGAGCCCGTTCTTTTGCACCGGGATAACCAGCGCATCGGCGACAGGAGGTGTGGCGGCGAACTCGATCTTCATGGACTGCAACCTCAATCAAAAACACGAAATGCGTGCTGGACGCGCCTCTCTAGGCCGCTATTGCGCTGGCTGCAAAGGCCGGCCCCGGCGATTGCGGATCGGCGGCATGGATGCGATACCGGCGGCCCGGCATGTCAGGGACCGTCGCCGGAAAAAGGGTGTTTGGTGATCGTCACGCGTTCCGCATTTCTGGCCGGCTCGGCGATTCTTCTCGCGCTTGCGGCCGCGACACCGGCTTGCGCGCAGGATCTTCAGGACCGCCCGGTCGAGGTGCCGCCGCCGTCCGAAGCGCCGGCATCGACCGATCCCGACCAGGTGCAATTCTCCGCCACCACGCTGCAATACGATACCGACACCGAGATCGTCACGGCGACCGGCGACGTGCGGATGTACCGCCAGGGCGACAAGTTGCGCGCCGACAAGGTGGTCTGGAACCGCAAGACGGGCAAAGTGACGGCGATCGGCAATATCGCAGTCACCAACCCTCAGGGTGATACCGCTTATGGCGATCAGATCGACCTGACCGATACGCTCAAGGACGGCGTCGTCGATAATATGCTCGTCGTCCTCGAACAGGGCGGACGACTGGCCGCGGTCAAGGGCGAGCGTAGCGAGAGCGGCGTCGTCACTTTGCGCCAGGCCGCCTATACGCCCTGTTCCGTGACCGATTCCGAGGGGTGTCCCAAGGAACCGTCGTGGAAGGTCACCGCGGTCAAGGTCGTCTATCGCCCCGATCGCGAACGCATCTATTTCACCGGCGCGCGCTTCAACCTGTTCGGTTTCGCCACCGTTCCGCTGCCCAAATTGTCGACCCCGGTCGGCAACGGTGCGCAAAGCGGGATTCTCAGCCCGGATATCCGCTACAGCCGCACCAACGGGTTCGAGGTCGGCGTCCCTTATTATTTCCGGCTGGCCGACAATAAGGGCCTGACCATCACGCCGCGGCTGTTCACCAGCGTCGCGCCGATGATCCAGGCCGAATATGAGCAATTGTCGACCAAGGGCGCGTTCAAGATCACCGGTTACGGCACGGTATCGCCGCGAAGCGATCTACTCGCGACACCCACGCCGGCGACGACCGAGAATGCGTTCCGCGGTTACCTGGACGGTGTCGCACGGTATCAGCTCGATCCCAATTGGTCGATCTCCGGCTCGCTCAGGATCACCACCGACCGTACGTTCCTGCGCCGCTACGAAATCTCCAACGACGATCGCCTCCGCTCGACCTTCAGCGTCGAGCGGATCGACGCCAATAGCTATTTCGCGATCAACGGCTGGCTGGTGCAGACTTTACGGCTCGGCGACCGCCAGGGACTGCAGCCGATCGCGCTGCCTGAATTCGACTATCGCCGGCGGATCGATGGCATTCTCGGCGGCCGCCTCAACCTCCAGGCCAACACGCTCAGCATCGCGCGCACGGCTGGGCAGGATACGCAGCGCGCCTTTGTCAGCGCGCAATGGGATTTGCGCCGCATCACGCCCTGGGGTCAGGAAGTGACGCTGACCGCCTTTGCGCGCGGCGATCTCTACAATGCCAGCGACACGGCCGCGACCACGGTCATCAGCTATCGCGGTCAGAACGGCTTCCACGCACGCGCCATCGCGGCGCTGGCACTCGACGTCAAATGGCCGCTGATCGGCGAGTTCCTCGGCGGCACGCAGCGACTGACGCCGCGGTTCCAGGTCGTCGCCTCGCCACCGACTCCAAACCTCAAGGTTCCCAACGAGGATGCGCGCGCCGTCGACCTCGAGGATTCGAACCTGTTCGCGCTCAACCGCTTCCCCGGTTACGACCGGTGGGAGGATTCGACGCGTTTCACCTACGGCCTGGATTATTCGCTCGATCTGCCGGGTATCGCGATCAACGCGACGATCGGGCAGAGCTATCGGTTGTCGAGCAAGCCGACGATCTTCCCCGACGGCACCGGTCTGACCGATCGCTGGTCCGACGTCGTCGGCCGGACCGAGGTGCGGTTCCGCGACTTCGTTTCGTTCATTCACCGCTATCGGCTCGACAAGGACAATCTGGCGATCCGCCGTAACGAGGTCGACGCGACGGTCGGCACCAAGCGCACCTATTTGCTGTTCGGTTATCTTCGCCTCAATCGCAATATCGCCCCGACGCTGGAGGATTTGCGCGATCGTGAGGAATTGCGTCTCGGCGCGCGGGTCGGGTTCGCACGCTTCTGGTCGATCTTCGGGTCGACGACGATCGATCTGACCGACAAGAACGAAGATCCGCAATCACTAGCCGACGGCTTCGATCCGATCCGACACCGGCTTGGCGTGCAATATGAAGACGATTGCCTGCGCCTCGGCCTGACCTGGAAACGCGACTATCAGGATACTGGCGACGCCCGGGCCGGCAACAGCTTCCTGTTGACGCTGGCGTTCAAGAATTTGGGTCGCTAAGCATGCGTTCATGCGAAATCGGGCAGGCGTAAACGGTTTGTCGGGTGCGCCCGGTTGTTCATGGGGTTTCTTTCAGGTGAAAATTTTCTCGACTTCGGCGCGCATCGCGCTTGCGCTTGGTGCTGGCGCGATGATGGCGGCGAGCAGCGCCTCGATCGCCCAGACCGTGCCCGATAGCGGCGTGCCGCAGACCGGCCTGGATATTCCGGAGAACCTCCAGATCTTCGGCAAGCTCGATCCCAACGTTCGCAAGCCGACCGCGATCGTCAATGGCGTGGTGATCACCGGCACCGATGTCGACCAGCGGATGGCGCTGATCATCGCCGCCAACCAGTATCAGCTCAACGACCAGGAGCGCGATCAGCTGCGGCTGATGGTGCTGCGCGGCCTGATCGACGAAGTGCTGCAGATTCAGGAAGCCAAGACCAACGACATCACGATCACCTCGGCAGAAATCGACCAGGCGCTCGGCCGCGTCGCCAAGAATTTCAACCAGCCGCCGGAAAAGTTCGCCGCCTTCCTGCGCTCGATCGGATCGTCGGAACGATCGGTGCGCAAGCAGATCGAGGGCGAACTCGCCTGGCAGCGTTATCTTCGCCGCACGGTCGAACCGCGCGTCAACGTCAGCGAAGAGGAAGTGCAATCGATCCTCGACCGCATGACCAAGGACAAGGGCACGGAGGAATATCACCTCTACGAAATCTACAAGAGCGCGGGAACCAACCCGCAAGCCGTCGTCGCCGGCATGCAGGACATGATGCAGCAGATGAAGGACGGCAAGCAGACGTTCCGATACTTCGCCCAGACGCAGTCGGAAACGACGACGGGACCGAGCGGAGGCGACCTCGGCTGGGTTCGCGCCGCGATGCTGCCCGCCGAAATCGCGACCGCTGCGTCGCAGATGCAGCCGGGGCAGCTTGCCGGTCCGATCGAGCTTCCGGGCGGTTTTGACATCCTGTTCCTCCAGGAAAAGCGGCAGGTACTCGGGATCGATCCGCTCGCGGCAAAGCTCAGCCTGAAGCAGATCAAGATCACGTTCCCGGCCGGGACGACCCAGGAACAGGCGCAAGGCCGCGCCGCCGAGTTCGCCAAGGCGACCCAGGCGATCAACGGCTGCGGCGCCGCCAACCAGGCGGCGGCGGGCATGGGCGCGGAAATCGTCGACAACGATTCGCTGACCGTACGCGATTTGCCGCAGGCCTTGCAGCAGATGGTCCTGAGTATGCAGATCGGCCAGGCGACGCCACCGTTCGGATCGCCGTCCGAGGGCGTCAGCGTCCTCGTGCTGTGCGGGCGAGACGATGCCAAGGCGCCGACGCTGCCCAACGCGGCCGACCTGCAATATAAGATGGAACAGGACCGCGTGAACAAACGCGCGCAGAAGATCCTGCGCGACCTCAGGCGCGACGCCATCGTCGAGTATCGTTGACGGAGAGGCCCTGACATGACCGCCCTTCCCCCGCTGGCAGTCGCGATGGGCGACCCTGCCGGGGTCGGTCCGGAGATCATCGCCAAGGCCTGGGCGCGCCGGCGCGAGGAACGGTTGCTGCCGTTTTTCGCGGTCGGCGACGTTCGCGCGATCGCGCGCGTCTGGGACGGCCCGGTCGCGCATATCGATTCGCCGAGCGGCGCGTTTGCCGCATTCGACGGCGCCTTGCCCGTGCTGAGCGTGGAAGACGGCGGAGAAATCGTTCCCGGACGCCCGGACCTGGAGGGAGCGCGTTGCGCGCTGCATTCGCTCGAACTGGCAACCGGGCTGACCCGATCGGGCGCCGCCGGTGCGCTGGTCACGGGGCCGGTATCGAAGGCACAGCTCTATCAGATCGGCTTCACCCATCCCGGCCAGACCGAGTTCGTCGCCGAACGGGTCGGCGTCGCCGCCAGCACGACGGTCATGATGCTCGCCGGCCCGACCTTGCGCGTGGTGCCAGTGACGACCCATGTCGCGCTCCGCCAGGTGCCTGGCCTGATCACCACCGGGCTGCTCGTGGCGAAGGCGCTGGTCACTGCCCGGGCGCTGGTGCGCGACTTCGGCATCGCCAGCCCGAGATTGGCCTTTGCCGGCCTCAACCCGCACGCCGGCGAACAAGGCGCGATCGGACGCGAAGAGATCGACGTCATCATCCCGGCGGTCGAAGCGTTGGTGGCGCAGGGAATCGACGCGACCGGCCCGATGGCCGCCGATACGATGTTCCACGCGCGCGCCCGGGCAACCTATGATGCGGCGATCTGCTGCTATCACGACCAGGCGCTGGTGCCGCTCAAGACGCTGCATTTCGACGAAGGCGTCAACATCACGCTTGGCTTGCCGATCGTACGGACCTCGCCCGATCACGGCACGGCGTTCGGCATTGCCGGCCAGGACCGCGCCGAGCCGGGTGCGATGATTGCCGCCCTCCGCCTCGCCGCCGAAGCCGCCCAGCGCCGCGCCGACGCGCTCGTCGCGGCGTGACTCCCGACCTTCCGCCGCTGCGCGAGGTCATCGCGCGTCATGGCCTGTCGGCGTCGAAGGCACTCGGCCAGAACTTCCTGTTCGATGGCCAGTTGCTCGCGCGGATCGCGGCGATCCCCGGCGACCTGACCGATGCCGAGATACTCGAAGTTGGTCCCGGCCCGGGCGGCCTGACTCGTGCCTTGCTCGCCGCCGGGGCTCGCGTCACGGCGATCGAACGCGACCGGCGCTGCCTGCCCGCGCTCGCCGAACTCGAAGTCGCTTATCCGGACAAGCTCAGGGTAATCGAGGGCGATGCACTTGAGGTCGACGCGCCCGCGCTGTTCGCGGGCCGGCCGCATATCGCCTCCAACCTGCCCTATAATGTCGGCACCGCCTTGCTCGTCCGCTGGCTGTCGGCCGATTGGCAGCCCTGGTGGCAAAGCCTGACATTGATGTTCCAGCGCGAGGTGGCCGAACGGATCGTCGCCACCACCGACAGCGACGCTTATGGCCGGCTGGCCGTGCTCGCGCAGTGGCGGTCGTCGGCGCGGATCGCGATGAACGTCCATCGCTCGGCGTTCACGCCGCCGCCCAAGGTGATGTCCGCGGTCGTGCATATCGTACCCGGCGAGCAGCCTGACGGAGTGGAGTTCGCCAAGCTCGAACGCTTGACCGCCGCAGCGTTCGGGCAGCGCCGGAAGATGTTGCGGCAGAGTCTGAAGAGCGTGCCCGGGGCATTGGAAGCACTCGAGAAAGTCGGCATCGACCCAGCACGCCGGGCGGAGACGGTATCGGTCGGAGAGTTCATCGCGCTCGCGCGGTGCCTTTCCTGAACGCTAAGACCCTCTCCCGCGCGCGGGAGAGGGAGGGGCCCGCCGCCGCAGGCGGTGGGAGGGTGAGGGTCTTCTTTCTTCTTCTGTCTCGGCACACGCTTGGAAGAAGAAAGAAGACCCTCACCCAAACCCTCTCCCGCTTGCGGGAGAGGGCTTTAACTGGCCCCTACTTCTTCTCCGCGTCCGGTTTGTCGGGAACCTTGGTCGCAACCTCCACGCTCGGCGGCGGCCCCTTGGCGATGGCCGAGGCCAAGGTCGTCGCCTCGGGGCACGGCTTCTTCCCGCACAAGGTCTTGATCCGCGTCAGATTCTCGCGTGCGGCTTCCATCGCGCCCTTGGCGACCAAAGCCTCGCCCTGACCCCGCAGCGCGGTCACGTCATTGGGTTCGATCGTCAATGCCTCGCGGTACAACCGGATCGCCTTGCCGGGCAGACCCTGGCGCGTCGCCACGGTCGCGAGTTCGAGGAAAGCGGCACGGTTGCGCGGGTCGACCGCCAGCGCGGTTTCGATCAGGTCGGTCGCGCCATCGAGGTTTCCCGACGCGGCCGCGGCGCGGCCCTGCATCAGCAAGGCCATCGACCGCGGGTCGATCTGCGCATCGGCGCGCTGGCCTTGCAAGGAAGTCGAAACGCTCAATCCCGCCAAAGCGATTGCGAGCGCTACGGGCGAAAAACGCATGATCGTCTCCACACGGGGCACAATGCCACCGGCTAGCATGGCCGGATCAGCCGCGCGACAAAAAAGCCGTCAGTCGCATCGTGCGCGGGGGTCAGCCGTTTACCGGCGCCGCGCGGGCGCCCCTGTTCGATCGGCTCTTCGGCGGTCCAGCTGGGGTGATCAGCGAGGAAGCGGTCGACCTGCCCTGCCCCTTCCGCGTCGAGCAGCGAGCAGACGATATAGACCAGTGCGCCACCCGGACGGACGAGCGTGGCGCCAAGATCGAGCAGGCGGGACTGCGTCGCCGCGAGGCGGGCGATCCGTGGCGGACTTAACCGCCAGCGCGCCTCCGGGTTGCGTCGCCACGTGCCGGTACCCGAACAGGGCGCATCGATCAGCACGACATCGGCGCGATCGGTCCAATCCTCCAGCGCGGCGGCCTCGCGATCGCCGTCAAGCAACCGCGTCTCGATGATCGTCGCGCCCGCACGCTCGGCGCGGGGCGCAAGGCGCGACAATCGAGTGCGATCGACATCGGTCGCGAGCACCACCCCATGATTGTCCATCGCCGCGGCCAGCGTCAGTGCCTTGCCGCCCGCCCCGGCGCACAGGTCGATCACTCGCATATCTGGTTCCGCGCGCGCTGCCGCGGCGACCAACTGGCTGCCGACATCCTGGATTTCGATCAGCCCTGCCTGCCAGGCCGGCACCTGGTCGACCATGGTTCCGGTCGGGAGCCTCATCGCATCGGGCGCGCCGTCGACCAAAGTTGCCTCGGCGAACTGGTCGGCCAGTTCGGCGGGCGTGGTCCGCAGCCGATTGACGCGGAGGTCGAGCGGCGCTCGATCGATCAGACTGTCGATGTCGGCTTGATCCAGCCCCGATTCCGCCAATCGCCGGCCCAGCCAGCCCGGCACGCGCGCTTCGACCGAGCGCGGTTCGTCGGGATCGATCGCCGGCGGGGCATGCGCCGAGCCATCGAACAGCGCCGCGACTGCCGGGTCGATATCGGCGAGCGCGACCATCGCGGCGCGTCCCGATGCGGGCGGCTCGCCGAAACGGCGAATGGCTTCATAGACCAGCTCGCGCACCGCGCGGCGGTCCTTCGATCCGGCATAGCGCCGCGTCGCGAAATAGCGAGCGATCAGCGTGTCCGCAGCCGCGCCGCCTTCGCGCGCAGCAGCGATGACGGCATCGAGCAACTCGATCGCCGCCGCCAGGCGTGCACCCGGCGTCATCGTGTCGGGTAATTCGGCGCCTCGCGCGTGATCGTCACGTCGTGGACATGGCTTTCCTGCAAGCCCGCGCCGGTGATCTGGACGAATTGCGCGCGCTTCTGGAGTTCGGCGATCGTCTGCGATCCGGTATAGCCCATCGCCGCGCGAATGCCGCCGACCAGCTGATGAATGACGTCGCGCGCCGGCCCCTTGAACGCGACCTGGCCCTCGATGCCTTCGGGCACCAGCTTCATCTGATCCTTGATATCGCCCTGGAAATAGCGGTCGGCCGATCCCCTGCCCATCGCGCCGACCGAGCCCATGCCGCGATACGATTTGTATGCGCGACCTTGGTACAGGAAGGTGTCGCCCGGAGCCTCTTCGGTACCGGCGAGCAACGACCCGATCATGCAGGTCGACGCGCCCGCCGCCAGCGCCTTGGCCATATCGCCCGAGGTGCGGATGCCGCCATCGGCGATGACCGGAACGCCCGCCTTGGCCGCTTCTTCGGCGCAATCCATCACCGCGGTCAGCTGCGGCACGCCCACGCCGGCGACCACGCGCGTCGTGCAGATCGATCCCGGGCCGATCCCGACCTTGATCCCGTCGGCGCCGGCATCGATCAGCGCGCGCGTCGCTTCGCCTGTCGCGACATTGCCCGCGATGACCTGCACCGAGTTCGACAATTTCTTCACGCGCTCGACCGCGCGGGCGACGTCCTTGTTGTGGCCATGGGCGGTATCGATCACCACCAGATCGAGCTCGGCATCGACCAAAGCTGCGGTGCGCTCGAACCCCTTATCCCCGACCGTGGTCGCGGCAGCGACGCGCAGCCGGCCCGCTTCGTCCTTGGTCGCATCGGGGTAGGTGACCGCCTTCTCGATATCCTTGACGGTGATCAGCCCGACGCATTTGTAATCGTCGTCGACCACCAGCAGCTTTTCGATCCGGCGCTGGTGGAGCAGGTGTCGAGCCTCTTCGTGGCGGACGCCGATCGAAGCGGTCGCCAGATTGTCCTTGGTCATCAATTCGGACACCGGCTGCTTCGGATTGCCGGCGAAGCGCACGTCGCGATTGGTCAGGATACCGACTAATTTGCCATCGGTCTCGGTCACCGGAATGCCGCTGATGCGGTGATGCGCCATCAATGCTTGCGCCTCCGCAAGGGTGGCGTTGGGGGCGATGGTGATCGGGTTGACCACCATGCCGCTTTCATAGCGCTTGACCGCGCGAACCGCGGCGACCTGTTCCTCGACCGACAAATTACGGTGGAGCACGCCGATCCCGCCCAATTGCGCCATGACGATCGCCATGTCCGCTTCGGTCACCGTGTCCATCGCAGAGGACAGGATCGGGATCGACAATGCGATGCCACGGGTCAGGCGCGTGCTGGTGTCAGCCCCGCTCGGCAAGACGTCGGACTCCCCTGGTACGAGCAATACGTCGTCAAAGGTCAGGCCGAGGCGGATATTCATGGGGAGTGCCAATCTCTCGAATCGAGGGTTGGCGGTCCATGTAAACGCGGGCCGCCGGATTAGCTAGGGGCCGAGCGCGCACGTCGCATTTCGCTATATTGGCGCCCACGATCTGCTACTATCGCAACGAGTTCGGCGTTGGCCGAAGGGGCTTTTGGGGGAGCGCTGATGGGTGCCATTATCGGATTGCTGGTCGCGGTCGTCGTACTGATCTACATACTCAGCGCGATCAAGGTCGTGCGCCAGGGCTATCAATATACCGTCGAGCGCTTCGGCAAGTTCACTTATGTGGCGCAACCCGGCCTGACCTTCATCACGCCGATGTTCGACCGGATCGGCCGCCGCGTGAACATGATGGAGCAGGTGCTCGATATTCCGGGCCAGGAGATCATCACCAAGGACAATGCCATGGTCGCCGTCGACGGCGTGGTGTTCTTCCAGGTGCTCGACGCGGCGAAGGCAGCCTATGAGGTCAGCGACCTCTATGTCGCGATCATGCAGCTGGCGACGACCAATCTGCGCACCGTGATGGGCTCGATGGACCTCGACGAATTGCTGTCCAAGCGCGACGAGATCAACGCGCGGCTACTCTCGGTGGTCGATCACGCGACCGAGGCCTGGGGCGTCAAGATCACGCGCGTGGAGTTGAAGGACATTCGTCCGCCTGCCGACATCGTCAACGCAATGACTCGCCAGATGAAGGCCGAGCGCGAAAAGCGCGCGACGATCCTCGAGTCCGAAGCTGCCCGTCAGAACGAAATCAACCGCGCCGAGGGTCAGAAGCAGGCGCAAATCCTGGAGGCCGAGGGTCGCAAGGAAGCGGCGTTCCGCGACGCCGAGGCGCGCGAACGCTCCGCCCAGGCCGAAGCCACCGCGACCAAGATGGTGTCCGACGCTATCGAAGGCGGCAGCACCCAGGCGATCAACTATTTCATCGCGCAGAAATATGTCGAGGCAATCGGGCTGTTCGCGACCTCGCCCAATGCCAAGACGATCCTGTTCCCGGTCGAGGCGACGCAATTGATGGGCACGTTGGGCGGCATCGGCGAACTGGCGCGCGATGCGCTGGGCACCCCTGCGGGCTCACCGAGCAACCCTTCGGCACCGCGGACACGATAGGAATATCATCATGACGCTGTTCGGATTGGAGTGGAGCTTGGGCGCCTTGTGGCTCGCCGCCGCACTGGCACTGGCGATCGCGGAATTGATCGCGCCGGGATTCTTCATGATCTTCATCGCCGCCGGTGCGGCGCTGACCGGGTTCGTCGTGCTGGTGATCCCGGGACTGGGCTGGATCGTGCAGGCTTTATTGTTCGCAGCGTTCAGCGCGGCTGCCGTCGCGATCGGCCGGCGATGGTATCATCGCGACCGCTTGGCCAGCCCTTCGCACGGATTGAACGACCGCACCGCCAAACTGATCGGCAAGACCGTCGAGGTATGCGAGGCGATCGTCGCCGGCGAAGGTCGAGTAAAGGTGGGTGACGGCGCCTGGAGCGCCACGGGACCGGATGCGCCCGCCGGGGCACTCGTGCGGATCACGGGTGCCACCGGGAGCGTCTTATCGGTCGAGCTCGCCTGAGCTCTTTCCCTCAGGCCTTGTTGCCGCCGCCGAACAGGCTTGAGGCGAAACCGCCGAGCTGACCCAGGATACCCGAATTCTCGCCGCTGTTGATCAAGGTCGCGAACTGACCGAGCGAGCCTTCGCCACCGATATGGCCGACGATCTGGCTCAGCACGTCAGAGCCCAGGCCGGTCGATGCGGCCGCACCTTCCACGGTATCGCCGGGCGCGGTGTGCGATTGGGCCAGCGCCATGATCGCGCTCTCGGCCTGCTCGGGCGTGATCCCGACCTTGGCGGCGAGGTTCTGGACGTCGGCGTTCGAACTTACCTGCGAGAGAATGCCATCGAGCAACGACATAGAACTTCCTTTCACTGGACCGGAGACGAAACGACTCCAGCTTCCCGTCAGATACGCGGTTGCGGTGCGGTCAGGAAGCCAGATCGGGACGCAAATAGCCGAGCCGGGCCTGTATCGAGAACAAGCGGTCGCGCGAATAAAGCGTGAGGGCCCAGTCACGCCGCCCCTCGGGCGCCGCAAGCAACGCATTGACCTTTTCCACCAATGGCAAGTCGCTGCGAACTGACCCGAGGAAGCGACGTATCGCCACGATATAGGTCAGCGTGATCGTGTGGTGATAGCCCTGTGTGGCGTCATTCACCCCGCCGACTGCCTCGTTATAGCCGGAAATGATCGCCGGCAGGTCGCGTTCGACATCGATATCGGGCCGCTCGGTCAGCAGCCACAGGCACGCGGCAAGGTGCGCCTCATGCGTCCACTCCGCCTTGGGCAAGGTACGCGCTAGTAGCCCCTCCCCCACATGGCGGACGGCGGCATCATCGGCGAAGAAGCGGATCTCATGGTCGGTCATCGGTCGGGCTTCCTTCGGAGAGGCCCGACCTAATGCCGAGCCCTATTCAGCGGTGGCAGGGGTCCGGGGCGCGGATTGTCGCACCCCTTCGTCGACATGGTCCGCGAATTGCGCGAAATTCTCGACGAACAGATCGACCAGCTTTGCGGCCATCGCGTCGTATTCAGCCTTGTTCGCCCAGGTCTCGCGCGGATCGAGGATCGCGCTGTCGACGCCCGGCACCGCGACCGGCACCTGGAAGCCGAAATTGGGATCGGTGCGGAACTCGGCGTCGTTCAGGCTGCCGTCGAGCGCCGCGTTGAGCAGCGCGCGCGTCGCCTTGATCGGCATCCGCTTGCCAACACCATATTTGCCGCCGGTCCAGCCAGTATTGACCAGCCAGCAATCGACGCCCCCCTTGGCGATCCGTTCCTTGAGCAGATTGCCGTAGACCGACGGATGCCGCGGCATGAAGGGTGCGCCGAAGCAGGTCGAGAAGGTCGCTTCGGGCTCGGTCACGCCGATCTCGGTGCCCGCGACCTTGGCGGTATAGCCCGACAGGAAGTGGTACATCGCCTGGTCGGGCGTGAGCTTGGCGATCGGCGGCAACACGCCGAACGCGTCGGCGGTCAGCATCACGATATTGCGCGGCACCGGTCCCATGTTGGCAGCGGAGGCGTTGGGGATGAAGTCGATCGGATACGCGCCACGTGAATTCTCCGCGAGGCTGTTGTCATCGAGGTCGAGAATTCGCGTCTCCGGATCCATCACGACATTCTCGAGCACGGTGCCGAAGCGCTTGGTGGTCGCGTAGATTTCCGGCTCGGCCTCGGCCGACAGGCGGATCATCTTGGCGTAGCAACCGCCTTCGAAATTGAACACCGCATCGTCCGACCAGCCATGCTCGTCATCGCCGATCAGCGTGCGGCTGGCGTCCGCGGATAAAGTCGTCTTGCCAGTGCCCGACAGGCCGAAGAACACCGCCGATCCGCCTTCAGGCCCGATATTGGCCGAGCAATGCATCGGCATGATGCCCTTGACCGGCAGCAAATAGTTCAACAGCCCGAACACCGACTTCTTCATCTCGCCGGCATATTGCGTGCCACCGATCAAGATCAGCTTCTCGCTGAAATTGACCGCGATCACCGTCTCGCTACGGCAGCCATGACGCTCGGGATCGGCGCGGAAGCTCGGCAGGTCGATGATGGTATACTCTGCCTCGAACCCCGCCAGTTCATGCGCCGCCGGGCGGACCAGCATCGTGCGGATGAACAAACTGTGCCAGGCGAGCTGGGTGATCACGCGAACATTGACCCGGTTCGCGGGCTGCGAGCCGCCGAACAGATCCTGCACGAACAGCGTGTCCTGCTCGCCCAGCGCCGCAAGGAAGTCCGCCTTCAGTGCCGCGAACCCTTCCGGGCTCATCGCCTTGTTGGTCTTGCCCCACCAGACCGTCGACTCGGTCTCGGCATCGCGAACAATGAACTTGTCCTGCGCCGAGCGCCCGGTGTGGCGCCCGGTGGCGACCACCAACGGTCCGTCGGCGGCGAGATGACCTTCGCCGCGGGCGATCGCATGCTCGACGAGCGCGGCCGTTTCCAGATTCCAATAAAGCTTGGCGGCAGTAGCAATGCCCTGCGCGTCCAGCCCCTGCGTAGGGACTCGATCGATCATTTTTCCTCCGAATATCGCACGCTGCGGGTTGATCCCGCATACGTATGCATCCTCGTTATCCCGGGCGCATAGAACCGCTCCATGCGTCCGTCAAATGGGCGAATGGTTTACCGGCGCAAAGGTTTCGCCTAGGCAAGCCGCGCTATGCTTTGGGATCTGTCCGGACGATGACGGCCACTATCGCGCTCGTCGATGACGATCGCAACATCCTGACCTCGGTGTCGATCGCGCTGCAGGCCGAAGGGTTTCTGACCCGGGTCTATTCGGACGGCGAAACCGCGTTGAAGGCGCTGGTCGACAATCCGCCCGACCTGGCGATCTTCGACGTGAAGATGCCGCGGATGGACGGGCTGGAGCTGCTGCGGCGGCTTCGCGAGAAGAATCAGATCCCGGTCATTTTCCTGACCAGCAAGGATGACGAGCTCGACGAGGCGCTGGGGCTCGCCATGGGCGCGGACGATTATATCGCCAAGCCGTTCAGCCAACGCCTGTTGATCGCCCGCATCCGCGCGATCCTGCGTCGTACCGAATTGAGCCATGCCAGCGCCGGCGGCGACGAGCCGCCCGCCGAAACCGCGATCGACCGCGGCCGCCTGCAGATGGACCCGGCACGGCATCGTGTGACTTGGGCCGGCGACAACGTGACGTTGACCGTGACCGAATTCCTGATCCTCGAGGCGCTTGCGCAACGGCCCGGGGTGGTCAAGACGCGCAATCAGTTGATGGATGCGGCGTATCAGGACGACATCTATGTCGACGACCGCACGATCGACAGCCATATCAAGCGCGTCCGGCGCAAGTTCCGCGAGGTCGATGCCGAATTCGATGCGATCGAAACGCTCTATGGCGCCGGCTACCGCTTCTCGGAGGAGTGAGGCGGAGGGTGAAGGCCGTGACCTGACGCTCAAATGGTCGGGTCGGATTTCGCTCACCGCGCGCATTCTCGCGCTCAATATCTTCGCGCTGGCGCTGCTTGCGGGCGGGTTCTTCTACCTCGATTCGTACCGGACGCGGATTCTCGACAACCGCACCGCCCAGGCGAGTCGCGAGGCGCGGCTGATCGCGGCGGCGATGGTGTCGACGCCGGCCGATCACCGCAACGACCTGGCGCTGCGCCTCGCCCGCGATACCGACACACGCATCCGGCTGTTCGCCGCCGACGGCACCCCGATCGCCGACACGCGCGCGATGGGTCTGCGCAATTTCGTGCTGATCGACCCGAACAAGGAAGGTTGGGGTCTGCAAGCGGCGCGATTCTTGGATGCGATCATCGACACCGTGGTCAACGCGCCGCGCGCGCCGCTCTATCGCGAGCGCAAGGCCGGCAGTGAGTGGCCCGACGTGCGCACCGCCCGCACCGCTCAAGTCGCGCCGGCAACGGTTTGGCGCGCGCCCGATCGTACCCCTGTCATCACCGCAGCGGCGGGCTTGGGCGACGGCGAGGTCGTGATGACGACGGTCAACGCCCGCGACGTGACCCAGACGGTACGGCTCGAACGTTTCCGGCTGGGGGTCGTGCTGGCGATCGTCAGCCTGGTGTCGATCTTCCTGTCGCTGTTCCTGGCGCGGACGATCGTGCGGCCGCTGCGCCGGTTGTCGCGCGCCGCGGTCCGGGTCCGGCTGGGGCGCGCGCGCGAGGTCGTCGTCCCGCGGCTGCCCTCGCGCCGTGACGAGATCGGCAGCCTGGCCCGCGCGCTGAGCGACATGAGTCAGGCGCTGCGGGCACGGATCGACGCCACCGAGGCGTTCGCCGCCGACGTCACGCACGAAATGAAAAACCCCCTCGCCTCGCTCAGATCGGCGGTCGACGGGCTGGCGCACGTCAAGGATCCTGCGCTGCAGGAACGGTTGCTGGCGGTCGTGCGCGACGATGTGCACCGGCTGGATCGGCTGATCACCGATATCTCAGAGGCATCGCGGCTCGACGCCCAGCTCAGCCGCGCCAAGTTCGATGCCGTCGACGTGCTGGCGATGCTCGCCGCGCTGATCGAGCAACGCACCACGCGCGGGATCGAACGCAGTGTGCGCATCCGGTTCGACAATCGCGTGCGCGGCGGCGCATTGGTGATGGGCGAAGGCGCCCGGCTGGAACGGGTGTTCGAGAATCTGTTCGACAATGCCGTGTCCTTCTCCCCCGACAATGGCCTGATCACGGTTGCCGCGACCCTTGCCGACGACGATTTGGTGATCCGGGTCGAGGACGAAGGCCCGGGCGTCCCCGAAGAGGCGCGTGAAGCGGTGTTCCGGCGTTTTCAATCTATCCGCCCGGAAAATGAGGAATTCGGCAAGCATTCCGGGCTAGGGCTCGCCATTGCGCGGACGATCGTCGAGGGGCATCAGGGCACCATCGCGGTCGAATCGCGTGAAGACCGTCTGAGTGGGGCCAGATTCGTCGTCCGGCTGCCGCTCGCTCCAGGCTAGGGAGGCAGCCATCGCGACCGGGCTCTCATTTGAAACCCTACATGTCTCCAGCGTCGCCATCGACGGGCGCGCGGTATTGATCGAAGGCGAATCGGGGGCCGGCAAGTCCGACCTCGCGCTGCGCCTGATCGACCGCGGCGCTACGCTGATCAGCGACGATTACACTTTGCTTCAGCGCGCCGGCGGCGAACTGATCGCGTCGCCGCCCGACACGATCGCCGGCAAGATCGAGGTGCGCGGGCTGGGCCTCCTCGAGACGGCATATGTTGAGAAGATCCCGGTAGCCCTGCTCATTCGCCTGACCGATGCGCCCGAGCGGTTGCCGCTGGCGGATGACGTCCGCCGCATCGCCGGGCTCGACATTCGCGAGATCGCGGTCGATTCGCGTACGGCCTCGGCGCCGATCAAGGTCGAACTGGCGTTGCGGCACCTGGTCGGCACGAAGGCGTGACTCGCGCCAAGGAGATCCTGCTGGTCACCGGATTGTCCGGCGCAGGCAAGTCGACCGTGCTCAAGACGCTCGAGGATCTCGGCTGGGAAACCGTCGACAATCTGCCGCTGCGGTTGCTCGACCGGCTGCTGAGCACGCCCTTGTCGGAGAGCACCGAGAGCGATTCGCCGTTGGCGGTCGGAATCGGCGCACGGACGCGCGACTTCGATCCCGAGAGCATCGTCAAACGCATCAAGACGCTGCGCGCCGAGCATGGTTATGACATCGGTACGTTGTTCCTCGATTGCAGCGGCGCCGAGCTCGAGCGGCGTTATGCCGAGACCCGGCGGCGCCATCCGCTCGCGCTCGACCGCCCGGCGAGCGACGGCATCGCACGCGAACGCGAATTGCTCGCCCCGCTGCGGCGCTGGGCCAACCGCTTGATCGACACGACCGATCTGTCGTCGAACGAGCTCGCGCAACAGGTGCGCGCGACGTTCGGCGGCGACGGTCTGGGCGAACCGACTTTGTCGGTGATGTCGTTTGGCTATGCCCGCGGTGTCCCGCGCAACGCCGATTTGGTGTTCGACATGCGATTCCTGCGCAACCCGCATTGGGACGAGAAATTGCGCCCCGGAACGGGACTCGACGCCGATGTGGCGGCGTATGTCGCCGCGGATCCGGCCTATGATGACGCCATGAAGCAGATCCAGGACCTGCTCCTGCTCCTCCTGCCGCGCTACCGGGCCGAGGGAAAAGCCTATGTTACCATAGCCTTCGGCTGCACCGGCGGGCGTCACCGCTCGGTCCATGTCACGGAACAGATCGCGAAGCGGTTGCGCGACGCCGGGTTTTCGCCCACGGTCACGCATCGAGATCTGGGGGCGGCACCGCAGGACTCCTTGGAGGGTGCGCCGCGGACGGGTTTGGGATAGTAAGCAAACGCATGATCGGTCTGGTTTTGGTGACGCACGGACGGCTCGCGTCCGAGTTCGTGACCGCAATGGAACATGTCGTGGGTCCGCAGGAGCGCGTGGAGTCGATCGCGATCGGCCCTGACGACGATATGGAAGCGCGCCGCGCCGATATCGCCACGGCGATCGGCAAGGTCGATGACGGCAAGGGCGTGATCGTGCTGACCGACCTGTTTGGCGGCACGCCGTCGAACCTCGCAATCTCGCTGCTCGAGCGCGGGCGAGTCGAAGTGATCGCGGGAATCAACCTGCCGATGCTGATTCGCCTAGCGTCGGCGCGCAAGTCGATGAAGGTGGTGGACGCGGTGATCGCCGCGCGTGAGGCGGGCAGGAAATATATCGCAGTGGCATCCGAGGCGCTCGGCGAGGCCGCTGCCTGATGCCGGCGATCAGCCGCACAGTGCAGATCATCAACAAGCGCGGCCTGCATGCGCGGGCATCGGCCAAGTTCGTCACTCTCGCCTCGACCCAGTCGGTCGAGATCCAGGTGGTCAAGGACGGCCCGGCGGTCACCGGCACCTCGATCATGGGCCTGATGATGCTGGGCGCGGCGATGGGCGACACGATCACGATCAGCGCCGATGGCGACGGCGCGGAGACCGCGGTTGGCGCGCTGTGCGAGTTGGTCGAGGCCAAGTTCGGCGAAGACTGACTCCCTCCCCAATCCGTCATGGCCGCGAAAGCTGGCATCTCATGAGGGGAAAATACTGCGTGAGCCCCCAGCCTACGCTGGGGTGACGGTTAGAGCTCCCGCTGCGGTGACCGCCACAGCTTCCGCTGGGGTGATGGGTTCGCTAGGAACCCATCATGCCCCGCGAGATCACCGCTTTCTCCAACACCCTGGTCAAGCGCGTCCGCAGCTTGCGCGACAAGAAGCATCGCAAGGCGGAGGGTCTGTTTCTCGCCGAGGGACTGCGCATCCTGACCGAGGCGCGCGAAGCGGGACGCCTGCCGGAATATCTGTTCTTCGCGGCCGACAGCGCGAGACATCCGCTGGTCCTGGCGCTGGTCGGCGCCGTGGAAAGCGCGGGTGGCGAAGCGATCGAGACCAGTCACGACATCCTCTCCAAATTGTCGGGCAAGGACAATCCGCAGGCGGTAGTCGGCGTCTTTCCCGAATTCACCACGCCACTCGACGCGCTCGACCGTTCGACCTCGCCGATCTGGCTGGTCGCCGAGCGGCTGCGCGATCCCGGCAATCTCGGCACGATCCTGCGCACCGGCGATGCGGTCGGCGCCGGCGGGCTGATCCTGGTCGACGATTGCGTCGATCCCTTTTCGGTCGAAGCGGTACGCGCAAGCATGGGCGCGCTATTCACGGTGCCGATCGCGCAGGCGCGCTGGGACGAGTTTCTGCCCTGGTTGCGCTCCGGACAGGGGCAACTCGTCGGGCTCAGTCTGCAGACCGACCACGATTATCGCGGTGCGGCGTATCAGGCGCCGACCTTCCTGCTCACCGGCAACGAGGCGCAAGGCCTGCCTGACGCCTATGAGGCGGAATGCGACTTGCTGGTCAAATTACCGATGCTGGGCAAGGCCGACAGCCTGAACGCCGCGGTGGCGACCGCGGTAATGGCGTATGAAGTGCTCGCCCAGCATCGCTGCTGAATATGGCCGACATGGCCGGTTCAGCCGGACTAGGCT
This sequence comes from Sphingomonas sp. P4_G2, assembly GCF_056401155.1. Lineage (NCBI taxonomy): Bacteria > Pseudomonadati > Pseudomonadota > Alphaproteobacteria > Sphingomonadales > Sphingomonadaceae > Sphingomonas > Sphingomonas sp. P4_G2. The sequence continues at coordinate 364,203 of NZ_JBFUJY010000002.1, read as the reverse complement.
ATGAGCCTGGCCAAAGGAGAGATGCCATGAAGCTCGCCGCGACCCTCGCCCTCCCCGCGCTGTTCCTCGCTTTGCCCGCCTCGGCCAGGACCGAGACCTATCGCGCGGTCGGCACCGAACCCGGCTGGACGCTGACCATCGAACGCGGCTGGATCAATTATGCCGGCGATTATGGAAAGACGCGGATTCGGGTCAAGGCGCCCACGGCGCGGCCCAGTTTCAATGGACGGCGCTATGTCACGCGGCGGATCGTCGTCGATATTACCCGCGCGCCGTGCAGCGACGGGATGAGCGACCGCAAATTTCCCGATCGTGTCACCGTCACGACCGGCCGGCGCAGCGTCAAGGGCTGTGGCGGCGATCCCGTGCTGGACGCCGCCGCGCTCGACGGATCGCACTGGACGATTGCCAGCATCGACGGACGCCCGGTCCGCACCGCCCGTGCGACCGAGATACGCTTCGAGGGCGACCGCATCACCGGGAACGCCGGCTGCAACAGCTTTGGCGGCGCCTATCGCATCGATCGTGGCAGTCTGAGCGCAAGCCGGGTGATCTCGACCAAGATGGCGTGTCCGGGGCCGGGCATGGAGGTCGAAGGCAAGTTCCTGTCGATCATCGCCGGCCCAGCGCGCGTCGCGCTGCGCGACCGAACGCTCACTTTGTCGAGCGCCAAAGGCAACGCCACGCTGACCCGTATCGACTGAACGGCCTCGGACTGTAGCGATCACCCGAGCCCCCGTTCATATCGCCGGAGACGCAGTCAGGCGAACGGCATCACGTCGTTTTCTTGCGCTGCTCCTTGATATACTCGATCTCGCGCAGCGACTTTGGCTCATCCGGGGTGATCGCCAGGCATTTGCGATAGGCGGCTTCGGCGTCGTCGAGCCGCCCGAGTTCGACGAGGTCGTAACCGATTCCGCGGAACGACACGCACCGCTCGTAATCGCGCCGCTTGGGAGTGAAAGTCGCCGCAGCTTCGGCGTTTCTATAAGTGTCGATCGAGTGCTGCCATTCTTTCTTCTTCAGAAGAACATAGCCTAACTCATTGAGATACCGAGCGTGTTTCGGAGCAAAAGTCACCAATCTCTCGAACGCCGATTGGGCATCGTCGAGCCGCTCGAGATCGACCAACGCGAACGCTTTGACATATAACGCCTCGCACCACACCACCGTCACGAGTCGAACATTGTCCGCCCCGCCATCGGCGGTGGTCAGATAATAGCCGTCCTGTTCGGCTGTCTGCGAACAGAAGATATGGCGCTTCTCGCCCGAAAATTCCTTGTCGAATGACGCGACGACCGGCTCGACCGTGGCCAAGGCTCGCGCCGGATCACCGGCCTGGATCGCGGAGAAAGCCTGGCTGATTGTCGCCTCGGCGGCGGAGTCACGGTCTTTATCCTGCCCCGCGGCGGCCATTGGCACCGCCGTCAGCATCGCGGCAATCAGCAATCCGACCATTTTCGTCATCGACCCGCTCCCCAACAGGCACGAGGATCATCCCTCCGACGAACGATCCCCTATCTCACCGACCGACGCAAGCTTCACCAGCGGGCGCGGCGATTGCTCGACCATCGGCGGCGACTCGATTGCCCGCCCGCCGGTGTCGATATTGAAATCCTCGAACCGCTTGGCTTGGGTCAGCACTTGCGTCTCGAGGCTGCCGACGAACGCATTATAGGCATCGTTGGCGAGCCCGATATTGCGTCCCAACCGCGCTACATGGCTGCCCATCACCGACAGGCGGGCATAGAGTTCCTTACCCAGCTCGGCGATCTGCCGCGCCTCCCCGGCCAATTTCTCCTGCCGCCAGACCGCGGCGACGGTGCGCGCGATCGCGATGAGGTTGGTCGGCGTCGCTAGCAGGACGCGGCGGTCGAACGCGAAATCCCACAGGGTCGGGTCCTGCTCGAGCGCCGCGGACAGGAAATGCTCCCCCGGCACGAACATAATCACGTAATCGGGCGCGTCGTCGAATTGCGTCCAATAGGCCTTGGCGCCGAGCGCCTGGACGTGCGCCCGCATCGACGCCGCGTGGCGCACCAGCCCGGCGGCGCGTTCAGTGTCATCGATCGCGCCGAACGCGTCCTGATAATCGTTGAGCGACACCTTGGCGTCGATCACCAGTGCGTTGCCGCCCGGCACGCGAATGATGACGTCGGGCCTGAGCCGCCCGCCCTCGCCATCGTCGACGCTGACTTCCGCCTGGAAATCGGCATGCTCGCTCAACCCGCACGTCTCGAGCACGTTGCGCAATTGCTGCTCGCCCCAGCGCCCGCGCGCCTTGGGCGCGTTACGCAGCGCATTGACCAGCTTGGACGCTTCCGAGCGTACCGATTCCTGCCCGACGCGCATTGCTTCGATCTGGCCGTGAAGCGTACCGAACGCATCGCGGCGATCGGCCTCAACCTTGGCCACGCCTTCTTCGTAGCGCTGCAGGCGTTCGTGGACAGGCTGGAGCAAGGCGCGGAGATGTTGGCCGCTGGTCGCTTCCGATTCCTTGAACCGCTCGTCGGCGCGCTGAAGGAATTTGGTCTGGGCGTCGTCGAACAGCCGCTGCCCGACCTCGGCGAATTGCGCCGCCAGCGCTTCTTTGGCAGCGACGATTTCGACCAGCCGCGCCTCGAACGCCAGCTCACGCTCGCGCGAGGCCGCCTGATGCGCGTCGAGCGCGCGCATCGTCGTGTCGCGCTCGGCCGTCACGGCGAGCAACTGCTGGCGCGTCATGTCATGCTGATCGGCATGCACCTTGGCGGCCGCCAGTTCGGCCACGCCACGGCGTGACGCCACCAGCCAGCCGATCACCAACCCGACGACGAGCGCACCCAGCGCGGCAATCACCAATTCAACCACAATTCACCCGCGACACTCGATCATCGCAGGAACATAGATCGAACAGCCCAGCTAGGACAGTCCCAATTTCATTACGGACGCGGGGTGACGACGGGCGTGCGGGGCGGCTAAGAAGCCATCATGCTCTCCGATATCGAGATTTCGCGGGCCGCGACCCTTCATCCCATCCAGCAGATCGCCGACAAAGCAGGCATCCCGGTCGACGCGGTCGAACCCTATGGCAAATACAAGGCCAAACTGATCCGCGAGCACCTCCCCGTCCCGCGCGACCTCGGCAAATTGATCCTGGTCACCGCGATCAGTCCGACGCCTGCCGGTGAGGGCAAGTCGACCACCTCGGTCGGGCTCGCCGACGCGCTCAACCGGATCGGCAAGAAGACGATGCTGGCGTTGCGCGAGCCGAGCCTGGGGCCGTGTTTCGGGACCAAGGGTGGCGCGACCGGCGGCGGCTATGCCCAAGTGGTGCCGATGGAGGACATCAACCTTCATTTTACCGGCGATTTCCACGCCATCACCAGCGCGCACAATCTGCTCGCGGCGATGATCGACAACCATGTGCATTGGGGCAATGCGCTCGATATCGACGTGCGCCGGATCGTCTGGCGGCGCGTGCTCGACATGAACGACCGCGCGTTGCGCGACATCGCGCAATCGCTGGGCGGCGTCGCCAACGGTTTCCCGCGCGAGAGCGGGTTCGACATCACGGTCGCCAGCGAAGTGATGGCGATCCTGTGCCTGGCGGAGGACCTGGAGGATTTGGAAGTACGGCTCGGCCGGATCGTCGTCGCCTATACGCGCGATCGCCAGCCGGTCACCGCGCGCGATCTCAAGGCGGACGGCGCCATGGCGGTGCTGCTCGCCGAGGCGATCAAGCCCAATCTGGTCCAGACGCTGGAGGGCAATCCGGCGCTGATCCATGGCGGCCCCTTCGCCAATATCGCACATGGCTGCAATTCGGTGATCGCGACCAACACCGCGCTTGGCCTGGCCGATTATGTCGTGACCGAAGCCGGGTTCGGCGCCGATCTGGGCGCCGAGAAGTTCTTCGACATCAAATGCCGCCAGGCGGACCTCAAACCCTCCGCAGCGGTGGTCGTCGCGACGATCCGGGCGCTCAAGATGAATGGCGGGGTCGCCAAGGCAGATCTCGGCACCCCCGACCCCGATGCTGTGAGGCTTGGCGGGGTCAATCTCGCGCGGCACCTGGAGAATGTCCGTCAATTCGGTGTCCCTGTGGTCGTCGCGATCAACCGCTTCGACAGCGATACCGAGGATGAAATGCGCGTCGTGCGCGAGATCGCGGCTGCCAACGGTTGCGACGCCATCGTCTGCACGCATTGGGCCGACGGCAGCGCGGGCACCGAGGCGCTGGCGCATCACGTCGCCGCGCTGGCCGATGGCGGTGGCGCGCAATTCGCGCCGCTGTACGACGATACGATGCCGCTATTCGACAAGATCAACACTGTCGCGACGCGCCTCTATCGCGCCGAGCACGCCACCGCCGAGCCGAGCGTGCTGGCGCAGCTGAAACGCTGGGAGGATGCGGGTTACGGGCACCTTCCCGTCTGCATGGCGAAGACGCAGTACAGCTTCTCCACCGACCCGGCGAAACTGGGCGCGCCGGTCGGCCATATCGTCCCGGTGCGCGAAGTGCGGCTGGCCGCCGGCGCCGGGTTCGTCGTCGCGATCTGCGGCGAGATCATGACCATGCCGGGATTGCCGCGCGTGCCGGCGGCGGAAGGCATCAGGATCGGGCCGGCTGGGGAAATAGAGGGGTTGTTTTAATCGATCCCGCCTCAACTACGTCACCCCAGCGAAAGCTGGGGTCTCAGGCGATCACGCGATCCGGTCGAACAAGTCCTCCCACTCCGGATTAACGCTCTCGATCAACTCGATTTTCCAAGTCCGTTTCCACGCCTTCAGCGCCTTCTCGCGGGCGATTGCGTATTCGATTTCATCATGCGGTTCGGCCAAGACCAAAATCTTGATGGCATAGCGCCGGCAGCACGCCGATCCGACGTCCCGGCGATGCTGATCAACGCGTTCCGCCAAATAGGCCGTTACGCCAATGTAGAGCATCCCTCTCGGCTTGCTCGCCATGATGTAGGTCCAGCCGCCCTTCGCCATAACGTTAGGCTAGCCGATGCGGCTTGAGATGCCAGCTTTCGCTGGCATGACGGTCAGGCCGGATACTTCCCATCGAACGGCACGATCGTCGCGGTCAGGCCATGGTCCTCATCCAGACACCGCCAATTGACGCTGATCGCATCGGGGTGCGAGCGGGGACGGTAGAAGCTCTTGATCCCGCAATGCTGACAGAACAGGTGCCGCGCCCGGCCCGAGCCGAAGCGATACAGCACGACGTCGCCACGCCCTTCAGTCTGGCGGAAGCGAGCATCGGGCACGATCAGATGGAGATAGCCGGTCATCCGGCAAATCGAGCAATCACAATCGAGCAGTTCGACCTCAGGGCGTTCGAGCCGCAACTCGAAACGGACATGGCCGCAATGACAGCCGCCTTCGACGGTGATCAAGCCGCCTTCCGCGCCTTGGCCAGCTTCTTCATGATCATGTCGCGCTTGAGCCGTGAGATATGGTCGGTGAACAGCACGCCGTTCAAATGGTCGATCTCGTGCTGGATGCACGTCGCCATCAGGCCGTCCATCTCTTCCTCGTGCGCCTTGCCGTCGCCGTCGAGCCACTTCACGCGGCATCGTGCGGGACGTGCAACCTCGGCATATTGCTCGGGGATCGACAGGCAGCCTTCGTTATAGACCGCCATTTCCTCGCTGACCCAGAGCAGTTCGGGGTTCACGAACGCGGCCGGCTTGCGCACGGGCTCGCCGCCTTCCTCCTCGGGCTCCTGCAGGTCGATGACGACCAGACGCTTTTCGATCCCCACCTGGGTCGCGGCGAGACCGATGCCGCGCGCGGCGTACATCGTTTCGAACATGTCGGCGAGCGTGGCGCGGATCGAAGCGTCGACCTCGCTGACGGGTGCGGCAACGGCGCGCAGGCCGGGATCGGGTACTTCGAGAATGGTAAGGACAGTCATGGTGCGTCAGCTATGAAAGCGCCGCTGGCGCGTCAAGCGTGGTTCCGGCTTTCTCACCGGATCAACCCCGAACAATCGCCGCCCAGGACCGAGCGCACGCCGCTCACATCGACCGCCAGGAGCCGACGATCGGCTTTCGCGACCAGGAAAGTGATCGTCATGTCCGATCGCGTGCTGGCTTCGATTTCCCAGGCGGGTATCGGGCCGCGACCGAATCCCCCTGCCAAAATGGAACGCCGGACATCGATCCTGGTCACGCCGGGTCCGCGACCGAAATGGAACACGGGCAGGTCGAAATGCACACCCTCGGCCAGCGGCAGCGCGGCCAGGACGAATTCGATCGTTTCCTCATCCCAAATCGGCCCGGGCAGTGGAACTTCACTCGTTTGGCGTCGTCCGTCCCCGCCGGTGACTGTCGCGCGCGCTTCGCCGTCGCGATAGCGTACCGACAAGTCGGTCTTGCTGTCGGTCTCCTCGATCGTACGGATTGGCCGCAAGCTGGGGAATGCCACGTCGATCCGGCTGGTCAGCAGCGGACCTTCGTTGAAGCGCGAGATGATCGTGATCGCCAGCCGCTTGTCGTCAATGCGCTCGACACGGCGCAGGACATTGCCCGCGGATTTACCCTGCTCCGGCGCAGGGACCGCGTAGCAAGCGTCACCAACCGGCAGCAGCGCACCGTCGATCGGCGGCAGGCTTTCCGTGGTCGTGGCCATGGCCACCGCCCAGCTCAGCAAGACCGGGATGATCGGCACATATCCTCCTGATTTCGTCCTGTGTTCCTAGCTACCTCTTTCGGTTCGGCGCAAATTAGCGGCAGTCGTCGCCGGATCGCCCCGCTGATACGCCGGGCTGCGGATCAAACCGCTACGGTTCGGTACACCCGGTGCTAGTCTCGGCGCGATTAGTGGGGATCAACCCCGCGGTCGCGTCAAAAGGGTTGTAAGTTTATGGGGATAATGCAGCGGGTCGTGGTGTCGGGTAAAGTGCACCAGGTCGGCTTCAGGGATTTTACCATCCGCAAGGCGCAGTCCTTGGGGGTCACCGGCTGGGTGCGCAACCGCAACGACGGCACGGTCGAGATATTGGCGTCCGGGGAGGAGGATGCGGTCGCCTCGCTGGTCGAGGCATGCCGCGCCGGCCCGCCATTGGCGCGGGTCGACCATGTCGAAGCCTATGTCGAAGCGGGCCAGCCGGTGAAAGGGTTCACGAAGAGGTTCACGGCCTAGCGAGCACGTTCGATCAAATCCGTCATTTCCTTGGCGAGCCCGATCGCACGGCCGGCTTCTCTGCGCGCTATTTCGGCGAACTTGACCGCTTCCGGCCTGTCCCCTTGCTTTTCTCTAAGAAGAGCGAGTGCACGGGCTGTTCGGGTAAGATTGTTTCGAAAGCCCGAAAAGCGTTCTTCTGTCTCGGAAAACTCGGCAGCCGAGATGTTTAGGATCGGCGCATCGGGGCCTGTCTGTTGCTCGAACGCATGGACTCCGATCGTGGAGAAGACTGTCGCAGCTGCCTTAGCAGCTCCGCGGGTCGATGATGCCGATGTCGAATAGTCCCACCACTGATCGCAGTCGTTTTCCGACAGACGTTGCCGGAAATCACAGCGATATTCCCTTAGCTTCCTTGGATCTTCCTCGAGGAGAAGCAGCGGCTGGATACCCAGATTTACGGCAAACCTCCCGCCGCTCATCGATCCTTGAACGTTCACCACAAGAGCAAATGCGTCGGTGGTACGCCAGAAGTTACGACCCGAACCCTTGAATCCGGCATCGCGGATTACTGGTGCAAAGTAGTCACGCAGCGCGTCATCGATGGAATATTCTTCAGGAGGAGACCTATGAGTCTCCTCCATCAAGCTAACGCGTGAGCTTTTTATAGGCCAATGCCGTAGGACGGTCTGCAGCATCCCCAAGACGACGTCTTTTGTCTTCCTCATACGATTCGAAATTGCCCTCGAACCATTCGACATGGCTGTTGCCCTCGAATGCCAGGATATGCGTCGCCAGGCGATCGAGGAAGAAGCGGTCGTGGCTGATGACCACGGCGCAGCCGGCGAAATTCTCGATCGCTTCCTCGAGCGCGCCCAAGGTCTCGACGTCGAGGTCGTTGGTCGGCTCGTCGAGCAGCAGCACGTTGCCGCCACGCTTGAGCATCTTGGCGATGTTGACGCGGTTGCGCTCACCACCCGACAGCTTGCCGACATTCTTCTGCTGGTCGGCGCCCTTGAAGTTGAACGCGCCGACATAGGCCCGGGTCGACTGATCGAAGCCGTTGACCTTCATCGAATCGAGCCCGTCGGAGATTTCCTCCCAGACATTCTTCTTGTCGTCTAGGTGATCGCGGCTCTGATCGACATAGCCTAGGCGGACGGTAGTGCCGATATCGATCTTGCCGGCGTCGGGCTGTTCCGCCCCGGTGATGAGCTTGAACAAGGTCGACTTGCCCGCGCCGTTGGGCCCGATCACACCGACGATGCCGCCGGCCGGCAGCGTGAACGACAGGTTCTCGAACAGCAATTTGTCGCCATAGGATTTCGAGAGATTCTCGACCTCGATCACTTTGCCGCCCAGCCGCTCGGGCACCTGGATGACGATCTGCGCCTTGCCGGGCGAGCGGTTCTGCTGCGCTTCGACCAGTTGCTCGAACTTGGCGATACGCGCCTTGGACTTGGTCTGGCGCGCCTTGGCGCCCTGCCGGATCCACTCCAGCTCGTCCTTGATCGCCTTCTGGCGCCCGGACTCCTCGCGCTCCTCCTGTGAGAGCCGCTTCGACTTCTTTTCGAGATAGGTCGAATAATTGCCCTCGTAGGGGAAGTATTTGCCGCGATCGATCTCGAGGATCCAGCCGACCACATTGTCGAGGAAATAGCGGTCGTGGGTGATCATCAGCACCGCGCCGGCATATTCCTTGAGGTGGTTTTCCAGCCACTCGACGCTTTCCGCATCGAGATGGTTGGTCGGTTCGTCGAGCAGCAGGATCGACGGCTTCTGGATCAGCAGCCGGGTCAGTGCGACGCGGCGCTTCTCACCGCCCGACAGGCTGGTCACCGGCGAGTCCGACGGCGGACAGCGCAAGGCTTCCATCGCCAGTTCGAGCTGGCTGTCGAGCGTCCAGCCGTCGACCGCGTCGATCTTGCCCTGGAGATCGCCCATCTCTTCCATCAGCGCGTCGAAATCGGTGTCGTCCTTGGGATCGCCCATTTCGGCCGAGATCGCGTTGAAGCGGTCGACCATGTCGGCCGTGGCGCGCGCGCCGTCCTTGACGTTCTCGAGTACCGACTTGTTCGGGTCGAGCTCGGGCTCCTGCGCGAGATAGCCGACGGTGATGTTCTCGCCCGGCCACGCCTCGCCCGAAAAGTCCTGGTCGATGCCGGCCATGATCTTCATCAGCGTCGACTTGCCGGCGCCGTTGGGGCCGACAATGCCGATCTTGGCGCCATGATAGAATTGCAGATTGATGTTGCTCAGCACCGGCTTCGGGGCGCCGGGGAAGGACTTGGTCATGTCCTTCATGACATATGCGTATTGGGCGGCCATGGCGGCGCGTTGCTCCGTGTTTTGAAATTGCCGGAAAAGTAGAGCGGCCAGATAGCGATTGGGTTGCCGATTGGAAAGCCCCGCTAGGCTTGCTCGGCGGAGCGTATCGGCTCTAAGCAACGGGTCCTCCCAGCGCCGTCCGGCGTCATGGGCGCTGTTCGTCGCAGGAGACCTGAACCTATGCGCATCCCGCTGATGCTGTCCGTCGCCACGCTTGCCCTTACCTTCCCCTCGATCGGCCTCGCGCAACGCAATGCGGCGCCCGAGCCCGCCAAGGTCGATCCCGCCGTCGCCATGGCGCGCGACGCCGCGCTCAAGGATCAGGTCGCCTGGGATATCGTCGAGGATCTGACGACCGAGGTCGGTCCGCGGCTGGCGGCGACCGAAGCCGAAGCGCGCGCGCGGGCCTGGGCCGTGATCCGCCTGAAGAAGCTCGGGTTCCAGAACGTCCATATCGAAACCTACAAGATGCCCGTCTGGGTGCGCGGCGCGGAGACGGCCGAGATTGTCGGCCCTTATCCGCAGAAGCTCGTCGTCGCGGCGCTCGGCCGATCAGGTGCGACTCCGCCGGAGGGCATTACCGCACCGGTCGTCTATTTCCCGACGCTCGGCGACCTGGTCGCTGCGCCCGACGGCAGCCTGAAGGGCAAGATCGCGTTCATCTCCAACCAGATGAAGGCGACGCAGGACGGCAGCGGCTATGGCGCTTATGGCGGCGCGCGCTTCATCGGTCCGAACATCGCCGCCAAGAAGGGCGCGGTCGCAACCGTCATCCGCTCGATCGGCAGCGACAAGGGCCGCTGGCCGCATACTGGCGGGACCAATTGGGCACCCGGCGTGACGCCGATCCCGGCGGGGGCGTTGTCGGTCGCCGACGCCGAGCAGCTCGAACGCATCTTCGCGCGCACGGACAAGGTGACGATGAAGCTGGTCCTCACCCCGCAGATGCTGCCCGACGCTGAATCGGGCAACGTCGTCGCCGAAGTGCCGGGTAGCGACCCCAAGGCCGGCACGATCCTGATCGGCGGCCATCTCGACAGCTGGGATCTCGCCACCGGCGCGATCGACGACGGCGCGGGTATCGCGATCACCGCCGCGGCGGCCAAGCGCCTGCTCGACGGTCCCCGCCCGCGCCGCACCATCCGCGTCGTGTGGTTCGGCGCCGAGGAACCCGGCGGGTTCGGTGGCGCGGCTTATGCCAAGGCGCATGCCGGCGAAAAATTCGCGATGGCGAGCGAATCCGATTTCGGCGCCGACAATGTCTGGCGGTTCAACACCAACCTGCCGGACAGCGCCAAGGCGGTCGGCGATCGGCTGGCGGCCGCCCTGGCGCCGCTTGGCATCGTCCGCGGCAAGGATGTCGCGGGTGGCGGGACCGATGTCGGCCCGGTGCTCGCGACCGGCGTTCCCGCGGTGACGCTCGCCCAATCGGGTCAGCGCTATTTCGACTGGCACCACACGCCCGAGGACACGCTCGACAAGATCGACCCGGAACAATTGCGCCAGAACGTTGCCGCCTGGACGACAATGCTGTCGATCGTCGCCAACGCGCCCGAGGAATTCGGGCCCGTAACGCCCAATACGAGCGAGTGAAACGCCCGCAGCGGCGAGTGCGGCTCGGCGCAAACCGGGAGTTGGGGCAATTTGGTCGTTGACCGCCACATTGTCGCCGTTATTCCTCTCGCTTCGCGAAGGGCAGATCGGCCCGGCTGCGAAACGACGGTAACCTTTTTGGGAGCACCCAGATGAAGAAGATCGCCATTGTTCTCGCCGCCGCGAGCCTGGTGTCCTTGGCGGCCTGCAAATCGCAGACCCCGGCTGCGGCGAATGCCGACGCGGTTGCGGACAATCTGGCGGCCGAAGCCGACAATCTCTCGGATCAGGCCAGCGACCTCACCAACAACACGGCCGCTGCCGCTGTCAGCAATGCGTCCGACAGCCTGAACAACGCGGCCGATTCGATCCGCGCCGAAGCGGCAAACGCCGCGGCCCCGGCCAAGAAGTAACTTCGCACCGTCGGGCCTGGCCCGCCGGCACGATAGAGGGGCGGCTCCTCCGGGAGCTGCCCCTTCTTCTTGCGTGCTCTCCAGACTGATCGTCGGCGGTCAAACGCGACGTGAACGAGCCGGGTTGCCGCCTGCATCAATGCCGCCTAGAGGACGCCCGCGTCGGGGAGTGGCGCAGCCTGGTAGCGCGTCTGCTTTGGGAGCAGAGGGTCGCAGGTTCGAATCCTGTCTCCCCGACCAGTTTTGTGGAATCAGCGGGCGTCCGGCGGACGCCCGCCCGCAAAACTCCCGAGTGCAACGGGGGGGGAAGTATTTTGCTGTCTGGGGTCGCATCGCTTTCTGCGGAAAACCGGTGCCCACTTTTCCGCGCGATGCTCCTGTCGCTTGCTAAATGACGACGCGGGAGTAAATCCCGCGTCGTCGGTCCTCGCTAACGCGAGGCCGGCCGGCGTTCGGCGTCTCGACACTAGCTCCGCTAGGGTCGTGCGCCTCACGGGTGGGGCCTGTAGCTCAACTGGTTAGAGCTGGCCGCTCATAACGGCTAGGTTGCGGGTTCAAGTCCTGCCGGGCCCACCAGCGCCGCTGCGATCACATCGTCCAGACCTGCCGCTTTGGCGCCGAGGCGATCGAGTTCGGCCAATACCTTGTCCCACCAATCCCAAAACGCCGCCAGATCCGCCTGATCCTTCACATAGGGCGTGTGCCCGGGAACGAGCGAGGGCGAGTGGAAAGCGAAGCTCAGCACGCGAACGCCCTCGCCGATCGCGACGCGGACTGCTTCCAATGCCTCACGCACCGGAATGCCCTCCGGAGTCAGCGGGATGCGCTGAAGCAGCCCGGATCGTGCCAGCACCGCCCTCCCCTTCGGAATGCGTCCTGCCGACCGATAGAGCGGCATCCCGCCCACGCGGGCCGCACCGGTGAAGACGGTCGTCAGCGGCAGCTCGACGATCCCGCCGACGCGAAAGGCATGGTTGCCGAGCGCGGAGAAATCGGGGCCGCCTTCCAACGCATAGTCGAAGCCGGGCCGCATCGAACTATCCAGACGATAGCCATGCGCCGCCAGCAGATCGAAACTTGCCGGCCCCAGCCCATAACGCCCGGCGCGATAGGCCATCGGGCGCGTTCCGAAGGCCGTCGTGATCGCTTCGGTCAGTGCCACCAGCTTCGCCTCTTCGAGCGCGCGCGGCAGGTTGCCGACGAAGCTATTGCCCGGCGTCAGCGCTTCGTCGAACGGCGGGTTGACCCAGGGATGAAGCTGCGTCCCCACCGCCGTACCGCCAGTCAGCAACGGCCCGATCAGGTCGATCGCGCGCGGATCGGTGGCGATCGGGTGGTCGACCATCAGCGCGAGCGGCACGCCGGCCGCCGCGAACTGGGCCTGCGCCGCAGGGAGCGCCGCCACGGTCGACACCGACCGGTTCTCGCGCGCGAGCGGCTTGCTCCAGTCGAATTCCTCTTCGGTGTCGACGAACACGACGAAGCGCGTGCCGAACGAGTCCGGCCACGCGACGAGGTCGCCGGCCGCCGGCGGTTGCGGACGGAACGCGCTGGTCACGTCAATTTGAAGAGAGCTGCCCCACGCCGTGATCCAACGCCGCCGGCAGGCGCAATGTCAAGCGCTGCTCGCCGATCTTGAGGCTGCCGCCAAGCTCGCCGGCCAGGTTGCGCGCCAGCCTGAGCCCGAACGCGGTGCCGAGCAACGTGCCTTCCTGATCCTCGCCTTCCAGCGACAGCACGGCTTCACCCGGCCATGCGGCAAAGGCGCGCGGGCGCTCGACAGCGATCCGCGCCTGACCGTCCTTCGACCATGCCCTGATCGCGATGCGTTCGCCGATCCCGCTGGCGCCGACCGCTAATGCCATCAACCGACTGATCAGACGCGCGACCGCGACCTCGTCGCCGGCGATAGCGAGCCCCGGCGCGCCGCCATCGATGTCGACCACCGATTGCCGCAGCAGCATCAACGGCTCGAGATCGCGTGCGGCCCGCGCGAGCAGCGGCGCCACCTCGACCACCCCGGGACGCAGGACCAGCGCGTCCTGTTCGATCCGGGCGGCGGTGTCGACATCGTCGATCGCGGCGATCAGGTCATGCGTATCATGACGAATCGCCGCGGCGCGTTCGCGATAGGCGTCGGGTGCCGGCCCGAGCACTTGCGCCTCGATCATCTCGGCAAAGCCCGAAATCGCATTGGTCGGCGTGCGCAATTCGTGGACCAAGGCGCGCAGCGCCTCGGGCGACGGACCGGTTTTGGGCATCGGTTCGGCGCGCTGGTCGGCGCGCGGTCGCCGCGCCACGCCGCGATAGCCGGTGAAGCGGCCGGTGGCCGGATCGAACGCCGGCGTCGCCGACACTTGCCATTGTCCGGCGGCTGGCGACGCACCGGCAATCACCAGGCGCGCATCCGCGAACGACGCGCGACGGCGGAACGCGCCGCTGACCACGCCATCGACCTGCGCCGAGCCGGTGCCGAGCAGCACGCCGATCAGCGGCTCGCGCGGCGCGCCGTCGACCCAGCGGATCGTCCCCGTGGCGTCGGTCTCGAAGCAGAAATGATCGATCGGCCCATCGCTGGCGATTGCTCGCGGCGGATGCCCCAGGCCGCCATGGTCGCGCTGATAGGCATCGATCCGGGCGACCAGATCGGCGATCTGAAACGGTCCTCTTGGCGCGGGCGCCGGGCTCGCATCATTGGCCGGTGCGCCCGCGGGCGTTTCGGCGCGCTGCGGCATCTCGCTGACGACCGGCCGATCCGGCACGATGCTGGCAACGGACGCGACCGCCTCGATCGCGGCTATCGTCGGCTCCGGCTCGTTATCGGGCCGCGGCAGCGCGAAATCCGACCGCCCGAAACTGTCGAGCGCGCGCACCGTCTCAGCGGGCAGATCGCGACGATGGCGCAACAACGAGCGCGAGGTCGGCGGCAGATCGGGCAGCATTGCGCGCCATTCCTCGCCGGTCAGCTGCGCCGCCGCGATCACCGGTGCCGCGACCGACGGCTCGTCCTCCGCGAACAGTCGGACGAGTTCCGCCGGTGGGTTGGCAAAGGCGAGGCTGCGCGCACTCGCCGCGCGGGTCCGCGTCGGGACCCGCGACCGTATCGCCCGCAATTGCTCGATCGCCTTCGCGTCGGGCGCCGCCCGGCGGCGGCCAATCAGATCGGTCAGCTGACGCCATGCCGATTGCGCGCCGAACGACGTTGCCATATCAGCGCCGAGCACGGTGTCGAGACTGTCGTCGAAGCGCAATGATCGCCCTCTGATCGCGCGGAGCCGCCGCGCCTTAGGAATTTCTTAACCGCAGTGCGGCGCGCTTCAAACGGTTCATTTTGACGCGTCGCATAGTGGGACGATTGCGCAATCCAGCAATTATATTATGTTGGCCATCGGGCTAACTCGCATAAAATTCTTGGAGAACCGGCGATGGCGTTGGATCGGATCGATCGGCAGATATTGTCTTTACTACAGGCCGACGGACGGATGACCAATGTCGAACTGGCCGACCGGGTCGGTCTGACCGCACCCCCATGCCTGCGGCGCGTCCGCGCGCTGGAGGAAGCGGGCGCGATCAAGGGCTATCACGCCGAACTCGACCCCGCGACCCTGGGCTATCCGATCACCGTCTTCGCGATGGTCAGCCTGAAGAGCCAGGCGGAGCGCGACCTGACCGCGTTCGAATCGCACATCGCGACGATTCCCGAAGTCCGCGAATGCCATATGCTCAACGGCGAAATCGACTTCATCCTGAAGATCGTCGCCGGCGATCTGAAGGCGTTCCAGGACATATTGACGACCCATCTGACCCCCGCCCCCAACGTGGCGAGCGTCAAGACGTCGCTGACCATCCGCACGTCGAAGAATCAGCCGGGAATTCCGGTCGGGGCTGAGTAAAAGAGGGCGGCCGTCGCCAGCCGCCCCTTTCTCGTTTCGATCGCCTCGACTCAGCTGGTCGGCGGGCTGTCGATCCAGGTCGACCAGAAGCCGGCGATGTCGCTGCGCGGCGCGGTGGTGACCGCGGCGAACGCCGTCTTGGCGCCGGCCTTGTCGCCCGACAGCGCCAAGGCGATGCCCAAATGCGTGTTGACCTCGTCATTGTTGACGCCGCCCTTGGCCAGCGCCTGCTTGTAGAGCGCGATCGCCTTGGGATAGTCGCCACGGCCCAGGAACGCGTCGCCGGTCTGCGACGACAGCGCGCCGTTGGGCGAGGCCGCCGCCTTGGTCTCGAGCCCCGCGAAAGAGCCTTCGGCCGCGACCTGGCTGTTAGAGCTGGTGACCAGCGCCTGGATGTTGGAATTGCCGGTGCCGGGGATTTTGCCCGCCGCCTTGCCCTCGGCGATCACCGCCTTGGTTTCGTCGGGCAGGCCGACGTCCATCACCTTTTGCGCATATTCCTCGTAATAATTCTGGTCGGCGAGCGACTTGGTCTGGCGCATCAGCCGGAATATGTCGATCATCTGCTTCTTGTCGAGCTTGGCGACCGGATTCTGGGTCAGCGCGTAATAGCCGAGCGCATCGCGCCAGGTCTTCGACGTCGGATAGGCGACCAGCCAGCGCTTTAGCCAGACGATGGTTTGCGGCTTGAGGCCGGCGGCGGCCGATTGCGCGATGCCGTATTTGTAGATGTCTTCAGACTGCTTGCCGGCCGCGGCCACCTTTTCGAGGTCGGCCATGCCGCCGGCGGCGTCACCGGCCTGGACCTTGGACTTGGCGAGATAGAGCGGCAGGTTCGCTTCGGTCGAGCCGTGCTGCTGCGCCTGCTGGAACAGCCGGCTCGCGCGCGCCCAATCCTTGTTGTCGTAAGCGATCGTCGCGCGGCTGAATTCGAACTTGGGCAGCATCTCCGGCGGCGTCTTGGGATTGACGATCAGCGCGTCGAGCGGAGCGATCATCGGCGCCGGATCGAACGCGCCGTTGGTCCCGGCGGAGGAATCGGCGATCTTCTGCGACACCAGGGCGTAGCGCAGGAAGGTCGAGATATATTTGTCGTCGTCGGTCTTGGCGGCAGCCTCGGCTTCGCCAACGGCGGCTTCCGCCGTCGCCATATCCTTGGCGAGCAACGCGGTTTTCGCCTTGTTGGCGGCGACCGCCACGGCCTGGGTATATTGCGGTCCGGCCGGCGCCTCTTCCTTCTTCTTGGCAAAAGCGGGCGGCGCAAAGGCCAGCCCGGTCGCGCCGGCGACCATCGCCGCGGCGAAGGCGGCCGTCGAAATGCTCTTCATCAATCTCTCCTCATGGGCGGGGGCGGGGGAACCCTTCCCCACCGCTCTAATCAGCGGGCGCCGGGGGTTCAAGGCGCGTAGCGGCGCAAATCGCCGAAAGCGGCTGAATGCGGATTGAACGGAGAATTGCGCCCGCGCCGCCACTCGGGCAGAGGGGCCAGCGGATTGCGCCCTCGCGCGAGCCGAATTGCGCCCTCGCGCGCGCCAAATTGCGCCTTCGCGCGCGTACGCGCGCGCGTGACATCGGTTGCATGACCCGCTAGGGTCGTCATCGAACAGCAACATCACCTGAAAGACCCCAAAACTTGACCGACGAGACCGTCCTCGCCGACCCCTCGGACATTACCCCCATCTCCATCGTCGATGAGATGAAGTCGTCGTATCTCGATTATGCGATGAGCGTGATCGTCGCCCGCGCGCTGCCCGATGTGCGCGACGGGCTGAAACCGGTCCACCGCCGGATTCTGTTCTCCGCTCAGGAAAGCGGATTCTTCTACAACCGGCCCTATCGCAAATCGGCACGCATCGTCGGCGACGTGATCGGTAAATATCACCCGCACGGCGACAGCTCGATCTACGAAGCGTTGGCGCGCATGACCCAGGATTGGGCGATGCGGCTGCCGTTGATCGACGGCCAGGGCAATTTCGGATCGATGGATCCCGATCCCGCGGCCGCGATGCGCTACACCGAAGCGCGCCTCGCCAAGTCGGCGAGCTTCCTGATGGAAGATCTCGACAAGGATACGGTCGACTTCGTTCCCAATTACGACGGATCGGAAAGCGAACCGTCGGTTCTGCCGGCACGCTTCCCCAATCTGCTGGTCAATGGCGCCGGCGGCATCGCGGTCGGCATGGCGACCAACATCCCGCCACACAATCTGGGCGAAGTGATCGACGCGTGCTTCGCGTATATGGACAATGGCGCCATCACGACCGAAGAGTTGATGGAATATGTGCCGGGACCGGATTTCCCGACCGGCGCGATCATCCTCGGCCGCTCGGGGGCGCGGTCGGCCTATGAGACCGGACGTGGCTCGATCATCCTGCGCTCGCGGCACGAGCTCGAAGAGGGGCGCGGCGATCGCCGCTCGATCGTCCTCACCGAAATCCCCTATCAACAGGGCAAGAACGCGCTCGTTGAAAAGATCGCCGAGGCCGCCAAGGATAAGCGGATCGAAGGCGTCAGCGACATTCGCGACGAATCGAACCGCGAAGGCGTGCGGATCGTCATCGATCTGAAGCGCGACGCGACTCCCGAAGTCGTGCTCAACCAATTGTGGCGCCACACGCCGGCGCAAGGATCGTTCCCGGCCAATATGCTGGCGATCCGCGGCGGCCGCCCCGATCTGCTCAATCTCCGCGACTTCATTCAGGCGTTCATCCAGTTTCGCGAACAGGTCATCACGCGGCGCGCCAAGTTCGAACTCGCCAAGGCACGCGACCGCGCGCATCTGTTGCTCGGCCTGGTCATCGCGGTCACCAATCTCGACGAAGTCGTCCGCATCATCCGCGGATCGTCGAGCCCAACCGAGGCGCGGCGCGCCCTGCTGATGCGTGAATGGCCGATCGCCGAAATCGCCGGCTATATCCGACTGGTCGAGGCGACCGATGTCGAGGTCACCGGCGACAGCTATCGCCTGTCCGACCTTCAGGTCCGCGCGATCCTTGACCTGCGCCTCCATCGCCTGACCGCGCTCGGCCGCGACGAGATCGGCGACGAGCTCAAGGAACTCGCCGCCTCGATCGCCGAATTGCTCGAAATCCTGGCCAATCGCGCGCGCCTCTACGAAGTGATGCGCGAGGAACTGGCCGCGGTGCGCGCCGAGTTCGCCACGCCGCGCCGGACCGAGATCGCCGGTGCCGCCGACGGTATCGAGGACGAGGATCTGATCGAGCGCGAGGACATGGTCGTGACCGTGACCATGCAGGGCTATATCAAGCGCACCAGTCTCGACACGTTCCGCTCCCAGGCGCGCGGCGGCAAGGGCCGCGCCGGCATGGCGACCAAGGACGAGGACGTCGTCACCGAATTGTTCGTCACCTCGACCCACACGCCGGTACTGTTCTTCTCGACGCTTGGCCGCGTCTATCGGATGAAGGTGTGGCGCTTGCCCGAAGGTGGCGCGAATACGCGCGGGCGGCCGATGATCAACCTGCTGCCGCTGGCCGAGGGCGAGACGATCTCGACCGTGCTCCCGCTGCCCGAGGACGAGAATGAGTGGGGCAAGCTCCACGTCATGTTCGCCACCGCCAAGGGCTCGGCGCGCCGCAACTCGATGGACGCGTTCACCAACGTGCCGTCGAACGGCAAGATCGCGATGAAGTTCGAGGGCGAGGATGAGGACGATCGGCTGATCGGCGTCGCGTTGCTCGACGAGAGCGACGACGTGCTGCTCGCCACGCGCCAGGGCAAGGCGATCCGCTTCGCCGGCGATGAGGTGCGCGAGTTCCAGAGCCGCAATTCGACCGGGGTACGCGGCATGCGCCTGGCCGGTGGCGACGAAGTGATCTCGCTGTCGATCCTGCATAAGGTCGGAGTCAGGGACCAGGACGAGCGCGAGGATTATCTGCGTCACGCACCCTGGAAGGGTGAGGACATCGAGGGCACGCGCAAGCCGCGCGAGATGGACGATAGCCGTTACGAAGAACTGATGGCCAAGGAGCAGTTCATCCTGACCGTCTGCGCCAACGGCTATGGCAAATTGTCCTCAGCCTATGAATATCGCCGCACCGGCCGTGGTGGCCAGGGCATCACCAATATCGACAATATCGCCCGCAACGGCCCGGTCGTCGCCAGCTTCCCGGCGACCAAGGGGCATCAGTTGATGCTCGTCACCGATCAGGCCAAGCTGATCCGCATGTCGCTTGGCGATTTGCGCGTGATCGGCCGCGGTTCGGCAGGCGTCCGCTTGTTCAACGTGGCCGAGAACGAACATGTCGTCTCCGCCGCGCGGATCGAGGAGACCGAAGGCGATGCCGAGGCGGATTTGACCGCGGGAGAAGAGCGCGAGGTCGCGCCCGATCCCGGCGCCGATACCGCCGATGACAGCGCGGCGGGACCGGCCGACGGCGAATGAGTGAGCGTCCGGACATTGCCTATAAGGTGCTGACCGCCGATCAGATGCGCGCCCTGGAAGCCGATGCTTTCGAGGGCGCGCCGATCGACCTGGCCGATGGCTATATCCACCTGTCGACCCGCGATCAGCTGACCGAGACGGTGGACAGGCATTTTACCGGCCAATCGGACCTGTGGGTCGCGGCGATCGACCTCGTGGCGCTGGGCGACAGCATTCGGTGGGAAGAATCGCGCGTTGGCGCGCTGTTCCCGCACGTCTATGGCGCCATGCCGCTCGACGTCGTGATCGCCTATGGCGAACTCGAGCGGGAGCATGATGGGACGGTGAAGCTGCCCGTCGCTGGTTGACGGCAGCTCAGGGCAGCAGGTCGACGACCTCGAACCCTTCGCCTTCTTCGCGCAGCAGCATCGTGCGGTGACAATGTTTGGGGTCGTGCTCGAAGCACAGCAGCGCCGACGGCTTTTCGGCGGCAAGGTCGCGGAGTTGCGCCGCCTGGGCCTGCGCCTCCGGCAAATGGAGTTGCCCGGCATAGACGCGTTCCATCGTCCGCCAGTCGCCCTTCTTTGCCGCGTCCCGCCCCGGCTTGGGCGTGCCGAGCGCCTTCAAGTGGACATAGCCAATCCCGCTGTCCTTCAGCGTCGCCGCCAGGATGTTCTTCGAGAACCCCGGGCGGCGGGATAGCGGCAGTGCGCGGACGTCGATCACTTGCTCGACGCCCGCCTCGCGCAATGTGGCGAGGAAAGAGTCCATCGTCGTGCCTTCATAACCGATGGTGAAGATCTTCATCGTCTTTCCAACGCAGCAAGGTGGTGACGGCTCCCCAGGCGATCAGCGCCTGACCGGCGAAATAGAGCGGCCAGATCAGGAACACGGGGATCAGCGAGCCGGCCAGGGGCCCCATCTTGGCAAAGATCAGCAGGTCTGAGGCAACGAACATGACCGCGCCGAGCCCGACGCGATAGCGGGGGAAGCGGCTGATCCACGCGCTCGCTGCCATTGCGCCGAGGCCGGTGGCATAGAGCGCGATACCAGGTGCCGCCCCGCGATCGGCAGGAAGCAGGAACGCGATCACCGGCACCCCGAGGAGTAACAGCACGGATAAGGCTATCTGGCTCGGCGTGGGCTTGCTGCGGCGATGGAGCAGATAGAGCAGGACGGCGGTAAGGTGCCCCGCGAGAAATGCCAGCGCGCCGCCGGTCTGGCTGCACTCGAGCAGCACATCCCCCAGCGTTCCAAGCGCCAGCACCGTGGTGATCAGCCAGCCATCGCGCCCGCGCGCATTTATCACTGCCCAGATCGTCAGCAGGCCGACCCCCGCCCCCTTCCACGCGATCCAGGGCAGTGTCGGAACGGTGTGCTGCCCGACGAACCAGACGAACAAGAGCCAGAACCAGAAGCTGGCGCCGGCCAGTAATGCCAGGATCAGCAGCCACGTCGCGCGGGGTCTCAATGGGATCGCGGTCATGGCGATGTGATGGCCCCACGATTCGATATCGGCAACATGCTTTGTCATCCGCTCGCGGCGCGGCTATCGCCGGACCCCATGACTCATGACATCCACATCATCGGCGGCGGCCTCGCCGGATCCGAGGCGGCGTGGCAGCTCGCGGAAGCCGGCGTGCGCGTAAAGCTCTCCGAAATGCGCGGCAGCGGCGATATGACGCCGGCGCATCACACCGACAGCCTGGCCGAACTGGTCTGCTCCAACAGCTTCCGGTCGGACGACGCCGAGAACAACGCGGTCGGCCTGCTTCATGCCGAGATGCGTGCCTTGGGCTCGATCATCATGAGCGAAGGCGACCGTCACAAGGTGCCTGCGGGGTCGGCGCTGGCGGTCGATCGCGACGGTTTTTCCGCCGGTGTCACCGCGCGGTTGGCGGCGCATCCCAACATCACGATCGTTCGCGAACGCGTCGACGCGCTTCCCGACGATGGTCTCGCGATCGTCGCGACGGGCCCCCTCACCGCTCCCGGACTCGCGGCCAGCATCGGCGCGGCCACCGGCAGCGACGCGCTTGCCTTTTTCGACGCGATTGCGCCGATCGTGCATCGCGACAGTATCGACATGGAGACCGCCTGGTTCCAGTCGCGCTGGAACAAGGGTGACGGGAAAGACTATATCAACTGTCCGCTCGACAAGGATCAATATCACGCTTTCGTCCAGGCGCTGGTCGATGGCGAAAAGACCGAATTCCGCGAATGGGAGAAGGATACGCCCTATTTCGAGGGCTGCATGCCGATCGAGGTGATGGCGGAGCGCGGGCCGGAGACGCTGCGCTTCGGACCGATGAAGGGCGTCGGGCTCGACGACCCGCGCACCGGGCGCTGGCCCTATGCCGTGGTCCAGCTGCGCCAGGACAATGCCATCGGCACCTTGTGGAACATCGTCGGGTTCCAGACCAAGCTGAAACACGCCGAACAAGTACGCCTGTTCCGCACCATTCCTGGGCTGGAGAATGCTGAGTTCGCGCGGCTAGGTGGGTTGCACCGCAACACCTTCATCCGCTCGCCCGAATTGCTCGACCCGACGCTGCGACTGAAGGCGCGGCCCAATATTCGCTTTGCCGGTCAGATCACGGGATGCGAAGGCTATGTCGAAAGCGCGGCGATCGGTTTGCTCGCGGGCCGTTTCGCGGCGGCAGAACTGAGCGGCAATGCCGTCGCGCCGCCGCCGATCGAAACCGCGCTGGGCGCGCTGCTCAACCACATCACCGGCGCGGCCGAGGCCGAGACCTACCAGCCAATGAACGTCAATTTCGGCCTGTTCCCGCCGATTACCGGCCGCACGAAAAAGGCGGATCGCAAGAAGATGTACACCGAACGCGCCCGCACTGCGCTCGCCGGCTGGCTAGCCGCTTAGCTTGGGGACTCATATTCCTGTCGTCGCCCCAGCGAAATCCTCCCGTCATCCCATCGCACCCTCCCGTCACCCCAGCGAAAGCTGGGGTCTCTGGCGGCGACGCGATGCGGCTTGAGATCCCAGCTTTCGCTGGGATGACGAGTTTTGGAAACGCATCCCTTCAAGGACAACGGCTTATTTGAGTTCTCACCTTAGGTATCGTCCTCGCGGTTATCCTCCGCCGGAGCCGCAGCCGGAGCGGGTGACGCCGGTCGGCAATTGGGCCGCGGCTTGGACTTGCGCTTGACCGCCGTCGTGGCGAATTCGGTCGCGTTCATCGCGCCGGACTTGTCCTTGTCGGCCAGCGCGAATTTGGTTTCGGCTTTCACCGCCCATTCGTCGAACGACAAGGTACCGTTGTTATCGACGTCGAGCTTGGCGAAAGCCTTGCGCCGCGCCATCAGATATTCGTCGCGGGTGACCGAACCGTTGCGATCCTTGTCGTAGCGATCGAATCGCTTCTGCTCGCGCGTGGCCGGCAGAGCCTCGGGCACGGCGGGACTGGTTGCCTGCCCGTCCGGCGTCGCGGTTTCAGCCGCAGCCACCGGCATGGCGGCAAGCGTCGTCGCGGGCGGCGATCGCATCGCCTGCAAGGTCATTCCCGCCACTACCAACAAGATGCCGGCCGCCGCCCCCGCAAGATATCGCCACATCGCTCGATCCTCCTTTTGGCCTCACGCTAGCGCGCACGAAAGACGGAGAAAACCGAATCCCTCCATCATGGTGCTATCTGCCAGTCAGCCGGAATCGCGCGAGCCGAAGGACGAAGGTCGGCGGGATCGGTCCGCCCAACCGCCGGTCCGCGATCAGCGCCAGCGCACCCAGCGCCCGCCCGTTCCTGCTCCAACGCGACCGGCGGGCTTGAGTGAGCATGGTGCCGGCACGCTCTCGCGCCTGGCTCGCCAGCGCCGCGTCGCTGAGATTGGCGGCAAGATCGGCCAGCGCCCAACCCTCGCCCGCGTCTCCAACCGGGTCTTCCGGGGCCGCGCCGACCGCCATCCCGGCTATCGTGAACAGCGCGCCGCCGCGCAGGCGCGCGTGATCGTCGATCGACTGGGTACGGATATCGCCGAGCAAAGGCTCCCACGCCTCCACCATCTCACTGAGCGCGCGCCCGGTAATCCCCAGCGGCAGGACCACGCCAGTCAGGGACTGCAACACGGGTTCGGCGGGCGCGTCGGACGCGTCGAGCCCCTGCAACGCCTCGCGCCACCAGGCGAGCCGCATCTGCCCGACCAACGGCTCGCGGGTCGTGCGCAACACATTGCCCAGTGCAGCATCGAGCGCGAACAGCGCGTCCAGCGCCCCGCGCGACCTGCCCGGAGCGTAGCTCAGCGCGAGGTCAAGCCAGGGATCGGTAACCATCGTCACCGTAACATTAACCATACCGATTGAGAGCCGGTTAGCCCTTCTAGATGCATGAGGCATGTTCGTAGGATCATATCGGGCAGATCGGGGCAGATGTTCGGACCATTCGGCGCAAAGCGGGGGGACGCGCGCACCTTCCTGGGACGGTTACGCCGCGATGTGCGTGGTAACACGCTCGCCATGATGGCGATCGCGCTCATCCCCCTCGCGGCTTTGGCTGGTTCGGGTGTCGACATGGCGCGACTTTACGTCGTCAAGGTCCGTCTGCAACAGGCCTGCGACGCCGGTGTGCTCGCCGGGCGCAAGTTCATGATCCAGTCGTCAGGGACGACTCTCGACAGCAATGCGGCGACCCAGGCGACGACCTTTTTCAACAACAATTTCACCCCGGGCTGGATGAAGACCAATACGGTCACATTCGTCCCCACCAAGACCAGCGACAGTCAGGTCTCCGCTACCGCGAGCGCCGTCGTCCCGATGACCGTGATGAAGATGTTCGCGGCGCCCGACACCACCGTCCAGGTCACCTGCACGGCGCGCTACGACGTGGCCGATACCGACGTGCTGTTCGTGCTCGACACGACCGGCTCGATGGCCTGTGCGCCAAGCGACAGCGACTCTACCTGCAACAGCTATGTCGGCTCGGCCGGCAATAGCACGTACACCCGGCCGACCGACACGACCTATTCAACCGCGGGCTATTCGGGATCGACCGGTTACTCCGTGCCGGAGAAGAGCGGTTCGCGCATCGAGGCACTGCGCCAGGCCGTGCTGAGCTTCTACGATACCTTCGCGGCGAATGCCGACCCGTCGACCCACGTCCGTTATGGCTTCGTGACCTACACGTCGGCGGTCAATTCGGGCAAGGCCGTGATGTCGCTCGATCCGACCTATGTCCTCGGTGGCAGCGGCGCGGCGACGAATTACAATTATCAGTCTCGCAAGGTCACGAACGATTACACGATCAGCACGGCGACCGCGAACAACTCGATGAACCAGGCGACGTGCAACGCCCAGACGACGACACGATCGCCGGCAACGGCGCTGACCTATACGACCTCCGGAACGGCAACGCAGGTCAGCTATGCGTGGAACTCCGGCACCTTGAGATGCGTGGTCACGACCAAGACGCTGGGCCCGCAATATACCTATTCGCGCTACCCGTGGGACGTTAGCCAGTATGTCGCGGGCAACACGATCGACGACCCGACCAAGGTCGACTCGTCGACCACAAAATGGGCGGGTTGTCTCGAGGAACGGATCGATTCGACCTCGGCGGGCCAGACAGTATTCAATACCGCCAGCCTGCCCAAGGATATCGACCCCGATTTCGTGCCTAACAGCGACGCTACGCGCTGGGCGCCGCAATGGGGTGACGTCGAATATGGCCGTAACAACTATGGCGGCACCGGCAACGGCACCAGCAACGGTGACGACAGCAACAACGCGCCGAACTACGGCAGCGCGCAGATGATCAAATGGGGCTATCTGTCGTGCGGCAAGCCGGTTCGGCGACTGACGACCTGGCAGCGTACCGACGTCTACAATTACCTCTACGCGGCCGATTTCAAGCCAATCGGCGGCACCTATCACGATACCGGCATGATCTGGGGCGTGCGGATGATCTCGCCGACCGGCCTGTTCAAGGCGGATACCGCGCCCTGGGGATCCGGTCCCGGCGCCTTGCCGCCCAACCGTGTCATCGTCCTGCTGACCGACGGTTTCATGGCGCCGACCACGGACACTTACAGCATGTACGGCGTCGAGTATTTCGACAAGCGCGTAACCGGCGGCGACTACAGCAACATCACTGCCTATCACAATGCGCGGTTTTTGGCCGCCTGCTCGGCGGCGAAGGCGCGGAACATCGACGTCTGGACGGTGTCGATCCAGCCCAGCGCGACGAGCCAGATGCAGAGCTGTGCCACGACCTCTGCGCAAGCGCTCGCGACGACCAGCGGCACCGGTCTGTCCGCCGCCTTCGCGAACATCGCCCAACATCTCGCCATGCTCCGGCTGACGCACTGATGCGCGCGCGGTTCATCCCAGGTCTGCGGGACGATCGGCGCGGCGCCGTGCTCGTCGAATTCGCACTGCTGACGCCCCTCATGCTGCTCATACTGATGGGCTTGGGCGACATGCTCTATCAGGTCTACACCCAGTCGATCCTGAACGGCGAGTTGCAGAAGGCGGCGCGCGATTCGGGCATCGAAGGAGGCGCGGCCAGCACCTCGACGATCGACGCCAAGGTGCAGACGATGGTCAAGAAGATCGCGCCCGGCGCGACGTTCACCTCGACGCGCAAGAGCTATGACAGCTTCTCCGAGGTAGCGCCCGAGCCGTTCACCGACACTAATGGCAACGGCGTCCGCGATCCAGGGGAATGCTTCACCGACGAAAACGGCAACGGAACGTGGGACCAGGATCCCGGCGCGGCCGGACAGGGCGGCGCCAGCGCGGTGACGGTCTATACCATGACCGCGACCTATCCCCGCTTGTTCCCGGTCGCAGGCTTGTTCGGCTGGCCGACTACCCAGACGGTGAGCGCGACTACGTTGCTCAAGAACCAACCCTACGCAACCCAGACTACCACCGCCAACGTCACGGTGTGCACATGATCCTTGCCCGTCCGCGCGCCGTCGCCCACCGTCTGTATCGCCGCCTGATGCGCGACCGCAGCGGCGTCGCGATGATCGAATTCGCCATGGCGATGCCACTGGTCCTCGGCGTCGGTTGCTACGGCCTCGAGACCGCCAATCTGGCGCTGATCAACCTGCGCATCAGCCAGATCGCGCTGGCGCTGGCGGACAATGCGTCGCGCGTCGGCACCTATAGCGGGCTTACCTCGCAGCAGCTGCGCGAGGTCGACGTCAACGACATCTTCGCCGCCGCCCGCTATCAGGGCAATGGCATCAATCTGACGACCAATGGCCGCATCATCCTGTCGAGCCTGGAAAACGTCCAGCAGAGTTACGACACCGCTGCCGTCCAGCGCATCCACTGGCAACGATGTCTGGGCGCCAAGAGCGGCACCGGCTACGATTCGACCTACGGCACGACCACCACGGCCGCGGGCACCACCGCCACCCTGACCAATGCTGGGACCACCTCCACCGGCATGGGCGACGCCAGCGCCCAGGTCGATGCGCCGGGCGGATCGGGCGTGATGTTCGTCGAAGTCAACTACCTGACCAAGCCATTGTTCGGCAACTGGCTGACCAGCCCGGCGCGCATCCATTATGTCGCGTCGTTCATCGTCCGCGACCGGCGCGACTTCAGCCAGATTTTCAATCCGGGGACGGGCGCGACGCGGATGACCTGCGACAAATATACCACCTGATCACTCAGTTGATGAGCAATATCCGTAAGAATAGATGGCAGATTCTTACCGTTACTTAAACGTAATGTTACGCACTTTTGTAGATCATCAGAGGTTCTATCTCAAATTGTAACAAATTGTAACAGTCTGTCGCAAATTGTATCAGTCTGTCGTAAATTGTAACGCGCATGATTAGTGTGGCCAATTTGAAACAGTTCGTCACTTTGACGATACTCAACTCCCCCTACTCTTGAATCCCATATTTTTTGTGGCAAGACGCCTGTCATAAAGGGCAAAAAGGGGCTTATATGCGCATCAATGGTCTTCGCGCGTCGACGGCACTCACCTCCGCCGTCTTCGCGTTTGGTTTGCTGTATGCCGGTCAGGCTTCGGCGCAGACGGCGGCTACAGATGGTCAAAAAGCATGCCCGGACGGCAGCACGCCGACGCCGGAAGCGCCGTGCCCTCCGACCGCGACGGGTTCGACGGCTCCCGATCAATCGGGCGAGATCGTCGTTACGGGCTCGCGCATTCGACGGCCCAATCTGGATTCGCCGGTTCCGGTTACCAGCATTTCGGGCGAAGAGTTCTTCAAGACGGGTACGACCTCTGTTGGCGACGTGCTCAACGAACTGCCTGCGCTGACCAGCACATTCAGCCAATCGAACTCGACTCGCTTCCTCGGAACGTCAGGGTTGAGCCTGCTCGACCTTCGCGGCCTCGGCACGCAGCGTACGCTGGTTCTCGTAAACGGTCGCCGCCACGTCGCCGGCGACATCCTGAACGAAGCCTCGTCACCTGACATCAACACGATTCCCGCCGATCTCATCGAACGCGTCGACGTCGTCACCGGCGGCGACTCGGCGGTCTATGGTTCCGACGCGGTCGCCGGCGTCGTGAACTTCGTGTTGAAGGACCATTACGATGGCCTTCAATTCCGTTCGCAGGGCGGCACCAGCCAATATGGCGATGCGCCGTCCTATTTCGCGAGTCTATTGGCCGGCAAGAACTTCGCCGGTGGGCGCGGCAACATCGCGGTCGATCTTGAATATGCGCATCAGGGAGCTTTCTACGCTAGCGACCGTAATAACTACAGCATTTCCAGCGGCTTCGTTACGGTCGATAACGTCGTCAATGACGGAAAACCCAATCGCATCTTCTACAACAACATTCGTAGCGCGACCTATTCAAATGGCGGTCTATTTCTCGGGAACAATTGCGGTGGCTATTATTGCTCGTACGGCTTCCAACCCGATGGCTCGCTGAGCCCGGTCACCGGTCAACGTGTCGGAATCGCGCCGTACGGCAGCTTCATCGGCGGTAACGGCGACAATTTCCGCGACGGAACACAGCTCGGCCTGATGCCGAACCAGGATCGCTACAGCGCCAATCTGATCGGCCATTTCGAAATCTCGCCGGCGTTCGTGCCGTTCATCGAAGCCAAATATGTCCGGACCGACGTTCTCGGCAGCGCCAGCGGTCCGTTCTTCTTCAACGGCGGCGTGACAGGCTCCCCGCGCGAGGTTTTCTACACCGACAATCCCTACCTCAGTTCGCAGGCTCGCGGCTTCCTGACGAACTACTATGGCGTGGCCAACGACGCTCACCAGCCCTTCTATTTCGACGAGAATGCCACCAGCCTGACCAACCGCCAGGAAAGGCTGCGGCGCGAAACCTATCGCATCGTCGCAGGTATCCGCGGCGAACTGGGTGACGGCTGGTCCTACGAGCTCTCGGGCAATTACGGCCAGTTCGACGAGAAGAACGAGATACTCGGCAACGTCAATCTGCAGCGCTTCCTGCTGGCGATCGATCCCGTCGACCAGGGCAAGTACACGACCGGTGTCGCGAACGGCAATATCGTCTGCCGCGCGACGGTCGATCCGGCGGCGCGCATCGCTTATGAAAATGCCGCCAATCCGGGCTTTGCCGCCAGCCAGCTGGCCGCCGATGTCGCGGCGTGCCAGCCGGTCAATCTGTTCGGCGTCGGCAATGTCAGCGACGCGGCACGCAACTATCTGTTGCAAAACTCGGTCGCCAACGGCCGCATCACCCAGTTCGTCGCCAATGCCTTCCTGAGCGGCGACACCCGCAATTTCCTCAACCTGCCGGGCGGCCCAATCGGGATCGCGATCGGTGCGGAATATCGGCGGGAAACCGCGTCATACCATGAGGATGATTTCACCAAGGCTGGCCTGACCTTCTATAACGCGATCCCGGATTTCAGCGCGCCGGCGTTCGAGGTGAAGGAAATATTCGGCGAGCTCCGCCTGCCGATCATCAAGGACAAGCCGTTCTTCCACGAACTGACGCTGAGCGGCGCGGTCCGGTTCGCCGATTACAAGGGCGATGCCGGTTCGGTCTGGGCCTATAACGGCAATCTCGAATGGGCGCCGACCCGCGACATCCGTCTGCGCGCCAATTACTCGCGCGCGGTGCGGGCGCCGACTCTGGTCGATCTCTACACACCGTTCGGCCAGAACTATGAACTGGTCACCGATCCGTGCGCCAATTATGCGGCTAATCCGGGTACGCAGATCGCAACCAACTGCGCCGCGGCAGGGATTCCCGCGACGTTCAACCACCAGTATATCAACTCGCTGGGCTATCAGTCTGGCGGTAACGTCAACCTGAAGGTCGAGACCTCCGACTCGTACACGATCGGTACCGTCATCACCCCGCATTGGGTGCCTGGCTTGTCGTTGACGGTCGACTGGTTCGACATCAACGTCAACAATTCGATCGCCACCCTGGACGCCCAGGCCGTGCTCGACGCTTGCTATTCGCAGTCGAGCATCAACAACCAATATTGCGGTCTGTTCCAGCGCTACAACGGCGCGCCGGGTACTACTGGACCGGCCGGCGAAGAGCCTGGTCAGATCCTGGAGAACAGCCTCCACGTCATACCGCTGAACTACGCGAAGCTGCGTGTGCGTGGCATCGACGTCGAGCTGAACTACCAGCATCAGTTCGCCAATATCGCAGGTGTGTCGACCCGGTTGATCTATACCCACAATTTCCGGAACGACACTTATCTGGACGCGACTGATCCCACGTTCAGAACGCAGCAATTGGGTACGTTGGGCTTCCCGTTCGACGAGTTCAGCTGGAATCTGGACGTCAACAAGGGGCCGGTCACGCTGGGCTACAAGCTGCGCTATGTCGGCAAGATGACGGTCGCGCCCTGGGATGCCCTGCACAGCGTCAATGGGCAAGCGCCGCAAGAGACGGATTATTCGAATATCACATACTACCCGGCTCAATACTATCATAACGTGCGCCTTCAGGTAGACGTCACCAAGAAATACAATTTCTATATCGGCGTCGATAACCTGTTGAATACGCAGCCGCCGCTCGGAACGACGGGCGCCGGTTTCGGCAGCGCGATTTATGACAATGTCGGTCGCTTCTTCTACGCCGGCGTCATCGCCAAGTTCTGATCATCGCTTCTATCGAATAGTGGAGGGGCCGGGACTTTCCCGGCCCCTTTTTTGTAGCGGATTGCGGACTTTGCTGGCATCGCTCGGCCATGCCTGAGGATATCGGCTCTCTTCGGGCCGCGCTCGAAAACGGGATGCGGCTGCTTGATCGCAATCCCGTCGGCGCCGCCGAACAGGCGACAGCAATCCTTGAAGTCACCCCGGGCCAGCCCGACGCGCTGCGCTTGCTCGGGCAAGCGTTGCGAAAGCTTGGTCAAAGAGAGAGGGCCGCCAAGGCCGATCTGGCGGCGATCAACGCGACGCTGCGATTGCCCGACATCCGTTCTGCCCGCATCGCGATCGCCGGGAACGACCTCGCTTCCGCGGAGCGTCTGTTGCGAGCGCAATTGTCGCGGTCGCCCGACGACGTCGTCGCCACGATGATGCTGGCCGAGATCGCGTCCGCCCTGGGTATCTTTCCGGAAGCGGAGCGACTGTTGACGCACGCTGCGTCGGTGGCACCGGACTATCCCGACGCGCGCGTCAGCCTGGCGCTGGTCTTCTTCTCCCAGGGCCGCTTGGACGAAGCGCTGGCATCGCTCGACCACGTCATCGCCGACAATCCCGGGCATGTCGGCGCGGCGGCATCCAAGGCCGATATCCTGGCCCAGACCGGAAGCTATGACGAGGCGGCACAGACCTATGCCGGTCTCCTCGACACAGTCGGCGACCATCCGGAAGTCTGGCTTTGGTACGGCCACCTCCTGAAAACGATCGGCCGGCAATCTGACTCGGTCGCTGCCTATCGTCGTGCCACGGCGCTCGAGCCCGAGCTCGCCGAGGCCTGGTGGTCGCTGGCCGAATTGAAGGCCAACAAGGTCGAGGCGGATGACCTTTCGAAGATGGAGACCGCGCTGAGGCGCGCCACCGCGCCGACCAAGCAACTCTATCTGCATTTTGCCCTGGGCAAGGCGTTCGAGGACCGCAAGGAATGGGAAGCCTCGTTCCGCCATTATGCCGATGGCAACCGGCTTCGGCTCGAGCAGGAGCCGCATGATCGCGATGCGATTTCCGATGAGGTCGACGCCTCGATTGCCTTGTTCGATCGCGCATTCTTCGCCGAACATGGCGGAATGGGCTGCCCCCTGCCCGACCCGATCTTCGTCATCGGCATGCCCCGCGCCGGCTCCACGCTGGTCGAACAGATCCTGGCGAGCCATTCGCAGATCGAGGGCACGTCGGAACTGCCCGATATCCCGCTCATCGTCCAATCGTTGGTCGCCAAGGACTGGCAGAACCGTGCGGCAGCCTACCCGGCCGTCATAAAGCGCCTCACGCCAACCAACCTGCGCGAGCTCGGCGAGCGCTACATCGCGAATTCGGCTTCCAAACGAAAGACTTCCCGGCCGTTCTTCGTCGACAAGCTGCCCAATAACTGGCGCTACCTCGGCCTGATCCATCTGATCCTGCCCAACGCGAAAATCATCGACGCGCGGCGCGATGCGATGGCTTGCTGCTTCTCGAACTTCCGTCAGCATTTCTCGCGCGGGCAAACCTTCGCTTATTCGATGCAGGATCTCGGAAGCTATTATCGCGATTACATCCGGGCGATGGACCATTTCGACAGGATCCTGCCCGGCCTGGTACATCGCGTTCAGCACGAATCGCTGGCGGCCGATCCCGAGCGGGAAATCCGTGCCCTGCTCAACTATCTCGACTTGCCGTTCGAGGAAGCGTGTTTGCGCCCCCATGAAAATGCGCGGCCAGTCCGTACGGCAAGCTCGGAACAGGTCCGCAAGCCAATCAGCCGCGACGCGTTCGATCTCTGGCGCCACTATGAGCCGTGGCTCGACGATCTGAAGGCTGCGCTGGCCGGCTGAAGCGCGAACGAAAAAGGGCCGACAAAGCCAGCCCTGTCCGTCGATCCTGCCAGGCGGGATCAATACCGATAATGATCCAGCTCGTTCGGCCCCTCGACCGACACGCCAATATATCGACGTGCTTCGGGCCGAGCTTGATCGGTTTCCAAGCTCCTCTCCCACTTTCCTGGGACGCTGTTGCTTGCGGGCAACGCTTGACTGCACCGGCGTGACAATTTTTGTCGATTTCGGGCTTTAGCACCTGAATTCGGCTAATATTTTCTGAATGAACCATGTATTCATGTAGCGTTAATTTAGGGACTTGATCGCCGCAGCGCAGCAATGCAGTCTCACTCGCATAAATAGGTCAAAAAAAGGGGGCCTCGATGCGAAAAACGTCTCTGCGCGCGTCCAGCGCGCTGTGTTCTGTCGCGTTCATAGCGTTGTTCCAAGCGTCGGCTGCTTGGGGTCAAACAACCCCGCCCGACGATCAGTCGATCAGTGCAACGGCTCCGGATACCTTAAAGGACCCACTCGCCGACGCGCAGAAGGATAAAGACGGCACCAACGAAATTATCGTCACGGGATCGCGCATCAAGACGGTCACCCCTTTCAACAGCCCTGACCCGGTCACGGTGATCAGCCCGCAGGTCGCCATGCGCGAGGGCAAATTTGATGTCGCCAATATGCTGCAGAGTTCGCCGATCGCGGCCGGCTCGACGCAGATTACGTCGGCCTTGTCCTCCAATTTCGTTACCGCGGGCGGCCCGGGTGCGCAGACCATCGACTTGCGCGGGCTCGGTGCCAATCGCACTCTCGTGTTGCTGAACGGACGGCGCGCCGGTCCGGCGGGTACACGCGGAGCGGTATCGGCGTTCGACCTGAACGTTCTACCGCAATCGATCGTCTCCAGTATCGAAGTGCTCAAGACGGGCGCGTCGTCGGTTTACGGCTCGGACGCCGTCGCGGGCGTGGTCAATATCATCACCAAGACCGATACCAACGGCCTCCAGCTCGACGGTAATGTCTCGAAGCCGTTCGACGGCGGTGGCGAGGAATATCGCATCAATGCGATCTGGGGAAAAAGTTGGGGCAACAAGGCCCATTTCATGATCGCGGCCGACTATCAGCACACCAACGAACTCAGGCGCGGCGACCGCAGTTACCTCGCCTGCCCCGAAGCGTACACATTCAAGCCCAATGGCGGCGGCCGCGCCGATCTGATCGATCCGCGCACCGGCAAGTACAAGTGCGAGGACCTGCGCTGGGGCCATGTTTGGACGTACAACCTGATCGGCAATATGCAGCTCGACGGGCCGGGCGGTCCGAACACCGGCCTCGATACCTCGCCCAACGGCGAAACGGTACTGCTGCAATATCAATATCCCGGCGAGAATCTCGGCATCCCAGCCTATGGTGCCCCGGCATATTCTGGCGACCTTGGTACGCCCCCCGGCTGGTACCCGACGGGCTACAACACCGCCTCGCTGGCGCCGCAGAACGCCTATCACCCGTTCGTCGAGGAACAGACGATCATCCCGAAGACCGATCTCTACACGGTCTATGCGGAGGGCGCGTACAAATTCTCGGACTCGGTCGAGTTGTTCGGCGAATTCCTTGCCAACCGGCGCAAAACCTACCAGAACGGCTGGCGCCAGTTCTGGAGTTTCGGCTTTACCGGCGACCTTTACGGGACTGGCACCACCTACAATTTCTGGGCTCCCGGCTGGACCGGCGTCAACCTGCTGAGCCCGACCGGCATCACCAACCAGGCCGACAGCAGCCAGAAGGTCGATTACTGGCGTGCCGTCGGCGGCTTGCGCGGCGATTTCGGTGCCGGCGGCAAATGGCATTACGAAGCTTACGGCCAGTATAGCAAGAGCGTCGGGCGCTACCGCACACAGCAGATCCTGCAAGATGTCTACGACATCAGCACGCAGCAGGGCTTCGGTTCGCTGGGCTCGTGCGTCGGCATGATCACGCCGATCTCGAAGAAGCAATGCATCGACTTACCGTGGACCGATCCCAACTTCCTCGCCGGCCAGATGACGCAACAGCAGATCGACTTCCTGTTCTCCTGGGAGGAAGGCAAGACGACCTATACCCAGTTGAGTGGCGAAGCGTCGGTGTCGGGCGAATTGTTCAAGCTACCGGGCGGCCCGCTCGGCATCGCTTTCGGCGTCACCGGACGCCAGGACAAGATCAACGACGTACCGGGCGCGATCACCCTCGCGGGTAATGCATGGGGGGCGTCTACTTCGGGCATCACCAAGGGCCGCCAGGAAACTTACGAGGCGTTCGGCGAACTCAACGTGCCGCTGCTGAAGGACGTCACGCTCATCAAGGAGCTGACTTTTTCGCTCGCAGGGCGCGTCACCAATGTCAAATCTGTGCGAGCATCCGATGGCAAATCGTTTAGCGACAATGGTAATTTCACCTACAAGCTGGGCGCCAACTGGGCATTGACCGACTGGCTCCGTTTCCGCGGCAGCTATGGCACCTCGTTCCGTGCGCCGGCGCTGTTCGAGCAGTTCCTCGCGAATGAAACCAGCTTCCCAAGCCAGCGTGCCATCGATCCCTGCATCCAGATCGCCGCCAATCTGGCGGCGGGTCTCATCAACCAGCGTACTTACAACAATTGCGTGGCCGATGGCATCCCGACCAACTATCCGGGCGGCAGTATCACGGCGACCGCGATCGCACAGGGCGGTATTGGCGACCTCGTCTCCGAAACCTCCAAGGCAATGGTCTTCGGCGGGATTTTGACACCCAAATTCTCGTTCTTCGGGGAAAGCACGCGATTGAGCCTCGCGGTCGACTATTTCGACATCAAGGTGAAGGGCGAGATCTCCCAACTCGGGGCGTCGACCATCGTCCGGGGCTGCTACAATTCGCTAACCTTCCCCACCGACCCACTGTGCAGCCTCTTCCAACGCGGCGGCATTCCCAGCGCGCCGCTGACCATCTCGACGGTCGAGGACAAATTCATCAACGTGGCCAGCCAGCACAATAGCGGCCTCGACGTCACCTTCAACGCGCGTCAGGATCTGGGCAAGCTGGGCACGTTCAACTTCACCGCCGACATGACGTGGCAGTTCATTGACAACAAACAGTTATTGTCAAGTTCTCCGATTGAATCAGACAATGGCGAGGCGGGGTCGCCACGTTGGGTGGGCGATTTCCGCTTCAACTGGCAACCCAATAAGAGCCTCAGCCTGTTCTACGGAATCAACGTGATCGGTGGCACGTCCAATTTGAAGGACTTCCTGCGGGACAATGGCGGCCAGCGGTGCATCAATTCATCGATACGGGGCACCTATTGCCCAGTGCTCACCACCTCGGCGGTGTTCTACCACAACATGTCGATCACGCAGGATATCGCCGATGGCAAGTTCTCGATCACGCTCGGTCTCAGCAACATCTTCGACAAGCGTCCACCGCGCGTGTCAGTGCTGAACGGCGGCGAGATTTCGATGCTCGGTCCGGTAGTGGCTGCGTCGCAATACAGCTTCGTCGGTCGTAAGGGCTTCGTGAACGTTTCGACGAAGTTCTGATCCGACACCGGAAACTGGCTGGGCGGCGTGGCGACATGCCGCCCGGTTTGTCTCTGCCCGCCGTCGCTTCTAGGATAGCGTGATGCCCAATGTGTTCGTCCTGGCTGACACGCTCGACGCTGAGAATGGCCGTTTCGCGCAGGCTCGCTTGCGCAGTCCGGTATTCCTCAACAGCATACCCAAGAGCGGCAGTCACCTGCTGCGCAATATTTTGCGCATGTTCGTCCCTGTCGACCAGCAATGGAATCGCGACTTCGTCCAATGGCCGACCCTGCAGCAGCATCGGGCCGCTTTCGACCCCGCCAAGCCGATGCTGAGCTGGGGACATCTGTTCCTCGCCGACGCCTCGCTGATAGAAACCGCGGCAGCACGCCGCATCCTGCTCTACCGCGATCCCTATGACTGGGTGATCGCCCGGGCGCGATTCTTCTTGTCCGAGCAATTCGTCGGCAATGTCGACCATTTGAAGTCGGAGTCACTCAGCCTCGACGAGCTGCTGACGATGATGATCTTCGGCCTGCCGGGCCGCGAGCCCTCGCTCAACGATACCTACGAGCTCAATGCCGCTGCTTGGCTCGGCGCGCGCGTCTGGCCGGTCAGGCTGGAGGATTTGTCTGCGGCCCTCACCGACCTCGATTCAGCGGCATCGGAGACGTTCTTCGCCGATCTGCTCGCTGCTTGCGCGATCGACCGGCCAGACGACTGGCGCGAGCGCGTACGGGTTGGTGCCGACCGCCGCCAGAGCGGAACCGCGCGCGAGAACCTGACAGGCATTGCGCGCGAACTGCCTGACACGCTTGGACCGCGCCATCGCGCGCTGGTCGATTATCACGCGCCCGGTCTGCGTGCGCTGCTGGGCTATGCGTGACATGACCGGGCTTCGCTCCACGATTTCCGGCTTCCCGCAGCTGGCGCAGGCCCGCAGGCTGATGAGCGGTGCTCGGTTCGACCAGGCCGCGGAATGCGTGATGACGCATCTGCGGCAGCATCCGGGCGAACCGCGCGGTCTGACGATGCTGGGCGAGATCGCCAACGCGCTGGGCGCGCTCGGTCAGGCCGAGCACTTCCTGCGCCAGGCAATCACGCGCGGCGGCGACGATTTCGGCACGCGTCGTCTCCTCGCGCTGGTCGTCAATCAGCAGGAGCGCATCGCCGAATCCGATGCGATGTTCGCCCAGCTCGAGCGCGAAACGACCGATCCCGAAATCCGCGCGCTGCGAGCGGCGATACTCGACAAACTCGGCCGTAACACCGAATCGATCACGATCTACGAGCAGCTGACGCGCGACTATCCCGACAAGACTCGTTTCTGGATCCAGTATGGCCACGCGCTACGCGCCGCCGGCCGCGTTCCCGAAGCGATCACGGCTTATCGAACGCCGCTGGCCGACGACTATGAGTGCGGTGAAGCCTGGTGGGCGCTGGCCAGCATCAAGAGCCGAGTGCTTACCGACGACGACGTCGCGACGATGCAGCGTGGCGCCGCGGACGCGGTCGATGTTCGGAACAGCGCTCCGCTGCATTTCGCACTCGGCCGCGCGCTTCATGATCGGGGCCTCTACGCCGAGGCGTTCCGCCATTATGCGCAGGGCAACGCCGAACGCGCCGAATGGATCGGCTATGACGCCAGCGAACTGACCGCCGAAATCGACGAAATCGCCCAACTGGTCGATACGCACTTCGTCGCAAAACTCGGTGAGGCACCCGATGCCGATATCGTGCCGGTATTCATCGTCAGCCTGCCGCGGTCGGGTTCGACCCTGCTCGAACAGATGATGGGCAGCCATGCGGAGATCGAGCCGGTCGGAGAGCTGCCCTATGTCCCTGCCCTGCTGCGGACTGCGATGGAGCTGGCGACGCGGCGTGGGCGCGTCACCGTACCGCAACTCATCGCGCAACTCGATGGCGCGACAGCGGCGGCAATGGGCCGAGACTATCTCGCGCGCGCGGCGCTGCACCGGCGCGCGGGCACGCGATTCTTCCTCGACAAACTGCCGCACAATTGGAGCAACATCCTGTTCGTTAAGCGAATTCTTCCTCAGGCGCGCTTTCTCGATATCCGACGGCCCGCCATGGATTGTTGCTTTTCCAACTTCACCCAATCCTTCTCGAACGCGCACGCCTCGTCATTCGCGCTCACCGATATCGGGCGCTGCTATATCGACTATATCCGGATGATGCGGCACCTCGACGCGGTGGCGCCGAGCCTTGTGCACCACGTCGATTACGAGCGGCTGATCGCCGATCCCGAGCCCGAATTGCGCGCGGCACTCGACTCTCTCGGTCTGCCCTGGGACCCGACGATTCTCGACTTTCACAGGAACGAACGAGTCGTACGCACGCCATCGAGCGAGCAGGTCCGTCGCCCGCTCAACCGCGACGGTCTGGGTGTGTGGGAGCCTTATGCCGAATGGCTCGGCCCACTGCGCGATACGCTGGGCGACCTCGCCGCTTGATACGAAAAGGGCCGCGGATCGCTCCGCGGCCCCTCGCCTATTCGCTTGGAAGAGCGCTCAATAGCGATAATGATCCGGCTTGAACGGGCCCTCGACCGGCACGCCGATATAATCGGCCTGCTTCTGGGTGAGCTTGGTCAGCTTCACGCCCAGCTTTTCGAGGTGGAGTTCGGCGACCTTCTCGTCGAGGTGCTTCGGCAGGACGAAGACGTCGTTCTTATATTCGCCGGCCTTGGTGAACAGTTCGATCTGCGCCAGCGTCTGGTTGGTGAATGACGACGACATCACGAACGACGGGTGGCCAGTCGCATTGCCGAGGTTGACCAGGCGGCCCTTCGACAGGATGATGATCTGCTTGCCGTCGGGGAACTCGACCAGGTCGACCTGCGGCTTCACTTCGGTCCACTTGTAGTTGGACAGCGCCGAAATCTGAATCTCGCTGTCGAAATGGCCGATGTTGCAGACGATCGCCATGTTCTTCATGCCCTTCATGTGATCGGCAGTGATCACATCGGCATTGCCGGTCGCGGTGCAGAAGATGTCGGCGCGGGTCACCGCTTCCTCCATCGTCACCACTTCATAGCCTTCCATCGCCGCCTGCAGCGCGCAGATCGGATCGACCTCGGTCACCAGCACGCGGGCGCCGCCGTTGCGCAGCGACGCCGCCGAACCCTTGCCGACGTCACCGAAGCCGGCGACGCAGGCGACCTTGCCGGCGAGCATCACGTCGGTGCCGCGGCGGATCGCGTCGACCAGCGATTCCTTGCAGCCATAGAGGTTGTCAAACTTCGACTTGGTCACGCTGTCGTTGACGTTGATCGCCGGGAACGGCAGCTCGCCCTTCTTGGCGATCGCGTAGAGGCGATGGACGCCGGTGGTGGTTTCTTCCGACACGCCCTTGATGTTCTTGACCGTCTCGGTGAGGTAGCCGGGCTTGCGCTTGATGAATTCCTTCACCGCGCGCTGCATCTCGATCTCTTCCTCATTCTCGGGCTCGGCGAACGACTGGCCGGCCTCGAGCTTGGCGCCCCACAAAGCGAACATCGTCGCGTCACCGCCATCGTCGAGGATCATGTTGCAGGTCTCGTCACCCCAATCGAAGATCGAGCCGACATAGTCCCAATATTCGGCCAGGCTCTCGCCCTTGATCGCGAACACCGGCACGCCCGACGCGGCGATCGCGGCGGCGGCATGGTCCTGGGTCGAATAGATGTTGCAGGTCGCCCAGCGCACCTTCGCGCCCAGCGCGGTGAGCGTCTCGATCAGCACCGCGGTCTGAATCGTCATGTGCAGCGAGCCGGTGATGCGCGCACCCTTGAGGGGCTGCGACGCGCCGAACTCCTGACGCAGCGCCATCAGGCCCGGCATCTCGGTCTCGGCGATGTTGATCTCCGCACGGCCGAAATCGGCGAGGGAAAGGTCCTTGACGACATAATCGGTCGTACGGTCGAGCACGGTGGCCACGTCAAAAATCTCCGGAAAAGTCGGTTGATGCGGCTCCCCTACCTAACCGGCGGCCCGATTGCAATCTCGATATAAAGATTTCTTTATATGTTCGCCGGAGCGGTCGTTGCGCGCGCCGGATCGTCCTGCCGGCCAAGGCGATAGGGCAAGGTCGCCCAGGCGATCACGTCGCGCGGCTGGTCGATCTCGGCAAGTCCTACATCGGGCCATTCGTCCGCCGCGGGAAAATGCGCGGTGCCGAACAGGCGATCCCACAGGGTCGTGAATGCCCCGAAGTTGCGATCAAAATGACGCTCCTCGAGCGAATGGTGGATGCGATGAAAGCGGTTGTCGCAGAAAAACACCCGGAGCGGCCCGAGATGGACGCTGGTCGGCGAGTGGATGAACGAGGAATGGAGGTGTAGTAGCACCGCCATCGCCGGCGCCAGATATCCCGTGTCGCTGCCGAACAAGCTGGCCGGCAACAGCAGGAGCACGGCCTGGAAGAACGGCTCGGTAATATGGTGATAGGCGTTGACCGCGTTCATCTCGCGCATCGAATGATGGACTGCGTGATAGCGCCAGAACCATCGATGCTGGGCGCGGTGGCACCAGTAGAAGAAGAAGTCATAGACCGCCGCGCCGGCGACCGGTGCCAGGATCATGGCGAACGGTCCGGCCCAGCGGAATTCGAGCGGCAGGATCAGGATCGGCTCCAACCCCAGCCAATGCCATATCGCGCGGAACGCCGTATAGGTTGCCGCCATCACCGGCAGCCAGAT
The DNA here is from genome assembly GCF_056401155.1 of Sphingomonas sp. P4_G2. NCBI lineage: Bacteria > Pseudomonadati > Pseudomonadota > Alphaproteobacteria > Sphingomonadales > Sphingomonadaceae > Sphingomonas > Sphingomonas sp. P4_G2. The sequence goes on along the minus strand of NZ_JBFUJY010000002.1, from coordinate 323,359 downwards.
CGCCCAGAACAGAATCCCCGGCAGACGGCCGCGCAGCGAATGGCGGTCGCGCGGCAACAGCAATTCAAGCGCGGTCATCAACGCGAAGGAGAAAAGCCAGGGCGTCGCGGCCGGTAAATATGTGAACAGGAGTTCGGCGAAGCGCATGGGACGATGCTTGCCACGCGGATCACTCCCAAGTGGTTAAATGGCGGTCGAAAAATCAGTGAGCCGAAAAAAACCTTCGGCCCATGTCACATCGGCCCACGCTGTCTCGTCAGGTCTGCGCAACCCTGATGAAAAGGACCCAATCATGAAGACTCCCCGCCTCAATGCCTGGACCGCCGCCCCCGAAATCACGCAGGCGTTCCTCGCTTACTCGAACGCCGTCGCTGAAAGCGGCCTCGAAAAGCCGCTGCTCGAACTGGTCAAGATCCGCTCGTCGCAGATCAACGGCTGTGCCAATTGCATCAACATGCACACGTTCGAGGCGCGCCAGGCCGGCGAGACCGAACAGCGCATCTATCTGACCTCGGCATGGCGCGAGGCGCCGTGCTATACCGACCGCGAGCGCGCGGCGCTGGGTTGGACCGAGGCGCTGACGCTGATCGCGGACAAGGGCGCCCCGGACGATGTCTATGCCGCGCTCGATGCGCAATTCAGCAAGGAGGAGCAGATCAAGCTCACGATGATGATCAACGTGATCAATGGCTGGAACCGCCTGGCGGTCGCTTTCCACCTGTTCGAGCCGAGCCTCGGATGGAAGGCGTGAGCGACGCCGCTGCCCAATTCGACGCGCTTCGGCCTCGGCTGATGCGCGTCGCCTACCGCATGCTCGGCTCGGTCGCCGATGCCGAGGATGTGGTGCAGGATGCTTGGCTGCGCTGGGCCGACACCGACCGTGACGCGGTCCGCGTGCCCGAGGCGTTCCTGCGCCGCGTGGTCACGCGGCTATGCTTGGACCAGCTCAAGTCGGCGCGGGTGCGGCGCGAGGAATATATCGGCCCCTGGCTGCCCGAACCGGTGGTAGAGGCCGAGGAAGTGGAGGATGTCACTCTCCCCCTCATGCTCGCGCTCGAACGGCTGTCGCCGCTCGAACGCGCGGCCTTCCTGCTCCACGACGTGTTCGGCGAGAGTTTCGACGACGTCGCCGAAAGCCTCGGCCGCGACGCAGCGGCCTGCCGTCAGCTCGCCAGCAGGGCCCGCGAGCATGTCCGGGCGGAAAAGCCCCGCTTCCCGGTCGAGCGCGAACATGGCCTGGAGATCGCCCAGGCCTTTTTCGCGGCGACGCGCGGCGAGATCGGCGTCCTGGGCGCTATGCTGGCGGACGATGTGAGCCTTTATTCGGATGGCGGCGGCAAGCGGCCCGCCGCGGCGCGCATCATGCTCGGCTCGGAAGAGGTCACGCGCACCTATGCAGCGATCCAGCGCCTGCTCCAGGGCCGTTTCGGCGAGCTGATCCGCTTCGCCTGGATCAACGGCCTGCCTGGCTTCGTCACCCGCGAGGCCGATGGCGTACTCCAGACCACCGCGCTACTGATCGAGAACGGCCGCATCAAGGCGATCTACGTGATGCGCAATCCGGACAAGCTGCGGCACCTGGAGGGCGCGTTGCACTGAGCACGCCGCGCCTGCCCGACCCTGCCGGCATGACTGCCGCTATCGGGGGCAAACCGCGTTTGCTGGCTTCACCCAATTCTGGTCGAGCAGGGTCAGCGCGACGCGCCATGCCTTGTCCTTGCGGTTGCCGATCTCCATCACCTCCGGCGGCACATCGCATTGGGGAAACACCCCGCGATCGGCCTGCATCGGACGCCAGTTGAGCCGAAATTGCAGGAGCGGAACCGACAAGCGCAACCCCGAATTGGGCAGCACGACGTTCCAGCTATAGCCGCTGGTATTGCCCTGATCGCTGCCACCCACTTCCTCGCCGACGAAAACGCCGCGATGGGTGTGCCAGAGCATCGACGCGAGCTCGGCGCCGCCCGAGAAGGTCCTGCCACCGGCCAGGACCACCAATCGACCGTGAAAGACCGGTGCGAACACGGCCCAGCGCGACATCAGGCCCTCCGGTGCCTTGTTCAGCCGCAACAACCGACCGCCGTTGATCCTGCGCTGTCCACGCAATTCCTCGTCGTCGAACACCGTCGTCTCGAAGTGCTTCCCGGAATTGCTCGTGATCGACACCGCGCTACCGCGCGCTTCCACCGCAGCATATTTGTGCAGCAGCCGTGACGTCAGATAGGAAAAGAGTATACTCTCATTCGGCTCCGATCCGCCGCCATTCTCGCGCAGATCGAGGATCAGGTTCCTCGCCCCGCCGCGCGCGATTTCGGTGAACCGCGCCTTGATCGTATCCGGAAACTTCGCTCCCGCGGCGCGATATCTCTTGTTGCTGAAGGTCGGCACCGAAAGATAGGCGGTCACGGGATTGACCCATTCGAGCGTCGCTAGGGTCGACGTGGTCGTTTCGGGAAGAGCCGGGCGACCGCTATAAGGGATCGGATGGACGTCGCGCTCGACCGTCGATCCATCGGCGACCCGCAGGCGCAGGTGAAAGACCGGTTCTTCACCGCGCAGCCGGTACCGAAAACTCGCATAGCCGGCACCCCCGGCAGCGCGCATCGCCTGGGTCGGGATCGAGCCGTCGGTACCGTAGGCGATCATGATCTCGCGCACGAGCGTATCGAACCCTTCGCCATCGATCGACAGCAGCCGCGTACCACGGGCGATATCGGCGGCATCGCCATGGCCTGCGACGACGAACACGCCCTCGGTATTCCAGTGCAGATCGAGCGGAAAGCGACGCGAATTCCTGCCGGCAAGAAGCATTGCCTCGCTCGGCTGGAAACTCAGATGCCCTTCGCCGATCCCGCTCATCAGGGGAATGAGAAGGCGGTAGAGGCTCCAATCGTCGCGAACCTGGGCCAGCGCCGCGCTCGCCCGCGCCTTCGCCGTACGCCAATGCTCGGCCGATTGATGCCAATAGATGTTCGGCAGCCCGGCTTCGACTGCTGCGATCACCAGATCGAAATCCTCGCGCGCCTGCGCCGACGTCAATTGGCCCGATGACTCGCCGGCCGGTTGCGCTTGCCCACCGGCCGGAAGCGCCGACACGCATAAGGCTATCGCACTCCATAACGCGAGGCCGCGTGCGGCGCGGCGGGCAAAGGCTCGCATGGATCGTGATTTCCTGATAATCGGCAATATATTGCCATATAGGTCAGCAAAATATTGCCGAGTCAACCGCTCCCTTCATTCCTTCAGCACGTCGCCGAGAATGTGCGCGCGCGGCGTGTCGCGGCGGGCATGAGTCAATTGGCGCTGGCGCGGGCGTCCGGAGTCAGCCCACGGATGATCGGCGGCGTTGAAAGCGGCTCGACCAGCGTCAGCACGGCGACGCTCGACCGAATCGGCGCCGCGTTGAACGTCACGCTGGCGGAACTCGTCAGCGATCCCGCTTTGCCCCGCTCGCAGATCCTCAACAAACCGGGCTGGGCCGGACGGCACGGCGGCCAGGGTATCCTGTTGTCCAGCGTCGAGGCCCGGCGGGAGGTCGAGACCTGGGAATGGCGGCTGGCTCCCGGCGATCGCTACGATGCGGGCGCCGACCCCCCGGGCTGGCACGTCCTGCTGGTGGTGGTTTCGGGATGCTTGACCCTGGAATATGCAGGCGAGGCGAAACGGATCGAACCCGGCAGCCATCTGTTCGACAGCGCGGTGCCCCACGCATTCGTCAATCGCGACATCAGCGAGGTCAGGTTCTTCCGCAGCACCATTTGCTAGCGCGGCGCACCCGCGACCCTAAGCGCGGACAAGCGTGCTCGCGGTCACCGTGCCGTGAAGGCGGAAGCCCAGGGTCTCATAGAGCGCGATTGCGCCCGCATTACTGGCATAGGCGTGCAGCCACGGTGTCTCGCCTCGCGCCAGCATGCGCTCCGCAACCACGCGCATCAGCGCGCCGGCATAGCCGCGGCCGCGATGGTCGGGATGCGTGCATACGCCGCTGACCTCGCTGAGACCGGGCATCTTCATCCGCTCGCCCGCCATTGCGATCAGCGCGCCATGCTGCTTCACGCCGATGAAGTCGCCGAGCCGATTGGTATGCGCGGCATAGGGACCCGGTTGGGTCAGCATCGCGAGATCATACATGGCAGACGCATCGTCCTCCTTGAGGTCGACGATCTCGAACGCCGGCGGCTTTCTCGCTGCCAGTCCCTCGCAGATCATTTGCACGCATTCGGCTTGCCGTACGAAGCGCGTGCCGGGCGGCGCGGGCCAGTCCTCGCGCTCGACCATCCACAATTCGCCTTGTTCGGGCACCAGGGCGGCAAGCGCAGCAAGGCTTTCGGGTGAACGATCGGCGGCCGCACCGAACACGCCATAATCGCGATCAATTCGCCAAGCGCGCGCGTCACCCTCCGCGATTCGCGCCCAACGCGTCGTCAGCGCGTTCCATACCGGTCGGGCGAGTTGCTCATACCCCATATGATCGGCGCTAATCATTGTCCCGGCGGCCGCCAAGAGCGGACGAGCGTCAGGCCGTGCCCGTCTGGCTCGCGAGCAGGCGCGGGTCGATCCCGGCGCGCTCGAATCCTTCCGTCCAGCGGTCGTCCGCTTCGGTGTCGAACAGCAACCGCTCGTCGCCGGCGATATTGAACCAGCCATGGCGCAGCATCTCGCCATCGAGCTGCCCGGCGCCCCAGCCGGCATAGCCGAGCGCCACCAGCCAGCGGCTAGGGCCCTGCCCATCGGCGATCGCTTTCAATATGTCGATCGTGCCCGACAATGCCCAGCGCCCGGCAACGTCGATCGTGTCCTGCCCGGACCAGTCGGTCGAGTGAAGCACGAACCCGCGGCGCGGTTCGACCGGTCCGCCGAAATGAACCGGCGCGTCCGGCGCCTCGCCGAGCTCGATATCGAACTGGTCGAGCACGTCGTGCAGCCCGAGCCCATTGATCGTCGCGCCGATGCCGATGCCGATCGCGCCTTCCGTATCGTGCCCGCACATCGCGATTACCGCGTGCTCGAAACGCGGATCGCCGATGCCTGGCAATGCGAGAAGAAACTGTCCGGTCAGAAAAGGGGCTGCCGATTCCATCGTCGACACTCTAAGCCGGTTGGACCGCCGCCGTCACGGCTTGAATTTCCTGGCAGCGATGCCAAGTGCCGGGCGCGCGGCGCGTTGACGCGCCTATGAGGAGAGAACGACATGACCATTGCCGTTGGCGACAAGCTTCCTTCCACCACCATCGTCAAGGCGACCGAGAATGGTCCCGAGCAGGTCAGCTCGGACGATTTCTTCGCCGGCCGCAAGGTCGCTCTTGTCGCTGTCCCGGGTGCTTTCACCCCGACCTGCTCGGCGCGCCACCTGCCCGGTTTTCTCGACAAGGCCGAGGACATCAAGGCCAAGGGCGTGGACGAAATCGCCTTCACCTCGGTCAACGACGCGTTCGTGATGGGCGCCTGGGGCAAAGCCAATGACGCCGCCGGCAAGGTCACCATGCTGGCCGACGGCAATGCCGATTTCGCCAAGTCGGTCGGCCTCACGTTCGATGGTTCCAAATTCGGCATGGGCGAGCGCAGCCAGCGTTATTCGATGATCGTCAACGATGGCGTCGTCGAAGAGCTCAACGTCGAAGCGCCGGGCGAGTTCAAGGTCAGCTCGGCGGAGCATTTGCTCGAACAGCTCTGATCAACTCGGATCGTCGCGTAACCGAAACAAATGAACACGGCCGCGGGAACGCTAGGGGATCGCCCTGCGTTCTCGCGGCGTTCTGTTTTTCTGTTTTTGTGGAGATCCCCATGGCCGACGATACCATCACCGCAGCCGACACCAAGGCGGCAGCCGCCGACTCGTCGCTTGTCGACGGCGCGATCGAGACCGCCAAAAGCGCACTCGACACCGCCCTCACCGAATCCAAATCATTCCTGTCCAAGGCGCAGGAGACGCTGACCAATGCCGCTGAAAGCGCGGTCGCGGCGGCCAAGGAGCATCCGATCGCGGCTGCCGGGATCGCTGCCGGTGCTGCCGCGGCAGTAGCCGGCGCGGCTTATGGCGCGTCGAAACTCCTGTCGGACGACGACACGGCGACGACGGGATCCAAGGGCGCCACGAAGAAGAACTGACGCGCCCGCGTAACGACCACGACTTGCCAGCGTCATCCCTGTACTTTAGCTGCAGCGGATGACGCAGGCTTCCGATATCGTCGCCGAACTTGATCGGCTCTATTCCGCCTCGGTCGAACGCCTCCAGGACGCGCTGACCGCCTATCTCACCACCGGCAAGACGCCCGACCCCAAGTCGCGCACTGACGGGTCGTTCGCCTATCCCGAAATCCGCCTGATTTATCGCGGCGAGCATGATCGCCCGACCCCGTTGCGCTCGTTCGGCCGGCTGTCGGAAGCAGGCGACTATCGCATCAGCGTCACCAAGCCGCGCATCTATGCCGATTATCTGACCGAACAGCTCACGCTGCTGATCGAGGATTACGATGTCGAGGTCTCCGCGGTCCCCGGGCGGCAGGAAATCCCCTTCCCTTACGTGCTCGACCCGAGTCACGCACTTAACCTCGAAGAGGTATCGGCGGTAGAACTCGCGCGCTGGTTCCCGGCGACCGAGTTGGCGCATATCGGTGACGAGATCGCCGACGGACTGCCGACGCCGGGCGAAGCGCGGCCGCTGGCCTTGTTCGACGGGCTGCGTACCGATTTCAGTCTCGCGCGGCTACGGCATTATACTGGGACCCCGCCCGAGCATGTCCAGCGCTACGTGCTGTTCACCAATTACCACCGCTATGTCGACGAATTCGTCCGCTGGGCATTCGACCAGCTCGGCGAGGGCAGCCGCTTCACCGGAGTTTCAGGCGCGGGCAGCGTGCTGTTGCGCGCGGGCGACGATATCGAAGCGGTGCTGGCCGATACCAGCGCATGGCGGCGGCACCAGATGCCCGCTTACCATCTGATGGCCGACGATCGCACGGGAATCACGCTGGTCAATATCGGCGTCGGACCGTCCAACGCCAAGACGATCTGTGATCACCTTGCGGTGCTCCGCCCCGAAGCATGGCTGATGATCGGGCATTGCGGTGGGCTCCGGCCCAGCCAGCGGATCGGCGATTATGTCCTCGCGCACGCTTATCTGCGCGACGACCATGTCCTCGACGACGTGCTGCCGCCCGAAATCCCGGTCCCGGCGATCGCCGAAGTGCAAGTCGCGATGGCGCGCGCCGCGGAGAAGATCAGCGGCCAGTCGGGCGAAGAGCTCAAGCGCCGGTTGCGTACCGGCACGATCGTCACCACCGACGATCGCAATTGGGAATTGAGCTACACCAAATCGGCGCTGCGCTTCTCGCTCAGCCGCGCGGTCGGGATCGATATGGAATCGGCGACGATCGCGGCGCAGGGGTATCGTTTCCGCGTCCCCTACGGCACCTTGCTCTGCGTCTCGGACAAGCCGCTCCATGGCGAGCTCAAGCTGCCCGGCCAGGCCAACCGCTTCTACGAACGCGCGATCAACGAGCATATGCGGATCGGCATCCAGACCTGCGAGGAGCTCCGCCAGGAAGGCGCCAAGCTCCACAGCCGCAAATTGCGCGCCTTCAACGAGCCGCCATTCCGCTGATCTGTCACGGGGCTATCACGACCCTGAAACAATCTGGTATGCGCGGACGTTAGCGACCAAAGAGAACAGGGGATTATCTCTCATGGCCACGACGCCGAAAAAGACGCCTGCCAAGCCCGCCGCTGCAAAGGCGACCGCCAAACCGAAGGCGCCCGCGAAGCCGAAGACCGCGGCCAAGCCCAAGACGGCCGCGTCCGCGGCTGAAGGGGAAACCAAGCCCGTGGCCGCGTCGAAGGCTCCGGCCAAGGCCGCTGCGAAGCCCAAAGCCGCGGCAAAGCCGGTAGCCAAGGCGGCTGGCACGGCAGCGGCAACGACACCCAAAGCGGCAACCAAGGCGGCTGCGCCGAAGGCAGCCAAACCGAAGGCTGCTGCTAAGCCCAAGGCCGCAGCGGCACCCAAGGCGGCAGCGCCGCAACCGGCCCCGAAGCCGGCTGCCGCAAAACCCGCTCCGACGCCGGCCGCTCCGGCGCCATCGACCCCCAGCCGCGCCGCGACGATCGCCAAGCGCAGCGGAATCGCTGCCGGCATTGCCGGCGCGATCGGTGCCGTGGCGGCGCTGTTCACCTTGCGTGGCAGCAGCCGGCAGGGCGAGCCGAAGGACTCGGATTCTTAAAGTACGAAGTGGCGCTTCAAACCTTCTCCCCTTGTGGGAGAAGGATACCGCAGCTTGGCAGCTACGCTGCCTAGCGGAGGTTGGATGAGGGGTGAGCGGTCCGTAGGACCGCGCGGTCGCTTCGCGACCGCCCCCTCACCCTCCCATCGCTAACGCGATGGGCCCCTCCCTCTCCCACAAGGAGAGAGGGGCTAAACTTTGCCACCAGCCCTCACCATCCGCTAGGCTTGCCCTTGTTCTGCTCATCGAGCCACTTCTTCAACGGCGCGAAATAGTCGACCAGCGCCTGCCCCGAAATCTCGCGGCTGCCGGTGAATGCCTGCAACGCGTCTGGCCAAGGCTTGGATTGCCCCATCTCGAGCATCTTCTGCAGCTTCGCGCCGACCTCCTTGTTGCCGTAGAACGAGCAACGATGAAGCGGCCCGGTCCAGCCAGCCTGCTTGCACGCCGCCTGGTAGAATTGGAACTGGAGCAGTCGCGCCAGGAAATAACGCATATACGGCGTGTTGGCGGGAATATGGTATTTGGCGCCCGCATCGAACCGCGATGCATCGCGCGCGACGGGCGGCTTGATGCCCTGATATTGCAGCCGCAGCGCGTCCCAGGCCGACTGATACTGATCCGGCTTGATCGAGCCGTTGAACACGCCCCAGCGCCATTTGTCGACCAGCAGCCCGAACGGCAGGAATGCGACCTTGTCCATCGCCTGGCGCAGCAGCAAGCCGGTGTCCTTGTCCGCGCTGGGCACGCGCGATTTGTCGAGCAGGCCGATCTGGACGAGGTAGTTCGGGGTGATCGACAAGGCGACGAAATCGCCGATTGCTTCGTGGAAGCCGTCATTGGCGCCATTTTCGTACAGGAACGGCTGGTTCATATACGCGCGCTGATAATAATTATGCCCAAGCTCGTGATGGACCGTGACGAAGTCGTCGGCATTGACCTTGGTGCACATCTTGATGCGCACGTCCTGCTTGTTGTCGATGTCCCAGGCCGAGGCATGGCAGACGACCTCGCGATCGGCCGGCTTGACGATCATCGAGCGTGCCCAGAACGTGTCGGGCAACGGCGCGAAGCCGAGCGAGGAATAGAAGCCCTCCCCCGTCTTCACCATCTTGATCGGGTCGTATCCCTTGGCCTTGAGCAACGCCTCGGTATCGTAGCCGATATCGCCCGATCCCTTGGGCGCGACGACGTCGTAGATATTGCCCCATTCCTGCGCCCACATATTGCCGAGCAGGTCGGCGCGGATCGGACCCGTCCTGGGCTGGACCGCATCGCCATATTTCTCGTTGAGCTTCCAGCGGACATAGGTGTGGAGCGAGAGGTAGAGCGGCTCGACCTGCTTCCACAAGCGGTCGGTCATCTTGGCGAAATCGTCGGGCGGCATGTCGTAGCCCGACCGCCACATCGCGCCGACATCGGCATAGCCGAGTTCCTTGGCGCCCTGGTTCGAGATGTCGACCATGTGCGCGTAATCGGCCTTCATCGGCACGCCGACATTGTCGTTCCAGCTGACCCACATCTCCTTGAGCTTGACCGGGTCGCGGGTCGTGCCCATCGCTGCCTCGATATCCGATCCGTTGATCGGTTTGCCGTCGAGCGTGCCTTTGCCCTTGCCATATTCGGACTGGAGCTTCGTCGCGATCGTCGACAGCTCATCGGCAGCACCGGGCCGCGACGGCGCGGGCAAGGTGATGCCGTTGCGGATCAGGTCGAGCTTGCGTTTCGTGTCCGGCGACAGGCCCTGGACGTTGAGATATTTGGCCGCCTCGCCGGCATATTTGACCGCGAGCTCGGTTTGGCGGGCGCTGACTTCTGCCGCCATCGCATCGGTATCATCGGTGATATAGGTCGCGTTGATCCAGCCGGCGCGGTTGGTATCGACCGAAATGTCGGCGAGATCCTTTTCGGCCCGGGCGACGAAAGTATCCGCATCCGCCGCGGTCGCCGGAGCATTCTTGTCGGGCGCGGTGGCGAGAACCACGGCCCCAGAAAGAACCAGCGCGAGCGCAAGGCCCGACGCCATCGCGGTACGGATCATGTTCAACGACTCCCTGAACTTATGGGAGCGACACTGATCCCGCCGGAAGCCCGCGGTCAAGCGGCGAGAAAATCGGCGATCGCCTGACCGAGCTCGGGTTTGACCACCGCGCTCATATGATTGCCCGGCACTTCGACATAGCGGGCGTGAGGCAAGGCGTCGGCGAGCGCTGCGGCACTGCCATTGTCGTCGTCATCGGCGCCGTTCACGCAGAGCGTGGGCCAGTCGAAATGCTCGATCTGCTGGATCGGCGTGCTGACGAACGTATCGATCACCCCCAGCAGCGCTTGCGGATCGCCGCCGGTTGTCTTGAGGAACGCCTCGGCAAACCATTCGGGGCTGTTGCGCTCGTGCTTGCCCAGGTTGGTCAGGATATTGCGGAAATGTCCGCCGCGCCGGTCGGCCGAAGTCAGACCGTCCAGCCCCATTCCCGAAAAGATCACGCGGCGCGGATTGGCACCCGTCGCCAACATCCGGCTGGTGGTCCGCGCACCGAGCGAATAACCGCCGAGATCGTAATCGGTGAGTCCGAGGTGCGCGATCAGTGCGTGCCCATCCCGCGCCAAGGCATCGGGCGGATAGGCGGCGGGATCGTGCGGCCGCGCGCTCGATCCATGGCCCCGCAGATCGGGCATGATCACCCGGAACCCCTTGGCGGCGATGGCGGCGGCGTGGCCGTAGCGGATCCAGTTGGTCTCGGCATCGGAGAAGAAGCCGTGGATCAGGACGACCGGCCGCCCATCTCCAACCTCTCGCCAGGCCATGCGCTGGCCGTCGAAACTTTCGAAATATTGCGGCTCAATCGGGGAGTTTGCCAACGCTGTTCATCCATTTGTCGACCAAAGCCTGATGCTCGTCGCTCCGCTTGGCGGGAAGCGTGCTGGTGTCAAGCCATGCCTCATGCCAGCTCTCCTTGCCGAAATGGCTGGTCGGCTTGAACCGGCCGGGATCGTCGAAACTGCCGACGGTCAAATCGAGATTGTTGCCATCGTCGAATTCGAACGTGAGCGGCGTCCCGCAGTTCGAACAGAAACCGCGTTGCGCGAAGGGCGACGAGCGATAGCGGTCGGGTTCGTGCTCCCAGGCCACCGCGGCCTTGGGCACGTTGCGGAACGCGATCGATACCCCGCCAGTCGCGCGCTGGCACATCCGGCAATGGCACAAATAGGCATCATCGCCATCGATCTCAGCCACATAGCGTATGCGACCGCACTGGCACCCGCCGGTCATCCTGTCCGCCACCGATCCCTCCTATGCTGCACTGCGCAAAAAAATTTTGCGTCAGCTACTATTTTATATAAGCATACTCATTATATGTGTCGCTATGAGCGACTCACTCGGTTTTCTGATTAGCGATGTCTCGCGCCTGATGCGCCGTCGTTTCGACGAACGCGCGCGCGAGGTCGGCGCAACGCGCGCGCAATGGCGCACGCTGACGACGCTCAGCCGCCACGAAGGTCTCAACCAGGGCGCGCTGGCCGATCTGCTCGAAGTCGAGCCGATTACCTTGTGCCGGATGATCGACCGGCTCGAGGAATCGGGACTGGTCGAGCGTCGTCGCGATCCGTCCGATCGCCGCGCCTGGCAATTGTTCCTGACCGACAAGTCGAAACCGATCCTCGACGATCTGCGTTCCATGGCCGAAGACCTGTTCGATCAGGTTCTGCAGGGCATCGACGAACCCGATCGAGCGGCGCTCGGCAAGACGCTTCAGCGCATGCGCGCCAACCTCCTCATCCTTCCTTCCCCCCGTACGACCGAGACCGCCCATGGCTGATGCCGATCCGAAAATAGAAACGAAGGGCGAAAAGGTCGCCGCCGCCAACGTCATCGAAACGGTCGAGGCGCCGCAGCCTGCCGCCAAGAAGCGCAACTGGATGCGGATCGCGGTGATGGTCAGCGTTCCGTTGTTGATCGCCGCGATAGCGGGGTATTTCTACCTCACCGGCGGCCGCTACCAGACCACCGATAACGCTTATGTCGAGCAGGATACGGTATCGATCAGTCCCGACGTGTCGGGTCGCATCGTCGACGTGCGCGTAAAGGAGAACCAGCGGGTAAAGGCCGGCGATGTCCTGTTCGTGATCGACCCCGAGCCGTACCGCATCGCGCTCGAACAGGCGAATGCCGCGATCGCCAGCGCGAAGGTCGACGTCTCGACCAAGGCAACCGACACCGGAAGCGCCGCCGCCGATATCGAGAGCGCCGATGCCGACATCGCGCTCGCCCAGGCGACATGGCAGCGCCAGGATGCCCTGTGGAAGAAGGGGTTCACGACCAAGGCGTCGCTCGACGCCGCGCAGCACGAGGTCCTTGCCGCCAAAGCGCGCCTCGCAACGGCCCGTGCCGCGGCGCAGAAGGCGCAAGTCCAGCTTGGCAGCGGCGTCGCGGGATCGGGCGTTCCCGCCGCGGTCCAGGCCGCGATGGCCGATCGCGACAAGGCCCAGATGAACCTCACCCGCACCGTGGTGCGCGCGCCGCATGACGGCATCATCACGCAGACCAGCCGGTTGCAGGTGGGCAACATCACCCCTTCGGGCGTGCCCGCGCTCAGCCTCGTCGTGACGTCGCCCTGGGTCACGGCGAACTTCAAGGAGACGCAGCTCGCCAACATGCGTGTCGGCCAGCCGGTCGAGCTGAAGTTCGATGCCTATCCGGGCATGAAATTGTGCGGCAAGGTCCAGAGCATCGGCGCCGGTACCGGCTCGTCCGCGTCGATCCTCCCAGCGCAGAATGCCAACGGCAACTGGGTCAAGGTAACGCAGCGCGTACCGGTGCGCATCACGATCGCCTGTAAAGCCGACCGCCCGTTGATCACCGGACTGTCGACCGACGTCTCGGTCGATACCAAACCCAATGGCTAGTGCGGCGATCCCCGCCGGCCCAAGTGCGGCCCGCACGGCCCAGCCCGCGCTCAGCCCGCCGCTGCTGGCGACCTCGAACCGCCCGCTCCTGACCGTCGGCGTCATGGGCGCGATGGTGATGCAGATCCTCGATACGACGATCGCCAACGTCGCGCTGCCGCACATGACCGCAGCGCTCGGCGCTACCACCGACACCATAACCTGGGTGCTGACCAGCTATATCGTCGCGACCGCGATCGCCCTGCCCGCGACCGGCTGGCTGAGCGATCGGCTGGGCAGCCGCAATCTGTTCCTGATCTCGGTCGCTGGCTTCGTCCTCGCCTCGGCGTTGTGCGGGACCGCAGTCAATCTGAGTGAGATGGTCGTCTTTCGTGCCTTTCAGGGCATTTTTGCCGCCTTCATCAACCCATTGTCGCAAACCGCGATGATCGACATCAATCCCAAGGAACGCCAGGCCCAGGCCATGTCTGTCTGGGGCATGGGCGTGATGGTCGGGCCGATTCTGGGGCCGGTGCTCGGCGGCTATCTGACCGACAATTTCAACTGGCGCTGGGTGTTCTACGTCAACGTGCCGGTCGGCGCCTTGACCTTCGCCATCCTGTGGTTCCTGCTGCCGTCGCGGCCGAAGGCGACGCGCTCGTTCGATTTCACCGGTTTCGCGTTCGTCGGCCTGGCGGTGGCGAGCTTCCAGCTGATGCTCGATCGCGGTCAGAACCAGGATTGGTTCTCGAGCTGGGAAATCATCACCGAAGGGCTGATCGCGATCGCCGCGGCGTGGATCGCGCTGATCCATCTCGCCACCGCTGCCAAGCCGCTGTTCGACCGGCATCTGTTCAAGAACCGCAATCTCGTGACGGCGATGTTCTTCATGATCATCATCGGGATCTCGACCATGGCGCCGATGGCATTGCTACCACCGATGCTGCAGCAATTGTTCGGCTATTCGGTGGTCCAGACCGGCATGATGATGGCGCCGCGCGGCGTCGGCGTGTTGTTCACAATGTGGCTGGCCGGCCGCTTGATCGGCAAGGTCGATACGCGGATCGTCATCGCGATCGGGCTGGTATTGTTCGCCTGGTCGCTACACTCGATGGCGAGCTGGTCGCTCGAGATGGATTCCTGGCCGGTCATTACGTCAGGCTTCATCCAGGGGCTAGGCATGGGCCTGGTGTTCATGCCGCTCAACAGCCTGGCCTTTGCGACGCTCGAGCAGAATTACCGCACCGATGGATCGAGTCTGCTCAACCTGATGCGGTCGATCGGCCAATCGGCGGGCATTTCGATGGTGACGGTGTTCCTGGCGCGCAACATCCAGACCAGCCATGCCGATCTCGCCCAGCACATTACCGATCATGCCGTTCCTGGTTTCAACATCGGCCAGCTATTTCAGCTCGGCGAGATGTCCGACGCAGTGTTCGGGATGGTCGACAACATGGTCAAGCAACAAGCCGCGATGATCGCCTATATCGACGATTTCTACCTGATGTCGTGGCTCACGATCGCGGTGCTGCCGCTGGTCCTGCTGCTACAGACGCCGAGGGGCAAGGTCGAGGTGGTGCACGCCGAATAGCGCGCAAGGTTCACCGCGACAGGATAGCGGCGAATTTAGCGATCGGAGGGGTTTCGTCGAAACAGGGAATGTCCTCGGCGATCGTCACCCAGGGCTGCTTGCTTTTGACCCAGATATGCACAAGCGGCTCGAGCGCGCGGTTGTGGTCAAGCGTGCCCGCGCGGACGACCGCGATTCCGGGCCGCGAGCTGTTCGTGTTCCACAGCCGGTTATGACACACGCCGCAGGCGCGCTGGTGGGACAATGCGCCGCTCTCGTTGGTGACGGTGAACTCGACGATCGGGCCAGTCGCGCTGATCGCGGTTTCGGGCACCACCGCCTGCTCGCTGAACGCGCTTCCCGACCAACGCTGGCAGTCGGTGCAGTGGCAGCAATAGATCGCGGTCAGGGTGTCGACCGCCAGCTCATAGCGCGCCGCGCCGCAGCGACAGCCCCCAGTGAATGTCATCCGCGTTTCTCCAGCCCGGCCTGCCTCATCCGCCACATAGCGAGGTCGATGCGATCCTGTCCGAAAAAGGGTTCGTCGTTGAAGACCAGGGTCGGCACGCCCCAATGCCCCGCCGCTTCGAGCGCCTCCTGGTTGGCGGCGACTTCGGCGTCGAGTGCGTCTGCGTCGCGTCCGGCTTCGGCATCGAGGTCGGCCATGTCGAGCCCGGCGCGCATTGCCGCACCGGCAAGATGATCGCCCAGATGCCAGTCGACGGCACCGCCCCAGACAAGTTGCGCCACTTCATCGGCATAAGCGAACCCCCTGCCCCGTCGCGCGGCCACCTGGCCAGTTCGCACGAGCCGACGGATATGCGGCTGCTCGGCTGCGATCTCGCGCGTGGCGATATTCTGGACGATCGGGTCTGGGCGGGGCGGCCCGAACGGAATGCCCTCATGCTGCGCGACCCGCACCACGTCGCGGATCGTGTAGCGCAGCCAATTGGGGTGACTGCGCTCGAAGAAATCGGGCTGGCGGATGGCGAGCGGATAGACCGGCTTGAGGTCGATCATGAGGTCATAATCGCGCACGATCGCGCGCCATTTCGGCAACGCGAGGTACGAATAAGGGCTGCGAAAGGAGAAATAGAGGTCCGCGCGCAAAGTCACGCCAATGCCTTCACCAATGCGGAATGCCCGCCGCTTCCCGCTGTTGCGATCAGGCGCCGGTCAGCTGTTATCAGCGCCGCCTTCTCCCGCTCGGCGAGGGCGAGGTAGACGCAGTCGTAGATCGGGTGTTGAAGGTCGAACGCGAGTTCGATGGCCCGAGGCAACAGCTCAACCACCGGCACCAGGAAGGTCAGCATGCGTGGGAGCGCACTCGCGGCGGCCTTGACCACGGGCCCGTGGTCGCCGTCTAGCTTATGAAGCCGCGCCCACATCGCATTCGAGACTTCCGTTAGCAGCAAATCCGGCGCGTACAGCGGTTCGGGCGTCTCGAACAATGCCAGTGCGCGATCGCTGTCGGGTTCAGGCACGAACCATTTGAACGCGACGCTGGCATCAACGATCACTGCCATCAGGAACGATCGGGCTCGCGGTCCCCGTTCGTATCGCGATACCGACGAATGATATCCGCACCATCCTCGCCGGGCATATTGGCGGGGAGCAAGTCGCGAACCCGCATCGCCAACGCACGCCGGTCGCCCGCGCCGACCGGCTTGGCACGTTTCAGTGCCTCACGCAATTCAGCTTCCAGCGAGCGATCGTTAGCGACAGCCGCCGCGCGATAGGCGGCGATCACTTCGTCATCGAGGCTGCGGATCAGAACCTGTCCCATGCCTCGATGATATCACACTGCTATCAGCAGACTCAAGCCGCTTTCTTGAGGTACCTGCGCCCGAGCAGTTCGGCTATCTGTACCGCGTTCAACGCCGCGCCCTTGCGGAGATTGTCCGATACGCACCACAGCGACAGGCCGTTATCGACGGTAGAATCCTCGCGGACGCGGCTGACGAAGGTAGCATATTCGCCGACGCACTCGACCGGGGTGACGTAGCCGCCATCCTCATGCTTATCGACCAGCATGATGCCAGGGGCCTCGCGCAGGATCGACTTGGCCTTGGCCGCCGAGATTTCGTGCTCGAACTCGATATTGATCGCTTCCGAATGGCCGACGAACACCGGCACGCGGACGCAGGTCGCGGTGACCTTGATCTTGGGGTCGAGGATCTTCTTGGTCTCGACCACCATCTTCCACTCTTCCTTGGTCGACCCGTCCTCGAGGAACTTGTCGATATGCGGGATGACGTTGAAGGCGATCTGCTTGGTGAACTTCTTGGCCTCGGCCTGGTCGCCGACGAAGATGTTGCGCGACTGCTCGAACAGTTCGTCCATCCCGGCCTTGCCGGCACCCGAGACCGATTGATAGGTCGCGACGACGACGCGCTTGATCGTCGCGGCGTCGTGCAGCGGCTTCAGCGCAACAACCATCTGCGCGGTCGAGCAATTCGGATTGGCGATGATGTTCTTGCGGGTATAGCCGTTGATCGCGTCCGGGTTCACCTCGGGCACGATCAGCGGCACGTCCGGGTCCATCCGATAGAGCGACGAATTGTCGATCACTGTGCAGCCCGCCGCGGCGAACCGGGGCGCGTGGATCGCGGTCGCGTCACTGCCGATTGCGAACAGCGCCATATCCCAGCCGGTCGGGTCGAAATGTTCGATGTTTTTAATGGTCAGCATACGGCCGGTGTCGCCATATTCGACCTGGTTGCCGGTCGAGCGCGCCGAGGCGACGACCGCGATCTCGTCGGCCGGAAACTCGCGTTCGGCCAGGATATTCAGCATCTCGCGCCCGACATTGCCGGTCGCGCCGGCGACGACCACACGGTAACCCATCACATCGATCCCATTTTCATGCCCGCCATATCGGGCGGCGCTTGCTCTTTAGGCCCCAGCCGAGAGAATGGAAGCGCGCAATTTCTTGATACCCAGCCAAGGTCAGCTTGATGCAGAATTTCCCGATCGACCGTATCCGCTCACGCTTTCCCGCTCTGTCGCGCGACGTCGAGGGTCAGCCCGCAGCCTATTTCGACGCCCCCGGCGGCACCCAGGCATGTGACGCGGCGATCGCTGCAATGACCACGCATCTACGCGAGGGCACCGCCAATGCCGGCGGTCCGTTCGCAACGTCGGTCGAGACCGACCGTTTGTCTGACGATGCGCATGCGGCAATCGCCGACCTGCTTGGTGCCCAGCCCGAAGAGATCGCATTCGGGCCAAACATGACGACCCTCACCTTCGCCGTCTCTCGCGCGCTCGCCCGCGACTGGCGCGAAGGCGACGAACTTGTCGTCACGCGCCTCGACCACGACGCCAATGTCGCGCCATGGCTGCAGGTCGCTGAAGATCGCGGGATGACGGTGCGCTGGCTCGATTTCGATCCGGCGACCGGCCGCTGGACGCTCGAGGATTTTGCGGGGTTGCTGGGACCGAAGACGCGATTGGTGGCGCTCGGCGTCGCGAGCAACGCGCTCGGCACGGTCAATCCTATCGCCGAGGCGGTGAAGCTGGTTCGTGGGCGGAGCGACGCCCTCGTCTATGTCGACGCAGTGCAATCGGTTCCTCATTTGGTTACTGACGTGGCCGCGATCGGCGCCGATTTCGTCGCCTGTTCGCCGTACAAATTCTTCGGCCCGCACCAGGGCGTGCTGTGGATGAACCCGCGCCTCGACGATCGCGTCCGTGCCTATAAGGTTCGACCCGCCGGGAATGACGGCGCGCATCGCTTCGAGACGGGGACGCCGTCGTTCGAGGGCCAGGCCGGCGTGCTCGGCACGATCTCCTATCTCGAATGGCTGGGCGAACTCGCCGATCCCAGCGCGAACAGCCGGCGCTCGCGGCTGGTCGCAGCGATGACCGCCGCCACCGCCTATGAGGTCGACCTCGGCGACCGCCTGCTCGCCGGGTTCGCGGCGATCCCCGGCCTCAAGCTCTGGGGCCCGCCGACGATGGAGGCCCGCGTCCCGACCTTCTCCTTCACGCTTTCCGGCCATGCCGCGCCGGCGATCGCGCAGCATCTGGCGAAACGCGGCATCTTCGCCTGGGCGGGGCATTTCTATGCGGTCGAAGTCGCCGCCCGACTCGGCCTTGCCGACAAAGGCGGGCTCCTCCGCGTCGGTCTATGCCATTACAACACCGCCGAGGAAGTCGACCGGCTGATCGCCGCGCTGACCGAGATTTAGCGCCAGCGATGTCGGGTAAATTTACAGGTAACCATCTTCGTTAATCCGAAACCGCGCATTTCCGCCATTGGCACAGCTCATGCTTCACTACCTGCATGTTCGCCAAGATCGCCCGCCTGTTCGTCATCAAGACCAAGTTCGAGGCCTTCATGGTGATCTATGGCCTGGGTCTGGGCGCGGTCGAGCGCGGGGTCCATTATCTCCAGCAATATCCCGGTTTCGGCGGCTGGATGCTGTTCTCGGTCTGCCCGATCGCGGTGTTCATGGCCGGGGCGCGGATATTGGATTCGGTCGAGCGGGGGTAAGCCCCACAGAAAATCTCGAGCGCTCGGAATGGAAGTGCCTATATTGAAATATGAACGAGCGAATTCCACTCTTTGCTATAACCGCTAGGACTATTGGCGTTTGGGCGACAATGGCTTTCGTGTTTACGCCATTTTGCGCTTACGGCACCTACTTGGGCGTTGAGAATCTCTCAATATCGCGTCGGGAAGCCCACGCGACGGGTACGATGGTGCGCTATCACCCCGAAGACCATGCTCGGTATGATTATATCTTTGTGGCTAACGGGCAGCGGTATTCAGGCCGCGACGCTTATCCAAAGGATGAAATAGGCGGCGAAAGTCTCGGTAAATCAACAGCGATCTATTATGATCCGCGAGATCCAACCCAGAACAGCACCTCGAGTTTTTCTGAGAGTGCTCGGATGCGATTCATATATCCATGTCTTTGGCTTGCGTTGCTCGTGGTCGTCGGGATGATGGCTCGACTTGATTATCGTAGAAAGCTGGCCGGATTGTAGCGCAATTCCGGTTATCTGCGATCGGTCACCACCAAGCCTCAGGCCGTGCCCTGAACCCGGCGCGCTCTTCAATCGCGAGGCATGCATCGAGCACGCCTTGCTCGTCGAGCGCCTTGCCGATCACCTGAAGCCCGAGCGGTAGGCCTGACTTGTCCAGACCGCCCGGCACCGACATCGCTGGCAGACCGGCCAGGCTCGACGGCACGGTGAAGACGTCGTTCAGATACATCGCGATCGGATCGGCTGACTTCTCGCCCAGCGCGAACGCCGCCGAGGGCGCGGTCGGGGTGAGCAGCAGGTCGCATGTCTCCCAAGCCTGATCGAAATCGCGCGCGATCAGCGTGCGGACCTTCTGCGCCTGGGTATAATAAGCGTCGTAGAAGCCGGCCGAGAGCACATATGTCCCGATCAGGATGCGGCGCTTGACCTCCGCCCCGAAGCCCGCCGCGCGCGTCGCGGCGTACATTTCCTGGAGGTTCGCGCCCTCGGGCAGTTCGCGCAGGCCGTAGCGCACGCCGTCATAGCGCGCGAGGTTGGAGGACGCTTCGGCAGGGGCGATGATGTAATAGGCCGGCAGCGCATATTTGGTATGCGGCAGCGACACTTCGACCACCTCGGCACCGGCGTCCTTCACCCAGTCGATGCCCTGCTGCCACAAAGCCTCGATCTCGGCGGGCATGCCGTCGACGCGATATTCCTTGGGAATGCCGATGCGCTTGCCCGCCAGGCTGGCGTTGAGGCCGGCTTCCCATTTGGGCACGTCGAGCTGGAGGCTGGTCGAATCCTTGGCGTCGAACCCGCTCATCGTCTCGAGCATGATCGCGCAGTCGCGCACGTCGCGCGCCATCGGCCCGGC
This sequence comes from Sphingomonas sp. P4_G2, assembly GCF_056401155.1. NCBI lineage: Bacteria > Pseudomonadati > Pseudomonadota > Alphaproteobacteria > Sphingomonadales > Sphingomonadaceae > Sphingomonas > Sphingomonas sp. P4_G2. The sequence continues at coordinate 302,838 of NZ_JBFUJY010000002.1, read as the reverse complement.
CTGATCGAGGCTCGAAGCGAACGCGATGATGCCCCAGCGGGAGCAGCGGCCATAAGTCGGCTTGATGCCGGCAATACCGGTGAACGCGGCGGGCTGGCGGATCGAGCCGCCGGTGTCGGTGCCGGTCGCCGCCGGGCACAGCCGCGCCGCGATCGAGGCCGAGCTGCCACCGGAGGAACCGCCCGGCGCGAGCGGGGCGTTGCCGCCATCGGCACGCCGCCACGGTGAGATGACGTTGCCGAAATAGCTGGTCTCGTTCGACGAGCCCATGGCGAACTGATCCATGTTGAGCTTGCCCAACATGCCCGCGCCCGCGTCCCACAATTTCTGGCTGACGGTCGATTCGTATTCGGGCTTGAATCCTTCGAGGATGTGGCTCGCCGCCGCCGACTGCACGCCCTTGGTGCAGAACAGGTCCTTCATGCCGATCGGCACGCCGGCCAAGGGCTTCAGCGTTTCGCCAGCGGCCCGCGCCGCATCGGCTTCGTTGGCCGCGGCGATGGCATGATCGGGGGTTTCGACCAGAAAGGCGTTGAGCTGCTTCGCCTTGCTGACCGCGACGATGAACGAATCCGCCACTTCGCGCGCCGAGAAAGTGCCCGCGCGGATGCCGTCGCGAAGCTCGCGGACGCCAAGATCGGTGAGATTGGTCATTATTCGATCACCTTGGGCACGGTGAAGAAGCCGTGTTCGGCCTGGGGCGCATTGGCCAGCACCGCGTCGCGCTTGCCGCCATCGGTGACGATGTCGTCGCGCAGGCGCAGCGTATTGGCGATAACCGCGGTCATCGGCTCGACCGACGACGTGTCGACCTCACCCAATTGCTCGATCCAGCCCAGGATGTTGTCGAGTTCGGGCGCGATCTTCGCGACTTCCTCGTCGGTGATCGCGATGCGAGCGAGGCTCGCGATCTTCTTTACGGTTGCAGCGTCTACGGACATGGCCGCGCGGCTAGCAGAGCGGCCGCCACGATTGCAACCGCCGCGACGATCAGGCACGGGACCCGGACGGCAATCGGAGCGCGTTCTTGGCCCGCAAATTCGTCTATCTGGTCCTCTTCCTTATCCTGGTCGCGGTCGCGTGCCTCTTCATTTATCGGCTCTATCCCGGCCAGGTGATGAAAGCGGCGCTGATCCCCAGCGCACAATTCGAAGGCGGACCAATCACGCCCGAACAGGCCTACGAAAAGGCCGACATGTGGTTCGCGCGGCCCGACATTCCGAATAATCCGGCTTTGTGGACTCCAGCCGATTTCAAGCCGGGCGAGAAACCGACAGCCGCGGTCTTCTTCATCCATCCTACCTCGTACATCGACCGCGCGCATTGGAATGCACCGCTCGACGACGCCCAGGCCAACAACACCGCCGCGGTCTTCCTGCGTGGTCAGGCGTCGGCGTTCAACGAGATCGGCGAGATTTGGGCGCCGCGTTATCGCCAGGCCACGTTCGGCGCCTTCCTGACGAGCCAGGCCGAGGCGCAGAAGGCGCTGGATTTCGCCTATCGCGACGTACTCGCGGCGTTCGACGAATTCCTCAAAGAGGTCGGCCCAGATCGTCCGATCATCCTGGCCGGGCATAGCCAGGGCGCCCTCCACCTCGAACGCCTGCTGCGTGAGCGCGTCGCGGGTCAGCCGCTCGCGAAGCGGATCGTCGCGGCGTATGTCGTCGGCTGGCCGATCTCGAAGGCCAATGACCTCCCAGCCCTCGGCCTGCCCGAATGCGCGACAGCCGAGCAGGCCGGGTGCATCCTGTCGTGGCAGAGCTTCGCCGAGCCCGCCGATCCGTCGATGATTACCGATGTCTACGACGCGACCATCGGGTTCGACGGCAAGCCGCGCAAGGACACCGACATGGTCTGCACCAATCCGATCACCGGCACGCCTGGGGCGACCGCGGAAGGGAAAGACAATCTCGGGACGCTGATCCCATCCAAGGATTTGGGCAGCGCGACCCTGGGCGTGCCGGGCGTGCCCGCCAAATGTTTCGGACGCGGCTTCCTGTCGATCGGCGAGCCGGTCAACCTCGGCGGCTATGTCCTGCCCGGCAACAATTACCATGTGTTCGATTATTCGATGTTCTGGGTGAACGTCCGAAACGACGCTGCGCGGCGCTTCGCGACCTTCACTGGTGGCAAGCCCGTGACGGCCTCCACCCCTGTCCCAACCGCGAAGACCCGATGATCACCGAGGATCGAGTCGCGTTCCGTGCCGCTTTGCCCGATGGCGGGCGCCTGCTCGGGCTCGATGTCGGGACGAAGACGATCGGCACCGCCTTGTGCGATGCGGGCTGGAGCTTCGCCAGTCCGGCCGAACTGATCCGCCGCACCAAGTTCACCGCGGACAAGGCGGTGCTCGCGGCGCTGGCGGCGGCGCAGTCGGTCAAGGGCATCGTCGTCGGCCTGCCGCTCAATCTCGACGGCACCGATTCGCCGCGCACCCAATCGACCCGGGCATTCGCGCGCAACATCGCCGATCTCGGCCTGCCGATCCTGCTCTGGGACGAGCGCTGGTCGACCCAGGCGGTCGAACGCCAGATGATCGCGGAGGATCTGAGCCGCGCCAAACGCGCCGAACGCGTCGACAAGCTGGCGGCGAGTTACATCCTTCAAGGCGCGATCGACGGGCTGGTTGCCGTTCAGCCCTAGATTGGGGACACATATTCCTGTCGTCATCCTGCCGTCACCCCAGCGCACCTCCCGTCACCCCAGCGAAAGAACATCGGGTTGAGCATGCCCCGCATGCTCAAGGATCGTCCGGGGGACGATCCGACCCGATGTTGGTCTCTGGCGGTGACGCGATGCCGCTTGAGATCCCAGCTTTCGCTGGGATGACGAATTTGGAAAACGGATCGATTTAAGAACAACGGCTTATTTAGCTTCTAAACCTAATCCCCCTGCCCGGCCTCGTCCTGCTCAATGTGCAGCCCCTGCACCGGTGCGCCGAGCACGCGTTGGCGTTCCTCTCCCGCCCGGCGCAGCGCCTCGCGCGGCAAGCGGAAATAGGCGAGCGGGGTCATCCCCATGCAGGCCTTGAAGTCGCGATTGAAATGCGCCTGGTCGTAATAGCCCGGATCGATCAGTTCGCCGAGCGGCTGGTCGAGTTGGTCGCGCACCTTGGCCAGAGTCCGCAGGAAGCGCTGACGGCGCAGCAACCGCACCGGCGGAAACCCGAACACCGCGGTACAGACGCGATGCAGCGTGCGCTGCTCGATCCCGAGCTGCTCGGCAAGATCCCCGACATGGTCGACTGTGCCCGACAGCAGCGCCTGCTGCACCTGGACGGCGAGCGCGCAATAGGCGCTCTGCGACTCCCGCTGCGCGCCGAGGATCGAATCGAGGATCGCGATGCGCTCGGCGTCGGTGCGCGCTTCGAGCAGCCGCGCACGAATGGCCGAGCCCGATGGACCCAATTGGCGGTCGAGCGGGACGGCGAGGTTCGCGAAGTCCGACGCATCCTCGCCGATCAGCGTCAACCAGCCGAGCGGCGTCAGGCCGACGCCAAGCACCAGTCCGCCATCGGTCGCGAACCGTCGTGCGCGGTCGGTCGGCCCGAACAATACCGCTCTGGGCGGGTCGATCGTTTCTCGAGCCTCGTCGCCTTCAAATCGCCACACGCCGTTGAGCGCGAATCGGATATTGGCCCATTCCGGATGGGTGAAATCGACCAGCGGTCCGGCCGACTCGAGGAAATAATAAGAGGTGACGAGCGGACGCAGCCCTTCCGCAGGCAGGTAGAAGCGGATTTCCGGCGCGCCCGGTGGCGTGCTGGTCGCTGACGGACCGGTCATGTGTCTCCTTCCAGTCCATTCTGTCCAAAAGTCGGCAACAGCGAAAGCCCATAATGGGCTGATGCAGATCAACCTTGGTTGCGCGCTTGCGCCCCTGCCCAAGCGGGTCTAGGCGACGGCTTTAATGCAACCTTCCGATCATCGTCCCGCGGCCCTTATCGAGGGCGGCGCCGTCTTTCCGCACGGGCATCTGACCGGTATCTCCGGCCTCCAGCCCCATGAGATCGCCTTCCTGCTCGACGAAGCGGAGCAATGGGTCGAGGCGAACCGCAATCGCGCCAAGCCCGACAAGCGCCTCGCGGGTCTCACCCTGATCAATGCGTTCTTCGAAAATTCGACGCGAACGCTTCTCTCGTTCGAAATCGCCGGAAAGCGGCTGGGCGCCGATGTCGTCAACATGGCGGTCGCGCAATCGAGCGTGAAAAAAGGCGAGACGCTGATCGATACCGCGATGACGCTGAACGCGATGCGCGCCGACGTCATCGTCATTCGCCATTCGAGTTCGGGCGCGGTGCGGTTGATCGCCGGCAAGGTCGATTGCCCGGTGCTCAACGCCGGCGACGGCAGCCACGAACACCCGACCCAGGCGCTGCTCGACGCGCTGACGATCCGGCGCCGCCGCGGCAGCATCGCCGGACAGCGCGTGGTGATCTGCGGCGATATCCTGCACAGCCGCGTCGCGCGGTCGAACATCCTGGCGCTGACCGCGCTCGCCGCCGAAGTCCGCGTCGTGGCGCCGGCAACTTTGATGCCCGCGGCGATCGAACGGATGGGGGTGACGCCATACGCAGATTTCGACTCCGCGCTCGAGGGTGCCGATGTGGTGATGATGCTGCGCCTCCAGAACGAGCGGATGGCGGGGGCGTTCATTCCTTCCACCCGCGAATTCCATCTGCGCTACGGCCTGACGCTCGATCGGCTGGCGCTCGCCAAGCCCGATGCGCTGGTGATGCACCCCGGACCGATGAATCGCGGGGTCGAGATCGATTCGAACGTCGCCGATCATATCGAGCGCTCGGCGATCACCGAGCAGGTCGAGATGGGCGTTGCCGTGCGAATGGCGTGCCTGGACGTGCTGACCCGGCGGGCGCGCAAGGTGGAGGGCTGGGCATGACCGCGCTCCGCTTCGTCAATGCCCGGATCGTGCGGCCCGACGGCGTCGCGGAAGGCGAATTGCACGTCGTCGGCGACCGCATCGTCGACACTGCCCCCGACGCGGAGACCATTGATTGCCGCGGCAAGTTGCTTGCGCCGGGGATCGTCGATCTCGGCGTGTTCGCGATCGACCGCGAGGCGTTCCGCGCCGGCGGCATCGTCCGCGTCGGGCTGATGCCCGATCAGTCGCCGGTGCTCGACGGCCCGGGCATCGTCCAGCGCTCGTCGCTGGTCGGCAAGCCTTTGTTGTGGATCCACCCCATCGCGGCGGCAACCAAGGAATTGCTGGGCACAGACCTAGCCGAAATGGCGATCATGAAAGGCGCGGGCGCCAAGGCGGTCGGCACCGGACGGCGCTGGATCGCCGATTCGGGCGTGATGCGCAAAGTGCTGGCTTATGCGCGCGACCTCGACCTGACCGTTGTAACGCATGCGGAAGATGGCGGCCTGACCGGCAATGCCGTCGCGACCGAGAGCGAGACCGCGACGCGGCTCGGCCTGCCCGCCGCGCCGGCCGTGGCCGAGGCACTGGCGATCGCGCGCGACATCGCGTTGGCGGAGGATACCGGTGCGCGGCTGCATTTCCGTCAGGTGACGACCGCGGCCGGGCTCGACCTGGTGCGCGCGGCGAAGCGTCGCGGCGTTCGGGTGACGTGCGGGATCACGCCTGCCCATCTGTTGCTGTCCGACAATGCGATGAGCGATTTCCGCACCTTCGCGCATTTATCGCCGCCGCTCCGCTCGGAGGAAGACCGTAAGGCCGCTCTGGTCGCGCTGGCGGACGGGACGATCGACATACTATGCTCGGGTCACGATCCGCGCGGGCCTGAGGAAAAGCGGCTGCCGTTCGCCGATGCGGCTCCCGGGGCGTCGGGCGCGGAGACGTTGCTCGCGCTCAGTCTGGGATTCGGCCTGCCGATCGAGCGGCTGTTCGAGATGCTGGCAGTCAATCCGGCCAAGGTGCTGGGCGTCGATACCGGCAGGCTAATGTCCGGCCAACCTGCCGACCTGATGCTGCTCGATCCGCAAGCATCTTGGCAGATTCGCGGGGAGGCCATGACAGCAAGGGCCGGCAACACGCCGTTCGACGGATTACCGACCCAGGGAAAGGTGCTCCGCCTGTGGAAGGGCGGGAAAGAGATCAGCGCTTAAGAAAAAGCCCTCTCCCGCTTGCGGGAGAGGGTTGGGTGAGGGTCTTCTTCCTTCTTCTAGGCGGTCGACGCCAAAAGGAAGTAAGAAGACCCTCACCTCCCACCGCTACGCGGCGGGCCCCTCCTCTCCCGCAAGCGGGAGAGGGATCTATTTTACTTCTTCCAGCTCACCGCCTGATCGCCGGCATTCTCGCGGACGAAGCAGGTGCCGCCTTTGGCACGATAATTCGCGCAGAGCTGCGCCGCGCCGGCGCGATCGAACCCGCCGACCGACAGGCGATAGAAGTTCTTGCCGTTGACCGTCACCGGCATGCCCGTCGGGGCATGGCCAGCGAAGCCGGAATAAGCACGTGAGGCTCGGCCCCAGGCATCACGGGCAACGCCCGCGCTGTCATAGGCACCGAGCTGGACATAGAAATTGCCCTTGCTCACGCTGACCTTGGAAGCGCCCGGGGTGGTAGGAGCAACCATGGGTTTCATAAATGCTGCGGCCTTGATGGCCGATTTCGGCGCCTTGATCAGCGGCGCCTTGCTGCCGACCGCCGGTTGCACCGGCAGCGGCTGAACGACTTCGGCACGCGGGCCGAACACGACGGTGCTGACCGCCGGCGCGGCCGCGACGACGGGAGCGGGCGTGATCGTACCGGGCTCGACCGGCGCGGCAACGACCGCGACCTCGGCCGACGACTTGGGCATATAGGCATCGACCGGCGCCGGAGCGCTGGCGACAACCGACGTGCTGGCGTTGAGCGCGAGCGCGACCGGCTGACCCGGATCTGCCGCCGGCGTGACGCCGAGCAGCGCCGCGACCTGGTCGTAGCGCGACGCGGGACGCGCGAAGGCGGCCCATTCGACAATGCGCTTGTCGGCATCGGTCGGGGACAGATCCATCGCCGCAACGACGCGAGCATCTTGCCAGCGGCCGGCCAGCGCCAGGCTCAGGGCCAGGTTCTGCCGCAGCTTGGCATCGGCACCGGGCTGGCGCGCGACCGGCAACAACAGATTGACCGCGCTGATCGGATCGCCCGCGAGCGCCATGGCGAGACCGCGATCGCTGACCGGAATCGATCCCGAATTGCTGTCGAGCGTCTGGCGCGCGCCCGTCCAATCGCCCTCGGCGATCTGGGCGAGTGCCATGTTGAGCGCGACCTTGCCATCGCCCGGCGACAGCGTCAGCGCATCGTTGAAGGTAGTGCGAGCCGAGGCGAAGCGACCAGCCAGCAAATAGGCTTGACCGAGCACGGCGCGGTAGTCGGCGATTTGCGGTCGGAGTTCCACCGCGGCCTCGGCCCAGCGTACCGCGTTGTTGCCCTGGCGGTCCGCAAGCGCCTTGCGTGCCTTGGCAATATCCGCTGCCGCCGCGTTGTCATCGACCTGGCTCGACTTCGAGCCGGCCAGCGCGGCGCCCTGATAGATGCCACCCAAAGCAGCGCAAAGCGCGACCGCCGAGAGGCCCATCGTCAATCGCTTCGACTTCATCGCAACGTCCCCCAATTCACCCCTTGACCCGCGTTGGGAGCTGGCGTGCCAGCTCGCCGACTTCGGGCAGCGATTCCAAAAAGGCGTCGAGCGCCCCGGTAACAATCTGTTGGGCCGAACGACCGCTGACCGCGCTGGCAAGGCGCAGCCGCAAATGGCGCTCCTCGTCCAGACGCAAGGTGAAGGCCGCCTTGTGCTTATGCTGCGTGGCGCGGGCGATCCGGCCCGCCGCCGCGACCGAGATCGGGCGGGGTTCGAACGTCTCGAGCACGGGGACCGGCGCGGTGACCAGCGTTTCGACCGGCGCTTCGACTGAGACCTCAGCTTCCTCGCCCGCCAATTCCTCGAGGACCGGCTCGAATTCCTGCTTCAGCGCATGGCGTTGCGCCAGGACAGGCGGCACGCCCTCGGGCGGCGGCTGGATCTGGTCATCCTCGTGCAGCGGATGGATGTCGGCCATCGGCTCGGGGATATGACCCATGTCGTTCCAGCCGAGATCCTCGATTCCGGCCAGCGAGGCATAGCCGCCGGTGAAACCTTGCGGACGCATCGCCGGACGCGCCTGACCCTTGCGGGCGAGCAGGCCGGAAGACAAAGAGGCAAAAGGCTTGGGTTCGCTCATCATCGCGCCGCCCTCAGCTCATCACTCGGCGGCCGAAGCCACCACCGCCGGCCTGCGGACGCGCGCCGAAGCCGGGATGCTGCATCGCCGTCGGCGCGGCAAATACCGTGCGACGGAAATTCTTTTCGAGACGGTCGGAGATATAGGCCCAGAGCTCGGTGATTTCGGCAGCCGAGCGGCCCTTGGGATCGACTTCCATCACCGTGCGGCCGTCGATCATCGAGGCGGCGAAATCGGTGCGATGGTGGATCGTGATCGGCGCGACCGTACCGTGCTGCGACAGCGCGACCGCGGCTTCCGAGGTGATCTTGGCTTTGGGCGTCGCGCCGTTGACCACGAAGATCAGCGGCTTGCCCGCGCGCTCGCACAAATCGACCGTGGCGCCGACGGCGCGCAAGTCATGCGGCGACGGGCGCGTCGGAATGACGATCAGCTCGGCCACCTGGATGACGCTCTGGATCGCCATGGTGATGGCGGGCGGCGTATCGATCACCGCCATCTTGAAGCCCTGCTGGCGCAGTACTTCGAGATCGGCGGCGAGCCGCGCAACGGTGGTCTGGGCAAAGGCGGGAAATTCCGTTTCCCGCTCGTTCCACCAATCCGACAGCGATCCCTGGGGGTCGATGTCGATCAGCACGACAGGGCCGGCTCCGGCGAGCTGTGCCTGCACCGCAAGGTGCCCAGACAGCGTCGTCTTGCCCGATCCGCCCTTCTGCGATGCCATCGCGAGAACGCGCATTGATCCTATTACTCCCCGCTATTCGGGAAGCGAGGTGCCACGGTGCGAGCTAAGAACAGGTTAACGGCGTGATATTCAGTTGGGACCTGGAACGATCGTGGAGTCTGTTTGAAAACGCGCCGAGAGTGCGTTTCGCGGCACCAGCCCGCTCTTCCGCGAGTTTTCAAACAGACTCGTGGCTAACCTTTTCTTTGCCATTCAACCGCTAGAGCGTGATATTCATTACCGGTGCAGTTGGGCGGGACACGAGTAAACATGCGAACGCTGATCGGCGCTGCGGCGCTTTCCCTTGCGACCATCGCCGCGACCATCGCCATCGGCGCGCCGGCCATGGCCGACACAAAAACCGGGGTCGATGCCTGGAACCGCGGCGACTATAAGGCCGCGGTCGACGAATGGCGCAAGGCCGCGATCGCCGGCGACGCCGACGCGCAATTCAATCTCGGCCAGGCCTATAAGCTCGGACGCGGCGTGCCGGTCGACTTGCAGATGGCGGAAAGCTGGTATCGCAAGGCGGCGCTGCAGGGCCATGCCCAGGCCGAGGACAATTACGGTCTCGCGCTGTTCCAGGACGGCAAGCGCGCCGACGCCGTGCCCTGGCTCGAGAAATCGGTCGGCCGCGGCGAGCCGCGGGCCGAGCTCGTACTCGGCACGATGCTGTTCAACGGCGACGGGATCGAGCGCGACTGGGTACGCGCTTATGCGCTGATGACGCGCTCGTCGGGCGCCGGCTTGCCGCAAGGATCGCAGACGCTCGCCGAAATGGACAAATATATTCCCGCCGATCAGCGCCAGCGCGGCATCGAACTCGCGCGCAAGATGGACACGCAGGTCGCGAGCAACGGCAATTATGGGTCGGAGATTACCGGCGGCGGCCCGGCCGGCCCCGGCATCGCGTCGACCGACGTTCCGCCGTCTTCGGCGCCAGGGCCGGTTTATGGCCTGCCCGGTACCAGCTATCCGGCGCCCGGCAAGGCACCCAGGCCGGGCAAGAACAAGCCGCCGGTCCTTACGGCCAATCCGCCGCAGAGCTACAGTTCGGCGCCGCCTCCCACCTATGCAACTCCGCCTGCCCCGCGCCCGAAGCCGGCGCCCGTCCGGCCCGCGCCGGAACCCGCACCCGTCGCGGTCGCAAGCGGAGGTGGCTGGCGCGTCCAGTTCGGCGCCTTCCGCGACGAGGGCAATGCCAAGGCCTTGTGGGCGCGGCTCAAGGGTCAGGTCGGCGGCCTTGCCGGCATGCAGCCCTATCTGCGTCGCGTCGGGCCGATCACCAAGCTCCAGGCTGGACCGATCCGCTCGCAGGCCGATGCGGTGCGGCTGTGCGGCGCGGTCAAGCGCGCCGGGTCGGAGTGCGTGCCGGTCAACCCGTAACGTCAGACCGCGTCAGGCGGGCGGGCCGGTATAGTTCGGCCCGTACACCGCCTGGCGGATGTCGTGATGCAATGTCCCGTCGAACGGGAGAACCTGGACGAAGAATACGGCGGCAAGATCGTTGACGGGATCGACCCAGAACAAGGTCGTTTCCGCACCGTCCCAGAAGAATTCGCCGACAGTCCCGCGATTCTCCTTCGCGTCCTTGGGCGGCGCGACGCGCACCGCGAAATCGATACCGAACCCGACCGACCCCTTGCCGGGCAGGAAGAAGCGTTTGGTGATCCGCGGATCGAGCTGATCGGTCGACATCACGCGGATCGTGTCGGGCGAGACAATCCGGGTCCCTTCGAGCGTGCCCCGTCCAAGCAACATCCGCGCGAATCGCATATAATCGTCGAGCGTCGAGGCAAGCCCGGCGCCGCCCATCGTCAGTTTGCGGGGGCCGAAATTGAGCGCACGCGCTTTCTCGTCGGGAACGCGATCAAGCTTGCCGCCTGCGGCCTGCGCATAAGTAGCGGCGAATCGCGCGAGGCGTTCTGGCGGTTGGGTCCAGGCGGTGTCCTTCATACCCAGCGGCTCGAAGATCGTGCGACGGACATAAGGCTCGAACTTCTCACCGGTCAGATGCTCGACCAGCAATGCCTGGACATCGACCCCAGTGCTGTAGCTCCACTCGGCGCCTGGATCGAACAGCAAGGGAACACTCGCAAGCTTGTCGCCAAACTCGTCGAGGCTGTTGGTGAGCGCCAGCGGATCCACCTCGTGGAAGATCTTGTCGGCAGCGGTATCGCGCATCCCGTACGAGAAGCCGGCGGTGTGCCGCAGGATGTCGCGAATCACGATCGGCCGTGCCGGATCACGCAGCGTCGGCTTGCCGTCGGCGCCGGTACCGCCCGCGAGTACCTTCACCTTGCCGAACGCGGGCAGGTAATTCGCCAGCGGGTCGTCGAGCCCGAATTTGCCCTGTTCCCAAAGCTGCATCAGCGCGACGCCGGTCACCGGCTTGGTCATCGAGAAAATCTGGACGAGCGTATCGCGTGCCATGGGCCGCTTGGCCTCGCGATCGGCAAACCCCGCCGCGCCGAAATAGCGCTCGGCCCCGCGCTGCCAGACCAGGCACGAGGCGCCCGCGGCGCGGTTGGCGGAGACCATCTGCTTGAGCGCGGCGTCGATGCGGTTGCGATCGATCGCCAATCCGCCGGTAACGGGAGAAAGACGACGCTCGGCAGCGAATGCCGGCAAGGCCAGCCCCGACGCCATCACTGCAAGTGCACTACGTCGGTCCATCGCCCCCTCCCTCAAGTTTTGTTAACGCTCACTATTCGCTAATCCATTCCTTGCGCGCAACACCCTGCGCGAACAAAAGCGCAGTCAGGTCGCCATGGTCGATCCGCGCGCCCGCCGCTGCAGCGACCACCGGCTTGGCATGATAGGCGACGCCCAGCCCCGCCTGGGTGATCATCGCCAGGTCGTTGGCGCCGTCGCCGACCGCCAGGGTTCCGGCTCGCGACAGGCCGAGGTCGAGCACCGCCTCCGATAAGGTGGCCAGCTTGGTCGACGCGTCGACGATCGGCTTGGTCACGGTGCCGGCGAGCTTGCCGTCGGCGATTTCGAGCACATTGGCGATAGCGCGGGTGAAGCCGATCTCGGCGGCGACCGGCTCGGCGAAACGCGTGAAGCCACCCGACACCAGGATCGCGGTCGCGCCCCAGCCGCGCATCGTGCGGACCAACTCGCGCGCGCCGGGCATAATCTTGACGCGCTCGGCAAGGCAGCGCGCGATCACGCTTTCGTCGAGCCCCTTGAGCAGCGCCACGCGCGCGTCGAGCGCTTCGCCGAAATCGAGCTCGCCGCGCATCGCCGCTTCGGTCACGGCTGCGATCTGCGCCTTGATGCCGGCGTAATCGGCGAGCTCGTCGATGCATTCGACCGTGATCATCGTCGAATCCATATCGGCGACGATCAGTTTCTTGCGCCGATCCTCGGCCGGCTGGACGACGACGTCATAGCCTTGCCCTTCCAGCGAGACCCGCGCGGCCTCGGGATCGCGGCCGAATTGGAGATCGATCGCCTCGCCTTTCTCGACCCAGACTTGCGCGACGGGCAGGCTCCCCGCGGCATCAAGCCGGTCGCGCGCGGCGGTGATCTCGCCCTGGGGCAGATCGGGAGCTATCAGGGTCGCGATGAACAAGCCGGGTCTCCTTGAAGTCGCCGCCCTACCCGTTCGTGTCGCGCGAAGTCGAGACACCTTTGGTTGTGGGGAAGCGCTTCTCTACTTCGTTCGAAGCGAACGGAGATGAGCAAGACTGAGCTGCCGAAGGTGGCGATCGTCGCCGGCCCGACTGCGAGTGGCAAGTCTGCGCTCGCGCTTGCGCTTGCCGAGAAGTTCGACGGTACGATCATCAACGCCGACAGCGCGCAGGTCTATCGCGACCTGCGTATCGTCACGGCGCGTCCGTCGCCCGAGGAAGAAGCACGCGCGCCGCATCGCCTGTTCGGCCATGTCGATGCCGCCGATATTGACTATTCCGCCGCGCGCTGGGCGGCCGAAGCGCGGGTCGAAATCGATCGCGCTGTCGCGGCCGGTAACTTGCCGATCCTGGTCGGCGGCACCGGCCTCTATCTCCGCACGCTGATCGACGGGATCGCGCCGGTGCCCGAGATTGACCCGACGATCCGCGCCGAGGTGCGCGCGATGAACCTCTCCGACGCCTATGCGGCACTTACCGCTGTCGACCGGGCGGAAGCGGCAAGGCTCAACCCGGCCGACACCAGCCGCATCTGCCGCGCGCTCGAAGTCATCCGCTCGACCGGGCGCCCGATTGCCGATTGGCGGCGCGAGCGCGTCGGCGGGATCGGCGAGCGTATCGGCCTGGTCGCGACAATTCTGCTGCCGCCGCGCGACTGGCTCAACGAGCGTATCGACCGACGCTTCGCGGCGATGGTCGACGCCGGCGCGATGGCGGAAGTGGCCACGCTGATCGCCCGCGAGGACGTCCCACTCGACGCCCCTATCCGCCGCGCGATCGGCATGCCCGAACTCGCTGCGGCCGCGCTGAGCGAAATCAGCCTAGATGACGCGATCGCGCGCGCCAGCCTTGCCACTCGCCAATATGCCAAACGCCAATATACCTGGTTCCGCAATCAACCGCCTGCGGACTGGACACGCACCGAAGAGACAGATAGTTTCAATCTAATTAGTGAAATAGCAATAAGATTACAGCATTGACGGTTGACGCGTAGTTTTCATGCACGTAGAGCCGCCCGTCTGCAATCATGTTGCGTATGCGAAGAAGGAGGACATTGTCGTGGCCGAAAAAAGTGGAGCCGATATCCTGGTCGAGGCGCTGTGCGATCTCGGCGTGGAAGTCGTGTTCGGCTATCCCGGCGGCGCGGTGCTCCCGATCTATGACGCGATCTTCAAGCAGAAGCGGCTGCGGCATATTCTGGTTCGCCACGAACAGGCCGCGACTCATGCGGCGGAAGGCTATGCGCGCTCGACCGGTAAGCCCGGCGTCGTGCTCGTCACCTCGGGACCCGGCGCGACCAACGCGGTCACCGGCATCACCGATGCGCTGATGGATTCGATCCCGATGGTGGTCATCACCGGGCAGGTGGCAACGCATCTGATCGGATCGGACGCCTTCCAGGAAGCCGATACGGTCGGCATCACTCGGCACTGCACCAAGCACAATTACTTGGTGAAGGACCCGTCGCGGCTGGGTGCCACGATCCACGAGGCGTTCCATATCGCCACGTCGGGCCGCCCGGGGCCAGTCGTCATCGACATTCCCAAGGACGTCCAGGTCGCGACCGCGAAATACACCAAGCCGGGCCCGATCCAGCACAAGACCTATCGCCCGCAGATTAAGGCCGATCCGGCGGTGATCGAGCAATTGGTCGACATGCTGGCCGCGGCGGAGCGCCCGATCCTCTATACCGGCGGCGGGATCATCAATTCCGGGCCCGCGGCGTCGCTGTTGCTGCGCGAATTGGCCAAGATCACCGGCGCGCCGGTCACCTCGACCTTGATGGGCCTGGGCGCCTTCCCTGCCTCCAGTCCGCAATGGCTCGGCATGCTCGGCATGCATGGGACCTATGAAGCGAACTGGGCGATGAACCAGGCCGACCTGATCCTCGCGCTCGGCTCGCGGTTCGATGACCGCGTCACCGGCCGGCTCGACGCCTTCGCGCCCAATGCGCGCAAGGTCCATGTCGATATCGACCGGTCGAGCATCAACAAGACCGTGCGCATCGATCTCGGCATCGTCGCCGATGTCGGCCATGTGCTCGAGGACATGATCCGGGTGTGGAAAGCGCGCCAGCATCCCAAGCCGGACACCCGCGAATGGTGGCGTCGGATTGAAGGCTGGCGCGCGGTCAAGAGCCTCGATTTCCCCGAGGGCAATGGCAAGGAGATCATGCCGCAACGCGCGATCCGCGCCTTGTGGGAAGCGACCAAGGATCAGGCCCCGATCATCACCACCGAAGTCGGTCAGCACCAGATGTGGGCGGCGCAGCATTTCGATTTCGAGGCGCCGAACAAATGGCTGACCTCGGGCGGGTTGGGCACGATGGGCTATGGCCTGCCCGCCGCGATCGGCGCGCAGCTCGGCAATCCCAAGGCACTGGTCATCGACATTGCCGGCGAAGCCTCGATCCAGATGAACATCCAGGAGCTGGCGACGGCGACGCAGTACCGGCTGCCGGTCAAGATCTTCATCCTCAATAACGAATATATGGGCATGGTCCGGCAGTGGCAGGAACTGACCTATGAAAGCCGCTATTCGGAGAGCTATTCGGACAGCCTGCCCGATTTCGTGAAGCTCGGCGAAGCCTATGGCTGGAAGGGCATCCTGATCGAGGAGATGTCGCAACTCGACGGCGGCATCGCCGACATGCTCGCGCATGACGGCCCGGTGATCGTCGACTGCCGCGTCGCCAAGCTGGCGAATTGCTTCCCGATGATCCCGTCAGGCGCGTCGCATGTCGAGATGATCCTGCAAACCGACAAGGTGGCGGGCACGCTCAACGACGAAGCCAAGGCTTTGGTCTGATATCTACCGTCATCCCAGCGAAAGCTGGGATCTCGTGCCGCAAGCACGCCATTATAACAGGGAGACCCCGGCATTTGCTGGGGTGACGATCCAAAGGTGCACATCAAGGAAGAGAAAGCCGAGCGGCATACGCTCGCGGTGATCGTCGACAACGAGCCGGGTATCCTGGCGCGGATCGCCGGCCTGTTCACCGCACGGGGCTATAATATCGAGAGCCTGACGGTGAGCGAGATCACCGAGGACAAGCAGGTCAGCCGGATCACCATCGTGACCTCGGCCAGCCCGCATGTCCTCGAACAGATCGTGGCGCAGCTCGACCGATTGGTGCCGGTGCACAAGGTCCGTGACCTCACCGCAGAGGGTGCGCATGTCGAGCGCGAGCTGGCGCTGGTCAAGGTGCGCGGCACCGGTGAAGCGCGGATCGAGGCGTTGCGCCTGGCCGAAGTGTACCGCGCGCGGGTGGTCGACGCGACGATATCGAGCTTCGTGTTCGAAGTGACCGGCGGGACCGAGAAGATCGACAAGTTCGTCGAATTGATGAACGAGGTCGGCCTGATCGAGGTCGCGCGCACCGGCATCGTCGCCATTTCGCGGGGGAAAGACGCGGCGTAGCGATCGACAGATCGCGTCATCCCAGCGAAAGCCGGGATCTTGCGCCACCAGGGAATCAACTCATGAGATGCCAGCTTCCGCTGGCATGACGGTTACGTTTCGAAAGGGAATGAAATGCGTGTCTATTACGATCGCGACGCCGATCTGAACCTGATCACCGACAAGAAGATCGCCATCGTCGGCTATGGCTCGCAAGGCCATGCCCATGCCCAGAATTTGCGCGATTCGGGCGTCAAGCAAGTCGCCATTGCGCTCCGCGAGGGCTCGGCCACCGCGAAGAAGGCCGAGGGCGCCGGTTTCAAGGTCATGTCGAACAAGGATGCGGCCGCCTGGGCCGATATCCTGATGATCCTCGCGCCGGACGAACATCAGGCGGCGATCTGGGACAATGACCTCAAGGGCAATATGCGCCCCGGCTCGGCGATCGCTTTCGCGCACGGTCTCAACGTCCATTTCGGACTGATCGAAGCGCCGTCGGATATCGACGTGATCATGATCGCGCCCAAGGGTCCCGGCCATACCGTGCGCAGCGAATATGTCCGCGGCGGCGGCGTCCCCTGCCTGATCGCGATCCATCAGGATGCGAGCGGCAACGCGCATGACGTCGCGCTCGCTTATGCCTCGGGCGTCGGCGGCGGCCGGTCGGGCATCATCGAGACCAATTTCAAGGAAGAATGCGAGACCGATTTGTTCGGCGAGCAGGCGGTGCTGTGCGGCGGCATCACCCATTTGATCCAGGCCGGGTTCGAGACCTTGGTCGAGGCGGGCTACGCTCCCGAAATGGCCTATTTCGAATGCCTCCACGAAACCAAGCTGATCGTCGACCTGCTCTATGAAGGCGGCATCGCCAACATGCGCTACTCGATCTCCAACACCGCCGAATATGGCGACATCGTCACCGGCCCGCGGATCATCACCGACGAGACCAAGGCCGAGATGAAGCGCGTGCTCGCCGACATCCAGTCCGGGCGGTTCGTCAAGAATTTCGTCCTCGACAACCGTGCCGGCCAGCCCGAGCTCAAGGCGGCGCGCAAGGCGGCCGCCGCGCACCCGATCGAAAAGATCGGCAGCGAGCTGCGCGCGATGATGCCGTGGATCGGCGCCAACAAGCTGGTGGACAAGGAAAAGAACTGACGTGCCGCTGATTTCTGATTACCGTCGGCCCCGTCGTTAAAGCGGGGTTCGACACGGAATGAGCGAAGGTGGGGAAGGCAAGCCAGGGATCGGGCGTGTCGAGGCTTTTTCGGATGGCGTGATCGCGATCATCGTCACCATCATGGTGCTCGAACTGCACGCGCCCGAACTGCCGGGGCTCGACAAGCTGGTGCACCTCTGGCCCGTCTTCCTCGCTTACGTCCTGAGCTTCGCCTACGTCGGCATCTATTGGGCCAACCATCACCGCTTGTTCAGCCATGCGACGCGGGTAACCAACCTGCTGATCTGGCTGAACCTGGGTTTGCTGTTCACGCTGTCGCTGATCCCGTTCACCGCCGCCTATCTCGGCGAGCAGCATTTCAGCCGCGACGCGACATTGGTTTACCTGGCGTCGATGGTCCTGCCGGGCATAGTTTACGTTCCGCTACAGGGCGAAATCCGGCGGACCGGCGTCCACGGGGCCGAGGCAGAGACCTATCACCGCCAGACCTCGCGCAAGGGCGTCGCCGCGGTGCTGATCTATCTCGCCGGCGCCGCGCTCAGCTTTGTGTCGCCATGGCTCGGCATCGCCGCCGCAGCGCTCGTCGCCTTCCTCTGGTGCCTGCCCAAAAGCCCGTTCGACGCGTTGTTCGGGGATTAAGTAGGAACCGCAATCCCGCGTTTTTCTTGCCCTCTCCCGCCTGCGGGAGAGGGAGGGGCCCGCCGCGAAGCGGTGGGAGGGTGAGGGTCTTCTTTCTACTTCTGCTTCGGCACACGTTTGGAAGAAGAAAGAAGACCCTCACCCTGCCCTCTCCCGCAAGCGGGAGAGGGTCCAACTGTCAGGCGGGCTGCAGTGCCCTGAAGTGACGGACGGTTTCGTCAGAAACCCCGGCAAGCAACACCCGCAGACGATCATCGAACGCGTCGATCGATTCCCGGCGGTCGCGATAGATCATCGTCCAGTCCCCGAACTCGCGTTCCTCGATCGGGCGGTCGACGAGAATCGTCAGATCGCGATGACGAGCGTCGTTTTTCAGCCGCTCCATCAAGTCGGACACGCTATCGATGGGTCCCTCGATCGCCTGCAGGAAAGCGTCGTCCTCTGTGTAGAGCAGACCCGTAATTCCCTCCAATCCGTTGCGCGCCGCTGCATCGCGAACGATGTCCGGAATGTCGTCAGCCGCGTGGCCGCTTTCCGATGTGGTGAGGCTGCGATAGATGATTTGACGCACACGCTACTCCTTACAGGGCAGTAAAGCTGCCACAACGCGTCCAGCCTTTCCTTGCCGTGGATCAGTCTTTCGGGCTGGACTTTCTTAACCATCGGGGGCTAGGGCTGAACCTGAGATGACGATCGGACTCGGCCTTACCCTGCTTCGACTTACGCGCCCTTAGGCGCGTAGTTCATCCCGCGTGCCGGCGACGGCGCGCACCGCGCCTAAGGGCCTGACCCTCCCCGCCGCTCCTGACGACGAGAAGAGCCATAGCCATGTTGCGCGACCCATCGACCAAATACCGCCCCTTTCCCCCCATCAACCTGCCCGACCGGCAATGGCCGTCGCGGACGATCACCCAGGCGCCGATCTGGCTGTCGACCGACATGCGCGACGGCAACCAGGCGCTGATCGATCCGATGGACGCCGAGAAGAAGACCCGCTTCTTCGATCTCATCGTCAAGACCGGGATCAAGGAGATCGAGGTCGGGTTCCCCGCGAGCGGCGCGACCGATTTCGACTATATCCAGGATCTGGTTCGATCGGGCCGCGTTCCCGATGACGTCACGCTGCAGGTGCTGACCCAGGCGCGCCGCGACCTGATCGAGACCACCTTCGACAGCCTGATCGGCGCGCCCAAAGCGATCGTCCACTTGTACAACGCGGTCTCGCCGGCCTGGCGCAAGATCGTGTTCGGCATGACCAGGGACGAGATCAAGGCGATCGCGGTCGAGGGCGCGAAGATGCTGCGCGACTGCGCCGCGGCGCGGCCGGGCACCGACTGGCGGTTCGAATACAGCCCGGAGACCTTCTCGACCGCCGAACTCGATTTCTCGGTCGAGGTCTGCGCGGCGGTGATGGACGTGCTCCAGCCGACGCCGGATAAACCGATCATCTTCAACCTGCCCGCAACGGTCGAATGCGCGACGCCCAACGTCTATGCCGACCAGATCGAGCTGTTCGGGCGAACCATCCCCAATCGCGACAGCGTGATTATCAGCCTGCACACCCATAACGATCGCGGCACTGGCGTCGCCGCGGCGGAACTTGGATTGATGGCCGGTGCCGACCGCGTCGAGGGCTGCCTGCTCGGTAATGGCGAGCGGACCGGCAATTGTGACTTGGTGACGGTCGCGCTCAACATGTACACGCAGGGCGTCGATCCGAAGCTCGACCTCTCCGATATCGACCAGATCATCAACACGGTGACCTATTGCACCAATTTGCCGGTGCACCCGCGCCATGCTTATGCCGGTGAGCTGGTCTATACGTCCTTCTCGGGCTCGCATCAGGACGCGATCAAGAAGGGCTTCACCGCGCGCGAACGCCAGAATGACGATGTCTGGGAAGTCCCCTATCTGCCGATCGACCCGGCCGATCTCGGCCGCAGCTACGAAGCGGTGATCCGGGTCAATTCGCAATCCGGCAAGGGCGGCGTTGCCTGGATCCTGGAACAGGACAAGGGACTGAAGCTGCCCAAGCGCCTGCAGGCCGATTTCTCGAAGCATGTCCAGGCCCTGGCCGATCAGACCAGCCGCGAGCTCGATGCCGACGATATCTGGCAGCTCTTCCAGCGCACCTACCTGCCCTATGGCGGCGAGCGGCTGCAGCTCCAGGCCTATGACGAGACGCGCGCGCCCAATGGCGAACGCATCTTCGCCGGCAGCATCGCCGAAACCGGCAGCGTCAAGTCGGTGAGCGGACGCGGCAACGGACTGATCTCGAGCGTGCTCGCGGGAATCCGCGACGGGTTCGGGATCGAACTGGATGTCGTCGACTATGTCGAGCACGCGATCGGCCATGGCAGCGACGTTCAGGCAGCCGCCTATGTCGAGTGCCGCGCGGCGGATGGCGGAACGGTCTGGGGCGTCGGCATCGACGAGGACGTCGCGACCGCGAGCGTCCGCGCGGTGCTGAGCGCGGCGAACCGGGCTGCCTGACCTCCCGTCATGCCGGGCTTGTCCCGGCATCTATCGCGCAACAACGGCTGGATTCCGTTGGGGAGGTTTGGATCCCGGCACGGGGCCGGGATGACTCATGTGAGCAGGTCAGCGCGTCCGGGTGATCTCGCAGCCGATCCGCGCGTCAGGATAAATGTCGGGTTTCGCCGACTGCACGGTCACTGCGACGACACGCGGATCGGCAAAGCATAGCGTCGCGATGCGCTCGCACAGGACTTCCTGCAGCATTACGTGCCCGCCGGCCGCGATCGCCAGCACGCCTTCGCGGATATGGTCGTAATCGACCACCGCCTCGATGCGGTCCTCGGGCACCGCCGGATAGGCGCAGGTCATCGCCACCGACACCAACACACGCTGCGGCCCGGCAAGCTCCGCCTCGTGAATGCCGAGCCCCATCTGCACTTCAAGCCCGTCGAGCCGGATCGTGTAGGTCGCCTCAGCCATCGCGGCGGCCCGGTGTCGAGAACATGACGTCACCCTGTCGCTTGAGAAACCGCTGGCCGTTGTCGAGGAAAAGATTGTGCCCGGTCACCGCCGGTGTGGTGAGCAGATAGTCGACCGCGCGCGCGATCTCCTCGATCGGCACTGGTCGACGCAGCAGATTCTCGTCAGCGACGCTCTCGAACTCCGCGTCGCTCTGGTCGCCGCTCGGCAAGGTCAGGCCGGGCGAGATGGCGTTGACCCGCACCCGCGGCGCCAGCGCCTGGGCGAGCATCGTCGTCGCGCCTTCCAGCGCGATCTTGGTCAGCGTGTAGCTGAAGAAATCGGGATTGAGATTGGCGACCTTCTGGTCGAGCAGATTGACCACCGCACCGTCCTCCAACTCGTCCTGTTCGGCCAGCGCACAGGCCAGCGCCGCGGGGGCTGCGAGGTTCACCGCGGTCAGCCGGGCCAGCAAGGCAGGATCGAAATGCGGCGGCCGGTCGAACTCGAACACCGACGCGCAATTGACCAACCCGTCGATCGGCCCGCCCGTCGCGTTGCGCGCGGCGCGGAGGATCGCCGAGGCGGCATCGGGCGCGGCGAGGTCCCCGACCACCGTCGCGACGCGGTCGCCCGACGGATCGAGTTCCTGCGCCAGCGACACGGCATCTTCGTCGTGCGGATGATGGTGGTGGATCACCACGCGGTGCCCCGCCGCCGCCAGCGCGCGGACGATCGCTGCCCCGATCCGCCGGGAGCCGCCGGTGACGAGGACCGTGCGGATCACGCCCTGCCCTGCATGTCCATCAGCGCCAGAATCTCGCGACGGCTACGTTCATCATCGCGGAACACGCCCATCATCCGGCTGGTCACCATCGATACGCCGGGTGTGCGGACGCCGCGCGCGGTCATGCAGGCATGGCTCGCCTCGATCACCACGGCGACGCCCTGAGGTTTCAGATTGTCCCAGATGCAGTCGGCGACTTCGGCAGTCAGCCGTTCCTGAACCTGCAGCCGCCGCGCGAAGCCGTGCAGGACGCGCGCCAGCTTGGAAATGCCCACGACATGGTTCTTGGGCAGGTAAGCGATATGCGCCTTGCCGATGATCGGCGCCATGTGGTGCTCGCAATGCGATTGGAACGGAATGTCCTTCAGCAAAACGATGTCGTCATAGCCGCCGACTTCCTCGAACACGCGCTTCAGATGCAAGGCGGGATCGTCCTGGTATCCTGCGCAATATTCCTTCCACGCGCGCGCCACGCGCAACGGCGTATCGAGCAGCCCTTCGCGATCGGGTTTGTCGCCGGCCCAGCGAATCAGGGTGCGAACCGCGTCGGCCACCTCGTCAGGCACCGGAATTTTCGGCGCGGCCGCCACCAGATCGCCGTCATTCAAATCATCGTCATGGTCATTCATGGTTGTCGATCCGGTCTTTCAAACCTGGGTGACGTTACGGCAGGGCCGTAAAATCGAGCCTTGGGTATGGTCCATACTGTTTCTTTTAAGCAACAGACTAGGAAACCCGCCGTTTTCCGTGCCCGAAGCCCATTGACGCCGCAAGACCAAGCTACCTAGGCTCTTGCCAGTTCGTCGGAAACCACGCCAACCGGCATAAGATCGGGGCGAATGCATGAGGGGATGTACCATGAAGAAATTCGAACTGCTTGCCGCGTCGGCTATCGCGCTGATCGCAGCCACGCCGGCCATGGCGCAAAATGCACCCACACCCGCAGCGCCGGTCGCTGCGCCGCAGGCTGACGATCAGGACCAGATCGCCGACATCGTCATCACTGCCCAGCGCCAGTCCGAGACGCTGCAGACCGTGCCGATCGCGGTGTCGGCGTTCAGCGCCGAGGCGCTGAGAGAACAGCAGATCAACACGACGAGCGATCTTCAGCTGACGCTGCCGAACATTACCTTCACCAAGGGCAACTTCACCTCGTCATCGTCGTTCAACATCCGCGGCATCGGCGACCTCTGCGTCGGCGTCACCTGCGACGCCGCGACCGCGATCCATGTGAACGATGTGCCAGTGCTCGGCTCGCCGATCTTCCAGAACGAATATTTCGACGTCGAGCGCATCGAAGTGCTGCGCGGACCGCAGGGCACGCTGTTCGGCCGCAACGCGACTGGTGGCGTGATCAATTTCATCACTGCCAAGCCCGATCTGTCGGGCATCCACGCCTCGGGCGATGTCGAATATGGCAATTACAACAGCGTCCGCGTCAAAGGCATGCTCAACATACCGTTGGGCGACATCTTCGGTGTCCGCGTCGCGGGTTACTACCTGAACCGCGATGGTTTCACCAAGAACCTGGCCACGAACAGCAACATCGATGGCCGCGACCAGTATGACGTCCGTGTATCGCTGCGCTTCCAGCCGACCGCGAACACGACGCTCGACATCGTCGCCCATTATTTCAAGGAAAACGACGATCGCTCGCGCATCCAGAAACAACTCTGCCATCGCGACCCGACCGGCGTGCTGGGCTGCTTGCCCGACCGGCTCGGGTTCGAGCAGGTCAATGGCGACGCGACTTTAGCCTCGGTACTGACGTCGAGCCAGTTCCTCAGGCTGCGCACCTCGACCGCGCCGCTCGCCGGTTTCGCGCTGGGCAGTGTCTATGGTTCGGACGGCGACAGCTACACCGGCTACGTCAACCCGGCCGACATGCGCACGGTCAACATCGACTCGCTGCCGACGTTCAAAACCAATGAGAAGCAGGTCCTGGTCAACTTCTCGCAGGATTTCGGAAAGGCGCTGTTCAAGCTGGATGGCGGCTATACCGAAGGCATGACCGACTCGTCGGTCGACTATAACGTCGGCATCGAGCGCTCCTACGCGACCAACCCCGGCCTCAACCTCTTCAACGCAGCCGCTGGCGCCGGCCTCCTAGGCCCGGGTTACTTGGCGATCCGCAACATCCTGCTGCCCAACGGCAACACCTCGACTCTTTGCCAGTCGCTTGCCGAACCGACCGGCACCGGCGTCTATAGCGGTCACAAGGTCTGCGCTTCGACCAGCCTCGACTTCGACCGTTCGACCGCGCGCGGCAAACAATGGTTCGCAGAAGGTATCATCTCGTCGAAGCTCGACGGGCCGTTCAACTTCCTGGCCGGTGCCGGCTATCTCGACTATAAGGTCACTGACAACAGCTATTATGTGAACTCGTTCGCGCTCGACTATGCGGCGGGTCTGCTCGGCGGGGGAGCCGGCAATGTGCTCGGCACGCCGTTCTATCGCAACGACTCCGAATTCTACCATCTGAAGAGCTACGGCTTCTTTGGGGAAGCCTATGTGAACTTCAGCAGCAAGGTGAAGCTGACCGGCGGTCTGCGCTACAACCATGACGAGAAGGACTATCAGTCGCGCACCAACCTGCTGAACTGCCCGGTTCCAGTGGGCGCGGCGAGCGCCTATTCGGCGCCGGGCTTTGCCTGTTACGACGCCGATCCTGCACGCGCGGGCAACCAGCCACTGGCAATCAACAATGTCAGCTTCGGGCGCCTGACCGGCCGCGCGGTCCTCGATTGGCAGATCACCTCGCGCAACCTGCTCTACGCATCCTATTCGCGCGGCTATAAATCGGGCGGCCTCAATCCGTCGCTGGCGGCTGGGTTCAGCGTCCCGCTGACCTTCGGGCCGGAAACGGTCAACGCGTTCGAAATCGGGTCGAAAAATACCTTCCTGGGCGGCACGCTCCGCCTCAACCTCACTGCTTTCTATTACCAGTACAAGCAGCTCCAGCTGAGCCGCATCGTCGCGCGCACCTCGGTCAACGACAATGTCGACGCCGATATCTACGGCGCCGAGGCGGAAGCGATCATCAAGCCGAGCAATTCGGTGCTGATCAACCTGACGGCGAGCTACCTGCACACCAAGGTTTCCAACGACAAGTTCCTCAGCAACCCGCAGGATCCGTCGGGCGGCCGCGCCGACGCGGTGATCATCAAGGATGTCACCAACGGTTCGAACTGCGCCGTGGTATCGAATTCGGGCAACGCAGCGATCTCGAATGGTTTCGTCAACGCGGCGAACTCGGCGATCAACGCCGGCGCCTTTGCGGCCCAGGGCATCCCGGCCCAGCCGGGCAACTTCCAGGGCACGACGCCGATCCCCGGCACCAATACGACCGGTGCGTTCAGCGTCTGCGACCTTCTGACTGGCTTTGCCGCCGCCACCGCGGCGCCGGTAACCGTGCTGCCGTCGGGCGTGGCGGTGAACATCAAGGGCAACGAGCTGCCGCAATCGCCGCACTACAAATTCTCGGCGGGCATTCAGTGGACCGGTCAACTCGGCAACGACTGGAACATCACTCCGCGCGTCGACCTGGCCTATACCGGCGGCTATTACGGCAGCATCTTCAACAACAACGTCAACCGCATCCAGGGCTATGAGGTGATCAATGCCCAGGTTCAGCTGAACGGGCCGAGCGACAAATTCTACGTCCGCGCGTTCGTCCAGAACCTGGCCGACAACAACGCGATCACCGGCCTCTACGTGACCGACCAGTCGTCGGGCCTGTTCACCAACGCCTTCACGCTCGAACCGCGCCGTTACGGCCTCGCCGCGGGCTTCAAGTTCTGAGGACGGAGGCGCCAGCCTCGCACTCCAAAGGCTCCGGGGTCCACCCCCGGAGCCTTTTTCTTGCCCGATCGCCGTCGTGACCGAGGAACCGCGAACAGACGCGCCGTCGTCGCTGCCGACCCGACGGCAATCTGCTTCGCCGGAAAGGCTTAGCCCAGCCGGGCGGCGTGCCAGGCGATATGATCGGCCATGAAGGTCGAGATGAAGTAATAACTGTGATCATAGCCCACCTGCATCCGCAGCGTCAGGTCGATCCCGGCGCGATGGCAGGCGTCCGCCAGCAATTCGGGTTTGAGCTGGTCGGCGAGAAACGCGTCGGCATCGCCCTGATCGACCAGGATGTCTGACACGCGCGCGCCGTCGTCGATTAGCGCACAGGCATCATAGGGCCGCCAATCGGCGCGATCGGCACCGAGATAACCGCCCAGCGCCTTTGCACCCCAGGGGCAATGAAGCGGCGACACGATCGGCGAGAAGGCCGAGACGCTGCGGAAGCGCCCCGTGTTGCGCAAGGCGATCGTCAGCGCGCCGTGTCCGCCCATCGAATGGCCGGTGATGCCTTGGCGCGCCATGTCGGCCATAGCGAACTCGGCGGCGATCAGCGCCGGGAGTTCGTCCTCGATATAGGATCGCATCCGGAAATTGGTCGACCAGGGCGCCTCGGTCGCGTCGACATAGAAGCCGGCGCCCTTGCCGAAATCATAAGCCTCGTCATCGGGCACATCATCGCCGCGCGGGCTGGTGTCGGGGGCGATGAAAATCACGCCATGTTCGGCGCAGGCGCGGCGAAACTCGCCCTTTTCGGTGACATTGGCGTGCGTGCAGGTCAGCCCCGACAGATACCAGAGCACCGGTAGCCGCGCGCCTGCCTCATGCTCCGGCACGAACACCGAAAAGGTCATCGGCGTGCCGGTGGCGGCCGAGGCGTGTTCATACACGCCCTGGACGCCACCGAAGGCGCGATTGGTCGATTTGACGGTCAGCGACACTTGCTCAGCCCAGCCGGTGAAGCCCGCACAGCTTGTTGCCGTCCGGATCGCGCAGATAGGCGAGGTACAATTTCATACCGGCCCCTTCGCGAACGCCAGGATCCTCCTCGATCGCGACGCCGCCATTGGCGACGCCAGCGGCATGCCAAGCATCCGCCTGTTCGGGCGTTTCCATCGCGAAGCCGATCGTACCGCCATTGGCGTGGCAAGCGGGCGCGCCGTCGATCGGCGCGGTGACCATGAAGATGCCGCCATTGTGCAAATACATCAGCCGGCCCTTGGGATCGACGATGGCCTCTTTCCCACCGACCGCGCCGAACAGCGCGTCGTAGAATTTCTTCGATCGATCGAGGTCGTTGCTGCCGACCATCATGTGCGAAAACATGGCGTTATCCTCCCCAGATGAATATGTTTTTTTTAAAAGACCACGACGCTGCGGATGCTCTCGCCCGCATGCATCAGGTCGAACCCCTTGTTGATCTCGTCGAGCTTGAGCACGTGGGTGATCATCGGATCGATCGCGATCTTGCCCTGCATGTACCAGTCGACGATCTTGGGCACGTCGGTGCGGCCCTTGGCGCCGCCGAACGCGGTGCCGCGCCAGTTGCGTCCGGTGACCAACTGGAATGGACGCGTCGAGATTTCCTTGCCGGCCTCAGCCACGCCGATGATGATGCTGGTGCCCCAGCCGCGATGGCACGCCTCGAGCGCGACGCGCATGACGTCGGTATTGCCGGTCGCATCGAACGTATAATCGGCACCGCCATCGGTCATCGCGACCAGGTGCGCGACCAGGTCGCCCTCCACTTTCTTCGGATTGACGAAGTCGGTCATGCCGAATCGCCGCCCCCATTCCTCTTTCGAGTCGTTGAGATCGACGCCGATAATCTTGTCCGCGCCGACCATTTTGGCGCCCTGGATGACATTGAGGCCGATTCCACCCAATCCGAACACGATTACATTGTCACCCGCCTGGACCTTCGCCGTCTTCACCACGGCGCCCACGCCGGTGGTCACGCCGCAGCCAATGTAGCAGCTCGTCTGGAACGGCGCGTCCTCGCGAATCTTCGCCACGGCGATCTCGGGCAGCACCGTGAAATTCGAAAAGGTAGAGCAACCCATATAATGAAAGATCGGCTGCCCCTTATACGAAAAGCGCGTCGTGCCGTCGGGCATCAGCCCCTTGCCCTGGGTCGCGCGGATCGCCGTGCACAGGTTGGTCTTGCCCGACAGGCAGCTTTTGCACTGCCGGCATTCGGGCGTGTACAGCGGAATGACGTGGTCGCCGGGCTTCACGCTGGTCACGCCAGGGCCGACCTCGCGCACGATGCCGGCGCCTTCGTGACCGAGAATCGACGGAAAAATCCCTTCAGAATCAAGACCATCTAGCGTGTAAGCGTCGGTGTGGCAGATGCCGGTCGCCATGATCTCGACCAGCACTTCGCCCGCTTTGGGACCGTCCAGGTCGACCTCGACAATCTCCAGCGGTTTCTTCGCTTCGAATGCGACGGCGGCGCGGGTCTTCATCGGTATCGGCTCCCTAATTGTCGCGCCCGCTTCTAACCGCTCGGGCGGCGGGGGCAACCTTCAGCATACCCTGAATTCGACGACCGTATGCGCTGGCCGCGCGCGGGCCGCCGTGCGGGCGGTTAGGAGGATCGGGAAATGATGTGTGGGGACGGCACCAGACACCGGCTATCGCGCGTTCCGGGATCTGGCACCGGCACCCCTCATCGCCACGCCGAGCCTGCGCAAACCAGCGCCCTGCCGATCGTGGTCATGTCATATCGGCGTCAAAAGTCGCTCCGCGCTCTATCCTAAGGCGTGACAAGCGCAAAAAGGCAGCGCACAAGAGGCGCGCGCTCCATGAGGCGTAACGAGTCTGGGGCCGGAACACCGGCCAAATGAACAGGAAGGAATGCAATGGCTACTGCACCCAAGACCGGCGGAATTCACGCGCCCGTCACCCCGTCGCCCGAGCTGGGCGCGATCGTGGGGACGGCGCCGCTGCCGCGCAGCCAGGTGATCAGCAAGGTGTGGGACCACATCAAGAAGAACAACCTTCAGAATCCCGCCAACAAGCGTGAGATTCTGGCCGACGACAAGCTGAAGAAGGTGTTCGGCACCGACAAGTGCACGATGTTTGAGATGAACAAGTACATCTCGAAGCACGTCAAGGCGTAAGTCGGAAAGACCTGAAGGGCGCCGCGCGGGAGACCGTGCGACGCCCTTTTTGCTGTCGGCAAGGCGTTCAGGCCGCGACAGGCTCCGCCGTCATCACGATCTGAATGCCCGACGCATCGTCCAGCAGCCCGGCCCGCTCCGCCGCCGGTCGTGCCTGACAGCGTTCGATATAGGCGTCGATAGCCGCATTCGGCGGGAAAGCGTGGCGAGCGAAAGCCAGCGCGCTGCCGATCAGCAAGTCCGCACCCGAGAAATCATTGCCCATCACGTAAGGGCCGTTGGCGAGCGCTCGCTCCAGCCTGGCGAGGACAGCATCATAGCTGCGCTGCTTGCGTGGCGCGCCGACCAGTTCGCCCAGCATGGCGGCGAACATCGCCGGCTCCATTTCGGCGGCATACCAGGCGAGCCAGGTGAGGTAAGCGCCGCGTTCCGGCGTCCCGATACGCGGTCCGAGCCCGGCGTTCGGAAAAGCATCGGTGAGATATTGCAGGATCGCGACCGATTCGGCGACCAATGCACCGTCATGCTCGATCGCGGGCACGCGCTTGTCGGGGTGCGGATTGGCGGGATCGCCAACGCCTTCGCCGGTCATCGGCCGAAAGATCGATACCGGGCGGATCTCATAGGGCACGCCCAATTCCTCGAGCAGCCAGATCATGCGCGACGATCGCGATTGCGGGGCGTGGTAGAGAGTAATCATAACGGCGGCTCCTTCGCTTCGAAGCAGCGGCCAAATCGCCGCGCCCGATGAAAAGGCTTGTAAGTGCACCCTCCTGACAGCATCCTGTCAGTAGGAAGTGGGGGGTGTAGATTTCGTCATGCGTCGTGCCGATCGGCTGTTCCAGATCATCCAGATCCTGCGGCGGTCATCACGCCCGATCACCGCGCAGGACATCGCGGCCGAGATCGAAGTCTCTGTCCGAACGATCTATCGCGACGTCGCCGACCTGATCGGCCAGCGCGTGCCGATCCGCGGCGAAGCCGGTTTCGGCTACATCCTCGACGACGCATTCGACATGCCGCCACTGATGCTCACGCCCGACGAGATCGAGGCGGCCGTGCTCGGCGCGCAATGGGTGGCCGGACGCGGCGACCCGGCGCTGGCAGCAGCCGCGCGCGACTTGATCGCCAAGATAACCTCCGTAGTGCCCGAGCGACTGCGGCCATTCATCGCCGATCCCTCGATCGGCACGCCGCCGCGATCAAAGGCCGCGCCCGACGCGATCGACCTGGGAATTGCCCGCAGCTGGATCCGCGAGGGCCGCAAGATCCGCATCGACTATCGTGACGAACGCGGAGCGGTCAGCGATCGGGTGATCTGGCCCGTCATCATCGGTTTCTTCGACCAGGCGCGGGTGATCGCCGCCTGGTGCGAACTGCGCCAGGATTTCCGCCACTTCCGCACCGACCGCATCGTCGCCGCGCAGTTTCTCGACGAACGCTATCCCGCGCGCCCCGGCGAATTGCGATCGCGCTGGAAGCGCGGGCTCGCGCAGCGGCAGCGGCCGTAGCCAGCATGGCTTGTCTTCGGACGATTGCGCCGGGATAACCCCCGAAACGTGGCCAAACCTTTTCGCCCTGGTGAATGTCCGAGTTCGGGTCTTAGCTGCCGTTCGGCCTAGGCAACATTTAACCGCTTCTTCTTGGGCGCAAGCGAATCGCTCCCCAAGCCGCGGCCACAGCAAACAACCAGTAAAGGGCAAGACTGATGCCCAGACCGGATAGCAGATATGCCGAAACACTCATGGGCAAGGTAGTTCGTCCTGAGGGTATCGCATAGCACTCCGTCCACTCGCCGCGCCAAAACGACAGTATCAGGCGGTCAGTCGGAGCCTTCCTAAACGACGGGTTACAATCGAGAGGTATCGTGGGTGACGATTGAATATAAGGGTAGCTTTGGAACGGCTGAATCCTACGAAGGACCTCCTCCGCAGGTACCTGCTGATTTTTTTCAATCGAGGCTGCCGCATCTTTGAACTGCTCGTAGTACGCCCGGTCGTTCGCAGCCTGCGCGGGGAGCCTCAATGGCATCGTTGTACCGATAAATGCGAAGAACATCGCGATCAGGCCAAGCAGCAAGCACAAGACCATTCTCATATATCGGCTCCCGACATGCCGTTTGCGGTACACGTCCACAACTGAGTCGTCTGATTGTTCAGACCATCGGCAAACCTGCAGAGCCTCACAAACCGAACTCGAAAGTGATTGGTGGTCCCGGAGGGACTCGAACCCCCGACGCCCACTTTAGGAAAGTGGCGCTCTGTCCAGCTGAGCTACGGAACCACGCCCGGTCTGGTACCGAGCGCGAGTGAACGGGTCAATTGCAGGCTTCGGGCGGGACGACCGGAAAGGGCAAGGGCGCGACCGGGACGCCGTCGTCGGCGAGCGCCTTGGCCTCTTCGATCGAGGCCTGGCCATGGATCGCCGCATGGTCTTCCTCGCCCGAATGCATCGCCCGGGCTCGCGAGGCGAAGGCGGTGCCAACCCATTCGGAATTGGCGAGCGCCTGTTGCTGTGCCTTGGCCAACGTCGCCATCGCCGCCTTCACTGCGGCGGGGGTGGCTTCGGCCTGGCGATTGCCCTTGGCAGCGACATTGGGCGCCATCACTGCCTTTTCGATCCCGCTATTGCCACACATCGGACAGCTGACCAGGCCACGCGCTCGCTGATCGTCATAGTCCGACGACGAGCCGAACCAGGCCTCGAACACGTGGCCGGCGCCGCATTTGAGGTCGAACACGATCATGCCCGCACCACCTCGGGAATCGAACGCCGGTGCTTGAGCGCGGGGACGCGTGCCCGCACGTCTTCCTGCAAGGCCGGATCGATTTCGGCAAAGCCCAGTCCAGGCGCCTCGCCCATGTCGAGCAGCACTTCTCCCCAGGGATCGATCACGAGCGAATGGCCATAAGTCGCGCGGCCATCCTCGTGCACGCCGGTTTGCGCGGCGGCGACGACGAAACAGGCGCCCTCGATCGCGCGCGCGCGCAGCAGCACATGCCAATGCGCCGCGCCGGTGGGTCGGGTGAACGCCGCGGGCATCGCAAGGATCGTCGCCCCGGCGTTGGTCAGCGCGCGATAGAGATCGGGAAAGCGCATGTCATAACAGATCGACATGCCCAGGCGGCCGACCGGCGTCGTCACCACCACGGCACCCTCGCCCGGCGTATAGGATGCGGATTCGCGCCAGCTCTCGCCGGTCGGCAGGTCGACGTCGAACATATGAAGCTTGTCGTATCGGGCTCGGATCTCGCCCGCCGCATCGATCACGAAGCCGCGATTGGCCAGCTTGCCGTCGTCGCGGCGGATCAGCAGCGACCCGATATGCACCCAGATGCCGCGATCGGCAGCCGCCATGCGCATCGCCGCCAGCACGGGGTCGTCCGCCTCACTGAACAGGTTCGGCGCCGCACGCTCGCGATTTCGGTCGACCAGTCCGGACACTTCCGGCGTGAACAGCATCGTCGCGCCACCCGCCGCGGCGGTCGCGACCGCATCGACCATCGTCGCCCGATTCGCGGCGAGATCGATCCCGCTCGTCATCTGAAGAACGGCGATTTTTCCTGCGGAGGTCATGTCGCGAGCAGCGGGTCGAGCCCTCCGCGCGCGTCGAGCGCGGCAAGATCGTCCGACCCACCGATATGCTTTCCGTCGATGAATATCTGGGGCATCGTCATGCGACCATCGGAGCGGTCGATCATCTCGGCCTTTTTGGGGCCACCCATCGTGACATCATATTCGATCGGCTCGATGCCCTTCGATTCGAGCAACTTCATCGCTCGCACGCAATAAGGGCACCACGCCTTGGTGTAGACTTCTACCTTGGCCATAGTCCGAGAGAGGTGGAGAGCGCTGCGCGGCTTGTCAATCGGACGTGTCGCCGAGCACCCGAGCCCAACACAGAACGGTGACCTTGCCGGCACCCGCCTTGAGCAGCGCGCGCGTGCAGGCGTCGGCGGTCGCGCCGCTAGTATAGACATCATCGACCAATATGACGTGCCCCTCCTCTATCCGGCGTTCGACAGTGAATGCGGCGCGAACCGCGGCGCGACGCTGGCGGGGGTTCATTCCGCGCAGTGCGGGCGTTCGCTTCGGGCGGCGCAACAACAACGGATCATGCGGGACGCCGCTTGCCGCCGACAAGGCGTCGGCGATCAGCGCGGCCTGGTTGAACCCCCTGCCCCATAACCGCCAGCGATGCAGCGGAACCGGCACCAACAGGGTCGCGTCCTTAGGCATGTGTCGCGCCATCAGCCGCGCCGCCGTTGTCGCGAAGGCGAGCCGGCCGCCATATTTGAGCCGTAACGCGACGGTCTTTGCCACCGGGCCATAAGCGACCGCGGCGCGCGCGCCGGCATGCGCTGGTGGCTTGGCGAGGCACGCTCCGCATTGCGCGTCGGGCCCGCGGTCGACCTCGAACGGCGCGCAGCACGTCGCGCACCACGGTTCGCCGAGGAAATCGAGCGAATCCCAGCACGCCGCGCAGAAATTGTGGTCGCCCCTCACCACCGCGCCGCAACCCGGACAGCGCGGCGGCAGCGCCAGCGACACGGTATCTGCGAAGACCTCTTTGACCCCCATCCCGCTCTTGTCGCGCGGTCGCCGCGGCGGCACAAGCGCGGCCGATGGACTCCCCCGAAATCTTCGATCGCGCGGCACGGCGCCTCCACCGAGATCGTGCCGCGCCGGTCTATGCCAGCCACGCTTTCCTGCGCGAGGCGATGCTCGACGGCATTGCTGAACGGTTGAATGGCGTAAAGCGCAGCTTCAGTCGCGTGCTCGATCTCGGTTGCTTCGATGGAGCATTCGTGCCGCCGCCGAACAGCGCGGTGACGCGGATCGATGCGGGGCGCCTGTTCGCCGCGCAGGCGGGCGGCATCCAGGCGGATGAGGATTTGTTGCCAGTCGATCCGGAGAGCTTCGACCTGGTCGTTTCGGCGGGCGTCCTCGACAATATCAATGACGTGCCCGGCGCGCTGGCCCAGATCCGCCGCGCGCTTAAGCCCGACGGCTTGTTCCTCGGCGCGTTCATCGGCGGCACATCGCTGCCAACAATGCGTGCCAGCTTCCTGCAGGCAGAGGCCGATCGTCCCGCCGCCCGCTTTCATCCGATGATCGACGTGCGGTCGGCCGGCGACCTGCTGGTCCGAGCCGGCTTCGCTTTGCCGGTCGCGGACAGCGAAACGCTCAGCGTCCGCTATCCCGACCTGTTCCGGCTGATCGGCGATCTGCGCGGCATGGCGGCGACCAACGTGCTGCGGGGCCGCGTGCCGCTCGCTCGGGCCACGCTGGCCGCCGCCGCCGGAGCGTTTGGCGAGCGCGCCGATCCCGACGGCCGCACGGCGGAGCGGTTCGACCTGATCTTCCTGACCGGCTGGGCTCCCTCGCCCGACCAGCCCAAGCCAGCGCGGCGCGGCAGTGCCACCGTCTCACTAGCCGCCGCGCTCGGCCGCAAGGACTGACACGAACGGGCGGTCCGCTGGCGGCATATCATAATCCGCCAGCGCGGCTGGCAGCACCCACCGGATCGCCGCGGCGTCTAGCGCGCGCGCCTCACCTTGCCAGGCTGTGCAACGGTAAAGCAGCAGGAGCAGATGGCGCGCTCCCCGACCGGCGCTGCTGAACGTCAGCGGTTCGAGCTGCTCTGCCACGACCGTAACGCCCAGTTCCTCACGCAATTCGCGGACCAGCGCCGCCTCTGGCGACTCGCCGGGCTCGATCTTGCCGCCGGGAAATTCCCATAAACCGGCATGCTCCTTGTCGAACGGACGCTGGGCGATCAGCACGCGCCCCTGAGCATCGGTCAGCGCGACGGCAACCACGGGCAATAAGTCCATTTTGGTGCCGTCCCTCCGCGCCGTTGGTCATTCGTTAACGAAACGTGCCTACCATCATACGTAGATTGGGGAGCCGTACGCGGCAAAAAAAGCGATGATCCATGTCCTACGCCAACTGGCCAGGAGTCGAAGAGGCGCGACCGCCGTCGAGTACGGACTGATCCTGTCGCTGGTCGTCCTGACGATGCTCGCCGCTTTGCAAGGGCTGGCCAGCACGACAACCGGCATGTGGAATAATGTGGCCGACAAGGTCCAGAACCCACATTAATTCGGACATCCGGAACATTTCATTCCGGCTTTAAGCTTTTCTCAACCGCCCTGGCCTACTGATTCGGACTGCTGGACGGGGGCATATCCTGGTTCAGCCGGGTGACTGAAGTAGTTCGAACCACTGGAGACCGGATATGAAGACCGTTCGCAAGATTTTCACCAACAAGAAGGGTGCCACCGCCATCGAGTACGGCCTGATCGCCGCGCTCATCGCTGTCGCTGCGATTGCCGCGATGCAGGGCCTGGGCAACCAGCTGAAGACCACGTTCACCAACGTGTCTTCGAACATGAAGGCTTCGTAAGCTCCAACGCTTACAGCTGAAAAGAGGGGCGGCGGAACTTCGGTTCCGCCGCCCTTTCTTTGTTATGAACTCCTCTCCCGCTTGCGGGAGGGGCCGGGTGAGGGTCTTCTTTCTTCTTCCAGGCGGTTCGCAACCACAAAAGAAGAAAGAAGACCCTCACCCTCCCACCGCCTTCGGCGGCGGGCCCCTCCCTCTCCCGCGCGCGGGAGAGGCGGAGTCTTAGAGTCGGCCCATCGCCAGGAATTTGTCACGGCGATCGCGCCGCAGATCGTCCGGACCGAGATTGTGCAACCCGCCCAGCGCGTCCGCCATCGCGTCGCCCAGCGCCGCAATCGCCTTGTCTGGATCGCGATGCGCGCCGCCTAACGGCTCGGACACGATCGTGTCGATCACGCCCAGCCCCTTCAAATCCTGCGCGGTGACCTTCATCGCCTCGGCGGCGTCGGGCGCCTTGTCGGCGGTGCGCCACAGAATCGACGCGCAGCCTTCGGGTGAGATCACCGAATAGACCGCGTGTTCGAACATCAGCACGCGATTGCCCGCAGCGAGCGCGATCGCGCCGCCCGATCCGCCTTCCCCGACCACCGCCGCGATCATCGGCACGCCGAGCTTCAGGCATGCCTCGGTCGAGCGCGCAATGGCTTCGGCCTGGCCGCGCTCCTCGGCCTGGACGCCGGGAAAGGCACCCGACGTGTCGACCAAAGTCAGCACCGGCAGCCCGAACCGGTCGGCGAGTTCCATCAGGCGGATCGCCTTGCGATAGCCTTCTGGCTTGCCCATGCCGAAATTGTGCTTGAGCCTGCTGGCGGTGTCGTCGCCCTTTTCGTGGCCGATCACCATTACCTTCTGCCCACGGAAGGTGGCGAAACCGCCTAGAATCGCCTGATCGTCGGCGAAGGCGCGATCGCCGGCCAGCGGCATGAAATCCTCGAACAGGCCGGCGATATAATCCCCGAAATGCGGGCGATCCTGGTGGCGCGCGACCTGCGTCTTCTGCCACGGGGTGAGCTTGGCATAGGTCGCCTTGAGCAAGGCGTCGGACTTGGTCTGCAGCCGCTTGACCTCGGAATCGATGTCGATCGCGCCGTCCGAAGCGGTATCGCGAAGTTCATCGATCCGACCCTGCAACTCAGCGATCGGCTTTTCGAAATCAAGGAAGGTAGCCATGGCCGGGCGGGTTAAGGCCGCCTCGGGGCAACGTCAACGAGCGGGTGGCGAGTGTTGACCAGCTCGATCAGCCGTTTGCTGTCGACATGCGTGTAGATTTCGGTCGTCGCGATATCGGCGTGACCGAGCATCGCCTGGAGCGCGCGCAGGTCGGCGCCGCCTTCGAGCAGATGAGTGGCGAAGGCGTGGCGCAGCACGTGCGGGCTGACGCGATCAGGCGGGATGCCCGCATCGGCGGCGAGCGCCTTGATCAATTGATAGAGGCGGATGCGCGACAGATGCGTCTTGCCGGAGGGAAACAACCACGGCCGGTCGCTCGCGACATGCGCGCGCCACGCCGCTACGGCCGCACGCGCGCGATCGGAAACCGGCGCCAGCCGCTCGCGCCCGCCTTTGCCCTTGAGGATGATATAGGGCCGATCGGGCTGGATGGCGTTGCGCGGCAGCGAGACGAGTTCGGTCGCGCGCAGTCCGGACCCGTAAAGCAATTCGATCAAGGCCGAGAGGCGCAGGTCGTTGGGATCCGGCGGCATTCGCGCTTGCCGCTCGGCGATCGCGGCGAACAGCCGGTCGATATCCTGGTGACTCAGCACCTTGGGCAGCGGCCGCCGCGCGCCGGGTCGCGGCAAGGCGGCGCCAGGGTCGTCGGCGCGGTGGCCCTCATCGGCCAGGAAGGCGAAGAACCGACGCAGCGCCGCCGCCTTGCGCGCGACCGTCGCGTGCGAAAGATCGCGCCAGCCGTTGCCCAGCCGTTCGACGTCCTTGACCTCCGCGGAGACCAATCGTCCGTCCAGGGCCTCGGAGGCCAGCCGCAAGTCGCTGGCATAGGCAGCAACGGTGTTCCTGGCGGCGCCGACTTCCGCCACCAGCATCTCGAGAAAGCGCTCGATCAGCGCACGGTCATCAAGGCCGATGGCGGCCATCAGGCCCGCGTCACGGCCTCGGCCGCAACCATCCGCGCGGTGCTTCCCAGACCCACGACCCGCAACGCATTGACGATATGGAACAAGGCCGCGGGCGATACGCCGCGCCAATCCGGCGTCTGCAGCCCGACAGCGCTCAGCACTAACACCTCACCAGGGCGGCCTTCCGCCGCGGCACGGTCGATCGCGCGGGTCCATTTGTTGTCCCCCTGCACATCGGCCCCATAGCTTTGCGCCACCGCTGGATCGAGCCTG
Organism: Sphingomonas sp. P4_G2; assembly: GCF_056401155.1. Classification (NCBI taxonomy): domain Bacteria; kingdom Pseudomonadati; phylum Pseudomonadota; class Alphaproteobacteria; order Sphingomonadales; family Sphingomonadaceae; genus Sphingomonas; species Sphingomonas sp. P4_G2. Next base: position 265,617 of record NZ_JBFUJY010000002.1, on the reverse strand, counting down.
GCGAGCCCAGCCAACCCGGCCGCGAACATTCGCTGCTTGTCGGCGTCGCCCGAAAACGCGCCGACCTCTCCCGATCCGTATCGTGCGTTATTGTCGGGATTGGACACCAGGATCAGCGCCCAGCCCAGGCTGCCACGCGCCACCGCGCCACGCCAGCGCGCCGCCGAGCGATCGAGCCCGGCGCTGAGCATCGAGGCGACCAGCTGATCGCTGCCATCGGTCTTGGCTGCGACCGGAATGCGTTTTGCCGCGCGCGCCGTCAGCACCAGCCGGCCATAGCCCGCCAGGCCGTCAACATTCTGGCCCCATAGCCCACGCAGCGCGCCGAGCCGGGCATCGCGCGATCCGCCCGTATAGGCGGTGCGCAAATCGCTGGCGACGCCGTTGGCCGGATTGCCCTGATCGTCGCCCGCATCGATCAGACCGTAGAGATCGACCAAGGCGAGGTTGGAGAGGACACCCTGGGCAGCCGCCTGATCGGCAAATTGCGACCGTTCGACCGGCGTTTCCTGAGGCGCCAACACTTGCCAATAGCGCATCTGCGGGCCGGTCCCCTCAAACAGCGCGTCGGGAATTTTTTCGCCCGCAGCCATCGCAAGTCCGTAGCGCCACGTATTGATATTGCTGACGCCGTCCCATTCGATCACCACGTCGCCCTTGCTCGACCCGCGCCCGGCGATCTTCTGCGCCAATGCCAGATCAATACCCGCGGCGACGCGCTTGGCCTGGTTCATCAGCGGCGTCGCCTGGCTCGGCGTCGAGGATAGAGAAGCGCACATCGCGCGCGCCAGCACCCAGCTCGGCTCGCTCGACACCTTGATCGCATCATTGGCCAAGGGACACATCGCACCGACATCGCCGGTCGCCAACGCGGCCTGCATCGCGACCTGATAGAGTTTGGGCGTGTAATCCTGCGGGTCGACCGACTGAACCATCGCGCGCGCGCCGACCGATTCGCCCATCCGCAGCAACAGCCAGGCACGCTCGGCCGCGAAATCGGCGCCGTTGACGTTGCGCGGTGTACTGATCGGCTGCAGCAACAGCCGGCGCAGGGCGATCGACACCCAACGCGAGGCGATCGGCGCGCGCGTGTCGCGCATCAGCCGCTCGATGTACCGGCCATCGGCATTACCGAACGCGGCGGGATCCATCATCCGCTCGGCGGTCGGCAGGATGCCGATCATCGCCAGATTGCGGCGCGACGATTCAGGCAAGGTGTAACGCACTGGGCCAGGGGTCGCGGTCGGCGTCGGCGCCGCGATCGGCAGCCCGGTCACCGGATCGGTGGCAGCAGGCGTGGGTAATGGCATCGCCGGAGCGGCCGGGCTGGCCGTCGGTGCGGCGCCCACAGCGGGAGCCGTCGTCGGCGCGGGCGCGGGCGCCGGTGTCGGCGCGGGAGTCGAGGCGCGCGGCGATGGGCGCGGCGCGGGAGCAGGCGCGACCGGCTGGTCGAACCCTGGCGGCAGGATCGATTCGGGCTTTTTCTGCGCGAGCGCGACGCCGCCCGCGGCGAGCAGCGCTATCGCCAGCGCTGACGCGCCGGCGCTAGCCTTGGAGATTCGCAAGCGAGACAGCCTTTTCCACCCGGGTCTGCTGCGTGTCGTGCGCTCGGCTCGACAAGAAGAACATTCCGCCCACCAACAGCACCAGCACGACGATCAGCACCACCAACATTCGCGACATGCGACAATAACCTCTACAGTCTTTCGGCGTTCAAACCGGCACGCCGCCCGGCTCGGCGCTTGTGCCCGAGCGTGCGGTGCGCTGTATAGCCCCCAAACCCATGTTGCAAAGCGCTCCTCCCTTTCTTTCCTGGACCGGCAAGCCGATCGTGCTCGTCGGGTTGATGGGCGTCGGCAAGTCGACCGTCGGCCGCCGCCTCGCGGCGCGGCTGCATTTGCCCTTCGCCGACGCCGATACCGAGATCGAGGAAGCCGCGGGCATGTCCGTCAGCGAAATTTTCGAAAAATTCGGTGAAGCGTATTTCCGCGACGGCGAGCGCCGCGTGATCGCCCGCTTGGTCGACGGCAAACCCAAGGTGATCGCCACCGGCGGCGGCGCGTTCATCAACGACGAGACGCGCGCGCTGATCCTCGATCAATCGATCGCGATCTGGCTCGACGCTCCGACGCGGATCCTAGCCGAACGCGTCGGCCGCCGCGACACACGCCCCTTGCTGCGCAACCGCAACCCGCGCGAGGTGCTCGACGAACTCGCCGCCGTGCGCAATCCGATCTATGCGCAGGCACCGATTCGCATCGCCAGCGACCAAGCGCCGCACGAATCGGCCGTCAACGCCATCCTGAAAGCCCTCGGCCTGTGACCATCGTTCCCGTTTCGCTCGGTTCGCGCAGCTACGACATCGTGATCGAGCGCGGACTGCTCGGCCGCGCCGCCGAACATTTGAAGCCGCTGTCGCGCGGCAGGTCGATGGCGATCGTCAGTGACGCCAATGTCGCGCCGCATCTCGCCACGCTGCAGGCCACGCTCGCCGCCGCCGGCATCGCGAGCGAAGCGATCGTGCTACCCCCCGGGGAAGCGACCAAAAGCTGGATGCAACTTGAGGCAGTGACCGACCAATTGCTCGCGCACGGCGTCGAGCGCGGCGATCATGTCATTGCGCTGGGCGGTGGCGTGATTGGCGATCTGGTCGGGTTTGCCTGTTCGATCGTCAAGCGCGGCTGCGGCTTCGTCCAGATACCGACCACCTTGCTTTCCCAGGTCGACAGTTCGGTCGGCGGCAAGACCGCGATCAACACGCACGCCGGCAAGAATCTGATCGGCGCGTTCCACCAGCCCGGATTGGTGCTGATCGATCCCGACGTTCTCGACACCTTGCCCACACGCGAGACCCGAGCCGGCTATGCCGAGGTGGTCAAATACGGCCTGATCGACGATTTCGCCTTCTTCGAATGGTGCGAGGCGAATGGCGAAAAGCTGCTTGCCGGCGACCCAGAGGCGCGCGAACATGCCATCGCGCATTCGGTCGGTGCCAAGGCGCGGATCGTCGCCGAGGACGAACGCGAGACGACCGGCAAGCGCGCCTTACTCAATCTTGGCCATACGTTCGGCCATGCGCTGGAAGCGGAGACGGGGTTTTCCGACCGCCTGCTCCATGGCGAAGGCGTCGCAGCGGGCATGGCGCTGGCCTTCGCCTATTCGGCACGGCGCGGACTTTGCCCGAGCCAGGATGCCGGGCGCGTCGCCGCCCATCTGCGCGCGGTCGGCCTGCCCGACGGGATCAAGGCCGCAGGAATAACCGCAAGCGGCGCGACATTGGTCGACCATATGCGCCACGACAAGAAGATGGACGCTGGCACCCTGCCCTTCCTGCTCGCGCACGGAATCGGACGAACCTATCTCGACCATTCGGTCGACCTTGCCGACGTCGAGGCATTCCTCGACGCCGAGCAGTGAGCAGAAAGCACCTCGTTCGCATCGCGCTGCTGACGCTCGGGTGCGTGGTCTATCTGCCGGCGATGGTCTTGATGATCATTCGCGTTGCCGGACCAATCGAACTCCAGGCGTTGTTCGACTGGCTGGCCGGGCGGTGCGCCAGCGATTGCAACGGCTGGAACGTGCTGGCGACGGCAATACAGATCGTGCCGATCATCGTGACCGGACCAGTGCTGGTGTGGATCGGTATCATCTGGGTCCGCCGCGGCCGGCGTTCCGACCGCGAGGCTGAGGCGATCGCCGACCATTTCGCAACGGCGCCCGATCGCATCTCGCCCCATGCGATCGACGAAGACGGGGATCGCTATCTGTACCGCGATCGTCAGGGGCGACTTCGCCCCGTTTATGCGCCACCCGCTCCATCGCCGAAGATCGACACGCGGCGATAGATGAGTTGTACGATCAGGCTTACCGTCATGCCGGGCTCGTCCCGGCATCCACCGTGCCGTAAACCCAATTGCCGATGGGTATTGCTGCGCAGTGGATGCCGGGACGAGCCCGGCATGACGATTGAGCGCCCATAGGGATATGCCGCATTAGAGATAGGCCGCACGACGAGCGGTATCACATGCCGCTGCGCGCAACGCTCCACGCCAACCATAGCCAGCCCGCAATCAGGGCCAGCCCGCCGATCGGCGTGATCGCACCGAACCAGCGCGGAGCGCCCAGCGCCATCAGGTAGAGCGTCCCGGCAAAGATTAGCCCGCCGATTACGAACAATGCCGCCGGACCTTTCGCCGCCATCTTCAACGCGACCAGTGCGGCTACGGCGTGGATCAGCTGATATTGCCCGCCGGTCTTGAGCCATTCGGCCGCCTGCCCGGAGGCGCCATGGGCGCCGAAAGCGCCCGCACCGACCGCCAATGCACCCGACAACGCAGCCAGGATCGCGATCCAGTTCATGGTTCCTGCCCTCGTCCCAATTCCTCGGCACCCACCGGCTCTGACGCGGCGTCGGCGTCGACCGCAAGCTCGCGGCGAGTCGCGGCGAAAATCTCCTCGCGCTCGTCGCTCGTGATGATGCGGTCGCGCGCGGCGCGCACGTCGCCGGTTTCATATTGCGCCTTCAGTCGTTCCTTGTCGCGGGCACGATACATGTCCTCGGCGCGCTCGGCTTCGGCCGGATCGATGTCGATCGCCGCCATCGCCATGCGGCCCATCTTGATCGCCGATTCCATTACTTCACGCACAACACCGGCGATCGGCGAGCCTTTGAGTTTGATCAGCGCGCGGCGGTCATAGGTGCGTGCGAAGATCGCTGCCTTGGGAAAAGCTTCATGCACGCCCTCGATCAAATCGCCGTCGAGCTGGTCGCCGTCGATACAGAACAGGATCAGCTCGGCCTCGCTCGCACCGGCCTGGCGCAGCAGGTCGAGCCGGGTCCCATCGCCATAATAGACTTTGGCGCCGAAATCGGCGGCGACGTCGATCATCTCGATATCGGTATCGATCAGCGTCACCGGTACGCCGGCGGCGATCAGCATCTGCGACACGGTCTGGCCGAACCGTCCATAACCCACGACCAGCGCGTTGGCGCCGTCGGCGCGCGGCCCCTCGCGATCGCCCGTGACCTGGGGCGCCTCGCGGAATCGCGCGGTCACCATCATCAGGAACGGCGTCGTCGCCATCGACAAGGTGACCACCGCGCTGAAGACGCTGACCGCCGCGGGCTCGATCAGGAACGCGCGTTGCGCCTGCGCGAATAAGACGAAGCCGAACTCGCCGCCCTGGCTGAGCAACAGGCCGAGCGCCAACGCCCCGCGCCAGTTCATGCGGAACGCCATGCCGATCGCGAAGATGATCGCCGCCTTGGTCGCGATTAGCGCCAGCGCCATACCGATGACGAAGAACGGGCGATCGGCAATCACCTGGAGATCGAGCAACATGCCGACCGCCAGGAAGAACAGCCCGAGCAGGATCGAGCGGAACGGCTCGACGTCCGCTTCCAGCTCATGGCGATACGGCGAATCGGCCAGCATTACGCCCGCGACGAACGCGCCCAGGGCAGTCGACAAATGCAGATATTCCATCACCGCCGCCGATGCGGTGACCGTGAACAAGGCGGCGAAGACGAACATCTCGCGCTCGCCGAGATTGCCGATCACTCGGAACAAGGGCCGCAACAGATACCGGCCCGCCAGCACCAGCCCGGTAATCGCCAGCACAGTGTAAATGAACAGCAGATAGCCCGGCGGCCCCTGCTGATCCGCCGGGTTGCGCGACAGGATCGTCACCAGCGTGATCAGCGGGACGATCGACAAGTCCTGGAACAGCAGGACCGCGAAGGCGCGTTCGCCGAACGGGGTGCGCAACCGCCCGGCCGATTGCAGCATCGGCAGCACCTGCGCGGTCGACGACAGGGCTAGCGGCAGGCCGAGGACCAAAGCGGCCTGCCATGAAAAGCCGGCGATGCCGTGGACGATCAAAGTGATCGCCAGACCGCAGGTCAGCACCTGGATCAGGCCGATCGCGAAAATGTCCTGCTTCATCTTCCACAGGCGCGACAAATTGAGTTCGAGCCCGACGATGAACAGCAGCAGCGTGATGCCGAGCTCGGCGACGCTGATCTTCCCTTGGGCGTCCCCGATCAAATTGAGCGCTTGTGGTCCGATCAACGCGCCGGCGACGAGGAAGCCTAAAGTCGCGCCCAGGCCGAGACGGCGGAACAACAGAACGAACACCATCCCGACGCCGAGCATGACGACGCCGTCGCGGAGCATCGATGCGCCGTGCATCAGGAGTCGTTTCCGGTGGTCGAAGCGGCCGCGATCGCCGCCGCTTCCGCCGCCGCCTCGAACGCCAGGCGAATCGAGGGATGGCGCGCGGTGACCGTCAGCGCGGGGGTGAAGATGTCGAGATCGGGCCAGCCCGGCGCCGGGCCTTCTCCCGCCAGCCATGCCGTCAGCTCGTCGCGCGCCGTTGCGAGTTCGGCCGGGCTCTTGCCGAGGATATTGGCGGCAAGTAGCGAGGACGAGGCTTGGCCCAGCGCGCAGGCACGCACCAGCACCCCGACCTCACTGACGCGACCAGCGGCCAGATTGACGTCGACGGTCACGCGGCTGCCGCAGATCGGAGAGCGTTTCTCGCTCGATCCCATCGGATCGGCGAGGCGCCGATGATGCGGAATCGACGCCGCGAGCCGCAGGATTTCAGTGTTGTAGAGCGGCGCGTTCATCCTGACGGCCATGTAGGCGAGCGTAACGAAAAGCGCGACCCCTTCGGCCCAATTAGCGCGCAGAATGTGAACGATGCGGCCCCGCCTTGCCGGCCTTGTTGGTGACGATGGCACCGCCCGTATTACCCGGCTCCGCTGCATCGTCGGCGTTGGCGGTGGTGTCGCTCGCATTGTCGCTGCCGAACATCGGCTGCCCCTTGCGCCGCTTGGCGACGAAGTCGGCGACGAACGCGCTGGTCGCATTGAGCAACGGATAGGTGCGGGACTTGGTCAGCCAGGCCGGGCGCAGCTTCGGGCCGCCGTCGATCGTATCGTAGACCAAGACCAGCAGCAGGAAGGCGAGGCTGGCGAGAATCAGGCCCTTGAGCGCGCCGAACCCGAATCCCATCGCGCGGTCGAGCGGCCCCAGGATCGATTGCTTGGTGCGCTGGCCCATGGCACGCGCGAGCATCCGCCCGCCGAAATAGGCAATTCCCGCGATCAACGCGAAGGCGAGGATAGCGGCGCCCGAACTCGTCCCGACAATACCGGCCAATGCGGCGGTCGCGGGCGTGTGCAGCGCCTTCAGCGCGAACACCACGAGCACCCAGGCGAGCAGCGACAGAACCTCGGTCACGAAACCGCGCCACCAGCCGAGCGCCGCGGCTGCGCCAACGCCCAGAAGGACGGCGATATCTAATCCAGTCAGCCCCATACCCGGTCCGACAGCTAGCCCCGACCCAGCATATGGTCAACGAGTTGACCGAGCGTGCGGAAACCACTGATCTTGATTCCGCTCTCGCTCTTGGTCGATGCGGGCCCCAGCGCGCGGTCGAACCCCAGCTTGGCTGCCTCCTTCATCCTGAGCGGCGCATGCGCGACCGGGCGGACTTCGCCCGACAGCGCGATCTCGCCGAACGCGACCGCATCGGCCGGCACCGGCCGCTCGCTCAGGGCCGAGATCAACGCCGCCGCGACGGCAAGGTCCGCCGCCGGATCCTGCACGCGATAACCGCCGGCAATGTTGAGATAGACTTCGCAGGTCGAGAAGCTGAGCCCGCACCGCGCCTCGAGCACTGCCAGGATCATCGCCAGCCGGCCCGAATCCCAGCCGACCACCGCGCGCCGCGGCGTCGCGCCCGAAGCGAGCCGGACGACCAGCGCCTGGATCTCGACCAGGACCGGGCGCGTGCCCTCCAGCGCGGGGAAGACGGTCGCGCCGGTCATTCCGTCCTCGCGATGGGTCAGGAACAAGGCCGACGGGTTGGCGACCTCGTTCAGGCCCGACGTCTCCATCGAAAATACACCGATCTCGTCCGTCCCACCGAAACGGTTCTTGATCGCGCGCAGGATGCGATATTGGTGGCTGCGCTCGCCCTCGAAGCTGAGCACGGTGTCGACCATGTGCTCGAGCACGCGCGGGCCGGCGATGCTGCCATCCTTGGTGACATGCCCGACCAGCACTACCGCGCTGCCGCGTTCCTTGGCGAAACGAATCAATTCCTGCGCCGACGCGCGCACCTGGCTGACCGTCCCCGGCGCGCCCTCGATCAAGTCCGAATGCATCGTCTGGATCGAATCGATCACCAACAAGGCCGGCCGCGGCCCCTGCCCCAGGGTCGTCAGGATATCGCGAGTCGATGTCGCGGCGCCCAGTTCGACCGGAGCGTCGCCCAAGCCGAGGCGGCGCGCGCGCAGCCGCACCTGATCGGCCGCTTCCTCACCCGACACATAGACGACACGCTCGCCGCGCCGCGCCAGACACGCCGCCGCCTGGAGCAACAGCGTCGACTTGCCGATCCCCGGATCGCCGCCGATCAAGGTCGCCGATCCTTCGACGAATCCGCCACCCAGCGCACGATCGAGTTCGGCGATCCCCGTCACCAGGCGATCGGGCAGCGTCACTTCGGCATCGAGCCCGATCAGCGCGATCGCCCGACCGCCCGATTGCAGATTATGCTTGGCCTGGAACGGCGTGACATTGCCGCCGACCTCCTCGACCAACGTGTTCCATTCGCTGCAATCGACGCACTGCCCCTGCCACCGGGTCGCGACCGATCCGCAAGCCTGACAGACGTAACGCTTCTGGGGTTTGGCCATGCGGGACACTTATCCGAAACGGAACGATTAGGGAACATCCCAATTCCCCTCCCGCTCGCGGGAGGGGTTAGGGGAGGGACGTGTCAGCCCGAGGCGATCCAGATCGACATGCCCTCCCCCAGCCCCTCCCGCAAGCGGGAGGGGAGTTTGATCAGCTCGCCGGCCGCGCCGGGGTCGTCAGCCCCTTCTGCACCGCCGGTCGCGCCAGGCCACGCTCCAGCCACGCCGTGACATTCTTGAACGTGTCGAACTCGACGAGGTCGCGCGCTTCGTAGAAGCCGATCAGGTTCCGCACCCAGCCCAAGGTCGCGATATCGGCGATCGTGTACTCGTCGCCCATGATCCAGGTGCGGCCATCCAGCCGTCCGTCGAGCACGCCGAGCAGCCGCTTGCTTTCCGCCACGTAGCGGTCGCGCGGACGCTTGTCCTCATAGTCCTTGCCGGCGAATTTGTTGAAGAAGCCGAGCTGGCCGAACATCGGTCCGACGCCGCCCATCTGCCACATCAACCAGGCGATCGTCTCCCACCGCGCAGCGGCGTCGGCGGGGATGAACTTGCCGCTCTTGTCGGCGAGATAGAGCAGGATCGCGCCGGTTTCGAACAGCCCCATCGGTTTGCCGCCGGGTCCATCTGGATCGATGATCGCGGGGATCTTGCCGTTGGGATTGAGGCTCTCGAACTCGGGCGACTTTTGATCGTCGGTCGCGAAATCGACCAGATGCGCCTCATAAGGCAGCCCGATTTCTTCGAGCATGATCGTCACCTTCACCCCGTTGGGCGTTGGCAGGCCGTAATATTGGAGGACATTCGGATCGGCCGCAGGCCACTTCTTGGTGATCGGAAAGGACGACAGATCGGCCACACGGCATCTCCCTGGGCTTGGGTCTGGGGAGTAGATAGGCAAGCCGCCCGCGCACCGCTATGGGCGTTGGATGCAACCAGGCGATCTTCGTGTCGCGCTGTTCAGCGGTAACTACAATTACACGCGGGACGGCGCCAATCAGGCGCTCAATCTGCTGGTCGGGCATTTGCTCGATCGCGGGGTGAAGGTGCGCGTCTATTCGCCGACCGTCGACGAGCCCGCCTTTCCGCCGACCGGAGACCTGGTGAGCGTGCCGGCAATCCCGATGCCGGCCGGCCGCGCGGAGTATAAATTGGCCCGTGGCTTGCCGAAAAAAGTGCGCGCCGATCTGGAGGCGTTCGCCCCCAACCTCGTCCACGTATCCGCGCCGGAGATCCTTGGTCACCGCGCGGTGACTTGGGCGCGACGGAACAACCTCGCCTCGGTCGCCTCTTTCCACACGCGGTTCGAAACCTATCCGCGTTATTATCGCATCGGCTTCGTCGAGCCGTTGCTGATCGGCATGCTGAAGCGTTTCTACAATCGGGTCGACGAAGTGGTCGTGCCCTCGCCCTCGGTCGCCGATCTGATCAAGTCATGGGGCGTGACGGTCCCGGTCAGCATCTGGTCGCGCGGCGTTAATCACGAGCGTTTCAATCCCGGCCGGCGCGACCTCGCCTGGCGCCGCTCGCTGGGCATCGCCGATGACGAAGTGGCGGTCGGCTTTCTCGGCCGGCTGGTGCTCGAAAAGGGCCTCGACATCTTCGCCGACGTGGTCAACGAACTGGCCCGCCGCGGCATCCGTCACAAGGTGCTGGTGGTCGGCGACGGCCCGGCGCGCGACTGGTTCGCCGATCGCGTGCCCGGCGCGGTGTTCGCCGGTTTCCAGAGCGGTGACGATCTCGGCCGCGCGGTGGCGGGGATGGACGTGTTCTTCAACCCTTCCGTCACCGAGACGTTCGGCAATGTCACCTCGGAAGCGATGGCAGCGGGGGTCGCGGTGGTCGCCGCGCGCGCCACCGGCGCGGTCGATCTGGTCGAAGAGGGCGTCAACGGATTTCTCGTCCCGCCGCGCGACGTCAACGCCTATGCCGACGCGATCCAGCGGCTGATCGAGGACGATTCGCTACGCGCCTCGGCCGGCGCATCGGGACATGCCAAGGCACAGGCCTATGTCTGGGGTCCGGTCAACGAAAAGGTGCTGCAGACCTATCTCGACGTGATGGCGCGGCGCGGCGCCTGAGCCCCCGGCTCGAGTCCGAGGTCGCGGCCGATCGCCTCGACATCGGCGCTGGCGGGCACCAGCCGCCACGTGCCAGGACGGCTGGTATCGACCAGCGTCACTGCGCCTTTGGGACAGACGCCCAGGCATTTGACCTCGATCAGCCCCACCGGCGATTTGCGTCCCTTTTTGAGCCCAAAACGTTTGCGCAACGCTTTGCCGAGACTGGTCCTGCCCTTGCGCCCAAACCCGCCGTCGAGCTTCTTGGAACATTTCGAGCAGACCAGGATCGCCCCCGACCAGCGACTCGCGATCCCCCGACCCAGCGCGCCGAGTTGGGGGGTAACTAGCTCGTCGGTCGCCACGCGCGGTTTTCCTCGGCGGCACGCAAGACGTCATAGGCAGCCTGGATCGCCTGAAAGCGCTTTGCCGCTTCCTCGTCCCCTTGGCGCACGTCCGGGTGCCATTCCTTGGCTAGCTTGCGCCATGCGGCACGGACGGCATCGAAATCGGCGTCCGAATCGAGTTCGAGCACGTCGAGCGCGCGCATTTCGTCGCGCGATCGGCTGCCGTCGCCCGATCCGCCCCAACCATAATGCCGTGCCTCGGCATAACCGTTCGCCGTGCGCGTCTCGGCCGCCTCACGCTCGGCGGCTTCTTCCGCGCTCAAGCCCTCAAAATAATTCCAGCCGCGATTATACTCGGCGGCATGGTCCTGGCAGAAATACCAGCGCTCGGGGCTATTGGGCGATTTGGGCGCCGGGCAATTGCCGGGCTGATCGCACCCATGGCGGTCGCACATCCGCACCCGCGTCGCCTCGCGCGTCGAGCCGTAGCTGCCCCAGCGGGGGAAACCCCAGTTATCGGATCGGGTCGGACGCGCCATGTGCGCGACATAGGCAGACGCGCCGCGGATTGCCACCGGCATAGGTTGGAAATTGAGCGTTCCGTACAAATGCGGGTGTCGCGGCATGCGAGTAAATCGCATGCCGTCGGTCCTCGCTGTGCGAGGCCGGCCGCGCTCATGCGCACGCTTCGCGTGCCGGCGATTAGCTTCCGCTAATCGCCGTGCATGAGCGCCAGAGGGTCTGTAAGCCGGGTTCTGTCCACCGCTTGCGCGGATGGGCGACCATTCCTCTAGGACGACGCTTGCGCGCCGCCTCAAGCAACCAACCCGGGCGACGGGTGGGAACACACCCATGTGCCGCCCCTATTCGGTCTTGCTCCCGGTGGGGTTTGCCATGCCGCCGCTGTTACCAGAAGCGCGGTGCGCTCTTGCCGCACCCTTTCACCCTTACCTCCCGGCGAACCGGGTTGGCGGTCTGCTCTCTGTGGCACTTTCCCTGGGGTCACCCCCGGCGGGCGTTACCCGCCACCGTCGTTCCGCGGAGCCCGGACTTTCCTCGGGGATGCAAGCATCCACGCGGCCGCCCGACCCTCTGGCAGGCGCGGCCTAGCGCGCCAATCGCCGAAAGGCCAGCCACGTCCAATAAATGCCCGCGGCACGATCCGCCGCCTGCATCGATTCGATCCGCACTTCGCGTTCCATCTGCAAGCCGTTCGCGCTCGCCAGATCGACGGTCGCAGGCACGGATGCCTCGTGCAGGGTCTGGCTCGGCGTGCTCGGCCCCTGTCGCAGCGAGATCAGGATCAGGCCTCCAGCCACCGTCAGATCGGCGATATTGGGCATCGATCGCGCACGATCGCGATCGTCGAGATGCTGCCACACCGCGGATAGGAGAGTGACATCGAATCCGCGCGCCGGTGGCGGCGAAATGGCAAGGTCCGGCAGCATGCCGTCGCACCAGTTGATCCTGTCGGTCGAGTGCAGGTTCATCCCGACCGCGCGCAGCGCCGCGACGGGTTCCACCGCGGTCACTTCATATCCCTGCTGGCTGAGCCACGCCGCATCCCGGCCGGTGCCAGCGGCGATATCGACGATGCGCGCGGGCGGCGGTGGAAACATATCGAGGAACGGTCCGAGCAGCTTTTCGCTGGATACCGCTTCGGACCGTTCGACGAACGAACCGGTCGTTGCGGTGGCGTACTCGTCGAGCACGCGCTCGATCGATCGCTTACTCATCCCCTTGCGGCTTGGGCAGCAGCAGCGCCAGCAACAGGCAGCGGCACTCGCCGTCAATCTCGCCGTCGATCAGTTCGGGGCGGAAGCGGCGCTGAAACGCCACGACGGCGGCGAGCTTGTCGGTGACTTCGTAGCCGAAGCGTTCGAGCGCGAGCAGGAAGCCGGCGTCGGTCCACAACGGGTCCATCAGATTCTTGGTTGGGCGCGGCAGCGCGAGACGCAAGCGCGCCAGCTGGGCCCAGGGGAAAAGCTCGCCGGGATCCTGCTTCCTGGTCGGCGCGATGTCGGAGTGACCGACAATGTTGCCGCGGGTGATCTCGTAGCGATCCTTGATCTCGGCCAGCAGCGGGACCAGCGCCTCGATCTGCGCAGGCGCGAACTCGCGATAGCCGAATTCGTGGCCGGGATTGACCAATTCGATCCCGATCGATGCCGAATTGACGTCGGTGATCCCGCGCCAATGCGATTGCCCGGCGTGCCAGGCACGCTTGTCCTCGGCCACCAGGCGATGAATCGTGCCATCCTCGTCGATCAGATAATGCGCCGATACTTCGGCTGCCGGATCGGTCAGCCGCGCCAGCGCGGCCTCCGCGCTTTGCATGCCGGTATAATGCAGCACGATCATCGAAACCGGCAGCTGCCGCTCGTTGAAATTGGGCGACGGGGTTTCGACGATGCTCACGCCCGCTGGATTGCGGCGAAGCGCGGCGAAAGTAAACCGTCCCGCTGCTTCCGGAATCAAGCAGCCGCGGCGGCGGCCCAGTTCGGCTCGTACAGTCCACGATAGCGCTGGCTGGGACGGAACGCGTCGGTCTGGCCGATCACGGTCTCGCCGGCGCCAAGCACCAATACCCCATCGGGCCGCAGCACTTGCGCGAGCCGACCGAGGACCGCGCGGCGCATGTCGAGCGAGAAATACAACAGCACGTTGCGGCACAGGATGACATCGAATCGGCCGATCGGCAGCGAGTCGGCGACCAGGTTCATCCGGCGGAACGAGACCATCCGGGTCAGCCCCGGATTGGCGATCCAGTCGCCGTCGACCGAATCGAACCATTGCATCATCCGGCGGATCGGCAGGCCGCGCTGGATTTCGAACTGGGTGTAACGCCCAGCGCGCGCCTTATGCAGCGCCGATTCGGAGACATCGGTGGCCAGGATCTCGGGCATTTGATGATCGAGCTTTTCGGCGAACAGCATCGCCAGGCTGAGCGGCTCCTGCCCGGTCGAGCAGCCCGCCGACCAGATTCGCGGGCGGCGCGTATCGGGGATCGCCGACACCGCCTGCTCGACGATGTCGAACACCGCTGCGTCGCGGAAGAACGAGCTCTCCTGGTTGAGCAATTCGTCGACCACGCGGTCGGCGAGCGGTCCGCCGCGATCCGCCCGGGTCGCTTCGGCAAGCTTCTCCAGCGTATCGTGACCCGTATCACGCATCACTGGCTTCAGCGCGGTTTCGATGCGCCAGTTACGGTTGGCGCCCATCTGCTGCCCGGTGCGCGCCTCTAGCAGCGCGATGAATTCCGCGACCGCGCCGGCGGGGCGCGGGGTCAGCATGAAGGCCGCCGACGGCGCGCGATCAATTGGCCGATCTCGTCCGGCGGCAGGATCGCGTCGGCGACTCCACCGGCAACCACGGCACCGGGCATACCCCAGACCACCGAGGACGCACGATCCTGGACGACGACACTGCCACCGGCGGCGGACAACTGCCCAGCCCCGATGGCGCCATCGCGGCCCATCCCGCTCAGCATCACGCCGAGCGCGCGCGCGCCATACACCTCAGCCACCGATTGCAGCATCGGGTCGACCGACGGCAGACAGCCACTGACTGATGCCGCGGTCGATAGACGGATCGCCACGCCATCGCCCATCGCCACGCAGCGCATATGCGCGCGACCCGGCGCGATCAGGATGCGGCCGGGACGCACGCGGACGCGGTCCTCCGCCACTTCGCATGGTCTATTGGCCAGCACCGCGACCTGCGCGGCGAAATAGGGCATGAACGATTCGGGCAGGTGCTGGGTGATCAGGATCGGCAAGCGGAACTCGGCGGGGATTGCCCGGAGCAATTGGCTGAGCGCGTGGATGCCCCCGGTCGAGGCGCCGATCGCGACGATATCATAGTCGTTCCCCGGCGCGCTGGCCGCTGCCGGCGTCCGCGGCGCCACGACCTCATCAGCCTCGACCAGTCGGACGAGCCGTTCGTTGAGTTGATCACCGAAGCGCCCGGCAAAGGCGCCGACTTCGGGTTTGACCAGCGTATCCGCCGCGCCCAGCGCCAATGCCTGGACCGTCGACGCGGCGCCATCGGCGCACGCAGAGGACACGATCAGCACGCGGGCGCCCTGCCCCGCCGCGATCAGGTCGGGCAAGGCGGTCAGGCCATCGACCCCCGGCATTTCGATGTCGAGCAGGATCACGTCGACGCGATGCCGCGCCAGGAACGCCAGCGCCGCCTTGACGTCCTGTACCGCGCCAGCCACCAGGAAACGGTCGCCGCCGTCGATCGCTCGCGCGATCACAGCGCGTGCAACGACCGAATCGTCGACGATCAGGACCGAGGGCGGCGCTTCGAAATCGGGAAAAGGCTTGCTCGCCACCACGGCACCGGTGCGCTTATGCCAGGCCGACGATTTGGAGCTTCGATTCCAGCGTTTCGCGATCGAATGGCTTCATCACATATTCGTCGGCACCCGCTTCGATCGCGGCGCGGATATAGGCCATGCCGTTCTCGGTGGTGCAGAACACCACCTTGGGCCGGCTCGATAGCGCGGTGTCGCGGAGCGCACGCAGGAAATCCATCCCGCTCATCACCGGCATGTTCCAGTCGAGCAGGATCACGTCGGGGACCGACGCCATGCAGCTGTCCAGCGCCTCCTTACCGTCGGCAGCCTCGCTCACCTCGAAATTCAACGTCTCGAGGATATGGCGGGCGACCTTGCGGATCACCTTGGAATCATCGACAACCAGACACGTCTTCATGACCGAAACACCCCGTTACTAGGCCCATCGAAGGGCTTACCCGCCAAACCGTGATCACCCGGTTAATTGATTGCATTCGCGTCGTTTGATGGTCCGTGGACCAGCGCGGTGAGATCGATCGCCAGAATCGGCTCGCCATCGCGCTCGATCGCGCCGCAACCGGCCTGGCGCCATCCGGCGTCGAGCCCGATCCCCGGCGGCAGCGGCGCGGCGACGAACGGCGCGACATCCTCCAGGCTGTCGACCAGCACGGCATAATGATGCCCGTCGACCACCGTGATAACCGCGCGCGATCCGGCGATCGCGAGCTTGGGCAGGCCGAGCGCGGCATGCGTGTCGATGACCGTCACCACCCGGCTGCGCAGCGCGGCCAGCCCGCGAATGTGCGGCGCGGCGCGCGGCGTCGGGATGACCGCGCCAATATCGACCACCGACTCGACTTGCGCCGAATCGATCGCGACTCCGCGGCCGGCGATATGCGCGATCAGGAAAAGCTGTTCGCTCATGCCACATTCACCCGTTTGGCGACGGCGGCGAGCAATCCGGCGCGGTCATAGCGATAGACTCGATCGTCGCCGCCGGTATCGCACCGATCATTGCTGAGACGAAGCACGCGGCCGTCGCGTGCCGCGGCCGGAGCGGCATCGGTGGTCAGGATCACCGCCGGCTGTTCGTCCGCGCTCGCCTTGGTCGAAACACGATATCCTGCTTGTTCGAGCACCGGCTTCAGGAAAGTCGCGATCCAGCTGTCCGACTGGCTGTCGATCAGGCAGAGCGGCGCGCCCGCCCGGACGATATCCAGGGCATCGGGACCGAGCAGCCATTGCGGATCGATCAGTTCCACCTGTTCGTCGCCGATCACAACGACCCCCAGGATTGGCCCAGGCTGCGCCGACGGGGAGATGTCGGTCGGAATGGCGACGATGTCGACCGGTTCGGCAATCGCATAGGCGATTTCGGCATCGCCATCCTTGATCCTCAGCACGGCGAGTTGGGCATGGCCTTCGATCTCGCCGAGCGCGGCAAGCGGCACGATGCGATCGTCGACCAACAAGCGCATCCGGCCACCGCTGAACCGCACATTGGACGCGTCGACGGTTTCGACACGGTCGATAATTGCCAACGGCACCGCGCGGCGGCGGCCATCGAGGTCGTCGAACAACAGCGCGTCGGCCAGGACCGCCTCGGGCTCGATCGCCTCCTCTTCTTCGACCGCCGTATCGCGGGTAAAATTGATCCCGGCGGCCGCGGCGACCCCGGCGCAATCGAGCAACAGCATCGGCGAGCCGCTGTCGGGCAAGGTCTGGCCGGCATAGATGCCTGTCGCCATCACTGCCGGCGACGCGGGCTTGATCACCAATTCCTCGTGATCGAGCACCGAATCGACTGCGACCGCGAAACTGCCGCCGCTGGCACTGATGATCGCCAGCATGTCGACCGACATCGGATCGATGGCGCGCAGGCCGAGCAACGCTGCGAGATCGACCAGCGGCATACGGCGATCGCGCACCGTCGCCGCCGGCGTATCGCCCAGCAGATCGACGCGGATCGCATCACCGGAGACATGGACGATTTCCTCGATCGCCTGGCGCGTGACCGCAAAACGCTGGCCGGCGATGCCGATGACGATCGCAGGGATGATCGACAATGTCAGCGGCACGTGGATCAGGATCCGCAGTCCGCGGTCCTTGGCGTTGACCAGATCGATTCGTCCGCCGATCTGTTCGATATTGGCGCGGACGACGTCCATCCCGACGCCCCGGCCGGAAATCGCGGTAACTTCGTCCTTGGTCGACAGTCCGGGTTCGAAGATCAGGTCGAGCTTGGCGCGCTCGCTCAGCATCGACAGATCGCGGCCGCGCGATTGGCCCGACGACGTGAGTTTCTGAACCAGCCGATCGGTATCGATCCCGCGGCCGTCATCGGCGACTTCGAGGATGATCTGATTACCCGACTGGCGCGCCGAAACGACCAGTCGGCCGACTTCGCGTTTGCCGAGCGCGCGGCGTTCCGCGGCGCTTTCGATGCCGTGGTCGATCGAATTGCGGATGATGTGGACGAGCGGATCGCGCATCATCTCGATCATCTCGCGATCGAGTTCGACGTCGGATCCCTCGATCTGGAGCTGCACCGATTTGCCGACTTCGGCCGCAGTGTCGCGGACCATGCGCGGCAAGGCCGAGAACAAGGCGTCGACCTTTTGCATACGCGTCCGCGTCACGGTATCACGCATCTCCGCCACGGTCAGCGACAGGCGGTCGAGCGCGGCTTCGATCGTCGGATCGACATTCTGGTCGCGCATGCGGCGCGCAAGTTCGTTGCGCGCCAATACCATGTCCGACATGCCCGACATCATGCGGTCGAGCAGATCGGTCGACAGCCGCACGCTGCGATTGGCGACGCGCTGGCCGGTGGGTGCCTGTTGCGCGGCGGGAGCCGCCGCTTCGGCGCCCGCATTGAGCGCCGCGATCAGCAATTCTTCGCCACTATCGTCGAGCGCGGCACCGGCATCGATCGCCTCGACGATCTCGCCGATCCGGTCGACGATCGCCAGCACCGCGGTAACCAATTTCTGGTCGGGGCTCCGCTCGCCCGACCGTACAGCGGCCAGCACGTCCTCCGCGGCGTGACTCAGGCGCGCCAGGCGCGGCAGGTCGAGAAAGCCGCAGCTTCCCTTCACCGTGTGGACGAAACGGAAAATGGCATCGAGCCGCGCACGGTCGGCCGGGTCGGCTTCCCACGCGACGATCTCGCCCGAGAGCGCGTCTAGCGTCTCGCGCGTTTCGGCAATGAATTCCTGGAGCAGGTCGTCCATGGGTCCCCGAGCATGATGCGCGGTTCGACCTTGGACGAGCAGTGGTAAAAGAGACGTTTACCCGGCGCGAATTGTCACGCCGAACAGCAACACCGGAGCATCGGGCTCGGAGATCTGCACACTACCGTCACCCTCGCTGACCAACGAATGGATCAGATAGGCCGCTGCGGCGCGTGGCGTGATGGCCGTGTCGCCCTGTTCGCCGAGCAACGTCGTGCGCAATTCCTGATCGAGCACCAGCCGCGGCCCTTCGGCGCGCACCACGATCTCGATATTGCCCGCATTCTCCTCGGCGCCGATATCGAGTTGCCCACCGCGCACCAGGGCGTCGCCGGCGATCAGCGCGAGGTTGAGCAGCACCTTGGTCGCGGGCTTGGGCAAGGTCGCTTCCTCGACCATCCAGCCGATCGTCAGCTTGGCATTGTCGCCGAACAACCCTTCGATCGCCGAGCGCGTCTCCCGCGTATCGACCTTTTCGCCGAAACCGCCCGCCGCGCCGAACGCGAGGCGGAAGAATTTGAGCTTGTTGGCCGACGCCCGAGCGCTTTCGTTGAGCAATTCGAGGCAACGCGCACGCATTTCCGGGTCATGCTCGTCGGCGAGCAATTCGAGCCCGTTATTGAGCGCACCCACCGGGCTGAGCAGGTCATGGCACAAACGCGAGCAGAGCAAGCTGGCGAAATCGACCGAGGTCATGGTCATTACGGACGTTTCTTTCCTATCGTTGCCTGTCTTCTGGCGTAGGGAGACGCGACCCGCAACCTGCTAAGCGCTCGATTCGGCAAGTCCGGCCAAGATTTCGCGCGCCTCGACATCCGCCTCTTCGAGCAAATCATCTTGGCTCGGGTCTTCGGCAAGAATGCGCAGATCATTCGTCAACTCAAGCTGAGCTGACCGCGGCAACCGACGGACGATAAAGCGCATGCACATCCATTTGTGCCCGCCATCATCACCGCGCAGCACCCGGCGGACCGGTTCTAGCATCGGTTCGCCAATTGTCGCCAGATAGTCGATCAATGGGCCCGCGACTGGCCAATTGCCATCGGCGGTCCAGCGCATCAAATCATCTAGGATCGGCGCGATTGCGGGATAGCCCGCAGCGGCGATCAGCGGCACCATGTCCTCGTCGGTCTTGTCACGGGGGATCAGGTGTCGCACCTCGCCAGTCGCCATTGGGACGTGCTGGAAGCCCCTGATTGTATGGCTCACGGTCGGTATCGCCACACACTGCCCGTCACGCTGCTCAACTGAATGCTCGGCCCAGCTATAGACCGGCTCCTCGACAGCTAGCCATGCCGCTACATCGTCGCCGGCGACGATGACCCAAATCTTGCCGTCGATATCCGCCATCTCAGCGTCACGCCGTGACGGTTTTACCACCCCGTTCGGATGTGAATGCCAATAGCCGATCAATCGCGGCCCGCCCGCCCGCTCGGCGCGAAGCGCTGTAAAAAGCGCGGCTGGATCGATCTCGAATTCAATGTCCGGACGCTCGGCGACATTTTGCGTTCCCTGCCAGCCGGTGATCCGGTCCGCATCACCGAACAGCAGCCCGCACGCCTCGTTAGGATGCGCGCCAGCGGCCGCAGCCCGGACCCCGGCGAGCGCCTCCCTTGAAATTTCCAACCTCATTCCCATCTCCCTACACGAATGGTTCCGGGGGTTTCCATCATCGAAGCAGTGGTTTCGGGCGCGGCCAAAGGCTGGCGGCTCGATCGGGCGCTGGCAGATGCCGTGCCCACATTGTCACGCGAGCGGCTGAAGGCGCTCATCTCGTCGGGCGCGGTCACCGATCCGTCGGGCGCCCTGATGCGCGATCCCGCCCGCAAGCTCCTTGGTGGCGAAACCTTCACCGTCACCGTGCCCGTTCCCCGGCCCGCGCATAACGAAGCCCAGGACATTCCCCTGGAAATCGCGTTCGAGGACGAGCATCTGATCGTGATCAACAAGCCTGCCGGGCTTGTCGTCCATCCCGCGGCCGGCAATTTCGACGGCACGTTGGTCAATGCCCTGCTCCATCATTGCGGTGGCAGCCTGTCGGGGATCGGCGGCGTCGCGCGGCCCGGGATCGTCCATCGCATCGACAAGGACACGTCGGGGCTGATGGTCGCGGCCAAGACCGATCGCGCCCATGAAGGCCTCGCCAAGCAGTTCGCCGACCATTCGATCGATCGACGCTATCGCGCATTGGTCTCGGGTCACCTGACGACCGCCAGCGGCACGATTGACGCCCCGCTGGCGCGCAGTCCACAGAACCGCAAGAAGGTCGCGATCGTTCGTACCGGCAAGCGCGCGGTGACGCATTGGCGCAAGCTCAAGAGCTTGCATGAGGCCGATCTGGTCGAGTGCAAGCTCGAGACCGGCCGCACCCATCAGGTGCGCGTGCACATGGCGTCGATCGGTCACCCCTTGATTGGAGACCCGGTTTATGGTAGAACAAAACAGGTTCACAGGAAGGTTTTGGAAACCCTGAATTTCCGCCGCCAGGCGTTGCACGCGGCGCATCTCGGGTTCATCCACCCCATCACAAGAAACGCTTTGTCGTTCGATAGCGAAATCCCAGCGGACATGCGGGAACTCTTCGATACACTCAGCGATTGAGTTTTGTTGCAGTGCGGCATGCCGCCTTTTGAAGGGGCAGGCCGGCTGAAAGGTAAGGGAGACTAGGTCATGGCAAATCGCAGCAACGTCCCCGCGACGATTCCTGCTCTCGGTGGAGAGGCAAGCCTCAACCGCTATCTGGCCGAGATCAAGAAGTTCCCGATCCTGACCCCGGAGCAGGAATATATGCTCGCCAAGCGCTTTTCGGAGCATGGCGATACCGAGGCGGCGGCGCAGCTCGTCACTTCGCACCTGCGTCTCGTGGCCAAGATCGCGATGGGCTATCGCGGCTACGGCTTGCCCGTCTCGGAACTGATCAGCGAAGGCAATATCGGCCTGATGCAGGGCGTGAAGAAGTTCGAGCCCGATCGCGGCTTCCGTCTCGCCACTTATGCGATGTGGTGGATCCGCGCCTCGATCCAGGAATTCATCCTGCGCTCGTGGAGCCTGGTCAAGATGGGCACCACCGCCGCGCAGAAGAAGCTGTTCTTCAACCTGCGCCGGATGAAGTCGAAGCTCGACGCGTTCGAGGACGGCGACCTGAGCCCCGAGAATGTCGCCAAGATCGCCAAGGATCTCGGCGTCACCGAGGACGAGGTCACGTCGATGAACCGTCGCATGGCGATGGGCGGCGACACGTCGCTCAACGTCTCGATGCGTGAGGATGGTGAGGGTCAGTGGCAGGATTGGCTGCAGGACGATGCACCGTTGCAGGATTCGGTCGTCGCCGAAGCGCAGGAGGCGGATGTCCGCCACAGCCTGCTGACCGAAGCGATGGACGGCCTGAACGAGCGTGAGCGTCACATCCTGACCGAGCGCCGGCTGACCGACGACCCCAAGACACTCGAAGAGCTGAGCCAGGTCTATGGCGTGTCGCGTGAGCGCGTTCGCCAGATCGAGGTCCGCGCGTTCGAGAAGCTGCAGAAGGTAATGATGCGGCTGGCCGGCGAAAAGCGGCTGATCGCGGCTTGATTGTCCAACCCCCGGCTGCCGCGGTGCGCGGCGGCCGGGGCGATTGCGCCAAAATCGATCGATGTTCTTGACGCGTTCCCTGTACTGAAGAATATTCCCCTTGAATAACGGAGGGGTAGCATGGGTACGCTAATTACAATTATCTGGCTTGTCGGAACCGTCGCATCGATCTGGTTCATCATTCGGCCGTCATCGTCTCTGCCAATGTATGCCACGCGGGGCCGCGCCATTGCGACCGGGGCAGCGATCTTCATCGGCCTGCCGATCCTGGGCGCCATCATCGGTATCTCGAGCTTGGCGCCAAGCCAGACCAAATCGACGTCGACGGCAACGGTCGATTCCGGCTCTGCTGCCGATGGCAACAGCCAGAGCGCGGCGGCGGCGCCTGCGTCACCCTGGACCTATGGCGAGAACAAGGATGCGATGCGGGGCACATCGACGAAGTACGCTGCCACGCGAAGCGAAGAGAAATATCAGAACGTTCTCGGTACGGACGAACAAACCACCTCGTTACAGGTTCAAACTGCCGCCAAGGGATACGACGTCGTTATCATCAACCCCAATCTGCAGTTCACCTGTAATTCGCTCACTAGCAAACAGGTGTCTGTCAAATTCGACGATGGCCCAATCGAACGGTTCGGCTGCACCGGAGCGGTGGGCGATGAATTTGGTACTGCGTTCATCAATCCGGGTTCGCGGATTGTCAGCAAGCTGAAGGCCGCCAAAAAGGTTATGATCGAGGCTGAGGTGTTCCAGCGTGGCAACATTCAGATGACCTTCAATGTCGCCGGCCTGAAATTCTGACGCCCTGCGCTCGCGTTGCGGGCTGACCGCCGTACGATTCGCCCTATACAGGGCGGATGAGCAGCAAGTTCGTCGTCATCGGAGGAGGCGCCGCCGGCATCGCTGCCGCGCGGCGCCTTGTCGATTCGGGCGCCGATACATTGTTGCTCGAATCAAGCGGGCGGATCGGCGGGCGGGCGCATAGCGTCCGCGTCGGTCGCGAAACGCTCGATCTTGGCTGTTCCTGGCTGCATTCGGCCGACCGCAACCCCTGGACGCGGATCGCGCTCGCCGAGGGGTTCCAGATTGACCGCACGCCCGCGCACTGGCGCGAACAATGGCGCGATCTCGGTTTCCCCGCCGCCGATCAGGACGCGTTCCAGGCTGCATATCAGCAATTCAGCGAGCGCGCTTTGGCCTATCGCAGCGGCCCCGACCGGCCGCTGTCGGACTTCATCCCGCCCGACAATCCGTGGCGCCCGCTGATCGACGCGATTTCGGGCTATGCCAATGGTGCCAACCTCGGCGCCGTCTCGCTGCACGACTGGGCGGCGTATGAAGACGCCGCGGGCGACGACAATTGGCGGCTGGTCGAGGGCTATGGCACGCTCATCGCCGCTCATGGCAAGCGCCTGCCCGTCCGGCTCGATTGTCCCGTTTCGCTGATCGACCATCGCGGCCCGCGCATGCGCCTCGTGACGCCGCACGGGCTAATCGAGGCCGACCGCGTGATCGTCGCGGTGCCGACCCCGATCATCGCCGATGGCGACCTGGCATTCGACCCGCCGATCGATGCCAAGCGCGAGGCCGCCGTCGCACTCCCGCTCGGGCTGGCCGACAAGATCTTCCTCGGCATTCGCGGCGACGATTATCCGCACAATGCGCATCTGATCGGCAATCCGCGCAATGCGTGCACCGCAAGCTATCAGATCGGCTATCTCGGTCGCCCAGTGGTCGAGGCATTCTTCGGCGGCGATTGCGCCGAGGCGATCGAGCGCGAAAGCGACCTCGGCGCCGCCGATTTTGCGATCGGCGAACTCGCCCGCCTGCTCGGCAACGACTGGCGGTTGCGGCTCCAGCCGCTCGCGCGGACGCGCTGGCGCGCCGAACGCTTCATTCGCGGCAGCTATTCGCATGCCCGGATCGGGCAATCCGGCCAGCGCCGCGTGCTTGCCCAGCCGCACGACGACCGCATCTTCTTTGCCGGCGAGGCTTGTTCGGCGAGCGATTTCTCGACCGCGCATGGCGCCTACGAGACCGGCATCGCCGCCGCCGAAGAAGCTCTTGCCGCCGACCGCCGACCGCGGATAGTGGCAAGCATGCCGTTGATGACGGCGCCCTCGCCCAACCCGACCGATATCGCGACGACACAGGCCGATCCCGACTCCATGCCCGCCAGAGCCAAACCCCGCCGCCCTTTCCTCCGCCGCCTGTTCAGCTGGATCTGGAAAGGTGCGCTCGCCTTCGTGGTCGTCAGCGTGCTGTGGGTCGGCATCTACCGCTTCATCAATCCGCCTTTCACCTTCACGATGCTGGGTGATGTGCTGCATGGTCAGTTGATCACCAAACAGTGGATGTCGATCGACCGCATGGATCCCAACATGCCGCGCGCCGCGATCGCCGGGGAGGATGCGCGCTTCTGCCTGCACGACGGGTTCGATTTCGGTGCGCTGCGCCAGGCTTATCAGCGCAACCAGAAAGGCGGCCGCATCCGCGGCGGATCGACGATCAGCCAGCAGACCGCCAAGAATGTCTTCCTCATCCAAAGCGGCGGCTACGTCCGCAAGGGGTTCGAGGCGTGGTTCACCTTCCTGATCGAACATCTGTGGGGCAAGCGACGCATCATGGAGGTCTATCTCAACGTCGCCGAGACGGGAATCGGCACCTATGGTGCCAATGCCGGGTCGATCCGCTATTTCGGCCACGACGCATCACGCATGTCATCAACCGAGGCTGGACGGATCGCGGCGGTCCTGCCGCTCCCCAAGAAGCGCGCCGCGATCGATCCGCGCGGCTTCGTGCGCCGTCATGGCAATGCGCTGGCGAAGTACGTCAATGTCGTGCGCGGCAACGGGCTCGACAGCTGCGTGCGGTAGCGCGGAGAGACCTGCCCCTCCGGAACGGACCAAGGTAACCGCCGCTTAATGGTCCGTAGCGCGGTCGCTCAGGAACGCGCTTAGAGCGCGTGCAGTCGCCTCAGATTGTTCCTCGGGAAAGAAGTGTCCGCCCGATACGGCGTGTCCGCGAACGTCCTCCGCCCAACGGCGCCAAATGCCGAGTGGCCCACCGGCGTCGTCGTACCAGGTGGCCAATCCGCCCTTGTCGCTCCACAATGCCAGTAACGGACATCGAATGCGGCGCCCCGTTTCCAGGTCGGCACGATCGATGTCGCGATCGATCCCGGCCGCGGCTCGATATTCCTCGCAGATCGCATGGACGTGGGCGGGATCGCTGAGTGCAGCGACATAGGCTTCGCGCAACCACGACGGAAAAGTCTCGGGCGGGGAACCCCATTGGGACAAGGCATTGTCGATGATCGCCTCCGGCGCTGCAAGCAACAGCCGCTCAGGCAAGGGAGCGGGTTGAGCGAGCAGGGAGAACGGCCAGAAGGACAAAGCGAGCCGCGCATCGGCCCTTTCCCAGACCTCGTAGGTGGGGATGACGTCGAGCACCGCGACGGCGGTCACTCTGTCGGGATGATCCAGTGCCGCGCGATAAGCGACGCGGCCGCCACGATCATGGCCGATGATCGCGAAGGCTTCATGCCCCAGCGCCTTCATCGCCTCGACGAGAGTCGCGGCAAGCGCCCGCTTGGACATCGCGCTATGGCCTTCGCCATCGACCGGGCAATCACTGCGGCCATAGCCCGGCAGATCGGCTGCCACGATGGCGAAATCGCTCGCCAGCAATGGCGCGATGCGGTGCCACATCAGGCTCGTTTCCGGAAAGCCGTGGAGGAGCAGAACCGGGGGGCCGCTCCCGCCTTGGTAGCAGAAGACCATGCCGCGATCGGTCGTCACTTCCCGGGTGACGAATCCTTCTATTCCGCTTGGCGTCATGATCGGGAAAACGCATCCGAGCCACAGCTGGGTCCGTGGCGGCAGCCCGCTCCGATCGGCTCAGAACGGCAGCTTGAACCCCGGCGGCAGCGGCAGGCCTTGCGTCATCTTGGCCATTTCCGCGTTCGATGCCGCATCCGCCTTCGCCCGCGCGTCGTTGAACGCGGCGACGATCAGATCTTCCAGCATCTGCTTTTCCGACGGCTGGAGCAGCGATGGATCGATGTCGACGCCGATGATCCGACCCTTGGCCGACGCCTTCACCTTGACCATGCCGCCGCCTGACGCGCCTTCGACCTCGATCTGGTCGAGCCCGTCCTGCGCCTTGGCCAGTTCGGCCTGGACGTTCTGCGCCATGGCCATAATGTCTTCGAGACTCTTCATCCCAGTGCTTCCTTGTTGATGCGTTCGAGCACCGCGTCGGGGAAAGTCTCCAACGCTGCCTTCACGATGGGGGTTTCCATGACCGCGGCGCGTTCGGCCTCTTCCTCGGCCTTGCGGCGTTCGGCAAGCGTTGCCTCGCCCTCGGCGTCCTCGGTCGTCACTTTCCATTTCGCGCCGGTCAGTTCGCCCAACCGTGCGGCAAGGGTCGTCGGCAAGTCGGCGGGCAAGGGCCGCGAGGTGCTGAGCACCAGTTCGGGCGCCTCATAGCGTACCACCCGGGCATTGGCGGTCAGGTGCGACAGCAATGCGCCGCCGCCATTGGCGCGGACCAGTTCGACCATCGCATCGAAACTGGCGGGCAGCGCCTGGACCGTGGCTGGAGCGGAGGACGGAGCGGCGCTCGTCGAGGGCGGTGCGATCGATGGTGCGGAGCCCGCCGCGATCTGACGCGCGAGTTCGCCAGGGTCTGGCAGGCTGGAGGCATGGACGACGCGGAGCAACGCCATTTCGCCGGCCTCGATCGGCAACGCGGCGCGCGCAACTTCCTCATACCCCTTGAGCATCAATTGCCACAATCGATGGAGCGCCGGAAAGGACAGCAGCCGCGCCCAGCCCTGATAGGCGTCGCGTTCCTCCGCCGATTGCGCCGGATCGGCATCGCCGCCCAGCTTGGCCAGGGTGACCGCATGCACGGTTTCGAGCAGGCCACGCAGCACCGATTGCGGATCGACGCCGAGATCATATTGCCGGCGCAACGCCGCGAGCGCGCCGGGCGCGTCGCTGTCGAGCAACAGCGCGAACAAGTCGCGAATCGCGGCGCGATCGGACAGGCCGAGCATCGCACGCACGGCAGGCGCCGTGACGCCGCCGCCTTCCATGCCGGCATGCGCGATCGCCTGGTCGAGGATCGACAGGCCATCGCGCGCCGATCCGTCCGCGGCGCGCGCGATCAGCGCCAATGCCTCGGGCTCCGCTTCCGCGCTCTCCAACTCGACGATGTGGGCGAAATGCGCCGCCAATTTGTCCGCGGGAATGCGCCTGAGATCGAATCGCTGGCATCGCGACAGGACCGTCACCGGCACCTTCTGCACCTCGGTCGTCGCCAGCAGAAACTTCACATGTTCAGGGGGTTCTTCCAATGTCTTCAGAAGCGCATTGAACGCATTCTTCGACAGCATATGGACTTCGTCGATGATGTAGATCTTGAACCGCGCGCCGAACGCGGCGAGCCGCGCCGCGTCGATCACCGCGCGCATGTCGTCGACGCCGGTATGGCTGGCCGCGTCCATCTCGATCACGTCGATATTGCGACCCTCGGCAATCGACACGCAGGGATCGCAGACGCCGCACGGATCGATCGTAGGGCCGCCCTGTCCGTCAGGGCCGATGCAATTGAGCGCCTTGGCGATCAGGCGCGCGGTCGACGTCTTGCCGACTCCGCGCACGCCGGTCAGCAGGAAGGCGTGCGCCAACCGCCCGCGCCGGATCGCATTGCCCAGCGTCTGGACCATCGCGTCCTGGCCGATCAGCTGATCGAAATTCTGCGGCCGGTACTTGCGCGCGAGCACGCGGTACGCGGTTTCCTTGGGCTGCGGCGGCTCGCCGAGATCGAAAGAGTCGGACATCGACCCTTATCTAGGCACGGCGAGCCCGATTGTCGAAGCCTGTTACCAGCGGCGGAAGCACACGCGGTGCGGCCGGCCCCAGCGCCACGACGTGCGGCATGCGAGACGCGGTCCGCGCCAACGATATGGCCGGCCATAGGCATAACGCGGACCGTAATAACCGCGGCCGCGATAGCCGTAACCGCCGCGATAGCCATAGCCGCGGCCCCGCCAGCCGCGGTCGCCGCGCCAACCGCGATTGCCGTTGCGCCAGCCATTGTGGCGGCCGCGATCGCGATACTGGTCCGCGGTAGCGGTGGTGCCGGAGGGTGCCGCGATCGGCGCGGCGATCGTCGTCGACCGCGTCAGCGACGTTTCGGCCGAAGCCGGATTAATCGCCGATACGCCGGCAACGGCCAGCAGGACGGCGAACATTCGAGTGATACGCATACAGGACTCCTTGCCTTGTGGGTCAGAGGCACTGTCGAAATGCACGAAAGCGCTATCGCGTTCCGTATCGGATTGGAGCGCCCCGGTGCGTCGATCCTGATCCATTTCGGATGCGATCGCTGCCGATACTAAAACGGTCCGCGCCGACACGTGGTAAGCGACCAAGTGTCGCGCCGTCACGCAGGTGGACAGGCCATAATATCAATGGAGGCAGGTGGGAGCCGGAACGACCCGCAACGAAATCGTTACGGCTGCTTCCTTCCGGACCTGACCGGGTTGGCGACGATTGCGTCCGCCCGACTCCCGCCGCGCATATGGCGGGATCGGGCGGCGCTTTCAAGCCATTAGAGTGCCGCTTCTACCACCGGACGCGTACCTTGCGGCACACGCGCACCTTGCGGCCATGGTTCCAGCGCACCGTGCACACCTTCTTCCACTTCCATCCATGATGTCCGTGGCCCCAGCGCTGCGGCGCAGGCGCCGCACTGGCGGGAGCAACCGGTGTGAGGGCGGAGGCGGCAAGAATTCCAGCAGCAACTACAGCGAGAAATTTCATGGCGTATCTCTCCATGCTTTTTTCGCCCCCCGGCGCGTCCAAACGCCTAACATGCAGCGGCCGTTCCACGAACGAAATAATGCTTAGTCACTGTAAGACATTAAGAATTTAGGTCAGCGTCCCTGCATGTTCTTGGCTTCGGAGGGGATGCGCACGGTCAGCGTTTCGAGCGTGTCGTTCAGCCAGATCTGGCACGCGAGTCGGCTGTATCGCGTGGCCCCAGCAGCAAGATCGAGCATGTCTTCTTCCTCCTCGACGGCGGGAGGCAATTTCGCGAAATCCTGGGCATCGACGATCACATGACAAGTCGAACAGGCCATCTGACCTTCGCAGGTTCCTTCGAGCGGCTCGCCGGCATTTTGCGCCAGGTCGAGCAGGCGATCGCCCGGCCGCGCCTCGACTTCGCGCGTGGCGCCATCGCGCTCGATGAAAATCACCTTCGTCATGCTGCGATTCTCTGCGCGCGGGCTGCTGCGTCGATGCGCTCTAGCGCGGTCACCAATTCCTCCTCGGTCGTATAGCGCCCGAAACCGATCCGGACGCTGTTGCGGGCCTGCGCATCGCTCAATCCGATCGCCTCGAGCACATGGCTCGGTCTTCCCGATCCGCTGGCGCAAGCCGACCCCGCCGAAAAGGCGATGTCGCGCAGATCTGACATCAGCCGCGCCACGTCCAGCCCATCACGCCGAATGTTGAGATTGCCATGATAGCGGTGCTCGATCGACCCATTGACGATCCATTCTGCGCTCAGGGCAGCCCGCCCTACCGACCATAACCTCTCGACATGAGCCGCGTCCCGGTCGCATCGCGCCGCCATCAGCGCCGCCGCCGCGCCGAACCCCGCGCACAGAGCCGGGCTGAGCGTGCCCGAACGCCCCGCCGCTTCCTGCCCGCCGCCATGGAGCAGCGGCGCCAGATCGATACCCTCGCGTATCCACAGCGCGCCAATGCCCTTGGGTCCGTGAATCTTGTGCGCCGACAGCGCGATCAGATCGCAGCCCTCCGGAATCGCCACGCGGCCGTAGCCCTGCACGGCATCGCACAGGAACAAAGCGCCCACCTGGTGCGCCAGCGCCGCCAACTCCGCGATCGGCTGGACCACCCCGATCTCGTTATTGACCAGCATCGCCGCGACCAGCTTCACGCCTGGCCGGATCGTCGCGCGCGCCACCTCCAGGTCGACCAGGCCGTCATGTCCAACCGACAACACCACCGCGTCCCCCACGGCCTCTACGGTATCAAGCACGGCGGCATGTTCGGTGGCGACGGTCACGATCGGACCACCGACACCCTTGATCGCCCAGTTGAGCGCCTCGGTCGCGCCGCCGGTGAAACTGACGGTTCCGCCGGCCGGCAGCAACGCGGCAACCTGCGCCCGCGCAACTTCAATCGCGGCCTTAGCCGCCCGTCCCGGACCATGCGCCGAATGCGGATTGGCATGCTGGTCGCGCAGCCAGGGCAGCATCGCCTCCAGCGCCTCGGGCGCGAGCGGCGTGGTCGCCTGGTAATCGAGATAGATCATGCCGCGCGCGCCAGCGACGCCGCGATCTCGCGCCACGTCGCGACAAAGGCGTCGAGCTCGGCGCGCGTGGTCGATCGTCCGAAACTGACCCTTACCACTTCCTGGGACGCCTGCATGTCCCAGCCCATCGCCGACAGCACATGGCTCGGCTTCATGCTGCCGCTCGCGCAGGCGCTCCCCGCCGACACCGCGATCCCGGCCATGTCGAAACGAATCAGCTGGGTCGTGGCGGCGACGCCGGGCATGCGGTACGAGCCGATCGCCGGGTGGCGCAGCGCGCCGGCCAGGACCGGCTCGCCGCCCGACGCCTTGATCTCCTCGTCCAAATGGGCGCGCAATGCTCGGTACCCGGCAATGTCCTCGGGCTCGGCGAGCGCTGCCGCATAGCCGATTATGCCGGGCATGTTCTCCGTCCCGGGCCGATATCCCCGCTCCTGCCCACCGGTCGGATCGAGCGTCGCGAGGTCGCGAACCAGCAGCGCGCCGACGCCGATCGGTCCGCCGCGCTTATGTGCCGACAGCGCGACGAAATCGGCGTGCAGCGCCACCGCGCGATCGGCACCGACCGGCATCTGGGCGGCATCGACCAGCAGCAGATGGCCGGTAGCATGGACCTGCTCGGCCAGCTCGGCGACCGGCTGGCGGATTCCGGTCTCGCTATTGGCCCATTGGATCGCGACGACCGCGCGCCCTTCACTCGCCATCGCGCCGTCCAACGCGGCGCGATCGACCAGCCCGGCCGAATCCACCGGAACCAGCGCGATGTCATAGGCCGCGCGAAGCACCGCATCATGCTCGACCGCGCTCGCCAATCGGCGCGTCACTGCCGAGCGAGTCAACGCGATCGCCAGCGCCTCGCTCGATCCGCTGGTGAACAGCACTTCGCCCGGCCAGCCATAGGCCGCCGCGATTTGCGTCCGCGCCTTCTCCAGCATCGCCTTGGCCGCGCGCCCTTCGGCATGCGGCGATGACGGATTGGCCCAGCGCGCATACCCCTCCGCCATCGCCTCGCGCACGGCGGCCAGCAGCGGCGTGGTCGCGGCATGATCGAGATAGATGCGCTGGCTCACGATGGGTCCGACTCGTTCCAATTGCGTGTTGGGGCCTGCTGCCTATATAGCGCGCAACCTTTAGCGCCACACCGGCGCCTCTGCGGCTAAAAGAACAGGACACGATGCCCGAAGTCATTTTCCCCGGCCCCGAGGGCCGCCTCGAAGGTCGTTTCGCCCCCGCGCCCAAGCCGCGCGCACCGGTCGCGATGATCCTGCATCCCCACCCGATGTCGGGCGGCACGATGAACAACCGCATCGTGATCGAGCTCTACAAGACGTTCCAGCGGCGCGGATTCGCGACCTTGCGCTTCAATTTCCGCGGCGTCGGCAAGAGCCAGGGCGTGTTCGACAATGGCATCGGCGAGCTGAGCGACGCCGCCTCGGCTCTTGACTGGGTGCAAAGCTTCCATGCCGAAGCCTCGACCACCTGGGTCGCCGGGTTCGGGTTCGGCGCGTGGATCGGCATGCAGTTGCTGATGCGCCGCCCGGAAATCCGCGGCTTCATCTCGATCGCGCCGCCGGCGAACATGTTCGACTTCACGTTCCTCGCCCCCTGCCCCGCCTCGGGCATCATCATCCAGGGCGAGAATGACGAGGTCGTGACCCCGATCGCCGTCCAGAAGCTGGTCGATAAATTGCGCACCCAGAAGCACATCACGATTCACCACGACACGATTCCCAAGGCCAACCATTTCTTCGAACATGAGATGGGCGAGCTGATGGGCAGCGTGGACAAGTATCTGGATATGCGGCTCGACCCGAACTCGCCGATTCGCTGAGGCTCGGCGGACAGCTCCGGCCCTCCCCATCGCTTATGGGGAGGATTGCCGGGAAGTCTGGCCAAACTTGACCGGCCCCGCTAGCGTCCCGCTCCATGCAATTCCTCAAGATCCTTTTCTGGTGCCTGATCAGCTTCGTCGCGGCGATCTTCACCTATGGCAATTGGAGCTGGGTGACGATCAACCTGTGGGGTGGGTTGGTCGCGGAAGTGAACCTTCCCTTCATGATGTTGTTCATGTTTCTCGCCGGAGTGGTCCCGACCTGGCTCTATTACCGGACGATCCGCTGGCGCCTGACGCAGCGGCTGACGACCGCCGAGCGCGTGATCGCCGATCTGAAACCGGTAGTGCCGATGGGCGCCGATCCCGGTCCGGTGCTTGCCGCGCCGATCGCCGCGACCACGCCGCCGGCACCGCCCAAGCCGCCCAAACAGCCGCCGCTCGAGCTGACGCCATGACCAGCCGCGTCTACGTCGCGCTCGACACACCCGATATCGACAAGGCGAAGGCGATCGCCACGCGGGTCCGCCACCATGTCGGCGGGATCAAGCTAGGCCTCGAATTCTTCATGGCCAATGGCCGCCATGGCGTGCTGGAAATGCACGAGCTGGGCCTGCCGATCTTTCTCGACCTCAAGCTACACGACATTCCCAACACCGTCGGCAAGGCGATCCAGGCACTGCGCGGGCTCGAGCCAGCGGTGCTGACCGTCCATGCCAGCGGCGGCCGCTCGATGCTGGAGGATGCCAAAGCCGCCGCGCCGAGCAATACCAAGGTCGTCGCGGTAACGATGCTGACCAGCCTGGACGAGAACGACTTGCGCGCCACCGGCGTCGACGGGTCGTCGCACGACCAGGTGCTACGGCTGACCGAACTGGCGATGGACGCCGGGGTCGACGGCATCGTGTGTTCGGGCGAGGAAGTCCGGGCGGCACACAAATTGTGGCCCAAGGGCTTCTTCGTCGTGCCGGGCGTTCGCCCCGCCAACGGTGCGATAGGCGACCAGAAGCGCGTGGTGACGCCGCGCGCCGCGATGGACGCCGGCGCCTCGATTCTGGTGGTGGGCCGGCCGATCACTGCCGCCGAGGATCCCGACCTCGCCGCGCGCGAGATCGGCGCGACGCTTTAGGTTCTTGTCATGTCCGATTTATCGGTTCGCGTCGCGCGACGCGACGATCTCGCCACGCTTCAACCGCTGATTCAGCGCGCCTATCGCGGCGACGATGCGCGCGCCGGCTGGACGCATGAGGCTGACCTGCTCGACGGCGAGCGGATCGGCGTCGGCGAACTGGAGGCGATGATCGCCGATCCGGCGGAACGCTTGCTGGTCGGGTTCGATGATGATCGCATGGTCGGCTGCGTCCGCGTCGCCAATTCGGGCGGCGGACTCGCCTATCTCGGGCTACTGTGCGTCGATCCGCTATTGCAGACCGGCGGCTATGGCAAACAATTGATCGCCGCGGCCGAAGCGGCCGCGCACCGGGAATTTTCTGCCGACCGGATCGAAATGACGGTGATCGATCGGCGCGCCGAGTTGATCGCCTTCTACGAGCGCCGGGGCTACGCGCAGGTCGGCACGCGCGATTTTCCAATCGTGGTCGATCCGCCGCTTCACATGGTGGTGTTGGAAAAGCCGCTCGGCTGAATTCCTCATCGCCGTCCGTTCGCGTCAAGCCACTCCCATGGTCATCCGCCCCTCACCGCGTCTATAGCGCCGCCATGTCCCGCGTTACCGCCAAGATCTGCGGCCTCAGCACGCCCGAAACGCTCGACGCCGCGATTGCCGGCGGGGCGAGTCATGTTGGGTTCGTGTTCTTCGAGCGTTCGCCACGCAACGTTACGTTCGACCAAGCGCGCGCGCTGGCAGCCCGTGTTCCCGACGGTATCGGAAAGGTCGGGGTGTTCGTCGATCCCGATGACGATCTGATCGCGCGCGCCACGGAGGCCGCGAATCTGTGGGCAATCCAGCTCCACTCGACGGATTTCCTTCGCGTCGCAGAGCTGGACGCGCGCGGCTATTCGGTCTGGCCGGCTATCTCTGTCAGGCGGGCCGCCGATATCGACGAAGCCAAGCGCTATGCCAGCATCCCTGTCGACCGCGTGCTCTACGACGCCAAAACGCCGGATGACGCAATGCTGCCAGGCGGCATGGGATTGCGCTTTGATTGGACCATGCTGCAGGGACATCGCCATTCGAGTCCGTGGGCGCTCGCTGGAGGCCTTACGCCGGAAAACGTGGTTCCGGCTGTCACTATCACGGGCGCCCGCATGGTCGACGTTTCCTCCGGGGTCGAATCCGCGCCCGGCGTCAAGGATGTGGACAAGATCGCCGCGTTCCTTAAAGCGGTGGCGCAATGCTGATGCCGATCCTCCCTGCCCTGCGCATCCCGCAACGATGGCGCTGATCGCTGTTCGAAGCGATTGGACCTAATGTTGTGACGAGGAAATAACGGTAATGTCTGACCCTGATCTTTTGTCGAATTCGTATCGTACCCAACCCGACGATCGCGGGCATTTCGGCGCGTTCGGCGGCCGCTTCGTCGCCGAGACGCTGATGCCGCTGATCCTCGACCTCGAACGCGAATATCGCGCGGCGCAGGTCGACCCCGCGTTCGCGCAGGAATTCGACGACCTGCTCGAACATTATGTCGGCCGGCCCAGCCCACTCTATTTCGCCGAACGGCTGACCGCTGCGATCCGCGCCGGGTCGGAGCCAGGCAAGGGTGCGCAAGTGTGGTTCAAGCGCGACGAGCTCAACCATACCGGCGCGCACAAGATCAACAATTGCATCGGCCAGATTCTGCTCGCGCGCCGCATGGGCAAGACGCGGATCATCGCCGAAACCGGTGCCGGCCAGCACGGTGTCGCCACCGCCACCGTCTGCGCGCGCTTCGGCCTGCCCTGCGTCATCTATATGGGCGCCAAGGACGTCGAGCGGCAGCAGCCCAATGTGTTCCGGATGAAGTTGCTCGGCGCCGAGGTGATCCCCGTCACCAGCGGTGCCAACACGCTCAAGGACGCGATGAACGAGGCGCTGCGCGACTGGGTCGCGAACGTCCACGACACCTTCTACATCATCGGCACCGCAGCGGGTCCGCATCCTTATCCCGAGCTGGTTCGCGATTTTCAGAGCGTGATCGGCAAGGAAGCGCGCGCGCAAATGCTGTCGCGGATCGGCCGTCTGCCCGACCTGCTGGTTGCGGCGATCGGCGGCGGATCGAACGCGATCGGGCTGTTCCATCCGTTCCTCGACGATCCCGACGTGCGCATGCTCGGTGTCGAGGCGGCGGGCGAAGGACTCGAGCGCAAGCATGCCGCGAGCCTGGCCGGTGGATTCCCCGGCATCCTTCACGGCAACCGTACCTATCTCCTCCAGGATGATGACGGCCAGATCGCCGAGGCGCATTCGATCTCGGCAGGGCTCGACTATCCGGGCATCGGTCCCGAGCACGCATGGCTCAAGGAAATCGGCCGGGTCGATTATACCTCGGCAACCGACGAGGAAGCGCTCGACGCCTTCCAGCTTCTCTGTCGGACCGAAGGCATCATTCCCGCGCTCGAACCCTCACATGCGATCGCAGCTGTGACCAAGAAGGCGCGGGAAATGAACGAGAATCAGATCATCTTGGCGAACCTGTGCGGGCGTGGCGACAAGGACATCTTCACCGTCGCCGAAGCGCTGGGAGTGAAGATATGATCGACCCAATGACCGCCCTCGCGATCCTCTTCTTCTTGCTCGTCGTTGGGGTTCCTTACGCTATTGCGGTCATCACGGGATACGAACCCCCCGCATCGCTTTCAGAAGCGTTTCGTCAACGCCTCCGTTTCGCCGCGCTGTTCTGCGGGGGTACGGCGTTAGCCAATTTAGCGTGGCACGGAATGGCATTCGAAAGATGGCATTGGGAGCAGATGGTTGCGATCATCATTGGATCGCCGTTCGCTATATTCATCGACCTGATCGCCCTGCGCCGACGCGACAAGCGGACCACGATATGACCCGCCTCTCCCAAGCCTTTGCCAAGGGCCATCCCGCCCTCGTCGCCTTCGTCACCGCCGGCGACCCCGGTCGGTTCGCGACCGGGCCGATCCTCGACGCCCTCGTCGAGGGCGGCGCCGACGTGATCGAGCTCGGTATGCCATTCACAGATCCGATGGCGGACGGCCCCGCTATTCAGGCAGCGAATTTGCGGAGCCTCGCGGCGGGCACAACGACGGCGGACATCCTCGCCATCGCGACGGCGTTCCGTGAGCGTCATCCGACCGTCCCGCTCGTCCTGATGGGCTATGCCAATCCGATGACGCGGCGCGGCGCCGATTGGTTCGCCGAGCGCGCCAAGGAAGCCGGTGTCGATGGCGTGATCTGTGTCGACATCCCGCCCGAGGAAGACGATTCGCTCGGGCCGGCGCTACGCGGCAACGGCGTCGACCTGATCCGCCTCGCTACCCCGACGACCGACGCCGCGCGACTGCCGACCGTGCTCGAAGGCGCCAGCGGCTTCCTCTATTACGTCTCGGTCGCAGGCATCACCGGCAAGCAACAGGCGGTGCAGGCCTCGATCGAGGAAGCCGTGGCGCGCCTCAAGGCCGCCACCAAGCTGCCCGTGGCGGTCGGCTTCGGCGTCCGTACCCCCGATCAGGCCGCCGCGATAGCGCGGGTCGCCGATGGCGTCGTGGTCGGCTCGGCGATCGTCGAACTGGTCGGGCAGCATGGCAAGGATGCGGCCGAGCCTGTGCGCGCTTATATCGCGAGTCTCGCTGGCGCGATCCGCGCCGCCAGAAAGGAAATGGCATGAGCTGGCTGACCAACGTCCGCAACGCGCTGTCGT
Source organism: Sphingomonas sp. P4_G2 (assembly GCF_056401155.1). Classification (NCBI taxonomy): domain Bacteria; kingdom Pseudomonadati; phylum Pseudomonadota; class Alphaproteobacteria; order Sphingomonadales; family Sphingomonadaceae; genus Sphingomonas; species Sphingomonas sp. P4_G2. Next base: position 228,373 of record NZ_JBFUJY010000002.1, on the reverse strand, counting down.
ACGTCATCCCCAAGAAGGAAAGCCCCGACAACCTCTGGCACAAGTGCAAGGGGTGCGGGCAGATGGTGTTCGCCAAGGAACTGGCCGACAATCTCTACGTCTGTCCCAATTGCGCGTTTCACGAGCGGATTGGGCCAGAGGTGCGGTTCGCGCAGATTTTCGACGCCGGTTCGTTCGCGACGCTGACTCCGCCCAAGGTTCAGGATGACCCGCTCAAGTTCCGCGATCAGAAGAAATATACCGACCGCATCAAGGCGGCGCGCGCCGCGACCGGAGAGAGCGACGCGCTGATCAACGCGACCGGGACGATCGAGGGCCGCAAGGCCGTGGTCGGCGTCCAGGATTTCGCCTTCATGGGCGGATCGATGGGGCTCGCGGTGGGCGAGGCGTTCGTCCGCGGCGTCGAGGCGGCGATCAGCGAAGGCGCACCCTATATCATCTTCACTGCGGCGGGCGGCGCGCGGATGCAGGAAGGCATATTGAGCCTGATGCAGATGCCGCGCGCCACGGTTGCGATCCAGATGCTCCATGATGTCGGCTTGCCGTATATCGTCGTGCTGACCGACCCGACCACCGGCGGCGTCACCGCGAGTTATGCGATGCTCGGCGACGTGCAGATTTCGGAGCCCGGCGCGTTAATCGGCTTTGCCGGCCAGCGGGTGATCGAGCAGACGATCCGCGAAAAGCTGCCCGAAGGGTTCCAGCGCGCCGAATATCTGCTCGACCACGGCATGCTCGACATGGTGACGCCGCGTGCGGAACTGCGCCCGACCTTGGCGCGGCTGATCGATTATGTCGGTGGGCAGCGTAAGGCGGCGTGACGGATTCTCGCCTCCCGCTTGTGGGAGGGAACTCACGGTCTACAACTGGTCAATCATGCCCCCGGCATGATTGCGAAATGCGCGGGGCGCATTTCCGCCAGTTGCAGACCGCGAGTTGGGAGGGCATGTGCCGTTCGTGGTGACCAACACGCCCTCCCCTAGCCCCTCCCATGAATGGGAGGGGAACTAAGATGCCTGACCACGCCACCTCTTCCGATCCCGCGGTGCAGCGCCAGCTCGACCGATTATGGGCTCTTTCCCCCGGTGCCGATATTCTCGGCCTCGAGCGGATCACCGAATTGCTCGAGCGCATCGGCAATCCGCACGAACGCTTGCCGCCGGTACTCCATGTCGCCGGCACCAACGGCAAGGGATCGACCTGCGCCTTCCTGCGCGCGGCGATCGAGGCGGCGGGCTACACGACGCATGTCTATTCAAGCCCCCATCTCGTGCGTTTCAACGAGCGCATCCGGCTCGCCGGCACGCTGATCGAGGATGCCGAGCTGGCACCGCTGCTCGAGGAAGTGCTCAACGCCGGCGGCGATATCGGCGCGAGCTTTTTCGAGGTCACGACCGCAGCGGCATTCCTCGCCTTCGCCCGCACGCCCGCCGACGCCAGCATCGTCGAGGTCGGGCTCGGTGGGCGGCTCGACGCGACCAATGTCATCGCGCAACCCATCGTCACCGGCATCGCGCAGCTCGGCATCGACCACGAACGATTCCTGGGCACGACCATCGAGGATATCGCCGCCGAAAAAGCTGGCATCGCCAAACCGCAAGTGCCGCTCGTCACCATGCGTTATCCGCCATCGGTCGAAGCGCGGGTCAATGCCGTCGCGCGCACCGCCGGCGCGCCCGTGTCGCCCGAAGGCAGGAACTGGTTCTGGGCGGCGGACGACGGCCGGCTCACCTATCGCGACGCCGCCGGCAAGGTGCAGACGCCGCTGCCGGTGCTGGCCGGGCCGCACCAGCCGGGCAATCTCGCGCTGGCGATCGCCATGCTCCATCATCAGAAGACGCTGACCATCCCACCCGACGCTTTCGTCGCCGCCGCCGAGCACGCGACCTGGCCCGCGCGGATGCAATTGCTCGGCGACGGCCTGCTGACGCGCCTATTGCCGTCCGGCAGCGAGATCTGGCTCGACGGCGGCCATAACGCTGCCGCAGGCGCCAGCGTCGCCGCGGCGTTGCGCGAAGTGCTGGATCACCGCGAGACAGACGGTGCGCACATGATCGTGGGCATGCTGTCCAACAAGGATCCCGCAGGGTTACTGCAGCCGTTCGCCGGGCTGGCCAAGGGCTTCTACGCCGTTCCAGTCGGCGGCCATGAATGCCACAGCGCGGAAGTGCTGGGTGCGGTCGCCCGCGATATCGGCATGGCGCCGCAATCTGCGGATACGGTGGAGGCGGCACTGCAAGCGATCGCCGACGACGCCAAAAAACCGGTGACGGTGATGATCCTGGGCTCGCTCTATCTGGCAGGCGAAGTGCTCGCGGCGAACGGCGAAGCGCCAGAGTGATGCATTATTGCGATTGACTATCAATAGCGGTTTACCGACTATGCGGCTCCCACCATGGAGTCGCCCGATGGCCCCTGCCCCAATGCCCGCGTCGCTGGTCAGCGAAGCCCTGCCGCACAGCCTGCCGGAAACAATGGCCGCACGCCTCCTGCTGCTCGCGATCCGTCGCATGGGAGCGCACGGCCTCAACGATGCGGTCGCCGCGAACACCTTTCTGAGCGCATTCGGCGCGGGGTTCCGTCGGCCGCTATTGCTCGCACGCGCCTTCATGGCCGAACTCGCCGCGACCTCGACCACCACTATTCCGATCGCGCCGTGCTGCTGCGCGCGGATGACCTGGGCGGAGCAGACGATGATCACCGCGATCGCCCATGCCGAGCGTCGCCCGGAAACCGCCCGCCTGTTGCTCGCTGACCTGATGGCGCAACGCCGTGCCGATGCGATCGTGGCGACGGCGGCGGCCTTGTCCACGGCGTTCGCGGATGCGGGGCTGCCAATCGGTATTCAATAAATTTGTAAGGGGCCAAGCAGCCCGCTACCCCGCCGCGCGCAGCTCGCGTAATTTGTCGGTCGCCCAGCGGTACATGTCGCCCTCCGCCTGGCGCTGGTGGCGATCGAGGCGCTTCATCCGATCCTCGACTTCCTCCAGCACGCCCAGCGCCTCGCGCTTGCGGCCGAGTTCGATCAGCAGTGCGGCATAGCGGCAGCGCGCTTCTTCACCCGGCATGCGTGTGACGATGTCGCGATAGATCGCCAGGGCATCGTCCTTGCGCTCGAGATGGTCGTAGATCCGCGCGCGGAGCAGATCGAGGCGGTCGCGGTCGCTTTGCCCCGACGGCTTGGCGATCGCGTCGATCACCTGCTGCGCCTCGTCGATCTTGCCTTCTTCGAACAACGCGCGGGCAAGCTTGGTTTCCGTGCGCGTGTCGGGCAGCGGCTGCACGGCGATCGCTTCACGGTAGAGCGGGATCGCCTCAGCCGGCCGGTTGACTGCCGATAGGGCGTCGGCCAGCCGGATGCGATTGGCGATCGTATCGGCCAGCCCCAGCGCGTCGCGGGCGGAGCGCACTTCGCGCTCGGGGTCGATCGCCTTGGCGGCCTGCGCGCGCATCGTGCGGACATGACGATTGCCCTGCATGCCGGGCAGCACTTCGACGATGAAATAGGCGATGCAGCCGACCATCGGAAAGAACACCAATGGCCAGATCCAGAACGTGTTGCGGCTGTTGCGCACGCAATGCACCACGCAGGCGATCTGGCAGACGATCGTCCCGCCCGACAGGATCAGGAACAGCATCAGGCAGGCTTGCCGGTATTGCCGGCCTCCACCACCGTCGGAACTTGCGAGGCGCGCCACCATTCGAGCAGGACGAACAGGATCGCCAGCACGCCGACAGCGGCGACATAGCGGAACACGTCGGCATAGCCGTATTTGTCGATCATTTCGCCGGCCATGCCCTTGCCCAATGAGCCGATCAGGAAGGTCAGCGACGACAGCACCGCATATTGGACCGCCGCGAACTTCTTGCTGACGATACCCGACAGGAACGCGACGAACGCAGCCAGCGCCAGGCCGGTCGAGATATTCTCGTAGCTGATCGTCAGCAGCAAGCGCGCCATCCGCTCGTCGCTGCCTAGTGCGACTGCCAGCGAATCGAGCCGGAGGAAATGCAATACGGGGTCGATATGCGGCGATCCGTCAGCGAGGTCGGCATACAGAAAATTGCCGAAGATCGGCAGGATCGCCCCGATCAGCACGGTGGGGAATCGTCCGATCTTGGCGAACAGATAGCCGCCCAGGCTGACGCCGATGATCGACATGATAATGCCGAAAATCTTCGATGCGAAGGCCACCTCGTCCTTCGAATAATGCATGAATTCCAGATAGAACGGATAAGCGAACGATCCCCAGACATTGTAGCAAAGCGCATAGGTCAGGATCAGCCCGATCACGATCAGCACGCCCCAGCCGAGCCGCGCGACGAGATCGGCGAGCGGCGCGATCAACGCGCCATAGAGATGGTTCGCGGCCGTCCTCGATGCGGAAACCGTGGTGTCTCGCTCGGCCTGGACCTGGCGTCCCTGCGTCTTCAGCCAGTTGAGGATGGCGGCGACGGCGAGCGGCACGAGCACAGTCGCGATCACGATCGCCGGACCATGATATTTGAGGAAGTCGGCCGGGGACGGCTTGGTTGCTCCCGGCGGCGTGTCGGCGAGCATCGAGACCATGAAGCCGATCAGCGAGCCAATCGCCCAGACCCAACTGATTCCGACGACGAGCAATGCGATCGCACGCGTCCGCGGCCTGATCTCGCCCGGCTCGGACAGCGCCTGTACTGCCTCGCTCGGCACACGTTTGGTATCGGGAGCGCCGAGCGTGATCAGCAGCATTAGCCCCATGATCACCGCCATCACCAGATAGACGGTCGGCCATGACATTCGCGCGGCCATGTAGAGCGCAATCGCGCCGCCGACGATGCTGGCCGTGCGATAGCCGAGCTGGTTGACCGCCGACAGCAATTCGACCGGCGCATCCTCGTCCGCCACGTCGATGCGCCAGCCGTCGATCGCGATGTCCTGCGTCGCGGAGCCCAGCGAGCCGAGAAAGGCGAACATCGCGAAAATGCCGATCTGCTGCGCAGGATCGGTGACGACGATCCCCAACAAAGCGACGATCATCAGCGTCTGGCACAACACGATCCAGCTTTTGCGCCGCCCGAGCTTGCCGAGCACTGGCAATTGCAGGCGATCGACGAGAGGCGACCACAGGAATTTGAAGGCATAGGTCAGGCCGATCCACGACAGCACGCCAATCGTCGCCATCTTGATCCCGACCTCGCCCAGCCAGGCGGTCAGCGTCCCGATCAGCAGCGCATTGGGCAGCCCCGACGAAAAGCCGAGCGCGAGCATCGACGCCGACTTGCGCGTCCGAAGCGCAGCGACGAACAGCCGCCACCCCTTGGGACGTGTCACCACGGTACCGCTCATTCAGGCTTGCTCCCCATGCTCTTAAAGCAGACACTAAACACAAAAATCGGGAGAGGAAGCCCATGAACGTGGCGACCAGGATCGCTCCGACCGCGGGGCAGCTCGCGCTGGCGAAGAAACTGGCCGAAGGTGGCGAGCGGCGCGGTGGCGGAATCACCCATGTCGACGCCGCCGCCTATACCGATCCGGCCAGGTATGAGGCCGAACGGGCGGCGATCTTCGCCAAGCGCCCGCTGGTAATCGCGCCGTCCGCGCTGCTGCCCGACCCCGGCATGGCGGTCCCGCATGACGGCTATGGCAAGCCGCTGCTGATCACGCGCGACCGTGAAGGTAAGGCGCACGTCTTCATGAACGTCTGCCGCCATCGCGGCACGCGGCTGGTCGAGGGCCAGGAGCCGGTCTGTGCCGCGCGCCTGGTCTGTCCCTATCATGCCTGGACGTATGCACTCGACGGCGCGCTGCTCGCGCTGCCGCGCACCGACGCCTTTCCCGGTCTCGACAAAAGCGAGTTCGGTCTGCGCCGCCTACCGACCTGCGAAGCGGGCGGTCTGATCTGGTTCGCGTTCGACAAAGGCGCCGATTTCGCCGAGCCCGAGACGCTAGGTCATGATTTCGACGCCTTCAATCTCGCCGGCCAATATCTGTTCCGCCGCCGCACCCACGATGTCGCGGCAAACTGGAAACAGATCATGGATGCCTTCCTGGAAAGCTATCACGTCCAGCGCCTCCATGCCGCGACGATCGGTCCGTTCTTCAAGGATGGCGTCGCCTCAGGCGACATGATCGGCGCGCACCAACGCTCGGCGGTCGGTCGCGACGTGTCGGCGGACGACTGCGCGGCGGAGGATTGGCCGACCCTGCGCCGCGCGATCACTTATACCTATCAGATGTTCCCGGCGACGGTGCTGGTGGTCAGCCCCGATTACATGAACCTGATGACCTTGATGCCGCGCGGCGTCGACCGCGTGCTGGTCGAGGATTTTATGCTGATCCCCGAGGCGCCCGCCACCGACAAGGCGCTGGCGCATTGGGAGAAGAGCTGGAATTTGCTCGACGGCGGGGTGTTCGGATCGGAGGATTTCCGCGCGGCGGCGCTGTGCCAGGAAGGGCTGATGTCGGGCGCGATCGACCAGCTGACCTTGGGGAGCATGGAGGGCGGGATTCGCCTGTTCCATGACGCGGTGGAGAGCGCATTGCGCGATTAACTGACCATCGTCATGCCGGGCTCGTCCCGGCATCCATCGTGCAACAACTCCTAATCGGGAGGATGGCGCGGTGGATCCCGGCACAAGGCCGGGATGACGATGGGGGTAACGGCTGGCGTCAGCCCCTCCCCAAACTCAGCTCTTCAGCACCGTCGCGACAGTCGAAATCACCAGCCGCGTCTGCTCGATCTCATCGACCTTGATCGTATCGAGCCCCATTTCCTTGGCCGGGTAATCGTTACCGCCCGGATAGATCGCGTCACCGACGAACAGCACTTCACTCGCATCGACACCGGCGACCGGCAGCAATTTCTTCAAGCCATATTGCTTGTCGACACCTTGGCGCGTGATGTCGATCGAGGTCGATCCGCCGATATTGATCGACAGATCGGGCAGTGCGGCGCGCAGCCTTTTCTGCAGCGCTTCACGCTTCGAGCGATCGGCATCCCAGGCGTTCTTCGCGACCAAAGGAGCGTCCTGGCCCAAACCAGAAAACGTGATCTGGCTGCCGCGATCCTCGATCCGGTCGCCCCAGGTCTGCCCCTCGTCGAGACCCTCGGCCTTGACGGCGTCGTCGAGCGCCGTCTCGATCTGACGGCGCTCACCGTCAGAGAACAATTCGGCATAGACAGGCTTCCATTCGCCCGACCAGCGATAGAGCTTGGTCCCGGTGGTCGGCTGAATGAATAGGTTCTCGAGCTTGGCCCGCTCCGGTAGCCGCGACACGACCTGCTTTTCGAACTGCGGCCAGTCGCCGCCCGAGATGATGTCGACCAGACAGACGTCGAGCAGATCCGCGATCCGTCCCGCCATATCCTCGTCGAGCGGCTGTTTGCTGAGCGCCAATGTGCCGTCGAGGTCGAACGCGACCAGCTTCTTCATGCCGCCGCCCGCGCCAGCACGAACGCGTCGATCGCATGCGCCACGCCATCTTGCTCGTTGCTCGACGAGACGAAATCGGCGGCGGCCTTCACCGTGTCCGGCGCTTGTCCCATCGCCACCGACATGCCGGCGCGCGCGAACATGGCGACGTCATTGTCCATATCACCGAACACCGCGACGTGCGCGAGATCGACGCCCAGGATAGCGGCGAGCTCCGTCACGCCATCGCCCTTGTTGGCGTGAGTGTCGGTGACATCGAGATAATAGGTCTGGCTCTGCCCGATCGTCGCGCGCGCGCCGAATTGCGCAACGCCGCGAGCGGCGAGATCCTTTAGCACCGGCGGATCGTCGCTAACGAAGGTTATCTTGTCGGCGCGATCGTAAAGGTCGCTGAAATCGTCGCGCAGGATCGGCTGCTGGTTCGAGGCGACACGCTCATGATCGACATGGACGCCCGCGAGGCTGGAGGCATACCAGTGACCATCGGCGAACACCCAGCGATCGACCGCGACACCCTCGGCCAACGCGAACATGCCGCGCACGACCTCGGGGTCTATACCATGCCTGGTGATCACGCTGCCGTCCGGGCGGAAGACGATGCCGCCGTTGATCGCCGCCAGGGGGATATCGATCCCCAGCGGCGCGATCAGCGGCAACACGCCCGACACCGGACGCGCGCTGATCAGGGTGAAAGCGACGCCCGCCTCACGCAGGCGATGCACCGCGGCGATGACCTGCGGACTGAGTGACTTGTCCTTGCGCACCAGCGTGCCGTCGACATCCGAAATGACCAGCCGGACCGCCGGATCGGCTTGCGTCACTGCGGCATCTCCACATGCCCGCCGAACCCGAAGCGCATCGCCGACAGCAATTTGTCGCCATAGGTGTGCTCGACGCGGCTGCGATAGCGCGCGAACAGCGCCGCGGTGAGCACGTGCGCGGGCACCGCTTCTTCCATCGCCGCCTCGATCGTCCAATGCCCCTCGCCCGAATCCGCAACGCGGCCGGAAAATTGATCGAGCGCCTGGTCCTTGGCCAAGGCCTGTGCGCACAGATCGAGCAGCCAGGACGAGATCACCGATCCGCGGCGCCATACCTCGGCGATGTCGGTGAGGTTGAGATCGAAACGCTCATCCTCGGGCAATTGGTCGGAAACCTTGCTCTTGAGGATGTCGAAGCCCTCGGCATAAGCCTGCATCAGGCCGTATTCGATGCCGTTATGGACCATCTTGACGAAATGCCCAGCACCGGCGGGGCCGGCATGGATATAGCCCTTCTCCGCGCGCGGATCCTCGCCTTCCTGCGCCATCCGGTTGGGCGTGCGCGGGATCGTGCCGAGACCGGGGGCGAGCGTGTCGAAGATCGGATCGAGATGGCGCATGACGTCGTCATCGCCACCGATCATCATGCAATAGCCGCGTTCCAGACCCCAGACACCGCCCGAGGTGCCGACGTCGACATATTTCAGTCCCTTCTCGGCCAGCGCCTTCGCGCGGCGGATATCGTCCTTGTAGAAGGTATTGCCGCCGTCGATGATGATGTCGCCCGGCGAACAGAGCCCGGTCAGCGTCTCGATCGTCGTCTCGGTCGGCGCGCCCGCCGGCAACATCACCCAGAAAATGCGCGGGCTGTCGAGCTTGCCCGCCATCTCCTCCAGCGACCCGGCGCCGATACCGCCATCGGCGACGATCTCTTTCACGGCTTCGGGCGCGCGATCATAGACGACGGTCTCGTGATTGCCGCGCATCAGCCGCCGCGCGATATTGCCGCCCATGCGGCCGAGGCCGATGATTCCGATTTTCATGTGAAACTCCTGAAGCGCTGATCTATTCCTGCGTCACTCCGACCTTGTGCCGGGGTCCAACTATCCACGGGCGATATCGCGTGAGGCCCGTTGGATGCCGGGACAAGCCCGGCATGATGAGGGTGAAATCAGGTCGCTTCGACGGGATGCTTCGCGGCGATCGCGCCGAGCAGGTCGTCGAACGCCTTGGAGAAGGAGGCGACGCCTTCCTCGACCAAAGTTTCGGTCACGCCTTGCAGGTCGAGCCCGAGCCGTTCGGCCTCAGCCAGCACATGCCTCGCGCCGTCCAGATCCTGGGTCAGCGTCTCGGCGGCGGTGCCGTGATCGCGGAACGCGTCGAGCGTCTTGGGCGGCACCGTGTTGACCGTGTCGCGGCCGATCAGCGTATCGAGATAGAGCACATCCGAATAATCGGCGTTCTTGGTACCGGTCGACGCCCAGAGCAGTCGCTGCGGCATCGCACCCTTGGCGGCGAGCGCCTGCCAGCGGTCCGACTGGGTGAAGTCCTGATACCAGGCATAGGCCGCCTTGGCGTTGGCGATCGCCACCTTGCCCTTCAGCGCCTTGGCCTCGTCGCCGCCCGTTCCCGCGTCGATGGCATCGTCGATCTTGGTGTCGATGCGGCTGACGAAGAAGCTCGCGACGCTGGCGATGCGGTCGATCGGCTCGCCGCGCGCGGCGCGTTTCTCGAGACCCTCGACGAACGCCAGCGCGACCGATTTGTATGCCTCGATCGAGAACAGCAACGTCACGTTGATGTTGATGCCCTTGTCGATCGACGTCGCGATCGCGGGGACGCCCGCGGCGGTGCCGGGGATCTTGATCATCAGATTGGGCCGGCCGACCGCTTTCCATAGCCGTTCGGCTTCGGCGGCGGTCTCATCGGTGTCGTTGGCGAGATAGGGCGACACTTCGAGGCTGACATAGCCGTCCTTGCCACCCAGTCGGTCATAGACCGGGCGCAGCGTGTCGGCGGCCGCCTGGATGTCCTCGATCGCGAGATGCTCGTAGCGTGCCATCGCCGATGCACCCGGATGGGCCTTGTCGAACTCGGCGAGCTCGGCGTCATAGGCATTGCCATGGCCCATCGCCTTCTCGAAGATCGACGGGTTGGAGGTCACGCCGGTGACGCCGTCTTCCTCGACCAGCTTCTTCAAACCGCCCTCGGTGAGCAGCTTGCGGTCGATGAAGTCGAGCCAGATCGCCTGACCGAGTTTTTCCAGATCGTTGATCCGTCCCATGTGTCTTTCCTTCTGCGTCACGCCAGCGAAAGCTGGGGTCTCATGCGGCACGAGATCCCAGCTTTCGCTGGGATGACGGCCTGTTATTTGCCGATCAGTTCCTTCGCCCTCTTCACCACATTCTCGACGGTGAACCCGAACTTGTCCTGCAGACCGGCGAGCGGGGCCGAGGCACCGAAGGTCGACATGGTGATCGTCGAACCCTTCGGGCCGACATAACGGTCCCAGCCCATTTCGCCGCCCATCTCTACCGCGAGACGCGCGGTAACGCCCGACGGCAGCACGCTTTCGCGATACGCCTGATCCTGCAATTCGAACCTGAACCAGCTCGGCATCGACACGACGCGCGCCGCGATACCTTCGGCTATGAGCTGCTCATAGGCTTTGGTCACCAGGCTGACTTCCGATCCGCTCGCGATCAGGATCACCTGCGGATCATCGCTGTCGGCCAGTACATAGGCGCCCTTCGCAACGCCGTCGGCGCTGGCATAGGTCGATCGATCGAGCGTCGGCATCGCCTGACGCGACAGAACGAGCGCAGTCGGGTGCCGGCCATCGGTCATCAGCGCGCGCCACGCCGCGGCAACCTCATTGGCGTCGCCAGGGCGAATCGTGTCTATCCCCGGCGTCGCGCGGAGCATCGCCAATTGCTCGATCGGCTGGTGAGTCGGGCCGTCCTCACCGACGCCGATCGAATCGTGGGTGAACACCCAGATCGAGCCCAATTCCATCAGCGACGACAGGCGCACCGGCGGGCGCATGTAATCGAGGAACACGAAGAAGGTCGAACCGTAAGCGCGCAGATGCGACAGCGACATGCCGTTGACCACCGCGCCCATGCCGTGTTCGCGCACGCCGAAATGGAAATTGGTGCCGCCGTAATTGTCCGGCTCGAACGACGGTGCGTTCTTGATGTCGGTCTTGGTCGACGGTGCAAGGTCGGCCGAGCCACCGAGCAGCCACGGCACCTTGGGAACGATCGCGTTGAGCACCTTGCCGCTCGAATCGCGGGTCGCGAGACCTTTTTCGTCGGCGTCGAAAGTCGGGATGTCGGCATCCCAGCCATCGGGTAGCCGGTCCGACAGGATCAGGTCGAGTTCCTTGCCGAGATCGGGATAAGCCGATTTATACTTGACGAAGCTCGCTTCCCATTCCTCGCGCAGCGGGCGGCCGCGGCCGGCAATCGCCTGGTTGAAATGTTTCTCGACGCCGTCGGGGACATAGAAGTCCTTTTGCGGCCAGCCATAGGCCTCCTTGGTGGCCTTGACGTTGTCAACGCCGAGCGGCTCGCCATGCGCCTTTTCGCTGCCGGCGCGCGGCGACCCCCAGCCAATCACCGAGTGGACGACAATGAAGGTTGGGCGGTCGTCGGTGTTGCGGAACGCCGCCAGCGCCTGCGCCATTGCCGCGCAATCATTAGCGTCATTCACGTGGATGACGTTCCAGCCATAGGCTTCGAAGCGCTTGCCGACGTCCTCGTCGAAGGCGAGCGCGGTGTCGCCCTCGATCGAGATGTGGTTCGAATCGTAGATCCAGCAGAGGTTGGAGAGCTTGAGGTGCCCGGCGATCGACGCCGCCTCGGCCGAGACACCTTCCATCATGTCGCCGTCGCCGCACAAGGCATAGACGTCGTGATCGAACAGCGTGAACCCGTCCTTGTTATAGCGCGCCGCGAGCCAGCGCTCGGCGATCGCCATGCCGACCGAATTGCCGCAGCCCTGCCCCAACGGACCGGTCGTGGTCTCGACGCCGGTAGTGTGACGATATTCGGGATGGCCCGGCGTCTTCGAGCCGAGCTGACGGAAATTCTCGATATCGTTGAGGCTGACCGCTTCCTTACCGGTCTTCTTTCCCGTGCCGTCGACTTCCTCGATCCCGGCGAGGTGGATCAGCGAATAGAGCAGCATCGAAGCGTGGCCGACCGACAGCACGAACCGGTCGCGATTGGCCCAGGTCGGCGTCGACGGATCGTAGCGAAGGAATTGCGACCAGAGCGTGTAACCAACCGGCGCCAGCGCCATCGGCGTGCCGGGATGCCCCGAATTGGCCTTTTGCACTGCGTCCATCGACAGCGTGCGGATCGTGTCGATGGTCAGGCGCTCGATCGAGCCATCCTCTTTGAGCTGATCCACGTCGGCGGTCTGGGTATCGGACATTCTCTTTCAGGCTCCCGCTTCGGGTGGACGAACGCGCAGGCCGCATCGCGGTTGCGCCATTTCCACGCCCTATATGGGGAGCCTTGCGCGCTTGCCACCCGTCAGGTGGTATTGCGTTCCATTTTCGTAACGGTTCCCCCATCGGCGACATAGGCGGCGTCGATTTCGCGCAGGAACAGGCCATGTCCCATCACGCCCGGGATCGCCTGCAACGCTGCCGCGAGGCCAGCGGGGTCCGGGAACGACGCGAAATGGCAGTCGAAAATGACATTGCCCTGATCGCTGCGCCACGCGCCTTCGTCTGCCATACGCAGGATAGGTTCTGCTCCCAGCGCCGCCAAGCGGGCCGCGACGAAGCTGCGGGCGAAGGGCAACACCTCGACCGGCAGCGGCGCGGCGCCTAGTCGATCGACCCGTTTCGACGAATCGGCGATCACCACCATCCGCTCGGACGCCTCGGCGACGATCTTTTCGCGCAGCAACGCGCCGCCCGCGCCCTTGATGACGCGCAATGCGGGGTCGATCTCATCGGCGCCGTCGATCGTCAGGTCGAGTCGGGCCGCGAGCGCGAATCGCCCGATCGGAATGCCGACATCGCGCGCCGCCTGTTCGGTAGCGATCGACGTGGCGAAAAATATCGTCTTGCGCAGCTCGGGCAGGCGCGCGGCGATCGCGCCGATCGCAAACGCCACGGTCGATCCGGTACCGATGCCGACCAGCATGCCGTTACGAACCTCGGCGACCGCGGCCTCGGCGGCGATCCTCTTGTCGTCGTCGATCATGGCTAGCGGCGTAGCGCGAAACCATGCGCACGCAAACGCCCGGTTCATCACCGTTGCGCCACGGTTATAACCCAGCGGAATGGTGCACCGCAACGAAACGGGCTTGATTCATGTAACAATGCAACATAGCAGGGCGGCCGCAACCCGTTCGTCGAACGACCGGCCGGAGACTATGGCGACTAAAGCAAGGCGCATCGGCAGCACGTCGCGCCCGCCCCGTTCGGGGCGGCGGCTGGGTGCTGGCTGGGTCGCCGTGCTGCTGGCCATGCTGCTGGCCTTTTCGTGGCAGAGCTTCGTTGCGCAGACCCACAACCATTTCGCCAGCGCACCGATCTCGACCGCCGCTGGTGGGACAAATGTCGCCGCGGCGTCCTCGTCGGACAGAAACTCCCCCTTCGATTCCCCGGCAAATTGTCCGATCTGCCGGGAAATCGCGCAAAGCGCCGCCTATCTGCCGCCGGCGCCGATCGTCCTGCCGGCGCCCCAACCAATGCTCGTCTGGCTCGTCGCCGGGCTAGCGTTCGGGCTGATCCTCCAACGGCGCTCGCTCGGCTGGCATAGCCGCGCACCCCCGATCCAACTCCAGGCCTGACTGTATCGCCGCGACGCGAAGGCACGGCACCGTGCCCGGTCGCGTCCCGCGGATTCCACCGTGAATCCGCGACCAAGGTTCCCGGAGTTTATTAGAATGCGACATCTCTTCCTGCTGGGCGCGGCATCCGTCGCGCTGTTTCCCGCACTTGCCTCGGCCCAGGACGCGCCGGCCAACCCGTCACCGGCTGCCCCTGCCCCTGCCCCCACCCCAACGTCGTCGGCTCAGCCGGGAGACATCGTGATCACCGCGCAGCGGCTCGACGCCGCGCGCGACGCCATCCTGCCATCGCTCGGCGCCAGCGCCTATACGGTCGACAAGGCGATGCTCGCCAAGCAGCCCGGCGGCGTCAACGTCAGCCTGGTCCAGATCCTGTCGCAGGCTCCGGGCGTGACACTCGACAGCTATGGCGCGGTGCACGTCCGCAACGAGCATGGTAACCTGCAATACCGGCTGAATGGCGTGATCGTGCCGGAAAGCATCTCCGGCTTCGGCCAGACCTTCGACCCCCGGATCGCCGACTCGGTCGAGCTCATCACCGGTACCTTGCCGGCGCAATATGGCTATCGCACGTCGGGCGTGGTCAGCCTCAAGACCGGCACGGGCGGGTTCAACAATGGCGGCGATGTCGGCTTTTACGGCGGCAGCCGGAACACGCTCAATCCCAGCGCGTCGATTCACGGATCGGATGGATCGCTGAGCTATTTCGCCTCGGGCAGCTATTTGCAGAACGATCTTGGCGTCGAAAACCCGATTGCGACGCGCGACGCGATCCACGACCGCACGCGTCAGTACCGGGCGTTCGCCTATGTTTCGGACATCGTCTCCTCGACCAGCCGCATCACCGCGTTCGGCGGCACGTCGATCGGCTATTTCCAGATTCCCAACAACCCGGGCCAGACGCCAGCCTTCATTCTCAATGGGCAGTCGTCTTTCGATTCGGCCAAGCTCGACCAGAACCAGCGCGAGATCACACATTATGGCGTGCTCGCCTACCAATATGCCGGCGGGGCGCTCAATTTTCAGGTCGCGCCGTTCGTGCGTTATTCGCAGACCCGCTTCACGCCCGATCCGCAGGGCGGCGACCTCATCTTCACCGGCGTCGCCGATCGGTCGCGCCTGTCGAGCCTGACCGCTGGGGTCCAGGCCGATGGAAGCTACAAGTTATCCGACACGCACATGCTGCGCTTCGGGCTGTTCGTCCAGAACGAGCGGACGCGGTCGCTGGTGACCTCGCGCGTGTTCCCCGTCGACGGAGACGGCAACCAGACCTCCGACGTGCCGATCACGATCACCGACAAGGGCGGCCGCAACGGCCAGCTTTATGGCATCTATCTCCAGGACGAATGGTCGCTGACTCCAAGGCTGACGCTCAACTATGGCGTCCGCTTCGACGCAGTGCGGGCCTATACCCGCGAGCAACAGGTCAGCCCACGCGTCAATCTGGTCTGGAAGCCAAGCGACGGCACCACCTTCCATCTCGGCTATGCGCGCAACTTCACGCCGCCGCCGCAGGAACTGATCGCGGCACCGACGCTGGCGCTGTTCAACGGCACGACCAAGGAACCCGAGATCGCGACCGCCGATCCGGTCCGTGCCGAGCGCGAACATTATTTCGATGCCGGACTGGAGCAGAAGCTGCTGCCGGGCCTCAAGATCGGGCTCGACGCTTATTACAAGATCAAGCGCAACCTGCTCGACGAGGGGCAGTTCGGCACGTCGCTGGTGCTGTCGCCGTTCAACTACGCCAAGGGCTATGCCTGGGGCGTCGAACTCAGCGCCAATTACACCAAGGGGCCGGTCGATCTCTACGCCAACGTTGCGCGCGGCGAAGAGAAGGGACGCAACATCGTCTCGAGCCAATATTTCTTCGCGCCGGACGAACTCGCCTACATCTCCAACCATTATATCTTCACCGACCATTCGCAGAATTGGACGGCGTCGGGCGGCGCCAGCGTCACGATCCATGACGGGATCGGCACGCTCGTTCCGGCGGTGGACTTCCTCTACGGCGACGGCCTGCGCGCGGAGGATCCTGCGGGAATCGTCCCCAATGGCGGCAAGCTGCCCTCCTACGTCACCGCCAATATCGGGATCGCGCAGAATCTCGAAGGGCCGGGCGTGCTCAAAGGGCTGTCGATCCGCTTCGACGTCGTGAACCTGTTCGACAAGAGCTACCTGATCCGCGACGGATCGGGGGTCGGCGTCGGCGCGCCGCAATATGGCGCGCGGCGCGGATTCTTCGCCGGCATCAGCAAGAAGTTCTGAGCACGGATCGGGGCGTGCCGGTGGCGCGCCCCGCTGGGGTTGGCCAGCCGCCGCGGCGCGCCCGTGGTGGCCGCTAGCCGCGAGCCTTCCCGACCAACATCGTCAAAGGCGCATCGACATTGGAGAATCGCATGTCCCACCGACAACCCGCCGCGGGGGCGCCAGGTATCGACTGGGTGGAGCGCGCCGCGGTCGGTGCGTCGGCGCTGTGCCTGATCCATTGTATCGGCCTGCCGCTCTTGCTGGCTGCCCTGCCCGCTCTATCGTCGTTCCTTCCCATTCCCGAGAGTTTCCACGTCTGGGTCCTGGCCTTCGCCGTTCCGACCTCGGCGCTGGCCCTGTTTACCGGCCGGCACCATCATCGACGGGCCCATCCCTTGATGATTGGCGCAGCAGGGCTGATTCTGCTCGCGACCGGCGCGCTGTTCCTGCTCGGCGGGCGTTGGGAGACACCGGTGACGATCCTCGGCAGCCTGTGCCTCGCCTGGGCGCATATCGCCAATTGGCGGCTGCGACATTCCAGCCATCGGCATTGCGACTGACATCGGCATCGGCGGCAAGCAGCGTCAGTTCGCTATTCGACACCCATTGCGAGAGCACTTCCCTCCGAGTGCTAGTCGAGCGCTATCGCGGTGGTGTTATTGGTGGCAGGCCGGGAGCATCCAATCCCCGGAAGGGCTCCCGCCATGCCTCGATATGTTCGAGTTGATCATACCACCGGCCAATCGCGGATACTCGTCGATGGGCAGACAAGCGACGTCGTTGAACGGCAGAAAGGCGGCCATTCGGAAGTCGGCGTAGGAAACCGATTCCCCGACAAGCCACTCTCGCGCCGCGAGTTCGCTTTCAAGGATGGTGGCAGCGTCGTGGAAACGCGCCAGCCCTTCCGCAACCTTTTCGGCGTCGATCGGTCCGAGGGCGTAACGCTGCTTCGTTCCACGCTCGAAATGGACCATATCGCACGCCCGCATGAAATGCTCTTTTCCCCAGCTCAGCCAACGGATCATTTCCGGCTCGTCATCGCCTGTGCGCCAGAAGTCCGACGCTGCGTCACGCGAAAGCCGGCATGCTATGGCGTCCGCTTCCCAGAGGACCCGTTCGCCGCCCACGAAAATGGGCAGGGAAAGGTTCGGATTCAAAGCCCGGAACTTCTCGGATTCGCCCGGCGCGAACGGCGAAGCATATTCAAAGTCGATCGCCGAATTCAGGTAGCGTGCGACCGCGACCGCAAGCCGCGGATTTGGATTTCGACTGAAGAAGAGTTTCATCATCATCGTCGTAATTCCGGATGTGGGTCTGCGAGCGGCAGGTGCCGCCGGCCGGTACAGCTGCCGTCGCCCCACGACAATGCGCGGCGAGCTGGCGCAGAACGCGAACCGCCGCCTCTGGTATAGAGGCGGCGGCGATAGGCATTTGTGCCTGTGAATGGAAATGGCGCGCCCGGAACGATTCGAACGTCCGACCCTCAGATTCGTAGTCTGATGCTCTATCCAGCTGAGCTACGGGCGCCTGGGAGACGCGGCACATAGAGGGGTGTTTCGGGAAGCGCAAGTGCGTTGCGCCATAGTTTTTCGCCGCCTAGAGCAGCGTCATGTCAAAGCGGATCGCGATACTCCTTACCCTCGGGCTGGTCGGCTGCACGGAACCACCGGGCACCTATCCGTCGCTCGCGTTACGGCCGATCGAATCGCGCTCGGACGCCGAGCCGGAAGTGGTGACGCCAGTCGCAGCCCCGGATTCCGAACTCGACAAGAAGATCGCGGCGATCGCCGCCAAGCTGGGCGCGTCGGACGCGGCGTTTGCCGCCAGCGCCGCCACCGCGGAGAGCGCCGCGCGCAGCCCGGCCGCGCAGGCGGTGGGCAGCAACGAATGGGTGCGCGCCGAATCGGCGCTCGCCGATCTCGATTCGCTCCGCGTCGATACGCTGGGGGCGGTCAGCGATCTCGACCAATTGGCCAGCGAGCGCGGCGTGGCCGGCGATCCCCCCTATCCAGCGCTGGACGACGCGCGCGCCAAGGCGCAGACACAGATGGAAACTCAGCAGAAGAAGATCGCCGTGATCAAGGCGATCCTCGGCGAGAAATGAGCCGAAACGGACGGAGGGTGACGGCGCTCAGCCACTGAGCGCCGTCATTCAGTTCAGCTTATGGCTGGATTGTTCATCGCATTCAGATATCGGAACCAGCTCTGCCCTGCGTTGGAGCCCAGCGCCAACTGCTCGCTTTTCTTCTGGTTGCGCCAACCGGTGACAGTGGTGAGCGCCGAGTCGAGATCGGTGCCCGTCTGCGCCAATTGGTTCTTCAGGATTGACGGGCCGGCCAGCAGCTGGTCGGTCGCCTGGCCATCTCGGATATCCGTGACGCCGTTGGCGGTCGAATAATCCCAACTCGGCGCATTGCCGTTCTGCGTCGCGACTGCGGCAAAGGTTTGCGGCAGGCTGGCAACATTCCCGCTCGCGGCGTTGATCGACGCCGTCTTCCATAACACGAACAGATAATTGTTGTCGGCCAGATTGGCACGCGGTGCCGAGTTGATGCGCCCGACGATCCGCTTGCGATGCTGGGCGATCAGCCAGTCGAGCACGGCCCCTGCCTTCGCGGATGCACTGCGCAACGCGGCATTGAAGCCCAGCTTCTCGCCGATTCCCAGCGCGCTTAGCCAGTAGCCCGCATAGAAATCGTGCTGGCCATAGTCGTCGTTGATCGGGATGATGATGCCGAACTTGCTCGCACCGGCATAGGCGACTTTGACCGGATCAATTGCGCCGCCGGTGAACAGGTTGGCCGGCGGATGGTCGAAGCCGGGCGTGGCCGTCTTGTGCATGTCGCTGAACGCTTCGAAATCGGCGACAGCAAATGCCATCACCTCGGCCCGACTATAGAGCCGGTCGGAATTCGCCGATGCCGTCTTCCACGCCAATGCGGCATGGAGGAACGACCACGCACCATCGCGTACCGCCCAGCGCTGGGCCGACGATTCGTTGATGATTACGTTCAGATAGAGACGGGTCTGATCCCAGAGTTTGTGCCCAAGGAACGCGAATTCGGGCGTTTTCCAGAGCAACGAGCCCCAGTGCGGGAACTGATGCGCATGCAGCGAATCGATTTCGTTCGTCCCGAAATAGGGCTTGTCCGCCGCAGAACCGGCATAGGGCACCGTGACCCGTAACGGACTGTATTGCGTCGCGAACACATAAGGCTGGCCGCCCTGGATGTAATAGGCCCTTTCCGGCGGCGTCGCGCCGTCACCCGCACCATAATAGTGATTCCGCAGGGTGATCGTACGATTAGCGTTGGGCCCCTTGAACAGGGGCACACATCGCCCGCCTTCGAAACAATGATAGGGATCGCTGGCGTAACTCGAACAATAATCCAGCGCGATCGCGGCGAACAGCGTGCCGTCGTGCGGCCGCGTGGCGGTCACGTCGTACATATATTGGGCAACGGGCTCGGCGATGCCGGCGCGATCGTCACGAGCACCGCCCGGCCCCGTCACCGGGCTGCGGCCGGCTTGATTGAACGGCGTATATTTAAGCCACGTCGATGCCACCGACGCGAGCGACACGTCGGCGTAGAGCGACGCCTTGTACGGATCCTGCGTGACACCCGCCTGCGGTACCAGGGCAGCATAAGTGGTCGGTTGCCACGGCATGACGCGCGTATTGCCAAACCCGTTGGCCTGTCCGTCGCTCCACAAGCGCATGTCCCCGCCATTGTTGGAGAAATGGGTGTGCGACGCATACGGCACGGTGATGTCGTACCGCGGCAGATTGGCGTTGATGAATGATTGGCTCTGTGCCGTCGGCGTTGCCGAGCGCCAGATCACCGCCGCGCGGACCGTGCCGTGCGGATACCATCTATCGGTGGCGTTAGTGATCGCCACACCGTTGCCGTCATAGCTGCCGGCGAAGATTCTCGGGATGTCAGTGCCGTTCAGCGGGCCGCCATCGGGCCTTTCGACCTTGCCGAGCAGATTGCCTGAGGAATCTTCGATTCGCCATTTGTGCGGCACCATGTAGCTGTTCTTGCCACTGGGATCGCCGAACGGGTTGTTGGGCATCGTCGCGGTCGTCCAGTCATAGCCGAACTGGAAGGTCGCGTAGCTCCCGATGCGCACGGCTTCGCAATAATAGGCGATGCCGCCGATCACCGGTACCGCGCCTTGCGGCAGACACTCGATCCATGGCGGAACCGCCCCCAATTGCGCATCCTCGAACACGCAATTCTGCCTGACCGGTCTGGTCATGACGAGCACGTTGGCATGGCTGACAGCCGAGCCGCTCGACCAGTCCTCGAGCACTGCTCGATACGGAGCGCCTGCCGGCACCGTCAGGGGGCCGATGACCACATCCAGTGCTTGGACCGATCCACCCGTCGGTTGATAGGTCACCGTCCGCGCACTTTGCGGCGCCATTACCGCCAGCGCATCGATATAGAGGTTCTGCAACTGCGTGGCGGTCACGTTGCCCGCCGAAACCGGCGTGAAGCTTTCGCTCTGCGAGGGAAGATCAACGGTGACGCCGAGTTTTTGCACCTTGAGCGCACCGCCGCCGGCAGTGTTGCCCGATAGCGCGTTGCTTTCCAGCGGAGCGTCAGGGACGACACGCGGCTTGATCGTCGTTGTCTGCGCCGTCCCCACCTGTGTCCCGGCACGGAGGAAGCTGATGGTCCCGCCTGCCCCCGAGGCATTGTCGACATAACGCACCGCTACGTCCTCGACCGCGGTGTTCGAGAACACACTCGGGCTCTCGAACTCCTCGACGGTGCCGTCGCGCTCGATCCGGACGATGACGTTGTTGGTCGCCCAGTTGCCGAGTAGCACGATGCCGCCTTCGCCATATTCGTAGACCGCGGCGATGACGTTCTTGTCGGTCGGGATGACCCCCTTGAACGACAGGGTGAAGGCCGGCGGCGTCTGGCTTTTGCTCGCGTCGCTGCTGCTCGCGAAGCTCAGCCCGAGCGCTGGAGAGGCGAGATAGGTGCCGGCCGATAGGTTAAGGTTGGTGCCGTCGAAGCTTTTGCCGCTGCCCACAATCTGCAGCGATACGCTGCTCGCACCCCCTGCGGTCTGGGTGGGAGCAAACGGCCCGGTGGCGCTGGTGAGGCTATAGGCGGAACCTACGGTGATGGTCGTCGGGCTGGTCGAGCGCACAACGAGCGACAGCCCGACGGGGATCGTCAGTGCATAACTCGCCGCCGGGGACGGAAGATAGATGCCGAGCGGGAAACGCGTGCCCGGATCGCCATAGACCACCGGATTACCAGTCGGCGGCGGAGTGGAGCCGAAATCGGTCGATGTGTCGCCGATCGGCACGCGATAGGTGGCGGACGATCCGCTGCCGCTGGCCGGATGCACGCCCAACGCGGCGAATACGCACGGATAACGGCTGGGCGACACGCCAAGCAGGCGGAATCCGACCCAGCGACCGGTCGGTGCACCGGAGACGGTCGCGTTCAACTTCTTCTGGTTGAGCGGACTGGCGCTGTCCGCGGTGATCGCCAGGGCATTGAGCACCGACAATGTCGTGCCGTCGCTGCTTGCGATCGCGTTGGCGGTGACTCCGGTCCATTGATCGGTCGTCGCCGTGGTGTAGCCCAAACTGGCCTTCGTGTCAGCGACACTGGCCAGCGTGATTGCGGTGCCGATGTCCAGCAACACGTCGATCGTATAGGTTCCAGTGCCGCTCGTCGGCAGGCCGGGGATGAAGTAGTTGCCGTCCTTGCATGCGGTCACGGCGTTGGCGTCGCCAATCGTGAAAGACGGCGCGGTCGTCCCACTGGCAAAGACGCGCGTACGTACGCCAACGATCGACGACTGGTCGATGAGCGCACCCGATCCCGACCCGCTGTCGGTCGCGGTAACGCCGAAATAGACCGGCGACGGCAATGGCGTGAAGGTCGAGCCCGACCCGGTGCTTGCCTGCACGCCAAGGCCGCCGAACACGCAAGGGTAGCGGCTCGGCGAGACAGCGGTCAGCCGCACACCGACCCAGCGGCCCGACAATGCGCCGGTGACAGTCGCATTCAGCTTCTTCTGGTTGAATGGATTGGTGCTGTCGGCGGTGATCGTCAGCGCGTTCAGCACCGATATGGTCGTGCCATCGCTGCTGACCAAAGTCGTGGCAGAGACGCCGGTCCACTGATCGCTGGTCGCCGTGGTGTACCCCAGGCTCAATAGCGTATCGACCACCTTACCTAGCGTGATCGCCGTACCGATATCGAACAGCATGTCGACGGTGAAGGTGCCGCTGCCGCCCGTCGGAAAGTCCGGGATGAAATAGTTGCCATTCTTGCACGCGGTGACCGCCGTCGAATCGCCGGTGGTGAAAGCGGGCGCGGCGGTGCCGGTCGCGTAGACACGCGAGCGGACGCCGACGATCGCCGACTTGTCGATCGTCGGGCCGTAACCGGTGCCGCCACTGGCGGTACGGGTTACGACAAGTGCTCCGGCCTGCGCTGGCGTTAGCGCGGCGCCGACAGCCAGCGGTGAAGCGGTGGCCGACAGGCGCACCGAAGCAACCTGCGCAGGGATTTCAGTGACGCTGAAGCCGACGGTACCGGTAGTGCCGCTGGTAGTCAGCGCCAAGCTCTGCTGTGCCGAACCGTCCGGAAAAACGATTTGGCTGGGGCCATTGATTTGCATGCAATTCTCCTCTGGGATCCGTCCAACGCACTGCGCTGGAACATAAGGAGAACATCAATAATCCAACCTTGCAATCAAAGTTTGATCGCTAAGCTTATCGGATTTCAGCTTCTTTCAACTTCTATCGCCTAGATCGCGGCGATGGATATGGCGACCGGGCAAATTGCGGACCGATCGGCTCTGGCCGGAGCGCGTGCCGGCTATCGTCCAGATATCGATGGGCTGCGCGCGATTGCCGTTACCTCCGTCGTGCTCTTTCACGCCGGCCTCGGCTGGCTGCCCGGCGGGTTCGCCGGCGTCGATATATTTTTCGTCATCTCGGGATTTCTCATCGGCGGAATCGTCCATCACGAGATCGCCGATCACCGATTCAGCTTTGCCGCCTTTTACGCCCGGCGCGCCCGGCGCATCCTGCCGGCGCTCATCGCCGTGTCGTTGGCGACGCTGGGATCGGGAGTGCTGATCCTGGGGCCGAGCGAACTTGCGCGGTTCGCGATCTCGGCGGTCGCCGCGTTGCTCGGCATCTCCAATTTCTGGTTCTTCCACACAACCGATTATTTCACGCCAAGCGCGGTGCTCGAGCCGTTCCTGATGACCTGGTCGCTCGGCATCGAAGAACAATTCTATCTGCTCCTGCCGCCATTGTTACTGGTGCTTCGCCGATGGAGCGTCCGAAGCACGTTATGGGCGGTGCTCGCCATTACGGGCCTATCGCTTTTGCTCGGCCTGCTGGCGACACCGATCGAGCCGGTCGCGTCCTTCTACCTATTGCCGACGCGTGCGTGGGAGCTCGGTATCGGCGTCTCGCTGGCGATCGCCCACCGCGCGGGCTTCCGGCTCCCGGCTGCCGTACAGCAATGGATCGCCGTTGCCGGGCTGGTGGCGATCGCCGCGTCTTTGCGGTTGTTCGACGAACAGGTGCGCTTTCCGGGCTATGCCGCGCTCCTGCCGACCCTCGGTACGGCGATGATGATTGCGGCACCCGAAAGCGGCATCAACCGCCACCTGCTCGGCAGCCGCCCGCTGGTCGCGATCGGGCTCATCTCCTATTCCTGGTACCTCTGGCACTGGCCGCCGCTCGCCTTCCTCCGCGTCGCCGCTGCTGGTCCGGTACCGCCGCTGCTGCTGGCGGCAACGGCGATCGGGTCGATCGTTCCTGCCTATTGCTGCTGGCGTTGGATCGAACGGCCTTGGCGCCACCCCCGGCATGGCCGCACCAATCCGGCCACCCTGCGGCGCTACGGCATCGCGCTTGCGGCGAGTCTCGCGCTGTTCGGTGGTATCGCGCTGTCCGGCGGCATTCCCGACCGAACCGGCGCATCGTCACGGCGCATAGAGAGAATCCTGACCAAGAGCAGGAGCTCTTGCCTGACCGGCTATGGCGTCGATCGCCCGAACCCCAGCCCATTCTGCGCGCCGCCCGGCAATGGCCCGCTTGTCGCATTGCTTGGCGATAGCCATGCATCGTCGCTCGGCGACGCGCTGCGCGAGGATGCCCGTGCGCACGGTTACGGGCTGATCCAGATGACGGCGGGTTCCTGCCCACCGTTGCTCGGCGCGACTCTCAGGCTGCGCGAGCATCCCGGCGCATCGCGGGCCTGCGCTGATTTCAACATTGCCGCGATCGAAAAGGCGGCCCGGGATCCCCGCATCAAGATCGTCGTCCTGACGGCATTCTGGCAGTCGCCTTTCAGCGCTCGTGCCATTGCCATCGGCGATGGGGTGATACCCGCCAACGGGACGAATACGGACAGCTCAAGCGACATCGAACTGCGCTCGGCGCTCGGCCGAACGCTGACTCGCCTCCGTGACGCCGGCAAGAAGGTCGTTCTGCTGGGGGACGTGCCTTGGCTGCGATTCGACCCGGCGCGCCATGTCTGGGCGCAAGCGCTGCCGTTGCGCGGGCTCATCGAGGGCTACACGACGCCGGGGCTGAGCGAGATGGACGGATCAGTCGACGATCGCTTCTTCGACCCGCTGGTCGATCGCGGCAATGCGATCGTCGCAGAGAGCGCTCACGCCGTCCGCGGCGTTCGTTTCGCGCAACTGCGCGATCTGTTGTGCCCCAATGATCGGTGCCGAACCAATGACGGAGAGATTCCGTTCTTCATTGACCAACAACACCTTTCGGAATCGGGTGCAGATTATGTGGTCGAGCGCCTCAACGGCACGCTGTGGGACTAAGGCCGCGCTATCCGGTAGACGATGTGCGGCCTTAACGGATCGTCGATCGGCACCGCCGGATGGTCGAAATCGGCGGCATGATCGCGCATCATGCCGAGCCGCTCCATCAGGCCCCAGCTGCGCACATTCTCAATATTCGTCATCGCCGCGATACCGGGGGCATCGGTGTTCGCCCAACCCCAGGCGATCGCCGCCTCGGCCGCTTCGCGCGCATAGCCCCGGCCCCAGGCGTCCCGCGCGAGCCGCCAGCCGATCTCGACCTGGTGGAAGAGCGGCGTGCCCTCGGGTCCAGGCTTGAGGCCGCAAAAGCCGAGAAACGCGCCATCGGCTCTTCGCTCGACCGCCCAGAAGCAATAGCCATGGCTGGCGATGAACCCGTTCTGGCGGGCCGCGGCTGCTTCGGCATCCTCGCGGCTCAGCGGCGGTCCGAGATAGCGCATGACCTCCGGATCGTTGCACATGGCATGGAACGGCGCGACGTCGCTCTCGCGCCAGCCGCGCAGGATTAGTCGTTCGGTCTCGATCGCGCTCATCGCGGTCGATCGATCGCGTAGACGATCATGTCGCCGATCACGTCGTCATTATCGAGATAGCGCGGATGCCGGAAGTCGAGCTCGGGACGGCGCGTCATGCCGATCCGGATCATCAGCCCCCAGGACGGCGCGTTGTCGGGATTGGTCCACGCCGCGATCGTCTCGGCCGGCGTATTCGCCCAGCCCCAGTCGCGGCTCGCCTCAGCCGCTTCGCGCGCGATGCCCTGCCCCCAATGCTTCTCGGCAATCCGCCAGCCGAGTTCGTACATGCCGTCGACCGGCGTATCGGGATGCCCGCCCAGTCTGAGCCCGCAAATTCCCGCCAACGCGCCATCCGCCCTGGTCTCGACCGCCCACATGCAATGGCCATCGGCGTCTTGCTTAGCGATTTGGCTGTCGATCAGCGTGTCGATCCGCTCGCGCGGCGCGACCCCGCCGAAATGCTTCATCATCGCCGGCGTGTTGATGATCGCGTCGAACGCAGGTTTGTCGTCCTCGCGCCACGGGCGGAGGATCAGGCGAGCCGTCTCGATCATTTTGCCAGCAGCTTGGCCGCGTGGAGCGCGTGATAGGTCAGCACGCCGGAACAGCCGGCCCGCTTGAATGCCATCAGCGTCTCCAGCACCACCGCGTCGCGTTCGGCCGCTCCGGCCGCGACGGCCGCCTCCAGCATCGCATATTCGCCCGACACCTGATAAGCGAATACAGGCACTTCGAAGCGGTCCTTCACACGCAATATGATGTCTAGATAGGGTAGACCCGGCTTGACCATCACGCTGTCGGCACCCTCGGCCAGGTCGAGCGCGACTTCGCGCAGCGCTTCCTCGGCATTGGCCGGGTCCATCTGATAGGTCTTCTTGTCGCCCTTGAGCAGCCCACGCGAGCCGACCGCGTCGCGGAACGGGCCGTAGAAGCCGCTGGCGTATTTTGCGGCGTAGGACATGATCTGGACGTTGACATGGCCAGCGGCCTCGAGCGCTTCGCGGATCAGGCCGACACGGCCGTCCATCATGTCCGACGGCGCGATGATATCGGCACCCGCCGCGGCCTGATTGAGCGCCTGACCAACGAGCACGTCCGCCGTGGCGTCGTTGAGCACATAGCCGCTATCGTCGAGCAGGCCGTCATGCCCATGGCTGGTATAGGGATCGAGAGCGACGTCGGTCAGCACACCGATATCGGGCACCGCGTCCTTGAGCGCGCGGATCGCGCGGCACATCAGATTGTCGGGATTGAGCGCTTCCTTGCCGTCGTCGGTGCGGCGATCGGGTTGCGTGTTGGGGAAGAGCGCGATGCACGGGATACCGAGGTCACGCGCTTCCTTCGCGCGCGCAACAATGCCGTCGACCGACCAGCGCGATACGCCGGGCAGGCTGGCGATCGGTTCCTCGACCCCCTGCCCTTCGGCGATGAACAGCGGCCAGATCAGGTCGGCGGCAGTCAGGGTCGTTTCGGCATGCATTCGACGGCTCCACGCCGAGGCGCGAGGGCGGCGGAGACGGATCGTGGGATAATGGCTCATGACGGCGCATTTGAGCCCCCGTGCCGCGCCGCGCAAGAGGGCGGAGCGACAGGTTAGCCGGTCGGATGCAACCGCCCGGCCGGCTCGCCCGTGGCGTGGGCATGTTCCTCGCCTTCGGGTTCTGGCGGGACGATCAACAGCTGGTCGCGCCAACGCCCGTTGCGATAATACCAGGCCGCCAACACCAGCGAGACGAGCGAACCGAGGGGAAAGGCGTACCAGAGCGCATCGGGACCGATCAATCGCTGGCCGTAGATCGCGAAGCCGAGACGAACCGGATAGAAAGCGACCGCCAGGATGATCAGCGGCGGCACCGTCGCGCCGTTGGCGCGCACGGTCGAAAACAACACCATCGTCGCGCCGAACATCACGAAGGTCCAGCTCGAGATCAGCTGGATATGCCGCGCGATCGGAATCGCCGGGCTGCCGCTGCCGACGAACAGGGTCATCACCTGACGGTCGAAGAGGATGATCGCGGTGATGACGACCAAAGTGATGATCGTGTTGTAGACGATGCCCGAGCGCGTGATCGCGTTGACCCGCTCCCATTTGCCCGCGCCGATATTCTGCGCCGCCATCGAGCTGACCGCGACGCCGATCGCCATCGCCGGCATCTGGATATAGGTCCACAGCTGCTGCGACACCGCATAAGCGGCAGCGGTTTCCACGCCGTGGCGGTTGACGAGGCCGATCATCGTGAGACCGGCGGTCGACATAACCAGCATCTGCGCGCCCATCGGCAGACCCTTGGCGAGAATCGTCTTCACCAGCGCCGTTTCGGGGATCAGATAGCGCAGTTCGTGGCCGCGCAGGCGGATCGGCAGGTCGCGCCAATAGACATAGATGAGCATGCCCGCCGACGACACGATCCCAGCGAGTAACGTCGCCGTCGCCGACCCAGCGATCCCCATCTTAGGGAATGGGCCGATGCCGTCGATCAACAGCGGGTTGAAGCTGCTGTCGATCGCGACGCTCAACCCCATGAACCAGAGCGGCGTTACCGAATCGCCGGTGCCACGCAGGCTCATCGAGATGAGCACGCCGAGCATCGAGAAAGGCAGGCCGAGGAAAATCACGCGCAGATAATCGCGCGCCATGTTCTGCGCCTCGCCCGGCGTCGCCAGCAGCCGCAATATCTGCGGCGCGAACAGCCAGCCGAGGATCGAGATCGCGACCGCACCGCCGATCACCAGCCCGACCGCGGATCCGAACGCGCGCCGCGCGCCCTCGATATCGTGGCGCCCGACCGACTGGCCGATCAGGATCGTCGCCGCCATGCCGAAGCCGAACACGGCGGAGAACATCAGGAACATGATGATATTGGCGTTGGAGGTCGCCGCGAGCGCGCTTTCGCCGAGGAAACGCCCCACCCAGATCGAGTTGATCGAGCCGTTGAGCGACTGGAGGATGTTCGACGCCAGCGTCGGCAGCGCGAACGCCAGCAAGGTCGAGCCGATCGGTCCGACGGTCAGATCGCGTCGGCCTCCCGGCCCCCGGTGCTGAGGCTGTTGCGGCGGCTGCGCCACGGTGGATTGCCTTTCTTCGGCCCGGACGGCCGGATTCGCTGGTCGTTTCGCTGTCGTGCGGTTCGATAGGGAATGGGCGCCGGTTCGCCTAGCCCAAGGCGCAACATAATCCGTTCGCGGGAGAGATGTTCCTTGGCGTTATTGGGCGGCGAGTGGCATTCGCCCGGAGTCGGCAGTCACTTCGTCATGCCGGGCTTGTCCCGGCATCCACCGTGCCACAACTCCTGCCTGCGCAAGAGGAGGAGTGGACCCCGGCACAAGGCCGGGGTGACGTTGTAAGTGTGGCTAACCCAGCCGCGCCAGCGCCGCCGTCAGCCGCTCGGCCTCGGCCGATTTCTCGGCATGATCCGCCCGCGCCTTCTCCACCGCCTCGGGTTTGGCGCGCTCGACGAAACTCGGATTGTTGAGCCGACCGGCCAGACTGTCACGCTCCTTAGCCGCCGCTTCGATCGCCTTGGTCAGGCGGGCGCGTTCGGCGGCGAGGTCGATAACGCCCTCGAGCGGCAGAACGAAGGTCGCCTCGTCCACCACGACCTGCGCCGCCCCGCCCGACGCCTCGCCCTCCGCGCGATCGATCCGCGCGAGCCGTGCGATCGCCGGCGCCAGACGCTCGAACCGCGCCTGCGTCTCGGCCGAGGCATCGCGAAGATAGACGGGAAGCCGCGCGCCTGGCGGCACGTTGAGTTCGGTGCGGCTCGACCGCACTTCGCTGACCAGCCGGATCAGCCAGTCGATCTCCTTGCCCGCTTCGGGATCGATCGCGCGCGCATCGGCGATCGGCCATTTGGCGACGATCAGGTCGTCGTCGCGCGCGCCGAGCTTCGACCAAAGCTCTTCGGTCACGAACGGCATGAATGGATGGAGCATGACCAGGATCTGGTCGAGCACCCAGCCGGCGACCGCCTTGCTCTCGTCGTCGATCGCGCCGCGTTCGTCGCCGCTAGAGACCGGCTTGATCAGTTCGAGATACCAGTCGCAGAACCGGCTCCAGGCGAATTGGTAGATCGCGTTGGCGGCACCGTCGAAACGATAGTCCGCCAGGGCCAGGTCGACCGCCTGCACCGTCTGGATCGTCTCGCCGATGATCCATTTGTTGACCGCTAGCGTCGCTTCGGGCGCCTCGAGCGTCTTGGACGCGCCGATGCCGTTCGACTGGCAGAAGCGCGCGGCGTTCCACAGCTTGGTCGCGAAGTTGCGATAGCCCTCGACCCGCTTCTCATCCATCTTGATGTCGCGGCCCTGGCTTTCCATCGCCGCCATGAAGAAGCGCAGCGCGTCGGCACCATATTGATCGATCAGCCCGAGCGGATTGACGACATTGCCCTTCGACTTAGACATCTTCTGCCCGTCGGCGGCGCGCACCAGGCCATGCAAATAGAGCGTGCGGAACGGCACGTCCTTCATGAAATGCATCCCCTGCATCATCATCCGCGCGTCCCAGAAGAACAGGATGTCGAAGCCGGAGATCAGCACGTCGTTAGGATAGCGGCCGTGGAGCTTTGGATCGGCGTCCTCGGGCCAGCCCATCGTCGCGAAGGGCCAGAGCGCGGAGGAGAACCAGGTGTCGAGGACGTCGGGGTCCTGCCACAGGATAAGCGTCTTATCATCGTCGGCCAGCGTCTCGCGCAGCGCCTGCGCGGCGCGCTCATCCTCCACAACGATCGCCGACCCTCCCATCAGGTCGAGCCCGGCGTTATCGCCCCCAATCGCTTGCAGCAAAGCCGCCTGCTCATCTTGGGCAACTAATATGCGTCCATCGTCGGCGAACCACGCCGGAATCCGATGCCCCCACCACAATTGCCGGCTGACGCACCACGGCTGGATGTTCTCCATCCAATTGAAGAACGTCTTCTCCCAACTCTTCGGCACGATCTTGATCGCGCCCGACTGGACCGCCTCGATCGGCGCCTTCGCCAACGTCTCGGCATCGACATACCATTGGTCGGTCAGCCACGGCTCGATCACGTCGCCCGAGCGGTCGCCATAAGGCGTCTGGATCGTGCGCGGCTCGGCGTCATGCTCGACGCCGTCCTTGTCGATGTGCGGGACCAGGAAGCCGCCTTCCTTCAGCCGCTCGACCACCAGCTTGCGCGCCCAGAAGCGGTCGATGCCGAGCAGGTCGTCGGGGATCAGCCCGTCGGCGGTCTGCTGAACCTGCGCCTTGGCATCGAGCATGTTGAGCATCTCGCCCGCCTTGAACCCGGCGCGCTTGCCCACTTCGAAATCGTTGAAATCGTGCCCCGGCGTGATCTTCACCGCGCCGGTACCGAGCGTCGGATCGGCATGCTCGTCGCCGATCACCGGGATCAGGCGGCCGGTGATCGGCAGCTTCACCTGCTTGCCGATCATCGCCTTGTAGCGCTCATCCTCGGGATGCACCGCGACCGCCATGTCGGCGAGCATCGTCTCCGGCCGCGTCGTTGCGACGGTGATCGATCCCGACCCATCCGCCAGCGGATAGCGGATCTGCCAGAAGCTGCCCTTGACCTCCTTGGTCTCGACCTCGAGGTCGCTGATCGCGGTACCGAGACCCGGGTCCCAATTCACCAGCCTTTTGTCGCGATAGATCAGGCCCTGATTGTAGAGGTCGACGAACACCTTGAGGACGGCCTTGGAAAAGCCCTCGTCCATCGTGAAGCGCTCGTTGGCCCAATCCATCGAACAGCCGAGCCGGCGCAGCTGCTGCGTGATCTCGCCGCCGCTTTCGGCCTTCCATTCCCACACCTTGGCGACGAATTCCTCGCGGGTGAAATCGGTGCGCTTCTGCTGGCGCTCGGCCATCTGGCGCTCAACCACCATCTGCGTCGCGATACCGGCATGGTCAGTGCCGACCACCCACAAGGCATCCTTGCCCTTGAGACGGGCATGACGGACCAGCACATCCTGCAACGTATTGTCGAGCGCGTGACCGATATGCAGCGAACCCGTCACGTTGGGCGGCGGATTGACGATCGTCCAGGGCTCGGCGCCGGGGCGATCGGGGCGGAACTGCCCGCTCTCCTCCCAATGCGCATACCAGCGCGTCTCGATTTCCGCAGGGTCGAAGGTCTTGGGTAGCTCGGTGCTCATCGC
This sequence comes from Sphingomonas sp. P4_G2, assembly GCF_056401155.1. Taxonomy (NCBI): domain Bacteria; kingdom Pseudomonadati; phylum Pseudomonadota; class Alphaproteobacteria; order Sphingomonadales; family Sphingomonadaceae; genus Sphingomonas; species Sphingomonas sp. P4_G2. The sequence goes on along the minus strand of NZ_JBFUJY010000002.1, from coordinate 196,635 downwards.
ACCGCCTTTACCGGCTGAGCCGGGCTAGACAAGCCGTGGCGCGGTCGGTTCGCCTGCTTGGCGAGCCGTCGACTCGCTGGACAACATTGCCTCAGGGTAATCTGGTGAAGTGCAGAACCACGCGCGGGATAGTCAGGGTGAAGCCTCTGGCATTGTCGTCGAAACTCAGCGTGTAGCCCGGGCCCTTATATTGGCCGGGCCCGGTCGCCGTCAGCGATTGCGGCGCGCGCGGCTTGCCGGTGCGATCGGTGATGGTCAGTGTGCCGCCGGCTTCGGTGAGGGCGATGGAATAGACCGCCTTGAGGTTGGGATTGCCGTAGCTGCCGTTGAGCGATGAAGGCGGTGCGCCTTCGCTCACGCGCGGCACGCTTCCATCATAGGCGGCAAGCACGGCATCGGCCACTTTGTCGGGGTTATAGTCGCCATTGTTGCACAGCAGCGCCACGCCGAAGCGTTGCTCGCGATTATAGCCGAACAGGGTCTTGAATCCTCCCGCGGAACCGGTGTGGTGGAACCAGTGCGGACCGATCAGCAGGGCATTGCCATAGACGGGCCCTTGGCCGTGGTCGCGCACCGGGCTGCCATCGGTGAACCGCCCCGGCATGGTCATCAGCCGCGTGACCTCGGGGGTCCAGACCTTATGTCCGCCGTCGATATCGGCATACCATTTGGCGAGATCGTTGATCGTCGTGATCAACCCGCCACTCCCGCCGAACAACGGAAATTCGTCGGTCAGCACCGCCTTGCCGCCGGGCATGGTATAGCCCCGCGCGGCATTGGCGTCCGACGTGCGACTGCCCAGCATGACGAAGCTGCGGGTCATGCCGAGTGGCTTCAACACATGCGCATCGACATAAGTCTCGAAATTTTCGCCGGAGACGCGTTCGACCACTTCGGACAGCAGCAGATAGCCGCCATTGGTATAATCATAGGCGGTGCCGGGCTTGAATTTGGTATCGCGTTGCTGAAACACCTCGGCCAGCGCCTGCGCCCGGGTCGCGCGGGAAAGCGGTTCGATCCCGTCGAGCTGCAGCAGGACGAGGGAATCGCGCACGCCGCTCGTCATGTTCAACAAATTCTGGATCGTCAGCGGATCGGAATAGGACGGCAAATCAGGTAGGTAGCGATGGACATCAGCGTCGAGCCGCACCTTGCCGGCGACGACCAATTGCATCAGCGCGGCGACGGTGAATTGCTTGGAGACCGAGGCGGCATAGAATTGCGTGTCGGCGTCGATCCGGCGTCCGGTGGCAACATCGGCATAGCCGTCATTGACCTGCAATTCGGTCTTGCCGCCGCGAAACAGCCCGACCGCGCAGCCGGGGGCGGCCGAGGTGGCGGGCACGGCCAGCGCGGCTTTGACCGCGGCCGCCTTCTCCGCCGTCGGCTCGGCCGGCGTGGCGGACGTTGCCGCGGGCGCCATCAGTGACATCGCGATGAGCGCGACCAGCGGCAGATATCCAATCCGAGTCACGCTACCCTCCCCTTTTTTCGGCAATCAGCCTCAATATTTCACGCGGAGCCCACCCATGAATTGGCGGCCGATCGTGTCGTACAGCGCGCGCGTCGTGCCATAGCCGCCGGCGCCGGTGATCGGCGGATCATTGTCGAACAGGTTCTGGACGGCGGCGAACAGCGCGACCTTGCTGCCCGCGCCACGCGGGCGGAAGATCGTCACTTCACCCGACAGGTCGGCATAGAGCCGCCCGTTGACGGTCAGCTTGTCGATATTGCTGGCGGTCAGGGTGCGGTCGATGAAACCGCCGCCGACATAGCGCGCGGTGGCGCTCAGACGCCAGTCGCCGGCGATGTAGCTGACATTGGCGTTCGCCTTCCATCGCGGGTTGCCGCCCATGCCGGCGACGGTCGGCTGGACCACGCTGTCATCCAATCGGACGTGGACGGTCCCGTCATAGGTCTCGGTCTTGATCAGATAATTGACCAGCCCCTGAAAGACGACGCGATCGCTGCCGACCGGCAGGACGTAGCTCATCTCAACGTCGATACCGCGAGTCTTGGCATAAGCGAGATTGGTCGGGCCGCTGAACACCGTGGTGATCAGGCCGCTATTGTCCCGGGTGATATATTGGCAAGCCGCCGTGTTGGTGGTGAAGCATTGCTGGACGATCGTCGCCGGCGTCAGCTGGATGATCGCCTTCTTGATGTCGATATTGTAATAGTCGACCGAGATGCTCAGCCGCGGAACGAAGCTCGGCGTCAGCACCACGCCGCCGGTGAAGGTCCTGGCGACTTCCGGCTTCAGGTTCAGATTGCCCGCGGTCAGCGCCGTGACCAGATAGCTCTGCCCGAGATAGCGCGGGTCGAGATCGGTGACGGTCAGGAAGGAACTGCCGCTCTTCTGATACAATTCGGTCAGGTTGGGCGCGCGAATGTCGCGGGATTCGGTCGCGCGCAGGCGGATCGACTTGTTGATCGCGTAATCGACGCCCGCCTTCCAGGTCTCGACCGTTCCCGAAGTCGTATAGTTGGTGATGCGCCCGGCAACGTCGACACTCAGCCTCTTGCCGAAAGGTGAATCGGCCAGCAACGGAATCAGCAGCTCGCCGAATGCTTCCTTGACGTCGACGCTGCCGGAATAAGGAAGCGCAGGAGCGGAATAGGCGCCTGCCCGCGAGGCGCTGTCGAAATTCACCCTTAGCGACTGACTGCGATATTCGCCGCCCACGGCCAGCGACACCGGGCCGGCCCAGGTCGAGAAGGGTTCGCCGCGCAGCGTGAGCGAAAGCTCGTCCTGCTCGATGTCGTTGATCGTTTCGGCGACGCCGTTGACGTAGCCCAATGCCGGATTGTTGGGATCGACCTTGCCCATGATGTTGAGCGGGATGCAGCCGTTGCCCGGCTTGGTCAGAGTGGATCGGCAAATCGCCGAGCCCGGATGCGCCGGATCGGCCACGGCATCGATCGCCAAAGCGTAATTGGCCAGGATGCGGTTGTTCCGGCTGATATTGTCGTTGTAGTTGCGGCCGTGGCCGTAATAGCCGTCGAACGACCAGCTCTTGCCGAGATCGCCATGCACGCCCAGCGTGATCTGATAGACGTCGGTATTGTAGCTGGTCAGCGTCCGCGCATTCTGATCGGCGAGCTTGTTGACGGTGATGGCGGACACCTTGTTGGCCGCCAGCGTCGCGGCCAGATCGGTCGGCAAATAGAAATTGTCCGCCGCGATCGTGTAGCTGAAGGTCGAGGGGATACCGTCCTGCAGCGAATGGAAATGGCTGTAGGAGCTCTCGATAAACGCCGTCCAACCGGGCGCGACGTCGCCGCTCAGCTTGCCATAAGCGGTATAGCGCGTGATCGGCGTCGCCCCGACCTGGTCGGCCATGCCGTTCACGCCGTCCCCGCCGAGCATCGTACCCGAGGTCGTCAAGGTTCCGAGCGAGAACGGTACCGCCTGGCCGGCATCGTTGAACTGCACGCCTTTCAAATAGGATGGCAGGCCGGTGATGGTGTTGATCGGCGAGCCGGACCCGGGCCGGAAGGTCACGCCGGTGATCACGCCATTGGCCGTGGAATTGCTGTTGCGCAGACCGCTGGTAACGAGAAACTGACGCGGTTGGCTCGGCGTGCCGAGCCCGCCATTGCCGGCATTGGGGTTGGCGAGCAGACCGGCGCCGGCCGCGGCCCAGCGCCGCGCGGCCAAGCGGGCGATACCGGAATTGTCGGAATATTCGCCGGCTAGTACCAGATGCATGCTGTCGGTCAGCTTCAATCCGGCCGCTGCCGAGATCAGCACGTTGCGATAATCGCCCGCTCCCGCCTCGCCGGCCTGGAGCGTCGCCTTGAGGCCTTCCAGCTTCGCCTTGGTCTGCAGATTGACGACACCGGCCACGGCATCGGCGCCATAGGCGGCGGAGGCCCCGCCCGTCACAATGTCGACGCGATCGATCAACGCCTGGGGAATGTTGTTGAGGTTGACCGCGCCGGTCGGGTTGGACGGCACGTAGCGCCGGCCATCGAGCAGCACCAGAGTACGGGCATAGCCGAGACCGCGCAGGTCGAGATAGTTACCGCCGATCTGCGTGCCGCCGCCGGCGTTCACCGCGCTGGTCGGGGTGAGCGAGGGACGCAGCGCCGGCATCTGGTTGATCGCGTCGGCGACATTGGGCGCGGAGACCCGCGCCAAGGCGTCGGCATCGATCACCGTGACCGGCGTCGGTGCGGTGAAACCGGTGCTGCGGACCAGCGAACCGGTGACGACTATGTCCTTTTGTGGTTGGTCGTCACTCGGCTGAGTAACAGGGGGCGTTTCCTGTCCGGTCGGCGCCTCGTTATTGGCGCTCGCGGCAAATGCGGGCGGAGATACCAGCAAGATCGCGGCGCAACCAGCAAGGTACGCGTAGCGCAGACGTGCGGCATTGGAACACGAATGAGGCCCCATGATTTTCCCCTGATGTTATTTTGCTCTCGGTCTTATTGCTGACCGGGCACTGCAACGTCCGTGAGCGGGGGCGAGGAATCAATCGCAATTACGTCTTGCGCCGATAACCCGGAGTTATGATCCGGCTCTGCTCATTCCAGCTGCTTGGTTCCTGCTTGCGGCGTGTCGCAGGCCTTAGCCCTTGTTCCGGCGAGTCTCGGTTTTGCTGGCGGTCCCGCAGGTTTGCATCGCGCACCACCGCCGTCGTCCGTTCTTGCTGGTATCCGCGAATATCCACCCGCAAGAGCTCCGGTTCGCACAATGTTTGAGCGTGAACTTGCCGGCGCGCGCCTCTGCGAGCGTATCCACGACGTCCAGGGCGATCCGCTTGAGCGGAAGCCGGAAATCCGCCGGGTCCGCGTGCAGAAATAGGAGCCCGTTTTCCTCCAGCGACTGGCTCTGGCGCGCTCGTAGCAGCCAGTGATTTGCAACGAGCAGCGGGTCTTTGGGAAGAGAGACCCCGTCGATGCAGGCGGACAAGAGCAGATAAGCGGCGTCCCGCAGCGAGCGAACCTCCGCCAGGAGACGTTCGCCCTCTCCCTCCAGTCGCGACACCTCCATCGCCTCGTCGGCAGCGATCGCGCCCGAGCGCCTGGCCCATTCCACATAGCGTTCGGGGGTCGCGATATAATCCTCCACGTCCGCCGCGAACCGGTCGTGGATCGTGTTGGCGAAATCGATGGACAAGCGGCCGCCATCCAGGCGGATCGCGGAAACCGGACGGGGAGAGGAAATGGCCATCCAACCTGCACTCCGTTGACTGCACCAGTGAAACACACTTAACTGGTGCAGTCAGGTCTACCTGCTCCAGTTTCCAAATGCACCTTCGTTCGGGCAGCTTGTAGGGGAAGCGAATTGTCTCAGCGGCTGCGGTTCTGGTTCTGCTCTCTCTGTCTGGTGATGCTGCTCTCGGTCGTCGCAATGCTCGCGATCGGCGGCCGGCCCGATCCGGTTGGCCCGGCGAGGGTGCTGGACGGGTCGTGGCGCTTCCACGCGGGCGACGATCCACGATGGGCCGACCCGCGGACCGACGATCGCAACTGGGATCGGATCGACCTGGTTTCGCTACCGAGCAATCACGATTTCGACGTCGGCCTTCCCGGCTATCTCGCCGGTTGGCACGCGCGCGGCCATCCCGATCTTGAGGGTTATGGCTGGTATCGCCGCCGCGTCGCCTTGCCCGCGCAGGGCGACTTGGCGTTGCTTGGCCCGACGATGGTCGATGACGGTTATGAGATGTTCTGGAATGGCAAGCCGATCGGCGGCATCGGCAGGCTGGGCCATGATCCGAAAGTGGTCGGTGCCCGGCCGTTCCTGGTCAAGCTTCCGCCATCGGCGAGCGAGCATTCCGCGTTGCTGGCGATCAGGACCTTCATGCAACCGGGACTTGGTCGGGACAATCAGAGCGGTGGACTCAGGAGCGTGCCCACTCTGGCCGCGGCCTCGTTCGGCGACACATTGTACAATGCCCAATGGCATCGAACCATTGCCGGCTACATCGTCGAAATCGCGCTGCCGATCATGATGTTCCTGCTCGCCGGGATCGCGCTCGTCGTGGCTCCCTCGATGGCCAGGCCAGGCTTTGCCCGGTGGTTATCGATCGCCCTCGTTGCGACTGCTTGCCTCAGGCTGGGAAACGCGGTCGCCTCCTGGACCGACCTGATCGGTATTTCGACACTGGATCGGCAGAACGCCATTCTGCTCTCGCCACTCGCCATGCTGGCATGGACGGCTGCCTGGAACGACTGGGCGGACGGCCGCGATAGGCGGATCGTCTTGCTGACCGGTATAGCCGCCTGGGTGGTAAGAGTCGTCGGAGCGATTACACATGCAGATGCATTGGTCGCCGTTGGACGCGCCGTCTTCGCCGTCCTGTTCGTGGTGATTGCGGTGCGGATCATCGCGCGCGGCGAACGCAGATTGCTAGCACTGACAACGATGGCGGTGGTCGCTGTAGCGCTGTTCATCAATGAGCTTTCCCGGCTTGGGGTTCCCACTATCTGGTTCCCGTTCAACATCGGCGTCTCGCTCACGCAATATGCCTATGCGCTATCGCTCCCGCTGCTTTCCTTTGCGCTCTCTCCGGTCAAGGACGATGCTCGCGCGCAGGATATGATTACCGTCAGTGCGCCATGAACACGGGACATGGAGCGTGCGTGAGCAAGTCGCGAGTGACGCCGCCGAACAGCGCTTCCGTCAACCGCGAGTGCCCGAATCCGCCGGCAATCATATAGCCTGCGTCGTGTCTTACTGCGCGGCTGATCAACGTGCGGCCGATGTCGCCGTTTTCGGGCGCCAGTCGCTCGACGCGGACATGCACGTCGTATCGCGACAAATAGCTGGCCGCAGCCTCGGCGGACCCTTCACCGCGCCCTTCCACTTCGGTCAGGAACACGCGGTCGGCGTGCTGTAAAAGAGGAAGCGCGTGCCGCACCGCCGCCATCGAGCCGGTCGATCCGTTCCAGGCGATCATGGCACAGGCTGGCCGGAATCGGCGCAGACTCTCCGGAACGGCGAATACGGGTTTGCCCGATCGCGCGATCACTTCGCCGGCGACGGCGCGCATGTCCGAACTCGGGAAATCGTCCAGCCGCCGGTTGACGACGATCAGGTCCGCAAACTGGCTCGCAGCGCGCAGGCTGGGGGCAACCCGGCCCGTCGCGTCAGCCCATTCCCAGGAAACGCCTTCGATCTTCAGCCGCTGTTCCAATCGGGTGCGATTGGCGGCCTCATGGGTGACCTCTTCGGCCAGCAGGATCGCGCCGACCCCACCGCCGAATGCCTCGTCCGCGAGCGCGATCGAAGGAATTGCGACGTCCAGGCACATCAGGTGCCCGTTGAACATCCTCGTCACATCCAATGCCAGCTGGAGGCGCGCCTCCTGCCCCGGGTCGTCATGGATCAATACCAGGATATTCTTCATCGCCGTCCCCGCGAAATAGCCGGCGCTCACCCTATTGCGCCGGCTGCGACCGCGATATTCGGGGAATTACGGACCCGTTCGGTCCGCTGTCGCCAGGACGGCGGCGTTGTAGAAGGCTGGATCGGTTGCCGCGGCGTCGGCGAACCATCGGTCGAGCATCGGCCATGGCTCAGTCATACGCGCCGGCCCGATATCGCGGATGGCCGGCAGCGACGCCGCCCGACCGGCGCGCGACCCAGGGATAGCGGCGGGCCATCCCGTCGTCATAGCCGAGATTGAAAACCGTGGCGCTTTTGGCGGGACGTTGCGGCCGCGTGTAATAGGTCCCGCACAGGTGATCCCAGACGAAATTGGTGATGCCGAAATTGCCGCGTTCGTCGTGGAAATGATGCTCGAGATGGCGCGCCTTCATAACCGCGAGAAACCGCAGCCGCGGCTTGTAGGACAGGTGCTGGATACAATGCGCGAATTCGTAGAAGCAGGTAACGAGCAGGCCGGCGGCAAACCCGGCGGCAGCCCCGCCCGTCCCGCCAATCAGCCACCCGGGCAATGCCGCGACCAGCAATAAGGTCGGCAGCGTCGTGTAGAGCGCGCCGAACAGCACCTCCAGGTGATTGGGATCCTGGTGGTGGTCATAATGGATGCGCTTCCATGCCGCGGCCAGGAACGGGACCTTGAACATCCAGTTGCTGTGCAGCACCCAGCGATGGAGCGAATACCAGACCAGCGGATAGGCCAGGACGACCAGCGCGATCGCCGCGGCGGTCTGGATCGGCGAGGCCGGCCGGTAGCCGTACAGGCCCAGCATCGCCGCCGCCAGCAGCAGATAGGTGACGATCGCGTAATGACGGAAATAGGCGCCGGCGAGATCGCGCAACGTCATGCGATCAAGATAGTGGGATCGGCGCCAGAACGGCGTGGTGAGCATTTCGTCGGTCTGCATGACGGGTCGTGCCTCGGCTGATGGAAAGTGACGAGGCGACCCGATTGCCCCCTCTGCCGCCTCGTCACAAAAACCCATAAACCCCTGCTCCACGGCCTGGATTTGATCGTGGTCAAGGAATTCGCCGGCATTGACGACCACCGGCCCATCGCGCCGGCAAGGCCTTGGGGAAACTACGCATAGAGCCGCGCCGATCCCCCCGGCTAAGCCGCCGCCACCCCCATGAACCGGGGTGACAACGCTTTTCGGGGGGTCGATTTGGACGACGTCGTGACCAGAGCCGGGGGTTGGCTCCTATTGATGTTCCTGTGCGTGAGCGCAGCGGGCTTTGCGGCCGATACCGGCTTTGCCGTGCACATGATGATCTCCGCCGCCGCGGCGACGATCGCGGCTTTCTATACGCTGCGGCAGATCGGGCGCGCGCCGGAAGCGGTACGTCCCGACCGTTATTATGACGACGTGATACGCTGGGGCGTCATCGCGACCGTCTTCTGGGGCGTCGCCGGATTTCTGGTCGGCATCCTGATCGCATCGCAGCTTTCATGGCCGATCTTCAATCTCGGCATCGAATATACCTCCTTCGGGCGCCTGCGTCCGCTCCACACCTCTGCGGTCATCTTCGCATTCGGCGGCAACGCGCTGATCGCGACCAGTTTCTATGTCGTGCAGCGGACGTGCCGCGCGCGGCTGTTCGCACCCGCCCTCGCCCGCTTCGTGTTCTGGGGATACCAGCTGTTCATCGTCCTGGCGGCGACCGGCTATATGTTGGGCATCACCGAGGGCCGCGAATATGCCGAGCCCGAATGGTATGTCGACATCTGGCTGACGATTGTCTGGGTCAGCTATCTGATCGTCTTCGTCGGCACGATCGTGAAGCGGTCGGAACCGCACATCTACGTCGCCAACTGGTTCTATCTCGGCTTCATCATCACCGTGGCGATGTTGCACCTGGTCAACAACATCTCGGTGCCGCCGTCATGGCTGGGATCGAAATCCTATTCGGCCTTTTCCGGGGTTCAGGATGCGCTGACGCAATGGTGGTACGGCCATAACGCGGTCGGCTTCTTCCTGACCGCCGGCTTCCTCGGCATGATGTATTATTTCGTGCCCAAACAGGCCGAGCGGCCGATCTACAGCTATCGCCTGTCGATCGTTCACTTCTGGTCGCTGATCTTCCTCTACATCTGGGCGGGTCCGCACCACCTTCACTATACCGCGCTGCCCGACTGGGCGCAGACGCTCGGCATGGTGTTCTCGGTGATGCTGTGGATGCCGAGCTGGGGCGGCATGATCAACGGCCTGATGACGCTCAACGGCGCCTGGGACAAGATCCGCACCGACCCGATCATCCGCATGATGGTCTTCGCGCTCGCCTTCTACGGCATGTCGACCTTCGAAGGCCCGATGATGTCGATCAAGAGCGTCAACTCGCTGTCGCACTACACCAACTGGACCATCGGCCATGTCCATTCGGGCGCGCTCGGCTGGAACGGCATGATCACCTTCGGCGCGCTCTATTACATGACGCCGCGCTTGTGGGGTCGCGAGCGGCTCTACTCGCTGCGCATGGTCAATTGGCACTTCTGGTGCGCGACGCTGGGGATCGTCCTCTACGCCTCGTCGATGTGGGTCGCCGGTATCACCCAGGGCCTGATGTGGCGCGAATATGGCCAGGACGGCTATCTCGTCTACTCGTTCGCCGAAGTCGTCGCCGCGCTGCATCCATATTACGTGATCCGTACCGCCGGTGGCCTGCTCTACTTCGTCGGCGCGCTGTTCATGGTCTGGAACATCTGGATGACCATCGCGGGCAAGCTGCGCAGCGAAGCCCCACTCGCCGATGCCGCGTTCGACCCGGCCAGCGACCGTCCGGTGGTCCGGACGCCCGCCGACGGTGCCACCGCCGCTCCTCTTCCTCTTGCCGCCGAGTAAGCAGCAATGGCCATTTCATTCCTTCAGAAGCATAAGGTCGTCGAACGCAACGTGATGTTGCTGCTGGTGCTCTCTTTGCTCGTCGTCGCGATCGGCGGCATCGTCGAAATCGCGCCGTTGTTCTGGATCAAGGAGACGGTGCCCAAGGTCGACGGCGTGCGGCCGTACACCCCGCTCGAGCTCACTGGGCGCAACATCTACATCCGGGAAGGCTGCTCGCTCTGCCACAGCCAGATGATCCGCCCGTTTCGCGACGAGGTCGAACGCTATGGCCATTACAGCCTGGCGTCGGAGAGCATGTACGACCACCCGTTTCTATGGGGATCTGAGCGCACCGGCCCCGATCTGGCCCGCGTCGGCGGACGCTATTCGGACGAATGGCACCGCCAGCATCTGACCGATCCGCGTTCGGTCGTGCCGGAATCGATCATGCCGGGTTATGCCTTCCTCGCCGAGCGCGATTTGAAGCTGCCCAATATCGACCGCGACCTGACCGCGTTGCGCGACGTCGGGGTTCCGTACAGCGACGACGACGTCAAGAAAGCGGTCGCCGACGTCCTGACCCAGGGCGACTTCGGCGACGGCGACAAGGCCGAACTCGCCAAGCGCTATCCCGGCGCGCAATCGCGCGATTACGACGGCAATCCCGGCCGGCTGACCGAGATGGATGCGCTTGTCGGCTATCTCCAGATGCTCGGCACCCAGGTCGACTTCAAGAAGGCGGCGGCACGGGAGCAGGCACGATGAGCTATAATGCGCTCCGCGAATTCGCCGACTCTTGGGGGCTCGTGCTGATGAGCGTGGCCTTCCTCTGCTTTGTCGGCTGGGCCTTCCGCCCGAATTCGAGTGCGGCCACGCGCCGCGCCGCCACCAGCATTTTCGAAGAGGATCAGGCCGATGTCTGAGAAAGGCCGCATCGACCAGGCGACCGGCACCCCGACTGTCGGTCACGAATGGGACGGGATCGAAGAACTCGACACGCCGATGCCGCGGTGGTGGCTGTATATCCTGTACGCGACCATCGTCTTCGCGATCGGTTATTGCATCGCCTATCCGGCCTGGCCGCTCTTGACGCGCGGTACGCCGGGCGTGCTGGGCTGGACCAGCAAGGGCCAGCTGGAGGCGGAACTCGCCGCCGATCAAAAGGCCAAGGCGTCCACGCTCGCGGCGATCGATCGTCTGCCGATCGAGGAAATCGAGAAGAACCCGACCTTGATGCACGCGGCGATCGACGGTGGCCGCGCGGCGTTTCGCATCAATTGTTCGGCGTGCCACGGATCGGGCGCCGCGGGCAGCAAGGGCTATCCCAATTTGAACGACGACGATTGGTTGTGGGGCGGCGACATCAAGTCGATCCAGCGGACCCTGCTCGACGGCGTACGGTTCCCGGGCGACGACAGCACGCGCATGTCGCAGATGCCGGCGTTCGGCAAGGACGAGATCCTCAAGCCCGAAGAGGTTCAGGATGCCGTTTCCTATGTGCGCTTCATCTCGCACCAGGAAGCGATGAGCCCGTCGGCCAAGCGTGGCGGCACGATCTTCGCCAACAATTGCGCGGCGTGTCATGGCGCCAATGGCCAGGGAAACCGCGACTTCGGCGCGCCGAACCTGACCGACAAGATCTGGCTCTATGGCGGCGATCGCGACAGCCTGACCCAAACGGTGACCAACGCGCGCTACGGGATCATGCCGGCCTGGGGAAAGAAGCTCGACCCGATCACGCTGAAGATGCTTGCGGTCTATGTCCACTCGCTCGGTGGCGGCGAAGCGCTCCCAGCCGCGGCACCGGCCACGACCGTCGCGGCCAAGTGAGATGTCGGACCCACGCGACCTGACCAAGGGCGAGGAACATTTCTTCGCCGCGCGCCGCAAGGTGTTTCCCAAGAAGATCGACGGGACGTTCCGCCGATTGAAATGGGCGGTGATGGCGGTCGCGCTGGTCATCTATTACGTCACGCCGTGGCTGCGCTGGGGCCGCGGGCCCTACGCTCCCGATCAGGCGGTGCTGATCGACCTGGCGCATCGTCGGTTCTACATGTTCTCGATCGAGATCTGGCCGCACGAATTCTATTATGTGGCCGGGTTGCTGATCATGGCGGCGATCGGACTGTTCCTGGTGACCTCGGCGGTCGGCCGCGCTTGGTGCGGCTATGCCTGCCCTCAGACGGTCTGGACCGATCTGTTCGTGCATGTCGAGCGCATGATCGAGGGGGACCGCAACGCGCAGATCCGCCTCGATCGCGCGCCTTGGGGACCAGCCAAGATCGCCAAGCGGACGAGCAAGATCGTCCTGTGGCTGGCGATTGCCGTTTCGACGGGTGGCGCCTGGGTCTTCTACTTCACCGATGCGCCTACCCTCGCCCGCGAACTCCTCGACGGCGCCGCGCCATTCGTCGCTTATGCGACGATCGGGGTCCTGACCTTCACCACCTTCACGTTGGGTGGCCTGATGCGCGAGCAGGTATGCATCTATATGTGTCCGTGGCCGCGTATCCAGGGCGCGATGATGGACGAGCGCACGCTCGCGGTGACTTACAAGAGTTGGCGCGGCGAACCGCGTAGCCATGGCGTGAAGCGTGCTGCTGAAGCGCGCGACGGCAATATCGTACTGGCCGACCTCGCGACCGGTGCGTCGCGGATCGGCGATTGCATCGACTGCAATGCCTGTGTCGCGGTCTGCCCGACCGGGATCGACATCCGCGAAGGCCCGCAGATCGGCTGCATCACTTGCGGCCTGTGCATCGACGCGTGCGACGACGTGATGAAGCGGGTCGGACGACCACCGCGGCTGATCGGCTATACGACGGAGGTCGATGCGCAGCTCGAGACCGCGGGCAAGCCGGCATTGCCGCCGCTGCGCCGGCTGTTGCGGCCGCGCACGCTGATCTATCTCACCGCCTGGTCGGCGGTCGGGCTCGCCATGCTCTTCTCGCTCGGCACGCGCACGCGGCTGACGGTCGAGGCGCTGCAGAACCGCAATCCGATGTGGGTGCGGCTGTCGGACGGCAGCATCCGCAACAGCTATTCGATCAACGTGCGCAATATGGAAGGTCGCCCGCGCAGCGTCGAACTGCATCTGCAGGGAGTCGATGCCGTGATCTGGACCGAACAAGGGTCACGCGAGGCCGCCACCCGCACGATCCGCCTGACCGTCCCGGCCGATCAGGTTGCCAAAGTGCCGCTGTTCGTGGCCGCGCCCGCAGCCGAGGAAGAGCATACGCCGATCACCTTCACCGCGCGTGCGCTCGATCGCGAAGGCGGCGTCGCGTCCGTGTCCAGTGTCTTCGAACGCCCGGAGTAGATGATGACCGCACGCTTTACCGGCTGGCACATGCTGGCGATCATGATCGGCTTTTTCGGCGTGGTGATCGCGGTCAACATGGTGATGGCCAGCGACGCGATCCGCACGTTTGGCGGCTTGGTCGTCGATAATTCCTATGTCGCGACGACGCATTACAATCGCTGGCTGGCAGAGGGCCGCCAGCAGGAGCGCCAGGGGTGGCAAGCCGCGCCGACCGCCGATTCCGCCGGGACGATCTCACTGCGCCTGTCGCGCGCCGGCCGGCCAGTCGAGGGCGCGATGGTCAGCATCGTCGCCAACCATCCCGTCGGGTTGGTTGCGCAGCGGAAGGTTCGTCTGCGGTCAATCGGGGACGGGATGTACCGCTCGGTCGACCGCTTGCCGCATGGCCGGTGGCTGGTGCGCATCGAGGTCGATACCGGCGCCGAGAAGGCCGCGTTCGACGATGAGATCAGGGTATGAACGCGCCGGTCGTCATCCGCCGCGACGATAGTCTGGCGACGACCGATCTGACCGTCGAGGGCGTGCATTGCGCCTCGTGCATCGCCAAGATCGAGGGCGGCCTGCATGCCCTGCCCGGGATCGCGACAGCCCGGATGAATCTCTCGACGCATCGGCTGCGTGTCGCCCATGTTCCGGCAATCGATGCGGCGACGCTGGTCCGCACGGTCGAGGGGATGGGTTTTCGGGCGCATCCGTTCGCTGCCGCCGAAAGCGCAAGCGAGGACGGCGAACGCCGCCGGCTGTTGCTCGCGCTCGGCGTGGCCGGGTTCGCGGCGATGAATATCATGCTGTTGTCGGTATCGGTCTGGTCGGGCGCCGACGACACGACGCGCGGCCTGTTCCATTGGCTGTCCGCGCTGATCGCGATCCCGGCGGTAGGCTTTGCCGGCCGGCCCTTCTTCATCAATGCGTGGAGCGCGTTGCGCCGCGGCCGCACCAACATGGATGTGCCGATCTCGATCGGCGTCGTGCTGACCACGTTGATGAGCGTGTACGAGACCGCCACCGGCGGCGAGCATGCCTATTTCGACGGCGCGGTCATGCTGCTGTTCTTCCTGCTCGCGGGGCGCTTTCTCGACAGCGTCATGCGCGCCCGCGCCCGCGACAGCGTCGCGGCCTTGCTGCACCAGGTTCCCGCCGACGCGCTGGTCCTTGCTGTCGATGGATCGTCCTCGCGGCGGCCGATCGCCGATCTGCGCCCCGGCGACCGCGTGCTCGTCGCCGCCGGGGAGCGGATCCCGGTCGACGGGATCGTCGAGACCGGCACCAGCCTGGTCGATCGATCGCTGGTGACGGGCGAAAGCGCGCCCGACCCGGTGGAGGCCGATGGCGAGGTTCTCGCCGGCACGATCAATGTCGCCGCCCCGCTGGTAATCCGTGTGACACGAACGGGCGACGATACGGCGATTGCGGATATCGCGCGGCTGATGGAAACGGCGCACCAGGTCAAATCGCGCTATGTACGGATCGCCGATCGCGCATCGCGCCTTTATGCACCCGCGGTCCATACGCTGGCTGCGCTCAGTTTCCTCGGCTGGCTGATCGCCGGTGCCGGCGTTCATCACGCGGCGACGATCGGGGTCGCCGTGCTCATCATCACTTGCCCGTGCGCGCTGGGGCTGGCGGTGCCGATCGCACATGTCGTCGCCTCGGGTGCGCTGATGCGTGCGGGCATGCTGGTCAAGGACGGCAGTGCGATCGAGCGCCTGTCGCGCGTCGATACCGTGCTGCTCGACAAGACCGGAACGACGACGCTGGGACGCTTCGCTCCAGTCAGCGGCATGCCTGACGACGTCGCCACCTTGTCGATCCTGTACACCCTGGCACGCGGCAGCACGCACCCGATGTCGCGCGCCATCGCGGCGGCGGCGCAACGAGCCGGCGCGGTGGCGCTGCCCTCCGCCTATCTGATCGAACAGGCCGGATTGGGGCTCGAAGGGGAAATCGCCGGGGTCCGCTGCCGGCTGGGGCGGCCCGACTGGATCGCCCAGGACAGCGAACTGAACTATGATCGCACCGCCATCGCCTATCGCGTCGGAGAACAGCCACCCCGCATGGTCGTGCTGAGGGACGAAACCCGGCCCGATGCGGCGGAGGCGATCGCGCGCCTGCATCGTTCGCGACTGACCGTGGAGATGTTGTCAGGCGACACGCCCGCCGCTGTCGCGGAACTCGCCGCGACGCTCGGCGTCGCCGCCCAGGCGCGGATGTCGCCGGGCGACAAATATGATCACGTCGGCAAGCTTCAAGCTGCGGGGCACCACGTCCTGATGGTCGGCGACGGGCTCAACGACGGTCCGGCGCTCAAGAGCGCGGATGTCGCGATGGCCCCGGGAAGCGCGAGCGATGTCGGCACGCTCGCTGCCGATATCGTCTTTCTCGGTGACCGGTTGATGCCCGTCCCCCTGGCGATCGCGGCCGCGCGGCGGACAATGTCGGTCGTGCGCCAGAACTTCGCGCTGGCGATCGGCTACAATGCGATCGCCGTGCCGCTCGCCATCCTGGGGCACGTGACGCCGTTGATTGCCGCGGCAGCGATGTCGGGATCGTCGCTGTTGGTCGTCGCCAATGCGCTGCGGTTGAGGGGCGCGGTACGATGAACGGCATCCTGTTGCTCATCCCATTCGCGCTTGGCCTCGGCCTCGCTGGTCTCGCGGCCTTCTTCTGGGCGGTTCGCGATGGCCAGTTCGAGGATCTCGACGGCGCCTCCATGCGTATTCTGATCGAGGATGATCGGGATGATTGAGGGCGCGGCGGCCTGGATGGGGATTGCAGCGGTTACTCGGCTGGCGCTGGCTATTGCCTGCTGCCCGCCTTCACAGGTTCTGACGCTGTCGATCTGCGGCGATAGCAGTCACCGCATCGCCATCCTGCTCGATCGCAAAAAAGCCCCGCGCGAGGAATCGCCTACGGGGTGCCACGCGGTTTGCAGCCGGAAGCTGGCCAGCGACGGCGAAGACTGTCCCGATTGCTGATCGCCATTACGCCGCGAGGCGAACGGCACTTTCCAGTTCGAGCCGGTTCCAGATGTCGACCAGTGCCTTGGTGAGATCGCGCATCATCGCTTCGTCATGTGCGGGGCCGGGCGTGAAGCGAAGACGCTCGGTGCCGCGCGGCACGGTCGGGTAGTTGATCGGCTGAACATAGACGCCGTATTCGGCGAGCAGGATGTCGCTGATCCGCTTCGCCTTGACCGGGTCGCCGACCATCAGCGGCACGATATGCGTGTCGCCTGGCAGCACCGGCAGCCCCGCTTCGGCCAGCATCGCCTTGAGCATCCTGGCCGATGCCTGTTGGCCGTCGCGCTCGGCGGTCGAGGCCTTGAGGTGGCGCACGCTCGCCAGCACGCCGGCAACCAGCACCGGCGACAGCGAGGTCGTGAAGATGAAGCCCGGCGCATAGCTGCGGATGACATCGATGATCGTCTGGTCGGCCGCGATATAGCCGCCCATCACCCCGAACGCCTTGCCCAGCGTGCCTTCGATGATCGTGATCCGGTCGGCGACCTGGTCGCGCTCCGAAATGCCGCCACCGCGCGGTCCGTACATGCCGACGGCATGGACCTCGTCGAGATAGGTCAGCGCATTGTATTTGTCGGCCAGGTCGCAGATCGCCGCCAGCGGGGCGATATCGCCTTCCATCGAATAGACGCTCTCGAACGCGATCAGCTTGGGCGCGTTGGGGTCTTCGGCGGCGAGCAGTTCCTCGAGATGCGCAAGGTCATTGTGGCGGAACACCCGCTTGTCGCAGCCCGAATTGCGGATGCCGGCGATCATCGAGGCGTGGTTGAGCTCGTCCGAGAAGATGATGCAGCCAGGCAGGATCTTGCCGAGCGTCGCCAAGGTCGCCTCGTTCGAGACATAGCCCGAGGTGAACAGCAGCGCGCCTTCCTTGCCATGCAAGTCGGCCAGCTCGCCCTCGAGATCGACATGGTAATGTGTGTTGCCGCCGATGTTGCGCGTGCCGCCCGAGCCGGCGCCGACATCGTGCAGCGCTTCTTCCATCGCCGCGATCACCTTGGGGTGCTGGCCCATCGCCAGATAATCGTTCGAGCACCACACCGTGATCGGCATCGGTCCGTTATGCCCGGCAAAACACCGCGCATTGGGGAAGGCCCCCTTGTTGCGCAATATGTCGATGAACACGCGATACCGCCCTTCGGCATGCAGCCGGTCGATCGCCTGGGTGAATAGTTTTTGGTACAGCAAATCCGCTCTCCCCGTGCCGGCGTGACATGTGCGAATTCCGGTCGAATCCAAATGCGTAGTAACCCGTAGAACGGGTCGGCCGGCATCCGGGGCAATACGGATGGAGATCGATTGATCCGCCCGGCACAGTCCGCCCGATACTCTGGCTTTGGGCGGAAATTGCACCATGACGATCCGACATCTCGACGCACTCAACCACCCGCAATCGATCGCCGTCATCGGCGGATCGAGCAAGGCCGGCTCGCTCGGCACGCGCGTGCTGGAGAATATCATCGACGGCGGTTTCGCCGGAACGGTGTTCGCGGTGAACCCAGACAAGGTCGAGCTGGATGACGTCTGGTGGGTGGCGTCGATCGCCGACCTGCCGCGCAAGCCCGATCTTGCCATCGTCGTTACGCCCGCCGCGACCATCCCCGCCATCATCGATCAATTGGGAACGATCGGCACGCGGGTCGTGACCGTCATTTCGTCCGTCCCCCACGACGCCACCGCGCGCCAGGCGATGCTCGACGCCGCGCGGCCGCACGACGTTCGCCTGATCGGGCCCAATTGCCTGGGATTGCTGTTACCGCATGCCGGGCTCAATGCCTCGTTCGCGCCGCGCAATGCGACCGCCGGACGGCTCGCTTTCCTGTCGCAGAGCGGCGCGCTCATCACGGCGATGCTCGATTGGGCGGCCGACCGCCGTGTCGGCTTTTCGGGCGTGGTATCGCTGGGCGACATGGCCGATGTCGACCTCGGCGACCTGATCGACTTCTACGCGGCAGACCCGCACACCGACGCCATCCTGCTCTATGTCGAACAGGTCACCAACCCGGCCAAGTTCATGTCGGCGGCGCGCGCCGCGTCGCGCATCAAACCAGTGATCGCGATCAAGGCCGGCCGGACCGCGGCTGCGGGCAAGGCGGCATTCTCACATACCGGCGCGTTGACCGGGTCCTACGACGTCTATGCCGCCGCCTTCCGCCGCGCGGGCATCATCCTGGTGGACACGCTGGGCGAGTTGTTCGACGCGGCGCAGATCCTGTCACGCTACCGTCCGCCTTACGGTGATCGGCTGGCGATCGTTTCGAATGGCGGCGGCGCGGGCGTGCTCGCGGCCGATGCATTGCCCGGTGTCGGTGCCAGCCTGGCGGCGTTGTCCGCCGATACGATAGCCGCGCTCGACCCCGACCTGCCGGCGGGATGGTCACGCGCCAACCCGATCGATGTCGTCGGCGACGCGCGGGCCGAGCGTTTCTCCGCCGCCACGCGCGCGGTCCTCGCCGATCCGGCGGTCGATGCGGCACTGATCATCCATTGCCCCACCGCGGTTGCGACAGGCGAAGAGATCGCCAGGGGCGTGATCGCCGCACGGGCCGACGCGGGCGCCGCCAAGCCGCTGATCGCTTGCTGGATGGGGCCACGCAATGCCGAAGCGCCGCGGACGCTGTTCGACGCCGCCGGCATTCCCGTCTTCGACAATCTGGACGATGCCGTCCGCGCTTTCGGTTATCTTGCCAAGGCCAGCGCCGTCCGCGAAGCGCTGATGCGCGCGCCGGCGCACCAGCTCGTCCCTGCCAGCGATCGCGCCCGGGCGCGTGCCGTCATCGTCGGGGCCCGCAATGCGGGCCGCCAGCAACTTTCGGCAACCGAGGCCAAAGCCGTGCTCGGCGCTTATGGCATTCCGGTGGTCCAAGGCATGCTCGCCCGCGACTGCGATACCATCGCCCGCGTCTGCGCCGACCTTCCGCCGCCTTATGCTGTGAAGGTGGTCTCCCCGCAATTACCGCACAAGTCCGATGTCGGCGGTGTCGCGCTCAACGTCGCCACCGTCGAAGACGCGCAGCGCGTCGCGGCGGATATGGCGACCCGGTTGGGACACGAGCATCCTGAAGCGTCGATCACCGGATTCGAGATCGAGACCATGGTCAATTCCCCATCGGGCCGCGAATTGCTGATCGGCGTCGCGCGCGATCCGACCTTCGGGCCGGTGATCGCCTTCGGCGCCGGCGGCAAGGCGGTCCAGATGACACGCGACGTCGCCTTCGGGCTGCCCCCGCTCGACAGCGTGCTGGCCGGGGAAATGATCGAAGGAACGCGCGTGGCGACCCTGCTCGGCGCCTATCGCGACGTGCCCGCGGTCGACATCGACGCCGTCTTGCGTGTGCTCAATGCGGTGTCGGCCCTGGTCATCGACCTGCCCGAAATCGCCGAGCTCGACATCAATCCACTGCTCGTCGACGAACATGGCGCGATCGCGCTCGACGCCCGGATCGGCCTGTCGCTCGACGACACCGGTTCGCGGCTCGTCATCCGGCCGGCGCCGATGGAATGGACCGCCGATTTGACGACGCGCGACGGCGTGACGATGCACGTGCGGCCGGTCCTGCCCGACGACGAGGAAGCGCTGGCCGATCTCTTCCACCATGTCACCACCGACGATTTGCGGTTCCGTTTCCTGACTGGCCTGCGCGATGTCGGCCGCGACCGGCTCGTGGCGATGACCCAGATCGATTACTGGCGGACGATGCACTTCCTGGCCTTCGCCCCCGACGGCACCGCGATCGCGTCGGCGCTGCTGGCGTGCGATCCGGATCGCGAACGCGCCGAACTGGCGGTTTCGGTCCGCAGCGATTTCAAGGGCAAGGGCGTCAGCTGGACCCTGGTCGAGCACGTCGTCCGCTACGCCGAGGCCGAGGGTATCGGCGCGATCGAGGCGGTCGAGAGCTGCGAAAACCGGGCCGCATTGACGCTCGAACGCGAAGCGGGCTTCGTGCCGGTGCCGGGCACCGATCTTGGATCGGAAGTATTGCTGCGCCGCACGTTGCGGCAGCCTGACGCGGCGGAGATGGAACCGGCCGAATGAAGCGCCGCATCCTGGTGATTGACGGTCATCCCGATCCCGATCGGGCCAGGCTGATCCATGCGCTGGCGGACCGCTATGCCAAGGGCGCCCTTGCCTGGGAGCATGAGGTACGCCGGATCGATCTGGCAACGACGGAGATCCCGATCCTGCGATCGAGGGAGGAATGGGCGAAGCAACAGCCCTCGCCAGCGATCGCCGATGCCCAGGCGTCGATCGCCTGGGCCAACCATATCGTCTTCTTCTATCCGCTCTGGCTCGGCGACGTGCCGGCGCTGCTCAAGGCGTTCCTGGAACAGGTCATGCGGCCGGGATTCGCGCTGAATGACCAGGGATCGCTGGGCGGCGGCCTGTTACGCGGCAAGTCGGCCACGGTGGTCGTGACGATGGGAATGCCGGCCGCCTTCTATGCCCTGTGGTTCCGCTCGCACAGCGTGAAAAGCCTCGAGCGCAACATCCTGAAGTTCGTCGGGATCGGGCCGGTGCATCACATTCTATACGGCGCCGTTGAACAGAATGCGGCCAAGCGCGAGCGGTGGCTCGACAACATGTTCGTCCTGGGAACAGGCGGCGGCTGAAGCGACGTCGTCGCCTCATGCATCGATCAGGCGCGAAACCAGATGACGGTCGCCGCGAACACGATGACCGCGGCGCAGGCGAAGAGCGATAACGCCGCCACCGCGCCAGCCCGATTGCGCGACAGGACAATGGTGACGACTGCCTTCAACAGCATGTTGGCGGCGACGGGCGCGGCCAATGCCGGGGTCGCCAACATCGCCTGCTCACCGACCGTCAATGACGAGAAAGCGAGAATCGCGGCATCCACATCGGCCATGCCGGTCGCGGTATACACGATCAGCGAGCCGGACGAGCCAAACGCGGACGATGCCAGTCGCGCGCCAAGCGTCGCGACCGCGGCGATCGCGGCGAAGGTCACCGCCGCGCCGAGTTCGAGCGGGTTGCCGACAGGCGTCCATTCCTCGCCGGCGGGTACACCGCCCTTGCCCGCCCAAACCGCCGCCGCGGCGAGTACCGCCAGGCCGGGCAGTATCGCATAGGCAGAATTGGCGAACGCAGCCGGCGCCAGAACGGCAATCAGCACCAGGACACGCAGCCCGCCGACGATCGAGGCGATCAGCAAGGAGACCCTGAGGGGACCCGTTTCACCGAGATTGCTCCGCATCCGCCGGGCAAGAGCGGCGGTTACCGCGGTCGACGATACCAGCGCCCCGACGGCTGCGGTCAGCATCGGGCCTTTCCCGCGCGAAACATGGTGGCCGGCAAGATAGGCGGCGAACGAAATGCCGCTCACCAGCACCACGACGAGCAGCAGACGATGCGGATTGATCGCGCCGAACGGTCCCATGCCGCGATCGGGCGCAAGCGGGAACAGGACCAGCGCGACGATGGCAAACTCCGCTGCCGCGCGCATCTCCTGAGCAGTAAGATCGCCGACTAATTTGTGAAGCCGCTGGCGCGACGACAGGAGGAACATGACGACAGCGGCAGCGGCCAACGCCGCCTCGGGCTGGCCGGAAGCCGCCAGCGCACCCAGGCCCAGGACGAGCAGACCGGCGATCGCGCTGGTCGCGCTCTGACCGTCGCGTGCCCGCGCCTGGCGCGTATAGCCGACGATCAGCACGATGCCGCACAACAACACGAGCGCTACCCCGATCGGTCCGGTGACGAGCGCGGCCGCGCCGCCTGCAATCCCCAGCAACCCGAAAGTCCGGATGCCTGCCACACGGTGACCATCATCGGCATCGCGCCCGGTCCAGCCCCTTTCCAGGCCGACCAGCAGGCCGATCGCCCCGGCATAGCCGAGGGACAGCAGCGATTGAGCGGGGTCGGGCATCGCTATCGCGACAGCAGGACGGGGATCCGTGTCTGGTTGATCAGCCCGGCGGTGACGCCGCCGAACACCAGTTCGTGCAGTCGGCTGTGCGCGAACGCGCCGGCAGCGAGCAGATCGGCCCCCAGTTCGAGGGCATGGGTCTGGAGTTGTTCGGCGACATCGTGACGCCGTTCCAGCCACACCGATCCCACTTCGAACCCACGATAGCCGAGATAAGCAGCAACCGCTCCGTGCCCATGCGGGTCATCCTCGCTCGCCGGCCGGTCGCCGCAGCTTACCACATCGACGCGAGCGCCCGGCGCGAGCAGGCCCACCAGATCGTGGAGCGCGCGAACGGCTTCGGGGCAGGATTTCCAGCCCAGAACCGCATGATTGACCGTGGTCAGCGAGCGCCCCGGTGGCAGGATGAGCAATGGACCGCCCGAGGCTAGCGCGAGCATTTCGGTGACGCGGCGGTGCAGATAAGGGATTGCCCAGGTCTCGTGCGAACCGACGACGGACAGGTCGGAAATTGGTCGCGCCCGTCGAACGTCGCCGGCGAGCCAGGCAACATCGTCGAACATACCGCGTATGTCGACGTCGACCGTCGTTCCACCCAGCATGGCGCGAAGCTTTTCGACCTGCTTCTCGGAATCGGCCTGCAGAATCTGGTCGGGGAGATACAATACGCCAAACGGCGCGAGATCGGGCGCGGCGAGCGGCCCGGGCGTCAGCAGATAGACGACCAGGCGCGCATCCATGCGCTCCGCCTGGGCCAAAATGGTGCGGACGAACCCGGCGCCACTCTCGACGTCATCCAGCACCGCCAACATCGTTCCGGTCATGGCATCATCCTCAGGCTGGAAGGGAAATCTCGTCGCGTCGCGTCACTTTGAAACAGAGATCCTCGCCGTCCTGCTCGCGCACCGTCAAATAGGCCCCGACAGCGAGCGGATGCGTTTCGAGGTGGAAGATCGGTTCGTCGTCGGCGTCGCCCGGAGCATAGGAAAAACGCCAGCTCGCGCCGTTGTGGATCAGATACCCGTTCCGCTCAGGCTCGTCCGGCCAGGATCGCAATATGGTCGTCCGATCGGGGTGAGCGCGCATCGCCGCAGCGTCGATGGTTCCGTCATCGCAAAGCGGAGCGCGGAGGAGATAGCAATGCGCCGCCGATCCGTCGGGAAAGGCTTGGCTGCGGGCGAGGTCGAGGCGGATGGTGTACCAGGTCATGCCGGCGACTCTGCACCTGCCCGGCGTCCGCGACGATGCGTAGATTCCCGGATTTAGATCATTCTTCAGGCGGCCAATCGGGCCAGTCCGACATCGTCGAGCACCTGGAACAGACGGGTCCCGACGAGCTGGATGATGCCAGCCCGTTCGAACCGGCGGATTTTCCGGCTCACCGTCTCGATCGTCAGGCCGAGCAGGTCGGCCATTTGCTGGCGGTTGAGCGACATGGGGGTAGCCCCGGTCATATCGCATGGCGTTGATCGACGCATATCGACCAGCAGTGATGCGACACGTTCTTCGGCAGTCTTGCGGCCTAGTGAAAGGATCGATCGTCGCGCGGTGTCCAGGTCGTTCGAGAATCGCCGCAAGAGTGATGTGGCGATCTCGGGATAGCAGACAGCCAAGGCATGCAGATCCGCGCGCCGGTAGACGCAGACCGTCGTGCTGGCCAAAGCGGTCGCGCGATGGGTCCATTGGTCGGCAAACAATTCACCGACGAAGGAACCGGGCCAGGCAACGCCCAGAATCTGCTCGCGTCCGTCGCGCAGCGAAGCGGTGAGCTTGAGCGCGCCGTCGCGCACATTGCCGACGTCATAGGTCTCGTCGCCTTCCCACGACAGCACCTCCCCGCGCCGCAATCGGCGCACGCGCCCGATGCGTGCCATCTCGCCCAGGACGTCCGGCGGCAGGTCGGCGCAGATCGATTGCTGCCGGCCGGCGCATTGCGCGCAACCCGATTCCGGCGCCGGGACGGCACGGCTCCGCGTGTCGGGCCAAGCGAGCGCAACGGCCGACATGGCGTTAACCTGCCAGCACTCGGATGAGTTCGTGTTGGCGCAGCGGCTTTTCGAGCACCGCGTCGAATCCGGCGGCGCGCGCCGCTTCGGCCAGCGTCGGTGAAGGGAAGGCGGTGATCAGAATCGCTTTGCCTTTCCAGTCCGCCCGGCGAAGCGCACGCAGCACGCTGATCCCGTCGCCGTCCGGAAGACGATAGTCGGCGATCAGCACGTCGGCATCGTCCATCATATTGCCTTCGAGCACGGGAGCGGCGCCGGCGAACGAGCGCACATCATAGCCGCGCCAATGGAGCAGCATCTGCAGCGAGCGGCGGACGGCCTCGTCGTCTTCGATCAACAATACGACACGCTGGGCTTCGACCGCTGGGTCTGGTTGTGGGAGTGCGCCATTGCTCATGACGCTCTCGTCGCACGGCCGTTCAGGTGCGTCGTTACGTAATGATCCGAAGATCAGCTCTCCAGGCCCGCTGCGAACGCGATGCGCAGCGCTTCCGACAGACTGCGCACCTCCAGCTTGGTCATCAGATTGGCGCGATGCACCTCGACCGTGCGCGGCGAAATGCCCAAATCATAGGCAATCGTCTTGTTGGGATGCCCCCGCGCCAACCCCTGCAGGACCTCCTGCTCGCGCGCGGTCAGCGCGGCGATCCTGACTTCGGCGTCGTGCGCGGTCGTGGTGGCGTCTTCGCGCCGTTCCAGTTTGGCGAAACCCGCATCGAGCGCGACCATCAGCTGGTTTTTTTCGAACGGCTTTTCGAGGAAGTCGACCGCACCCGCCTTCATTGCCTGCACAGCGATCGAGATGTCGCCGTGGCCGGTCAACACGATCACCGGGAGCACGATGCCGTGCTCGTTCAATTCGCGCTGCACTTCCAGCCCGTCCATACCGGGCATGCGGACATCGAGCAGCACGCAGCCGGGGTCGGCGTGCTTGGCTTCCTTCAGGAACTCGACGCCCGACTGATAGGTGCGCGTATCGAAGCCGGAGGTACGCAGCATGAAGCTCGCTGAACGGCGGATCGCGTCTTCGTCATCGACGATATGAACCAGCCGTCTGTCACTCATCTTCGGGTTCCCCGCTCTGGATGGTGAAATGGAATATAGTGCCGCCCCCGACATTGTCTTCTGCCCAGATGCGACCGCCATGCGCTTCCACGATCGTGCGGCAGATCGACAGCCCCAGGCCCATCCCGCTTTCCTTGGTGCTCGCGAACGCCTGGAACAATTGGGGCGCGAGCGCCGGATCGAGTCCGCCGCCGGTGTCGGCGACCGACACGCGGATCATGCCATTGGGCTCGGAGACGGTCGACACCGTGATGTCGCGAACGGCGCGATCGGCGATCGCGTCCACGCCGTTGCGGATCAGGTTCACCAGCACCTGTTGGATCTGGACGCGGTCGACAAAGGCTTCGCTCGCTCTCGGATCCAGTTTGAAGAAGGCGCGGACGCCGCGCTCGCGCGCGCCCGCCAATGCCAGCCGGCTGGCGTCCTCGATCATCGCGGGAAGGTTTTCGATATGCTGCGCGACTTCGCCCCGCGCCACGAAATCGCGTAGGCGCCGCACGATCTGGCCGGCGCGGAGCGCTTCCTTCGCGGCTTCCTCGACCGCCTCTCTGACGAACTCTTCGTTCGTCTGATCGTGCCGGTCGAGCAGCTCGCAGGCTGCCTCCATGTAATTGGCGATCGCGGTCAGCGGCTGGTTGAGCTCGTGTGCCAAAGTCGACGCCATCGTCCCCATCGCACTGACCCGCGACACGTGAATCAGCTCGGATTGCAGTTCCTTGAGCCTGAGCTCCGCCTCCTGTTCGGCGGTCAGATCGCGGATGAACCCGGTGAAGATGCGGTGCCCGTCGGCATTGGCCTCGCCGACCGACAATTCCATCGGAAACGAGCTGCCGTCGCTACGCTGCCCAACGACGATCCGTCCGATGCCGATGATGCGGCGCTCACCGGTCGCCTTGTAGCGCGCGATATAGTCGTCGTGCCGGTCATGATCCGGATTGGGCATGAGCATGCTGACGTTGCGGCCGGCAACCTCTGCCTCAGTATAGCCGAACAGCCGCTCCGCAGCGGCGCTGAACGACACGATCACCCCCATCTCGTCGATCACCACCATCGCGCTCGGCACCGTCGCCAGGATCGACCGGACGTGCATCTCCCGCTCGGCGAGGCCCTGTTCGATCGCCTTGCGCGCGGTGATGTCATGAACGCTCTGACCGAAGCTCCTGATCGATCCATCTTTGTTGCGCAGCGCGAAGATGGTGACGTCGGCGAGGAATTCGGACCCGTCCTTGCGGATGCGCCATGCCTCCATCCGCCGAGGGGCAGAGGCCGCCGCCGCGGCAGCCCGATCGCTCATCGGCCGGCCAGCCGCAACGTCCTGCTGCGTATAGAGGAGCGCCACCGATCGGCCCTTGACCTCGTCCGCTTGCCATCCCGTCAACAGTTCGGCGCCATGATTCCAACTTGCGATTATGCCATCGGGCGACGTCAGAAAGAGCGCGCGGTCGGTCGCGCCTTCCACGAACAACGCGAGTTCGAAGTCGAGCGAGGCGTCGCGCGATTGGGGGTCGATCATATGCATATCGTGTTGGTCCCCTAATCGATCATGCCGCCAATGGTGGCCATCCGGAGATTTACTTAGCCGACTTTATTGCGCGCGATCAAAGTGTCCGCGCGCATTCGTCCCTAGCGACACAGCCCCAACAGGAGGTGTGTATGACGAAGTTGATGCTACTCGCCGGGATGAGCGCCGCAATGCTCGCGACCCCCGCTTTCGCCAAGGAAGGTGATGTGCTGGTTCGCGCCCGCGCGATCGTGGTCGCGCCGAACGAACGCTCCGGCTCGGTCTCCGGCATTCCCGGTAGCAAAGTCGGGGTCGGCGACAGCGTCATGCCCGAAGTCGATTTCACCTATATGGCGACCAATCATATCGGCGCGGAGCTGATCGTGGCGACGACCAGGCACAGCGTGTCGGGCCGCGGGACGATCTCCGCCCTGGGGGATGTCGCCAACACCTGGGTGCTGCCGCCGACCCTGACGCTGCAATATCACTTCGCGCCGGATGGCAAGGTGCGGCCTTATCTAGGCGCCGGCATCAATTATTCGGTCTTCTATTCGTCGAAAGCGACGCCCTCGCTCAACGCAGCTCTGGGCACGACCAAGGTCAAGCTCGGCGACAGCGTCGGCTACGCGCTGCAGGCCGGCGTCGACGTTCCGGTGAGCGAGAAGGTCTTCGTGAATTTCGACATCAAATATATCGACATGAAGACCACCGCCCGCCTGACCAGCGGCGCCACCGTCCGCACCGCGCGCGTCAAGATCGATCCGATCGTCGCCGGCATGGGCATCGGGGTCCGGTTCTGAGCGGGTCGGAAGAAGGGGGCGATAGCGTCGCCCCCTTTTCTATGTCACGTCACGGTTGGTGAACGATGAAAATCGGCACCGGGCTTTCGCTCAGCATCCGCTGGGTGGCACCACCGAAGGCCGCTTCGAGGAAGCGCGACCGGCTGAATGCGCCCATCACCACGTAAGCGGCATGTTCGATCATCGCTTCGGCCATGATCACCGAACCCGGCCGGTCCATCAGGCACTTCTCGCGGCGGATTGTCGCATGAATGCCGTGCCGTGAGAGATAGGTGGCGGCTTCCTCGAGCGGCAGCGCCAACGACCCGTCCTCGGCATGGAATAAGGTGACCGAGCGCGCGAGCTTGAGCAACGGCACTGCCGCTCGCAGCGCCGCGGCGGCATGGTTCGATCCGTCCCAGGCGACTACCGCTCGTCCCTGAAGATCGATCGACCGCGCCTTTTCGGGTACCGCGAAAACCGGTGTGCGGCCCTCGAGGACCATGTCGCCGGCGAGATCGAACATATTGGGATAGGCCGACTTGTCGTCCAACCCGCGATTGACCACCACCAGATCGGCGAGCTTTGCTGCACGGCGCAGACAGGTCGCAGCGTCGCCGGTAGCGTCAACCACATTGTGGGGAATATCTTCCCTGCCGAGCCGCGCTTTCAACGCGGCGCTATTGGTAGCCTCGGCCTGCCGTTCCTCCGCTATGATAGCGGTGCCGGTATAGGTGCCGGTGAAGTCGGCGGAGGCCAGCGTAGTCATCGCCACATCAAGACAGGTCAAATGCCCATCGATCGCTCGCGTGATGTCGATCGCGACCTGCAGCCGCGCTTCCTGGCCGCAATCGTCATGCGCCAGGACCAGGATGTTCTTCATGACCGCCTCCATCGTCGGGATGGAAGCACGCTATGCTGGTCAGCGAGGCCGCAATATCGGGATAGCTACGTACTCAAACCGCTTTGCTGAAGCGCTCGCCGGCTGCCGTCCTGAAGGCATCGAACGCGACTGCGGCGAGCCGCGCATAGGGCTCGCCATCCGGCAAAATGACCAGCCCCGTGTCGTGCCGGCGGATCAGCCCCCGCTCCTCCATCGACGCCAGCTTCGGTGCGGCGTCCGCCATGACTTGTGCCGCGACGGCGAGCGGCCAACCGAGCTCGATCAAATCGACGCGACCGTCGCACAACAGCCGCTCGATCACCGCGCCCCGTCGCTGATCGTCGGCCGAGCGCCGGATTCCCCTGATCGTACCAAGACAGCCGTTTTGGACCTTCATCCGGTATCGCCCGACATGCTTTTCAGTCTGGGCGATCAGCCCCGGAAACAGGCTGATCGAGGATGCCCCGAGGCCGATCACCGCGTCGGCGTCATCGTCGGTGAACCCCTGGAAATTGCGCCGCAACGTGCCGTTGGCCGCAGCGAGCGCGAGCTTGTCGTCGGGCCGCGCATAATGGTCGAAGCCGATCGGTTGAAGGCCTTCTTCGAGCCACAGGTCGCGAGCCAGGATGCTTTGCCAGAAACGCGCTTCGGCGTCGGGCAATCGGCTGTCCTCGATCATCCGCTGGCGCGGCAGCATCCGCGGCAAATGGGCATAGCCGAACATCGCCACGCGGTCGGGCGCCAGATCACGCGCCAGCCTGATCGTTCGCGCGATCGTGTCGAGCGTCTGACCAGGCAATCCGTACATCAGGTCAAGGTTGATGTGGTCGATACCCGCGCGCCGCAGATCCTCGACGCAACGCGCAACGATGCGAAACGGCTGCAGTCGGTTGATCTTCACCTGAATACCGAGGTCGAAGGTCTGCGCGCCCAGGCTGACTCGCGACACATTGTTTGCCGCGAGCATCCGACAGAAATCGGCATCGAGATGCCGCGGATCTAGCTCCGCCGCCCATTCGGCATCCGGCAGGATTTGAAAGCTGTTCCGGACCGCGGCGGCGACGCGCTCGAACTGAGCGGGCGACAAAGCATTGGGACTGCCGCCACCAAAATGGACGTGGCTGACGCTGCCCTTGGCGCGATCCGCAACCATGCCGATCTCCGCAACCAGAGCCTCGACATAGACGTCCAGGCGCGACGCACGACCGACCGGGCCGGTATTGCAGCCGCAATACCAGCAGATCTCATGGCAATAGGGAATGTGCAGATAGAGCGAGATCCGATCGCGCGGCCGCAACGCATCCAGTGCTGCCCGATGCTCGGCCGCGCCTACCGTTTCGGTGAATTCCGCGGCGGTGGGATAACTCGTGTATCGCGGCACCGAGCGAGCGGCGAGGTCGGCGTGAAAGACGGCCATCAAAACTTCCTTGGCTACATGCCGATCTGCGCATTCATGACGGGATCCGTTCTGCCCGGCTTCACGCGAACAAATCCTGTTCCTCGGCGCGCGCGATAGGGTCGGGCACGACGAAGCCGTGGCCTGTCGCTGGCGAATGCGTCCGGCAGTGCGGCACGCTTAGGGCGAGCCAAGCATTCCACCACGCCGTCCACCATTGCACGGGTTGCAGCCAAAGCTCGCGGCTACAGAGCCAAAGCTCTTCCGCGGCTTCGCTTGGCGGTGTTTCCGGTGTGACTTGCTCCATCGGTCTTCTCCTCGTCGAGCGATGCCGGGATAGGACGCGCCTCGCTGCCCGGCCTATCGGGGATCATACGTAGACGCGCGACGCCGGCATTCAGGCTGCGGGGGCGGCGCCCTGCCCTGTTCCCCCCTCGGCAAGCCGTGCCATCTCCGCGCGGCGCGCCGCGTCGAGCACGGTCGCGCAAGTGCTGCGCGCCGCCTCCCGGACACGCTCCAGCTGCTCGGCGGCATATTGCTCGCTCAGCCCTTCGACGACCGCATCGATATGGACGTGTTCGGTCGCGGCGAGCTGGAAGATCGTGCCGAGATAGCGGTCGAAGCTTTCGCGAAGCGATGTCAGCTGACCCTGTTCGCCAAGCCAGGCCTGGGTCGATGCCGAGGTCGAGAAGCTGATCATATGACGTCCCTTGAGAAAGGGATTGTGCGCCTGGGCATGGTCATGGCTCGGTTTGAACCCGGCACCGAGGACGCGATCGACATAGCCCTTGATCATCGCCGGCGGCCCGCCGAACCAGATCGGATAGACGAAGACCACGACATCGCAGCGCCGGATTTCTGTAAGGTCGTAGACGACCTCCAGCTCGGGAGCTTCGCCGAGATATTCGAGCACCGGGTCGAAGCGGTTCAGATAGAGGTCGCGCAGGAACGGCCTTTGACCGCACGCCTCGACCGTGTCGCAATAGGCCTGCGCGATCTGGTGGTTGAAGCTCCCGCGACGCGGATGGGCGAGCACTACCAAGTGTCGGATAGGGTCGATCGCCATGACCTGTCTCCCGGCGTCAGTGTTTGAGAAAGAGCGGCACGGGGCTTTCCTGCAGGAGCCGCTGGGTCACGCCACCGAAGATGCTTTCGACCAGGCGCGAATGACCGAACCCGCCCATCACCACGTAATCGGCCTTGAGCAGAGCGATCTGCTCGAGGATCGGGAAAGCGGCTTTCTCGCCGAACGCGGGGTCCGAGCGAACCTGCGAGGCGATGTTGCGCTGCGCGAGCAGAGTTTGCGCCTGGCTGGCAGGAAGCTTCAGCGAACCATCGTCGATCTCGACGATCGTGACGGTCGAAGCGCGCCGCAAGAGCGGGATTGCCGCCACCATGGCATGATGCGCCTCGCGCGATCCGTCCCAGCAAATCAGCACCTCGCCGTTCAGGCATATGCCCGGCGACTCCGGCGGCACCGTTATGATCGGCGTGTCGGCGCTGACCAGCAGTTCGCCGATCGTGGCATAGGTGGGAGGAAAGAGGTCCGCGCGCGGCGCGCTCATCACGATCAGATCGGCCAGTGCGGCCAATTCGGATAATGCCGGGAGCATGTCGTCGCGGCGCTCGATCCACTGCGCCGAGAGCCCACTCGCCTCGACCTGATCGCGGACCGTGGTAAGCGGCGCGAGCTCGGCTTCCATCACCAGCGATCCGCCGCGTGCCGCCCCCGCCCCTCCGACATCCGGCTCGGCCAGATCGACGCAAAGAAGCCTGCCCTGGCTCGCCCGAACGAGGTCGAACGCCGCCTGCAGTCGGGATTGCTGTCCGACATCGTCGTGGATCAGCACCAGCACGTCGCGCATGACTTTCTCCTGTATTCGGGCATCGCCGAAGCGGCCCGGGATCGGTCATGATGTACCAACCGCGCAGGCGCGCCGGATATACGCGTTATCCCCGATACGGGCGTTCGGCGGCTTAGCTTGTTGGTTCGCCACGGCAGATGTCGACGGGCACCAAATCCTGACCCGACCAGTCCACGCTCTTCGCCAACCTTGCTCGTCGCTTTTGTCCGTTTGTCGAGCGATGTCACGCCAGCCGCAGGACATGCAATGCAACCGCCGCCGGCGCCATCCTGTTCTTCTAGTGCCGCTTGCAAAGGGCGGCGTCCGGGGCCACCGCTCCGGTCGCCGCTCCATCCTCCTAGGGTCAGCCGATGTCGTTACGCTCCGCGCGCCTCGCACTCATCGCTTCGATCGCCTTGCCGATCGCCGCACAGGCGCAGAACGCCCCCGCCGCCCCGGCCGCGGCGGATGACGATATCGTGGTGCTAGGTACCGGGCTCGATCTGCCGCCTGGCACACCGGCTTATGGCGCGACGACGATCGACCGCGATCGGCTGACCAACGACGCCTCGGGCCGCGTCGAGGACGTGCTTGCGGACGTCGCCGGTTTTCAACAGTTTCGCCGCTCGGACAGCCGCTCGGCCAATCCGTCGGCGCAAGGCGCGACCCTGCGCGCGCTGGGTGGCAATGCCTCGAGCCGGACGTTGGTGCTGCTCGACGGCGTGCCGATCGCCGATCCCTTTTTCGGCTATCTGCCGTTCAACGCGCTCGTGCCCGATCGCCTCGCCGGTATTCGCGTGACGCGCGGCGGCGGGTCGGGGCCGTTCGGCGCCGGTGCCGTCGCGGGCACGATCGAACTGGTCAGCGCCGGGCGGCGCGACTTGCCGCTGCTGAGCGCGGAAGCATTGTATGGCAGCCGCGAGTCGGAGAGTCTTTCCGCAAGCGTCTCGCCGAGCCTCGGCGGCGGCTTCGCGACGTTGTCGGGCCGGTTCGAGCGCGGCGACGGTTTCTATACCACGCCCGACTATCAACGTGTCGCGGCGAGCGTTCCCGCGCGGTACCGCGACTGGTCGGCATCGGCTCGCGCGGTCGCGCCGATCGACGCCGATACCGAATTGCAATTCCATGGCCTGCTGTTCGGCGACAATCGCACGCTGCGCTTTCGCGGCGCCGATTCGAGTTCGGAGGGCGAGGATGCGAGCATCCGGCTGGTCCATCGCGGCGGCTGGCAGGTCGACGCGCTCGCTTACGTCCAGGCACGCAATTTCTCCAACAAGGTGATCAGCGCGACCAGTTTCAAGCTGACGCTGGACCAGCGCACCACACCCGCGACCGGCATCGGCGGCAAGATCGAGCTGCGCCCGTCGGTCGGCCACGACCAGGTCGTGAGGATCGGCGGCGATGTCAGGATGGCCGATGGCGAACTGTTCGAGGACGCCTATAACAGCGCCGGCGCGGTGACCGCGCGGCGGAACGCCGGCGGCAATTCGAGCGTCGCGGGATTGTTCGTCGAGGATGACTGGACGCTCGGCAAAGTGGTGCTGACCGGCGGCGCACGGCTCGATCGCTGGACATTGACCCGGGGCTTTTTCCACGAACGCAACGGCTCCGGCGTCGCGACGAACAACCAGGCATTCCCCGATCGCAGCGGGACCGAGTTCACCGGGCGCGCGGGCTTGCTCTATCGTCCCGTCGCCGCGGTCGCGTTGCGTGCGGCGGGATATACCGGTTTCCGCCTGCCGACGCTCAACGAGCTCTATCGGCCGTTCACCGTCTTTCCCGTTACCACCCAGGCCAATGCCAGCCTGAAGCCGGAGCGGCTGCGCGGGGTGGAAGCTGGAATAGACGTCACCCCCCTGCCCGGCCTGACGGTTTCCGGCACATTGTTCTACAACAAGCTGGCCGATGCGATCGCCAACGTGACGATCGGCACCAATCTGCGCCAGCGCCGCAATGTCGACGCCGTCGAGGCGAAAGGGGTCGAGGCGAATATCGTCTGGCGGCGCGGCGCGATGATGATGTCCGCCTCCTATGCTTATTCGGACAGCAAGGTCCGGGCGCCGGGCAATGCGTTCGACGGATTCGTTCCGGCGCAAAGCCCCCGCCATGCGGCCAGCGCGACCATCGCCTGGTCGCCCAGGGCCGGACCCATATTGTCGGCGACGTTGCGTTATGTCGGCGACCAATATGAGGACGATTTGCAGACCGACAAATTGGCTGCGGCGACCACCGTCGACTTGTTCGGCAAGCTGCCGATCGCGCGTGGCTTCAGTGCGGTCGTCCGCGCCGAAAATGTGTTCGATGCCCAGGTCATGACTCGCAACCAGGCCGGATCGATCGACCTTGGCACGCCAAGGACGCTGTGGATCGGCGTTCGCTTCGGGGGATAGGATGGACGAACTGAGGTGCCTTCCTCGAGGCCCAAAAAAGGAGGCCGCCCGTTGCGGGGCGGCCTCAGCGTCGCCTTTCAGGAGGTTAGAAGGCGAAACGGGCGCCGAAATTGAACTGCCGCCCGCTATGGGTCAGCACATTGAGGCGATTGGTGGAATCGACGAATTGATCGTTGAGCTCGTCGGTCAGATTGATCATCTCGAGGCTCAGTTTCAGTCGATCGGTGAGATTGTACGAAATCTGCGCATCGACGTTCAACGTCGAGTTGGTGCCGTTATAGCTATTGCCTTCGGTCCCCGGCACCGCGGTCAGATATCGGGAGCGATACGCGACCGAGCCGCGCACCGACAGCTTCTTGTCTTCATAATAAAGCGTGCCGTTGGCAGCGTATTTCGACAGGCCGACCAACGGCGCGGTGACAAAGGCGGATCCGCTCGTCGAGATCAGATATCGAATATTCGAATCGACATAGGTGAAGTTCGCCAGCACGCCGAAATGGCTCGCCCAGCCGCCGAGAAAGGTGAAGGGCTGCTGGACGTTGACTTCGAACCCGCGCAACTTGCCGCCGCTGGAATTGATCGGCTGGGTGACGATGAAGGAATCGCTCGGCGACGCGGTGGTGCCGGCCAACAGCGAGTCCGGCAGACCGAGTGACGAGAACGGAACGGTGACGCTCAACGTCTGAACGAAGGTGTCGATATTCTTCTGGAACGCCGACACGGCGTAGATCGCGCCGCTCGACGGATACCATTCCACGCTGGCGTCGAAATTGGTCGATGCCGTCGGCACCAGATCGGGATTGCCCGAGCTGAAACTGCGGTTGCCGCCCGACACGTTGAGGTTGCCGCCGGGGGTGATCGCCGAGATGCCGGCACGCGCCAGCGTCTTGGCCGCGGCCAGACGGACGAGCAGCTTGTCGGTCACGTCGAACACCAGATTGCCCGACGGCAGCCAGCGATCGTAATTGCGCGTCGCGGTCACCAGGTTGATTGCCGCTCCCTGGCTGGCATAGCCGGTCGAGACCTGGTTGGTGCGCACGTAGCGCAAGCCGATATCACCGCGTAGCGGCAGGCCGGCATCGGCGAAATTGAACTCCGCCATGCCCCAGGCACCTAGGTCCTTTTCAACCACCGTGACATAGGATCCGCGGGCCGTCGCATTGGCCACGCCGCCGGTTGCGTAGAGCGGATCGCTGTAGATACCATAGAGGCTGGCGAAAGCGTTGAGGTCGGGTACGACGAACGCGGTCGGCGTGCCCGCCGGCACGTCGAGTCCCTTGCCGAACCCACTGAACACCTTGGTCGCCGCGGCGATCTGCGCGGGTGTCAGCGTCTGGACGACGGTCTCACCCGACAAGCGACGATGTTCGGTCGAATCGTACGAGAAGCGCCGCCAGTCGACCCCCGCCTTGATCTTGACCTCGGGCGTCGCGGTCCATTCGAGGAAGCCCTTGGCGTTGGTGAAGCTGTTATCGACCGTCTGCGGGCGTATCCGCACTTCCGACGTGCCGTTGGTAAAAGCGAAGGTCGCCGGATTGGTGACGTCGACGCCAGGCTTGATCGTCGGAAAACGCGTCGAGAAATCGTAGTAGAAATTGTTGGTGTTGGCCGCATCGAGCGTCACCGTGGTCTGGACCGGATTGCTGAAGGCGGAATCGGCGTACCCCACGACCGCGCCGAATTTCAGCTTGTCGCCGAACTTCTGGTCGAGCGTCGCGGTGACCTGATAGAAATCGGTCTCGAGCTCGTCGTAACGCGACTGCACGCGCAGATCGACATTGTCGAACGTACCACTGATGATGTTGCGATTGGCATCGACCGTCGCCGAGCGGATGATCGTCTGCGGCTTGCCGCTGCCCGAGCGACTGAAGCTGATCGCCTGGAATTGCGCTTCGCTCCGCGTGCCGTCGAGACGCGAGAACAGGCCGTCGATCGAGATCAACGTGCGGTCGGTCGGCCGAAACTGGATCGACCCCGCCGCACCCAGGCGCTTCTGGAAAATGTCGTAGCTGACCAGGCCGGGAATGCGCGGATGATACAGAGCGGTCGCCGGATTGGCGTCGTTGATCTGGGCGAGCGTATAGCCGTTGATCGTCGAGGCGGCGTTGAAGCCGCCGTTGAACCCGCCATAGGTCCAGCGCGTGATGTTGGCGCCCTCCTCGATCAGCCGGCGCTCTTCATAGGCGAACGACAATAGCACCCCGAACCGCCCGTCCCGAGTGGACGCCGTGACCAGCCCCGACAGCCGCGGCGTCACGCGCTTGCGCAGATCGTTATAGCTGCCCTGCACCGAAATGACCGCGGTCGGCTTGTTATAGTCGAACGGCCGCGCGGTCTGGAGGTCGACGGTTCCGCCGAGCGATCCTTCCTCGATATCGGCGGTCGCGGTCTTGCGGACCGTCAGGCTGTTGA
Organism: Sphingomonas sp. P4_G2; assembly: GCF_056401155.1. Lineage (NCBI taxonomy): Bacteria > Pseudomonadati > Pseudomonadota > Alphaproteobacteria > Sphingomonadales > Sphingomonadaceae > Sphingomonas > Sphingomonas sp. P4_G2. The sequence goes on along the minus strand of NZ_JBFUJY010000002.1, from coordinate 159,911 downwards.
ACAGGTCGGACGAAAAGATGTTGAAGTCGAACCCACGACCGCGATTGACGCCACCCGAATTGTCGGTGCCTCCAGTGGTGCCGATCGCTTCCATCCCGTTGATCCGCACGCGGGTGTAATCGGGCCCGAGGCCGCGCACCGAGATGTTGCGGCCCTCGCCGTTGACGCGGCTGATCGCCACGCCGGGAATGCGCTGGAGCGATTCGGCGAGGTTGAGGTCGGGGAATTCGGCGATGTCCTCGGCCTTGATGGCGTCGACCGTGGCGGTCTCCCTGCGCTTGATGCCCAGCGCGCTGTTCAGGCTGGCGCGGAAGCCGGTGACGACGATATCCGCCGGTGGCGCCTGATCGTCCACGCCTTGCGCGCCAGTCGGCGTCGGCGCGGCGACTGGCTCCGCCGCCGACGCTGCCTGCGCCCAGGCGGGCCCTGCTGCCATCAGACCAAGTGCCGCTGACGTGGCGCCAAGCCCGATCTTCAGCCCACGGATGCCGGTGATTGCCATTTTCAGTAACTCCCCAACTCGCGGCACATGCGCCGTCATTGTGTCCGACCTCATCGACGGGCCGGTTCTCGATACATTGGGGTAGTCCGGCGTTGGCCGGTCAGGCCAACCCCAATACGGCATGAATCATTGCGGAACCTGCACCAATCGGGCGGGACCATGCTGACTGCGCCGCGATCTAGCCACGGATTGGCAGGATCATGCCGCTTTTCGACTTGGACCGCTTTCGCCGTTGCCGCTAGCGTTCGGGATGAAGTTGCGGTGATCGACCGGCCAAAGGCGCGGCGCCGACTGGGAGAGCGCTGGATGGCAACCGACACCGACCGACCGACCTGGGTACGATACCGCATCATCGCGCTGATCTTCGTCATCACCGCGATCAATTATGCCGATCGCGCGACCTACTCGATCGCCGGCAACGCGGCATCGAACGAGCTCGGCCTCACCCCAGTCCAGACCGGTTTCATCCTCTCGGCCTTTGCCTGGGCCTATGCCCTCGCGCAAATTCCCGGTGGCGCCCTGCTCGATCGGTTCGGCACCAAACGCATTTATGCCGGCGCGATTGCCTTGTGGTCGGTGATGACCGCGATGCAGGGGCTGGTCGGATGGGTGCCGGGGGTCGCCGCGCTGACGATGCTGTTCGCCTTGCGCTTTCTCGTCGGGCTCGCCGAGGCACCGTCCTTTCCCGGCAATGCCCGGCTGGTCGCCGCGTGGTTTCCCGGACCCGAACGCGGCACCGCTTCGGCGATCTTCAACAGCGCGCAATATTTCTCGCTGGTCGCGTTCGCGCCGCTGATGGGCTGGCTGGTGCACAGTTACGGCTGGCGATCGGTGTTCTGGGTGATGGGCGCGCTGGGCATCGTCGCGACGCTGGCCTTTGTCGCCTTCATTCATAGCCCAGTGCGCCATCCTGCGATCAACGCGGCCGAGCTCGATCATATCGAATCCGGCGGCGGGCTGGTGCGGATGGAGGAAAAGCAGCCGTCGCGGACGCCGACCTTCACCTGGGCGAACCTCAAGCCGCTGCTCGCCAGCCGGATGATGCTGGGCATCTATCTGGGCCAATATTGCATCAACGTGCTGACCTATTTCTTCGTGACCTGGTTCCCGATCTATCTGGTCAAGGAGCGCGGGCTGAACATCCTCGAGGCCGGGTTCGCCGCAGCGGCGCCGGCCTTGTGCGGGTTCGCCGGCGGGCTGGTCGGCGGCTATGCATCCGATCGCATCCTGGCGCGAACCGGCAATCTCAATCTCGCGCGCAAGGGTCCGCTGGTCGTCGGGATGCTGCTGGCGACATTGATCATCGCCTGCGTCTGGGTCGATGCCGAATGGCTGGTCGTGCTGCTGATGGCGGTCGCGTTCTTCGGCAAGGGCATCGCGTCGCTCGGCTGGGCGGTCATGGCGGACGTCGCACCCAAGCAGCTCGCCGGGCTATCGGGCGGCGTGTTCAACATGTTCGGCAATATCGCCGGCATCGTCACCCCGATCGCGGTCGGCTATATCGTCGGCGCGACCGGATCGTTCGACCTCGCTCTGGTGTTCGTCGGCGCGCACTGCCTGCTGACGATCTTCGCCTTCCTGGTCGTGGTCGGACCGATCCGGCGGCTGGAACTGGCGGCGTGATCGTCGATCGCCGCCTCATGCTCACCGGCGCCGTGGCGCTGGCGGCGCTCCCCGCGGCGGCGCGTGGACGGCCTGGACCGGTGTTGGTCGACACGCCGATGGCACCGCCGCGCTGGGCCAGTCTGCAGCGCCAGTTGCTCGACGCCAACATGGCGGCGTGCGAGGCGTTCTACGGCAAATATGTCGATGCCGACGATGCCTTGCGGGTGGCCGCTCGCTGGGGCGCCAATGATGGCCCGGACGACGCGGCAGAGGCTACCAACGATTGGGTGACACTCCACGCGCTAGGGGCGCCCGACCGCCTGCTGACGCTGGCCCAGCGGTTTTACGAGGGTCATTTGCGGCAATATACCGCCGCGCGCACCACCGAAGTCCCGATCGCGCGGCGCGGCATGTATTACCGCGAATTCCCGGTCCAGATGGACTGGCAGCACAATGCCGAGGGGCTGACCACCTTCAACGTGATGGGGCTGAGCGCGCCGCACGACCCGAGACTGTTCGCGCGTACCCGGCGCTTCGCCGATTTCTATACCGGACACGATCCGACCACCGGCAATTACGATCCGGCGCATCGCGTCATGCGCAGCCTGCTCAACGGCAGCCGCGGGCCGATGCTGCGCACCGCGACCCCGCTCGACTGGGCCGGCGATCCGTTCGACCCGCGGCCGTTCCATATGGAGCATGGCGAACAGACGTATCGGCAGACGCTCGACCATTATGCCGCTTATGGCGACGTCGCCGGCGACAATCCGCTCAACCTCCAGGCAACGACGCTCGGCCTCAACGCCTATGCGCTGGGCGCCGGGGAGCGGTTCCGACGCTGGGCGCTCGACTATCTCGATGCCTGGGCCGAGCGCGCGCGCGCCAATGGCGGCATCCTGCCGAGCCGGGTTGGACCCGACGGCAGCGTCGGCGCCGATTGGTGGCGTGGCGTCTATGGCTGGGGATTCTCGCCGATCGTGCCGCAGACCGGCAAGCGTGAGGATCGCAACCGCGTGCCGCGCGCGATCACCGCGTTCCTCGGCGCGCTGCTGCTGACCGGCGACCTCGACTATATCCGACTCTGGCGACGGCAGAATGCGCGGATCAACGACGCGGCCAAGTCGATCGACGGCCGGGTGTCGGCGCCAACCATGTACGGAGCAGATGGCTGGTACGGCTGGAAATCCGGTCCTTATCGCACCAACGGGTTCGAGATCTGGTATGCGACCCAGGATCCGGCGGACCGCGCACTGGCCGGCGACCATCCCTGGATCGCTTTCCTCGAAGGCCGCGATCCAGGCTATCCCGAGCGGGTGCTGACCGGCGACCTCAAGCTGGTCGCGGATCGCGTGGCGGCGCGTCTCGCGGATCCCACAACCCCGGCGACGCGGCTTGCCGACTGGCCGCTTGATATCAATCCGGCGAGCGCGGGCGCGCTGGTCGCGACGATGACCGGCGGGCTGCATATCGCCCGCCCTCCCTGGTCGCCGACCAGCCCGCCACAGGGCGGCGTGCCGCTACATTGCCGGCTGCGCTATTTCGACGCCGACCGCCGCCGCGCCGGTGTGCCGGAGGATGTCGGCGCGTTGGTCCATAACCTGGGCGACCGCTCGACCGAGGTGAGCCTGGTCAATCTCGGCTCGCGCCCGCGTACCGTGATCGTTCAGGGCGGCGCCTATGGCGAGCATCGCATCGATCGACTGACCATGCACGGCGTGACGCGGACGGTCGGCGGACGCGATGTCACGATACGACTGGCGCCGGGCTGCGGCGGTCGGCTCATGCTGGCGATGGCGCGCTATGCCCATCGCCCGACACTGGCATTCCCCTGGGACCGCCGCTGAGCCTCAGCCGCCTGGCTTGATATAGGGCGCCACCGCGAACAGCAGGCGCTCGTCACGGCGCGGATCGACGACGACGCGGCACGCGCGGTCGAAGATCATCGTCTCGCGCCGCGCCAGGTCGTAGCGCGGCCAAGGCGGCAAACCTTGTCCATTGGGATCGCCGGTCCGCGCCAGTCGGATGAACGCATCGGCCATGCGCCCGGCGAGGCGGCGCGCATCGGCGCCGTTACCGGTCCGCGCGCTTTCCAATTGAGTGTTGTCGAACACCAGCCCGATGTCGAGCGTGTGGAATGCACCTAGGACGCCGCCAGCCTCGGGCGACGGAAAATCGAGCTGGTACATCCAGGTCGGCGCGCCGATCTTCGCACGCTCTTCGGCCTGGATGAGATGCCCTGGCCAGGACCGCCCCGCGGTCGAGGCGGCGAGCAGAATCTGGCCGGGCGTGCGATCGGGATAGAGCTGGCGGTACCGCGCGATGACATGGTCCACGCCGACGTCCTTGACCATTTCGCGCTCCAGTCGCGCGGACAGATTGTCCCAGGTCGTATCGCCCCGCCGGAGCGTGTCGCCGAGCCAATAGCCCGTCTCGTCATGCGTATTGCCGACGATCAGCGGGATATGCCCCGCTTCTCGTGGCGCGTCGGGAAAAAAGGGGTGACGCGGCAACACGTCATGATCGAGCGTCGAGGTGAAGCTGATCTCCCCCTTGCGTTCGATCGGGTCGGTCATCGCCATGCCCTCGACCAATCGCTCGACCGGCAACGTCGCGAGTTCCGCGGTGTCGCGCGCGCCCGCTTTTGCCATCCAGGCGCGGGTACGCTCGGTTGCGTGATTGGGGCCGGCCGCGGTGACGTGCTGGCCGCTCATCGTCGCGGCGGCGTGGAACAGGGGTCGCGCCTCGGCCATCGCCATCAGCGTCACTACCTTGGCGCCTCCGCCGGACTGGCCGAACAGCATCACGCGCGCAGGATCGCCGCCGAAGCGGACGATATTGTCGCGCACCCATTGCAGCGCGAGGACGATATCGAGATTGCCGACATTGCCGGATTCGGCCGGGCCGCCGAGTTGCGCGAGATAGGCGTAGCCCAGTCCGGCCAGTCGGTGGTTGAGTGTGACCACGACGATGTCGCCGCGCCGCACCAGGTTGCCGCCATCATAGAGCGGATCCGATCCCGATCCATGGCTGTGCGCACCGCCATGGAGATAGACCATCACTGGCCGCCGAGCAGCATCGAGCGCGGGCGTCCATAGATTGAGGAACAGGCAGTCCTCGCTGATCGGCTCGCTCGCCTTGGTCTGGGGCGCAGCAGCGGCGAAGCGCGTCGCGTCGGCAATGCCGGACCATGGGGCTGGCGGCAACGCGCGACGGAACCGACGTGGCGCGGTGTCGGCGCCATAGCGGATGCCACGGAATACCAGCACGCCGTGTTCGCGCGTTCCGCGCACGCGGCCATGACTTGTGATGCCGATCGGATCGCCAGGCGGCGGCGAGGCGCCGACCAAGGCCGGGGCCGCCGCCATCGCCGCGATCATCGCACGCCGGTCGATCACGTCCGCACCGTCTCCGCGCACAATTGCCGCATCGGAGCCAGTGCCGGATTGGCGTTGTCGCGGCGCCATGCCATGTGGAGTTCGACGGGGCGTTCAGGCCACGTGGTCAGCTGGCGGAATTGCACGTCCATCAGGTGGAGCTCGGATGCCGATTGTGGAACGATCGCGGCGGCGAGTCCGGAGCGCACCAGCCCGAGCATCGAATGGATTTGCGTCACGTGCTGGACATAATCCGGCATCACGCCCGCTTCGTCGAACAGCCGGACCAGCATGTCGTGGAAATAGCCGGCGCCCTGGCGCGCATACATGATCAGCGGCTGGCCGTCGAAATCAGCGGGATCGAGCACCGACTTGCCGGCACGGGGATCGCCCGCAGGGAGCGCCGCCATCAGCGGCTCATCGAGCGCCAGCGCCGTATCGAATTCGTGACGCGTAACCGGCGGCCGGACGAAGCCGATATCGATCAGCCCGGTGAGGAGCGCGTCGACCTGATCGGTCGTCACCATCTCGCGCAGTTCGAGCTCGATATTGGGCAAGGCCGCCCGCGCCTGCGCCACGATCTGCGGGATCAAGCTATAGCCCGAGATGGCGGTGAAGCCGATCGCGACCTTGCCGGCATCGCCTCGCGCGACGCGACGGGCGGATAACTGCGCGCTTTCCGCCAGCCGGACGATGCGGCGCGCCTCGATCAGGAATACCCGCCCCGCCGGAGTCAGCGCGACATTGCGGCTGGTGCGTTCGAGCAACGTCACGTCGAGAATGCGTTCGAGTAGCTGGATTTGCCGGCTGAGCGGCGACTGGGTCATGTTGAGGCGCTGCGCCGCGCGGCCGAAATGAAGCTCTTCGGCGGCAGCGACGAAACAGCGCAGCTGGCTGAGTTCGAACATGCCCCAGCCTAGCGCCGTCAGGCCGCCGCGGCGAGAGCCCCGGGCTGGACCCGCGCGATCAGCTGGCGCAGCTCCTCCTGCTCGGCGTCGCTCAGGTCGGTGAGCGGGGATCGCACCGGGCCGGCGTCGCGCCCGACGACGCGGCACCCCGCCTTGACGATCGATACGGCATAGCCCCGGCCGCGGTTGCGCAGCGCGATATAGGGGAGCACGAAATCCTTGAGCCGCTGGAGCACTTCGGCCCGCTCGTCCGCGCGCACCGCCTTGTAAAAGGCCAGCGCCCATTCGGGCAGGAAATTGAAGATCGCCGACGAATAGGTCGTAACGCCCATCGTCAAATACGGCATCGCGAAGGTCTCCGCGGTCGGCAGTCCGCCGATATAGGTCAACCGATCGCCCATCCGCGCATAGACCCGGGTCATCAATTCGATGTCGCCGACGCCATCCTTGAAGCCGACCAGATTGGGATTGCGATCGCACAGCCGCGCCAGCGTCTCGTCGTCGACGATCGCATTGTCGCGATTATAGACAATGACGCCCAGCCCGGTCGCTTTGCATACCGCTTCGATATGCGCGGCAAGCCCCTGCTGGCTCGATCCGACCAGATAGGGAGGCAGCAGCAACACTCCGTCGGCGCCGGCCTTTTCCACGTCGCGCGCGATTCCGGTCGCGATCGCGGTGCCATAACCACAGCCCGAGATCACCGGCAGCCGCCCGTTCGCTTCGCCGACCGCGGCCGCGACCACCTTGGTCACCTCATCGGGAGTCAGCGAAAAGAACTCGCCGGTGCCACCGGCCGCGAACAGACCGCTCAGCTCGTGTTCGAGCATCCAGCCGCAATGCGCGCGATAGGCCGCTTCCTGAAAGACGCCGTCGGCATCGAAATGGGTGACGGGAAAGGACAGCAGACCACCACCCAGCTTACGCGCCATCTCATCCGGGCCCATCATCGTCACAAGCATCTCCTACACTCGACGGCGATCCGATGTGCCGTGGGTCTCGAAGGACTGCTAGAAAGCTGGGACAGGACCGTCCAACCCAAAGCGCCACTTGATCGATGCATGGGTTGGCTCGATGGCGACAATGTCGACCGGCGGTATTTGAAAGAGCCGTGTAGAGAATGATCCGGCCACCCTGGGGGGTATCGCCTGCGTCACGGACAAGCGGCAAATACCCCCGGTGTGGCCGGCAATTGCCGATCAGCGCAGATCCAACATCACGATCGATTTGGGCGGCAGCGAAACGCTCAGCGTCCCATCACTGATCCTGGCGCCGGCGAAAGGCGCCGGCCTGACCGTATCGGGAGCGCTGAATGTGTTGTGCGCATCCATGGCTGTGGCGGTCAGGATGCGGCCGGACACGCGCGTGACGTTGAGGCCATCGAGCTTGACGCGAACCGTTTCAGCACGGTTCGGATCGACGTTGGTGAGGCCCATGTGCACGACCCCTGCTGCATCGCGAACGGCGCTGGCGCTGATCGCCTTCAGGGTAGACCCGTTCTTGCTGTACGACCGGGAATCGACATCGACGGTCAGGACAGTCGCGTCCTGATAGTCCTTGTACATGTCGAACACCCAATAGGTCGGGGTCTTCACCATCTTGTCGCCCTCGGTGAGGAGCAGCGATTGGAGCACGTTGACCATCTGGGCGATGTTGGCGCCGCGCAAACGATCCGTGTGCCGCGCGAAGATGTCGAAGTTCAAGCTGGCGACGATCGCATCGCGGAGGCTGTTCTGCTGATACAGGAAGCCGGGATTGGTGCCCGGCTCGACATCGTACCATGTCCCCCATTCGTCGACCAGCAACGCCACGCGCTTGCGGGGATCGTATTTGTCCATGATCGCCGCATGTTCGGTGATGATCTTGTCCATCCGGACGGTTGCGGCAAGCGTGCGGGCCCATTGGTCCTCGTCAAAGCCGGTTGCCGCGCCCTTGTGATCCCAGTCGCCCGGTACAGTGTAATAGTGCACGCCAATGCCGTCGATCTTGTCTCCGGCGATGCGCATCATGGTGTCTGTCCAATCGGTGTCGCCCGAATTGGCACCGCTGGCGATCTTCATGACATGCTGACCCGCCGGCATCTTCACGAACGTGCCGTAGCGACGCGTCAAGTCCGCGGCATATTCGGCGCGCATGTTGCCGCCGCATCCCCAAAGCTCGTTGCCGAGCCCGACCATGGGAACCCGCCAGGGTTCCTTGCGGCCGTTCGCCGCACGTTCGTTGGCCAGCGTCGATCCGACCGGCGACGTCATATATTGGACCCAGTCGGCCAATTCCACCGGAGGCGCCGAGCCGATATTGCCCGAGACATAGGCGTCGGCTCCGACCAGCTCCGAGAAGTCCATGAACTCGTGTGTGCCGAACGCATTGTCTTCGGTGACACCGCCCCAATGGGTGTTGATCGAGACCTTGCGGTTTGCCTGCGGTCCGATGCCGTCGCGCCAGTGATATTCGTCGGCGAAACACCCCCCGGGCCAGCGGATCTCGGGCACCCGGATCGCCTTGAGCGCCTCGAGCACGTCCTTGCGATAGCCCTTGATGTTGGGAATCTTGCTGCGCGGCCCGACCCAGATTCCGTTGTAGATGCCGTGGCCGAGATGCTCGGCGAATTGTCCGAAGATATGCCGATCGAATTTCGGCGCGGGCCGGTCGCCATGAACGACGACCACACCAGGGTCCTCGTCGCCCATCGCATAGGAACTCGAAGGCACGGCAACGCAAATAGCCAAGGCGGCGAGCAACAGGCGCATTTCCATCTCCCTTGGAACCGGGGCGCGGGTCGCCAGGAACGTTGTCCCAGCCGGTTCGCCCCTTTTTAACTCAGACATAATATAGCGCAAGAGAGATATTGCGGGCCCGGATCGGTCGACTACGGCCGCTCGTTATCGCGGCTGGCTCGGTACAGGATTTGCAGCCACACATTTGCCGAACGCCGGTCGCAGTCGGGCGATCGGCGTCGGCCGGCATGGAGTTGTTTCGGCGCTGCCGAAATCGAAGCTAGGATTGTCCCGGCCGCCGGCGATTCGGCTTTGTCGACATTTCACCGACCTCCCCGCCGAAGGCGATCATGTCGGTCATCAGCCGAGACGCACGGTCGCCGTCATGATCCACGATCGCCTCGAACAGCTCGGCATGTCGCCGTACCGCTTCGCTGCGAAGCTGCTCGTCTTCGAGTGGAAGAAGCAAGGTCGCGCACACCAAGGCGGTCTCGACGATCGCCGAGAAGGATCCCAGGATGAAATTGCCGGTGCTTGCGGTCACGGCGCGATGAAACTTGAGGTCCGCTTCGGCAAACAGCTGCCGGTTGCCGATCGCCTCGTCCATCAACCGCACGCTCGCCTCCATCTCGGCGAGGTCGCTGATCGATGCTCGTTGCGCGCTCAAGCGGGCAGCGAACGGCTCTACGGCGAGGCGAGCCTCGCGAAGCGTCTGGAGCAGATCGGGATCGAGCCCGACCGCGATGCGCCACGCCAGCACTTCGGGGTCCAGGAAATTCCAGTTCTGGCGATCGCGGACCCGCGTGCCGACCTTGGGTTTGGCGGTGACGAACCCCTTGGCATCCAGGATCTTGATCGCTTCGCGCAACACCGTCCGGGATACGCCGAAACGCTCGAGCGATTCCTCTTCACCCGAAATCCGGTCGCCCGGTTTCAACGTGCCGCCGATGATCTCCATCGCGATGGCGCGCGCGATCCGTGTCGTCGATGGAATGTTGATCGACCGTATTCCGCGCGCGGCATTGATCGCCTGTTCGGAGATCAGCACTCTGGGTGACGGTGGCTTGGAAATAAGGAACCTCGTAAACTACAAAAAGGAAATGACAGCGACCGCCTGCGTGGAGCGCATCACCCGCCGAGACGCTCGTTTGGACTACGGCCAGCTACCTGATTGTTACCCCACAGGCTATCATAGGGCCAACCCGACAGATCCTCCACCACCTTCGCATGAAGCGCATCGGTCGGGCTGCGCGCGCCGCCGCGGAAATGCTCGATCTCGTCGAGCAGGATGGCGTGGGTATGCGGATCCAACCGGAAACGCGCGGCGACGAACACGCCGAACGCCAGCACCACAAGGGTCCCTATGCCAAGCACCGCAGCGATTGCGATGATCGTCTGCGGGCTCTGCGTCGTGGCCTTCGGTACGAAACCGGACGCCTCCATGACCTGGCCGACCAGGATCACGGCAAGTGCCTGGCTCAATTTGCGCACGAGAGTCATGACCCCCGCAAATGCCCCCTCACGACGCCGGCCCGTCACGATTTCGTCGACATCGGCCATGTAATTGTACGTCGCCCACGGAATGTAATTGAGCGCGCCCCGGCCCAGGCCGACGAACACCACCGGCAGCCAGAACAGCGCCGAAGTCGCGGTATAACCGGCCCAGTACATAACCAGGAAGATGACGACGCCGATCGCGAAGCTGCCGGCGGCAAGGCGGTAGGCGGCGGACGGCGACATGCGCAACGCGAAATTGATCGCCAGCGCCACCGCGATCAGCTGGACGATATAGGTCACGCCGACCAAATTGGCGACGATCGTGGTCGACCCGGCCAAGGCGAAGATCACGAAATAAGTGAAAGCCGCATTGTAGATGTCCTGGCTGATATAGCCGCCCAGATACATGCCGAGATGCAGCCGGAATGCCCGGATGCGTAATGTCGAGAACAGGTTCTTATAGAGCGCCGCGAACGCGGCCCCCAGCGACGGCCGCGCCTCGGCTTCCGCCTCTTCGAGCCCCGGCGGACGTTGCCGCTCCCAGCTGAAGGCGTAGAGCAGGCCAGCGGCAGCCATGAACAGCGCCGAGAAGATGATGCCCATATAGAGAAAGGTCTGCGGCGAGCCGGGGCCGAGATAATTGATCAGCTGCCCGGGGAGGAACGCGGCGGCGATCGCGGAACATTGCCCCAACAGGATGCGCGCGCCGGCGAACTTGGCCTTGATCCGGTAATCGGTCGCCATCTCGCTGGCGAGAGTCTCGTACGGGATGATCTCCATCGCATAGACCATCTCGAACAGCACATAGGTGACGAGATAATACCAGAAGCCCTGCCCCGCGACCCACATGATCGCGAACGACGGAAGAAGCGGAATGGCCGCCAGGATGAAGAACCGCCGCCGGCCGAATGTCTTGCCCAGCCAGGTGCGGCCGAGATTGTCCGACAAATGGCCGATCACCGGGCTGGTAAAGGCGTCGAGGATGCGCGCCACGCCGAAGATGATCGTAGCCTCCGCCGCCGACAGGCCGCAAAAGCTCGTATAGAAGATCAGGATCCACGTACTGATGACGGCCATCGACCCTGCGCCCAGGATGTCGTTCGACCCGTAGAAAAGCAGATTGTACCAGCGGACCGGCCGCATCGGTGCAGTCGGGTTCTCCGTGATTGGCGCGCTGGCCATCTTTATCGCCCCCTAGGTGCCGCGGAAGCGATGCCGCGGCGACAGACCATGCCGTCGCCGTGCCGGAAATGCCCGACCGCCGCCATCAGATGTACGTGCGCAGGAATTCGCCCAGCGCGATCACAGCCAGGCTTTGACCATAAGGCATCGAGGTAAGCGCGATGTCCTTGTAGAATTGCTGCGTGTCACCCATCGCGGTGCCGAAAGAGACCTGCTTCAGTTCGCCCGCCGCGTCGATATTGGCGAGCACGCCCTTCACTGCCTTGATCCCGACCGCCTCGTAATGGCGTGGCAGATAGCCCTTACGCACCCCTTTCAGAATGCCGTAAGCAAAGCCCGCAGTGGCCGATGCCTCCAGATAGCTGGTCGGATCGACGATCAGCGTGTGCCACAGACCGGTATCGGCATCCTGCGTCTCGGCCAATGTCTTGACCTGCGCCGCCAGGGTGTCGATCAGGAAGATGCGAAAGGCGTCGCCCGGCGGCAGTTCGAGGATTTCGATGATCTCGGGAATCGCGATCGTCACCCAGCAATTGCCGCGCGCCCATAGCGCTTCGGCGAAATTGTGCCGGCCGTTGAAGTTCCAGCCGTGGAACCACAGCCCGGTCTTCTTGTCGTAGAGATATTTGATGTGGACGAGGAACTGGCGCTTGGCCTCCTCGACATATTGCGGGCGATCGAGCAACAGGCCGATCTTGGCCAAAGGCAGGACCGACATCATCAACGTGTCGTCCCACAATTCGCCCGGATTCTCGTCATTGTAAACGAGGTGCTGGAACGCGCCTTCCTCGGTCTTGGGGAGGCCGTCGGGCGCCATCAGCCATTCGGCCCAGGTGTCGAGATAGGAGACGTAGCGCGGATCGGATTCGTATTCGTAGAGATAGGCCAGCGTCAGGAACGGGGCCATGGTGTTGATGTTCTTGGTCGGCGTGCCTTCGGCGAAGCGATCGTCAAACCATTGCTTGATCACCGCCAGCGCCTTCTTGTCGCCGGTCTGCTCGAACAGGCGCCACAGGCCGAACAGGCCGACGCCGTGGGTCCATTCCCAACCGGCCCAGCCCTTGGTGTCGATAACCCGCCCATCCTCGAGCCGGAGCAGAAACTCGCCCGTCTCGTCCTTGATGTTGAGCAAATTGTCGATCAGCTTATCAATCGCTGTGATAACGTCGCCGTGCGGCACGTCATGGGTAACGGCGGCCAATCAATTTCTCCTGTTGATGAAGCGCGCGACCGGCAGAGCCCGGCCGCGCGCCTTGATATGATGGCGGCCGGACAACCGGCGCCGGATGACGATGTCGCCGATCATTTCGCGGCGACCGAATTGAGCTCGGCGGGATGCGCGGGCGCTGGCACCATGCGCACCGGCACCCCGCCGGCGACATTGCGCAGCGCCACCAGCTTGACCGCTTCCAATGCGTCGCCCGGCGCGCCGTCGGAAGTGACCGCCAGCGCGACCGTGTTGCTGCCGCGATGATTCAGGATTCCCTCGGGGATCGGGAACACGCGCTGCGGCCCGACATGGGCGATGAATTGTCCCATGTTCCAACCGTTGACGAAGAGCAGCACGCGATAGCGCGCCTTCGATCGCGGCACATCGGTATCGCCGAACGCGAGGGCGATCGTGGCGTCCTGCCCTTTCGGCACGGCGAGATCGAAGCGCGTGCGATACCAAATCGTGCCGGCCGATGGTGCCGCCGCGGGCACCGTCGCTGCTGCCCATTTCGCGTCGTCGAAGCCGGGAAGATGCCAGCCCATCCGCTCGCCATATTGCCCGCCATTATTGGCGGGGCCACGCGCCGGATCGGGCAGCGTTTCGCCGCCCGCCTTGCCCTGGATCTTCCAGGCGACCGGCACCGCGAAGCTGCGCCCGCCTGGTGCCTCGATCGAGACCGAGACTAGCCCGCGTGCCTCTTTGTGGAATTCGTCCGCGCCGAGGTCCCAATTGTGGCCGTTGTTGCGCACCATGACCGCCAGTACGTGCTCGCCAGGTGTCCGCGCGGTCTCGGGCAACGCGAAGCGCGCCAGTCCGGTGGTGATCGGCCGCGGCAGGCCGCTGGCCAATTCGTCCTGGCCGACCAGCTTGCCGTCGAGGAATAACTGCACCATTCCCGCGCCGCCCGCGCCGTAGAACAGCGCGATCTGCTGCGCTTCTGGCGATCCGACGAAACGGCCGCGATACCAGACGTCGCCGTCGTGGAAGCCATAAGGGTCCATGACAAGGGTCGGCTGACCGTCGGGCTTGGCGGTGATCGTCGCCGCCTCGCGATTGTCGACAGCCTGCCACTTGCTATCGTCGAAAGCCGGATCGGTTTCGGGCGATCCCGCCGCCATCCGCCAGGCGGTCAGCGCGGGAAGCGCGAAATCCATGGGTCCGGCCAGCGGCCGCGTCGCGAGGCGGTTGCCGACCGCGCCGGATTTCAGCGCGACGGCCGCGCCATTCCAGCGCATCTGCTTGATTGCCGCCGGCGCCCAAAGCTCGAGCGGCGTCTCGGCCTTGGTATCGCCGGTCAGCATCAATGTGTCGCGGCTTGCATCGGCCCGGCGAACGAGCGCGGGGCCGCGTACGAGAACCGAGCCGGCGGCGGTATCGCGCTGCCAGTAGCGCACAGCCTCGGCTTCGTCGGCCAGTAGGAGCGTGAGCGGCGGACGCCCGCCGCCGGTCACGCGGACTACCGTTCGGCCGTCATGCGCGTAATTCAGCCGAAGGTCGCCCTTCGCAGCGTCGAACGCGCTCGTCGCCTGCCCCTCGAGCAATTCGACTTTGGGCGCGGACGCATAGCGCAGGACGGTCTCTCCGCCCTCGCCATGCCGGCCATAGAGCAAGACCAGATCCACGCCGTCGACGGTCAGACGCGACTGTAGCTCGGACGTCGAATAGACCAGCCGCTGCGCGCCAAGATCGACTCCGGCGAGCAGCCATTTCGCATCGAACCCGTTCAGCTGCATCGGCGCGGCCTGCGGGAAGGTGTAATGCCCATCGGGCAGGTCGGCGGTGATCGTGAAGCGGTCGTCGGTCTGGCCGTTCGACGGCCGGTGCGTGACCATCAGGAAGCGCGCGCCGCTCTCGGGGCTCTTGTCGTGATAGACCTGGATATTGGAAGAGGAGGCTGTCGCGGGCCCGGCCGGAACCATACCGGCGAGAGCGGGGACATTGGCGATCAGGCCGCCCAGCTGTTTCAGCTCCTCGGCCTTGTCGCGCAGCTCGCGCGCTTCGGAAATCGCTGCGCCATAATCGTAGCTGGTGAAGACTACGGGCGCGGGCAGCCAGCCCCAGCTCGTCCCGCCAAAGCCCATATAGAAGCTCTGGATGTCGATGCCGTTCGCCAGGTTGGTGCCATAGAAGACACGCTGGAACCGCTTGCCGCGCTGGATCGCGTTGCACTCATAGCCGCCATTCGACCCCCAATAATCGAACCAGCCGCCGCCGAATTCGGCGAGGAAGGCGGGAGTGTCGGGCGAAGCCGAGGCCCCGCCTCTCGCGCCGCCGGGACCGTAAAAGCCCCAATCGGGCGCAGCCGACCCGCGCGTGACCTTCCCGGTCGCAGTACAGGTGCCGCCGGGATAGCCGTCGAACGCGTAGAGGTCGTTCGGACCCTTCACCACCTTGTCGACGGGCGAGCTGTCGGGCACCCAATAGCCGTTGCGCCCCTGATCGTTATGGAACAGCGGGATGGTGACGCCATCGGCGCGCACCTTGGCATAGAGATGATCCATGTACTGCCGTTGCGCCGACGTGGTCAGCGGCAGCTCGTTCTCGATCTGATAGAGGATGATCGTACCGCGATGCCCCTTGCCATCGCCGTTGATCTGATGCCGCGCGACGATCGCGTCGATCCTGGACATCCACTCGTCGACCGCCGCCAGATAAGCGGGGTCGTCGGTGCGGGCACGAGCCTTCTGGTTGACCAGCCAGCCGGGAAAACCGCCGCGCGACAGCTCGGCATTCACATACGGCCCGGGGCGGGCAATGACGTAGAGCCCCTCCTCCTCCGCCATGGTCAGCACGCGATCGATGTCGCGGATGCCGGTGAAGTCGTATTCGCCCTGTTTCGCACTGTGGTAGCCCCAGTCGAAATACAGCGCGACGGTGTTGAATCCGCTCGCCTTCATCTTCTGCAGGATGTCGCGCCACAGGTCCGGACTGGGCAGGCGAAACGGGTGGAACTCGCTCGACCAGATGACCTTGCGTTTGCCGTCGATCATCAGCGACCGCGCATCTAAGGATACGCGACCGAATGTCTTCGCCGGCGCGGTCAGGTTCTCGGTCGGCCGCGCGGTCTGTGCGGGGGCGGCGGTGGCCAGAAGAAGACTGGCCAGCGCGCCCGGGCCGATCGATAATCCCGCGATCCTACGCATGGTGGAAGATCAGCGGAAGCGACCATTCTTTCGGCCGGTTATCGGCTTCCACCTCCATCAGCGGCGCCATGTAATCCCACCACTTCTTCATGAGCGGATGGTCGGGCAGCGCGTCGCGATCATTATCTTCGCGCAGCTTCAGCACCGCGAACAGTGCCAACGTGTCCTCGTCGAGGAAGATCGAATAATCGTAAATGCCGGCCGCGGTCAGCAACGCCGACAGCTCCGGCCATATCTCGTCATGGCGACGACGATATTCGTCGATCACGCCGGGTTTCAGCTGCATTTTGAACGCGCAGATCGACACTGCCTCTCCCCGAACAAACCCATTATGTGGTATGTATGTTCAAAATCTGGTATCCGAGATCGCCTCACGGGTCAATCACGACCGCGCCAAAGCGGCGTCCGGGAGATGGCCGTATCCGGGGCATCGTCGAGCAGGATCGGCGGTCGCGTATCGGGTGCGGAGACCGCGAGTTGGAGGCCTTCGATCGTCAGCCCACGCGCATGCCGCACCCATAGCCCCCAGGCCGGCAACGGGCCGAACATGCTCGGTTCGGGATACGCGCTGGGATGCTCCTCGGGACGGCGCGCGGCGTCGGCCTCGGTGCCTCCGCCGTTATAGGTCAGCCTGATATTCTCGAGCCTCACGTTCTCGATCGGATGATCGACGAGGCCCGCGATCGCCGCGGAATATCGATGGTCGATACCGGTCGCGTCCAAGTCGCTGATCGCGACGTCGCGGATGGCGCCGATCCCGGTCCCCGGCGGCCCGCGCCGGCGATCGCCCAGCCGCAGGAAGATCGGCGCGGTGGTAATGTCGCGCATCGTCAGGCGGCGCGCGACGACATGTTCCATCACTCCGCCGTCGACCGTCTCCAGCGCGAGACCGCGGCAATGGGTGAAGAGGCAATCCTCGATCAGAATATCGCGATAGCCGCCGTTGCTCTCGGTTCCCAGCTTGATCCGGCCCGTCACACGATCGCGATCGGGCGCCAATTGCTGCGTCTTGCGACGAGTGCCATTTAGCATCGTGCCCAGATCGTACCCTGACACCGCGCAACGCCGCACCGTCACGCGTTCGGCGCGGATCGCGCGACCCAGCGCATAGCTGGCCTTGACCACGATCGCGTCGTCATTGGGCGTGTTGACGCGGCAATTCTCGACCAGCGCATCCTGCACGCAGTCCAGGTCGATGCCATCGCGCTCGGTGTCGATCGTGAGATCCTGGATCGTCAGGTCGCGCGTGCCCGTGGCGAGGATCGCGAAATGCCCGCACTTCAGCATCGAAAATCCGACCAAGCGGATGTTGCGGCCGTTGCGCAGAGCGATCGCCTTGTTGCCCGCTCCGCGCATCGCGGTCACGTCAGGCTCCAGGGCGGCGATCTGAGCGCCGGTCATGCCTTTCATCGACAGCGGGCGCTCCCCGATCTGGGCCTTCCACCGCGCGCCCGGTCCGTTACGCGTCAGGCCCAAGCCGTGGATCAGGCCAGGGCCGGTGATCGCGGCGTCCTCGACATCCTCTCCCCAGATCAGGCTGTTGCGCCAATGGCTATGCCCGAAATCCTGATAGAGCTGGTCGAAATCCTCGGGCGGATCATATTGTCCTGGGTGCCGCGCCGGATCGGCCGCTTCGATCACCGCGCCTTTCGCCAACTGAATGGTGACGTGGCTCTTCAACTCGATCGAAAAGCAAAGATAGCGGCCCGCCGGCACCAGCACGATGCCGCCCGAGGCGCGCGCGGCCGCCGCGATCGCGGCATTGAAGGCGCCGCTGTCGATGACGCGGCCGTCTCCCTTCGCGCCAAACGCCCTGACATCGAACAGGTGCGAAGCGTGCGCCGGGAACGGAAGCAATGCTCCCGCGATCAGGCCGAGGTTCAAGGATCGGCGCGTCAACGTCGTTTGGCCCTGTTCGTTACAGCCTCGCATGTCGCGCGTCTTTCGGTCGGCGAAATCGTGAGCGATCCATCCCATCCACGACCGCAAAAGGCGACCGGCAACCCGCTGGGCAGCCGGTCGAGGGGAGGAAACGGTGATCCCTCAGCGTCAGAACTTGGCCTGCACACCGACGAAGAAGCGCTGCCCGGGATAATAGACTTCCGAGGTGCCGATGCCCTTCACATAGGACTTCGAATATTCCTTGTTGATGTTCTGCATCTCGGCGAACACGCTGAAATGCCATTTGGGGAAACGAAGGGTGATCTTGCCGTCCAGATAGCCCTCGGCCTTGCGATAGATCGGCAAATTGCCGTTGTTCGCGTCGGCGATGGTCACCAGCCAGTCCGACCGGTAATTGTAGTTCATCCGAACGTTCAGCCAGCCCTTGTCGTAGAAGACGCTGGCATTCCAGGTCCAGGTCGACAGGCCGGGATATTCCTTGAGCGGCGCACCGGTCGCCGAATTGGTCAGGTTGGTGCGAATAGCCCGGGCATAGGTCAGGTTTCCCGTCACGCCAAAGCCGTCGAAGGGCTTGGGTAGGAAGCTGAACACCGTTTGCGCGCTCGCCTCGATACCGTCGAGCAAGGCGCCGAACCCATTGACCGATTGACGCACGGTATAGGTGATGCCGTCGTGGAACAGGTCCACCCCACTCCGCGTCACATTGGGTATGACGAAGCTCGATTCGTATTTCTTGTAATAGCCCAGGCTGACCAGCGTATCCTTGTTCGGATACCAGGCCAGGTTGAGTTCCCATTGGTCCGCGCGATACGGCTTCAGGTCGGGATTGCCCGCCGTGCAGACGTCGTCGGCCGCGGCTACGGTGGCGTCGTCGAGGCAATTGATGTTCGGCACGAGGTCGGTCGGCTTCGGGCGCGCCAGATTCTTCGCCCAATTGGCGCGCAGCACCAGATTGGGCGTGAATTCGAGCGCAGCATTGAACGCCGGCAGCACATCGGAATAGCTGTTGTTCAGCGTTGCCTGTTGCGCCGCCAACACCACCGTCTCGGTGCCGCCGGTCGAGGTGAAGCGAGTCACGCGGCTGGTATTGGTGCCAATTCCGCTGTCCTTGGTGAAGGTATAGCGCACGCCGGCATTGCCCGTCAGGCGCATGCCGAACACATGAGTGGCGAAATCGGCCTTCAGATAGCCGGCGGCAACCGTCTCGCTGATCTGGTAGAACGGAATCTGCGGTAGACCATTGGCCTTCAGCACGAGATCCTGATCAAAGCCCGACAGGTCATAATATTTGCTGAGGACGCCTGAGTTGAAATTGGCAAAGGAAACTCGACCCGGAATCTTGTCCGGGGCACCCTGCAGGCCGGTGAACAATGGAGCGCCGCCACTCACCGTGCCGAGCGCATCGATCAGCCCGGCATATTCCGCACGCGTGATGTAGTACGTGTTACCGTTCACGCGCTGCGGCACGGTGGCCGCGTCGACAACGTTGGTCGTGTAGGAGACGTTGGCGCTGCTCTGATAGACGAGCGGTGTGACCCCCGGCGCCGAAATCAGGCGCGAACCGCCGCCGTTATAGGAAATATAATCCTGCCAGCGGACCTGGCCGCCGAATTCGATCATCTTCAGCGGACCGAAATCGACCTGCCAATCGGCGTCGAGCTTCAACTGCTTCTCGGTGTTGCTCGACTGGGCGGGGCGATACTGAAGGACAGGGCCGGCCTGACCCACGTTACCGGTGCGGTTATAGTCGGTGTAGATGTTAGGATCGGCCGGATCGACGCTGCTCGGGTAGGTCAGCACCGGGATGCCCAGGTCATTGCGCGTATCGACCGATACACCAGCGATGCCGGTGCTCAGCGAGATGAGGTTCGTCTCGCCGATCGTGGTCGCCTTTGCGTACGAACCCATGCCTTTGATCTTGAGCCGGTCGAAATCCCAGTCGAAGCCAGAGGTGAAATATTGCGACTTCTGGTTGTACTGGAAATCGCGGCGCTGGACGCCCAGAATGTTGCTCGATCCACTGTAATTGGGAGCCGCGGCGGTGCCGATGTTCACCGAATTCAAGGCGGTCGTATAACTCGTCACCACGTGGTTGCCGTCGACCGTCGAGGTGCCGAGTTTGACCTGCGGCGTCGAGGCCGTACCCAGCGAAGGATCGAGCTGGAAGCGTTGGTAGCGGCCGATATCGAGCGAATAATTGGTGTCCATCAACCGCTGGTCGCGGTTGTTGATCTGCGCTTCGGCATACCAGCGAAGATTGTGCGCGACCTCATATTGGACAGTGAAGTCGCCCGACAGGCGCTTGTCGCGGCGGACCAGATTGCGATAGCGTGGTACCGTCGCCACCCAATCGAAGAACTGCGTCTCGCACGCCGCGCGACGCGTCGCGAAGGTGGCCTTCGCGGTGGCACCGACGTTCGCGCAACTCGCATAGGTGTTGAAGTTCGCATAGTTCGGATCGGCGACGGTCTTCTGATCCGAATGGTCGAAATCGGCCATCCGCTTGAAATTGGTATTGCTGGCGTAATCCTGGCGAGTCGTGACGTCGTCATAAGTGACGTTCAGCAGCACGCCGAGCTTATCGGTGAACAAATGGGGCGTGCCGATCACGAATGTTCCGCGTGGCCGCCAATCCTGGCTCGTGTCGAGATGCTGCGCGGAAAGCACGATACTGCCCAGCGCCTTGGTCAATTCCAGCGGTTTGCGCGTCTCGATCGAGACGGTCCCGCCGATCCCGCCCTCGGTCAGGTCGACGGTATAGCCCTTATAGACGTCGATCGACTTGACCAGTTCGGTCGCCAGCTCGCGAAAGTCGCCTCCGCGCGTGCCCAGCGCCGACACTTGGCTCATCCCGTTGACTTCGACGCGGTTGAGATCCGGCTCGACGCCGCGGATCGACACCTGCACCCCCTCTCCGAAATCGCGGCTGAGCTGCACACCGGTCACGCGCGCGAGGGAGTCGCCGACATTTTTGTCGGGGAAGCTGGCAATGTCGTCGGCGACGATCGAATCGACCACCGTTCCCGCATTGCGCTTCCGCGCGATCGCCGAGCGCAGCGACGCGCGCGTGCCGACGATCAGGATCTCGCCCTTGGTGCCTTCGGACGACGTGCCGGCCTGATCTTCGGCCTGCGGCGCCTTGGCCGTCTGCGGCTGGCTCGCTGTTCCCGGCGCGGGCGAAGGCGGGGATGCGGGATCCGATTGCGGCGGCGTGGCAGGCGCGGTCTGGGCCAACGCTGGCGCGGCGGTGGCGCAACCCAGCGTCAAGGCGAGAACGGAAGTAGTGGTTAAGCGGCGCCCTTTCCGCCAGCGATCTGCAGTCATCGATCTCTCTCCTGTACTCGCGTTTTCGCATTGCCCCGGCGCCCTTCCCGGCCGGCGCGAATTACGCGCTTCTGATTATCTGGCGGCGAAAGCGGTGCGGGCGGCAGAGGCTGGACGGCCATGCGCCACGGTGATTCCTGCGGAAAAAAATCGCACTTTCATCGCCATCCCCTCTCGTGACGCGGCCTTTACCGTCGTCCAGCAGCTTTCGCTTTCGATGCCCACATTGTGAGCACTCGTTTCACTCTATGTTGCCAAAACGTGGAATGCAATCCTATTAAGTAGGATAATTGGATGCTGATCCAGCGGGAGAGAGATGATGCGGGGCTTCGGGAGAATATTGGTCGCGACATCCGCGATCGGCACCCTGTTGACGATGGCGAACGCCGTCGGCGCGGCGCCGCCGCGAGAGGCCGAGCGACTCGATCGCGGGCTGATCGCCTCGCCGGCCAAGGGTGGCGGCTGGCTGGTCAGCTGGCGCCTGCTGGACAGTGACGCACGCAATGTCGGCTTCGACGTCTATCGCGACGGGCGCCGCATCAACGCCAAACCGATCTCCGAGACCAGTTCGTTCGTCGATCCCAGCGGGTCGGCCGCCGCGCATTATACCGTGCGCGTCGCCGGCGCTCCCGTGACAAGGAAGGCGAGCGCCCCGGCGATCATGATGCCCAAGGGGTATTTGTCGATCCCGCTAACCCCGCCACCGGGCGGAACGGAGCCCGATGGAGAAACTTATACCTACACGGCCAACGACGTGTCGGCGGGCGATCTCGACGGCGACGGCCGCTACGAGCTGATCCTGAAATGGGATCCCAGCAACAGCCACGACAATAGCCAGGCGGGTTATACCGGCGACGTTTTCGTCGACGCCTATACGCTGGACGGCAAGCGGCTGTGGCGGATCGATCTGGGCAGGAACATTCGCGCAGGCGCGCATTACACGCAGTTCCAGGTATTCGATTTCGACGGCGATGGCCGCGCCGAAGTGGCGATGAAGACAGCCGACGGAACCGTCGACGGCACCGGTAAGGTCATCGGCGATGCCAAGGCCGATTGGCGCAGTCATGACGGCGAAGTGCCGCAGCCCGATCGTACCGGTGCCAGGCTGCTCGCCGATGGGACCAAAGTGGCGCCGCTCAAGGGCCGCATCCTGAAGGGCCCCGAATATCTCACCGTGTTCGACGGCCGCACCGGCCGGGCGCTGGCCACCACGCCGTACGACCCGCCCCGCTATCCCGGCGGCAATCCGACCTTCGAGCAACTGCGCGACACCTGGGGCGACGGCTATGCCAATCGCGCCGACCGCTTCCTGGCCGGCACCGCCTATCTCGACGGGCGGCGTCCCAGCATGATTTTCGGCCGCGGCTATTACGCCCGCACGGCGATCGCCGCTTGGGATTTCCGCAACGGCAAGCTGACCAAGCGCTGGTTGTTCGATTCGGCGGCGCCCGGCAATGGCGACTATGGCAATCGCGGCAATCACCAGCTCAGCATTGCGGATGTCGACGGCGACGGCCGAGACGAGGTGATCTACGGATCGATGGCGGTCGACGACAATGGCAAAGGGCTATGGACCGACCCGCTCTATCACGGCGACACGATGCATGTCGGCGACCTTGACCCCCTGCGTCCGGGGCTCGAGAAATGGGGCGTGTTCGAGGAAGTGAAGGCGAATGGCGGGCTCGGTTCGGGTCTGCTCGACGCGCGCACGGGCGAAGTCCTGTGGACCAAGCCGGCCGAGACCGACACCGGGCGCGGCGTCGCCGCGGATATCGACCCGCGCTATGTCGGCGACGAACTCTGGGGGTCGAACAGCCGCGACCTGTTCGACGTCCACGGCAAGGCGATCGGCCCGGCGCCGCGGCAGACCAATTTCGCGATCTATTGGGACGGCGATTTTCTGCAGGAGCTGCTCGACGGCACGACGATCAGCAAATGGGATTGGAAGAGCGGCATCGCCGTCACCCTGCTGCATCCCGACGACGTCGCGTCGAATAACGGCACCAAGGCGACCCCAGCCCTTCAGGCCGACATCCTGGGCGATTGGCGCGAGGAAGTGGTGTGGCGCTCGGCCGACAATCGCGAGCTCCGCATCTACACCACGCCCTATCCGACGACGCATCGATTGGTCACGCTGATGCAGGATCCGGTCTACCGCGCCGGCGTGGCTTGGCAGAACACTGCCTATAACCAGCCTCCGCATCTCAGCTATTTTCCCGGCGCGTTGAAACCGAGCGAGACGGCGGCGCAATAACGGTTGCGCCGCCCTTCCCGCTTCATGGAGTGTTCCGCTCGGGGGTCGTCAGCCGGGCCAGCCGTGATCTCGGCTCCACGCCAGGAACAGGTCCAGCCACGGCACCGACGTGCCGTCCTTGTGGTTGGCCGGCGGGCCGTGACCGCCCTTTTCGAATACCATCAATTCGGCCGCGACCTTCGCCGCCTTCAGTGCCTCGAACATCAGCATCGCATTGCGGAACGGCACCACCGGGTCATCGCCGTTGCAGGCGACGAAGCTGGGCGGCATCGACGCCGGTAAATCGCGTTGCGCCGAAAGACGCTGCTGCCATTGCGGATCCGCAGCGTGCGCGCCGAGTAATTCGCGGCGCGACTGGGCATGGACGCCGTCGTCGAGCATCGTGATGACCGGGAAGAACAGTCCCGCCACGACCGGCGCCGCCGACAGGCGATCGGCGGCGTCCTGCGGTTGATAGGTCACAAGCTCGGACCGGCTCGCCAGCCGCGCCGCGAGGTGCCCGCCGGCTGAGAAGCCGGTGACCGCGACGCGCGCCGGATCGACCGTCCAGCGCGTACCCGCGCCGGCGCGGATCACCCGCATGGCGCGCTGCGCATCCTGAAGCGGCGTGTCCGGCCCGGCCGCCCAATTGTCGTGCGGCAGCCGATACAACAGCTCGAACGCGGTAATCCCGCGCGCGGCGAAGTCGCGCGCAATGGCGCCGCCCGTACGCCCCACCGCGACACGGGCATAGCCGCCACCCGGACAAATGAGCACCGCCGCGCCGCTCGGTTTGGCCGGCTTGACCATTGTCAGCATCGGTGAGGCGACATGCGGCCAGGCAATGTCGTCGGCGCCGCCATTGGGCGATCTCTTGACCCATTGCTCGACCACCGCCGGCGTCGGTGCGCCGGGCGGGGCCTTGGGCCAGATCGGGAAGCGGTCGACCGTGACGCCCTCACCCGTTGCGTCTGGCGCATCCGGCGCCGCGCTCAGGGTCGCGGGAAGGGCAAACGATGCGGCGATGGAACCGGCGATCAGTGAGCGGCGCGTCGGCATCAATTGCCCTCCGGACGGCGCGCGTCATGCGCGACGCTGGACGCCAGCCGAAAGCCCGCCGGATCTGGCGGACGAGCCGGATCGAACGGCGGCAGGTCGGTTTTCAAATGCAGCGCCAGCGGTAGCTTCGCATCCGCCAGTCCCTTCGCCACGCACCGCGCCAGCACCCAGGCGCCGTAATTGTCATGATGCGTCGCGTCCTTGCCATTGTCGTTGAAGGCAATAGGCGCCCGATCCGGACCCAGCGCCTCATAAAAGGCCATGCTCATGGCATTGAGGTCGATCACCGGCACGTTGAGCTCGGCGCCGACCGCCTTCACCGCCGCGGCATAGTCGCTCAGGGTCGGGCGGATTCTCGTGCCCGTCCAGAAACGCCGCTCGGGAGAGCTGACCAGCACCGGCGTGACACCGCGCCGGCGGAACTCGGCGATCCAGGTGCGCAGATAGTCGCGATAGGTCGTCTCGGCCGCGGCATAGGTCTGCGGCCAGTTCGCCTTCTGGTCGTTATGGCCGAACTGGATCAACGCCCAATCGCCGGGTCTGGCCAGTTCGAGCACCTTGGCGAAGCGCAATTCGGCCATGAACGACTTCATCGTCTCGCCGCTCTCGGCATGATTGGCGATCGCGATGTCGGGTGCGAAGAAAGCGGGGAGCATCTGTCCCCAGCTCGCCGCCGGCTCGGCCGGCTGGTCGGTGACGGTCGAATCGCCGAGCAGGAATATGGTGGGCAATGTCACCGGTTCGATCGCGACCGCGGTCACGCCGGGATGCTCGCCGAGAAACTCCAATGTCAGTCTGTCGTCCCAACTGAACGAGCCCTGCTCGCGCGGCTTCAGCAGCACTTGCGATCCGCCGGGCGCGTTGGGCGGCGGCGGCGCCAATTTGGCATCGCGCACATTGACGATGAAACTGATGATCGTGTGCCGTCCGGCAGCGACCTTCAAGGCGTCGACCATCAGGCGGCGCGACTCCGCCTTGATCGTTGTCTCGGTCGCCAGGTTCGGCAGGCCGATCGTCACCGTCACGCGGTAATTGCCCGGTGCCGCAGCGACCGAGAACAGCCGATCGCTGCCCGCTTCATAGCCATATCCATCCGCATAGGCGCGGCCTAGCGCGACCGCGACGGTATCGGCGGACGTTGACGTAGCGCCCAGCGCGAAGCGGCGGACTTGAGCGGAAGCGGGCTGGATCGTCGCGGCGGCGATCATCGCGACGATCGGGATCAAGCGCATGACGGCCCGCCCACCGGAATATTGCGGGTCAGGGCGGGGACGTGCGGCGTTACCCGCTTGGAGATCGGCAGGCGCAACGCCTTGAGGCCCATCGCCACCAGGTCGGCGACATGGCGCGCGCCGATCTCGCTGAAATGCGTGTCGTCGGCGACGCCGTTGGGATAACCCGGCGCTCCCGCCGCACCGTCATAATGCAGATAATAGGCCTTGGCCGCATCCGGACCCAACGCCTGGACCATTGCCTGCGAGCTCTTGCCCAGGTCGATCAGTGGCGTGTGCGTTTCCTTCGCCACACGGCGCGCGGCATCGGCATAAGCGGGGAAGCTCGGCTGTTCGACGCCGTCCTTGAAATCGCGGCGCGCGACCGGGGTCAGGATGACCGCCCTCGCCCCCGCCTTCTTCGCCATGTCGAGAAAGCGGTGGAGGTTGGCGATATATTGCTCGATCGTCGTGTACCGTTCGGGCTTGTCGATGCTCGCGTCGTTATGGCCGAACTGGATCAGCAGCGTGTCGCCCTTCCTCAGATCGGCGGCGATCTTGTCGAGCCGGCCTTCGCGGATGAAGCTGTTAGTGCTGCGCCCACCGATCGCGCGGTTCTCGATCGTCACGCCCGGACCTACGGCGCAACGCAGCATCGTGCCCCATCCCGACTGCGGATATTTGTCGGGTTTGTAATCCTGTGCAGTCGAATCGCTGGCAATGAAGATGCGCATTGGCGCTGGCGACGATGCCTGCACACTTGCGGCCACGAACATGGCCAAAGCCCCGATCAGCACGCTGGGCATCCGCATCCTTCTCTCCTTCGCCGTCTTGTTCCGCATTATGCAATCACGTCCTACCAGCCGCAACCAGCTGAGATAATTTGCTACAATTTTCCCAACATGTAGACATTGCTTCTATATTTCGGGACATGCTAGGCGAGTAATCCTGATCCGATAAGACAAACGCGCGGCAACAGCGCGGGATAGGAAGAAGGGGTGACGAGGCAATGGGCATAATCCGGCTGGCTGGCATGCCTTTCGGCATGCACCCCGCGACCGCCACCGACACTAGCCAACATGCGGACGTCCGATCCGAGGTACGGATCGCTCGGAACCCGTTGCCTGTCCGCCGGTCTGCCGGCCCCTGCCGTTGATGGAGAGAGAGATGCACCTGAGCCGTCGCGACGCGCTGAAGGCCGGCCTGTTGGCGGGCGTGACAACCATGCTTCCGATCAGGCTGGAGGCCGCGATGGTCAGCTTCGTCCCCGCACCCGTGCACTGGATCGACGGCCAGGCGCCCGCCCTGCATGGCGGCCAGACCTTTGGCGTCGCCTGGCCACGCGGCACCATCAAGCGCGACACGCCGCTGACCGTTCTCGATGGCGCAGGAAAGCCGGTGCCGTCGCAAGGCTGGACCACCGCGACCTGGCCCGACGGGTCGGTCAAATGGACCGCGCACGCAATTCCCGCCGACCTGTCGCCGGACGCGCTGACCGTCACGCGCGGCCGACCTTTGGCGCCAACCCAGCCGGTCGCGGTCGCGGAAAACGCCGCCGCGATCACGATCCGCATCGGCGACCTCGCTTGGGAAATCGCGAAGAGCGGCGACGCCCTGATCCGGTCGGCGACGCAGGGCGGCAGGTCGGTGCTCGGTCCCGTCTCGCTGGTCGGATCGTCGCGTACCGAACCGATCCATGGCGCCGACACGCCGTTCACCGGCCGGATCGACACGGCGGCGATCGAGCAGCGCGGGCCGGTCCGCGCCGTAGTGCGGATCGACGGTCACCATATGTCGGGCGAGCGCGCCTGGATGCCGTTCACCGTCCGCCTCTACGCCTATGCCGGCTCGACCGGCCTGCGTATCGTGCACTCGGTCGTGTTCGATGGCAGCGCGAGCCGCGATTTCCTCTCCTCGCTCGGCATCAGCGCGGCGGTGCCGATGCGCGGCGAGCTTCACGATCGCCACATCCGCATCGCCACGGATGGCCAGATGTTCGCCGAAGGCGTCCGCCCGCTGACCGGGCTACGTCGCGACCCCGGCAAGACGTTTCGCGACGCTCAGATTGCCGGCCGCGCAACACCGCCGCTCGACCGGATGGCAGGAGCGGTCCGCGCGACGCTGGAGCGCATTCCCGCCTGGGGCGACTTTCGCCTCGAACAGCCGACCGCCAATGGCTGGGCACTGACCAAGCGCACTGGTGGCGATCAGGGATGGATCGACGCAGCAGAGGGGCGGCGCGCGCCTGGCCTCGCTTATGTCGGCGGCCCCGATGGAGGAGCCGCGATCGGCGTCCGCTATTTCTGGCAGCGGCACCCGACCGCGCTGCACATCGACGGCGCCACGAGCGACACCGCCAAGCTGACCGCCTGGCTGTGGTCGCCCGAGGCGCCCGCCATGGACCTGCGCCCCTATCACGGCACGATGGGAATGGAGGGCTATGACGCGCAGAATGAGGGGCTGTCGGTCACCTATGAGGATTATGAGCCCGGCTGGGACGACGCCTCGGGCATCGCGCGCACCAGCGAATTGATGTTGTGGGCGCTGCCCGCCACGCCCGATCACGACAGGTTGGCGGCGATGGCCGCCGCGCAGGCGCAACCGCCGCAATTGATGGTCGCCCCCGCGCACCTCCATGCCGCCGGAATATTCGCCGATTACGGCCTTCCCGACCGCTCGACTCCCAACCGCACTGCGATCGAAAACCAACTGTCCAACCTGGTCGATTTCTATGCCGGTGAGGTCGATCGCCGGTCCTGGTACGGGTTCTGGAACCATGGCGATGTGATGCACACCTATGACAGCGACCGCCATCGCTGGCGCTACGACATTGGCGGTTTCGCCTGGGACAATAGCGAGCTCTCGACCGATTTGTGGCTATGGTATCAGGCGCTGCGGACCGGCGACGCCCAAACCTGGCGCCTGGCCGAGGCGATGACGCGCCACACCAGCGAGGTCGACGTCTACCACACCGGGCGGTTCGCCGGGCTCGGCACGCGCCATGGCGTGCAGCATTGGGGCGACAGCTCGAAACAACCGCGCGTCAGCAACGCCACTTACCGCCGGATCTATTATTATCTGACCGCCGATGAGCGGGTCGGCGATTTGATGCGCGCGCTGATCACTTCCGACCATGCGCTGACCAGTGTCGAGATCGGACGAAAGGTCCCCGGGGCGAAGAAACCGCAATTGCCGCCGGGCACGATCGAGATGACCTTCGGCACCACCTGGTGCCCGCTTGCCGCCGCCTGGCTGACCGAGTGGGAGCGGACCGGCAACACCAAGTGGCGCGATCGCATCGTCGCGGGGCTGGAGACGATCGGCCGCCTGCCGCATGGCTGGATGACCGGGAGCGCGCCGTTCGAACTGGCGACCGGCCGCTTCATCGACCAGAAACGCGGAATCGGGCTGTCCCATCTCAATGCCGTATTCGGCGCGGTCGAGGTCAGTTCGGAGTTGCTGCGGCTGCTCGATGTCCCGGCCTATCGTAGCGCGTGGCTCGAATATTGCCGCTGGTACAACGCGCCGCAGGCCGAATATCTGGCCAAGTTCGGGCCGCCGTTCGGGCCGCGTAACCTGCGCGAGGGGCATTCGCGGCTAACCGCTTATGCCGCGTTCCAGGAGAAGGATGCAGCGCTGGCGACGCGCGCGGCTGGCGAGTTCCTGTCGGGCGATGCCGGACTCGGGACCTGGCCGCGCGACCCGCGGCAATTGGTCGATAACGTGCTCGAATGGCCGGGCGTATCGACCAACGCCTCGGCGCAATGGGGGCTGGCGGCGATCCAGTGCCTGGCCTTGATACCCGAAGCGCTCGACCAGGTGCCGATCGTCGCGCCCGACGCTCCCGGGCGCAAACGACTGGGCGATTCCGGCCGTGACTAGGTCGCCGCCGCACGATCGGAGTAAGAATATGAGACATCTGTCGATGTGGCGCGCCGTGACGATGCCCCTTCTTGCGGTGCTCGCGCCGACGATGGTCGCCCCGCCCGCCATCGCCGCCGGCAAGATCGCCGCCTCCCGGGAAAAGTCGGCCGCTGCTTCGGTGGCCGGCCGGGATGCCGACGATCTCGCCGATTTCGACCGCCGGGCCAGGATGGCGCACGAACTGGGGGCGACGGAGGTGGTCGTCACCGAAGGGCTTCCGATCGCTTATTGGGAGTTGGACGCCGACGATCCCTATCCGGCGTGGTTCGCGCACCACGCAACCCTGTTCAAGATGTTCCCGCCGGCGGCGGTCCGTCCGTTCATGGACGCGGGTTATGCCGCGCGGGTCCAGCGCATCGTCACGCAGCGCTGCCGGATCCTCGCCAGATACGATCTGAAGGCGATCTGGAACGCGAACGAGCCCGGCGTCCTGCCCGAGGCATTCTTCGCCGCTCATCCCGAATATCGCGGCCCTCGCATCGATCAGGTCACGCGATCGAAGAAGGTCTATTTCGCGCCGAACGTGACGAATCCCGATGTCTTGGCCATGTATCGCGAGGCGACCAATGCGCTGCTGTCGGCATGCCCCCAGGTCGAGACGTTTCTCTGGGTCACGACCGATGCCGGGTCGGGGTTCGATTGGGCGCCAGGGCTGTATCCCGGCGCGAATGGCGCATCGGAAAACCGTGACGTGCCGCTCGCCGACAGAGTGGTCGGCTTCATGACCAACATCCAGCAAGCGGCCGCCGCGTCGGGTCATCGGATCCGCATCAACATCAATCAGATACCGCCACGGCCGTGGATGATCGCGACCTTCAGCCCGGACGTGCTCGAAAACATTCAGCGCAAGCTCCCCGCCGATCTCGCGGTGAACGGCAAGGAGAGCCCTGACGGACGCCCTTTCGAGACCGGCATCACCCGCATCGATGACGGTGCCTTCTCACCGGTGGTCGGCCTCGTCGTTCCGAGTTTCGATCCCGTCGCCAGGTCGAGCGGCGCTCATAAGGCCTATCTGCTCGGCGATCGCGAAAGTGAGGATTTCACGTTCCGGCTGCTCAGCTCGACGCGGGATCAGCCGATGGCGACGACGGTCGAGCGGCTCGCCGCGCTGCGGCGGTTCGCGGTATCGGAAGTGGGAGACGGCCAGGCCGACACACTGATCGACGCCTGGAGCGCGCTCAACGATGTGCGGAAGTATCTCGACGTGCTCGACTTCGGTCCGATGCTGCGCATGGGTCATGTGCTCAATCGCTGGATCGAACGGCCGATGGTGCCGATTCCGGCCGAGCTGA
The DNA here is from genome assembly GCF_056401155.1 of Sphingomonas sp. P4_G2. NCBI lineage: Bacteria > Pseudomonadati > Pseudomonadota > Alphaproteobacteria > Sphingomonadales > Sphingomonadaceae > Sphingomonas > Sphingomonas sp. P4_G2. The sequence goes on along the minus strand of NZ_JBFUJY010000002.1, from coordinate 128,825 downwards.
CCGATGCCGAAAAGGCCGGCTACCGCCGCTTCCTCTTTCAGGCCGGGACCGAAGAATCGGCATCCAATCTGGCCGACATCCAGGCAATGCGGATGTACGAAGGATGGGGCGCACACCTGCTATTCCAACGCGCGATCGAAATATCCATGCCGCGCGTCCGGCGCGCGCAGAAGGATTTCGACGCCCTCGTGGCCGCGGCGAATACGCCCGACGCGGCGGACTATTGGCGGCTGACGAGCAAGCGCGTTCAGGCGCTCGGCTATTTGTTGCAGTCGGCCGACAACATGGTTGGCTACCAGGCCCAGCTCGACCGCGTCACCGCGCTGAGGGTGAAATCGGAAGCCCATCCGGTACTGGGCGTGCAGAACGATTGGGCGCGCGCCGACATGATCAACACCGCGCGACGCGAGATCGATACGGCGGTGGCGCTCGACACTCTGATGTCGAGCAGCAGCCGCCCGCTGTTCGATCTGGCCGCCAGCGATGGCGAGGAGACGATCATGAAGCTTGGACCCAATTTCCAGTCCGTGCTGCGGCAAAAGGTCCGCACCATGAACGCCCATTGGCGCGACTATGACCGACTGTTCACGATGCCGAACCCCTAGTTGGGCGACGATTTTTCAGGATCGCCGATCGCTGCCGGCACGCGGCGGCAGCGATCGGTTTAGTCGGAAGTGGACGCCCGATATCCGAGCGTCGCACCGATGCTGGCCGCTGCCGCCTTCACAGGATTGGCGAGTTCGTCGAGAACCTTGTCGGTCAGATAGGCGGACGCTCCAGCGATGCTGATGGCAACCACGATCTGGCCTTTGTCGTTCCTCACCGGCGCCGCGACGGATCGCACGAAGTCGCCGGCGTCGCTCTCGTGAAGCACCACGCCTCGCGCCCTGTTCTCGCGCATGGCGTCGAGCCACTCTTTCAGCTTCTTCGCGCTGGCCTGGGGTTTTTCGGCCTGGAACAATTTGGTCAGCGCATCTTCCGATTGGTCGAGCAGCAGCGCTTTTCCGATGCCGGTCTCCACGATCAATCGCCGGTCGCCGGGCGCCGTCGCCACCCGCAGGCGCTGCCGCCCGGTCACGCGGTCGAGATGGCGAGACCAGTCGCCCTCGCGCTTGCCGAGGAAGACGCAATAGCCGGTTTCGGCCGACAGCGCCTCGAGATGCGGCCTGGCGAGCCGCACATAATCGGTCTGCTCCTGCGCCATCGATCCGAGCTGGAGAAGCTTCGGACCGAGCGAATAGCCGTCCGGCGTGATCGCAAGGTAATCGCGTGCCCTCAGGGCCTGGGCAAGTCGATGGGTGGTCGATCGCGTAAGATCGAGATTGCGCGCCAAGTCAGCCGATTTCACCGGGCCGTTGATTACTTGATCGAGAATGTCCAACGCGCGCATCAGCGATTGCGCGCCCTTCAACGAAGCGTATGGATCCTTGACGTCGGTATCTTTCGGCATCGAATTCTATCTCCGCGCTAGCGCCAGCGCACTGGTGAATATCGTTTGGTTTCCGTGAGGGTCGCGAGACGAGATAGTTTCCTCCCCGCCCTTTCACTAGCGGTCCGAGGGAGGAAACGGAAGAGAAAGGGGTCGGCGTGACTGACGATAGGAAGGATGACGACGCCTTGCCAACCGACCATCGATCGCGACCGACCGCCGCTGTTGTCGGGCCCGGTTCGATTGGCGGCACCGTCGCTGCTTGGTTGGCGTCATCCGATGCGATCTCCGTAACCTTGTGCGTTCGCACGCCGTTCGATCGCCTGATCGTCGAGACGCCGACAACGCGTCTCGACATCGCGCCACGTCAGATTTCGCGGCCCGATGCCGCGCAACCGGTCGACTGGGTTCTCATCGCGACAAAGACCTATGACGTCGCCGGCACCGTCGCGTGGCTCGCGAAGCTCGTCGACCCGGAAACGCGCGTCGCCGTTCTGCAAAATGGGGTCGAGCATGTGCGTCGTTTTGCCGACTATGTGCCAACCGATCGGCTTCTGCCGGTGATGGTCGATATTCCGGCCGAGCGCGATGCGCCGGGTCGCATCCGGCAACGGCGGCGCGGCACGATGGAAGTACCCAAGGGCCCAGCCGGGCGTGCCTTTGCGGCATTGTTCGACCGGGCCGAGATTGATGTCTCCGAGAGCCCGGACTTTGTCACGGCGATTTGGCGAAAACTGTGCGTCAACAGCGCGGGTGCCGTATCGGTCCTGAGCAACGAACCGGGCGGCGTCGCGCGGCGCGAGCCCGCGGCCGAAATCATGCGCGCATTGATACGCGAGTGTATCTCGGTCGGCCGAGCGGAGGGCGCCGATCTCGACGACTCGCTGATGGATTCGATCGTCCAAGGCTATCGCGATGCGCCGGCGGATTCGGTCAATTCGATGCTCGCGGACCGGCGCGCGTCTCGTCCGATGGAATGGGATGCCCGCAACGGCGTGGTCGGTCGGCTGGGCAAAGCGCACGGCATCGCAACCCCGGTCAGCGATACCATCGCCGGCTTGCTGGTGACGATCGACGAAAGCGTCCGATCGAAGCGCTGACGTCGGCCAAGTGCAGCAGGCGCCGCCTCGCGGCGCGTCGCCGGCACCGCGGAGAGTCATGAGTGTCGCTTCACGGCGCCCTGGCGCGCGATCTCGACCGCGTAGATGCCCGGCTCGCCTTCCATGTTCGACCGGAAGATGAGCCATTTACCGTCGGGCGAAAAACGGGCGTTGGGTTCGAGGCGATAATCCTGTTTGGACATGTCGACCAACTTTTCGCCGTCCAGCGTGCCGGGTGCGATCAATGCCTCCGACCCCGGCGCATGGATGCCCGCGACATCGGGAATCGCTTTGGGACGGAACAGGTACAGCCATTTGCCGTCCGGCGCGTGCGCGACCATTTCGCTATCGCCGCCGTCGCCGGAGAACACATTCTGGTCGGGCGAGATATTGTAATGGACCGACCATTGGTTGCGGTCGACCTTGTACCAGCGCCGCTTGGCGGTCGCGAGGTCGTATCCAGCGAGCCAGAAGACCTCGCCGCGCGGCGTTTGCAGATCGTACCAGATGGTCTTGCCGTCGGGCGACCAGAATTCGTGTCCGGCGATCTCCATATTCATCGTGCGAACATGGATCTTGGTCAGGCCGCTACCGTCGGTCCTGATCGTCCAGATCCGATCGACCTTGTGCCAGGGCCCCTCGTGGCAAAACATCAGCAGGCCCGGATCGGTGGGCGAGAATTGAAGGTGGTTGAGCCAGTCGGTCGACGCGATCACGGTCTTGCGCTGGCCGGTGCGGATATCGATGGTGAATATCTCCATCGGAATCTTGGCTTCGAGCCGTTCGTTGAGCCGCACTTCCTTGGCCTCGGCGAAGGTCAGCGGCTTACCGTCGGGGCCGTTGGCGGCATAAGGAGCTTGATCGAACCGGGCATCGCGACCCGCCGTGCCCGGCTGAAGCGGCATCGCGCGTTGGGTCACAGCCCCGGCCAGCAAGGTTTCGTCGGCGTTGATCGTCGCGATGCCGCCAGCCGGCACATCGGCGATCTTCCGCGGTCTTCCGCTGTCGATGTCCGCTGCCCACACCTCGATCGCGCCGGTCTGGCCATCGCGGTCCGCCGCACCCGTGCCGTCGGCCGAGCGGGCCCGCGTCGAGTAATAGACTGTGCGCGTCTTGCGGCCAGTGAAGAGCAATTGCAGTCCCTTGCCGGTCACGACGCGAGTAATTTTCCACGTCTTCATCTCGACGGCAGCGATTCCCTCCGCCGTCGAGATGACCATCTTGTCCCCTTGCGGGGTGAAGCTCTGCTGGTGGAAATAGAGGCTCGACATGCCGGGGCCGGTCGATATCCGAACGACACGATGACCGGTCTTTGCGTCGATCCATTCGCGCGGCGTATCCGCAGCGGGCACCGCGGTCGACCCCGCGATGGCGGTCAAAGCGAGCAGCGCGGCAGCCATCAGCTTCATGTCTTCCATCTCTCCAAAACGGGCCGCGTTCTGCCGCGCGGCCGATTACTCACTTTTACCTTTTGGTCTCGTTCTCAAATTGTCCCCGACAGTGGCAGAATAACCGTCCGGCTCGATCAGAAACTATAGGCCGCCCCAAAAAACACGGAGCGCCCGGTCGTGCTGAAGACGCGCTGCGCCTTGCGGTCCTTGCCGCTATATTGATCGCCTTTCTGATCGGTGAGATTCAGGAAATCGCCGGTGATCTTGAACCGCTTGGTGATCGCGAGCGACATCGAGGCGTCGATGTTGGTGGTGCCGTAGCTGTAATAGCCATCTTCTACGCCGGGCTTGAACGGCATGCCGATTAGATAGGCGCTCCGGTACGCCGCCGAGACATGGGCAGAGAACCGTCCGTCATCATAAAACAGCGTCGCGTTGACGGCGTGCGGCGAAACGTTGACGAACTGATCGTGCGTTGCCGGCGCGTTGGGCGCTGTGGACAGGTAGTAGAGCACGGACGACTTCACATAGGTGTAGTTCACCGCTGCCCCGAAATGCCCGAGGAAGCCGGGCAGGAAGGTAAAGGGCTGCTGGAGATTGACCTCGACACCCTCGATATAGCCGCCCGGCGTATTGCGTGACCGCGTGACGGTATAGATCGTCGTCGCGTCTTGTCCCACAGGCAGGAGGTTGAGCGGTAGCCCGGTGTTCCCGTACGGCTCGAGCGAAGCCGTTGTCTGGATCGTGCTGCCGACATCCTTGTAGAACAAGGCGATGCCGTAAAACGCGCCCTTTTGCGGGTAATATTCCAGGCTCAAATCGTAATTCTTCGCCCGATACGGTTTGAGCAAGGGGTTGCCGATCGACGCGCTTTGCGCACCGAAATTCGTATTGATCGATCCGCCGGGATTGAGATTGCCCAGGCCAGGACGCGCCATGACCTTGGCCGCCGCGGCGCGTAAGATCAGACGGTCGGTGACGTCCAGCGACACGTTGGCCGAGGGCAGGAAGTCGTCATATCCGTTGGGCACGCTGACGCGCGTACTGCCGGTAAAGCCGGCCGACACGACATCGGTGCGAACATAACGCAGGCCCAAATTGCCCCGCAGCGAGCGACCGTCCAGTACGTCGAAGTTGAAATTGACCTGGCCGTAAAGCGCTTTGTCTTCCTCGCGCACGTCCCTGTTCTGACCAAGCGCAGCGGAACTGTTGACGGTGAAATCGCCATATTTGTTGACGCAATTGCACAACAGATCGAGCTTGCTGATGAAGGCGTTGACGTCGGGCACCACCCAACTGCTGACCGAACCCGTCGGGAGGCCCAGCCCCTGGCCAAAGCCGGTCACGCTGGTGCTGAGCGCCGAGAGGTTCGGGAAGTCAGCGGCAAATTGGGCAAAGCCGAACTTGGTCAGATCGGGCGTATTGTTGCCGCTGGCCGCGGGACGCTGATTCTGACGCGCGTTGAAATTGAATCTCTTATATTGGGCGCCGGCCTTGAACGACAAAGCGCTGTTGGCGCGATAGGTGAAGCTGGCGGCGGCGGTGAACAGATTGTTCTTCACGCGCGCATTCACCAGCCGGATATCCGGCGTCAGGCCAGTTCCGGCGTTGGTGAAGGTGACGTTCGCGGCGTTGTTGACGTCGTAGCCATAGTTGATCAGCGGGCGCCGGCTGTCATTTCGCGCGTCGTAGATATAGCCGTTCTTGTTGAAGCCGTCATAGGAAATGAAGACGTCATAAGGCTGATTGAAATCCGACCCGGCCGCACCGATTTTCGCATCGAAGGTCAGATCGTCGGACAGATCCTCCTTCAGGGTAAGGCCGAATTCGTAAGTCTTTGTACGAGTCTTGCTGACCTCCTGGATCTGTTTGATGTCGACATTGTTGAGCTTCATGTAATCGACCTGCCCGGTCGGATCGACATTGACGTCGATCAGCTGCGTATCGACGCGTCCGGCGAACAATGGAAATGCGGCGGTCGCGCCGTTGACGTTGCGGTTATTGGACGCCAGCGACAGGGCGAAATCCTTGCGATTCTGGTCGAATTGCGAATAGACGCCGTCCAGCGTGATCTGCGTTTTCTCGGACGGTTTGTATTGCAGCGCGACCGTTATGCCGAGCCGCTTTTGGTCGAGCGTGAACCGCCCCAGCCCGGGATTTCTCGGCAGGAAGACGTTCGGCTGGTTGACCTTCGAATAAGCGGCGTCGTTTGACGGGAGGCCGGAGAAACACTGATTGGCCGGCCGATTGCCCGTTCCGGAAAGCGGATTCACGTAAGGGATCGGCGTATTCACGACCTGGCTACCGGGTTGGTTGGGATCGTCGGTCGCGCGTCCGCAAAAGCCGTTGAGCGCGTCCGAATAGTCTGATTGCGACGTATCGCTATAGCCGTCTTCCTGCGCCTTCCGCGTACTGTAAGCGACCGATACCAGCGCGCCGAAATCGCCGAACGTATCGCTGATCAGTCCAGCGACGCGCGGAGCGAAGGTCTTGTTATTGTCGTAATAGGCACCCTGCCCCGACACCGCGAAACGGAAACCCTTCTTGTCGAACGGACGCGCGGTTTGAAGATCGATCGTCGCGGCCAGCGATCCTTCGTCCATCTCCGCCGATTGCGTCTTGCTGACGGTGACGCTGTTGAACAATTCCGACGCGAAAGTGGAGAAATCGAAACCGCGCGTGCGGTTGATGCCGGCGACCTGGCCCAAGGTGGATCCGGTGGTCGCGGAATAGGCCTCGATACCGTTGAGCAGGGTGCGAACGAAATCGCCGCCGAGCCCGCGAACGGTCACGTTCCGTCCCTCACCGCCGTCTCTGGTGATCGAAACGCCCGGAATGCGCTGGATCGACTCCGCCAGATTGGCGTCGGGGAAGCTGGCCATGTCGTCGGCCTTGATGACATCGACGATATTGACCGCGCTGCGCTTGCTGTCGATCGCGCTTTCGAGCGAAGCGCGGTAGCTGGTCACGACGATATCGTTGGGGGCGCTCGTGTCCTGGTCGCTCGGCGCAGCCTTTTCAGGCCCCTTGTCGGCGGCGGAACCGGCCGGCGGCGTCGCTTGCGCATAGGCAGCGCCGGAAAAACCGATCGACACCGACGCCGTGGCCAGCGCCAGAAGCGACGGCCGCAGAATCCGCGCCCGACTGCGACCAATGCTCTTCGAAATCATCCCCATTTCCCTCTCCCGATGAGGGCAGCTTCGGCGAGCCGCCTCTCTTTTCATTTCGGATGCGCCATCGACAGTTGAGCCGCCCCCTCCAGAGCGAAAACACTGCGAGGGCTCGCATCACCTCCCATGCGCCATCACGCGCAAACCGATTGTCCGACAGATTACGTCGCGCTGTAAAGACCAAATATTGCGTGCACGTTCCATATTGTGGGAAAATGAGAGATTTTCTCGTTGAAGCGTTTTCCGAGGCTCCATGATTCTATTTCGGCAAACCTGGTGTGAGGGTGGCGATTCGGTCTCAACTCTCGCGACCAGTCGGACGCACGATCCGCAAATGGACCCATTCCGATCTTAGGATTGGAGGTGTCGCGACGGGCGCCAAGAGGGCACTTGCGGTGGCTGGCTGGGGGTTGAGGCGATGACGCAGATCGAGCGGCGACAATTCTGGACGGCGATCCATCGCTATTCGGGGTTGGCGATGCTTGCCTTCCTGGCCATCGCCGCCGCCACCGGCTGTCTGCTCTGCTTCGAAAAGCCGCTCGATGCGTGGCTCAACCCCGAATTGTTCGCGCCGAGCAGCCCCGCGCTGATCCAACCGCTCGCCGCGGTCGAACGTCTCGAACGCGACCATCCAGAGCTCGTCGCGACCTATTTTCCGGTCAATGCGAAGGCGGGCCGCAACCTCATCGTTGCGGTCGAGCAAGCCCCCGGCAAGCCCGCGCTCGATTATGATCAGGTCTTCCTTGATCGCGCGACCGGAACGGTCGCTGGCACGCGCAGGACTGGCCCAGGATGGGACCGCCCGCATCTGATGCAGGGCGTCTACCAGCTCCATTTCACGCTGCTCGCAGGCGACTGGGGCCGCTGGCTGATGGGCCTGATCGCGCTGACCTGGCTGATCAGTAATCTGGTCGGCATCTATCTGACCTGGCCGCTCAAGCGCCCGTATCTGCGCAACTGGAAGAGGACCTGGACCTTCAAATGGTCGAGCCCGCTGCCGCGTCTGTTGCTCGACCTTCACCGGTCGAGCGGCTTGTGGCTGATGCTGCCGCTGGCGGTGCTTGCCTTTACCTCGGTGGCGATGAACTTCTTTGGGGAAGCGTTGATCCCGGCTGTGAAGCTTCTGTCGCCGGCCCGGCCCTCGCCGTTCGACGGCCCTGCATTGGCGGCGCCCGTCGCGCGCACGATCGATTATCGCCAAGTGCTGGCCCAAGGCGCCGCGCTTGCCCAACGCAACCATCTGAGCTGGGCACCGTCGACGCTGCAATACGAACCCGATCGCGGGCTGGTCGGGCTGCGCTTCAGTCCGGGTGGGATCGAGAATTACCGCGCGCTCGGGCCGGTGACCTATTGGTTCGACGGGCGCGATGGCCGCTTGGTGAATGAAGATAATCCGTACAGCGACAGCGCCGGGTTCAAGCTGATGCGCTCGCTCTATCCGCTTCACACTGGCGAGATGATCGGAACGGTCGGCGTCGCGCTCGACCTGGTGCTCGGTATCGTCACGCTCGGCATGTGCGTCACCGGGGTCTATCTCTGGCTCAAGCGCCGCCGTCCGCGCGTTTCCGCCCGTAAGACCCGACGCAAACGCGCCGCCGCGGCACGAGCAGCCAAGACTAGCGCCTAAAGTCCGTTAAGCTTCCAGCCGCTTGCGGTTGATCCGCCGCATCCAGCGGACCAGCGTTGGGTCGGGGTGCCGGTCGAGTATTTCGCGCAACGTCCCAATATTCTCGTCCTGCCCCAATTTGAAGCGCGGCTCGATCCGGGTGACGTCGGCGCGAAAGGCGATGATCGCCTGCTCCATCGCGCGGTAGCGTGGGCCGGCGTCCGCCGGACGCCATCCGGTCTTCTCCTCGGCATCCATTGTCTCGACCAGTTCGAGCAAGGCGGCGTCACCGCCGGCCGGCTCGAGCGTGATCCTGGCCTCGACGCGCACTTGCCCGTAATTCCAGGTCGGCGCCCAGCGTGGGTTGGTGACATGGGCGTTGGACACATAACCCTGCGGCCCGGTGAACAGGATCAGCGCCTCGGGCGATGTCTCGAACGCCGCGACCAACGGATTGCGGCGGCCCATATGACCGATCAACGTGACAACCCGCCCCTCCGCATCGGTCCGCGCGAGCAAGGGCAGCAGATGCGGCTGGCCGGCGTCGGCGCAGCGCGGCAGCACCCAGGCCAGCGGATAGTCGGCGATCAGCGCCGCGATAACTTCATTCTCGATCGCGTAGATCGAGAAGTCGACCAGCGTAAATCCAACCGCTTCGCTGGCCGGTTGCGCCGGATCGGATCCGCTCGGTTCGGTCAAATCTCAACCCCTTTGCCCGGCGCAGCCGGTATCGATGACGCTCATGCTCCGCGCCTTTGGCCGATGCGACAAGCGCCAAGTCCGACAAATTGCGGGGACCAACCGCCGCCTTGTGCCGCGCTTGGCTTCGGCTAAGCTGGACCCGTCCATATTGGATTGAATGGGAGAAGCGGGGACCAATGCTGCGCCCCTGGAAGATCACTCTCGGCGAACGGATCGACCCCGCTCGGCCGACGCCGATCTATCTCCAGATCGTCCATGCGATCATCCACGAGATCGAGCGCGGGCGCCTGCCCTCGGGCACTTTCCTGCCCAGTAGCCGCGAACTCGCCCAGCTCTTGTCGGTCAATCGCAAGACCGTGGTCCTCGCCTATGAGGATTTGATCGCGCAAGGCTGGCTGACATCGCACGGCACGCGCGGGACGATGGTCTCGAGCCTCCACGACGACGACAAGCCGGCACTGCCGGCAGCTGCCCGGCGCAACGCGGAAGCGGAGCGAGACCGTCCCGCTTATCGCTTCGAGCCGCCGCCCGAACGCGCGCTCGCCTGGTCGGCGGATCGCGGTATCAAGCTCGACGAAGGGTCGCCCGATGGCCGGCTGTTTCCCGTCGACATATTGAGCCGCGCCTATCGCACCGCGATCAAGCGCAGCGCGCGTGCCGACAGCATGTCGTATCGCGACCCGCGCGGGACGGCGCTGTTGCGCGCGACGATCGCCGACATGCTCAAGGCCGAACGCGGGCTGGCGGTGACCGCTGATCACATCTGCATCACGCGCGGCAGCCAGCACGGCATCTTCCTTGCCACCCAATTGCTGATCGCGCCCGGCGACGCCGTGTTGGTCGAGAAACTGACCTACGAACCGGCGGTGACCGCGTTCGCGGCGCGAGGTGCGCAGATCGTGCCGGTCGGGCTCGACGATCAGGGGATCGACGTCGAGGATGTCGAGAAAGCGTGCCGCAAGCACAATGTGCGGGCGATCTTCCTGACGCCGCACCACCAATTCCCGACCACTGTCGCGCTGCGCCCCGAACGACGGCTGCGCTTGCTCGAGCTCGCTCGGCAATTCGATTTCGCGCTGATCGAGGACGATTACGACCACGAATTCCATTTCGAATCGCAGCCGCTGCTGCCGATGGCGAGCTACGCCCCGGCGCGCGTCATCTATGTCGGATCGCTGTCCAAGCTGCTGCTGCCGGCATTGCGCATCGGCTATATCGCGGCACCGCCGCCGCTGATCGACGCGATCGCGCATCAGGTCTCGACGATCGACGGCATGGGCAACAGCTTCACCGAGGATGCCGTCGCCGAGCTGATCGAAAGCGGCGAACTCCGCCGCCACGCGCGCAAGGCGTCGCAAATCTATGCCGACCGTCGCACTGCCTTTGCCGAGGCATTGCGGGGCCAATTGGGCAACAAGGCCGACATTCGCGTGCCCGATGGCGGGCTGGCCTTCTGGCTGCGCTTTCCGGATACCGCCTTGCTCGACCGGATCGAACGCGCGGCTCCCGCTTTGGGTCTCCGTTTCGCCGACTCCCGCTCGTTCGCGACCAGCCCCGACGCCGAGCGCGGGCTGCGGCTCGGCTTCGCCAGTACGACCGAGGCCGAAGCGCGCGCCGCGATCGCTTTGCTTGCTCAGGCGGCGGTGTAACGCTGCTTCCCGCCGACGAAGGTGTACAGCACCTTGGCGTCCTGAACCTTGAGCGGATCGGTCGTCAGCAGGTCGCGGTCGAACACCGCGATGTCGGCGTAGAAGCCGGGCGCGAGCCGGCCGGTGCGATCCTCCATGAACCCCGACCAGGCATTGCCGCGCGTATAGGCGACCAAGGTCTGCTCGGCGGTCACCTTCTGGTCGGGCAGCCAGCCATCGGGGTTGGCGCCGTCGATCGTTCGCCGAGTGAGCGCCGCATAGAGCCCGGTCAGCGGATCGAGCGGGGCCACGGGCCAGTCCGACCCGAACGCGACATGCGCGCCGCTGTCGATCAGCGAACGGAAGGCATAAGTGCCGTTCAGTCTTTTCTCGCCAATCCTCTTCACTGCCCAGCGTCCATCGTCGATCGCGTGGAACGGTTGGACCGAAGCGACCACACCCTGTTTCGCGAACCGCCCGATGCTCGAGGGCCGCAGATGCTGGGCATGTTCGATACGGAAGCGGCGGTCCTTCGCGCCGTTGGCCCGGGCGACATCGGCGAAAATGTCGAGCATATCATCATTGGCGCGGTCACCGATCGCGTGCGCCGCGACGTGCAGCCCATGCGCGTCGGCCGCGCCGATCCACTCGCGCAGATTGGCAAGACTTGTCACGCGCACGCCGCGCTGCCCCGGCGCGTCGGTATAATCGTCGTAGAACACCGCGGTGCGTGACCCGAGCGACCCGTCGGTCAGCGCCTTGACCCCGCCCCAGCGCAGCCAGTCGTCGCCGCGGCCTTCTTCCGCGACGATCTTGGCCATCTTTTCCCAATCGACCAGCGGCACGAAGGCATAAAAACGCATGTCGAGCGCCTTGCGCGCATGGAGCCGGCGCAACGGACCCCAGGTGGTCCAGTCTATCTCGGGATTGTGGATGTGCGCCACGCCCTTGCTCAGCCCGTGACGGATACCTTGCAGGACCGCGTCATCGGCGTCGGCATCGCTCATTGGCGGGATGGCGTGATCGACCAGCTTGGTGGCATTGTCCTTCAGCACGCCGGTCGGATTGCCCTGGGCGTCGCGGACGATCACGCCACCCGGGGGGTCGGGCGTGTTGCGGTCGATACCCGCCAGTTTCAAGGCGACGCTGTTGAGCAGATAGGAATGCAGATCGGTGCGCGGTACCGAGACCGGCGTGTCGGGAGTGGCCGCGTCGATCCACTCGTGCGTGGGCAAGGCGCCGCCCAGCCTTTGTTCGTCCCATGTCCCGCCGAGGATCCATTTGCCCGGTCGCGCCCGCGCTGCCGCGCCCAGCCTGGCGGCGAAATCGGCCCGGTCGGTCGCGCTCAGCAAATCGGGCTGGGTCAACGTCACCGAGCCATGGAGGAAATGCGTATGGCCATCGGTGAAGGCCGGCATGGCGAACGCGCCGCCGAGGTCGATCACGCGCGTCCGGGCCGTCGTCCGCGCCTTCACGGCATCGGCACCGAGCACCGCGATGCGGTCGCCGATGATGCCCAAAGCGGCCACGCGCGACCGTCCGGGTATGCCGGTCCAGAACGACCCGTTGACCAGCGCGACGTCGAGCCCGCGATCGGCAGCGAGCGCGCCGACGCGCCACGCCAGCGCGGTGGTGGCGGCTGCGCCCAGGAAAGTGCGGCGATCCATCATTAGCTCCCCTGTCGTTCGCGACCGGACGATGCTGCTCCCTATCCCCACAGACACGAAACATCCAAGCTGGCGAGGGCGAGGGGTCCAAGCGTTGGACCCGTCGATATCCGCATTTTGGATGTTTCCGGTTCTCCAACTTGGACCAAGCTGCAACGGTGTAGGGGCGCCGGCGACATCGGGCGAAGCGACAGACAGTCCGAGCGAGGCGCAGCAGGAGACACTCAGCGGCCTGTCCGCGCTCGAACGAAGGGGTCCAACGTGCGTATTTCTCGCTCTCACAGAACCACGTCTGTCGCCACATTGGCGCTCAGTATCGCGCTCGCCGCGCCGGGCATGGCCCACGCGCAGTCGACGACACCGGCTCCGGCCAATGCCAATGACGACAGTTACGCCAGCAACGACAAGGACATCATCGTCACCGCGACCAAACGCGCGGAGAACCAGAGCCAGATCGCCATGCCGATCAGCGCGATCAGCGGCGACGCGCTCAACAAGATGAACGCCAACAGCCTGTCGGACTATATCAACCGGCTGCCCGGCGTCGTGTTCAACGATTATCAGCCTGGCGTGTCCGAGGTCGTGATCCGCGGCATCGCGGCGACTACCTATCACGAGCAGGGCCAGACGACCGTCGGCTATTATCTCAACGAAATCAACGCCGTGGAACCCGGCTTCCCGATCGGCATTCCCGACGTCGACACGTTCGACCTCGACCGCGTCGAGGTGTTGCGCGGACCGCAGGGCACGCTGTTCGGCTCGTCGACCTTGGGCGGCCTGGTCAATTACGTGGTCAAGACCGCCGACCCGACCAAGCTCGACGCCGCGGCCGAAGGGCTGATCGGGTCGACCGCGCATTCCGGCGGCGACCTCAATTATGCCGGCAAGATCATGTTCAACCTGCCTATCATCAAGGACAAGCTGGCGGTCCGCGTGATGGCGTTGCAACGCTACGACGCCGGCTTCATCGATAATGTCGGGCTGACGCCTGAGAAGAAGGGCAGCAACGATTTCCGTACGCGCGGCTTGCGCGGATCGATCGTGTTCACGCCGTTCGAGGGGACCAAGATCACGTATCTCGGCGCCTATCAGGACACCAAGCTCGACGATCAGACCTATATCACTTACGCCAACAGCTACAGCCGCAGCACCGGGCGGGTCGAACCGCAAACGACCAGCTTCCTGCTCAACAGCCTGCGCCTAGACCAGGATCTGGGCAACGTCGCGACGCTGACCGTGCTCGGCGCGATCGACGAGAAGAAGAACTACACGCTCTTCACCGATCCTTATGGCTACGTCACTGGCACCTTCACCGGGCCGAACGTTGCCTATGACTATGCCGACGCCAACGCGAACATCAAGACGATCGAAGGACGGGTCGCGTCGAAGGACAATGGTGGGCCGCTCAACTGGCTGATCGGCGTCAGCTATATGCGCGCGACCAAATTCTCCTACGACCAGATGTTCGCGCCGGGCGCCAATGCGTACATCACCGCCAATCCGGCCGGCTTCGCCTATCCGGCCTCGGTGCTGGCGCCCAACGACCGCATCTACGGCTATCTGTCGGACACGCTGAACACCGATTTCGGCGTCTTCGGCGAAGCGACGTGGAAGCCGCTCAAGGGCTTCGAGATTACTGTCGGGGGACGCTATTACAGCACCCGGGCCGAGGGAGACGTGACCAACAAGGCCGGCTTCGTCAGCGGCAGCCCGGTCGATCTATCGGGGCATACCGACCAGAAGGACCATGGCTTCACGCCCAAGGCCTCGCTGGCGTTCCGCCCCAATTCGCATTTCCTGGCGTACATGACCTATTCGCGCGGCTATCGCGTCGGCGGGATCAATCCCAATGCCGGCCTGCTGCCGACCATTCCCACCGCTTATGCCAGCGACAAGGTCGACAATTACGAAGCGGGCATCAAGACCACCTTGTGGAGCCGGCTGACGATCGACGCCTCGATCTACAATATCGACTGGCACGGCATCCAGGCGCGCCTGTTCGGTCCGGCGCCGCAATATTATTCCTACGTCACCAATGCCGGCAGCGCCAATATCGTCGGTGTCGAGTTTGCCGGATCGTTCCGCGTCACGCATGCGCTGACGCTGAGCACCAACGTCACCTATTCGGAGGCCGAGCTCACCACCTTCCTGCCCGATACGTTCGCGGTCGGCGGCGGCTATGTCTCGGGATCGACGCTGCCGGGGTCATCGAAATGGTCGGTCGCCAACACGATCAGCTATGATCGCGACGACTTGCCGGGCAAACCCTCGTTCGAGATCGCGCATCGTTACCTGTCGAAGGCGCCGGTCGCGTTCGGATCGACCAATACGCGCGGCGATTTCAACATCTTCGATGCGCGCGCCTCGTTCACCCTGGCGAGCCATTTCCGGCTGACCGGCTTCGTCAACAATCTGTTCAACGAATACGGCATCCTCAACGCGCCATTCACGTCGCAATTCGCCCCGGCTTATTCGATCGTGCGGCCGCGCACCTATGGACTCCGTATCGACTGGAAGCTGTAACGGTGCGGATCATGATCCGCCGCCTCGTCGCCGCCTTGCTGATCGCCCTGTGCCCCGTGCCGATGGTATGGGGGGCGGACGATCCGACCCCGCTGCCCGCCGCGTCGGGCGGGCCGATCACGCCCGACGATATCATGAAGCTGCGCGACATGCGCGACGTCGCATTGTCGCCCGATGGTCGCACGGTGCTGTTCACCGTGCAGGCGCAAATGTCGACCTTCGCTTCGCCGCACCAGACGATCTGGGCAGTGCCGAGCGACGGTAGCGCCGCGGCCCGGCCGTTCATCGTCAGCGCGGGTATCGACAGCGCGCCGCATTGGTCGCCCGACGGCAAGTGGATCGCGTTCCTGTCCAACCGTCCCAACCCGCTCGCGACGGACAAGGGAACCAGTTTCGCCTTCTCGACGACGACCGCCGCCGGTCCCAATCCGCCGGTCGCCGGCACGCCGCCGGCAGGCGCGGCCGAGCCGGGTGTCGCTTCTACCCAATTGTGGCTGATGCCGGTGAGCGGCGGCGAGGCGATCCCGCTGACCGCGATGCCAGGTGACGTCAACGACATTGCCTGGTCGCCCGACGGCAAGCGGATCGCCTTCCTGAGCGTCGACCCGCAGTCGCCTCAGGAGAAACAGGCGATCGCCGGCGGCGCGAACTGGACCGAGATCGACCGCGACCGCCATTTCAGCCGGCTGTGGGTCCTCGACCTCGCCAGCCACGCCGCGCGCCGTGCCTCACCCGAGGGTGTCAATGTCAGCGCGATGGACTGGTCGCCCGACGGCAAGCGCATGGCGTTGCGCGTCGCCGACACGACCCGGATCAACGATTATTTCTATCATTCGCGACTGGTCCTGTTCGACCCTGCGAACGGCACGATCGGCAAGACCCTGTTGGAGAACGCCGCCGAGGGGCCGTTCTGGTCGGCCGACGGCAAGTCGATCCTGGGCGAAGTGATCCGCTTGCCGGGCTTTATCGGGCTGGGCCTGCGGATCTGCGACCTCGACACGGGCGCGGTCCGCCCGCTCGCTGACGATCATCCCGGCCTGTTCACCAATATCCGCTGGTCGGCCGACGGCAGATCGGTGCTGGCGCTATCGTTCGAGAAGACGCGCTCGGCCATCGTGCGGATCGACCGGCAAAACGGGACGGTGACGCCGCTCGCGGCACTCGACGGCGAATCCAGCGACTTCGACGTCAGCCGCGACGGCCGGCAGATGGTCGCGGCACTCTCCAGCCCCGACCGTCCCGCCGACGTCTGGGCGATCGCCGGCGGCAAGGCGCGCGCGATCACCCGGATCAACAGCCAGGTGGCCGACTGGAAGCTCGGCAAGGTCAGCGAAATCAGCTGGCGCAACAGCAAGGACGGCAAGACGATCTACGGCGTGCTCGTCACGCCACCCAATTATGTGCCCGGCACGCCGACCAAGATGGTGGTCGAGATCCATGGCGGTCCCGAATGGGCGTGGTGGTCGGGCTGGCTCGGCAGCTGGCACGAATGGGCGCAGATGCTCGCGACGCACGGTTATGTCGTGTTCCTCCCCAATCCGCGCGGATCGGATGGCCAGGGCACCGATTTTGCCCGCGCGGTCGGCAACGACTGGGGCGGGATGGACTATCAGGACGTGATGGACGGGGTCGACGCGCTGATCGCGCAGAAAGTCGCCGATCCCAACCGGCTGGGCATCGGCGGCTGGAGCTATGGCGGGTTCATGTCGGCCTGGGCGGTGACGCATGGCGACCGCTTCAAGGCGGCCGTGGTCGGCGCTGGGCCCACCGACCTGGTGCCGTTCGCAAGGATCACCGACACGCCCGACTTTCCGCTCGGCTATTTTGGCGACCTGACCAAGCACATAGCCGACTACGACCGCAGTTCGTCAGCGCGAATGCTCGAGAATGTGCGGACGCCTGTGCTCGTGCTGCACGGTGAAAATGACACGCGAGTCCCGGTAACGCTGGGTCTCGAATTCTATCGCGGGCTGAGGATGCTGGGGAAAGAGTCGCAGATGGTGAAATATCCAAGCGAGCCGCACTGGTTCCACGATCCAGCGCACCAGCGCGATGTCCAGCACCGCGTGCTCGCTTGGTTCGACAACCATCTTTGATCGCTCAAAGCGACCTTTGTTCCGTGCCCGCTATGATCGGCCATGACGTCCAATGCAGGCGGGACGCTGCTCACCCGCCCTCGGGCCGCGGCGCGCCGGTCTCGCTCTAAGGGCCGTGCGCTTTCTTTTGGAGCGCCGCCAAGGAAGCGCGATAGCGTGCCTGTATCTACCCGCGACGGGCCCGGTTCGGATTTACGAGATCCCTGCCCCACCAGCGCGCAAGGCGTCCGCATTCGCGTGAACGGAGACCTAGCCTAGCGCGAGCTCATGCTCGTGTGGCGCCGCGCCCGCTACGACCTTCGCATCCTCAGACCATGCATGAATATGCCATGCTTAGCATACCGATACCGGCTTCACCGATCTCACTGGTGGCGCAGGGTCTTCTCGAATCCCTCATTCGCTTTCGTCATCTTGGCCAGTTTCCTGAGATGCGTGCGAACATGCCGTTCGAATCGCGCATCGTCATAGATACTCGTCGCCTGGTATTCGTCTTGGCCGATAAGCTCCTTGAGGCGGGTGGCGAACGCAGCCTGGTCATTTGTGCAAGCGGCGCCCTTTAACGCGCGGCAAGTCCATTCCTCGGCAGCGGCCTTATCATAGTCGTCCCGCGCCTCATAGCCGCGTCTGTCCGCTACCGCCTGGTCGAGCCGCGAGGCCTCGAAACGACGCTCAAGCCATTTGCGGACCAGTTCTCCGTCCCACGGTTTCGACAGATTGGTCATCGCTCTTTCCCAGTCATTCGCGGCAAAGGGCCGGCGTTATGCACTTGCCAATGTGATGCTGCCGTTCGCATCGCTATAGGCTGAACGAGATCAAGGCAGTTAGATCAACATATGGCCCGCAAGCGTTCGAAACACGACCCCTATGATCACCTCCCGCAAGGAGACGAGGCTCCAGCAGCGCCGGTGCTCTGCTGGCTCTGTGGTCGGCCGACCGGCAAGACGATCGTCTGGCATCATCCCGTGCCCAAGAGCCGTGGCGGCCGCGATGTTGTGCCGATGCATTCGATCTGCCAGCAGACGCTGGTCGCCAATTTCACCAATTCCGAACTACAGCGCCATGGGATGGAGGTGACGGGCCTGCTCGACAATCCGAATGTGCGCAAATTCGTGGATTGGGTGGCGAACAAGGATCCGGACTTCACCGCGACAATTGCGAAGAAGCAACGCTGATGGATGAACGAATGGCTGGTAATATTTGATTTTGTTCGGGAAAAAATACCATTCCGGACGTTGCCAGGATGACATCCGAACAAGGGAGCGCTTAGGTCCCTTGGTAGCGGAGGAGGGAATCGGCCCCGACAGTCCGCTCAAGCGCTTCCGCGCCTGAGCGCCCCGGCGCGGATTGTCGACGCCACCGGTTTCATGCTACTTGGCAGCAGCCTCGCGAAAGCGGAATGTACGATGAGGGTTTGCCCCGGGCAGCGTGCACTGAGAAGCGCCGGTTGATGTGCTCGCGGGGGACTTCGGTCCCCCGGTCTGCATCCAGCCCTCGATCACCGGCTCAAGCGCTTCCGCGCCTGACGCTTGCGATGTTGGAAATCGCGCGGCGTTATCGCGCGGATGGACGACTCGCCCCGCCTACGCCTCGCCATGCTGGCCGCCGATCGCGGCGCGTCGCTGGCTGGGCTGTCGCGGATGATCGGGCGCAATGCCGCCTATCTGCAGCAATATGTCGAGCGCGGGTCGCCGCGGCGATTGGGGGAGGATGACCGGCTGGCGCTGGCGCAGCACTTCCTGGTCGACGAGCGCGAGCTCGGCGCGCGCGATCCGTGGTCGCCGCGGTGACGCGCGAGGAAGCCGCCGCGATCCTGGCGCCGCTGCGCGGGATATGCCGCCGCAAGCGGCTGACGTTCGACTGGCGCACGAGGCGCGAAGGCAAAGGGTGGCGCGCTGATATCCGCGCTGGGCACGACCCCGCGCATGGCGCGCGGCCATGGTGGAGCGGCAGCGGGGCGACCGAGACGCAAGCGCTCGAGCGCGCCGCCGCCGGCGCCGCCTATTATTGGGACGAACAGGCGCAGGCCGGCATCGCGCGGACGCTGCTCGACCTGGTGTACGGCTAGCGCTTCTCCGCTTTCGCCTTCGCCTCGGCCAGCTTGACCTGGGCGATCTCATACGCCGCGACCGCCGCGTCACCGCGCGCCGAGCAATTGGCATAGGCGATCGCCGCCGCCGCATCCTTGGTCGCCAGGTCGCCGAGCGAGCCGGTGACATCGGGCAGGCCGGGACACGGCGCGACGACATTGGCAGGCAGGTTCGGCAGATCGGGGAAGCCGATCGACGGCCGGTCGTCACCCGAGCCGCAGCGGAACGCCATCAGCGGGAGCGCGAGGATCGCGATGGTCAGGCGCTTCATGGCATCTTCCCCGGTTGCGGCGCGCGAGTCATCGCGCGGCCGGCGTTGATCTGATCGAGGACATCGGGCGTCAGGCCGCAATTCGGGTCGGCATAGCGCGGCGCCGCGGCGATCGCCTTGGGCAGTTCGACCGAGATCCGCGAGCCCGCCGCGTCGATCGCCGCCAGCCTCCCGCCGAACGCGTCGAACCGGTCCTGCAGCGCCTTGCCCAGCGTCACCTGAAAATCGGCGAGCGCAGCCGAACGGGTCGCCTTTTCGGCGTTCCACTTCGCCTGCACCTCATCGCGGCCGGCCTGCCGCTGCGCTGCATCGTGCGCGTTGACCGCCAGCACCAGCCCGGCGACCGCGGCGATCAAGGCGATCAGCACGCCAAGCCCGACGGCGATCTTGCGCCCCGTCGACAGCGCCATAAACCAGGCGATCATGATGCAGCCTTCTTTCCGAACGGCTTGACGATGAAGCCGTTCTGTTGGTGATTCCGCCGGCCGACGATGAACAGCGTCCACGGCTCGACGCCGGGCACGAACTCGAACGCGTGGATATATTTGCGCGACCGGATGACGATCGAACCAGGCCGCAGCACCCGACTGCGCCACGGCGTATGCTCGACCAGCGTGCCCCGCAGCACGATCGTGATCGACCATCGCGGGTGATCGTGCATTTCCTCGTTATGCGTCGCCACCCATTGATGCAGCAGGACGTTGAACGGCCGCCACCAAGGCGGACGATCGTAATGCTCGCCGCGTGGGCCGATCCATTCGTCGGGCCAGAAGGGCTGGTAACGATGCAGGATCAACCCGCCGTCTTCATGGCGCACCACGTTGAGCGGGCGGCTTTCGCGAGCCTGTGCTCGAGCGATGAAGCGGTCGACAAGGCGCCGCAACAACCAGGCAATCATGCCGTCGTCTCCGTCGTTGAGCTGGCTGGTGGCGTGGCGACCGTCGTCTCCGTCGTTGAGCTGGCTGGTGGCGTGGCGACCGTCGTGGTCGTCGTGACGACCGCGGGAGTCGGCGCGCTGTCGTCGCCGCCCGTCGCGTCCAGCGAGAAGCCGAGCCCCGAAGCCTTCACCGATCGCCGGTTGATCGCGAGCCCGAGCGACATCAGGATGATGCCGATGATGGCGAGCAATCCGTAAGCGATGTTCGCCAACGGATCCGCGACGTGCCAGTTCTGGAAAATGCGGATGATCCACCCGAGCAGCGCGGTTAGGACCATCGCGCCGCCGATCGACGCGGCCAGCGCGACGAATGCGCGCAAGTCGCGAGGCGGCCAGCCGGGGAGCGTCACGCGAACAACCGCCAGATGGCAAGCCCGCCGACAATCAGCGCCACCACGACCATCGCGCCGCCCTGTTTTCCCTTGTGGCGGCCCTCGCCGGGCGAATCGGACATGCCGCCGGCGAACATCGTCAGCAGGCCAAGCCCGATCGCTAGCACCGCGATGATCAGCACCAGGCCCCAGCCCAGCGTCGACAGCGCGATCACAGCGCCGTCGCCACGTCGAACGACGGGCATGCCTTGTTCACGTTCGGCCAGTCGCGATGTCCGCGCACGACGATGCCCGGGTATCTCGCGCGGTAATCGGCGACGATCCGGCGCAGCGTCGCCTTCTGCGCCGCGGTGCGCGTGTCCTTGGGATGCGCGTTCTGCGCGTCCATCCCGCCGACATAGCACACGCCGATATTGCCGGTGTTGGCGCCGCCGACATGCGCGCCGCGCGCGGTGTCGGGCAAGGTGACGTGATCGACCCCGTCGAGCGTCACCACATGGTGATAGCTGATCTGCCCGAACTTGGCCTTGTCCCATTCGCCGATCGTCTCGGCAGACACGTCGCGGCCCTCGGGCGTCGCGGCGCAATGGATCGTCAGATAGCGGATCGGCAACATGCCCATCGTCATTCTCCCTTTGGGTTAGCGATCGTCGGTCCCGGGCACCTCGCCGAGCGCGGCGATCGCCTGGGTCATGTCGAGCGGCAGCTGCGGCTCGAGCTTGAAGGTGGTCGCCAGGATCTGTTCGGCCTGGCGCAGCGAGATGTTGTTCGGGTCGAGCACGCGCAGCCCGGCCGCGACCAGCTCGAACGCGACGCGCAGCGCGGCGTTTTCCTTGGCGCGGACTATGTCGCGCCGCTCGAGGTCGTCGATCCGGCGCATCGCCTCGGTCAGGTCAGCCGCGACGCGCTTGCGATAGGACGACCAGCTTTCGGCGAGCTCGTCTTCCTCGCGCGCCAGCCGCTCGGCGCGCGCCACCGCCCGCCGGTCGGTCCAGGTCAGCAGCCAGCGCAGTCCGTGGCCGATCGCCACCAGCATCGCCAGCGCCCCACTGGCGAGCGCGGCCAAATCCCAGCCGGATGGTGCCGCCGGATCGCTCATCGCCGCGCGCTTCGCATCGATCATTCCCCCTTTTCGGACGGCCGGGCGATAGGCGCGGCTCGATTATCGCCTGCGTCCCGACCGGACCCATGCGAGAAAGGCGGCCCATGCGGACCGCCTTCATCTGTTTCAGTCTATTGCTCGGCCTTGGCGCCGTGGCCGGGACGGTCGAGGCGCTTCACGCTGCGCAGGTTTCGTTCGACCGGGCACTTGCCCAAGGCGAAGGACGATGACGGATTGTAACCAGATTGGCGGAAATATCCCGCGCACATCCGACATAATGCTGGTATCCAACGTTATATGAAGCGCTGGCAGGAACTCAAATTCTACATTGGCCTGTTTGGGTCTATCCTGCTGTTCTTCCTCGCCCTAAAGCTACTCGTATGGCCAAACGAATAGCTGGGGTTCACGACATGGCGACCAATACCTGATAGTCGCCGCCTGGTGATCCTGAGTAGTTAACCGTCCCCGATTGCACGCCAGACGCCGTCGCTACGCCATATCGGCAAACCCCCGATCCGCCTGTATGCACTTCATGCAGCAGCGTGGATGTCAGAGAGGACGAGGTTGCGTCCGTCGCGAGATATGCACTTCCCATCAGGAAGAGGTTGGCGCCGACCGATACCGACGACCCGGTTGAAACTGCTCTACTGGAAGCGCCGGAACCATTCCGCGTACCACCGGAATCTTGGTAGGTGTGACTCCCCGCCAAGACGATCAGATCAACGACGCCGTTCCCCGACCCGCCCCAGCTAAAACTGAGATAACCCCTCGTTATATCGGCTGCGTCCAGCGTCCCATAATAAGTCAGGCCGTTGTAATTAGGTCCCTGAAGGTTCAGAATTCCAGTGTTGGCACCGGACCACGTCAGGCCATTAAGCGGCCAGCTATGCCCGACGGACATCACCACTGTGTCACCAGCCTGAGAGCCGACGGGCAGGGTAATCGTTGCCGTATTAGTGCCGTTCACGTAGATACTGGCGGCACCACGAATGATGGTCGCGGGCCCGCCTGCACCTGCCGTCCGCATCCGCAAAGCCTGTATCGGGCGCACCGGTCAGGCTTCCTGCGCCACGGCGACGACATCCCATTTGGTGTCGGCGTTGTTGAAGATCAGCCCGAGGTAGAGCGTCTTGCTGATCACCGTCGTCGTCGGCAGCGTCACGCCGATCGCACGGTATTGCGTGCCGTAACTGATCGCGCGAGCGGTGCCGTTATCCTTGATCCTGATCGACAGACCGGCGCCGTCAACCGCAGTTCCAGTTGGATTGGCAAGCGTGAGCCCGGCCGCCTGCGCGGTGATATTGACCTGGTCGTTGGCAAAGGTTGGCGTGACCGTCGCGGAGGACGAAACCGACTGGATTTGCGGCGTGCGGTCGAGCGCGATCGTGATCGTGTCGGCACCATCGTTAACCGTGATGGTGATGTTTGTCCCGGCCACCAACGCCGCCCCGATCGCGTCGCGGGCATTCTCGTCGGTGTAGCTGCCCGACACGAACTGCGCCCAGGTCAGGCTGGTCGACCCGACCATGATCGGCGCGTTGGTCGAGCATGTCCATTGCGTGTCGGCGTTGGCGGTACCCTCGCTGACATAGACGCTGGCGTTGACCAGCTCGGCGCCGCTGTCGGCGTCGGTCGCGCGCGCCGGGGCACCGCTCGCCGCAACGACATAGATGCCGTTCTCCGCGCCGCTCGACTGGTTCTTGAGCAGGATGCGGTCGCCGGTCGCCAGGGTGACGCCGTCGACCGTGTCGCCATTCTCGAACGCGCTGGCCAGCGTGCCGTTGGCCGTCGTCGCGACACGCACCGCCTGTTTCCACGACAGGCCAGCCAACATCGCGGCGACGAACGCCTTGACCGCCTTTTGCGTCGCGATCTTGCTGTCGCTGTTCGCCGCCAGCGTGACGTCGGTGTCATAGTCCAGGCTGGCCGCGGTGCCGCCGCTGGCGACCGCCGTCCAGGCGCTGCCCGAATAGCGATAATTGACCGCTTCATCCTGGACGAAGAAGGTCAGCCCGGCGAAGGGCGCGATGAACACCCAGGCGGTCGACACCTTGACCGCGATATACTTGGCCTTGCCCGTCCAGGCGCCGGTCGGCGACGCCGCGACGATGAAACAATCGCCATCGGCTTCGGTGCCGGCCGGCGCGGTCAGATCCTTGTCGACCACGACGCGCGCCGCCACCGCCTCGATGTAGCGCGTGATTTCATTGACGGTCGTTTCGGGCACGGCCTGACCGGCCGTCAGGACCGGCGCGCCGATCCTCGGTGTTACCGACATTGCTGGTTCCTCTGGTTAAAAGTTTGCCGCCGCGCCGAAGCCGCGGCCGACCGTGTCGCTGATCTGATAGACCTTGGGGTACAAATCCCCCTCGGCGACGTCGCCGCCGTCCGACACCTGGTCGGCCTCGCTGTAGATCGCCGACGGGCTGGTCAGCCCCGAATAGGTCCGAACGACCGTCCCGCCGCTGTCGAGCAACTCAAGCGCATATTCCTCGCTCACCTCGCCCAGCGGGATCGTCGTCCCACCGGTCCAGGCGCCCCCGATCCGAGTCCGGCGCACCCAGTCGATCGACCAGTCGCCGCTCGCGGCATCCTTGACCGCGCGAAGCTGCGCCGGCGCATAGGGCTTGAGGCTGGCGCCCGTGAAGTCGAGCGACAGCACGAACGCCGAGGACGGATCGCGTCCCGCCGTCACTGCCTTGAAATACTCGGCATCACCCAGGTCGCTGGCGCCCATCGCCACCTTGCCGGTCGCCGCGACCAGCACGAACGCGTCGCCCGCGGCATGGCCGGCGCAGGCCCATTCGGTGCCGCGCCGCCCGCGCTTGAGCCCCGACAGCGTCCAGCTGCCGTCGACGTTGAGCGTCGGCGTGGTGAACTGCAGCAGCTCGCCGCCGAACCATGCCAGGTTGAGCAGCGGGTTGACGTCGCACTCCGCCTCGGTCGCGCCGGTCAGGCTGCCATATTGCAAGGTGATCGTGACGCTGTTGCCGCGGTCCCACAGCCATGGGTCGGCATCGGCCAGCACGTCCGACGCATAGCCCCAGGTGGCGGGCGATCCGCTCGGCACGCTGGCGAATTCGTCCTCATAGGTCGAGCCCGCGTCCAGGCTGCGCAGGATCGTCGCGCCGGGCCAGGTGCCGGCGACATAGGGTGCCGCGGCGTAATAGAGCAGCGGATTGACGTCGTTGTCGGCGTCGCGGATCAGCGGCATGTCGAGCACGAAGCCCTTGCTCGGCGTCGCCACCAGGATCACCGACGGCGCGCGCCCGTCGAACGTCGCCCCGGCCTGGCCGTTGAGGATCGCGACCGAGGGGTCGTCGCGCTCCCATTCGAGCCGCAGCACTTGATCGGCATCGACCGACGCCAGCGTCAGGCGGGCGCCCTTGGCCACCCCGTCGAACGTCAGCAGGTGCACGTCGCCCGGCTCGAGCGCGATATGCTGCGCGGTCAGGCCGTTGGTATAGGTCTCGCGCCCGAACCAGCGGCGCCGCAGCATCCGCGCCGCGACCTGGTGCGCGGTATCGACGTCCGACACCCAGGGGGTCATGTCGATCGACAGTTCGCGCGCGCCGTCGACCCGCTCGAGCGGGCGCGCGACGCTGGCGCTGTTGGTCTGCTGGTCGGCCGCCACGTCGGAAAAGCTCAGGGTCAGCCGGCGCGGCGTGTCGGTGCCCTGCCCGCGCTCGATAGTGTGCGTCGGCGAATCGTCCTGCTCGCCGGTGACGAAATCGGCCATATCGATCGTGCTGCCGATCGCCCCGCCGCGCGGCACGAAGCCGAGCACGAAACCATGCTCGCGCGGGTCGACATCGTACAGGTCGAACAGCGGCTCGAGGATCGACTTGCCGTCGCCCTGCGTCCACGACCAGCCCTTGACGATCTGCGTCAGCGGCGTCGTGTCGATATCGCCAGGCGCGATCCCGGCGCGCGCTGCGACGTCGTCGACCACGTCGGCCAGGGTGACGCCGTCGCTGCCGATCCGGTCGAGATAGCGGAAGGTCACCACCGCCGAATATTGCGGGTGCGAAATCAGCGCGTTGTTGACGCGGTCATAGACCGGCCCGCTATAGGTGTCCTCGGTCTTCCAGTCATGGGGATCGACGCTGCGGATCGTGCTGCCGTCGATCAGACTGACTTCGCTATAGCCGATCCAAACGCTGGTCGTGCCCGCCGCGAGGTTGCGGAAATTGATCGCGCCGCCCCCGCCGGCATTATCGCTCAGCGCGATGTCGTCGACGATCGTCATCGTCTCATCGTCGATCACGATCAGGCGGTAATGCCCCCAGAACACGAAGAACTTGCCGTCGGAATGGACGATCTCGGTCGACGGGCCGTTGTCGAAATGGCCGTGGTTGAGGTGGACGAAGCCGATCGATCCCGGCCGTGCCTCGGTATCGACCAGCCGATAGAGATAGAGGTCGTCCCACGACCCGAAGAACCCGGCGATGCTGCCGGTGACCCAGATATCGCCATAGCTGTCGGTGCAGGCCCCGCGCGGCGTCCAGCCGGTCAGGTCGCCGATCTCCCAGGTGTTGATCGTCTCCGGGGAGCCCAGCCCGCCTAGCGTCCAGGTCGCGAACGATCCGAGAAAAGCTTGCGGCAGGGTGACGACGTGCTCGCGCCCCAGGCCGTCTTGCAGCACGACAAGGCCGCCATTGCCTTCGACATCGAGCACATGGCCGGCGAGAGCGAGGCCGTCCGGCGTGAACGATATGACCCCGTTGACTCCGTCCAGGCCATAGATCGTGCCGTTGTTCGAAATAGCGGGGCTGGAGAGCGGCGCCGGGAAGGTGCCGGCGATGATCGGTGAGCGGCTGGCGCTGTCCCATATCCGGTAGCTGTCGCCGGCCGCGGTCAGGAAGCGACTATAATCGGGCGAATAGACCGTGCTGCTCAGCCCGATGTCGCGAGTCGACGTGTCGAACGTCTCGAACGGATAGGCCGGGCTGCCATGGCTGACCGCCTCGATCTCGACCTGCGGCACGCGGTTGCCGAATTTCTCGACCGGGATTTCCTCGAACACCGCCAGCGCGGTGCCGCGATAGGCCGGGCACGATCCCGCGCCCCATTTCGCCTCGACCGTCGCCTGCATCCGCGGATCGGGCATCTGGTCCTCGCCGCCCAGCATGAACCGGATCGACTCGAGCAGGTTGAACCCATCGGCGACGGTATAGGGCACTTGCGGCCCGACCCCGGTCGCGTCGTAGATCAGATGCTTGTCGAACCAGATGCGGGTGACGCCGTCGATCGCGTGCCCGGCGATCGCCACCGCGAACGTCGCGTAATACGTGTAGTTGTTATACTTGCCGGCTTTCGACTTGGTCTGTTTCTTTACTTCCTTCAGGCTCTCCGCCCAGATGATCGGCACCGCGAAGCGCCGGATGCCCTTGAAGTAATTGAGCTGGGTTCCGTAATCGGCCACAGACACCGACAGATCGGTCAGCCGCGGCCCCTCGGTCGTCTTCGACGCGGTCATCGCCATCGACGTCGCCATCAGGGCGGCCTGAATGCCGAGGGTGACGGGATCGATACTCACGAGGTGGCCCCCGGTCCGGGCACTTCCTTGCGGATGCCCTGTTGCCACGCGGTCATGTCGAGATAGCGGACGCCGGGCGGCCCGTTGATCTCGACCAGGATGGCCTCTTCCTCGGGCGTCCAGGCGCGATGCTGCACCTCGGACACGCGCCAGCCGCGCAACGGCGCCTTGTCGAGCGTGACGTGCTGGCGATCCCAGTCGATCCACACCTTGAGCGGCGCCAGCCAGCGCGCGCGCAGGATCAACTCGCCATGCGCCTTCGACACGTGGCGAAGGTCGATGATGGTGCCGTCGCGCGGCGCCGTCGGCATCGGATGGAAACGCGCGCTCATGCGTCCGAACTCCGCCAGCGCCAGACCGAATCGAGCGGGAAGATCGCCAGCATCTCGTCGATCGGCTGCTCGACCACGCCGCGCGGCGACACGCGCGCGCTGCAATGGATCATCGTCCCCTCGCCGGTCGCGATCGCCAGATGCTGCGCCTTGCCCGCCATCGCCAGCAGCAGCACGTCGCCCGCCTCGATCGCCGTGGCCGGATCGAACAAGGCGCGCAGCCCGGCCTTGAGCCGGCGCGGATCGACCTGGCGATAATCGACCGCGAGCGCCTGGACGCTGTCGCCCTCAGGCCGGCCAACCGCGCGCGCGACCCCGGCGATCAGGCCCTTGCAGTCGCAGCCGACCAGCTTGACCGACTGGCCGAACACCAGCTTGGTGCCGATCCATCCCCGCGCCTCCGCCACGATGGCGGAGGCGAGCTGTCCGGGGGACAGATCGGAGCGGGGATCGCGCTCGGCGACGATTGCCGCTTGCATGTCAGGCGCCAGCATCGTCGGGCACCTGCGCCTTGAGCACCTGGTCGGAGCCGGGAGTCTCGGGAAAGGCATACCGCATATTGAGAATATTGCCGAACCCCATGCACGCCTCGCGCGTCTTGGCGCAGCCCTGCTTGAGGTGCAGCGTGTCGCCGACCTCGGGCGCGGCCGACAAGGGCTCGAACAGTTCGACCGCGCCGGTTGCGGCCCAGGCGAATATCTCGATCGCCGAATCGCCGGCCAGCGGACCGGTCAGGAAATTGGCGAGGCCGAGATCGAAATAGCCATCGGCATAACTGCCCGAGAACGATACGGTGAAGCGCATGGCGTCGGTCACCGCCGTCACCGTCGCATCGACCGGCACGATGACATATTGGCACTTGCTGTCGCCGAAATCGGCTTGGCAATAGGGCGTGATGACCGCGCCGATCGTCTGGTTGAGCCGATCGGCCTCGCCCCGGATCTGAAACACGAATTCCTCGCCATCCGCGGGCGCCTCGCGGATCCGGCCATGAAGCAACGGCGCGATGCCGGCGACGACCGGTGAGGCGCGGAAAAACCACGCCTCGGCATCGTCCCACGCCCCGCCGAGCAGCGCCGGGCGCGTCACGACGGGACCGATCGGCCCGCGACACTCGACCGAGCTGGCATCAAGCCCGACCGCCAGCGTCAGCGCGTGGACCGTCATCCCGGCGTCGTACGTCTCGTCGCCCTCACCTATGTCGGCGACGATCTCCCCGTCGAGCGTCGTGAAGGCAAAGCGCATGCCGTCGCGCCGCTGCACCATCAGGCAATCGGCGACGAATGCCTCGACGGACGCGAGGTGCGCGCCCAGCCCGCCGGTGATGACGCGGGTCATGCCCGAACCCCCACGAGCGGGATCGAGCCAGCGCTCTGCGAATTGATGGTGTCGAAGGTGACCGACAGCCAGTCGTCGTCGAACCGCACCGGCACGTCGAACTCGAACCCCGCGGTCAGCACCGTCCCCATGGCCGGCGCGACGGTGAAGGTGACGATCCCGGTGCCGCGCGCGACGCTGACGCCGCTAGCGACCAGCACGCCGTCCTTGGCGACCTTGAGCGTGCCGGCGACCGGCCAGGCGATCGGGCGGTCATAGACGCCCGAGGCGCCGTCCGAATAGCGCTTGACCAGCTGGAAAGTCGCCGCCGCCCCGTCGCCGGTGCCGAGCGGCTGGTCAAGCATCGTCGGTGCCGTGCGGCCATCGCTGGCGCTGGTCCAGTCGAGCCAATCCTTGAGGAGGAAGCTTTCATGCTTGCCGCCGCGCACGTAATGAAACGCCCTGATCTCCGCGAGATCGGACGGCGTCTTCACATTGTGCGCGATCTCGTATTTCTGCAGCGGGTGCAGCCATTTGCGCAGCCGGTGCTCGGCGCCCGAATCGACCTGCGAAATGTCGGTCTTGAACATCGGCCCGCCGGCCGAGCCCCTCGACCATTTCTCGGGGAGGCGTACGTCTACGGTCATCGGTGAGCCCTCGGTGCAGCCAGTCCCTTGCGCACCGCGCGACCGGCGCCGAGCTGCGCTGCCCGCCCGACCACGGCGCCGAGGCGACGGCGATCGGGAATGGCCGGCGTGTTGAAGGCCTGATGGATGATCGTGTTGCCGCCGCCACCGGCCGGCCCAGCCTGGACGACAGACCGCGACTGCTGGTTGTTGAGCACCGAGATCCGCCCGCCGCCGCCGTTGAACAGCAACTCGCGGCCATTCTCGCCGACCCAGGAAAGCCCGGTCGGGAGGTCGTTGGTGCCGCCGGCAAATCCGCCCGCGAACCCGGCCGCGAACGGATTTTCCATGATCACGCCGTCATAATTGCCGATGCCCGCGCCGCCGCCACCGCCCATGCTCGACCCGAACAGCGAGGCGATGGAGCCGAGGATGGAGCCGAACCCGCCGCCACCCCCGCCCGGCCGCTTCTGCAGCGCCTCGGCGATCGGGCGGAACAGCACCTCGTCGAGGAAGATTTCGAGCAACCCCTTGAGCATCGGATCCTTGACCCCGAGCGCGTTGGTCAGCGCATCGTTGATCCCGTCGCGGACCTGGGTCAGTTCGTTGGTGACCAGCGTCTCGACCCGGTCGTTGATCGTCTTCGGGTCGGTGTCCTGGAGATATTTGCCCAGCGCGCCGGTATTCTGGCGATTGATCTGCTCGACCTTGAGCGGGTGGAGCTGGTCGAGCTTCGCCAATTCGGCCTTCGCTATATTGGCCTGATCCTCGGTCGCCTTCCCGAGGGCGAATAGAGCGATCGTTTCCTGCGCCTTGGCGCGTACCTGCTTCTCTTCCTCGGCCAGCATCGCCAGCGCGAGGTCGCGACGATCCCCGGTCGTTTTGGCGAGCGCCTGCTCGGCATTGAGCAGGTCCATGCGGTTGCCGGATGCGGCCAATTCGGCATCGACCGCGTCGCGCAAGTGATTGGCGCGATTCTCGGTGTCGATGGTCAGCGTCTTTTCGGCCTCGAGCTGCTTGGCGCGCTCGGCCAGCACCTTGCCCTGCGTCTCGGTCAGGTCGCCGAGCGCGACCCTGGCGGCGATGTCCGCAACCGTCTTCTGCCGCTCGACCGCCAACTGGTCCTTTTCGGCCTGGGCGATGTCGTCGGCGTTGTTGAGGTTGGCGCGCTTCGCCGACAGCAGGCCGCCATCGAGCTGCGCCAATTGGTCCTCATAGGCCTTCTGGCGCCGGATCGCTTCCTCGGCCGCCTTGTCCTCGGTCGTGTCGGCGCGGTCGGCTTGCGAGCGGCTTCCCTCGACATGGAAGTGGCCGCGCTCCTTGAACACCTTGGTGAGGTTGATGCCCTGGTCGGCAAACACCTTGCGCAGCAATTCGGGGGTTACCCCCGCCGCGAACTGGATATCGAGCGCCCAGCGGCCCTTGGCGCCCTCATGCGCGCTGGTGCCGGGCACCGCCACGGGATTGTCTGCGGGGCGCCCCTTGGCCACCCAGGCGTCGTACAGGCGCTTCTGCTCGCCAAAGGTGCGGCTGGTCGAATTGACCTGCAGCCCGGCCGCACGCGCGATCGCCGCCGCCTCGTCGGGCGAGACCTCGCGGCCCGACTCGCGATTGTTGGCGTGGCTCTGCTTTTCGAGGTCGGCGATTGCCTTTTTGAGCTTGGCCGCCTCGGCGGTATATTTAGTCTCGGAAGTGGCACCCGACACATAGCTTTCGCGCAACTTGTCCAGCTGGGTCTTGAGCGCCGCGATCTTCGCCGCAGTGGCGTCGATCATCGCCGCCGCCTTGTCGTCGAGGAAGCTCAACTGCGCCTCGCGGATGCCGCGATTGGCATCGGCCAGCGCAGCCTGCGCCGCCTTCAACTTTTCCTGCTCGGCCTTCAGCGTTTTCGCGGCCGTCGCCGTCGCAACGGGAAGAACGGCACCGGCATAGGATGGCACGCCAACCGTGGCCCCACCGGTCTGGTCGGCAGCATCCGCCGCCGCCTTCGCCTTATCGACCGTCGCCTGCTTGGCCTTGACATCCGCCAGCAGTGCATTGCGGTTGTTAAGTTGGCTCTGAAGTTGGGCCAGGTTGAGCTGCTGCTGGCTTTTCCAGGTCCGGTCGAGTTCCTCGGTCAGCTTCTTCTGAAGTTCGATATGGCCTTCAAGCGTCCGATTATAGGCCTGTTTCGCCTGATCGGATTTGCGGGTTTCCTCGCCGTCCTTCTTCATTTTCGCGACGAGCGAATCGACGCTCGTCCCGGTCTCGAACAATTTGGCCGCCAGCAGCCCGAGGATCGACACGCCCGCGGTGATGGCCAGCCCCCACGGCCCGGCGAAAATCGCCGCCATGGTGCCGCCTTCCTTGCCCATCATCGACAAGGCACCGACGACCTGCCCGCTTTGTTGCGCGAATATCTGCGCCACCGGCGTGCCGGTCGACAGCTGAGTGGTGACGTCGTTGAGCTGATAGCCGAGATTGGCGAGGCCGGCGCGACGCGCACCGGTGCCGGCTAGATCCGCCGCCGTCTGCGATTTGATCGCCTTGACCGCACCCAGCGTCGCGGTGCGCTCGCGGTTGATCGCCGCGGTACGCTCGTCGGTGCTCAGTACGCCGTCGCGTTCGGCCTGGCGGATCTCGCGTACCGCCGTCAGGTAATTGCTGATCACGGCATAGAGGGGATTGTAACGGGCGCGCAGCCGGTCGGCCGCAGATGCCTGGGCATCCTCGGCTGCCGTGGCCGATTGCATCGCCGCGGTGACCGCTTGCCCTTTGGTCGCGACGCGGCCGAGCACTTGCTCGAGCGTGGTGGCGGAGATCGCGGCGCGGTCGATCGAGGCATCGCCCGCGACCAGCCGCTGCGCACCGGTGCGATTATCGAATACCGGCGCCGGCGCCGTGACCGGCGTGGCCGCAACCGCCTGGGCCTGCTTGATCTCGCGGGCGTAATTGGCCGCCGCCTGTTGCGCCGCGACCAGCGCGCGCGCGGTCAGGTCGACGCCGCGCGCCGCCGACTGATTCTCGGCCTTGAACAGCGACAGGCCGGTTTTCGCCTCGGTGATCGTGCGTTGATAGGCCTCGGCACCCATCTTGCCGGCCGCGAACGCCGCCTTGGCGTCCGCCATCTGCTGGCTGGCCTGTGCCTGGGCCGCCCCGAACGCCGCCGCGCTGTTCGCCGCGCGCGACACCGCTTCGTCATGCGCCGCCGCCGCCTGCCCCGCCGCCGCCACCGCCTGGATGCTGGCGGTCGCGGCCTGGCTGACCGTGCGGAACGCCGCGGCAGCTTCCTGCTGCCCCTTGACGCGCACGGCATAGTTCAAGGCGCGATCGCGACCTGCCATCCAACTCTCCAGCAACGAAAAGGCCCCGCGACGACGCCGCGAGGCCGGTGAACATCAATCTTTATCGCGCGCCGCGCGCATCTTG
This sequence comes from Sphingomonas sp. P4_G2, assembly GCF_056401155.1. NCBI lineage: Bacteria > Pseudomonadati > Pseudomonadota > Alphaproteobacteria > Sphingomonadales > Sphingomonadaceae > Sphingomonas > Sphingomonas sp. P4_G2. Next base: position 95,562 of record NZ_JBFUJY010000002.1, on the reverse strand, counting down.
CCCCAGGTGCGCCGCACGATGTGGATCCCCGCCATCGTGAACGCCGCCTGCACCGGCACGCTGTCCTCGGGCAGGAACCCGTCCTCCCAATTGCGCGCCAGCTTGACGATCAGCCAGCTGAGGTCGGTGACCAGATAATCGGGGTGGATATGCAGCCAGCGGATGCCGGCCGGTTGCTGCGCCATGAACGTATCGCCGCGCAGCGGATAAGCGGGGGTGAAGGTCTCGCCACCGGCAAAGCCTTCCGGGTCGAAGGCATAAGCGGCAGCGAGGATCAGTTTTTTTCCAGGTCCTCGTCGGGCACGAGCAACCGCATCGCGAAGGCGGTCAGCACCGGTCGATAGGGCTTCGGGATCGACTGATAGGCGGCGCTGCTCAGCCGCCCGTCGCGATCGCGGGCAAGATCGGTTGCCCGCTCGATCATACCCTCGGTGTCGGGATCGGGATTGGGCACCTTGTCGACCCGTCGCACCAGCAATTGCCGGACGATTTCGATCTGCGACAGATCGTCGAACAGCGCGCGGTCGGCGAGCAATTCGGCATAAGGCGGCCAATGGCGCGCGAGCATCGCCTCGATCGCCGACACTTCCGCCGCGATCTCGGCGCAGTCGTCCGCCTGTTGCTGGTGCAGCCGCGCCAGCTCGGCCGCGCGCAGCTCGAAATCGGGCTCGTCCACATCGTCCTCGACGATCGGCTTGAGCAGCCGATACCAATCCTCCATCACCCCCTCTTGTCGCTTGGCCTCGGCCGGGTCGCCGGCAACCTCGCCCAGTGCCTTGATCCCCGCCGTGGCTGCCATGCGCAGCTCGGCCTGCAGCGGACGCCGCACCCCGCGCTTGGTCAGCGCGTGGCGCAGCATCGGCGTGTCGTATTCGGTCGGCGTGCGGAACCAATAGGCGGTGTCGCCGATCACGCACTCGTGCAGGTCGCTTACCCGTACCGGCATGATGTCACCAGAACAGCAGGTAGAGGGCGGAGTCGATGCCAGTGGCCTCGAACGGCAGGCCGTCGGCGCTGATCCCGTCGAGATCCTCGTCTTCCTGGCCGGTATAGGCGATGCCGGGCAGGAAGATCGACACGCGGTTGCCGTCGACCTCGCCCCAATTGAGCCACAGCGGCTTGACCGTGCCGGCGACCAGGTCGGTGAAGGCGTCGCGGTCGCTCAGCAGCAGCAGCTGCGGATTGATCCGCCCGGCGAGCTTGCGCATCGTGACCCGCGCCGGGTCGTAGCCGAATTCGGCGCCGGGGCAGTCGCCCTGGACGATCTGGTTGCCGAGATCGAGGGTGAAGTTGCGGAAGCACACCCGCACGCCGTCAAGCCAGGCATCGGCATCGCGCAGCGGGCGCGGGCGCACGCTGTCGAACACCGCACCGGTCGGATTGGCGACGCCTTCCGGCGCGTGCATGACGCCACGCAGCGTGGCGGTGAACTTGCCGGTCTGGCGCGTTTGCATCGCGAACGACAGATTGGCCGCGGCGCCGGTGATCCGGTGCAGGATCGCGTTGCCGCTGCCGGCATTCTTCTTGTAGAGATAATCGGTGATCGTCTTGAGCGCGGTCGACGAGGGCACGAACAGATTGCCGGCATGGACCGAATAGGTGGTCGTCGCGTCGGGCGTGACCGTGAAGTCGGGATAGACCGTCACCGTCTTGGTGGTGGTGTTGTAGGCGGTGATCACGCGGGTCTGGCCGGGCCCGGTGCCGCCGGTCGTCTCGACCACGAAGCCGGTCAGATCGGTCGCCGGCCCGCCCGATGCCAGCTGCATCGTGTCGGCCGTGCCGGCGCGCGCGGTGCCAGTGCTGTCGGCCGCCAAGGTGGTCAGGCCCAGCGCCGCCGCCTGCAGATAGGGCGTGAATTCGGGCGCGGTGCCCGGCGTGCCGCTGCCCTTGGCGTAGAAGCGATGCGTGCGCTCCATATAGCCGCCGCCGACGATCGACTGGGTCGAATCGAGCGAGCCCGACACTTCATCGGTCTGCTCGAGCTCGAAATTGGGGTTGGCCTTCGGCTCTTCGACCAGCACCGCATCGGTCGCCGGCACCGGCACCGGATCGGTGCCCGACGTGACCTCGGTCTTGGCCAGCACGAGCCGGTTGCGCGTCAGGAAATCGCTCATCGTCGGTTACTCCGCAGAGGTTTCAGGGGTCGGCTGGGCGCCGGTAAGGGGTGCGTCAGGCTTGGCCGCCTTAATTCCCCTCCCGCTTGCGGGAGGGGTTAGGGGAGGGTCTGTCATCTCGCCGGGTTGCACATCGACACTGCTCAGCGCGCCAAGCGGGGCGGCCATCGCCTGGTCGCGCGCAAACGCATCGACATTGACGGCCTCGGCATGGTCGCCCGATGGATCGATGACATGCGTGTCGCCGCTCCGCGCGACATGCGCGGTGCGCTGATGTTCGATGGTCATGATTGGTCTCCGCTAAGGCCCCGGCGTCGAGGCATCACCCTCGCGCGCCATGTACTGGACCGTGAAATTGATCGTCTGGATGCCCACAACGCGGGCACCAGTGACCGATGTGCCGATAAACGGCCTCGACATGCCGCCGCGCAGCACGCCGATCGCCAGCCCGCCGAGCTGGATATCGTTCGGATCCTGCAGCGCGTCGCAGATCGCGACGAAGCCCCGGTCGAGCAAATCCTCCGCCGAATCGGCGCCGGTTTCCATCACCACCATCCCGACCGCGAAATCGGCCATGTTGATCTCGACATTGCCGGTCAGGTCGTCAGGCTCGGGCTCGCCGCCCTCGTCGAGTGCGATGGCGTTCATCTGGTCCTCGCCAACCGCCTTGCGCGGATTGCGCAACACCGTCGCCCAGCCGAGATCGGCGCGCACGTCTTCCAGCTTCGCCGCGATCGCGTCGAATAGCTGCCGACGGACGGACGCCATCAGTTAAGCCCCGCCGCGGGCGCCAGGCGCGCCCACACCTCGTCGAGATTGCGGTCAAAGATCGCCTCGCTCTCGTCGAGCAGCGGCTGCAGCCCGGACAGGCTGGGCGGCAGGGTCACGCTCTTGACCAGCACGTCGAGCAGCTCGCTTTTGCCCGTCTGCTCGTCCTTGCGCAGCAGATAGAGCTTGTTCGGATCGTTCTTGTCGGCGCGCCAATAGACGCTGGTCTTGGTCGCCTTGTTATAGCCGGTCGGGATGAAGCCGCCGGCGCGCCGCACAGCGGCCCCCTGTTCACCTTCCTCGATCCGCAGCCACTGGCCTTGCGGGTGCAGCGTGCTGCCGTCGAGATGGGCGAGCAGATAGTCGACGAAGCTTTGCGGCCCCATGCCGCGGCCCAGCTTCGAATAGATCAGCCCGGTGAACTGGCCCTTGTTGGCCATGTCGTTGAAGATCGCCGACTGCACGAACGCGTTGGTCGCGCGGCGTTTGCCGTTGCGGGTCGGGGTCGACCGCGAGAACACGCCATCGAAATAGCCGCGCAATTTCTGCTTGAGCGTGTCGATCGTCAGCACGACGCTCTCGATCGAGGCATTGGCGACGACCACCGCGCCATCGTCGATCCCCGCGGCAAAGGCGTTCATGCCCTTGATGTCGAGGAATTCGACGGTGAAGCCCGACCCACCGCCGCCCCGGCCGTGGAAGTTCATCGCCGACGACCCGCCTGCGCGGGCGATCATGCCGGGGGAATTTTTGCGTGCCATCGGATCAGTCCGCCAGCACCAGCTCGGCGAGCCAGAAGAAGCCCGTCTCGTCGAGCACCGGCAGGCCGTCGATGGTCAGCGTCTCGGCCACCACCATGTCGCCGTCGTCATCGACCACGATCGCCCCGGTGTCGTCGACGCTGCCGACCTCGAGCAGCCCGCCCCGCGCCAGCGTCGCGACGTCGTCGCGGCGCAGCCAGGCGGTGCGCTCCGCCGTCACCGCGCGCAGATCCGGCGCGACGAAGCGCTGCTTGGCCTGGCCACGATCATAGACGATCGTGAACGGGCCGATCGGCTCGCCACCGCCCGGCGCGGTGTAGCGCGCGGGGGTGGCGAATTCGTCCGCCGACAGGAAGGACGCGCGATCAGCCGCGCTCTCGACCGGCATGGGTCAGGCCTTGGCCGGCTCGTCGAGCTTCTTGAGCTGGTCGGCCGTGAGCAGCTTGCGCGCCGCTTCCAGCTTGACCGCGAGGTCGTCGCGCGCGGCGATCGCTTCGGTCAGTTCGGCCGTCAGCGTGACTACGGACGCTTCGGCCTTCTCGGCGCGCTCGATCGCGGCGCTCTCGGACGCCGACGGGCCGTCGTCCGACGACGCCGTCCTGGCCAGCGTCTCCGCCACCTTGCCGGCATCCTTCAGGGCGGCGACCGTGGTCTTATCGATGCCGAGCGACTTGATCGCCGCCGACGTCAGTTCCTCCCCGGCCGGGAGCGTGAACGGCACGACCTTGCCGTCGACCTTGGTACCGCCGGTCAACTGAGTGACGGCGATCAGGATGGTAACCTTGCTCATGATTGACTCCGAAATGTTTGGCCCGGCCATTGTGCGATGGCCGGGCCGAGGGACCCATTGGGTCACCGGTTAGCGGACGGTCCGGAACAGCGTCGCATCGATGCGGCCCGGCGCGCAGATCGGCGCCGAGATCGTTTCGATGAACTCCGCGCCCGTGCCCTGGTCGATCCAGTTGTGCGGGAAGAAGCGGCCCTTGCCGTAATTGTTCTCGGCATGCTGGACGCAACCGTAGAGGCGCCCACCTTCGAGGCCGCCCATCGCGAGCAGGCCGACCGAATAATCGGGCAGCAGCTTCTCGGGCGTGCCGGTGTCGGGGTCCTCCTGGATGTCGTTATAGACGTAGAATTCGACACCGCCCGAGCGACCCTTGAACACCGGCGCGCCCGGCGTGGTCGGGGTGAAGCCGAGGTTCATCGCCGTGGTCTGACCCAGGGTCAGGTCGATCATCTTGGTCGCCTTGGGATCGGCATTGTAGAGCGGCCAGGCCAGGCGATCCATGATGACGATGTTGACCGGGGCGCCACTGTCCTCGCCGACGGTATTCATCCAGTCGTCGAGATCGTCGACCGGCGACACGCCGGTTTCGCCCCATCGCGCGGTGCTGAGCAACGTGTCGGTATGCGACCCGGTGCGGGCATAGTTGACGAAGGTCGACGGATAGTCTGGCGAGACCAGGGTCATCGACCCGGCCTGCAGCAGCTGCGCCGCCTGCCATTCCACCGACCGCGCCAGCTTGCGCTGATGCTCGAGCAGATACTTTTCGCGGATCGCCGCGGCGCGATCCTGCGCCGACATTTCGCCGCCGATCATCTCGCCCGGCAGTCGCGCCATCACCTCATTGGGGGTGACGTTGTTCTTCGGCTTGTAGCTCGCCGGGACGATCGACTCCTTGCGGAAGCCGCGCGGCTGGTGGACCTTGCCCGGCGACAGCGGGCCGACCAGCGGGGCGCGGCGACGGTCGGTGATGATGCGGTCGAAATAGACTTCCTGCGTGTCGAACTCGAATTCGCGCGGGAACATCGTCTGGGTCAGGAAGGTGCCCGGAACGAACAGGTCCGGGATCAGCGGCATCAGCTCATCGGGCTGAAACGTGCCATAGTCGTCTGCCATTGTCTTTCTCCGAAAAAGCGAAGGCCGCCCCGGATGGGACGGCCTTCAGCCTGGGCACGCGGCCCGATTGGTTGGTGGGTCGGTTTAGTCGTCGATCAGGATGCCCTTGTGGCGCAGCCCCTCGCGGATCGCCGCCAGCGTGATGCCGGCGCCGACGGTCAGGCCCGACCAGTTGAACTTGCCGGTCTCGTACACCAGCGCCTCGACATCGGCGCTGGTGGCGTCGGCATCCTGCGCCAGGATGAAGTCGGGAGTCTGGCTGCCATCGGTCGAGGCCGAGGCCGACAGCTTGTACTTCGACGCCGCATAGCTGACCACGATCGGGATATAATCCCCGGCCAGCCAGTCATTGCTGCCGTCGGCCAGCGTGCCGTTGAGCTGGCCGTTATAGGCCGTCCCCACGACGCCGACGCCATCGATCGTCCCATCGGGACGCACTACCTCGAAGTTGCCGAGGTTGGTCGTGGTCTTGGTGATGTTGATGTACCAGGTGCCAGCGGGAGCGCCGGCATCCACCGTCCAGGTGCCGACCGCGCCGTTGCCGACGGTGCCGCCGGTGCTGCTGACCGGCGTGCCGGGCGTGACGGTCGCCGAGGCCGCCGCCAGCACCGGGCCGATCAGCGAGCCGGCGATGAGCGAGGCACCCATCAGGATCGTGACCTTGCGGGTGGTGTAATCGCCATCGGCGAGGATCTGCTTGGGCGCGAAGACCGCGCCCTGAGTGTATGCGGCTCGATCGTAAGCCATGTCCGTTCTCCGATTTTGGGGCTGAGCCCCGTCATTGGGTGACGCCGCGGCGCCGGGTTACTTGGCCGTCTTCTTGGCGACGTACGCCTGGCCGCGATTGGGCTTGGCGCCGGGCTGCTGGTCGGCCGCCTTGGCGGGCAGCAGTTCGGGCTTGGCGGCATCGGCCTGGGCACCGGCCAATGCTTCGGCCGCCTTGGCTTCCTCACCCTTGCGCAGCGCGATCGCGAACGCGCCGGGCTCGGTGCCATCGGCGATCGCCTTTTCGAGCTCAGGCTTGTTGCCGTCGCCGGCGATCGCCTGCAGGCCGGTGATGCGGGCCCGCTCTGCCGTAATGGCCGCGGTTTCCGTGGCGGCCAGCGCCTTGGTGTGATCTTCCGGCGTGATGCCCGCCGGTGCGGTGTCGAGGGTGTCCATTGTCGTCTCCATGCTGGATCGCGCACCGGGCGCGGGCCGGGCGGATCGGCCTGCAATTCCGCCAGTCCCCGGGGATGCCGGGGCATTCACTTGTGCGGTGAACTCGGCGATCGAGTCCGCCCACGACATCACCTTGTCGGCGATGCCGGCGTCGACCACTTCCTGCCCGCGAAAAACCTGCGCCTGCTGTCCGCGCACCGCTTCTTCATCCAACCCGCGCGCCGCGACGACATGGGCGATGAAGCGATTATTGGCCTGGTCGCATAGCGCCTGCAGCCGGGCCCGCACGTCGTCGGGGAGCGGCTCAAACGGGTTGCCGTCCGCCTTATGCGATCCCGACATGATCAGCGTGACATCGATGCCGTCCGCTGCCAGCGCCTTCGAATAATCGACGTGCATCATGATCGTGCCGATCGAGCAGCCATAGCCCAGGTCGGTGATCGTCACGTCGCCCTGGTCGGCACAGATGCTGACTGCACAGGCCGCGCTCGCGCCGCACCCACGGATAACCGCGCGCATCGGCTTAGTCCCACGGCGCGCCATCAACGCATCGCAGCAATCGTAAAGCCCGGCCACCTCGCCGCCCGGCGAGTCGATATCGAGGATGATCCCCTTGACGCCAGCGTCAGCGTCCGCCGCCTTCACCTTGGCGGTGATGCCGTCATAGCCGGTGAAGCCCGATTGCGGGCTGATCGCGCCGTCATTCTCCGCAACCAACTCGCCACGAATTTCGATGAAGGCGACACCCTCGATCACCGGCATGATGTCGGACGCGGCGTAGAGCGGGGCACGCTGGTCGATGCCGGTACGCGACTTCAATTCGGTGACACGCTCCGACGACAATGCGGCAAGATCGGTCAACGTTACGCGCTGGCCTTCGCCACCGACGAACAGCTGCGACACGTCCAACTTGCGACCGACTGCGCCGAGCACGATCATGCCGGTCTCGGCCGTGGCGGCGAGCGGGGTATTGAACAGCCGCGACGTGATCGCAGCGCGCGAAAAGGCCCTCCGTCCCATCGTCAATTCCCTTCCTTGCCGGTGCCGCCGGTGTCGGCCGAGCCGCTGCCGGCGATGTTGTCGGTCGTGTCGGTCGCCTCGGGCACCCCGTTGCCGCCGCCGACCACGTTGGGGATCGGCAGGCCGCCGTCGACGAAGCGCTGATGCTCGCCGATCCGTACCGTGACGTTCGCGTCGTAATCGCCGCCGTTGAGGTCGGCCGTGATCTGCTGGCCGGTCGTCCAGGCATGCGCTTCGTGGATCTCGAGCGCCTTGGCTTCGCGCGCCGGATCCATGCTCAATTTGCCGTCGCCGCGGAACCGCACCCGGCTCCACGCCGCGCGCTTGTTCTCGTCGGTCAGATAGCCGGGCAGCTTGTAGCGGCCCCGCGCGACCTGTTCGTACAGCCACGACGCATAGCGCAGCTGCTCGCTTTGGCCGATCAGCCACTCGCGCCGCGGCTTGACCAGGATTTGATACAGGCTCTCGAACGCCGCGCGGCTGGCGGTGTAGCTCGACAGGAAGTGCAGCAGCAGCACCTCGACCGGGATGCCGGTCGCCGCGCCGATCTGCCGCGCCAGCCCCATGAAGAACGGGTCGAACGCCGGATTGGGGCGGCCCGGCGTCTTGGCCTCGACTTCGTGGTCGAGGTCGAGGTCGAGGATCGACCCTTCCTCGAGCTGGTATTCGGGCGCAACCCCGCCCTCTCCCTCGCCGGCCATCCCGCCGGTGACGATGCGGTCGCCGTCGTCGCCCTCCGCGGCATAGACCGGCTCGGGCATCGCCTGCGCACCGGGCGACTTGTGCGTAAACACCAGCATCGCCGACAGCACCGCGGCGAACGCCTCGGCGCGAGTCAGCGTCGACACCTTCTGGACGATGTCGAGCACCGGCGCCAGGAACGGCACGCCGCGTGTCTGGTTGGCGCGCTTCTTCTTGGCGACCAGGAACGCGGTCGGCAGGCCGGACTGTTCGCCCCAGGCGTCGATGAACATCACGTCATCCGACGTGCGGACGTTGAACGCGCCCGGATCGCGCTTGAGCACGCCGAACGCCAGCGGCGCGCCATAATCGTCCTGCACCACGCCGGCGATGCACACCTTGCCGGCCCAGGGGCCGCTGGCCAGTTTCTGGCCCTCGGTGTGGCCGACCGGCGACATGATCCAGTCCGCCTCGAACAATTTCCACGCGGTCGCGTGGCGGCGCCCGCGCTGTTCGGGCATCACGCGGACGACCAGCATGTCGCCCGAGGTCAGTTCGCCGCGCAGGATGATTTCCTGCTGGCCATAGCCGGTCGACGATTGCTCGGCGTCGGGATCCTTCGACGCCATGTATTCGTCGTAATCGATCCGCATCCGCTTGGTGATCTTCGCCAGCGCTTCGGGCGTCAGCCCGACCTCGTCGGCGTCGACGTCGGGAATCGCCATCAGCCCGGTGCCGATGATGAACTCGACCGGCCGCTCGATCGCCGCCGTCGCCAGCGGCATGTTGGCCGCGGCATAGCGCGACTGGCCGATCAGCGTGGTCTGGCCGCCGATATAATCGACATTGGCCGAGCGCGGCCGGCGCTTGACGCCCTTGATCCCGCCGCGACGACCGGCATCGTAGATCGACGGCGCGGTCAGGCCGCCGACGCGGATCTCGCTGGTCATCGCGCTCGCCGCCGACATCGCGCTGCGCTCGACCATGCGTCGCACGCCCGCCGCCGGCGAGACGAAGCCGATCGCGCGGTCGATCAAATTGAGCTTCACGTCCATCAGCGGAACACCGCGATCCCGCGCCGCACCCGGCCGCGGCTCGATCCGGTCATCGCGTTGAGGTCGTTCTGCGCCTGGCGATAGCCGGCCTGCAAATCCTTGAGCGGCGCGCGGATCAGCTCGCGGCCATCGGGCATCTTGTACGACTGGTTGCCCAGCGCGGCCTCGATCGAGGCGCGATACGCGGCGACCAGCGAGCGCTGCGCGTCGATCTCTTCCTGCGATGCCGCCACGGGGTGAACCTCTTTGTTGGGGCCCCTCGAAAACAGCGGGGTGATCTTGCCGGATCACCCCGCGAGGAGGGGAGGTTGTCGGGGGCGCCGCGGGCACGAAAAAACCCGCGCCGGTTTCCCGGGCGGGTGATCCATGCTCGCAACTTTTCGACGGTTCCTCCCTTGTCAAATCATCGACTCCCCCGTCAAGCGGGGCACAGTTACAAAGTCGACCCGATGCTATTCGGGCGATCGTCAAGCAATAAGCGAGCCGAGTTTATTACCCCGCCTCGTCGTCCTCCAGGGCACCGGGCAGTAACGGACGGCCGGGAATCCAGTATTGGCCCTCGTCGTCCTCGCTTTCGGTGCCATCGGTTTCATCGTCAGGCTCGCCCTGCATCGCGTCGAGCAGGTCGATCCCCGCCGCGACGAACAATTCGAGCGTGACGCGGAAATATTGCCATTGCGCCGTCAACCGCGCTGGCCCGCCGGGACTTGCGAGTTGCTTCGCATGCTCCCCCATCAGGTGGATCATTGCCGTGCCCTCCCCATGCGTGATGGCCGAGGCGACCGCGCCGCCCTCCCCAAGCGCAACCGGCATGTTCAACCTATGTTGGTAACGGACCCGTTCGCCGATCAAGTTAAGGCGGCGAGAACTATCGGAGATCATGCCCGTTTTGAGCTTGGGGCCGGGTCGGGCTGATCACCGCGCCGAACTAGCGTCTCGCCTAACCGTGCGTGCCGAACCGAATCGTGGACCGCAGCCAGTCGGGCAGCTCGGTCGAAGCGATCAGGTACGCCTCAGCAAGGCGCAACCAAATCCCTTCGCGATACCGCCTCGCCTCGTCTGACAGTTCGTCGTCGAGATCGATGTCGATTATCTTTATTCCGCCGCTCAGAGAATTGCCAAGCGTGCCCGGGTTGGTTTGCGCCGGAAGTCGACGCCATAGATCGGGGTGCCCGATCAGGAAATTCTCGCCCGACGCCTCAAGGCGGATGGCATGCTGCGGCTCGGGCACCATCTTCGTCGAGCACCAGGTTTCGATAGGCGGCATCAACAGGCGCGCCTTGCGAATCGCATCAAGGATGTCGGTTCCGTTGGCAGGGGCACCCCAAGGCATGTTCGTCAGCATCGTCATTTCTCCTATCATATCACCGCGTCCGATGCACCCGCACGCCGCGCTTGGGCGCTAGGCGGCGCATCGCCTGCGCGACGGCCGGCGACGGTGCGGGCATATCGCGGGGCGGTTCGCGGGTCGGCTCGTCGGCGCGGTCCTCGGCCGGGGCGCGTTCGGGCGCGGGCAGCTTGCGCGGCTTGCCGCGGGGCGGGCGCGCCCATTCCGGCACCCAGGCCATCGACGAATCGCCGCCGCCCAGCCGCAGGATCACGGCATAGGCATAGACGTACAGGTCCCAGGTCTCATTCGCGCGGTGCGGGTCGCGCACCCATTGCTCGCCTTCCTTGGTCTCGCAGCGCATTTCGGCGATCCACGGCGCCGCGAGCAGGTCGCCGCGTTTGGTCGTGTCGCACGGGAAGTGGATCGCGCCGGCGCCGCCATCGTCGATCTTGAGCCGGGTGTCGGCGATCGATTTGATCCGGTTGACGTTGGGTATGTAGAGCTCGGCCTGGGGCGCGCCCTTGATCTGGCGCCGGGCGTCGATCGTCGGGGTCGGCAGCAGCGCCTTGTCGGGTTTGTTGCCGCCCTTGATCAGCGTGATCGCGGTCGCCGGCACCTTCGCCCGGCCAGATCCGACGTCGCCGGTGACCATCGCGTGCCACCATTGAAAGGCGTTGTCGGTCGCATTCTCGAGCCCGCCGGTGTCGACCGCGGTGTTGAATATCTTCATCGTGCCGGCGCGCCCGTCCGCCATCGGATAGCTGCGCGACAGCACTTCCTTGTGCAGCACCGCCCAATCCTCGGCGCGCTTGAACGGCTTGAGCTTCTCGTTTCGCCCGTCGCGCTCGATCACGATCACGTCGTATCGGTCGACCAGCCAGGCGCGGAAGCCGGGGCCGAACGCCCACACCGCGACCTCGAACCCCTTGGCCTGCTGGTCGACCGCGGCGACCAGGCACGCCGCGGCGCTGGGCACGGTGCGCAGGCGATGCCCCGAGGTCCGCGCGCGCCTGACCAGTGTTTCCTCGGTCACCGCGGGTTCGCCGGATCCGCGCGCGGTGTAATTCTTGCCGATCACCGTCTGCCAGAAGGTCTTGAGGTCCTTTTCGTCCTGCTTGTCGGCGAACTCGATCTCCGCCTCGCGCCATTGGTGCGCCATCTTGCCCCATGACCGCATGCCCATCAGGCCGTCCCAGCGCTGCGACAGGCGGGTGGCGGTGACGAGCTCGCCCTGCTTGCCGCCGGCGATCGCCGTCTCTCCGCGCCCGACCCAGCGACCGGTCGCCATCAGCGCGCGCTTGTCGCGCTGGAGGTGCGTGCCGCCGCAGTCGGGGCAGACCACCATCGCCGACTCGGCCGCTTCCTCGGCAGTGCCGGTATTGTCGAACTTGAGCACATTCTCGGTGTCGAGCTCGAACGGCGTGCCGCATTCGAGGCAATCGACCCACCACCTTTCGTTCGTCCCGCCCGGCAGTAGCGCCGCGATCCCGGCCTTGTCGCCGAGCTTCGGGGTCGAATTGACGTAGATCTTGGTGCCGCCGTACATTTCGAACGACCCCATGCGGCCATAGAGCAGCTTGAGGGCGGTGCCCTGGTCGCTGATATCCATGTCGAATTCGTCGTAATCGTCGAGGCGTCCGCGCGAGAATGGCTGGGCGCGAAAGGTGGTGCCGACCGGGTGCAGCATGAAGATGTCGCAGCCGCGGAATTGCTTGAGGTTGATATTGTCGGCCGAGGCGCCGGCCAGCTGGCGCGCGCGCAGATCGGTGTTGTTGTCGAGCATCCGCGTCAGCTCGGTCGTGACGTATTTCTTGACCGCTTCCTTGTCGGGCATGACGAACAGCAGCGACGCCGGGTCGTGCAGGATCGTGTGGTAAATCCAGGCGTTGCCGACTTCCGACTTGGCGGTTTGCGACGGGCCGCAGACGACCACCTCGGCATAGGGGCTGTCGGCGCGCAGCGCGTCCATCGCGCGCTCGGTAAAGCGCATGTCGTGCGGCGACTCTCCCCAGGGCCCGGAATAGGCGCCCGGATTGTCGAGCAGGCGCCCGCGGTTGGCGGCCGAGATCGCCACCTTGGGCGGAAAGCGCAGATCCGCCAACCCATCCGCCACCACCGCGCGCGCGGACGCGAACGATGGGGGGAGAGAGGTGGCGACTGGGTCAAGCATCGTCGAGACCGAATTGCCAGGGTAGCTTGCCCGCGGCGCGAATGCGGCCCGATGCCTCGCGAAGCTGGCGCTTCAGCCGGTCGCGTTCCTTGCGGATCAGGTCGGCGTCGCGACGAACGGTGCCGCTGTTGCGCAGCAGCGATACGATCAGTTCCCAGCTCGGCGCGTCCTTGTCGCGCAGCGGGGCCATGACGATGGTGTGTTTCTTGCCATCGGCGATCTCGATCAGGCCGGCCCAGTCGGGAATTTCCTCGGGGCGCAGCAGCCCGGCCGGGGTCACGTAGTAGAACCGGTCGCTGAATAGCCGCGCCTCGCGCTGCTTTTCATGCGTATCGCGGCGGAAGTCAGCGCGCGAAATCTTGATCTCGTAGGCGATCGCCAAATAGCCCTTCGACTGCCAAGGCGCGATCGTCCAGAAATCGCAGCGCCGCGCGCCGGTCGACAGCGCTAACTCGCTCGCCCAGATCATCGAATCGTCGCATCCGGCGATCAGCAGGTCGAGGATTTCGGCGGCGTTCACTGGGATGCCTCCGCATCACTTGCTGCAACGATGCCGATCGGCGCCAGCGACGTGACGAAGGCGTCGAGCGCGCGGGCGAGGATGCCCTCGAGCGGCTTGACCTGGTCGGCCTCGAACCCCGCGACGATCGCGAATTCGCCCGGGCACAGCATCAGCCGGCGCCGCAATTCGACCGCAGCGCCGGTCAGCGTGTGGAGCAGCTCGGCCTTTTCGACCAGCTCACCCATCGCCTTGCGGAATTCCAGTTCCTTGAACCCCGCCTCGAATTCTTCCTTGCGCGCGCGCCCCGACATCGACAGCTGTGCCTGGTCGATCACCGCGGGACCGAGCAGGTCGAAGCGCATCTGCGCGAGCTGGTTGCGGCGCTCGGTGCTGGCGTTGTCCTCGGCATCGCGCCGCGCCTTCCACCACGCCACGCCGCCATGCGCTTCGATCTGATAAGCCCGCCCCCGATCACCCTTCGCGATCAGCCAGTCGGGCTCGCCCTCGACCGTCTTGAGGTGCACCCGCATCGTTTCCGGCGTCACCCCGCACAGGTCGGCGAATTCCTCGAGGCTGACGATCACCGCCTCAACCACGGCCCCGCCCTCCCGCATTTCCGGCCCCGCCAGCCGCCCAAATCAGTCCATAAAGCAAAACAAAACCACGAATAATCAGCCGATTACCACAACGCGCGCGCTTCGCGCTGCCGCACCGCATTGGTCTTGGGAGGCGTGGGAGGACCCGAAGGGGGGGTGGCTGGCGGCCCGGCTGGCGCGGCGACGCGCACAGGTCGCCCTCCGGATGACGTGGCGCGCCCATCAGGCCGCCTCGGCCCATGGCTCGCGCGGTGCGGTCGGGCGCAGCACGGCGAAGCCCATCGCGCGCAGCGACAGCGCCCAGGTCAGCTGGTCGAGCGCGTCCCACCACCGCGCATAGGCCAAGCGGCAACGCCCCACGTCGTCGACCGCGCCGACCGAGATGATCGGGCAATAGCGGTGCCCGCTGTCGGTATGCTCCCATTGCGCCTCGACGCCCGGCACCGACCACATGACCGGACGATAGCGGCGATCGGGCAGCGCCCAGCCATCGGGCCGCCCGGCATGCCGGGCATGGAACGCCACCAGATGCCCGCCATCGATCCCGCCCAGCGCCGTCGCCACCATGTCGGCAGCGGCATGGACGCTGTCGCGGATCGACACGCCCGACGACTGCACCCGGCACCCCATGTGCGCGATGTCGGCGATGGCAGCGCAGCCATCGGTCGAGCGGCCATACCAGACCCGCCCATCTGCCTCCGCCTCGATCGCATAGAGCCCGGCATTGCCCAGCCGATCCACCCGCTGGTCGCGATACGCCCACACGCACAGCGCCTCGACCTCGATCGACCCCGTCGCCTCCCATGGCCGAGCGCCAGGCCCAGGCAGCGCGCGCATCGCCCGCGTCACGATCGGCGCGCGGGCGGGATCACCCGCCCTTACCATCCGATCATCGCCCTCTTCTCTCAATCCGGTCATTATATCGTCCCTTCGGACAGTAGAGTTTAGGTTAGTAATATTCGTGCGTGTGCACATGTAGTTCACCGACTTGGCCGACAACTGTCCGGACTAGGCTCAACCCCTTGGTTTTCCGCGCTTTCGCACTGTCCGCCATACTGTCCGCAAACAGTCCGTCCGACTATCCGTAGCCGTCTGTTTCGGCCCCATGCCGCCCTCCCGCTCCCGCCAGCCACCGCCCACCGGACACCCCGCCGGACAGTTGCCCGGACAGTTCAATCACCCCCATCACAGCGGCACCTCGTCGACATCGCCGGACCAGTCGGCCGGCGTCACTGGCAACGCCAGTTCCCCGGTCGCGCGCAGCCGGATACCCAGCCGCACCTTCCGCCCCGCCTTGTCCTTGGTGGCGTATATCTGCGCCTCATTGAGCGCGTTGCCGAACGTCGTCTGGGTGATCACCTTGTCGGGATCATCGCCCCGCTCGCCACAGAAGGCCTTGAAATCGTTGTACAGGTCGGTCGCCCCGGCCTGCGCCTCGGGATCGGTCAGATCGCACCGCGCCTCGATCCACTCGCCCATCGCGCTGCCCGTCGCCCAGAAGCTCGACAGCGCTCGCTTCGACAGTTCCGGCTCGGGAATGACCCGCGTATTGAGCCAGTCGATCGCGCCCTCGATCATCCAATTGAGGATGCCCGGCTTCTCCGCCAGCAATTCGCCGCGCACCAAATCCTCGGGCCGATCCTCGACCCCCGCGGTCACCCCGAACTGGACGGTCCACGGATAGAGCTTGAATCGCCGTCGAAACCCGCGATCGTCGCTCGGCGCCCGCGGCAGCGGGTTGCACTCCACGATCAGCTTCCAATGCGGCTTGAACGTCAGTTCCTCGACCGCGTTCGGCGCCCGCGCGGTGATCAGGCTGCCGGTGACCTGCTTGATCCGCTCGCCGTTCCACACGCTGCCCTTCTTGGGCTCGTCGGTCACCACCAGCCGGATATCGCCGCGCAGCCGCACGATGTCGGACTGGTGGTCGCTGGCGTTGCGCTGCTTGCCCTCGAGGAAGGTTTGCGGACTGGTCGACCGGAAATAATCGCCGTGCAGGTCGGCGATCACGCTGTTGGTCATCGACTTGCCGTCGCCGCCGCGCCCCTGGAACACGTAGAACGCCTGGTCCGAGGTCAGCGCCGTGAGCGTCATGCCATAGAGGCGCTTGATCGCGGTGCGCGCGACCGGGTCGTGATGCAGCACCTCGAGCCGATCGCGCCACGCCGGGCACGCGGCCGAACGGTCGAACGCGACATCGGCCATCTGCATGAACATGTCGCCGGCGACATGGCCCTGCTCGAACCAGCTTTCCCAGCCGTCGGCGCCCTGCCCGAACCGCACCGTGCCGTTGCGGCAATGCCAGGCGAATTTGTCGGTGTCGAAATCGTCGAGGCTCGCGCGCATCAGGAAGCGCCCGTCGCCATCCTCGCCATCGGGATCGGCCAGCCCCTGCGCCATCTTGAGCATGCCCGACGCGCGGTCGCTATTGCCCGTCTTCATCGCCCAGGTGTAGAGTTGCACCGCGCGCTCGTCGGCCATCTGCGCGTCGAATTTCGGCCCGAACACCACGGACAGTTCCTCGGGCCCCGCCTTACGCACCGCGCGCGCCTCGGCGAGCAGCTCGTCGACCACCCGCTGCGCCAGCGTCAGCGCGCGCGCCTTGCCGTCGCGCATCGACCAGCGCTGGCCGTCGAAATTGACCCATTCGCCCTGCCGGCCGAGCTCGCCGACGAACTTGAGCTTGCCCTCGGCGATCGCCGCCAGGCGCCGCGCATTGCCGACGTCGTTGAGGTCCCAGCGCGCGCGCTGCAGATGGGCATCGGGCGCCGGCGATGCCGCGATCGGGCCGGGGTCGCGGTCAGCCATCCGACCCCTCCCCGATCATCAGGACGTCGCGCGCCTCGATCAATACCATCGCCTTGGACAGTCGCCGCTGCGTCGCGGTCGAGATGCGGGCCGCGCGCGCGTCGATCGGGCTGGGCAGCATCGCCTCGCTCATCGGGCCCTTGACCCCCAGCACGCGACGATAGAGCGCCCAGGTCGCCTCATGATCCTCGCGGCCCTCGCTATCCGCCTCGATGTCGCGGATCGTCGCGGTGATCGCCTTGGTGGAAAAGCCGGCCGCCTTCATCACCGCCATGATGTCGCGGATCGTCTGGCCGATCTCGGCCCGCTGCGCGCGCAGTTCGATCAGCCGGTTCACCCCCATGATCAGCCGCCGCTCGCTTTCGCTGATATCCTCGGGCCAGGCGTAATTTCCATCCTCGGCCGGGATCTGCGCATGCAGCGCTGGCAGCTCGGCGACGACCTCGGCCGCGGCGCTGACCTCGCGATCGAACCGCGCGCGCCAGGCGGCGAGATATTGCGCACGCGTCTCGTCGTCGCGGATCTCGCAGGCCAGCCCGGACAGTCGAGTCCAGATCGCCGCGATCTGTTCGGGGGTGCGGGCGGTCACGCGGCCACCTTCAACGCAGCCTTGTCGGCCTGGCGTTGCGCATCGGCCGCGCGGGCGGCATCGCGGGCGGCGCCGTCAGCGGTCCAACCCCAAACCACCTTGCGCCTACCCGTCCGCTTGCCCTCACGTCCGCGATCGTCGGTGCCGCTGCGCGTCTCGCCGAGGCGGACCCAGCCATCCAGCCGGTACAGATGGCCGGTGTGCTGCACCGCATCCTGATAGGAAATCGCCCAGCTGCGCGGCGGGTTCGTCGCCGAGGCGAAGCACGGAAAGGCGAACTCGCGCCACAGCCGGACGATCGCGCGGCAAAGGTCCGGCCGGATGGCACAGACGCGGGCGAGCTCGAACGCCTGGTCGCGCGACAGCCCGCATGTCTCGGCCGCGATCATCTGTTCGGTCGCCACCACGGCGACGAGCGCACCTTCATGGAACAGCCCATGTGCGCCGCCGAACCGCCCGAAGCGCGGGCGATGCAACGGACCCATCTTGTGCCGCCAGTCGACCAGCGCGCGGTTCAGCTGTTCGCCGTCGATCGCGTCGAACGATACCAGGGGATGAAGCAATCCGCTCACGCCAGCATCACCACAACTCGCCCTGCCTCGCGGTCTCGCCGCGCGCGGTGACGAGCGTCGAGATTGCACCACGCATCCCATGCAGCCACGGGATCAACCCCGTTTCCAAGCTGCCGAAGCCGCTCCACCCGATCGGCCATCGCATCAGCAATTCGACGAACTTCGGATTTAACTGCCGCCGCGGTTGCCGCGTCCAGGTCCCGCGCCATCCCGCCGCGCCGCCCGATCGCATCGACCAGCGGCGATAGACCAAGATTTCGGCGAGCAATGGCCCAGAAATCGTACCGTCCGAGGGCAGGCTGGAAAAAGGGATCGGCATCAATGATGCCACCCCATCGGGGGTCGCCCGGGCCGGGAGCGAAGAACGCGCCCAGGCCTCCGCCGACCAGTCGAGCATGTCGAGCCTCGACTTCCCGTCGGCCCGTGTCACGGCCTCGCCGCCGCCCTTGTGCATCCTCGCCGTCGGAGTCGGCCAGTTCGCCGCCTGCGCCGGCAATGGCGTCCCGCCCGCGCCGAACGCCTGATTCGGGCCGCCCTTCTTGCCGTCCGTCGCGCGTGGCGTCGACCAATTCGTAACTTGGTCCTTCAGATCGGCGCGCCAGTTTCCCTCGAGCGTGTAATCCCGCGCGTGGCCCGTCTTCGGGCGTGGCAGTCTCGGCATCCCGGCATCTATCGCCTGCGGTGTCATCCATGCCGACGCTTCTGTCACCAGCGAGTGCCGGCCCGCCGGATCCCGATAGCCAGACGACTTGCCCCGCTGCGATTTGGGCCCGCGGGTCGCATCCCCCGCCTGCGGCGTCCGCCAGTCCGTCGCCATCCCCTCGAGCGTCGCCCGCGTCTTCTCCGGGTCGCCACGGTCGCGGGTATAGCCACCCCTCGCCGTCCGCGCGGTCGGCCATGACGACGAGGCGCTTTCGCCCGTGGCTGTTGCCGGTCGCGGCCGAGCTGAATATTCCGCATTCAACGCGATAACCCATTTCTTCCAGTGGCCCGACGAGGGCGGCGAGCTGGCCGGCGGCGTTCCCCGGCACGTTCTCACGGAAGAGACGGAGAGGCCGAACCTCGTCGACGATGCGCAGCACCTGGTCGATGAGGAATCTTTCGTCATCGGCGCCGAGCCCTTTGCCGGCGACGCTGTTGGGCTGGCAGGGATCACCGGAAGCGACGCAATGAACGCGGCCACGCCACGGTCGGCCGTCGAAGGTGGCAAGGTCAGACCAGACAGGCGCTGCAGCCAGGTCACCCGCTTCCATGCGCGTGACCAGAGTTGCGGCAGCTGCGGCTTCCCTCTCCACGTAAGCGACGCCGCACGCTCCGGGAACGGCAAGATCGATGCCGAGTCCGAGCCCGCCGGCGCCGGCGCAGAGCTCGAGGACGTGCCAGGGACGTACAGCCATGTCACTCAAGCCGCCTCCCCCACCAATGCATCGAACAGGAACGCCGACAGCGGCACCGCCTCGGCCAGCACGCGCTCGACGCCGTCCCGCCCTTCCGCCCGCGCCAGGTCGTCGGGATCCATCCCGTCGGGCAGCAGCGCGATCGCCAGGCTCGCACCCGGCCCGAGCATCGGCATCGCGCGCTCGCACGCCTTCACCGCGGCCCGCCTGCCGGCGGCGTCGCCGTCGAACAGCAGGATCGGGCAATGGTGCACGCGCCACGCGCGCTCGAGTTGCTCGGGGGTCAGCGCGGTGCCCATCGGCGCGATCACCTCGGCCACGCCGACGCCGTCGAGCGCGATCGCGTCGAAATAGCCCTCGACGATCACCAGCCGCCGCTTGTCTCGCGATGCCGGCGCCGCGCGGTGCAAATTGAACAGCGTCCGCCCCTTGTCGAAATGCGGACCCTCGGCGCTGTTGATGTACTTGGCATCGGCATTGGCGGAGATCGCCCGCCCGCCGAAGCCGATCACGCGCCCCCTGGCGTCATGGATCGGGATCATGATGCGCTGGCGGAACCGGTCGCGCCAGCCGTTGGGGGTGTCGATCAGCAGCCCCGCCGCTTCCAGCGCGCGCGGCTCCGCCCCGCACATGCTGACCGAGGACGATCCCGGCGCCAGCCCCAGCCCGAACCGCGCGATCGCCGCGTCGCCGACTCCCCGCTCCGCCAGGATCGCCCGAGCGCGCGGCTCGCCCGCCAGCCGATCGGCGTACCAGTCGGCCGCGCGTTCGATCACGCCCCGCGCATCCTCGATCGCCGCCTCGCGCCGGGCGTAATCGGGCGACGGCGCCGGCACCTCGAGCCCGGCGCGCTCGGCCAGGTCGCGCACCGCGTCGATAAAGCCCAGCCCGTGCTTTTCCTGCACCCATTTGATCGCATCGCCGTGCCACGAACAGCCGAAGCAATGCGCGAATCCCTTGTCGTCGTTGACGTAGAACGACGCGGTCTTTTCGCTGTGGAACGGGCAGCACCCCTTGTGCTCGCGCCCGGCCTTGGTCAGCTTGACCGTCGCGCCGACCAGCGCCGACAGCGAGGTGCGCGCGCGTAGCTCGTCCAGGAATTGCGGCGTCAACGACAAAGGAACCCACCCCCGAAATACCGGAAAAATGACCGCTGCCCTGCGGTCGATCAGCGAAGCGAGGGCGGCATCAGGTTGGGGGCGCGGGGCGCGTATCTTCCGCGCCGTACAGCACGACAGGCTGCGGCAGTCTGGCGAACACCCAGGGGAATCGTTCCTCGGCGTCGCGCAGCAGCTTCTCGGCCGGGTAATCGACGTTGGGCCCGAAGATGATGCTGTTGCTGCCGGGTCGGCTGTCGACGCTGCGATCCCACCACGACAGCGCGAACAGCCGATAGCCCCCGAGCCGCGACACGACCGCCTGATAGAGGACGCGGTCCTGCGATTCCATTTGGGGCGCGAGCATCGCGTCAAATCGGGTCAAGCGACGCCAGCCGTCGTTGCTTACTCGCGCGCGGTTGGCATGCATCAGGTAATGGCCGGGCCCATGATCGCAGCCGAAATAGAACCAGCTCATTTCCCCGCCCTCCCGCGATATGGCACCGGCGTGAGGTCGCCCGGCAGATAGAGCGGGTGCGACGGGAAGCCGTCTTTCGTCACGCGCAGCGCGTGCGGCACCCCGTCGGCGTCCTCGATCCAGCCGAGCACCGTTTCGTCCTGGTCGATATGCCCGCCATGCGCGCCCCAGCCATAGACGACGATGCCGGCATCGCCCACGGCGCGGTCGATATATTGCTGGTTGCGCGGCCCGATCGGGTCGCCCTTGGCGGTCAGCGCCAGCATGTCCTTCGGCTCGGTCGCGCGCCACGCGAACAGATTGACCACCTCGAGGCGATCATAACCCCACGCCTGGGCGAACGCGACGCAGCGCCGGATCGTGCGGTCGTCCTCATCACCATCGGCCGTCGACGGGTTGAGCATGACGAACAGCGCAGCCTTGGGCGTCCCGAGCGGCTCGCCGACACCGTCGACCGCGGGCTTGCCGTCGTCGTCTTGCCACCAATCCCACGTCTCTGGCCGCCCGAAGCCCCGCCACTCGCGCCACAGATGATAGCGATAGTTCCCGCACGCAGAGATCACCGCGCCCTTGCCGACATAGGCGCCGGGCTCGACGGCCAGCGGGCGTTCGAACAATTCGGCTTGCGCCATCACCCCACCTCCATCTGAGAATCACCCTCGCCCAGCCGCCGCGCGGCGATCGCCGCCGGGGCGCGGGTCAGCCAGGCGATCGCGGCGACCGCCGCCGCGCCCACCTTGTGCGGCGCCTTGGCCCGCCGCGCCGCCTCGATCGGCGCGCGCAGATATTGCGGCAGGCGGGACCAGCATGGCTTGCACACCGCCTCCCAATGCTGCCGCGTGTTGGGACAGCCCGGCACCGGGCAATCGTGCGCCGTGAACCGCGTCCGCTTCATGCCGCCCTCCGCCGCCGCGACCAGCGCAGCGCGCGATTGTTCGGCGCCGGGATCAGCGCGTAATGCTCAGTCTCCATGCACAATGTCCGTTCGCAGCGATGATCCAGGTTCATGCCCTTGGGCACGCGCAGCGACGGGATCAGGCCCGCAACCCAGGCCGCGGCGACATGCACGCGCACCCCGCCAACGCCGGGAACCCAGACCGAGCCGTAAGGCCCGCTCGATGGACGCCCCCCCCCCTTGGACTGTGCGCCGGTCCAAAGCCGGCACGGACGCGTCAGCCCGTTGCGCGCACCGAGCAACACCCGCTCGCGCTGCGCCAGCTTGGCGGCGACCAGGACGCGGAGGCAGGCGGGCATCATGCCGCTTGCTCGGTCGGCTCGGGGTCACCGAACAGCGGCCCGGCCGCGTGGTGGCGCGGGGGCAGCGTGGTCTCGACGCGGACGAAGCCGGCCGCCAGGCGCTCGCGCGCGATCTCGGCATAATCGGGGTTGAGTTCGATCAGGATCGCGTCGCGGCCGAGCCGGTCGGCGACCAGCCCGGTCGTGCCCGCGCCGCCGAACGGGTCGAGCACGACGCCGCCTTTGGGACAGCCCGCCAGGATGCACGGCGCGACCAGCGCCGGCGGAAAGGTCGCGAAATGCGCGCCCGAAAAGCTGGCGGTCGCGATGTCCCACACCTCGGGCGGGACGATCGCCGACAGATCGGGCTCGTAGCTGCGGAGAAGGCGACCTTCGCCCCGGCCGAGATCGTTCAACCCGCGATTATCGGTCGCGGCATGGTTGGCGTGGCGAGCATCGACCGCACGACCACGGCGCGGGCCGCCGACCGCCTTGAGGTTGCCGTTGGTCTTGCGGCCGGCGTTGGCGCGGGTCGATCCCGCCTGACCATCGACATTCTGCGACCAGCGCGCGATCGATGCAGCGGCCGGGGGCATCGCCACCGCCGACGCATCGTAATAGCTGCCGATCCGCGACCAGCGCGGGCCGTCCTGGTCGGGCTTGGTCACCAGCGCGCAGCGTTGCGACAGGTCGGGATCGAAGCTCAGCTCGCCGGTGTCGCGCGCGCGCCAGATGTCGGCGTCGTTCGACTTGGTCAGCAGGAAGATCTTTTCATGCGCGACGCTGGGTCGATACGCCCCCGAAGAATCGGGCATCGCGTTGGGCTTGCCCCACACGATCTCGCTGCGCACCCACCAGCCGGCATCCTGCAGCGCGATCGCCAGCCGGTTCGGGATCATGCACAGGTCCTTGGGTTTCAGGAAGCCGCCGGCGACGATGCGGCCACCGTGCGACCCGGCCAGATTGCCGCGATTCTGCCCGCTGCCCGACCGCTCGGTCTTTTCATAGCCGCCGATATAGACCGCACCTGCAGGCGCATTGCCGCCGCCGCGCCGCTTGGTGCCGTTGGCCGCTTCGTTCGGCTTACCCGGCATCGCGCCATAGACCGGCCCGACCGTCGAGAACGGCTTGTCGCGGAACGTGCGGTCGTCAACGCCCTCGGCCTTGGTCGCCGCCGCGCTGCGCCCGTTCGGCGCGGTCGCATAGCAATCGCCGTAATTGAGCCACAGCGACCCGTGCGGCTTGAGCACGCGGCGCACTTCCTCGAACAATTCGACCATCGCGTCGAGATGCTCGCCCAGCGTCGGCTCGAGCCCGAGCTGCCCCGCGACATCATAGTCGCGCAGCCCCCAATAAGGCGGCGAGGTGACGCACTGGTCGACGCTGTCGCCGGGCAGCTTGCGCAACTCGGCCAGCGCATCGCCGATGATGATGCGGACGGTCACGCGGGCATGCCGTGATGTTCGACGCCGTCGAGCAGGCGGCCGGCCAGTTTCTTGCCCAGCCGATAGACGTCGTAATCCCCGGCGGGTCGCTGGCTGATCAGCTTGGGCAGATCGTGCCACGCGCCGCCGGCCCAGGTGCACGCCGGCGCGGCAATGACGCGGTCGAGCTTGTCTGTCCCGCCCTCGCCATCGTCAGGTCCCCACTCGCCCCATTGCTTGAAGAAGAACGGCGTGCCGGTCGCGGCGCACTGGTCGCGCAGCTGGCGGGCCCAGTCGGGATGCATCGGCCGCGCGCCTTTGCCGCTTTCGCCACCGGCGATCACCCAGTTGATCGACGCGTCGAGCGACTCGAGCGGATCGGCGGTCGACCACATCGCGTCCATGATATTGACCGGCCCAAGCAACGGCTCGCACGACAGGAAGCGCACCGCCGCCGGCGTCGCCAGCAGGTGCGGGATGCGCTCGTCGGCGCGGCGCTGGTCCTCGACCGACACGCCGAGCCAGACATTGGGCAGCGGCCATGCGATCGTCACGTCATCGGGCGCGTCCACGTCGCCGATCGTCTGCACGGGCCATGGCTCGCGACGCAGCAACGACGGCTCGGCGAGCGCCAAGTCGAGCACCGCCCGAGCGATGCGAAAGGGGGTGCGCGGATCGCTGCAATAGGCACGCATCCGCTCGCCCCGCTTGGTCAGCACCTGGAAAATGTGCTGCGGGCACAGCGAAGCAATCGCGAAAACATGGTCGATCACCTCGTCGGGCACCCCGGCGTGGAACAGATCGGACATCGAATTGACGAACCACGTCGTCGGTGCCTTGCGGCGCAACGGTGCCAACCGGGTCGCTTTCGGTGCCAAATTGACGACCCCGGTCCACACCGCGCCACCCTTGGTCGCGCGCGTCGTGCCGCGATAATGGCCAAGCGGCCCGCGATCGCCGCCGTGCGCGGCTTCGTGCGCGACGCTCATCGCCTCGAGCCGCGCCGCCATCTTCATCGCATAGCAATGCGTGCAGCCCGGCGAGATCACCGAACACCCGACCACCGGATTCCACGTCCGCCCGGTCCACTCGATCTTGCTGGGGCCGCTCATGGCTCGCCGCACCCGCGCCCGACGAGCTCGCCATTCTCGCCGCCGGTGAACACCTGCCACGGCACGAAGCGCTCGCCATTGGGACACCAGAAGCCCCAGTCGCGCACCTTGGGCCCGGTCATGAACAGCGACACGCACCGCCCGCCATCGGGCACGATCAGCCGGTGCGTGTCGGTCGCCAGCCGCGTGACGCAATCACCGGCGACGCGCTCGAGGCGATAGGCCTCGGCCCATGGCTGCTGCTGGTAATAGGTGATCTCGGTATAGCCGCCGTCGATGATGTACGACGTGTTCGGCCAGGGATGATCGTGCCCGGCGCGGTCGTCGTCGCTGCGCAGGATCTCATGCAGATAGACATTGCACCCCTCATTGCGCGGGATCACCCACCAGCGCCGCAGATAAGGATTGGCCGCCTCGCCGATGATGAAGTCGGGCGCGCGCGCCATGACGCCGGCCGCCCAGGCCTGCATCTCGTCGAGGTTGGCATAAGAGAGGGCCGACATCGTCAAACCCGCATCGGCATAAGCACGTACAACCCGCGCGCGTCGTCATTAGCGTCGCGGAACAGTGTCGGCGCGGCCGGGTCGGCCAGCTCGACCCGCATCGTGTCGCCCTGGATGCGGCCCAGCAATTCGGTCAGGTAAGTGCCGTTGAACCCGATCGTCAGCGCCTCGGCGTCGTAATCGCCCGGGGCTTCCTCGCGCGCATCGCCCAACTCCGCCGACTGGCACGACAGCGTCACCATGTCGCGGTCGAGCGCGACCTTGACCGCGCGCGTCTTGCTGTCCGTCATCACCATCACCCGCCCCGCCGCCGCGGCCAGCGACTTGGGGTCGATCAGCAGCACCTTGTCATTGCCGCTCGGGATGACGCGCGTGTAATCGGGGAAGGTGCCGTCGACCAGCTTGGTGGTCAGCACCATGTCGCCCAGGTCGAACCGCGCCTTGCCGGAATTGATCGACACCTCGACCGGGCCCTCGAACCCGTCGAGCACCTTGTCGAGCACGCCGATCGCCTTGCGCGGGACGATCACGCCGTTCAACGCCCCGGCGCCGTCGGGCTGGGGCAGGTCATAGCGCGCCAGCCGGTGCCCGTCGGTCGCCACCGCGCGCAGCACCATCACCACGCCCTCACCGTCGCCGGTCGGGCCCCTGCTTTCGGTCGCGTGGAGATAGATGCCATTGAGATAATAGCGCGTTTCCTCGGTGCACATGGCGAAGCGCACGCCGTCGATCATCGCGGCCAGGTCGAACGCCGCCAGCTCGAACACATGGTCGAACTGGGCGCCGGCCATCACCGGGAAATCCTCGACCGGCAGCGTCGGCAGCGTGAAGCGCGCCCGGCCCGCGGTCGCGACGACCTTGCTGCGCTCAAGCGTCAGCGTGATCGTCGCGTCGCCGTCGATCTTCTTGACGATGTCCGACAACAGCCGCTCGGCAACCGTGGTGCGAAAAGGCAGCGCGTCGGCCGCCTGCTCGACATCGAGGATCCGCACGCATTCCATGTCGAGATCGGTCGCGATCAGCGTCGCGCGGCCATGCTCGGCCGAGATCATCAGGTTCGACAGGATCGGGATGGTGTTGCGCCGCTCGACCACCTCGCCGATCCCGGCCAGCGCGGCCTTCAGCTGCTTGGCGACGAAGGCGACGACGCGGGGCTTTCCGTCGTTGCCGGGCGAGTCGGGCAGGTCCTTCTTGACGCGACCGCGCTTGGGTTTCTCGGCCACGTCGTTCACCTCGGTCGAGGGCTCGGGCGCCGGGGCGTCGTCGCCCGGCTGCTCGATTTCCACGGTATCGGGATTGTCCTCGGGTGCGAGCGTGTCGTCAGTCATGCGAAACTCCATCGGGATCGGGGATGCCGGCGCGGATCGTGGTCGCGAGCCCGGCGATGATCGGCTTGATCGTGCCCGCGGTGTCGGGGTCGAACCGCGCGGCGATCTTGGTGGCGAAGGCGTCGATATAATCGGCATACCGCCCCCGCTGCTCTGCCAGCGCGTCGGTCAGGCCAATGTCGCGATCGAGCGGACGCGACGATGCTGCACAGCCGCCGTCGGTCATGAGGTTGGCTCCGCATTGGCCAGCTCGAGCAGCAATTCGGCATGGCAAGGCTCGGCGAGCGAACACCAGCAGGCAAGGTTCTTGCCGCGGAGGTCGGTGATGTTGGCCCGAACGAAAGTCAAATAATCGGCGGTATTGGTGACCGAATCCGGCTCCGCTCGGGCAGGACGACCTTGGGTAAGGAGGAAGCGGTGACAGTCGACCGCGTGTTGATGATCGCAGTGGACGCCTGCCCGATAGGGATTGCCCCATTTCGTCGTGCGATCGACCTTCACCGTATTGGGCGGCATCCGCCAACCCTTGGTGCGTGACAGCCGAATCCGCTTGGGGGCGTCGGTCATAGCGACCCCGCCGCGGCGTCCAGGCCGCTCTCGATGACATGGGCAAGCTGCGCCGCGGGCGTCGTCCCAATCGCGCGCGCCTGGGCGATCACGTCGCGCAGCAGGCGCGGCCAACGCCGGCGCAGGAACAGGAACGCGTCCTCGGGCTCGGCGAGCAAGGCCGCCTGCAGGCCGACGACGTTGGCCGCCAGCGGGTTGTGCACCGTCGCCGACAGCTTGCGCGCCGACCGCCGACGATCGCCCATTTCCAGCGCCTCGGCCTTGACCTCGTCGGCCAAATTTCCCGGGGCCGCGCGCATCGACGCCGCCCGCATCCGCACCGCTTCCGCCGCCAGGTCGGCATGTTGGGCCTCCCGGACCTGGCCGCGAGTCGCGCCTTGCGGCCAGCGAGCCATGAACGCGCGCACCGGCTCCGCCGTCTTCGTCCGCGCCGTCCGCCGCAGCCGCAGCAAATTGACATAGCCGGGCGCGTGCACCGCCAGGTCGCCGAACATCGACGCGCCCATCCGCGTGCGCGCCAGATACAGTTCGACCTCGGCGAGCAGCGCCTCGCCGAGCGATGCATCGGCCGCGACCAGATTGGGACGGGAGTGGCCGGGGACGCTGGGGAGAGGACCAGCATCCCCGGCCGCCGCAACCTCGCCTTGCTCGCCGGGGGGGTGGGCACATGGCTCGGTCGTGGATTGGGCGATATCTCCCTCTCCCCTTGTGGGAGAGGGAGGGAGGCGCGAAGCGCCGGAAGGGTGAGGGGGAGTCTGTCCCGCGCAGGCCGAGTCCCCCTCACCCACCCGCTCCGCTTGCGCGTCGCGGGCACCCTCTCCCACAAGGGGAGAGGGAATTTCAGCATCAGCCAGCATCGACGCACTCAATTCGAGCGCGCCGAACTTGATCTTGCCGGTGTTGCGCAGCGATCGGATCGCGATGTTGGCCTCGAGGATCGACAGCCCAGCCTGACGCGCAACCAACGACGGCGTCCAGCGGTCCATGCCCTCGGGCAGCGCCAGGCGCAGCGCCTCGACCACCTTGCGCTGATCGGCCGCGCTCATTGGCCCGTCCTCGACGCGAGCATCGATCCCACGATCGACGCAAGCATGACGAGAACAACCCCCGCCATGACGCCGCACAGAAAAACGGCGATTGTCGCGGCGCTCATACCCGCAACCCCCGCACGATCCGCCACAGCGTGATCGGCGCGACGAAGACCACGATGATCGCCAGCACCACCAGCGCCAGCACGACCATCGCCATGTCGGCGGCAAAGGCCCGCGCGCGGCTCACCATTTCGGCACGCCGCCCGAGCGCAACCAGGCGGCGATCGAGAGCGAAGCCTTCGCCGTGGCGACGACCACCAGCAGGATGATCAGGGTGAGCAGGACGCCCATCACATCGCCCCTTGCACGTGGCGGTGCAGGACCGGCTTCTTCACCGGCGTCGACAAGGGCCGCGACGATCGTTGCGCGATGTAGAGCGACTTGAACGGCTCGATCCGTTTCTGGACCAGATAGACGAAGCCGAGCTTCTCGCACCCGAGCAGTTCCTCGGCGACACCCGTCGCCGCATCCTTCAGCGCGAAAAAGCCGACCGCGTAGACCAACTGCGCGCGCGGTTGCGCGCCGGCCACCCAGGCGCGGACATCGCCGATCGTCAGATGACGGCATCCGGCGATCATCGCCAGCTGCTCGGCCGTCGCATTGGCGGCCAGCGTCGTGTAGCTGATCTGTTCCCCACTCACCCCGGTAACCCCTTTGTCAGATTGGAAATCCTGCCCGCTCGCTCCGTTGGCGATCAGCCCGGGGGCGCGGGCCGTCGCGCGGTCAGCGATGCGCGCAGCCCGGCGACGGCATCAGCCAGCTCGTCGGTCTCGCGCAGGGCGTCCTCGATCTCGCGCGGGCTCATCGGCTTGCTGTCGGCGACGCGCGCGGCGAGCAGCTTGATCACGTCGCCCGCCTCGCTCGCGATACAGCCCAGGTGCATCGGCAGACTCGCCTCGTCGCCGGCATCGCCGGCCGGAACCAATACGAACCCCTGTCGCCGCGCCAGCGCGCGGGTGATATGCGGATGGCCGGCGCGGCCGGTGCCGCGATCCTCGATCTTGGCGACCTGGTCGATCCGCGCGAACGCCCGAGTCGTGCGCGAACACAGGTTGGAAATGTGCGATTGCTTGGCCTCGAGCACCGGCTCGAGCCGGGCCTGTCCACCGGCCGCGTCGACCGCGTCGTCGGTCGCGATCTTGAGGTCGATCTCGTCATGCGAAAGCGAGAGGTCGCGGGCGTAGCTCATGCCGCTTCGCCGACCTGGGTAATGCCTGGCGCGGCGTTATCGCCTGACACGTCCGCCCCCTGCCCGTTATTCGCCGCATCCTGCTCGGCGATGAAGTCGAGCAGCTTCTGACCCAGGGTCAGGCTGACCGACCGGCCGCCGCGGAGGTTGGTCAGCAAGGCGCCGTCGTTGTTGGCGTCGAGCCCGAAGCGAGTCGCCGACATGCTCGGCGTGCGCGCGAGGAAGTCCTCGATCTGCTGCAACAGCGCCTTGTTGGGGTCGGAACTGGGAAGGATGGTGGTCATGGGGAGCGTTGGATAATGAGATATTTCCAATGACGCAAGCGGCAATTGTGGAAAATTCTTCCCCTGCCGCGATCGTGGCGCATGGGATATTCCCAACGCCGATGGTGGGGCCCGACGAAACCAACGAAGCCTCAAGGCTTTGGGAATTGTTCGACTCGATCCGTCCGGCCGATCTCAGCTGGGCGGAATGGACCCGTCGTGCGCGCGTCTCGGTCAGCTTCTTCAACGACATACGGCGCAAGGGCACCAAGCCGAGCTATGACAAACTGGGCCGCGTGCTGGGCGTGGTCGGCATATCGTTGTCCGATTTCCACGCGCTCGAATCGGAACGCGACGGCGCGCCGCTGATGGCGCTGCATTCGCCGCGCACCCCGTTCACGTCACCGGGCGACCCGCGCGACGTGCCGATGCTCGGCACTGCCCAGGCCGCCGATTTCCAGGTGACCGCCGACGGCACCATGCTGTTCGCCGAACAGATCGACGTGCATCTCGACGAGGTGATCGACATGGTCCGCCGACCGCCGGCGCTGAAGGACCGCAAGACGGTCTATTCGCTGACCGTGCGCGGCACCTCGCTCAAACCCAAGTTCGAGGATGGCGACCCGATCTATGTCGACCCCGAACAGCGCCCCTCGATCGGCGACATCGTCGTCGTCCAGCTGATGACGCGCGACGAGGAAGGCGAGGGCCGCATCGCCAGCGTGCTGATCAAGGAACTGGTGCGCCGCGGCTCGGATTATATCGAGCTCGAGCAATACAATCCGCCGCTGCGCTTCCGCATCGCCGCGCGTCAGGTGGCGTCGATCCACCGCTGGGTGCCATGGCGCGAGATGGTCGCCTTCTAACCTAGAATTTGGTGGGTATATCGGGGAAGCCGGTGAACGGCTGCGACTCGCACCGCCCGGTCGACTTCACGTAGAGCATCGCGCCGCGGCGTCCCGACGCGGTCAGGATGGTCTGGGCGCCGCTGTCACGCTCGATGACGTTTATCGAATAGTCGGAACTCCCGGGCGCGACATTACCGCGCTCGTCGAGCGTGATCCGGGTCGGCTGCACCTCGGCGATATCACGCACCAGCCGGCAATCGCCCTCGCAATATTTGCCGCTCGCGAGATCGATCCGATAGGCCGTGCGGTACGGCCTCGCCCCGTCGCGATCGCCGCCGGCGACCGTCACCGTACCGGTGCACACCAGGTTGAACGCAGCCGCCGCGGCTGCCGCCATGATCCACATCGCAAGGCCCTCCCCGGCCGATCATAGCACGAGGCGCGCTGCAAGGGCCGCAAGGATATGTCCAACGC
Source organism: Sphingomonas sp. P4_G2 (assembly GCF_056401155.1). Taxonomy (NCBI): domain Bacteria; kingdom Pseudomonadati; phylum Pseudomonadota; class Alphaproteobacteria; order Sphingomonadales; family Sphingomonadaceae; genus Sphingomonas; species Sphingomonas sp. P4_G2. The sequence continues at coordinate 64,528 of NZ_JBFUJY010000002.1, read as the reverse complement.
CTCGCTTGACGCATTGGATATTTCTCATTATCCACCGCCCCCGTCATCAACGGAGGGCGACATGCTCAAATCCATCGCAGAATTCCCCTATGCCGGCAGCGAGGCGCTGCTCGGCGAGCGCCGCGTGCGGATCAACCGCGTCGAGCCCGACGGCCGGCGCTTCGTCACCGGCAAGGGCGTGGCGCGCACCGTCGAGCTCGATCAGCTCAGCGACGCCAGCCTGCCGAGCGACCCGATGGGCCGCTGGTTCGCCGAGCGCGCCGCGACCCTGGAGGGCGAGGCCTGCCCGACCCCGACCGAGGATCTGTACCGCGACTTCCTGACCTTCTCCCGCGCCCGCGGCGTCGAGGAATACCAGACCCCGACCCGCATGGCGTTCGGCCACTTCCTCAACCTCAAGGGCCACGGCTCGACCGTCCGCAAGGTCGACGGCAAGGCGCAACGCTGCGTCGACCTGACCCTGCGCCCGATGGCGGAGGCGGCGTGATGGAGTGTGCAACGCGCGATTTCGACGTGGTCATCATGCGCATCGTCCAGAACGTATGCGAATTACCGGATCGAACCAGTCCCGATGATCAGCCTGAGATGATGCTGGTATCGGGAGAGGAATTGGACGCGATCATTCGCGACGAACTGGTGCAGATGTTCTATCCGACCGTGACGGCGGATCGCATCGACGAGATCGGTGCCGAAGTCGCGGAAGGTGCTGGTCTCCCAAGGAGTCATCGCGACTATTATCGCGTCGTGTTCGCGGCGAAAGCCGGGGCGCGCGCGATGCTCGCCGCGCTGGGCATGGTTGGACCGTGACCGCCCTCGACCTCCCGCCCCGCGAGCGCGCCGCCGATGCCGCGCCGCTGCAGCCGATCCGGCCCTGCCGTCTGCGCCAGCCCGAGTCCCTCTATCCCTCGCCCGCCGAGGTCGTGCTCGACCGCGTCACGCTGGGCATCGTCGCCGCCTTCGCGCTGATGTTCATCGGCCAGTATCTGCGGACGTGGCTGTGATGGCCAGGGCCCGCGAGATCGATGTGATCGACGTCAACCGCCTGTGGGGCGTGTGGGTCGGTTCGCGCCAATGGGGCTACCGGATCGGCAGCGTCCGCGCGCACGACCGGCTGACCGCGCTGCGCACCGCCCGCGCCGAACGCCCCGGCACCAGAGTCGCCTTTGTCGAGGAAGACGAGCGATGAGCGCTGAATTCTACATCGTCGATTTACGCGCGTCTTTCCGCGACAAGCCTTATGTCTCGTTCTGGCGCGCGAAAAACGCAGGGTATGCCTATCCCCTGCCGTGGTCGGGGCGATATTCGCGCCAGACAGTGGACGGCGAAGCGGCCTATTATTACGCGCGCAAAGAGGGTCTCCACCCAAGTCCGGACCGTTTCCCGGTGCGCTGCGAAATCGTCGATGCGATGGGCGTTCCGCCTGCACCGGGCATAGTCGACAGAAACGTCGGGCCAGTCGTGCCCAACACCGACGCCATTCGACGGCGCCTCCGTCGCTATCGCTACGTGCCGGCCGGCATCCAACGTTGACCCCCGCCCTGCCCCTCTACCACGACCAATGGCCCGCGCTCGCGCAGGTCGCCGCGTCGTTGCGCGATCAGCGTGAGGGGTATTTCGGCGCCGAGGATCCCCGCGTCCGGCGCATGACCGAGGTCGCCGCGATCTGGGCCGCGGTCGTCGCACTCGCACCGATAGAGGCCGACCACGACTGGCCGGCGATCCGCGCCGATCTCGACGCCACCGCTGCCGAGGCGGATCGCCGCGCCGACGCCAGCCCCGGCAACACCATCGCCCGCCAGCGCGCCGACGCCGTCGCCGCGATCGCCTGGCACTTCCGCGCCTATGATTCGCGCATCGACACGCCGATGCTTGTGTTCTGCCACCGCACCACCTTGGCGCTGCAAGCCCGCGCACGCGCTACCATCGCCGCCAGGGCATCCGCGCCCGCAGCGCCCCAGCAACGCGCCCCACGCCCCGCGCCGGGTTCTGGCGCCCTGTTCGAGCACGCCGCGTGATGGCGACCCGCGCGCTCCCCGCATTATTACCTGACCTGATCCTCGATCTCGCGCTAGCAATCGCCGAGGATATGGCCGTCGAGGATCACGCGGCCGAGTCGCGATACCCTGGAGCCGCCGCCCGCCATGACCAATATTCGCCCGCGCGTCGCGATCTACGCCCGCTTTTCGACGGACCTGCAAAACGCCCGGTCGGCCGAGGACCAGCTTCGCGTCTGCCGTGACCATGCGCTGCGCATGGGCTGGGACGTGGTCGAGGTCTATTCGGACCTGGCGATATCCGGCACCACCAACCACCGCCCCGGCCTGAATTCGCTGCTTGCCGCCGCCGAGGCGCGCGCCTTCGACATCGTGCTGGCCGAGGCGCTCGACCGCGTGTCGCGCAACCAGGCCGACATCGCGACCATCTATCAGCGCCTGCAATTCGCCGACGTGCGGATCCACACGATCAGCGAGGCGGAGGTCAGCGAGCTGCATATCGGCATGCTCGGCACGATGAACGCGCTCTACGTCAAGGAACTGGCGGCGAAGATCCGGCGCGGCCAGCGCGGCGCGGTGTCGCGCGGGCGCGTGCCGGGCGGGCTGTGCTACGGCTATGCCACCGACAACCGGCTGCTGCCCGACGGCACCGTCGACCGCGGCCACCGCAAGATCGTCGAGGACGAAGCCGCGATCATCCGCCGCATCTTCGCCGAGCGGCTGGCCGGCGACAGCACCAAGGCGATCGCCCAGCGCCTCAACCGCGACGGCGTGCGCGGGCCGCGTGGCGGATTATGGTCGAGCTCGACGCTCAGCGGCTCGCGCGATCGCGCCAACGGCATCCTGCACAACCCGGCCTATGCCGGCCGCATCGTCTATAATCGCGTGCGGATGGTGAAGGACCCGGTCACCCGCCAGCGGCTCAGCCGGTCGAACAAGGTCGACGAGCGCGTCGAGGAAGTCGCCGAGCAGCTGCGCATCATCGATGAGGCCGACTGGCAGGCGATCCAGGCCGACCGCGTCGCGCGCGCGCATATCCCCTGGCACCGCCAGACCCGGCCGAAACACATGCTGTCGGGGCTGGTCCGCTGCGCGCGCTGCGGGGGCAGCTTCACCGTGGTCAGCAAGGACCGCTGGGCCTGCCGCAACCACCGCGAGACGGGCACGTGCGACAACCCGCGAAGGATCGCCACCGCCGACCTCGAGCATCGGGTGATGGACGGGCTGCAGCGCCAGCTGCTCGCGCCCGATGTCGTGGCAAAGGTGGTCAAGCGCTATCACGACAAGCGCGCCGATCAGCGCCGGGCGATGGCCCAGGGACTGCGCGGCGCGGAAAAGGCGGTCGACGATGGGAGGGCGGCGATCGGCCGGCTGGTGGCGGCGATGGCCGACGGCATGGACATGGCCGAGGTGCGCGACGAGCTGGCGAAGCGGCGCGAGGCGCTGGCGATCGCCGAGGCGCAGCTGGCCGAGCACCAGGCGCTGCCGCCGATCATCCTCCACCCACAGATCGTCGAGCAATACCGCCGCCGCATCGCGATGATCGGCGACGCCGTGGTCAAGGGCGAGCGCGCCGCCAAGTTCCTGCCGGTGATCCGCGGCCTGATCGACTCGATCGCGATCGACGACGACCCCGCCGAACCGAACAGCGCCCGCGTCGACGTGCTCGGCAGCCTGGCCGCCGTGCTGCGCGTCGCGACGGGCGAACCGGTGCAGGATCGTCATGTGAGGGAAAACGGCCCCGGCGCTGGAGCCCGGCGAATCTCCACCCGGACTGTCGGGGTGGTAGCGGAGGAGGGACTTGAACCCCCGACCCCAGGATTATGATTCCCGTGCTCTAACCAGCTGAGCTACTCCGCCCCGAAAGGCCCGCGTTGCCGCGAGCGGCGGCCTATAAGTAGCGCTCCCGACGCGGTCAAGCGACCATGTGGCGAGAGAGCTTTTCCCAGGGTCCGCCGCGATAATACCAGCTGGCGAAACCGATGATCGCGAGCGGCCGGGGTCGGAAATCGGCCTTGAGCCGGTCGAGCAACGCCCTCGCCTCGCTCGGCTCGACCTTGTTCTGGATCGTGACATGCGGGCGCCACGGCGTGCGGTCCTGCGGCGTCAGCACGTCGACCCAAAGATCGGCGAGCCAGGCGCGGCGGTCCTCCAGCTCGGCGGAGTCGATGCGATAGGCAACGCCGCGGCCGAGCGAGATCGGCCCGGCGATCCGCGCCGCCGGCGCCCCTTCCCGCGCCAGCTCGCCCAGCCGCTGCCGCACTTCGTCCGCCAGCGACGGCGGCAGATGGTGGAACATCGTCAGATGGGCGGGGAGCAGATTGCGCTCGGGCGGGAAATGCGCGCGGCGCTGCGCGTCGAGCCACGCCTGGTCGTCGCGCCCGATCACAGCAGTCAGGATAATCGGCGCTGGTGGGTGCAATTTTCCCTCCGTCATTCCCGCGAAAGCGGGAACCCATCTCCTGCCGTCACACCCACCGTGCAAACTTGGGAGATGGGCCCCCGCTTTCGCGGGGGTGACGGCTATATATCGTCGAGAGGTCTCAGATCTCTACCTGGCTCCCCACCTCGACCACGCGATTGGTCGGCAGGCGGAAGAATTCCATCGCGCTTTCGGCGTTGCGGAGCATCCAGGCGAACAGCTTTTCGCGCCAGATCGCCATGCCGGGCTTGCTCGACGGCAAAAGAGTCTGCCGTGCGAGGAAGAAGCTGGTGTCCATCATCTTGAACTTGTCGCCGCAGCCGGTGACCAACGCCAATGCCGCCGGCACGTCGGGCTCCTCCATGAAGCCATAGCGCAGCACCAGGCGGTGGAAGCCGTGTCCGAGATGATCGAGCTTCACCCGCTCGGCCTGACGCACGAACGGCACGTCGGCGATCTTCACCGTCAGCAGGATGATGCGCTCGTGCAGCACCTTGTTGTGCTTGAGGTTGTGGAGCAGCGCGTGCGGCACGCCATCGGCCGTCGAAGTCATGAACACTGCAGTGCCGGGCACGCGCGTCGCCGACGTGGCGGCCGACGAGATGAACACCTTGATCGGCATCGCCGCCTCGCGCAGCCGCGCCATCATCAGCTGCCGCCCCTTGGCCCAGGTCGTCAGGATGGTGAAGACGATCAGCCCGACCAGGAGTGGGAACCAGCCGCCGTCCGGGATCTTGGTGAGGTTGGCAGTCAGATAGGCGCCGTCGACCAGGAAGAAGAGCCCGAGCAGCGGGATCGCCGCCCATTTCGGCCAATTCCACAAGCGGAACAACACGACCGCCAACAGGCAGGTATCGATCGTCATCGCGCCGGTGACGGCGATGCCATACGCGCTGGTCAGGTTGGAGGAGGTGCGGAAGAACAGCACCAGGATGATGACCATCGTCATCAGCATCCAGTTGATCAGCGGGATATAGATCTGTCCGGCCGTCGCCGCGCTGGTATGCTCGATCCTGAGGCGGGGCACGAAACCGAGCTGGATCGCCTGTTGCGTCACCGAGAAGGCGCCCGAGATCACCGCCTGCGACGCGATCACGGCGGCGGCGGTGGCCAGGATGACCAGCGGCAGCTGCAGCCAGACCGGCGCCAAGAGGTAGAACGGGCTTTCCAGCGCCTGCGTCCCGTCGCGCGTCAGCAGCGCCGCCTGCCCCATATAATTGAGGATCAGCGCCGGGAGCACGAAGCACAGCCACGACATGCCGATCGGCTTGCGCCCGAAATGCCCCATATCGGCATAGAGCGCCTCGGCACCGGTCACCGCCAGCACCACCGACCCCAAAGCGAGGAACGCACGGACGGGATCGAGCAGGAAGAATTCGACGGCATAGGTTGGCGAGAATGCCCACAGCACTTCCGGCGTCTCGGCGATGCTGAGCGCACCGAGCAGCGCGATCGTCAGGAAATAGAACAGCATGATCGGGCCGAAGAACAACCCCACCCGCGCCGTGCCGCTCTGCTGGATCGCGAACAGGAAGATCAGGATCGCGATCGCGATCGGCAGCACGAAATGCGCCATGCCGGGCTGCGCCACCGCCAGACCCTCGACCGCCGACAGCACCGACACCGCCGGGGTGATCATCGAGTCGCCATAGAAGAGCGAGGTCGCGAACACGCCGAGCAGGACGATCCCCGCCGTCCATCTTTTGGTCTGCGCCTTGCTGGAGATGAGCGCGAGCAGCGCCAGGCTGCCGCCCTCCCCCTTATTGTCGGCGCGCATGATGATCGCGACATATTTGATCGTCACCACCACCATCATCGACCAGAACATCAGGCTGGTGACGCCCATGATGTGGGCATGGTCGAGGCTGAGCTTGTGATGCCCGGCAAAGGTCTCGCGGAAGGCATAAAGCGGGCTGGTGCCGATATCGCCGAACACGATGCCGATCGCACCGATCGCGAGCTTGATCAGCCCGTCATTGCCATGCGCATGCACGTGCCCGGCGTGCGCGTCGTCGGCGTGCCCGTCGGTTACTGCGATGGAAGGAGTGGCTGCGCTCACGGCAAGCGCCGCGCGTTCGCACGAAAGGTCATGATGACCGTATGAAGCCCCTGTTTACGGTGGCGGCGCCCTAGCATTGCATAGGAACGCCCGCAACGACGCATTGGATGCGCCGGCTCGTTATGGGTCAGCCGGCCGCTCATGGGCGACGGATGACCTCGCGAATGACGAAATGCGACGCCAATCGCGTCACGCCGGGCAAGCGCGACAGCGTCTCGCGGTGGATCCGCTCGAAACTGTCGTCGCGCGTCACCTCGACATGGAGCATGTAATCGGCCTCGCCGCTCATCAGGAAACAATCGCGCACTTCCGGACATTCGCTAATCTCTGCCTCGAATGCCGCCATCGTCTCCTGCCGCTGGTCGCGGAGCGTGACGTTGACCATGACCACCGCGGGATGCCCCCGCGCCTCATGCGACAGCACCGCGCGAAACCCCGCGATCAGCCCGCGGTCGCGCAGGCTGCCGACGCGGCGATGCGCCGCGCTTCCCGACAGGCCTACCGCCTCGCCGAGTTCCGCACTTGTCAGGTCCGAATTGACGACGAGTTGTTTGAGGATCTTGCGATCGAGATGGTCGAGCATTTTTCTCTCACAGGTATATAATCACGCAAACATATCCTGCCAGGGGCCGCATCTGTCAAAAAACTTGCGAACCTCTCTCGGCTTTTCGGCGCTATTTGCATGACAACCCCTTTCAGGAGAGTTCGCATGCGAGTCGGTGTCCCCAAGGAAATCAAGAATCACGAATATCGCGTCGGTCTGACCCCCTCGTCGGTCGCCGAGCTGCACGCCGCCGGTCACGAGGTGATCGTCGAAACCCAGGCGGGCATGGGCATCGATTTCGAAGACCAGGCCTATATCGACGCCGGCGCGCGGATCGTGCCCGACGCCAGGACCGTGTTCGCCGAATCGGACATGATCGTGAAGGTCAAGGAGCCGCAGCCGCAGGAAGTGGCGATGCTCGAGCCGCGCCACGCGCTGTTCACCTATCTTCACCTCGCCGCCGACAAGCCGCAGGCCGAGGGTCTGATGAAGTCGGGCGCCACCTGCATCGCTTACGAGACCGTCACCGCGGCGCGCGGCGGCCTGCCGCTCCTGAAGCCGATGTCCGAAGTCGCCGGCCGCATGTCGATCCAGGTCGGCGCGCATTATCTCGAGAAGGAACAGGGCGGCCGCGGTGTATTGCTCGGTGGTGTTCCGGGCGTGGCGCCGGCCAAGGTCGCGATCCTCGGTGGCGGCGTGTCGGGCATCAATGCCGCCCAGATGGCCGTCGGCATGCGCGCCGACGTTACCATCTACGACATCAATAACGACCGCCTGGCCGAGCTCGACATGTTCTTCTCGAGCCAGATCAAGACGCAGTACGCGTCGAAGGCGGCGATCGCACAGGCCGTCCGCAACGCGCATCTGGTGATCGGCGCGGTGCTGGTCCCCGGAGCGGCAGCGCCCAAGCTCGTCACGCGCGACATGGTCAAGACGATGAAGCGCGGCTCGGTGCTGGTCGACATCGCGATCGACCAGGGTGGCTGCTTCGAGACCAGCCATGCCACGACGCATGAGGATCCGGTGTTCGAGGTCGACGGCGTGATTCATTATTGCGTCGCCAACATGCCCGGCGCAGTCGCGCGGACCAGCGCGTTCGCGCTCAACAACGCCACCCTGCCCTTCGCGCTCAAGCTCGCCAAGCTGGGCGCGGAAGGGGCGATGAAGGCGGACCCACACCTCGCCAACGGTCTCAACGTCTATAAGGGCAAGATCACGCACCAAGCGGTGGCCGAAGCGCTCGACCTCCCGTTCGAGGCCTGGCACGCCTGATCGGGCGAACAAGCCCGCTTTGACGATCCGCCCCGCGCGCTCAGCGTTGGGCGGATTGCTCGCGGGCGATTTCGGCGAGCAGCATGTCAAGCAAGGCCAGCCGCCGCACGATCTCGTCGCGATAGCTGGCATTCTTGGGGGTCAGATCCAGCGCGTGCTTCCATAGCGGTCGCGCCTTGGCGAATTCACCGGCGCGAATATAGGCCAGGCCGAGGAACAAGGGCGGCCCCGGATTCTGCGGTGACAGCATCATCGCGCGGCGATAGGCGAGCAGCGCCGCGGGCGACACCACGCCGCGATCGTGCAGCGCGATGACGTTGCCGAGTTCGCTCCACATCGCCGCATTCCGCGGGGCATAATCGACCCCGCCGGTCAGCGCGCGCGCGGCGAAGTCGGGATCGCCATTGGCCAGCGCGACGTCCGAAATCCCGAAATACATCGACTCGCCACCGAAGCGGCCGAAGAAGGTATCGCGCAGCTTCTTATAGGCTTCGCTCGGCGGCAACTTGACCGCATCCGCCGCGACGGGTTGCGCCGCGAGGTCGGGCTGCCCCTGCCAGGCATAACCGGCCGCGCCCAGCATCAGCGCGGCACCGGCCAGCGGCCACAGCGTCCGCGGCAGGCGCAACACGGCAAGCAATGCCGCCGTGGTCAGCCCGATCAGCGCGAGCATGATCCAGCCCATCAGCGCTTCCTCCTGAAGCTCGACCGCGCGATCGCGATGCCGATCGCGAGCAGCACGAACGGTGCCGCCCAAAGCGGCCAGGTCGCGCCGCCCAAGGGCGGGTCATAGCTGATATAATCGCCATAACGCTGGATCAGCCAGGTCCGTACTTGCTCCGGGCTCTCGCCGCTTTTGATCCGCTGCCGGATCAGCGAGCGCATATTGGCGGCGATGTCGGCATTGCTGTCGGCGATCGACTGGCCCTGGCACTCGACGCAGCGGATCGTCCCCATCAGCGCCTTGGCCTGCGCCTCCTGCGCGGGATCGTTGAGCTGGGTGTCGGCGAGCGGGGCTTGCTGGGCAAGCGCGGGCGTGGCGAAGGAGATGGCCGCCGCTGCTCCCAAGAGAAGTCCCCAAAGGACAACCGTCACCCCGGCCTTGTGCCGGGGTCCACCGGGCCGCAAGCGCGAGCCATTCGACTCCACCCAACTCGCCCGCCGACTGGTGGATGCCGGGACGAGCCCGGCATGACGGTTGCGATTGTCGGATCGCTCTCCTCCATCGTCATGCCGGGCTTGTCCCGGCATCCACCGTGCCGCAGATTCACAGCCATGCGAGAGCGCGATCCCTGCGTTTACATCATGGCCAGCGGTTTCAACGGCACGCTGTATATTGGCGTGACGTCGAACCTTATCGGCAGGGTCATGCAGCATCGCGACGGGATCTTCGAGGGTTTCACCAAGCGGTACGGTGTCAAACGCCTCGTCTGGTTCGACACGGCCGACACGATGGAGGTCGTGATCGCCGCCGAGAAGCGGATCAAGAAATGGCCGCGCGACTTCAAGAAGAACCTTATCGAGCGCGACAATCCCAGATGGGAAGATCTCGCGGTCGGCCTCGGCCTCCCGCCGTTGGAATAGCGGCGCGGTGGATGCCGGCACAAGGCCGGCATGACGGTTGGAGAGACTCATCGCATCCCCCGCCATGTCTTGAGGATGTCGTCGACCTGATCCGGCTGCAAATTGCTGACATATTGCCGCACGATCCGGCCGCGCCCGTCGATCAGGAAGGTCTCCGGCACGCCCGACGATCCCAGGGCGATCTGGACCTGGCCGGTCTTGTCGTTGCCGATCCGCTGATAGGGATCGCCGTTGCGATCGAGAAATTTCTGCACCGCCTCGGGTGTGTCGTTGATCGCCACACCGTCGATCGCCACACCGGCCGCTTTCAGCTTCATCAGTTCCGGTGCCTCGGCGATGCACGGCACGCACCAGCTGGCGAAGACGTTGATCAGGCGCGGCTTGCCGCCGCCGAAGCTGGTGCGCGCGACCCCCGGCTTGGCCGGTAGCATTGCGGGCAGCGCGAAATCGGGCAGCGGCTTGTCGACCATCGCCGAGCGAACGGTACGGTCCGCCGGCTTGAACAGGCCGAGCGCGACCAGCCCGAACAACGCCGCGAACAGCACGAGCGGCAGCCAGAGCAGCACGCGCCTCACGCCACCTCCTCCTCATAGTCTTCGTAAACTGCGCGCTTGCGGCGCCGGATCCGACCGAAGAACGACAAGACGCCGCCCAGGCCGATCAGGGCCCCACCCAGCCAGATCAGGGTCACGAACGGCTTCCACCACAAGCGGACCTGCCATCCGCCTTTACCGTCGGGCTGACCGAGCACGGTGTAGAGCTGGCCATCAAGCCGCGTCGCGATCGCGCTTTCGCTGGTCGATGTCGGCGGGCTGGCAAAGAAGCGCGACTCCGGCGACAGCATGAACGGTGCGCCCTCGCCGCGGCGAATGCTGAGATCGGCGGCGATCGCCGACCAATTCGGTCCGACCACCGGACGGATACCGGTCATCGTCACCAGATACGGCCCGACCGACCGCGTCTCGCCCTGGCGCAACACCGCCAGGGTCTCCTTGGTGAAGGCGCTATCGCTCGCCATTCCGGCCAGGCTCACCGCGACGCCCAGATGCGCGACCACCATGCCCCAGGTGAAGAGCGGGGTACGGCGCAAATTCCGCCCCCATAACGGCGCGACGCTCGCTACCGCGAGCCCTGCGGCCAGCACCAGCGCCGCCAGCGGCAGGAGTCCCGCACCCCAGGCGAACGGTACCAGCACGATCAGCGCCGCGCATGATGCCGCGACAGGCCAGGTCATCCGTTTGAGCAGTGCCTGCGGCTCGTCGCGCCGCCAGCGCAACAGCGGCCCGATCGCGATGAACATGGCTAGCGCCAGCGCCACCGGCCCCGCGGTTTTGTCGAAAAACGGCTTACCGACCGACAATTGCACGCCCCAGCCCGCCGCGGCGAGCGGATAGAGCGTGCCGATCAGCACGATCCCCAGGATCACCGACAGGAGCAGGTTGTTGACCACCAGCGCGCCCTCGCGGCTGACCAGCGCGAAGGTGTTACCCTGCCGGACAGTGCCGATCCGCGCGGCGAACAGCACCAGCGCACCGCCGATATAGATCGCCAGCAACGCCAGCAGGAACGCGCCGCGCTTCGGGTCGACGGCAAAGGCATGGACACTGGTCAGAATGCCCGAGCGGACCAGGAACGTCCCGATCATGCTCATCGAAAAGGCGACCACCGCCAACATGATCGTCCAGGCGCGCAAGCCGTCGCGCGTCGCCAGCACCGACACCGAATGGAGCAAGGCAGTTGCCGCCAGCCACGGCATCAGGCTGGCATTCTCGACCGGATCCCAGAACCACCAGCCGCCCCAGCCGAGCTCGTAATAGGCCCAATAGCTTCCGGCGGTGATGCCGATCGTCAGGAAGATCCAGGCGCCGAGCACCCAGGGACGCATCGCGCGGGCAAAGGCCGGCCCGACATCGCGCGTGACCAGCGCACCGACCGCGAACGAAAAGGCGACCGAGATGCCGACATAGCCGACGTACAAGGTCGGCGGATGGAACGCCAAGCCGGGATCCTGGAGCAACGGGTTGAGGCCGTTGCCGTCGGGCGGCGACGGAAACAGCCGCGCGAACGGGTTGGAGGCGAACAGCAGGAAGGCGTAGAACCCCATCGCGATCAGTGCCTGCGCGCCGATCGTCGCGTTGAGCGTCCGTTGATCGAGCCGCCGTTCGAAGATCGCCACCGCCCCACCGGCCAGCCCGAGGATCGTCACCCAGAGCAGCATCGATCCTTCGTGATTCCCCCAGGCGCCGGCGATCTTGTAGATCATCGGCTTGAGCGAATGGCTGTTCTCGGCGACCAGCAGCACCGACATGTCGGACTGGACGAACACCAGGATCAGGCACAACATCGCGAGCCCGGTCAGCAGTCCTTGCGCGATCGCCACCGGGCGTACGGCGCGCGCCATTTCCGCGCGGCCGCCGAGCACGGCGCTCGACGCCAGCACGAGCTGCAACACCGCCATGACGGCGGCGAGCCACAACGCGGCCAGTCCCCCCTCGGCGATCATTGCTTGAGCGACCTCGTCTCGTGCAGCTTGCCGGCCATTTCGGGCGGCTGATATTTCTCGTCATGTTTGGCGAGCAAGTTGGTCGCGACGAAGCTGCCGTCGGGCTGGAATTGCCCCTCGGCGACCACGCCCGATTTCTCGCGGAACAGATCGGGCGCGATGCCCTTGAAGCTCACCGGCGTAGTGGCGGCGCCATCAGTCACCACGAAATCGAGCGTCACGCCGTCGGCGGCGCGCTTGATCGACCCGGCCTCGACCAGACCGCCGAGCCGCACTGCCTTGCCCAGCGGCAGCCCCTGTTTCTTGACGTCGGACGGCGCGTAGAAGAACGACGCCTGGTCCTTCAGCCCCGACAAAGCGAGCCCGCTTGCCCCCGCGATCGCGAGGACCGCCAGCCCCGCGAGCCACAATCGTTGATGTTTTGGCTTCACGTGCGCTCGCGCTCCGCGGCGCGCATCGCGACATAGCTCCACCCGATCAGCGCGATCGTCGCGCCGAGCGTGACGCCATAGGCCGCGGCGACGAACAGCCATTGGTTCATGCCGCCATCCTCCGCATCCGCGCCTCGCGCCGCTCGCGCGCCAGCATCGCGCGCATCCGCATCAGCACGATGCCCGCGAACAGGAAAGTGAAGCCCGACAGCGTGAACCAGAGCGGCCACAACATCGAAGAGTCGATCGTCGAGCTGGTCAGTCCGATGCTTTCGCCCTGATGCAGCGTATTCCACCACACCACCGAATAGCGGATGATCGGCAACAGCACGGTGCCGGCGATGCCATAGATTGCCGGCAGCCGCCCGTCGCCGCCGCGATCGGCATCGGCACGCGCCAGCGCCATATAGGCGAGATAAACGAAGAACAGCAGCAACATGCTGGTCAGCCGCCCGTCCCATTCCCACCAGGTGCCCCAGGTCGGCCGCCCCCAGATCGATCCGGTGGCGAGGCACAGGAACGCGAACACCGCGCCCGGCAAGGCGATCGCGCGCGCGGCGATGCGCGCCAGCGGATGCCGCCAGACGAGATAGGACAGGCTGGCGATCGCGATCCCGCTCCACCCGCCCATGCCGAGCCACGCGGTCGGCACGTGGATATAGAGGATCCGTACGCTGTCGCCCTGCAGATAATCGGCCGGCGTCTGGGTCAGCCCGGCCCAGCAGCCGAACACGGTCAGCAGCACGCCCGACAGCAAGAAGGCCGGCGTCAGCGGACGCGCCAGACGCAGGAAACGCGCGGGATTCGCAAGGGCATGAAGGCTGGCCACGATGGCGCTCGAATAGGGCAAGAATCGCGGGACGTCACTACGGGTTCGCCCGCAATGGCGCAGACCGGTTTTCTCCCTCTCGACGCTGCGCGCACGACCCCCTAAGCATCGCGAGAGGGGAAGATTTCATGCGCAATCCATTGGTCCAAGCCGCGGCATTGGCGCTCGCCTGGCCGTCGATCTGCTTCGCGCAGAACGTGGCTTCTCCGCCCGACCCGCAGACCGTCGTCGTACCCGACCTGTCCCGGTCGAGCGATCCAGAGGTCGTCGCAAACGGCTGGAAATATTTTTTCTTTCAGAAGAACGGCGTCAGTTACGCCGAGGCCTATGACGACCTGACCGACTGTTATCGTTTCCTCCAGCCCAATAGCTGGGCGTCGGTCAAGCTGAACCGTTTCGTACCGTGGAACGACAAGCCGGGCCGCAAGGTCGATTATATTCCCAATCCGTACGGCCTGGTCGGCGACCTGCTCGGCGCGATGGTAGAAGGTACGATGGCGCGTCGCGATCTGCAGGCGAAGATGCGCCGCTGTATGGAGCCGCGCGGTTACACTCGATACGGCGTCGCGGAAGAAGTCTGGGAGACCGTAACCAAGCGTCCGACGGAACAGTCGATCGCCATCCAGGCCAAGATCGCGTCCAGCCCCAGCTTCGGTGGAAAGGTACCGGTGAAATGATCCGAATGTTCCTGGGCCTGATGCTGACACTGCTATACTTCGTGCCGGTCGCTCATGCGCAGTCGGGCGACGAGATGGTCGAGGTCACCGCGGGTAAACCGCTCGAGCTGCGCGCTGATCGAGCCTATATTCTGTTCCGCACAAATTCGGTGGGAGTGGCGCCGGTCTTTCTGCGCATCCCCACCGACGCGGAAATGAAGGAATTCGATGCCGCGAAAAGGGCTGCTTTCGCGAAAGCGGAGCCCAACCTCGTTAAGAAACGAAACGACCTGATCGCGGCCAGGGATGCCGCCGCCAAGGCTGGCGCGACCTTCGACAAGACCATCCCGCCAGCACCTTCTGTCGACGATTTCAACTTCGTCTACGATAAGATTCGCAACGTCCAAACGGTGAAGATGGGTCGCGCGCTGGAAAAGACCGGCGACGGCCGCACCCTGCTGGTCGAAGTCCGGCCAGGGAATTACGTCGTTTACGGCGTCGGTTTCGGTGATGTCTTCCACACCTGCCTATGTCTGGGCAGCGTTTCGTTTTCGGCGCAGCCGGGCAGGATTGCCGACCTCGGCACTATCCTGATCGCGTCGGCATCCGAGAAATCGGACATTCCCCAGCTTGCCGACGAAACCGGGTTTGGTCCCAGTATGATTGGCCATGTTGTCACCTGGGCTGTGGCTATCCGCCCGGCGACGCCGTCCACCGCACCGCCCGCCCAGTTGGCGGGCAAGCCGGTCGCCCCGGTCGACTATCGCGCCACGGGCAAGTTCGTAGCGGGCTTCTCGTTCAGCGTGAACCGACTGGCTCCGATACCCGGCGTGCTCGGCTATGACCGCGGCAAGGTGCTCGATCTCGCCACCAACAAGGTAGCCGAAAACCAATATTAGCACTGGCTGCGTCAGGGCTGTGAAAGCACGCGCCGTAGCGTCGGATACTTCGCCGCCCGGGCTCCCGCTTTGGCGGGAGCAGATCGACCTCAGCCCCGCCCGATCAGCCGCCGTGCGATCGTATCGGCCACGTCCGAGGCCGGCTGGCCGGTGCGGTCGCTTTCGTCCCACACTTCGATCAGGCGCTCGGGGATCCGCGCGATGCGCGCCTCGACCTCGGCGCGGTCGCCCTGGCCGAGATATTCGAGGCCGACATTGATGATGCCGCCGGCATTGATCACGTAATCGGGCGCATAGAGCACGCCGCGCGCGTGGAGCCGCGAGCCGTCCTCGCGCGTCGCGAGCTGGTTGTTGGCGCCGCCCGCGATCACCTTGGTGTTGAGCGCGGCGATCGTCTCGGCGGTCAGGATCGCGCCCAGCGCATTGGGGCTGACGATATCCGCCTCCAGCGCCAATATCTCTTCGGTCGGCACCGTCGCGGCGCCAAGCTCGGCGGCCAATGCCTTCGCCTTGTCGCCATTGACGTCCGCCAGAGTCAGTTTCGCGCCGTCCGCCGCCAGCAACCGCGCCAGTCCGCCGCCGACACTGCCGACGCCCTGGATCGCGACATGCACGCCGGCAATCGAGTCGACGCCCAGCCCACGCTTCGCCGCTGCCCGGACACCTTGATAGACGCCGCTCGCGGTGAACGGACCCGGATCGCCGCCGGCGCCACCCGCCGCGACCGGCAGGCCCGACACGTGCTTGGTGCGCGTCGCGATGATTTTCATGCTCGCTTCGGACATGCCGACATCCTCGGCCGTCACATAGCGGCCGCCGAGCGACTCGACCGCGGCGCCGAATGCCTCGAGCTGGGCTGGGCTGATCGCCTCGCCCGGCGTCGATGCCAGGACGACGCCTTTGCCGCCACCCAGCGGCAGGCCCGCCATGGCATTCTTATAGCTCATCCCGCGCGACAGCCTGAGCGAGTCGGTGATCGCGCGATTGGCATCGGCATAATGCCAGAAGCGCACCCCGCCCGCCGCCGGGCCGAGATGGGTCGAATGCACCGCGATGATCGCGGTCAGCCCCGCTGCAGGGTCGCGAAACAGGTGGACGCCCTCATGGTCGTCGAAATCGGGAAGGTCCCAAACGGAAGTCATGCTGGCTCCGGCGTGGCAAAGAAAATTACGAGGCCGCGTAATATTCTTCTAGAGCGGCGATGGCCAGCCCGAATGCGCCGTGGGCGCGAAATGGCTGGAATAATGGGGCGACCGACGGGACTTGAACCCGCAACATCCGGCATCACAAGCCGACGCTCTAACCAATTGAACTACGATCGCCGTAGAACGCGCGCCCCTAGCGGCACCGACCGGTGCAGGTCAAGGCTGACGACGCCGGATGATTTGGTTAGGCTCGGCATCATGTCGTCCGCCGATGTTTCTTCTCCGGTCAATCTCGGTTCCGGTCACCCGTCCGAGCCCGTCATCGCCCATATCATGGCCCAGCCGGGCGTGCAGCGCACCCCCAGCCCCAAGCTCACCCTGTTCCAGCGGCGCGGCTTCGTCACGCCCGATCTGTGCCAGGCGCTGATCGCGTTGATCGATACGCAGCGGCGACCTTCGACGGTTTCCGATTATAATGGCGACTCCGCTTTTCGGACGAGCGAAACCTGCGATCTAGACGCGGCTATTCCGATCGTCGCCGAGCTCGAACGGCTGATTATCGATTTCATCGGCCTCGACCCCGCGCATGGCGAACCGATCCAGGGTCAGCGTTACGCGGTGGGCCAGGAGTTCAAGGCGCACACCGATTATTTCGAGCCAGCCGGTGTCGATTTCCACACCTTCACCTCGGTCGCCGGCAACCGCACCTGGACCGCGATGATCTATCTGAACGAACCCGATGCCGGCGGCGCGACGCGGTTCAAGACCATCGACAAGATCGTCCAGCCCGAGACCGGCAAATTGCTCTGCTGGAATAATCTGCGCCCTGACGGCAGCCCCAATCCGAGCACCATCCATCAGGGCATGAAGGTCCGCGCGGGCACCAAGTACGTCATTACCAAGTGGTTCCGCGAACGCCCCTGGGGCTGGGCATCGTGACATTGTCGAGCATCGCGCGGAAAGCGGGCGCCGGATTTTCCCCGAAAAACGACGCGGCCAAAGATAATTAGAGCAGCTTGCGTGCTCCCAATCACGTGCTCCACTCTGGGACCGTCACAAGACTTTCATCAAACAGCCATGGCTGAGTCACGCAAGTGCAACTGCGCCGACGCAATCCACCCATAGGGGCCAACGCGACGATGTGGCGGGCGGGAATCACCGACTCGCTGAACGATCGTCGTGAACGGACGGACGGCAACCAGCCGCCGCCTTACCCAGTGGAGCTATTTAAATGGGGATCTCGACCTTGCGGAGCACGCTGCTGGCCAGCGCGCTGATCGCGGTTACCGCTACGCCGGCTTTTGCCGCCGAAGACCCGAAGACGCCGGCGGCGACTCCCGCCGCCGCGCCGCAGGACGCAGCCGCAGCGCCTTCCGACCAGACCGCCAACAACGACGGCCTGGCCGACATCGTCGTCACCGCGACGAAGCGCACGACCAACCTCCAGAAGACGCCGATCTCGATCAGCGTGCTCGACAGCCAGGCGCTGACCGAACGCCACGTCCTCAGCCTGTTCAACCTGGCCGACGGCTCGGTGCCGTCGCTGCGCGTCGCCACGTTCGAGGCGCGCCAGTCGGCGCTGACCATCGGCATCCGCGGCATCGTCCCCTACGACCAGAACCAGACTGCGCGTGACGGTGGCGTCAGCGTCTATATCGACGGCGTCGCGCTCGGAAAGACGCAGGGCCTCAACGCCGCTCTGTTCGACATCGAGCGGATCGAAGTGCTCAAGGGCCCGCAGGGTACGCTGTTCGGCCGCAATACCGAGGGCGGCGCGCTGTCGCTGGTGACCAAGGCGCCGACCGGTGAGCTTGGCGGCCGCATCGAAGGCGGCGTGGGCAATTATGGCAGCCGCACCGGCGAAATCCATCTCGACCTGCCGGCCTTCTACAATATCGCGATCAAGCTCGATGGCGTCTACCAGCATCAGGATCCGACCGTGAAGGATCCGCTCGCCGGCTCCACCGGCTGGAACTATTACGATCGCAAGGGCGGCCGCGCCGCAGCACGCTGGACCCCGTTCGAGGGTTTCACTGCCGACATCGCGTACGATTACGCCAAGGACGAGAACACGCCGAACTTCAGCCAGCTGCTGAACTACAACCCGAACCACTACACCGTCGGCACTTATACCAATCCGCAGACCGGTGTGCTCGGAACGTCACTTTTCATTCCGGGCACGGGCGCGGCCGCGCCGATCGCTTGCGGCGGCACCATCACCGCAGCCCAGGCCGCGGCGGGGAAGCCCGCCTGTATCGCCCCCAAGGCGCCGCTCGTCGGCGTGCATCCGGAGCGCCAGACCGTTGCCGATGTCGGCGTGCCGCAGCAGCCGAGCGTCGACATCACTCACGGCGTTTCGGCGAACCTGAAGTATAACGTCGCGCCGTGGCTGGAATTGCGCTCGATCACCGCCTGGCGCGGTGTGAAGACCGATCAGTGGGACAATTCGGGCGGCCCGGAGCGCAGCTCCTTCTCGCCGTTCGTCTTGAACACGGCCAATCCCACGGCGCTCAACACGACCGGGACGTTCAGCCGCTACAGCCTGTCGTTCCTGCAGCAGCACCAGTTCAGCCAGGAATTCCAGGCGGTCGGCAGCTCCAACGGCTTCGATTATGTCGTCGGCGCCTATTATTTCACCGAACACGCGACCGAATATGCGGCTACCCCGCTGACCAATCAGTGGAACGCCGACGGCACAGCCTATACGATCCGCAGTCCGATCGTCACCGGAACGGTGACGGGGGCCAATTCGGGTTATCAGCCCTATGCCGCGTCGTGCAACAATACGCTTGCCGCCACCGTGCCGCAGTTCGCCAACAGCTGCCAGTTCATCACGCGTGCCAGCGAAGCCTATGATCACAATTATTCGGTGTTCGGCAATCTGACCTACACGCCGCAAGGCGCTGACTTCCTGCACTTTACCGCTGGTGGCCGCTGGACCAAGGACAAGCGCCGTGGCCGCTTGTACGTGGTCAACAATGCGCCCCAGGCGTTCACCTTCTCGAACGACATCAGCCGCTTCGATCCGATGTTCAACCTGGCGTTCGATGCGACCAAGGACGTTCATCTCTACGCCAAATATTCGACCGGCTTCCGCGCCGGCGGCGCCAACGATCGGTCGCAGAGTTTCAACGCCTTCGGCCCGGAATCGGTCAAGTCGTATGAAGTCGGTGCGAAGATGGAGTTCCTCGACCACCGGGTTCGCTTGAACCTGGCCGGCTACATCATGGACCGCAAAAATACGCAGTTCGACTTCGATCTGTTCGATACCAACGGCAGCAGCCCGACCAACGGCTCGCATATCGAGCAGACCCAGAATGCGGGTACGAGCAAGATCCGCGGCATCGAAGCAGATCTGACGGTACGGCCGGTCGCCGGGCTGACCCTCGCCGCCTCCTATGCCTATACCTATTGGAAGGCGCCGAGCGCGGTGAACTCGATCACCGGCGGTCTGCCGCAGCAGCTCTACATCGTCTACACGCCGAAGAACGCGGCGTCGGGCTCGATCGATTATTCGGTACCGATCGGCAAGGGCGACACGGCGATCAGCCTCCATCTCGACGCCAATTATGCGAGCAGCCAGTACAGCTTCCAGCTCGAGCCGACCAAGACCGATCCGAGCTTCGTCGTCAACGGCCGACTGGCGCTGACCGACATCGCGATCAACGCGAGCAACAAGGTCACGCTGTCCGTGTGGGCGCGCAACCTGCTCGACCACACCTATGTCTATCGCCGCTCGGCAGCGAACTCGACGCCGGTCCTCAACTATAACGGGACCACGCTGGTTTCGACCAACTATGGCGGCATCCTTGGGGACTACGGCAATCTTAACGCGCCGCGCACCTGGGGCTTCGAGCTCAGCGCGAAGTTCTGATCGCAAGGTCAGGATAAAAGGGGAAAGGCGGCTTCCGGAAGGAGGCCGCCTTTTTTGTGCTTTTCACCCGACCGGCACATTCTGCCTTCCTATTTCGCGTTATTTCCTATATCGCGGAAATATGGAAATGACGACCGCCGTGATGGCCCTCTCCGCCCTCGCGCATCAGGGCCGTTTGTCCGTGTTCCGTATGCTGGTGCAGGCGGGACATGAGGGCATTCCAGCCGGTGAGATCGCCCGCCGGCTGGACGTGCCGCCCAACACTCTTTCAGCCAATCTGACCATCCTCAGCCATGCCGGCCTGATCGACAGCGTCCGCGACGGACGGTCGGTCATCTATTCGGCGCGATACGAGGCCATGACGGCGCTGCTGGAATATCTGATGGAAGATTGCTGCGGCGGATCGCCGGAAATCTGCGCGTCGCTCGCCGACACGCTCCTGCGCGGCCGCTGCGGCACCGCGGGCACGACATAAGCACTGAACCTATCGACATTTTGCGAGGTGAGATCGTGACCGACATCATCATCTACCACAATCCCGACTGCGGCACGTCGCGCAACACGCTGGCGATGATCCGCAACGCCGGCATCGAGCCGCACGTCATCGAATATCTCAAGACGCCCCCCTCGCGCGCGCTGCTGTCGCAACTGATCGAGCGCGCCGGACTGACGCCTCGCCAAGTGTTGCGCGAGAAGGGCACACCTTATGCCGAACTCGGTCTTGGCGACGAGAGCCTGTCGGACGACGCCTTGATCGACGCGATGATGGACCATCCGATCCTGATCAACCGCCCGCTCGTGGTGTCGCCGCTTGGCGTGCGCCTGTGCCGTCCTTCCGAGGTCGTTCTCGACATCCTGCCGGCACCGCAGCGCGGCCCCTTCGCCAAGGAAGACGGCGAACTGGTCGTCAACGCCGCCGGCCACCGCATTCACTCGTCGTGACGCGGCGGGCTATTCTCGCCGAAGCACTCGGCAGCTTTCTTCTGTTCGCGACAGTCATCGGCTCCGGCATCATGGGCGAACGGCTCGCGGGCGGGAACGTCGCGATCGCGCTGCTCGGCAACACGATCGCGACCGGCGCCATCCTCTTCGTGCTCATCACAATGCTCGGGCCGGTCTCGGGAGCGCACTTCAATCCGGCCGTAACCTTGGTCATCCGATTGCGCGGCGAGATCAGTAGCCGTGTGGCAATGGCCTTTGTCGCGGCTCAGCTTGGCGGCGGTATCCTGGGTGTGTGGGTCGCGCACCTGATGTTCGACCTGCCCATCCTCGAACTGTCGACGAAGGCCCGTGCCGGACCGGGCCAACTGACGGGCGAAGCAATCGCCACGTTCGGGCTCATCCTGACGATCCTGGGGACCGTGCGGATGCGGCCGACTGCCGTTTCCACAAGCGTGGCGCTTTATATTAGCGCTGCTTACTGGTTCACTTCCTCGACCAGCTTCGCCAATCCGGCGATCACCGTCGCCCGGTCGCTGAGCGACAGTTTCGCCGGAATTGCCCCGGCCTATGTTCCGGGGTTCATCGCAGCGCAACTGGCCGGCGCGATCGCGGCCCTCTTCGTGGGCAGCGCGCTCTTCGCGGGGCCGTCGCACGAGACTTCGTGAACGGCGTCACGTTTTCGCGCCTTGCTCAAGGACACCAAGACTTCTTGCGTCTGGCCCTCCCAGCGCGGCCTCTCTCGTCAAGGAGCTCAAATGAGCCACGTCCGCAGTCTGCCCGATCCCCATCACCTCCCCGCGCTCGATCCGACCTTCGCGATGCCACGACCTGGGCTCGGGCTTGGCGACGATCAGCCGCCACCGCGTATTCTCTTGCTCTATGGCTCGCTGCGAGAACGCTCATTTTCGCGCCTCGCGGTGGAAGAGGCGGCGCGGCTTCTCCAGTTTTTCGGCGCGGAAATCCGGATTTTCGACCCTTCCGATCTCCCCCTGCCCGATCAGATACCCGGCGACGATCATCCCGCGGTCAACGAGCTCCGCGACTTGTCGATATGGTCGGAAGGCCATGTCTGGTGCAGCCCCGAACGCCACGGCCAGATCACTGGCCTGATGAAAGCGCAGATCGATCATCTGCCGCTCGAGTCGAAGGGCATGCGCCCTACCCAGGGGCGTACCCTCGCGGTGATGCAGGTGTCCGGCGGATCGCAATCGTTCAACGCGGTCAACACGAT
This sequence comes from Sphingomonas sp. P4_G2, assembly GCF_056401155.1. Classification (NCBI taxonomy): domain Bacteria; kingdom Pseudomonadati; phylum Pseudomonadota; class Alphaproteobacteria; order Sphingomonadales; family Sphingomonadaceae; genus Sphingomonas; species Sphingomonas sp. P4_G2. The sequence continues at coordinate 42,143 of NZ_JBFUJY010000002.1, read as the reverse complement.
GCGGCTATTGGGGCGATGGATGCGGATGTACACCATCCCCAACCAATCCTCGGTCGCGATGGCGTATAAGGAGTTCGACGAGGCCGGCCGGATGAGACCGTCCAGTTATTACGATCGCATCGTCGACGTGATGGAGGAACTGGTCCGCTTCACCATTCTACTGCGTCCGCACGCGGTGCAATTGGTCGATCGTTACTCGGAACGGAAGGCCGCCGGCATCGCCGTCGATCCGGTCGCCGACATTTGATTGGCGACACCGAAAACGGCCCCGCAAGCTCGTGCGCTAGGCGCGCGCGGTCATCAGCATCTCGGTCAGCGCTGCGGCGGTATGCCGAAGCTCTCTGCGCCGGGCATATTCGACGATATGCGCCGCGCGGCTCTGATACTCGACGATCAGGTCCCGTAGGCCGAGCACTGGCAGGCCCCAGATGAAGCTCAGCAACGGCCGCTCGCGCACGCGCTTGGCAACGATCTCGATCGCCAGTGGATGATAGGGGCCGAATGGTTCGATCGTCTGCGGATCGGCCCAGAAGATCCTGAGAGTCCCCGGCACGGTTTCGTCGAGGTAGAATAACGGCGCCGGCTGCGCGGCGATATAATTGCGTACCAGTGGCGCAACCAGTTCGACCGCGGTCGCTGCGTTGATGTGTGCGCCCTCGAAATAGAGCCCGATCGATACCGTCGCCACTTGCTCAAGCTGGGCATTGACGGCGTTCTGATATTCGGCGTGAAGCCTCGCCCCCAGGCTGCCGCCAATTGCGAGCTGCACGTCATATTCGCTTTGCTGGTTGAACACCGAGTCGTCGTAGACCGTGCGGATCAGCGCCTCGACCGCGTCGCGATGCGCCGCGATCAATGCCGCCCGACCGGCGAAATTGGCCTGCAGCCGATCCGACATCCACTGACCGAACCCGATCGCGTCGGCCATCGGCGCGGCATTGACCGGCAGGGTGAAGCGGAAATTGGGCGTATAGTCGGCCAGCACTTCTTCGTTTGGCATCCACTCGGCGAAGAAGGCCGCGAATTCCTGCGCGAGGCCGGGGTCGCTGCGCATCTCATAGGCGATCGCGAATTCGTCGAGCAGCACGATCAAGGCATAGCGCAACGCCTCCTGTGCCGGCGGCAATTGCTGCGCCACGAACGCGGTCAGCACCGGCGCCACCACGTTCCAGATGGTGAGCGGGATCGATTGCATCGCATGGACAATGACCACGGCGGCCTCATCGCGATCGAGCAGCTCGGCCAGGCGTTCGATCCGCTTGCGCGCCTTGCTTGGCGCGCGCGATTCCCCGGCGAAGAATTCGCGGATCATCGTGACATATTCGTCGACATAATAAGCATAACCGGGGATCGGCATGCCGAGCGTCGGACGGATGATATTGTTGTGCAGCTGCGCCCATTGCTCGCGCAGCTCGATCGTGTCGCGGCGCGGTATGCCGATATCGATCAGCTCGGCCTTGCATGCACGGGTGAACGCATTCTCGTAGCTCGGCGGCACGTCGGGCGCCTCGTCGACATTGTCCCACGGGGGGTCGGGCGCGTCGTCGGCGAACGGATCGGGCGGCGCGGGCGGCGGCACCGGCAGCGCCTGGAGCGCGGCGGCGTTGGCCGACAGGATCGAATAGAATTCGTCCTTCATCCGCACCAGGGTCAGCAGCACCTGGTTCGAGACGTCACGGCAGAGGGCGTACCAATCGCCGGGCGCCAGATTGGGGTCGATCAGGATCTGCGTGTCCCAATCGTTGCGCGCATTCTGCGGCTGGCCGAACAAATAGGCGAGCGCGCGGCCGCCCTTGAGGAAGAAGCGCGTATGCTGGTTGGGGTCGACCTCGCTGATGGCGAATTCGAGATCGATCATCGCGCGCTCGAGCCATGCGGAGAGCCAGGCCTGGGCATTGAGGATGCCGGTCAGCGCGCTGCTCGCCAGGACGACTTCATCCTCGGTCACCGGTGTGTTGGAGCGAACGCGATAGGCGACGAGCAACCGCGACAGATAGAAGGGCTCGATCACGTAGAACATCTGCACGCTGGCATCGCCCGCCACGGCACGTTCGAGCAGGGTCAGCGCGTTGCCGATATTGGTCAGCACCGCAGGCGCGGTGCCGGCAGCCTGGATCAGCGCCGATGCCTGGTTGATCGACGGGGCATTGACCTGTTCCGGATTGGCCGGCGGCAGGAACAGTTCGCAAACCCGCCACGCAGCCGCGCGGGCATCGGCGACGCGGGTCGCGAGCAACGGCGCCGGAATCCCGGCATTGTACATGTCCTTCGCCGCGTTCAGTTCGGCCCGGGCATGGCGCAGGGCGTCGCTCGGCAGCGGAAAGCGCTGGCCGCGATACGGCCGGTCGCGCTCAACGCCGAGCAAACGGGGCGAACCGGCCTGGAAGAAATAGAAACCGGCGAGCGCGGCGGATTCGAAGGCGCGTTTCTCGATGGGATCGTTACCGAGCCGCTCGGCGTCGCGGACGATCGACTGATATTGCGTCTCGAGCGCCTGCATCGGATGGATCGCACCCGCTTCCCAGCCGAACGCCGCATCATGCTGCGGGACCAGGACGATCGGCACCTGCGACTGCGCGGTGGCCATGGTGGCGACGTGCGCGAGCGCCTGGAGCGCGGCATCGCCGGCAGGTGGAAAGGCCATGCCGCTACTCCTTCATTCGATTCGCGGAGCCTGCCGGGACGTCATTCCGCCTCCCGCTCCGCTTCGCTGGCGCGATTCTCCGCGCGCCCGGCGCGCGCCATCGCGCGCTCGACCTCGATCTGGGCCTGTTCGACGGACTTGCGTTCGAGCCGTTCGGTCTCGCGCATCGCCGTCGCGGCGGCGCGCATGTCGGCCCCGGCCAATGCCGCATCGGCCTGCCGCATCGCGCCGTCGGCATGCCGCATCGCGGCGTGGACCTGGGTCATCGCGATCGCTAGCGCCTGCGCGCGGTCGGTTACCGGCCCGTCCCGATCGGGATCGTCCGGCATATCCTTTTGCCAGCGCTTCTTGTCGCTCATTTCTTGACGCTCCCTTTGCGCCGGCGGATGACCTTGGGCCGCGTCACCGTGCGCGACGCGACGCGCGATGCCGGCCTTGGCGTTGCCGGCGAGGCTGGCTTGGCCGGCCGGGAAGGACTGGCCGGGCGCCCCTCGGTGTCCTGCACGCGCAAGGGGCGTTGCCAGGCGAACTGGGCGAGCGTGATCACGCCGGTCGGGCCGAGCCGGATGACGGCTTCCTGGGTCGGAGCGACGATCGGGAACAGACAGGTCGCGCCGTCCTGGCCCATTGCGCCGCGCCCGATCCCCTGCAGCCGCACCAGCTGCTGGGCGCGGTCGAGATAATCGCGCACGATCAATTGCGCGGCGAGGCCTTCCTCGTTCGCGAAGCCGGTATTGGCCACGATCTGCTGCACGCCCTGCGACACGCGCAGGAAGCCGAGCTGGCGGCCGTTCATCAGCCAGTCGATGATCGCCCCTTCGACCTCGAGCGGCGACACGAGTCCGGCAACCTCGGGGCAATCGAGCGCCTGAAACATCAGCGGCGCGATCGAGTAGACCGCCCGCAGCGCGCGCTCGCGGCGGTCCGCCGGGGTATCGCCGGGTTCCCCGACGACGGCGATATGATCGATGAAAGTGCGGAAATAATCGACGAATTCGGGCGGCGAATAGGCTTGCGACACCGCGAAGCTGGCGGCTTCGAGGCGCAGATCGGGCGTCCCCGGGTCGGTGATGTACGGGCTGCGGGCGAGACCGAGCAGTGCAAGAGTGTCGTCCAGGTCCATCGCCTGGAACATCGGTGCCGGCGCGACCTCGAGATTGTCGAGCAGGGTCGCGACCGCCGCCAAGTCGCTCTGCGTGGCCAGGCTGTGCCGCGCGAGCATCTTGACCAGGTCGGGATTGGCCGGCTTGACCTCGCCGATCGCGGCGCGGGCGAGCAATTGCAGCTCGGCCGGGTTCATCGTCATCAGCTTGACCGGCGCGACCATCAGCCCGATCGCATCGATCAGAATGTAGCGCGTCGCGTGGAGGCCGGGCTGCACCGCGGCGACCAGCGCGCTCTCGTCGCGGAAATGATAATGCGCATCGGGCGTGCCGATCGCATAATCGAGCCATTGCAGGCCGCCGTCGATCAGCCCCAGCACACGACGGCCGGTCTCGGACAGACCGAAGGCGCCGTTGAGTGGTTTGTTGGCGATCTTGACGGTCATGGCATCACCGCTTTCAGATGTGCTGGCCGGCGGGGAAGGTCTTCAGGATTTCCCCCGCGGCGGCGCCGATCGCGCTGAAGTCCGCGATCGCGTTCGTCATGATCGACTGCGCGCTGTCGAGGGTCGGCTTGTATTGCTCGACATTGCCTGTCGCGAGGATCTGCGCGAGCGCGACGCCCGCCGCGGTGGTCGCCATCGTCGACACGTTGCGCAACGCATCGGCCGCGTCCTGCACGGCGAGCGCGGTCGATTGTGCGACCGACTGATACGCCTTGCCCGCGCCGCTGGTCAGTACCACGCCCTGGGTAAGCGTGGCGGTCTGCGTCTGCTGGAGGATGTCGACGATGAGCGGATTGACCTGAGCCATGATGTCTTCCTGCTATTGTCTATTTGGCGGCGCGCGCGCGTGTCCGCACGGGCGCGGGTGTCTTGGCGGGGCGGCTGCGCTTGGCCTGCGCGGCTGTCGGTGACGGTGCGGGAGATGGGGCCGGCGCGGGCGGGTTCAGCGCGGCGAGAGCGGCGTTGATTTGCTTCGCCAGTGACTTCAGCACGGCCGTGGCGGAGTTGACGTCGGAGCTCTGGGCCTCGGCCGCGAGCACATCGATCGCCGCGCCGGCATCGACGCCCGCGACCGCGATCGCCTCGGCATCGGTCAGCCCGCCCGGGGGTACCGGCAATGGCTGCAGACCCGATGGGGGAACCACATACGGCACCAGCGGCGGCAGGATCGGGAAAGGCGTCTGCAGCATCTTGGCGCATGCCGAGGTGACCGCGGCCGACCCGACCATGCTCGACGATTGCTGTCGGCTGATGGCGTTGTACATCGACATGCCCATCGTCTCGGCCATCACGACATCGAGCATCGCCGCCGACTGGGCCGGGGCATGACCGCTGTTCAGTGTGACGACGTCCGCGACGGACTCGACGATCTGATCGTTCACCAAATACTCAGGCATCTTATGTCGCCCCTAGTTCGAAAATGACCGCCACGACCTTGACGGTCGCGGCCTCGCCGATCAGTTGCCCGCGCTGCTGCGCGGTCACCGCATTCCCCATCGCCACGCCGATGCTATTGGCCATCGCGATGTACGTCATGGCCATCGCGGCGGACGGGGCTTCGCCGATCGTCAACACCGTCCCGGGTACGAGGCCGTTAAGCATGGCCATCGGCGCCGCGCCCGGGGATCAGTCGATCGTGTTCAGAGCAGGCCGCGGCGGAAAATTCCCGTGGTCGCGGTCCCTGTCGAGCCGATGTCGACCGAATAGAGCGTCTGCAGCCCCTGGGTGGTCGACGCCTGCGAGGTGACGAAGCTCTGTTGTTGCTGGTTGGACGCATTGTGCGCGGCATTCGACAACGCCTGGCTGGTCGCGACGAACAGATTGCCCGTCGCCATCGACGGCGAATCGCCGATCAGCAGCGTGTTCGCCTGGGTGATCGAATCGGTGATCGCGCTGTTCACGTGGCTGGGAAAGGCCATTGGGAAGTCCTTTTCGGTGATGGCGGACGTGTGGTGCCGCCGGTTGATCGATCATGCCGAGCACTGCTGCCGGCAACTCAGCTCAAGTCTTCGGTCCGGCGCCGCCGGTCTGGATCGCGTACAGCATGGCGACGCCTGCCGTGGTCGCGGCCTGCGCCGCCATGTTCATCTGCTGTTGTGCGAGCGTGGCATTATGAGCGGCGTTGGCCAGCGCCTGCGCCGTCGCCTGATAGAGGTTGCCCATCGCAACCGCCGGAGCGGACCCCAGCGTTTCGACATTGGCCTGCGTGACGGAATCCGTGATCTGGTTGTTCACGGCTGTCGGATACGCCATCTTCTACCTCTGCCTTCGACTGAACGACACGTCGCCGCCCAACATCACACCAGGCTGCCCGATTTCAGGATGTCCTCGGTCGCGACGCCGGTCGACGCGGTATCGAGGGCGTACAAGGTCGCGACGCCCATCGTCGTCGCGGCCTGGCCGGTGACGAAGCTCTGCTGTGCGGCATTGGTCGCATTGTGCGCGGCATTGGCGAGTGCCTGAGCCGTCGCTTGGTATAGATTGCCCATCGCGATCGCCGGCGCATCGCCCAGCACCTTTACGTTGGCCTGGGTGACGGAATCGGTGATCTGGTCGTTGACGAAGGTTGGAAATGCCATGTCTTACTCCCCAAGAATAGTGACGAGCGGCGAAGCCGGGCGTCGTGAAATTAACCGGCCTCGGCGCGGTCACATGCCTCAGACGAGGCTGCCGGGACGCGGGCTGTTGGCGGCCGAACGGAAGATGTCTTCGGTGGCGACGCCGGTCGATGCGGTGTCGAGTGAATAGAGCGTCGCAACGCCCATGGTCGTCGCCGCCTGCGCTGTGACGTAGCTCTGCTGCTGCGCATTGGTCGCATTGTGCGCGGCATTCGCCAGCGCCTGAGCCGTCGCCTGATACAGATTGCCCATCGCGATCGCCGGGGCGTCGCCAAGAACCTTGGTGTTCGCCTGGGTGATCGAATCGGTGATCTGGTCGTTCACATGAGTTGGGAAAGCCATCGGAACCTCTTTCTGCAATGGGGCCGCGGCGATCGGTTGGTCGATCGATCGGACGACACGATGGTGTTCCGATCGCACGCCGATTACTTGGACGGACCCGAGAATATGTGCGGCGGAATACGTAGCCGGCGAAGCGCGACCCGGCTTGAGACGCTGTCGTCGGTCAGCGATTGCGCCGACTCGGCCAACGTTTTCGATCACTCGGCTGGATCGCTCGCCGACTCGGACAAAAACGATGACAAGGTAGCCAGCGGCGCGACTCGGTGCGCGGCGCGGCGGAACTCGCGCGGGCTCTGTCCGACGATGCGGCGAAAGCTGCGCTCGAAATAGCTCAGATCGGCGAATCCGACTTGAAAGGCGACGTCGGTGACGCTGGCGGCCGGGTCCGCCGCCAGCTGTTCGCGCGCCTTCAGAATACGGATGTGGCGGAGCAGCGATTTAAACGGTGCGCCGACAACGCTCCGGAACAGAGCACTCAGATGCGACGGACTGACGCCCGCCAGTGTCGCCAGTTCGGTCAGCACCACCGGTTGGTCATAGCAGCGGCCGAGATGCGCGAGCGCCCGCCGCAAGGCGACATGGACGTCATACGAGTCGCCCTCCTCCGGGCTAACCGCCCGGCGGGCCCAATGGTCGAGAGACGACACGTCCGCCTCTGTCTGGGCGATCGAGCGCAGGGCCGGCGCCGCAATATCGGGCAAGGCTATGTGCGGCGCGTAAAGCCGAATATCGACGTCACGGATCGGCGTCGCGCCGGTCATCGTCGCGACACGCGCGACCACGCGCTCGACTTCCGACAGGTTTTCCGGCCAGCCATAAGCGCGACAGGTGTCGATAAACACGTCGGTGCGCTTGATATCGACCTGATAGCCGAGCCGCGCGATAGCGTCACAAACGAGGGCATCGATATCCTCGGAGCGATCGCGGATCGGGGGAATCGTCGCGATGAGAAAATCCAACTCGGTCGCCAAGGTGCGGGAAAAGCGCCCTGCCGCAACCTCGTCGCGCAGGTCGGCAGTCGTCGAGGCGATGATCCGAACGCTGGAAAGCGGCGTCGCCGTCGGCCGTTGCGCGATGCGCGAAGGGAAACTCAGCAGCAGCGCGTCCTGCAGCGGCGCGGCAAGTTCGTCGACATTGGCAAGAAACAGCGTGCCGCCGTCCGCCGCCGCCAGCCACTCGGGCGGCAGCCCGTCGGGACGAGCGCAATCGACCTGCACGAACGCCCCGTCCGCGCGGGGGCCACAACAATGGATCGCCGTCGCCAGCTGGAATTTTTCCGTACCGAATTCGCCGCGCAACGTTACCGGCAAGGGACTCGATGCGGCGATCTCGATGAAGCGATCCAGGTCGCGCAAGGCACGGCTCAGCCCGACAAGCCGCAGCGGCTGGCCCCAGCGCTCGCGCGACCAATGTTCGAGCTGATACCGTTTGGCGAGCCTGCCGCATTGCTGGGCGAATTGAGCCAGAAGAACGGGCAGCGGACCATCCAGGTCGCGCGGATCCTCAAACTGCGTCCGGAGTGTGCCGATTGACCGGCCGGCAAAGGTGATCGCGAACGGAAGGAAAGGCGCCCCCGCCCGATCTTGTCCGGCCGCGCGTGCATGACTGTCGCGCGCGGCGGCTTGCCAGCGCGATGCCAATCCTTGCCGTCCCCGCTGCTGGCGCAAAACCCACATGCCATCGAGCTCGAGTTCGAGCGACACCAGTCGCGCCTGGATGACAAGCGCGCGGGTCAATCCCTCGAGCAGTTCCGGAAGGTCGCGGAACGATCGGTTGACGCTAGCGACAAGTTGGTCACCGAAATGTTCACTCGTAAATGCCACGAGCGTCTCCGAAATGAGTTCGACAACGCTCGTGGACTACGAGTAAATCGCGCTGGGTTATTGACCCGCAGTTAGCCCACTGCAATAGTGAATTATCTCAGTAATGAACCATTTAGAATGGTTAACATGCCTTTTCGAAATGCATTAGGGCATCGAAAATGCGCCGCAACGATGGGAAAGAACTAGCGTTCCGGCAGACTACAGGTACGTCAGATCGACGCTGCCTGATAAGGTTGGCTTCGTGTCTTTCAGCGAACTCGTGGCGGCTAGCTGCCGCAGGATCTGATCCATCAACGAAACGAAGGGTGCAATGTCAGCTCTACCCGGCATGCATCTCAGAATTTCAACGCAGCGTTAGGTTGGTGTATTCGCACCTGCCCGCGATTTTCGAACCAGTGCGACGATCACAACGCTTCCTGAGCCATCGGCATGAACGCAGGGCAGCTATCGGTTACGGCGCATCGGAAGCCAATGGTCGGATGTCGGCCAAACCCCGGCTTTCGAAGCGGCGGCGAGAGAAGATCAAATTTATAGCGGAACGCGACTTTTGTTTCGCTTGGAGTGCGAGGCGATCGCGCCCTCGTTCTTCATGCGTTTTTCATGGGCCACGCCACGTTTCCAGCTAAGTGTCTGAAAACATGGTGGGCGCGACAGGGATTGAACCTGTGACCCCACCCGTGTGAAGGGTGTGCTCTACCGCTGAGCTACGCGCCCGATCGCGAGCCGATCCCGGCATCGCAAAAGGAAGGGGGCGACGTTTAGCGCCGCCCCGTTGTCATCGCCTTAAGACGATCCGTTCGATCTTGTCCAGCCCCCGAAAGGACCGGCCGGGATCAGTTGACCGAATCCTTCAGGCCCTTGCCGGCCTTGAACTTGGGCTGGGTCGATGCCTTGATCGTCATCGGCTCGCCGGTACGCGGATTGCGGCCGGTCGATGCCTTGCGCTTCGAAACCGAGAAAGTGCCGAAACCGACCAGGCGAACCTCGTCGCCCTTCTTGAGCGCGCCGCCGATCACGTCGAACACGGCCTCCACGGCCTTGCTGGCATCGCCTTTGCTGAGGCCTGCCGTGTCGGCAACGGCGCTGATCAGCTCCTGCTTGTTCATCGTCCTCGAAACCCCCGTTTAGAGTGCGTTACACGTTTGCTACTGGAATAAGACTCGCGGCCCCAGGCCGGGCGCGCAGTAACGCTGCTCCGGGCGAACGAGTCAAAACAAATCCGCCGCAACCTCGACCGTAACGATCGAATTTGCGGCGGATCGTTTCGTCGCGTCCCGTTTCAGCACGCGTCACTTGGTTTCAGCAGAGCTGAAACGGACGCGGCACCGTCTCAGCGGAGCTGCAAACGATTAATGCGGTAGCTCCCCTGCCTGGGCGATGTTCGCCGGCGGCTGCGCCGCCAGTTCGTCGGCCTCGGTCCAGTCGATTGCTTCGAGCGGCTGGGTCAATGCGAGCCGCAGCACTTCGTCGACATGCTCGACCGGGATGATCTTGAGTCCCTTGCGGATATTCGCCGGAATCTCGACGAGGTCCTTCTCATTGTCCTTGGGAATCAACACCGTCTCGATGCCGCCGCGCAACGCCGCCAGCAGCTTTTCCTTCAAGCCGCCGATCGGCAGCACGCGGCCGCGCAACGTGACCTCGCCGGTCATCGCGATCTCCCGCCGCACCGGCACGCCGGTCATCGTCGAGACGATCGAGGTGACCAGGCCAATGCCGGCCGACGGACCGTCCTTGGGCACGGCTCCTTCGGGCAGATGGATGTGGATATCCTTGCGCGCGAACAGGCTGGGCTTGATGCCGTAAGACGGCGCCCGCGCCTGGACGAAGCTCATTGCCGCCTGGACGCTTTCCTTCATGACGTCGCCCAGCGTACCGGTCGTCTTGACCATGCCCTTGCCCTGCACGGTGACGCTCTCGATCGTCAGCAATTCGCCGCCGACCTCGGTCCAGGCTAGTCCGGTGACCGCACCGATCTGGTTTTCGGTCTCCGAAAGGCCATGGCGATACTTCAGCACGCCCGCGAACTCGTGGAGGTTCTCCGGCGTGATCGTCACGCTCTCGACCTTGCCTTCGAGGATCTGGCGCAAGGCCTTCCTGGCGAGCTTGGCGATCTCGCGCTCGAGCGTGCGAACGCCCGCTTCCCGCGTGTAGCGCTGGATCAGCGCGCGCAGGCCTTCATGGGTCAGCGTGAATTCGCCTTCCTTGAGCCCATGCGCCTCGACCTGCTTGGCGATCAGGTGGCGCTCGGCGATCTCGACCTTCTCGTCCTCGGTATAGCCTTCGAGCCGGATGATCTCCATGCGATCGAGCAACGGCTGCGGCAGGTTGAGCGTGTTCGCGGTGGTGACGAACATCACGTCCGACAGGTCGATGTCGATCTCGAGATAATGGTCGTTGAACTTGCTGTTCTGTTCAGGGTCGAGCACCTCGAGCAGGGCCGAGGCGGGATCGCCACGGAAATCCTGGCCGAGCTTGTCGATCTCATCGAGCAGGAACAGCGGGTTCGACGCGCCGGCCTTTTTCAGGTTCGACACGATCTTGCCCGGCAGCGAGCCGATATAGGTCCGCCTGTGGCCGCGAATCTCGGCCTCGTCGCGCACGCCACCCAGCGACTGGCGGATGAACTCGCGCCCAGTCGCCTTGGCGATCGACTTGCCCAGGCTGGTCTTGCCGACACCGGGAGGGCCGACCAGGCACAGAATCGGGCCCTTGAGCTTGTTGGTGCGCGCCTGGACCGCGAGATATTCGATGATCCGGTCCTTGACCTTCTCGAGCGCGTAATGGTCCTCGTCGAGCACCGCCTGCGCCGCGGCGATATCCTTCTTGAGCTTGGACTTCTTGCCCCAGGGCAGACCCAGCAGCACGTCGAGATAATTGCGCACGACCGTGGCCTCGGCCGACATCGGCGCCATCGTCTTCAACTTCTTGAGCTCGGCGGTCGCCTTGGTGCGCGCTTCCTTGCTCAGCTTGAGCGTGGCGATCTTCTGGGTCAGCTCGGCGATCTCGTCGCCATCGCCTTCGTCAGCCTCATTGCCCAGCTCGCGCTGGATCGCCTTCAACTGCTCGTTGAGATAATATTCGCGCTGGGTCTTCTCCATCTGGCGCTTGACCCGCGACTTGATCTTCTTCTCGACCTGCAGGACGCCGAGTTCGCCTTCCATGAAGGCATAGACCATCTCGAGCCGCTTCGACTGGTCGAGCTCGACCAGCAATGCCTGCTTTTCGGCGACCTTGATCGCGATATTGCCGGCGATCGAATCGGCCAGCCGCGACGGCTCCTCGATCTCGCTCAGCTGCACCGCGGTTTCCGCCGGCAGCTTGCGGTTGAGCTTGGAATAGGATTCGAACTGATCGACCACCGAGCGCATCAGCGCCTGGATCTCGACGCCCTTCACGGCCTCTTCCTCGACCCGCGCGATCTCGGCGGTGAGGTGGTCGCCGCCGCCCGACAATGCCGTCAGCGTGGCGCGCGCCTTGCCCTCGACCAGCACGCGGACGGTGCCGTCGGGAAGCTTCAGCAGCTGCAGGATCGTCGCAACGACGCCCATGTCGTACAGGTCGTCGCGCTGCGGATCGTCCTGCGCGGGGTCGAGCTGCGCGACCAGGAAAATCTCCTTGTCGGCGGCCATCGCGCTTTCCAGCGCGGCTACCGACTTGTCGCGGCCGACGAACAGCGGCACGATCATGTGGGGAAACACCACTATGTCGCGCAGCGGCAATACGGGGAAGGATTGGACGGTCATGGATACTCCGGAGGCGCCCAACCAGGGCGCTTTTGTCTTTCTATATGGGAAGCGTGAGCATTCCATCAATCTCCCACGCCTGTTCGTCCCCGGATTGGTGGGGATAAGCCTGATCACCGCCGCCGCGGCCGGCGCCGCGAGCCTGCCCAAGAAGGGCGAGCCGCCGCTGACAGCCCAAACCCAACGGTCGGGCGGGCCGGTCGATCCCGACCAGGCCAAGCTGCGATTTGATACCGCCGATCTGTCGTTCGAGGTGCTGCCGGACACCGAACAGCTCAAGGCCGTGGCGGTGGAGAGTTTCACCCCCAAGGCGCCGGCCGACAAGCTGGTGATCGATCTCGACAAGAATCTCGGACCGAGCGCGATCGCGATCGACGGGCAGAAACTGCCGGCGAGCGCCTGGTCCAATCCCGATGGGCGGCTGACGATCAAGCTCCCGCGAACCTATGCGGCGGGTGAGCGCGTCACCGCGACGATCGTGTACGGCGGCGTCCCGCACGTCGCGGTCAACGCGCCGTGGGACGATGGCGTGGTCTGGTCGAAGACCAAGGACGGGCGGCTGTGGTTCGCCACGACGAGCGAAGGCTATGGTTGCGACATATTGTGGCCGTGCTTCGACTTTCCGGAAGGCGAACCGGCCAAGGTCGCGCTTCACATCACAATTCCCAAGGGGCTGAAGGCGCCGTCGAACGGCGTGTTCAAGGGCGTCGACACCGGGGCCGACGGACGCGAGACGTGGAACTGGGAGATCAAGCATCCCAACACCTATGCGATCGCGCTCAATGTCGCGCCTTACGAAGTGATCTCTGCCGACTATAAGAGCCGCTTTGGCAACACGATTCCGATGTTCTACTGGTATTTGCCGGGCGAGGAAGAGCAGGCGAAGAAGCTGTTCGCCGAATTCGCGCCAACGCTCGATTTCTTCGAAAGCAATGTCGGCCCCTACCCGTTCGGCGACGAGAAGCTCGGCGTGGTCGAGACGCCGCATCTCGGCATGGAGCACCAGACGATCAACGCGTACGGCAACGCCTATAAAAAGGCGCCCGAGGGCTTCGATTGGCTGTTCCAGCACGAATTCAGCCACGAATGGTTCGGCAACCAGGTGACCGCCGCCAATTGGGACGATTACTGGATCCACGAAGGCTATGGCGAGTATATGCAGCCGGCCTATGGCCTGTGGCGCGAAGGCTATGCCCGCTACGCGACGATGCTGGACGAACAGCGCAACAAGATCGTCAACGCCGTACCGATCACGCGCGGCCGCTGGATCACCGAGGAAGAGGTGTACGAGCCGACCAAGGGCGGTCCGGGCGGCGACATCTATTACAAGGGCGCGTGGATGCTCCACACTTTGCGCTGGCTGATCGGCGACAAGCAATTCTGGGACGTGACGCGGCTCGAAGTCTATGGCCGCCCCGATCCCAAACCAGGCAATTTCATTCCGCGCTTCAGCTCGACCCGCGAGTATGAGGACAATGTCAGGAAGGTTACCGGCAAGGACCTAGACTGGTTCTTCGACATCTATCTGCGCAAAGCCGATCTGCCCGAGCTGGTCGAAGCGCGCAGCGGCGACAAGCTCAACCTGTTCTGGCTGACTCCCGACAACCTCCCCTTCCCGATGCCGATCGAGGTGCTGGTCGACGACAGGTTGATGAAGGTCGACATGCTCGACGGCACCGCGACGATCGACGTACCCGCCGGCGCGCATGTCGTGGTCGACCCCTATGCCCGCGTGCTGAAACGATCGCGCGCGGTTGAGGATTATCGCGCAGGGCTCAAGCTGAAGCAGTAAGTGTATTGCCCTAATAATACGGTTGGAGCATGATAAGCCCGATGCCGCACGCTTTCCCAAACGATGCGGTCGCCCTGCCCGGGCTTGCCGCGATCATGCTCGGTTTCCTTGCGTTCTTCATCGCGCTGATGGCGGCGCGGCATCGGGCGACAAAGGTCGGCACCACGCCCTTGTCGCAACGCGCCTCGATCACCTGGCTCTGGATCGTCGTCCAGGGAATCGGCATCGGCGTGTCGGGCTTTGGCCCCGTCCGCGTCGAACTCGATCCGCTGTCGGTGAAAGCTATCATCGAGGCGCTCGTGGTCCTTGCGCTGATGTTGGGCGCCGTATGGTTGTTCCATGCCTCCTCGCGCGCGATGGGCAAGAACTGGGCATTGGTTGCCCGCACGCTGACCGACCACACGCTCGTCCAGAGCGGCCCGTTCGCGGTCGTGCGCAACCCGATCTATGTCGCGTTGTTCGGGTTCATGATCGCGATGGCGATCGCGTTCGGCCACACGCGCAATTTGATCGTCGGCGTGCCGCTCTACGCGCTCGGGACCTGGATGCGCGTCGCGCATGAGGAACGGCTGCTGAGGACGCAGTTTGGGGCGGCGTATGATGACTATGCGGCGCGGGTGAAAAGGTTCGTGCCGGGGGTTTTCTAGGCAGACTTCCCCTCTCCCCTTGTGGGAGTTTGGGGTCGGCCCTGCCCCCGGCAGGGCCTAAACAATACGGGGTATTGTTTACCCCAAACTGGTTGCGCAGACTTGGGTCGCGCCCTTGCGTGGCCCTAGTCGAAGCTGGGTGAGGGGTAAGCGGTCGCTCTCGCGACCGCGCGAAGCTGCGCTTCGCTTCCCCTCATCCAACTGCGACTAGCGAGCGAGCTCGCAAGTCTCCGTATCCTTCTCCCACAAGGGGAGAAGGTTTGGAACGCCGATCAGCCTTACGGCCTCGGATTCAACATCGACCAGAATTTCGGCCCGCCCTTGGGCACGTGCCATTCGTCGATCACCTCGAACCCGAGCGACTGATAGAGACTGACATTGCGCGGCGTCGCGGTTTCGAGGAACGCTGGCATGCCGTCCTCGCGCGCCTTGGCGAGCCCCTGGCGAATCGACGCCGAGCCCAGCCCCTTGCCCTGATACGCGGGATCGACGCCGGCGATGTGCAGATACCAATAGGTCCCCGATGGATGATGCGCGTCGATCGCGTCGCCCACGCGCATCGCTCGCACCAGCGAGGACCCGAAGGCGCCGATCAACGGGAACAATTGCTTGAGCATCTCGAGCTTGCCGATCTCGGCCTGCCCTGGCCGCCGCCACAAGGTCGCCGCTTCACCGCTCCCGGTCACCAGCGGCATGCCGCCGGCATCCTCGTCGAAGATCAGCCGGAACATGCGCGGCAGGCGCTTCACTCGCTCGGCGCGGTCGGGAAAAATGTACGACGTCGCCGGATCGTCGGCGAAAGCGCGCGCGAGCGTCAAGGCGACGGCGTCGCGATCCGCCCTGGTCGCCACGCGAATCATGCCGCTTTGCAACCTTCGGCCTTGAGCACCCGCTTGGTCGATGCCGGATAGCGTTCGAGCATCGCCGCCGGACGGATCGGCCGCGGCACGAAATTACCGCCACAATTGGGACAGACGCCGCCGAGCACGCCCTCGGCGCACTCCGCGCAGAAGGTGCATTCGAACGTGCAGATGCGGGCGTCGGGGCTGTCGGCCGGCAGATCTCGGTCGCAGCATTCGCAATTCGGTCTCAGGTCGAGCATCGCCCCCCTCCCCCAATGAGCTTGTGCTCCTGCGCAAGCAGGGGCCTAGAGCCAAGAGCGGAACGGCAAATAGCCCTGGGCTCCTGCTTTCGCAGGAGCACAGGCTCTGGACCGCACGGTCGGATCAGGCGGCGTCGCCGGCCTTTTCCTTTTCCTTCTTGGCATAGACGCGGATCGGATCCTTACGGCCCTCGACCACGTCCTTGTCGATCATCACTTCGTCGACGCCGTCCATGCCGGGCAGGTCGAACATCGTGTCGAGCAGGATGCCTTCCAGGATCGAGCGCAGTCCGCGCGCGCCGGTCTTGCGGTCGATCGCCTTGCGCGCGACCGTCGATAGCGCATCGTCGGTGAAGCCCAGCTTCACGTCCTCCATTTCGAACAGCTTCTGATACTGCTTGACCAGCGCGTTCTTGGGCTCGGACAGGATCTTGACCAGCGCCGGCTCGTCGAGATCCTCCAGCGTCGCGATCACCGGCAAGCGGCCGACGAATTCGGGGATCAGGCCGAACTTCAACAGATCCTCGGGCTCGACCGACTTCAGCACTTCGCCCGTGCGACGCTCGTCGGGTGCCGCGACATGCGCGCCGAACCCGATCGACTTGCCCTGCAGGCGATCGCCGATGATCTTTTCCAGGCCCGAGAAGGCGCCGCCGCAGATGAACAGGATGTTGGTCGTGTCGACCTGCAGGAATTCCTGCTGCGGGTGCTTGCGGCCGCCCTGCGGCGGAACGCTCGCGGTCGTCCCTTCCATCAGCTTGAGCAATGCCTGCTGCACGCCTTCGCCCGACACGTCGCGCGTGATCGACGGATTCTCGGCCTTGCGGCTGATCTTGTCGATCTCGTCGATATAGACGATGCCGCGCTGCGCCCGCTCGACATTATAGTCGGAGGCCTGGAGCAGCTTGAGGATGATGTTCTCGACATCCTCACCGACATAGCCGGCTTCGGTCAGCGTCGTCGCATCGGCCATCGTGAACGGCACGTCGAGGATTCGTGCCAAGGTCTGCGCGAGCAACGTCTTGCCGCACCCGGTCGGGCCGACCAGCAGGATGTTCGACTTGGCGAGCTCGACATCGGCGCCCTTGGCACCGTGGTTGAGCCGCTTGTAATGGTTGTGCACCGCGACCGAGAGCACGCGCTTGGCCTGTTTCTGGCCGATCACATAGTCATCCAACACGTCGCAGATTTCCTGCGGCGTGGGGACGCCACCGTCCTTCTTGGAGACCAATGCCGACTTCGTTTCCTCACGGATGATGTCGTTGCACAGCTCCACGCACTCGTCGCAGATAAACACGGTCGGGCCGGCGATGAGCTTCCTCACTTCGTGCTGCGATTTCCCGCAGAACGAGCAATAAAGTGTGCTCTTCGAATCGCCGCCATCTAACTTTGGCATTCAATCACCTCGTCACGCGCGGATACGGGCGCGTACCGTTTTCGGGCGCATATGTTAGCGCACCACCGTAAACCCACAATAAAAATCACGTCGCCTTAACCGCGTTACCGCGACGGCAGGACGGGTCGCCGCATTTCGTCGACCGCGTCCTTGGCCTCTTTCAGTCCCGATCCCGTCGCTTCGCGGACCAATTTGATCGCGTTGATCACCTGACCATTGGCCAGCAATCGTTCGACCTCCACGCGAGTTTCGCTCGATAATTCCAGCTTTTGCCTGGCCGGAACCGCCACCCGCTGCACGCGCGGTCGTGGCGCCGCCATCAAATCGTCCGAGCGACCGCGCGGCCGCATCGCCATGACCGCCAGGACCAGAAAGACCAGTCCCGCCAGAATCAGCAGGGGCAACGGAATGAACATTCCCCAGCCCCTGCCGCAACCTCAAGCCGCCTGCGCCTGGTCGTCGGCCGGCGCCGGACGCTTGTCGAACACTTCGTCGACCAGGCCGAATTCCTTGGCCTCATCTGCTTCCAGGAACTTGTCGCGGTCCATCGACCGCTCGATCACGTCGAGCGGCTGGCCGGTATATTTGGAATAGAGACCGTTCATCCGCTCGCGGATGCGCAGGATTTCCTTGGCCTGGATCTCGATGTCCGATGCCATGCCCTGGGCGCCGCCCGACGGCTGGTGGATCATGATCCGGGCGTTGGTCAGCGCGACCCGCATGCCGGGCTCGCCCGCCGCGAGCAGGAAACTGCCCATCGACGCCGCCTGGCCGATGCACACCGTGCCGACGCGCGGACGAATATATTGCATCGTGTCGTGGATCGCCATGCCCGCCGTGACGACGCCGCCCGGCGAGTTGATGTACATGTAGATGTCCTTCTTCGGATTCTCCGATTCGAGGAACAGCAACTGCGCGGTGATCAGCGAGGCCATATGGTCCTCGACCGGGCCGACCAGGAAGATGATCCGCTCACGCAACAGCCGCGAATAGATGTCGAAGCTGCGCTCGCCGCGGTTCGACTGTTCGATCACGATCGGCACGAGGCCGCCGGTCACGGGGTCGACGCGGAAGCCGGGAGGAGCGAATTGGCCGGTTTCGAAGGGATTGTGCATGCGAAGTCTCTCGGGTCCTTATGCCTTGCTTGCGCCCTACATCGGCGCTCGCCCGGCGGGGCGCAAGGGGGCGCGATGGTGAACAGCGGCGGGGTGCGATTTTCCGCGTCTTGCATCGCCGTCGCTGCGGGCCCACGTCTCTCCTATAAGAGGGAGGCCCTGAGATGAGCACCATTCTGGTCACGGGCGGGTCGGGCTTTGTCGGCGGGCACGTCATCCTGCAATTGCTCGAGGCGGGGCACGATGTGCGCACGACGGTGCGATCGCTGACCAAGGAACAGGCGGTGCGCGATACGCTCGCCCGGGCCGGGGCGAAGACTCTCGACCGCCTGACCTTCGTCGCCGCCGATCTCAACCAGGATGCCGGCTGGGCCGAGGCCGTCGCGGGATGCGACTATGTCCAGCACGTCGCCTCCCCCTTCCCGCTCGCCCAGCCCAGGGACGAGAATGACCTGATCCGCCCTGCGGTCGACGGTACGCTCAGGGTCCTGAGGGCTGCGCGCGACGCCGGCATCAAGCGCGTCGTCCTGACTTCGTCCTTCGCGGCGATCGGTTATGGTCATGGCGACCAGGCCGCCGCTTACACCGAAGCAGACTGGACAAACGTCGATGGCCCGGCGGTCCAGCCCTATATGAAATCCAAGACGCTGGCCGAGCGCGCCGCCTGGGACTTCGTCGAGCGCGAAGGCAACGGCCTCGAACTCGCCGTGGTCAACCCGGTCGGCATTTTCGGGCCGGTGCTCAACGAGGACCTGTCGACCTCGATCGAGATCATCAAGCGCATGCTCGAAGGCGGCCTGCCCGGTGCGCCGCGGCTCTATTTCGGCGTGGTCGACGTGCGCGACGTCGCGGGGATGCAGATCAAGGCGATGACCGCGCCGGAAGCGAAAGGCGAGCGCTTCCTCGCGGTCGCCGGCGATCCGGTATCGATCTACGACATGTCGGTGATCCTGCAGCAGGGAATGGGCGAAAAAGCGGCGAAGGCGAAACTGCGCCAGATGCCCGACTGGCTGATCCGGGTGATGGCCTTGTTCAATCCCTTGGCGCGCGAGGCGGCACCCCGTGTCGGCATCCGCTCCGCCGCGAGCAACGCCAAAACCCGCGAGCTGCTGGGCTGGCAATTCCGGTCCAACGAAGAGGCGATCGTCGCGTCGGGCGAAAGTCTGATCCGGCTGGGGATCGTGCGATGAACGACAATGCGCCCTGGCATGCGCACATCTATTACGATGCTTCCGAACGCGCTGCCGCCGAAGCGCTGCGTGCGACCTTCGCCGACATGATGGTCGACGACGTCGCGCCGATCCTCTTCATCGGACGAATGACCGACGGCCCGGTCGGCCCCCATCCGATCGCGCAGTTCGAGATCCATTTCTCTGCCGTTGCCGGTGCGCTGGTTGCTCGCGCGATAGAAACAACCGGCCTACGCGCCCTGGTGCATCCGCTGACCGACGACGATGTCGCCGACCATACCACGCTCGCCCACTGGATCGGTCAGCCGCTCGATCTCGACATCAGCGTGCTTGATCCGCCGGGGCATAACCAGGGAGTCGCGCGGTTCGGGATCAGCGATTTCTGAGGACGATTAGCGATCGCCCTACCCACTCGATCGATTATCACACCAACCGCTTCATCAACCCGTTCGAGAAGTAGCCGATGCTCTTATCGGGCAGTTCGCCTGCAGCTCTGGCTGCTAAAGCGATCCCTTGATTGTCCAACACTGTTACGAGTTCGGCAGGGAAGCCATCAAAATGGGCATTCTCATATCGCTGCTGCCATAGCGTTATTTCGCTCGCCAACGACGCGGACATTCCCGCGGCGGTCGGCTCGACATAACCGCCGCGTGTCGCGTCCCGTAATCCTGTTCCAGACAGCATGCCGTCTATGAAGAAATCGGGTTTCGTTTTCTCATTATAGTCGGTCAAACTAAACTCCGACGACGATGGCCCTCCGACGATCGCTACCTCAGCCTCCCGGAGCAGGATGGCCCAGATAAGCGAGCCGCCGCACTTCGCGCCGTCCACGCACGACGGTATCGAGGATCAGGCCCGCGAAGAAGCACAAAGCCGCGAGGATGATCAGCCCCGTCGCCATGATCGCCGTCGGCAGACGCGGCACGAGGTGCGTGTGGTAATAAGTAATCCCCAGCGGGATGCCGAGCGCCAGCGCCAACAGCGCGAGCAGCCCGCCGATCGCGCCGAAGAACAGCAACGGCCGCTCGATCCGGTACAAAGTCACGATCGTGTTGAGGATGCGGAAACCGTCCGAATAGGTCGACAATTTCGACGCCGATCCCTCGGGCCGCGCGAAATAGCGCGTCTCGATCTCGCCGACCGGCATGCGCAGTTCGAGCGCGTGGACGCTGATCTCGGTCTCGATCTCGAACCCGCCCGACAGGACCGGAAAGCTCTTCACGAACCGTCGCGAGAATACGCGGTAACCCGATAGAATATCGGTGAAACTCCGACCGAACAATTTGGCCAGCATGCCGGTCAGCAGCTTGTTGCCCATGACGTGGCCGCGGCGATAGGCGGCGTCGTGCTGAGTCAGGCGGCTGCCGACCACCATGTCGAGTTGCTCGTCGATCAGCCGGCGGACGAGCTGTGGTGCCGCCTCCGCATCATAGGTCGCATCGCCATCGGCCATCACATAGATGTCGGCATCGACATCGGCGAACATGCGGCGGACGACATTGCCCTTGCCCTGCATGCGCTCGGATCGCACGATCGCCCCGGCCGCGCGTGCGACCTCGATCGTGCGATCCTTGGAATTGTTGTCGTAAACGTAGATCGTCGCGGTTGGCAGCGCGGCGCGGAACCCCGCGACCGTCTGGGCGATCGCCGCGTCCTCATTATAGCAGGGCAGCAGGACTGCGATACGTGGTTCTGTCATCTAACCCTGGTCCCGTAAGCTCCCTCGCCCCTGGACAGGGGAGAGGGATACCGCAGCTTGGCAGCTTGCTGCCTAGCGGAGGTTGGGAGAGGGGTCGAGCGGCGCTTTGCGCAGCGCGCTCGCGGAAGCGAGCGCTCACCCCTCTCCCAGCTCCGACTAAGGGCCGGCTAGCGCCGGCCCAAGTCTGCGCAACCCTCTCCCCGTCCGGGGAGAGGGAGATGGGGTCACTTCTTTGCCGGGGCCTTCTTCGCGGCCGGCTTCTTGGCGGGCGCTGCCTCGGCGGGTTCCGCCTTGGCGGCCGGAGCCTTCTTGGTCGCGGCCTTCTTGACCGGTTCCTCGGCCTTCAGCTCGTCGGCGGGCGCCTCGACCTTTTCATCGGTCTTGGACGGCGCCTTCTTGGTCGCCGCCTTCTTCACCGGCTCCTCGGCCTTGGCGGCATCAGCCTTGTCGGCCTTATCCGCCTTGGCGGCGGGAGCCTTCTTGGCCGCGGCCTTCTTCGCTTTGGGCTTGTGATTGTCGTGGTCGTGATGATGCGTGCCGGTCGCGAAACCGTCTTCCGACTCGATCGCTTCCTCGAGCTGGGCGCGAGTCACTTCGCGGTCGGTGACGTCCGCGGTCGAGAACAGGAAGTCGACGACCTTGTCCTCATAGAGCGGAGCGCGCAGCTGGGCGGCGGCCATCGGCTCGTTGCGGATATATTCGACGAAGCGCTGCTGGTCCTGCGGCGAATATTGCATCGCCGCCTGGCTGATCAGCCGGCTCATTTCCTGGTTGGTGACCTCGATGCCGTTGGCCTGGCCGATTTCCGACAGCAGCAGGCCGAGGCGCACGCGGCGTTCGGCGATCGCCTGGTAATCCTCCCGCTCGGCTTCCATCTCGGCCAGCGCCGCCTCGGGATCGGGCTCGTGCGTCGCTTCGTGCTTGAGCTGCTCCCAGATCTGGTCGAACTCGGCGGCGACCATCGACGGCGGCACCGGGAAATCATGGCCCGCAGCGAGCTGGTCGAGCAGCTTGCGCTTCATGTGGGTGCGGGTCAGGCCGTTGAGCTCCTGCTCGATCTGGCCCTTGAGCAGGCCCTTGAGCTGCTCGAGATCGTTGAGGCCGAGCGACTTGGCCAGGCTGTCGTCGATCTTGGTCTCGCCCGCGGTCTTCACCGACTTGACGGTCAGGTCGAACGTCGCCGGCTGGCCCTTCAGCTCCTCGGCGGGATAATCGTCGGGGAACGTGACCTTGATGGTCTTCTCGTCGCCCGCCTTGACGCCGACGACCTGGTCCTCGAACCCGGGGATCAGCCGGCCGGAGCCGATCTCGACCGCCATGTCGGTGCCGGTGCCGCCTTCGAACGCGACGCCATTCTTGTCCTTGCCGACGAAATCGAGCGTGACGAGGTCGCCCTGCTTGGCCTTGTAGCTGTCCTTGGTGTCGTCCCAATTCTTCTGCTGCGCAGCGAACTTCTCGAGCTGCGCCTGAATCTCTTCCTCGCCGGCCGGGACGGTCAGGCGATCGAGCTTGATCGCGTCGATCGCGGGCGTGGGCACGTCGGGCAGGATTTCGAGTTCGACCTTGAGCTCGGCATCCTTGCCCTTCTCATAGTCGTTCTCGAGCTTGACCGAGGGCTGCATCGCCGGACGCAGTTTTTCCTTGCCGATCAGGGTCTGGATGCCTTCCTGGATCGCTGCGTTGAGCGCGTCCTGGGTCAGCGCCTCGCCGTGCATCTTGCGGACCAGATTGGCGGGTACCTTGCCGGGCCGGAAGCCGGGCATGCGGACCTGCGGGGCCACGCGCTTCACCTCGGCGTCGACCTTGGCGTCGATCTCCTTGGCGGTGATCGTCAGCGTGTAGGCGCGCTTGAGCCCTTCGTTCAACGTCTCGACAGTCTGCATTTCAGGCCTTCATCTTTCCGGAAAATCATTTGGTGGCCACCCCGCCCCAAAGGCGCGGGGACTGGTGCGGGCGAAGGGACTCGAACCCCCACATCTTGCGATACTGGAACCTAAATCCAGCGCGTCTACCAGTTCCGCCACGCCCGCCAGAGGACCGCCGGTCGGCGGCGTCTATAGCAACTGCGGCACCGGGAGCAACCCGCTTGGCAACTGACGGCATCACAAAGGCGTTAAAGGTGTGAAAGGAATTCCACCATGGCCACCAATCCATCGCCCGAAACGCCCCCACCCGAAATGCCCCCCGAGCCGAGCCAGCCGGCGCAACCGACGCCCGCCCCGCCCGAAATCTCGCCGCCGATGCCTGACATCGACGTGCCCTCACCAGGCGAACAGCCCACCGGCCCCGCCAACCCGCAAGGATGATCCCGATGACTGATCAAAATACGCAGGCCGCCGGCGAACGCGAACGCGATATCCGCAAGGGTGACACGCGCAGCGACCTCCAACAGGAAGTCGAGGCGCGCAAGGACGCGGTCGAACGCGGCGAAGGCGGCCCGGAGCCCGAGACCCTGACCGCGCCCGGCCTGTTCTCCGGCAATGCCGGGACCGGCGGAGAGAC
This sequence comes from Sphingomonas sp. P4_G2, assembly GCF_056401155.1. NCBI lineage: Bacteria > Pseudomonadati > Pseudomonadota > Alphaproteobacteria > Sphingomonadales > Sphingomonadaceae > Sphingomonas > Sphingomonas sp. P4_G2. Next base: position 18,419 of record NZ_JBFUJY010000002.1, on the reverse strand, counting down.
CAAGAACCAGGACGACGACGCGCAGTAGCGAGTCGCCGCCTTCGCCGCCGGTCAGTTCGCCGCGGTCAGATCGACGATGCGATCGCGGTCATAGCGCATCACGCCCGGAATCGCCGGCATCCGATTGATCGGCAGCCCGAAATAATTGGGCAGCTTGCCGACTGGCCGGAACCGCGCCGGCACCACATGGGCACCGCTCAGTCGCGGATCGATTGCGACGCTGGTGCCGGCCGGCACCAGAAACGGCCCGTCCAATATCACGGGCGCCGACGAATCGCCTTCGGGACGCTTTACCGACAGGTTGGCCTTGGCCGCGATCACGCCGAGATCGACGATCTCGCCCGCCTTCGCCGTGAAGGCGACGCTACCCATGCAGAAACAACTGCCCGTCGCGCCGCCATTGGGTACCGTGGCGAGCGGTCCGTAAATGCGATATTCGCCGGGCGTCAGTTCCTGAAGATAGGTCGACAGGCCGCCATCGGCCTTGGCGAAACGATTGATCGGCCCGATCGAGACGCCGGCCAGCAACGGGAACGGCGTGAACTGGAAGTTCGCCTCGGTGGGCTCGATCGGCTTGTCGGGCAATGGCGGCAGCACCGTGCCCTTGGGCGCACTGGCTTTATCCTTCACCGCCGCATCATATTCCGCCTGTTTCTTGACGTATTTGCCGTGTGCCTTGGCCAACGTGTCGGCGCGGAACTTGTCATAGGTCGCCTGGTCGTCGGCAGTAGGTACTTTCATCAGATAGAGCGGGACCGCCATGTCCGCCCGCAGCATGACATAAGCCTTGGTCGAATTGAGCGCGACGCTAGGCTTGTCCTTGACCGCGGCGGTTTCGACGAAGACCGGCGCCTTGTCCTTTGCCGCCGCGGGAACGGCGAGCGAGAGCGCGATCAGGGCGCTAGGCAACAATGTCTTCATAGCCCCAGAACCTTCCCCTGCAGCTTGCCCGACGAAGCGACCAGTGCCTGTTGCTTGAGGTAATGCTGGCGCTTCTCCTCGTTGACGCCCGACAGACCTTCCTCGAAATTGAAATCGTCCCACAGCGCCCTGGGCAAACCGTAGCGGTCATAGCCCTTGAAGTTCATGCACGTGCGCATGTTGATCCGACGCAGTCGGCGCTTTTCGGCCGAGCCGAAGATCGCCGTCGCCACCGCGCTGCCGATCGCACCGCCGAGCGCGCCGGCCATCGTCCCGGTATAGGGATAGGGTACCTGTATATCGCCGACCCCGCTCTGCAGGCCGCGTGCATAATTGTCGCATTCGGCGATGTCGCCATAGGCCGTGGCGAAATCCGTATCGGCACGATGAAAGGCGTAATATTTGTCGAAATCCGCGACCTCTGTACCGTCCGACGTATAATCGAGCTTCGGCATCGTTACCGATTGCGCCTCGGCATTGGTGACCGTCGAGGCGCCGAATGGCGACGCGCTATCGACCAGATAAACGGCTTTTTCCTGCGCAGCGGCCGGCGCACTGCCGAATGGCAGCGCGACCATGACCGCGACGGCGGCCAAATCATGCATTTTCATGCGATCCCCCATTTTGGATGCGGCGAATCGCCGCGTCCCCCAAGGCGCACCATAACCGGCGGTAAAGGCCGGACAAGTAGTGTCGGAACCCGGTGTAGCCGGTCAGCCCTTGGGCAGCCTGCGGGCACTCAGCACGCGTACGGGTGCCGCCGGAACCTCTCCCTTGAACGACCCGCGCACCGTCGCATTAGGATCGATCGGCGCGTCGAAAATCTTGAGCACCACGTCCATGCCGTCGACCACGCGGCCGAACGCGGCATAGCCGAGGTTGGTCTTGGTAGCGTCGTCGGGCTTGGTCGGATCGGCATCGAACGAGGGCTGGTCGCCGACGCTGACCGTGAAGTCGCCGCGCGCCGATCCCGGCGCCAGCCGCGCGGTCGAGAGCGTGCCGTTGAGATGTTTCAGCCCGGTGATCGTGGTCGGCTCGTGCTTGATCGGCGGTAGCGTCCGCTTGGGATCGCCATTGGTCCCGAACTGCACGAAGCCGAATTTATCGGCCACCTTGCAGGTGCGATAGAAAGTGATGCCGTCGAGCTTCTTCTGGTCGACATAGCGGAGGAAATTGGCGGCGGTGACGGGCGCTTTCGCCGTCTCGACCTCGACCGTGAAGCTGCCGGCGGTGGTATCGATTCTGACCCGTGGCAGCGGCGCCATGGCGGGCACTGGCCCCGAGCCAGGATCAGGCTGGGGCGAGGTCTGCCCAAGCGCCGGAAACGTCACCAGCGCGACAAGGCCGAAAAACAACGATCGCCGCAAGATCATAACCAAATTCTCCGAGCTCTGTGCCTATTCGAATGCCGGCACCTCCACCCCTCGCTTCACGTCAATCACCTGACCGTCCGGGCCATAAGCCAGCACTCCCGGAATCGGTGCGAGCCGATTGATATAGAACGATCCATTGTTGGGATATGTACCGATCACGCGAAAATCGGCTGTGACGATGCCCGTCGGATCTACGCCAGGCATAATCGGCGAATCCGGTCGCACCGGTACCAACGTCGCGACGAGAAACAGATTGCTGCCGTAGATGCTGGCACCGAACCCGGACTCAGCGGCAAGTTCGGGCACCTTGGACTTACCGCTCGCCTGATCGGCCAGATATGTGCCGACATCGACAATACGGCCGGCGGGCGCGGAGAAACCGACCGTTCCAAGGCAATTGCAGACCGTCATGTAGTTGTTGTTGGTGATCCCGTAGAGCACGTAGTCACCCGGCGGCACCTCGACGAGGTAGAAGTCTCCCCCCTCGCCCGTCGCGCTCGGCTTTCCGTCGACATTCTGTACGTTCGGTGCGCGCGATTGTTCGGTCGTCCCGGCCGGCACCACACGCATCAGCACTGGTCGCGCCGATGGCTCGCCCGCGCCGCGGCGCGTGCGGAAGAGGATATAGGCGCGATCAGGTCTGATCGTGATCGGCTGCCCGGCTGGCAAGGTGACGAAAATACGCACCCGATCACCCGCGACCGCTGGCGCGGCTACGGACAACAGCACGACGACCAACCACAAGAAGTGTCGCAACATCATTTCGCCGGCACCGGCAGGTCGGGTCTGGGGCCGGAAGCGAGCTTGGCCAGGATCGCCACGTCGCGCGTCGGATCACGTCCGTCGAAGCTTTCCCACAGCTTCTTGGCCATCGGATAGCGGGTATAGCCGCGCGTTTCCATGCACCTGCGCATCCGCGACACGCGATCGCGGCGGTCTAACATATCGTTGATCGCGCCGCCGATCACGTCAGCAATTGCGGCGCCGACCAGCCCAAATGACTGGTTTCCCGAAGACTTGGTTTTCCTGGCGACGCCCTGAAAGGACGAATAGCCCGGCAACGCCAACAACTGTACCTTCGGCAGGTATCCATGACAAAAAGCTACGTCGGCACGCGCTGTTTCGAACGAGACCCTATCCTTATGGAAAAAGTGATATTTCCACCCATTGGCGATGAGGTCATCGGCCGCTGCTCTATCTTTGGGCAAGCTGACATCAGGCACAGCAATTGTGGCGGGATCGATCTTGCCCTGCGCGATTACAGGCGATGAGATGACCGTCGCCATGATGATCGCCAGTGAACCAGCAAACCGCATAATACCCCCACAACCAAACCCATCCTATGGCGCCGCAACCGACCGGGCAACCGTTCAGGCGGGTACTCAGCGATGATGCGCGACCGCATCCTATAGGCAGGCGACGCGGGACGGACCGTGATCTAGTCGCTCAGGAAAGCGCCTTCTTCAGCAACTCGTTGACCACGCCCGGATTGGCCTTGCCCCCCATCGCCTTCATCGTCTGGCCGACGAAGAAGCCGAACAGGGCCTCCTTGCCGCCGCGATACTGCTCGAGCTGGTTCGGATTCTTCGCCAACACGTCGGCGATCACCGCCTCGATCGCGCCGGTGTCGCTGGTCTGTTTGAGCCCGCGTTCCTCGACGATCTTGCCCGGCGCGTCGCCGGTCTCGATCATCACTTCGAACACCTGCTTGGCGAGCGTGCCCGACAGCGTGCCGTCGCCGATCAGCGCGAGCAGTTCGGCCGCTTGGCCGGGCGAGACCGGCGATTCGGTGATGTCCTTGCCCAGCCGATTGAGCGCGCCGAACAGTTCGGACGACACCCAGTTTGCCGCCGCGACGGGCTTGGCGCCCTGGTCGAGCAAGGTGTCGAACCAGCGCGCGATCTCGACCTCGGCGGTCAGCACGTTGGCCTGATAGGGCGTGATCCCCTGCCCCTCGTACCGCGCGCGCTTGGCGCCGGGCAGCTCGGGCAGGCTCGCGCGGCACGCTTCGAGGAACGCGTCGTCCAACTCGAGCGGCAGCAGATCGGGATCGGGGAAATAACGGTAATCGTGCGCGTCTTCCTTCGACCGCATCGACCGCGTCGTGCCGGTGTCGGGATTGAACAGCCGCGTTTCCTGGACGATCTTGCCGCCCGATTCGAGCACATCGACCTGACGCGACGCCTCATGCTCGATCGCCTGCATCACGAAGCGGATCGAGTTGACGTTCTTGGTCTCGGTGCGCGTGCCGAATTCGTCACCCGGTTTGCGCACCGAGACGTTGACGTCGGCGCGCATCGAGCCCTGATCCATATTGCCGTCGCACGATCCGACATAGCGCAGGATGGAGCGCAGCTTGGTCAGATAGGACCCGGCTTCGGCCGGCGAGCGCATGTCGGGCTTGCTGACGATCTCCATCAGCGCGACGCCCGAGCGGTTGAGGTCGACATACGACCGCGTCGGATGCTGGTCGTGCATCAGCTTGCCGGCATCCTGCTCGACATGGATACGCTCGACGCCGATCTTTTTGGTCGCCTCGGCCTCGCCTTCCAGCTCGATCTCGACCGCGCCCTCACCAACTAGCGGATGGTAGAGCTGGCTGATCTGATAGCCCTGCGGCAGATCGGCGTAGAAATAATTCTTGCGGTCGAACCGCGACCATTTGTTGATCTTGGCATCGATCGCCATGCCGGTGCGCACCGCCTGGCGGATGCATTCGCGATTGGGCACGGGCAGCATGCCCGGCATCGCCGCGTCGACCAGCGACACTTGCGTATTGGGCTCGGCGCCGAATTCGGTCGCCGCGCCGGAGAATAATTTGGCCTGCGAGGTGACCTGCGCGTGGACCTCGAGTCCGATGATCACTTCCCACTCGCCGGTGGCGCCGTGGATGCGGTAGGTCGAGGGAGCGGCAGTGCTGAGCGGTTCGGTCATGCCGGCCGAATAGCCTTAGCGGCACGCGCGCCGCAAGGCTCAGGACATCGGATAGACGTCAGAACTCCGGATCCAGCCGCTCACCGGCTTGCCGCCACCCAGGAAATCGACCTGGAGCCAACCCGGCCGCTGGGCGCGGATGCCGACGCCATCGCCCTTCACTACATAGGCTTTGCGCGGCCCCTTGCTGATCGGGCTATCGTACAAATGGGCGCGGGCGCTCTTGATCACGGCCACCGCCACCCAGGGATAGGCCGTCTGGAGGGTGAATTCCGCCGGCTGATCCTTGTCGGCGAAATGCTGCACGTTCCAGCAGCCGCCATGCTCCGTCGCCAGCCGGACGCTGAGGCTCCCGTCACTTTCCCGGGACAGCGTTCCCATGACCACCTCTTCGGGAGTCTCCGGAAAGTAACTGCGGATCGCGCCGTTCACCTTGCCGGAAAAATAGAAGATGCAGTTGAATCGCCCATTGCCGGTCGACGATTGATAATAGCCGCGGACGATATGTGATGCCGGGTCGACGGCGATCAGCATGTCTCCCCCATAATTGCCGCTGGCGATATTGCTGTCGGTTACGGGACGCGAACTCGCGGGAGAGGCGGTGGCGACCGCCAGGAAAGCAATTCCGGCCAGCGTCCGCATCAGTCCGCCCATCGTACCCTCCCCTGTCTTCGCGGCTTTATCGCTACGCCGCGGCTTCCTGATCGAACAGCGAGAAGCCGCGCGGCAGGCGGCGTGGGCGCGGGCGCCCCTGGATCTGCCCGTCGATCGCTGCGATCGCTGCGATCAGGTCGGCCTGGCGATAGGGTTTGGCGAGGCAGCCGCGGGCAAAGGCGCGACCCCCTTCGGGGCATTCGCCGGTGACGAAGACCACCGCGACGCCGCGGGCATGTGCCGCCCGCGCAACCTCGATCCCGCTGCCATCGGCCAGGGTGATATCGACAAGGACGAGATGGACATCGACACCGGACGCCAGCACCGCGATCGCGTCGGCGATGCGGTCAACCGTGGCGACGACCTCGAATCCATGCTCGATCAGCGCATGCTCGTTCTCGAATGCGATCAACGGCTCGTCCTCGCAGACGAGGAGGCGCGTAATGACTCTTTTTCCGTGTCCGAACATCATGATCGTTCAACCCAGTCGCGCGCAGATCGTTTCGTCAGCGCGTCGTTACGTGTGCGTGGCTTAACGCCCGGCAACGGGTAGGGTGTAAATTTTCCCCCGCTCCCCAGCCATTCGGTATATTGGCGCGACCATGCCTCCCTCCAAGACTCCCGACGATCAGCGGATCGCAAAAATGTTGGCGCGTGCCGGAATCGCCTCGCGGCGCGAAGTCGAACGCATGATCGCCGAAGGCCGCATCGCGATCGACGGCGTCGTCGTCGAAACGCCCGCGACGTTGCTGAGCTCGCTCGCCGGCGTCACTGTCGACGGCAATCCGGTGCGTGAGGCGGAAGCCGCGCGGCTGTTCCTCTATCACAAGCCCAAGGGCCTGCTGGTCACCGAACGCGATCCGGCAGGCCGCCCGACGATCTACGATCGCTTGCCCAAAGCACTGCCGCGGCTGGTCCCGGTCGGCCGGCTCGACCTCGCGACCGAGGGGCTGTTGCTGCTGACCACCGATGGCGGGCTCAAGCGCCAGCTCGAGCTACCCGCGACCGGGGTCGAGCGCGTCTATCGCGCGCGGGCCTATGGCACCGTCGCCCAGTCACAACTCGAGGACCTGATCCACGGCGTCGAGATAGAGGGCGTCCGCTACGGATCGATCGACGCCAATATGGAGCGGCGCACGGGCGCCAACTTCTGGATCGAACTCAAGCTGACCGAGGGCAAGAACCGCGAGGTGCGGCGCGTGCTCGAATATCTCGGCCTGGAAGTTAGCCGGTTGATCCGCACGCGCTACGGCCCCTTCGTGCTCGGCGACTTACCGATGGGGGCGATCGGCGAAGTCCGCGCGCACGATATCGATTCGTTCCGCAAGGATCCGACCCGACTCGATTTGCCGCAACCGGCGCGCAAACAGGTCAGCGAACTTTCGAGCCCTTCGCCTTCAGCTGCATCACACCCCGCTCGGCCGAAACCAGCGGGCAATTCCCGCGCCCGCAACGAGCCTGAGCAGCGACGCTGGCAGACGGCAGCGCCTCGCGCCGCGCGCCCGGCATCTTCGGCGACGCACCAGCGACCGCAGCAAGACGCCCCGCATCGTTCGGAGCACGCGCGCGACGCGGCCGATCGGGCTCCGTTCAGGGGCCGCAGCACGCGCACTTCCTCGCCCGACGACGTGCCGCGGCCAGCGACGGGCAAACGCCCGCCCAAAGCCAAAGCGGGCCCGCGCCAGCGCGCCGACGGAACGCTGGCGACCCGCTCGACCGGTGCGCGAAGCGATCGCTCGCGCAATTTTCGCAACGACCGCAGCGATCGTGACACGGCCGAACGGCCAGTGCGTCCGGCTCGCCCTGCTGGTGCGACTTCCTCGCGTGGCCCCGCGCGCCCTTCGGCGCCGTCGCGTCCCTCCGGCCCATCGGGCTCGCGTGGCCCTTCCGCCCCCCGCGGCGGACCGCGGCCGCCGCGAAAGCCGCGCTAGATGCGGATCATTGCCGGTCAGTGGCGCGGCCGCCCGCTCGTCGCACCCAAGGGTGACGCGACTCGCCCGACCGCGGACCGCACGCGCGAAGCCTTGTTCTCGATGCTCACCAGCCGGCTCGGCAGTTTCGAGGACCTCGCCGTCGCCGATCTGTTCGCCGGTTCGGGCGCGTTGGGGCTCGAAGCTTTGTCGCGCGGTGCCGCCTCGTGCCTGTTCGTCGAGCAGGACAAGCCTGCGCTCGACGCGCTGCGCACCAATATCGCCAAGCTCGGTGCCAAGGCCGATGTCCGCGCGCAATCGGTCATGGCGCTCGGGCCAGCGCGTGCGCCGCTCGACCTGATCCTGATGGATCCGCCTTACGGCACTGGGGCCGGCATAGTGGCGCTCGACAAATTGGCGCGGCTCGGCTGGGTCGGCCCGGCGACCTGGATCAGCATCGAAACGGCGAAGAACGAAAAGGTCGAGTTGGCGGGGTTCGAGGTCGACGCCGACAAGACCTACGGCAAGGCGCGGGTGACACTGCTCCGACAAGCCTGACCGTCATCCCAGCGAGAGCCAGATCGTCACCCCAGCGAAAATAATCCGTCACCCCAGCGAAAGCTGGGGTCTCCAGCAGTATCGCGATGCCGCTTGAGACCCCAGCTTTCGCTGGGGTGACGACTAGCTCCGACGGTTACCTCCAACGGTTATTTCCTAAGCCGCCTTCTTCGCCGGCTTCGGCACCGGGTTGGAGAAGTTCATCTCGTCGTCGACCGACCCGAACTTCAGCGCCATCAAATCGCGGACGTAATTCTGGTGGACCCGCCACGGCTTGCGGTCGCCCTGGCGCGGGAATTTGTCGATCGAGCGCTGGACATAGCCCGAGGTGAAATCGAGGAACGGCTCTTCCCCCACCGGCGCTGAAGGCTGCGGCGTCGCCTGGCGCAGCCCGCGCTTCCGCATCGTGTTGAGCAAGCGGCAGACATAGGCACAGGTCAGGTCGGCCTTCAGCGTCCAGGACGCATTGGTATAGCCGAATGAGGACGCCACGTTCGGGATGCCCGAATACATCATGCCTTTGTAATTGATCGTCCGCGACAGATCCTTGGCCTCGCCGTCGACGGAGAATTGGACGTCGCTCAGCAATTGCAGTTCCAGCCCAGTCGCGGTGACGACAATGTCGGCGGGCAGCGCCTTGCCCGATTGGAGCAGGATTCCTTCCGGCACGAACCGCTCGATCGTATCGGTCACGACATCGGCCTTGCCCTCGCGGATCGCGCGGAACAGGTCGCCGTCGGGTACCAGGCAGAGGCGCTGATCCCACGGATTATAGCGCGGGGTGAAATGCGTCTCGATATCGTGGTCGGGCAATTCAGCGCGGACCATGTCGATGATCCGCTCCTTCGCCTTGGCCGGATATTTCCGCGCCTGATTGAAGAAGAACAGACCGAACAGCACGTTGCGCCAGCGCACCAGCCCATAGGCCAATTTGCCGGGCAGCTTGGTGCGCAGCCAATTGGCCAGCTTATCCTCGGCCGGCCGCGCGACGATATAGGTCGGCGACCGCTGCAGCATGGTGATGCTTTCGGTCTGATCGGCCATGGCCGGAACGAGCGTCACCGCGGTCGCGCCCGAGCCGATCACCACCACGTTCTTGCCCGAATAATCGAGATCCTGTGGCCAGAATTGCGGATGGACGACGCGTCCCTTGAAATCCTCGACGCCGGCGAAATCGGGCGAATGACCCTTGGCGTAATTGTAATAACCCGAGCACATGAAGAGGAAATTGCAGGTCAGCGTGATCGGTCCGTCGGCGGTTTCGGCTTCGACCGTCCAGCGCGCGTCCTCGGTCGACCAGGACGCCTTCTTGACGTGGTGATTGTAGCGGATGTGCTTGTCGATGCCGTATTGGGTCGCCGTTTCCTTGAGGTATTTCAGGATCGCGGGTCCGTCGGCGATCGCCTTGGCGTCGGTCCACGGTTTGAACGAATAGCCCAGCGTGTACATGTCCGAGTCCGATCGGATGCCCGGATAGCGAAACAGGTCCCAGGTCCCGCCCATCTGCGGCCGCCCCTCCAGGATCGCATAGCTGCGGTCCGGGCTCTGCGATTGCAGATAATAACCCGCACCCACGCCCGAAATGCCCGCCCCGACGACGAGGACGTCGAAATGCTCCATATGTCTCACCTCTCCGCCATACCGGATATTCGATTCCGCGCGGGTTGCAAAGAGGCTGTTTACATGGGTGTCAGTTAGAAGCGGCCGACGCACCTCAGTCCGTCGTCACCCCGGCCTTGTGCCGGGGTCCACTTCTCCAAAACCGAGATGGGGTGTTGTTGCGCGGTGGATGCCGGGACAAGCCCGGCATGACGTTCGCGATTGGGGAAATCGTCAGAAATCCTTCTGATATTTGACGCTCGCGCCAGTCCCGCTGAACGACCCCGTCTGCGACAGGATGCTGAGGCTCTTGGTCAGCGCGATCTCCAGCTGGGTCGCGGTGAAGCCCTTCGCGTCGGTGATGATCTCCACATAGATATTGTCGGTGATGTACTTGCCCGCCGCGAGTGCGGTGCCGCGGCCGCTGGCCTGGTCCGCGCCCAGAATCCGCAGGCGGTCGATGCCAGCCGCCCCACGCAGCTTGCCGAGCGGATTGAGCCCCCCGCCCCCGCCACGCAGCGAATTGAGCGCGGCGGCAAGCTGCAGCGCCTCGATCGCCGACAGATTCTGTGGGCTCGATCCGAATAGCAGGCGGCTCAGCACTTCGTCCTGCGGCAAGGCGGGCGACGAGGTGAAGGCCACTTGCGGACGCTGGCCAGTGCCGGTGATGTTGATGATCGCGTTGATGCCGTTGGTCGTGGTCGAGGCGGAGATGTCGAGCGTCGGATCGGACAGCACGCCGCCGCTGAAGCGGACATTACCGCGATTGATGTCGAACCGCTTGCCGGCGAAATTATAGGTACCGCGCACGATCGTCGCGCTGCCATTGACCTTCGGCGTCGTCGCGGTGCCGGACACACGCATCGCCAGACTCCATTCGGATTCGAGGCCCATGCCCTCGACGAAGACCTGGTCGTTGGCGCGGATGCGGATATCGAGCGCGAAATTGCTCGGCGGCTTGGGCGCGATGTGCGGGCGCGGCGGGTCGCTCTTGCGGCGGATGCCCTTGAGTTCCTCGACTTCGGCCTGTCCCTGATAGACCACCTGATAGCGGGCGTTGGGAATAGTCAGGTCGCCCTTGACCAGTCCGCCGTCCTTGCCGTTGGTCACGGTCAGCGTGCCGGTGGCGGTTGCTCCCAGCGAATCCCCGCTCGCCAGCGTGGCCTTGTTGAGTTTCGCCGTCAGACTCATCGGGAAATTCTGGTCGGCCGACAGGCCGACCCAGCCGCTCGCCTCGACCGTGCCGTCGCCCGCTTTCGCGTTGAGCTGGCTAATGTCGAACCGGTCGTTGGTGAAGCGACCCGCAAGCTTCATCTGCGTCAGCTTGGTGCCGTAATTCGAGTTGATATAGGTCAGATTGTCGCCGCGCACGATGCCGTTGAGCTGCGGCGTGCCCAGCCGACCGGAGAAATCCGCCGCGACGACCACCCCGCCAGCGACCTGCTGGCCCGACAGGCCAGAGAGCGAGAACAGCACGCCGGACGGCCCGTTATAGCGGATCCCGCCCGACAGCGGCGCGGCATAGAGCCGGTCCATCCAGCTCGCACCGCCGCCCAATGGCGCCAGCCGCGCCTGCAAGCGGCCGACCGTCGTCACGCCGCGCTTGACCAGCGCGCGCATATCTCCGCCCGCCTCGGTCAGCCGGCCGACCACCTGGATATCGACCGGCTCGGACACGATCACCGCGCTCGATCGCGTGAAGTTCGTGATCGTCAGACGCGTATCGATATTGGGCACGTTCGCGCCCGCCGGCTGGACATAGTCGACGCTGCCCGTGGCGCTGCCGTCGATGCCGAGATTGGGGAACAGTGCATTGGCCACCGACAGATCGAGCTTGTCGAGCCGCGCCTGCATCGACAGCCCTTTGCCATAGGAGCCGGCGATCCGGGCGCTGCCCTTGTCGAAATCGACCTGGCTCGGGAGCAGCCGGTATTCGCCGTTCAGCGGCTCGATCTGCGCCGCGCGCGGGGTGCGGAAGCCGATGCCGTTGGCCTTGCCCGATACCGCCACCAGCCACAATTTGGGCTGGAGCCGGGCATTGATGCCCATGCTGAACGGCACGCCCGACGACCCCGCCAGCACTGCCTGGGCGGTACCGCTGCCGTTCGAATAATCGATCTTGGCGCGTGCCGCCTGGAACACCGTCGCGCCATAGCGCATGTTGCCGACCTGGATATCGGCCAGGACCCGCGGCGCGTTCGGGTAGAGCACCACGCTGGCGTTGACGATCGCGCGGCCGATGGTGAAATCCAGATTGCCGGGGATCGTGGCGTTATAGGCGCGCGCGGCGATGTCGGCGCGCTGCACCTTGCCCTCCGCGCCGAGCGTGGCGGTGCCGTTGATCCCCGATCCGGCGAATTGCAGCTTGCCCGCGAATGGCCCCGCCGCGGTCTGTTGCAGCGCACCGGTCAGGTTCATGCCCGCGAAGGTACTGCCCTGATTGACCTGGATCGCCAGCGTCTTGCCGCTGCGCACCAGCACGTTGGCGGCGAACGGCCCGTAATTGGTCGTCCCCTTGGCGACGATGGCATAGCCGTCCCCCTTGCCGCGGATCGTCGCTTCGAGCCCGGCGAGGCCGACGCCGACACCCGGGCGCGGTGCATGGATGACGATCACCGGCGCAGCAGCCGTCCCGGCCACCCGCGCGTTGATCGGGCCGTAATCCTTCGAATGCGCGTCGCCGACAAAGGTGATCTGACCATTGGGCCGATAGCTGCCCGAGCCGCGATAGATGCTGAGCCGCGGCGCGGCGAGCTTGACGTTGGAGAAAGTGAAGACCCCGTCGGTGCCATAGCCGATATCGCTGGTGACGATCGCCTGGCCGCCGAGGAAGCTTTCCGCGCCCGAATTGAAGATGCGCCGCGTCCTCGCCGCGATCCGCCCTTTGATCCCGAATCCGCCCTTGGGCATCGATACCAATTTGGCGTCGGTGGTCAGGTCGACGATGCCGATCCCGTCGATCGTGTAGTTGTTGACCCGCCCCTTCAGCGCGCCGGTATAATGGCCGCTCGGCAGATCGGCGACGACGATCGCGGTGGCGTCGATCTTGTCGGATTTGAGCTTCAGATTGTCGGACAGAAGCTTACCGTTCGAATAAGCGAAATCGCCGACCGCGGTGACATTAGTCAGCAGCATGCCGGCTGCCGCATTCATTCCGGTGACGCGGCGGGCGCGCGCATTGACCGGGATCAGGACATGCTTGGCATCGACCGTCGCCTTGCCCGAGGCGGTCAGCCCTTCAAGTCCGGTACCGCCGAACGCGATCGACGCGGCGCTGAGATTGTAGCCGATGGTCGGAGTCGCGAACGGCCCGTCGAGCGTCCAATGCGTCATCACGTCGCGCCCGGACAGATTGGGCAGCATCGCACCGGGTGTGAGCAACCGCGCGTCGATCACGAAATTGCCGAACTTGTTCTCGCCAAGGTCGAGCAGTCCGCTCGCGGCCACTGCCAGCGCGTCCGACTTGAGCGTCATCCGCGTCGTCGCCTTGCGCTTCTCCAGGGTCGAGACGATGTCGACGTTCAACCCCGGCGCGGTCAGCCGCTCGACCGGACCTTTGAGGTACAGGCCGGGATGGGTCACACCCTTGATCAAGAAGGTGCCGTTCTGCGCGCCGAGATCGAGATCGGCGAGCGACTGGCCATTCAGTGCGGCGACGCCCTTGCCTTTCCACGATTTCCAGTCGCCGGCACCGCCGATGCGGATCGCCATCGGCGCCTTGACGCCGGTCATGCTGGCGGCGACGCCATCGGCTGGCGCGTCGAACCTGACCCGGATGCCCAGCTTGTTCGCGTCGGGCTGGGCGTCGAGCACCAGCCGCAATCGATCGCCACCGGCAATCCCCGCCCCGCGCACCGCATCGGCATTGGCGATCAATTGCGCACGGCGATCGGCGATATGCGCGACGCCGTCGAGCCGGATGATGTGCTGCTGTCCAGTCACCGGCGCCTTGAGCAGCAGCCGGTCGACCTTCAGGCTGCCGATATCGATATCGATATCGGGGAGGATCGGCGTGTTGGGCGCGCTGGGCAGCAACGACGGCGACCGGTGCATCACCACGGTCGGCGCGGCCATCGAATTGACGTCGATATGGTTCCACAGGAACTGGAACGGATTCCAGTCGATCGTCGCCGTCGGCGCGGTCAGGAAAATGCCCTGGGGATCGCTGACCCTGAGGTCGAGCAATTCCATCTTGCCGTAGATCGAGCCGCGGATCCGTCCGACCTTGATGTTGAGCCCGGTCTCGGTCTTGTAGCTTTCCAGCCGCGAGACGATGAAGCGGTGGCCGGGCGCGGTGTCGAGCCCGAAATAGACCATCGTCAACAGCGCCAGGATCGCGACGCACAGGATGACGATGCCGCGCGCGAGTTGCAGCCACCACGGCCGCTTCACCACGATGATGTCGCTCTCGGGAGTCTCGACTGGGGTGGTTTCGTCGACCATCAGAAGGCCTGACCGATCGAGATGTAGAGCGCGATCCGCGAGTCACCCTTGCGCTTGTTGAGCGGGGTCGCGACGTCGACCCGGATCGGCCCGAAATTGGTGTAGAACCGCCCGCCTATGCCCGCGCCGAATTTCCAGTCGGTGAATTTGGGCATCGAGCTGGCGTAGGAATTGCCGGCATCGATGAACGGCACGATGCCGTAATTGCCGAACCGATAGCGGGCCTCCAGCGCGAATTCGTTGACGCTGCGCCCGCCGACCGGATCGCCATTGGGATCGAACGGCCCCAACCGCTGATAGCCATAGCCGCGCACCGACCCGCCACCGCCACCATAATAACGCCGCGACGGCGCCAGGTCATCGCGCGCGATGCCCAGGATCGATCCGACTCGGCCGCGCCCCGCAATCACGATGTTGCTCGTCACGGGATAATAGACACTCGCGTCGATCTGGGTGCGGGCATAAGGACGGATCGGCCCGCGCACCGATGTTTCCGGGCTGAGTGTCAGTTTCAGGCGATAGCCCTTGGTCGGATTGAGCAGATCGTCCGACGTGTCCCACTGAATGTTGAGCGGCAGCGCGGCGATGAAATAGGTGCCCCGTTCGCGCTTGCCGGCGTTGAAATTATAGACGCTTTCGTTGGTCCCGGTCAGCTCGAAGCCATAGCCATACGTAATCCGCTTCTGCCAGATCGGCGTCGAATCGTACGAGACGCGGCCGAACAGCGACAGGGTCGCGGCGTCGAAGGCGTCGTAATTGTTATGCCCCGCGCTGAGCCCGAACGACAGCGTGCGATCGCGCTGATTCCAGTTCGAGCGGCGGAAAGTGACCGTGCCGCTCTGTTCCTGCGTGCCGGCGACCGCGCCGACGATGAACGCGCCTTCGGGCGGGAAAGCATTGCGCGCGGTGAACGTGCCTTCGAGCTTGATTCCCTCGCCGGTGCTGTAGCCGCCGGTTGCCGCGATCGACCGCGTCCGCCCGACCCGCTGGGTCACCGCCAGGTCGACGATCCGGGTACCATCGGCCGCGGTCTTGCCGGTATCGACCGGCTCGACCGTCACGGTCGAGAACAACCCGGTCGCGACCAGCGCTTTCCTGAGATCGTCGACCTTTTCGGTGTCGTAGAGCTGGCCCGGCTTGAAGCGGCGCAGGAGGCGGATGTGATCGGGCCCAAAGGCAAGCCGCCCGCTCGTGCTGACATCGCCGAAGCTCGAGCGCGGGCCGGTGTCGACCGGCAAGGTATAATCCCCGGTAAAGGCAGTGTCGTCGAGCAGGATGTCGCGCGTGCCCAGATGCACGAACGGATAGCCGTTACGCCCCATCTCCAGCGTGACATTGGCCTCGGCGCCCTGCACCCGGACCGCATCGATCGGCTCGCCGACCTTGAGCGGCAGGTTTCTGGTGATCAGGTCGCCCGGCACCACCGGCTGCGAATCGACGTTGATCGATGCGAAGGTATATTGCTTGCCCGGCACCGCGTTGATCACCACCCGGACGCGGCCGGGTTGGTTGGGGATGCTCTCGACCGACGACAAGGCGGTCGCGTCATAATAACCGCGCGAATGCATCAGCCGCACCGCCAATGCCTCGTCCTCGCGTCCGCGCGCCGCCACCATCGCGGCATTGGCCGCCTTGCCGCCGCCCTTCTTCAACGACGAGAAGGTCTTGAAGTCACTGTCGAGGCCGAGATCGCCGAGACCGTTGACGACGGTGTCGTAGCGTATCTCCGCGCTCTTGCCGCCCGGCACGTCGGCGACTTCGGTCACCGGCGTCGTATTGTAGCTGTCGAGCGTCGGCAGCGGCGCGGCGAGTTCGGGCGCGGGCTCGGGTGCCGGCGGCAGCGTTCCCGGCGGCACGTCGGGCGCGGGCGTTGCTGGCGGCGTGATGCTGGGCGGCGCCTTGTCCGCGGTCTGCGGGGTGAAGGGTGCTTCCTGCGGGATCGGCTCAAGTGGCGCGTTGATGTCGTTCGACAAAGGCGGCAGCGACTTGTCGAACTGGTCGTCGGGCACGATCGGCTTGTCGCCGAGCGGATCGCTGGTCGGGGTCGGCACCGGCTTGGGCTCGCCCGATTGCCGTGCCTGATCCTGGCTCGAAGGGTCGGCCGGCGCGCTGCTGCCGGCGCGCGCCGGCGGGTTGGTCTGTTGCGCGACCAACGCTCCGGGAACAACGGCGCACGCCGCGATAGCCAGACAACAATGCGATACAAGACGCGACACAACGGCCCCTTTTCGGGGATCGTCCTTCGCCCCCTTCGCGCCTGCCAACGCGCCACAGCCCGATCGGTTCACGCTCAATCCGCCCCGACGCCCTCGGGAGCGACTTCGCTCGCCGCCGCTTCGATGCGATCGAGCATCGCCGACAAGGCAAGACGTTCGCCGGCGTCGAGCTGCTCGAGCACCTTGGCCTCGAGCTCGAGTGCCTTGGGCGCGACCTGCTCGTAGAGCAGCCGGCCGGTGGCGGTCAGCGCGAGCAAGTGCGATCGCCGGTCGCCTTCGTTCGGCGCGCGCGCGACGAGGCCGCGCTCGACCAAAGCCTGCGCTGCCCGGCTCACCGTCACCTTGTCCATTCGCGTCGCCACACCCAGCGCCTGCTGCGTGATCCCCGGCCCTTCCGCAATAACAGCGATCAGGCGCCATTCGGGGATGCGCAGCCCGAACAGCCGGTCATAGGCGGTCGCGATCGCCGCCGACACGCGGTTGGACACGACCGAGAGCCGGTAGGGAAGGAACTGATCGAGCTTCAAATCGGCCATTTCCGGTCACTTTGCGGTGTTCGTCCGCGCGAAACAAGCGTTGCGTGACATGCGTTCGGGACGGTGGACGCCACCACTGAAACACGATATAGTTTCATCTGAAACGACTTTTCCCCCTGGAGCATGTTCCAATGACCGACGCGCACGACAATCCGATGGGCCTGGACGGGTTCGAATTCGTCGAATTCACCTCGCCCGACCCGGAAAAGATGGCCGACCTGTTCGAGAAAATGGGCTTCACCCATGTCGGCACGCACAAGTCGAAGAATGTGCGCCGCTATGCCCAGGGCGACATCAACTTCCTGCTCAACATGGACGATGCCGGCCAGGTCGCTGGCTTCCGCAACGCCCATGGCCCGAGCGCCAATGCGATGGCGTTCCGCGTCGCCGACGGCGAAAAGGCGCGCGACCTCGCGCTCGAACGCGGTGCGACCGAAGTGAAGGGCGAACACGGCCCGGGCGAACTCGACATCCCAGCGATTGAGGGCATCGGCGGCGCCAACCTCTATCTCGTCGATGCCAAGTCGAAGATTTACGAGACCGATTTCGTGCCGACCGGTGCAGGCGTCGACGATCATTCGGTCGGGCTGCACACGCTCGATCACCTGACCCACAATCTCAACCGCGGGCGGATGGATTATTGGGCGAATTATTACGAGCGGATCTTCAACTTCCGCCAGATCCGCTATTTCGACATCGAGGGTCAGTCGACTGGCCTGTTCTCCAAGGCGATGACCGCGCCCGACGACAAGATCCGCATTCCCTTGAACGAAAGCCAGGACGAGCATTCGCAGATCGAGGAATTCATCAAGGATTATAAGGGCGAAGGCATCCAGCATCTGGCGCTGGCGACCGACGACATCTTCTCGACGATCGACCAGCTGCGCGCCAACGGCATCCGGTTCCAGACCGCGCCCGACACCTATTTCGACCTGATCGACAAGCGCCTGCCCGGCCATGGCCATGACGTCGCCGAGATGCGCAAGCGCCACATCCTGATCGACGGATCGCCGGAGACCGGCGGCGGTCTGCTGCTGCAGATCTTCACCGAGAATATGGTCGGTCCGATCTTCTTCGAGATCATCCAGCGCAAGGGCAATGACGGCTTCGGCGAAGGCAATTTCAAGGCGCTGTTCGAGAGCATCGAACTCGACCAGATTCGCCGCGGCGTCGTGCCGGCGAAGGCGGAGGCTTAACCATCACTCCTTCTCCCCTTGTGGGAGAAGGATAGCGAAGCTTAGTGGCGAAGCCACTTAGCGAAGCTTGGATGATGGG